>NZ_AP048537.1:0-585000 GCF_059699065.1 Labrys sp. ALF-8
CGGACGACCTATGCCGCGTTGTGGTCGTTCGCCCAGGTCAGCGGCAACCTCGCTTCGTCGCAAGGCCTCAAGACGGCCGGCCAGTTCGGGCCGGGCGACGGCACGACCAACTTCACCATTCCCGATCTCCGCGGCTACTTCATGCGGGCCTTCGATGATGGCGTCGGTGTCGATCCGGGCCGCGCCTTCGGCAGCACGCAGGGCGATCTCTTCGCCAGCCATATCCACTTCACCTGGGACCAGAGCAGCGGGAACGTCTGGAATACGCAGGTCACAACGATCACGACTGGCCCCGTGGTTCCGGGCCGGCTCGTCAATGCAGGCGTCGGTGGGGTCCAGAACGGCCCTTCGATGACTACGACGGCGACGGGCGGCACCGAGACCAGGCCGAAGAACATCGCCCTTCTGGCGTGCATCAAATACTGAGGCTCCTCATGCAGATCTGGAACTATGAGCCCGAGACCGGCATCCTCGTCGGTCCGGGAACGGCCGATCCTTGCCCGATCGAGGAAGGGAACTTCCTGATCCCCGCGAATGCGACGGCGATCGAGCCGCCGTCCTTCGACTCGGAGGCCGAGACCTGCGCGTTTCGGGACGGCCGCTGGCTCGTATCCGCGCGGCCGCAAGCGGTCGCAGAACCGAAGCCGGATCTGTCGGCGACTGCTAGCGAGGCATTTCGGGTCTGTGTCTCAGTCTGCGAGCACATCCTGAGCCAGATCTATCCCGATCCGATCAGGAAGGCTTCCCTGCAGACCGCCGCCACCATTCTCAGTGGGAACGGTGGCGAGGCACCGACCACAGGCCCTTATGCGGAGGAGTTCTCGGCGCTGGCCGCTCTGTACATCAAGGGCGACGATGCAGCTTCCGCATTTGCTGCCACGATCGGGGCGATCCAGAGCGGCACGATCAAGCTCAACATCGCCCTGACGACGCTTCAGGCAAGTTGTGCAGCGGTGACGAAGGCCTCTCAGCTCAAAGCAGCGATCGAGACGTTTCAGGCCTCGGTCACGTCCATTCTCGACGATCTGAACGCGACCCGACTGCCGTCGCCAGTCCTGGACTTCTGGCCGGTCGAGATTCCCGGCATCAACGCGTAGAGCCCGCTATGAAGCTTCGCATCTTGGCGCTACTGGCCCTCATGTGGCCAGCGCTGGCGCTCGCCCAGACTTCGCCAAACCTGACCTACGGCCAGGTCCTGACACCAGGGCAATGGAACGCCCTCTTCGCCGGCAAGCAGGACACCCTGGGGTATACGCCCGTCAATCGTGGCGGCGATACCATGTTCGGGCCGCTCAAGACCCTGTCGCCGACGGCGCAGTCTGCTGGGCTCGTCGTCACACCCGGACTGGCTCCTACCGCGCCCGCCGACGGCAGTATCTGGATTACGAACACCGGTCTGTTCGTCCAGGTCAATGGTAGCACGATCGGGCCGATTCAGAACGGCAATGTCACCGGTCCGTCGGTGTCAGTCATTGGCGATATCGCCACCTTCGGCGCCACGAACGGCGGCGTCCTGGTCGACAGCGGCAAGACCCTTCCGACCGGAACGATTGTCGGTACCAGCGACACCCAGACGCTCACCAACAAGAGCATCTCGGCCGACCAGGTGAATTCCGGAATTCTCGGCACGGCCCGGATCCCGCCCGTTACCTCGGCGATGCTGGCAACGGGAGCCGCCGCTGGAAACCTCGGCTATACGCCGCTGGCGCCGGCCAACAACCTGTCCGATGTGGCGGCCGCCGCGACGGCTTGGACCAACCTTGGCGGCGGCTCGATCGGCAAGCTGTCGACCGTCAGCCTGACATCGAACGTCACCGGCACCCTACCGGTCGGAAACGGCGGCATCGGCGCCGCCACCCTGACGGCGAACGGGATCCTGCTCGGAAACGGGACTGCAGCTGTCACGCCCACGGCGGCGATGACGAACGGGCAGCTTCTCGTCGGCCAGACGAGCGCAGCGCCGCTCCCCAAGACGGTTTCCGGCGATTGCACGCTGGCCGCGTCCGGGGCTGCGACCTGCACGAAGCTCAACGGCGTCTCTCCCGGGACCGCCTACCCTCTCAATGTCGGCACCGCGGCCAACAACATCGTGCAGTTGGACGGCAGCGCCAAGCTGCCTGCGGTCGATGGGTCGCAACTCATCAACCTTCCGAATGCCACGGCGGTCTATGCGCCCGGTACGATCTACAAGCTGACGCTCTCGAATGACGCGACGACCCCGAATACGGTCATCGACATCGCGTCGGGTGTGGCGGTCAACGATGATGGCAGCACCGCCAAAAACATGGTGCTGGCCAGTGCCATCACGAAGTCGATCTCCTCGACCTGGACGGCCGGTACCGGCAATGGCTGTTTGGACACCGGCACCGTCGCGGCGAGCACCTGGTACCATATCTTCCTGATCTCGAACGCAAGCAACAACGTCGACGCACTCTGCTCGACGAGCTTGTCGTCGCCGACCATGCCAAGCGGCTACACCGCGCGCCGGCGTATTGGGTCGATCAAGACGAATGCCTCGTCCCAGATCCTAGCCTTCACCCAGATCGGCGACACGTTCCTCTGGTCGACGTCCGTTACGGACGCGAGTGCCGCGATCACCGTGACAACGCCCCAGTTGGTGGCGTTGAGCGTTCCGCCCGGCGTGAACGTGCTGGCCGACGTGATGTTCAGGACATCGAACGCGTCGACCTTCGTCCAGACCTACGCCTATTCCCCGTACGTCACGGCGGAAGCATCGAATGCGACGGGAAATCCTCTCTTCACTGCCATCGCTTCGTCATCAGTGCAGTCTTCGGTGCCCCAGCGCCTTCGGCTGATGACGAACACGAGCCAGCAAATCGGCTTCGTGAACAACAGTACCACCAGCACCAACGTCTACATTGTCACCTACGGCTATGTCGACATGAGGGGAAGAGGCTGATGCCTTATGTCAAACGCGATGCAACTGGGGCAATCACCGGCACCTATGCCAATCCCCAGCCCGGGTATGCGGTGGAGTGGCTCGCGGACAACGATCCGGCCGTGGTGGCGTTTCTGGCGCCACCGGTGCCGGAGGTACTTTCGCGGTGGCAGTTCTTCACCGTAGCCGCGCTGAACAACATCATCACGCAGGAAGCCGCACAGGCTGCCCTGACGGGCACGATGCCTCAGCCCTTCGTTGATTTCATCGCGACGCTGCCGACCGATCAGCAGTTCCCGGCGACTATGTTGCTCTCCGGCACCAGCGAGTTTCACCGCCATCACCCGTTCGTCCAGGCCTTCCTGACCGCGAAGGGAATGACGGATGCCCAGGCCGACGCGATCTGGGTCCAAGGCGCAACCTTGACGGCGACTTGAAGTCGTCGTCGCCCCAAGAATCACCCCGGTTTATCCATTTTCAGGAGCCATTTATGCGCGCAGATCTTCTGCACGTCGTGACCGCTATTGCGAACCCGATCCGATGGCAGAGTCGGCTTCGTTTATACCGAGAGTTCGAGGAGCATATGCTCGACAGCGGTGTGAAGCTCACCGTAGTCGAGTGCACCTTCGGTGATCGTTCAATCGAGCTGTTCAGCGACCGGGTCCAGCATATCCATGTGCGCGCCAATGCCGGCGCCTTGGTCTGGAACAAGGAATCGCTTCTGAACCTTGGCATATCGAGACTGCCGCCTGAGGCCAAATATATCGGGACGTTCGACGCCGATATCCGCTTCCGGGCCCGGCACTGGGCCGCCGAAACCGTTCACGCCTTGCAGCAGTATCACGTGCTGCAGCCTTGGTCGGATTGCTACGACCTCGGTCCGCACGGCGAGCATATCGACTTGCATCGTTCCTTCTGCCGGCTCGCCCACGAACGCAAGCCGATCATTCAGGGACCAAACGCGAAGAATGGGCCATATCGGTTCGGCCATCCCGGCTATGCCTGGTGCTGGACACGCCAAGCGCTCGAATGGGTTGGCGGCCTCGTCGAGACGGCCGCACTTGGTGCCGCCGATCATCACATGGCCATGGCCTTGATCGGTCGCGTAGACGACAGCATCCCGGGTAACCTCACCGAGGCGTACAAGGCGCCGCTGCGCCTCTGGCAGAAGCGAGCCTCGCAGCAGATCGCCAAGAATATCTCCTATGTTCCCGGGACGATCGAGCATTCGTTTCATGGCGATAAGGCCAAGCGCGCCTATGTCGACCGCTGGCAGATCCTGCAGAAGCACGGTTTCGATCCGACCACCGATCTGAAGCGGAACACCTACGGCGTGATGGAGCTCGCCGGGAACAAGATCGAGCTCCGCCACGACATCGATCGGTATATGCGTTCCCGGGACGAGGACGCCACGACGATCGGCTGACGCCTATCCTGTCTCCCGCCTCCGGGCGGTCTTTCTCCCCGGAGCAATCATGCGTTCCATCTTCCTTGCCGTGCTGGCGTTCGCCGGCGCGATCAGTCACGCACGCGCCGAAGTGGGTTTGGCGTCCTGGTACGGCTACGAGTCCGGCCGGCGCACTGCCAACGGCGAGCGCTTCCCCACCTCCGAAAAGACCTGTGCCCATCGCACGGCTCGGTTCGGCACGCGATTGCGTGTCACCGAACTTCGAACCGGACGGTCCGTGGTCTGTAGGGTCAACGACCGTGGCCCCTTCATCCGTGGGCGCATCGTCGATCTCAACCCAGCGTCGGCGCGCGCGATCGGGCTTAACGGGCTCGCTCGGGTGCGGATCGAAACGATCGGACGCTGATGGGGCGGAGGCCCGACATGGGCTGGGGGCACATGTTTAATCGGGCCTCCGACCTCTCGAATGGGGCTTGTTGGGATCGAGAGGTCACAGACCCGAACATGGTGGACTTAGCCGAGAATTAGCAACTGCCCACCAGGGGCAGAACTCCCAGGAGCACACATGCTGAAAACTCTGGTCATCGCCGGGGCGCTGGCGCTTGCCCTCACCAGTTGCGCCTCGTTTCATCGCATAGAGAGCCATGACATGTCGGCGAAGACGGCGCGTACCATCGCCGGGAGCCTCCCGCGATGATCTGGCTCCTGGTCCCGGCGTTCGCCATCATCAATCATGTCCGCGGCGGCGGAGGTCTCTTCGGATCTCGCATCGTCGGGCTCCTGGACAAGCTGCCCGGCAACGGAGACATGAACGCGGCGCCATTCGTTGCGCTCATGGCCTGGCTCGCGAACGTCTCCACCTTCGGCCTGCCAGGATGGGCTTCTGCGATCCTCTTCACACTCTGCTGGCTCGCCTGGTCGACGCCCGCTTGGGGTTTTCTGCAAGGCCTTGGGCGCGGGCCCGGCCCCATCAATGTCCGCCAGCCGAGCTGGTACGAGGCCCTGTTCCTGAAGACCGGCAATCCCTGGATCGCCTACGGCCTCCGGACGACGCTGTTCCTGATACCGATGTCGATTTGCTTCGGCTGGCCGTGGATCCTGATCGGTCCCTTGCAGGTCGCGGCATATGAGCTCGGCTGGCGCGTCCGGCCAACCGGAGGCATCGCCGTCGGCGAGCTTCTTACCGGCGCCATCTGGGGGGCATTTCTCGCCCTGAACGTCTGAAGCCGCCCTACGAATTCATCCGAGAAAATTATCGAGGCCATTTCCGATGAGCGATACCCTCGCCCAATCGATCAAGCTCGTCTTCGGCTCCGAGGGCGGCTATGTGAACCACCCCAAGGATCCGGGCGGCGCGACGAAATTCGGCATCACGGCCGCCACCCTTGGTGCCTGGCGCAAGCTGGGGCGAAAGGCCATGCCGACGGAGGTCGCGGCCCTCACCCTAGCCGAAGCGGCGCAGATCCTCGACAAGCAGTACGCCCAGCCGATCCGCTATGCTGAACTGCCCTCACCGATCGATTATGTCGTCTTCGACGAGGCCGCGAATTCGGGTCCCGTCCAGGCGATCAAGGACCTGCAGGCCTGCGTCGGGGTGAAGGTCGACGGCAATATCGGCATCAACACGCTTCGCGCCGTCCAGGGCACCAACGACCGAGCCACACTCGTTCGCAAGCTCTGTTCCCGTCGGCTTGGTTTCATGCGCCGCCTCAAGACTTGGCTGACCTTTGGCCGTGGCTGGACCAACCGCGTCAATCACGTCCAGGCGACTGCCCTGGCGATGATCCGGTGACCGAGCCATGAAGCGCGGTGTCCTTCTCCTCATCGAGGACGGTCGCGTCGCCTTCTTTTGCCCGGGCTGCAAAGAGCACCATCAGGTGCGCGTTGAGGGTGCCCAGCATCCCGTCTGGGGCTTCAACGGCAACTATGAGCGGCCAACCTTCACGCCTTCGATCCTCGTCAATGGTGTTCAGGTCGAGCTTGACGAGAAAGGCGAGTGGACGGGCGAATGGGTGCGCGGGCCTGATGGCAAGGCGCTCCCTCTGGTCTGCCATTCCTTCGTGACAGACGGCCAAATCCAGTTCCTCGGCGACTGCACGCATGCGCTCGCCGGCCAGACCGTACCTCTGAAAGAGCCGGAGGCCGCATCATGAAGGACGCCCTGAAAGCCGTTGCCTTCGGCGTCGTCGGCGCGCTCGTAGTTTTCGGCCTCGCCGGTGGCGTGATCTTCATCCTCTACAGCTTCGCCGCTGGGTTTCAGCACTGAACCGCGCCCGGCCGGCTGCCGAGCAAATCTCCCGCAACAGGATCCGTCCTATGAACCGCTTCAATCTCGCGGCGCTGCTGGCGCTCGCGCTGGTGACGTCTGTCTTTCTCCATCCTCTCGCCGGCATCGTCATCCTCGCCGCTGGCCTGGTTGCCCCGTTCCTGCCTCTGTGGGCAGTTACGGCCGCAGTCGGGCTGCTCGCCATGGTGGCTCCCGCATTCGCCCAGACCGCCACGACGACCGCGACTGATGCCACCGGCACCATCTTCTCGCTGCCCTACGGCACCTGGATCAACAACCTCGGCTCCCTGATCCTCGAGATCACGCCGGTAGTGGTTCTCTGGCTCCTCCGAAGGTTGCCGGCAAGCCTTTACCAGATCGCGACCACGATGCAGGCCGACCAGTTGCTGAACAAGGCGATCTCCTACGCGATCAATGCCGTCGAGGGCGCCACGGCCGGCAAGACGCTTAACGTGAACGTCGGCAATGCTGTGCTCGCCCAGGCCCTGAACTACGTGGCGACGCATGCGCCGGATTGGCTGATCAACTGGCTCGGCGGCCTCGATGCCATCGCGCAGAAGATCATCGCGCGGCTCAACCTCGACGCCACGGCTTCGGTGACCTTGGTCAACGGCACTCCGACGATCACTGGCGCCACCACAGCGGCAGCATCTCCGGCGCCGGCGGCAGTTCCTGCATCGTGAGCGCGTTCTGGTCTGCCCTGCTGGCTCTGTTCCTGGACGCCTTCGGCAAGGCCGCCGTCGACTGGGCGACCACCTGGCAGGCCACGCAGAAGACGGACGAGGCGATAGCGGATGCTTCCGTCTCGGACGCCGCCAACGAAACCCAACAAGTCATCACTGGAGTAGCCGATGCGCGCTCGAAACTTGTTCCTGCTGCTGATGCCAGTGATCTTGCTGCCCAGCTGCGCGCACGTGCAGCCGCCGAAAGCAGTGGTGGGAGTGCCGAAGGCAGCAACCAACCGACAAGCTGAGATCCAGCGCCAGCTTGCACCTATCTGCCCCAATCCCCTGCCGGCGGCTTCTCTCAACCGGGCCGCCGACTATCTCGATGCCCACCCCGATGCCTTCCCGGTTGTTGGTGACCTCGATCGTCTCGACCGAGAAAGCCGCCTGTGCCGCGGTCTGAAACCCTAGATCTCCGGAACCTGAAATGAGTGGTGCAATTCAATGGGGCGACCTCGCCCCCGTGTTCGCGGCTCTTGCTATCATTGCCGGGGCACTCTGGTTCCTGTGGTCGAGGATTGATGCTGTCCGTGCAGCGTGTGACCGCAAGATCGAAGGTGTCCGGGAACAGGCACTGTCTCGCATCGAGGCCGTTCGCGTAGATATAACCGGCCGCGTCGAAGGTTTGCGCGACGAGGTCACGACCGTCCGGCTCGAGATGGCGCGCGAATACGCCTCACTGGATGCCGTCACTGCTGTCGAAGAGCGACTGTCCGATACGCTGGAAAAGCTCGGGGACAAGCTCGATGCCCTGGTGCGTGAAGTCGTCGGAAAGCGCGGTGGCCCCTGATTACCCTGCCGACCCATCGTTGACGCGACGCGCAGGTATTTGAGCCCGCTGCCCTTCGGGGTGGCGGGCTCTTTTTGCGTCAACGCCTATTGCTTCGGGGTCGCTAGGCTCTCTGGGTCCCATGCTTGGCGATTAATGAAGCGTGCGAGCAGTGGTACCGCGAAACAATACGCTCCACGTCGATTCTTATAGATCAACCCACGTTCGGTTAGGGCCTGGAGGATCTGAACAGCGTGGCTCGGACTGAAGCCTGTCTTTAATGCCGCTCTAGATGCCGCCACAATTTCCGGCACGGAGAATTCTCCCTCTGCATTAGGCAGCGTCGCGATAACCTGCATAAACTGCTGCTGACGGTCTGTTGCCCTCACCCACCTTGGCGCAAAAAAGTCCTGGTCTAGCTTCTCAAGTATTTCCTTCATCGGAACAGAGGCAGCCAATCCCTCATTGATTTTTCCAATCCACACATCGAAAACTTCCTTGCCGATGAATTGGATGAAATAGGGATATCCACCGGACATCTGGATGATCTTATTAATTGTTGAGTCGGCAAAACCGAGTGGGCTTTTGGTGAGAGTAAGTGGCTCTACAACAGCCGCCTTTGCATCTGCTTCCGCCAGACTTTCAAGTTGGATGACATGAAACATCCGCTCGGTATAAGTTCTTGCTTCGTTTAATTTTGGGAAGAGCGTTGGAAGACCCGTCAGCACCAAGAAGAAGCTCTTGTTTCTACGCTGACGCTGGAGATAAGAAAATAAATCCAATATCAAGGAAAGAGGATACTCCTTAGCCACCGCGTGATCAGCTAAATTCTGGGCCTCATCGTAAGCGAATACAATACCCTTAATTTCAGAGTTCTCGATTAGGTCGCTGACGGAATTGAAAACTGCTTGAAGTTTATCGATGGTAAGACCTGGTTGCCTCTCATAGATCGACCAAAGATCATCGAAATTCAGCGGCCTCTGAACCTGCTCTTCGCGAGCGGTGAAGCCAGCAGATTGCTGATTAACAGTGATGTTTACTCGCGGCCCGAGAAGACTAGAGAGATCGACCACAAGGCGACGCGCGATTCTTTCTTCCGTTAAGCTGATCGACTCGGAAAGGTCGTTACCCGTCCACAGCCACCCGTCGTTTTGAGCAATGGGCTTTAAAGTCTCCAGTAACACTGTCTTCCCGACGCCCCGCAATCCGGTCACAATCACATTCTGCGACACAGGGCTTTGGGAAAGCATTTTCCTGAACGTATCCTGTTCCTTCGTGCGACCGGCCAAATAGACCGGTTGTTGGCCAGCTCCGGGGCGGAACGGATTGATCGGCGCTTTCACTGGTGGAGGAGGCGGTGGCGGCAAATCGCTCATCGGAGGAGGCCCTTTTTAGTGTCGTTTAGGAACTAGTCTAAATTTACCCCAGACTATAAATTTAGACAAGGCTCTAAATTGGCTCGCCATAGCCCTACGGTAGCGGCTTCCTAAACAGCCTCGTCCGCCCGATCCGCACAAACTGCTCCGTCACGTCGTCGACTTGCCGCCCCTGGAGCAGCCACACGAGCCCCATGTTCTCGTATCGCGTGAGCGGCGCGATCGGGTCGACGCCGAACAACTCGTCAGCGGGCCAGCCGAACGCCTCGGCCTTCTCGCCCCACTTCTCGACGAAGCGCGTGGCATCATGCTTTGCCTGTTCCCAGCGCGTACCGTCGTGCGTGGGGTTGCGAGTGCGGAGTTGTTCGAGGGCGGTTTCGTAGGCCATGTCGACGGCGTAGCGCGGTCAGGCCGATTCCTTCAACTGGACTTCCCTGACAGGGTAGCCTTCGATTAATCGTACACGGTTCCGAATCTCTGCTACGGTCACTTCAGCCGGTTGTAGGGGACAAGCCTCCCGGTGGGAACCGGCCAGGGGCCACACGATCCATCGCTGCCTCTGGCCGGAACTCCGCCACCTTACTTCGCCTCTTTTGTCACCGTCAATCCGCTCGGCAGCCAGTCGCCTTCCCTGAGGGCCCAGAGCATCGTCATGGCTTCCTCGCGATAGCTCTCCCACATCGGGCGACCATCCATCTTGAGGTTTTCAGAGTGGCCGTGGAATTGGCAAAGGGCACGACAGATGCGCTCAATCGGATCGGCGTTGCGGGTCTTTGGCATCAATCCACGCCCTCCGAGGTTACGCTAAGACCCAGCGAGAACGATGCTATTAGCTACCGCCCCTCTGGCGTTCAGGCTGGAGGGGCGCATCTTTCGTTTTTGTCTCATTCCGCCGTCTTCAGAGCAAGCGAGATACGATTAATAACCTCGTCAAGCTTTTCAACAACTCCTACGCTGGTCTCGCCGTCAAAGAAAATCTTCGTTCCCCTATCCGATACCGGCTCAATGCGCGTAATTCTAACAATATTAATGGCCACCTCGTGCCTGTTGGCTACCGTACTGGTGAACTTAACTAAGATAGGCTTCATGTTTCTCCCCTTCGGTTACAAGCGCCGAATATCTCCTCAATGATCTCGCCGCCTTGCTTGAGGCCTTTGACTCGCTGATCATGCGCCCATGCCTCTCGAATGGGAAACCCTGCGCGATAGCGACGTGCCCTCTCTCTCCGACCTCCAGCGCGCCGACGGCGGTTGGGTCTGGGCCATATGCAACTACTGCGGCAATCGTCGGCCGCTGGCGATAGCACCCTATGTGATTCTCTGGGGGCCGAAGGCGTCGAGCAATCGGCTGAGGCGTGCGCTGCATTGCCGGTGCGGCCGGAAGGGCTGCACCATTCAGACGCCGAATTGGGTCAATCTGGAGATCGGCGTGGAGGCTTGGCCGGGCGATAGGTCATGAAAAGGTGCGACAGGAACTAGCAAAAAGCTGTGTGTTTCGATGGCAAAAGGTGCGACAGGTCTCGGTCTTAAGCTATTGAATTGTCCCGATAGTTTCGGGCCTTTCGGGCGCGCCATTTCATCTTTCGTGTCATTATATCAAATGGTTAGCCACTTTCCCACGCCGGTTTGGCCGGTTCGGGAATAGAGGTTCGAATTCTATTGGTCTTCAGGCTTCACCACGGCCTGACCAAGGATGCGCTTCGAACGCGATGATGCCTTCTAGCATCCCATCAATACGAAGGCTCCCCAGATCGAAGGATCGCTTCCGCTGAGCGCCCCTTCCTCCTGTTCGGCAATGTCGGAATCCGGCTCCGGATATGCTGGGAGTGTCCGCATGACATGACCGCGCTTGACGGGCACCGAGGTCTCGTGACTGCTGCCGCCTAGGCTGGCGTATCGGGCGGTCAACGCGGCAGCGTTCAGTCCCTGCATTTCACGTTGGGCCTCTGCCAATGCAAGCGCCGGCGGCAGGCCGTCCTTCAAGCGTTCATGCAACGCCACCATGGTCACGCAAGCAGCCATGTCGTCAACCGGCCATAGCGATACGATGTGTCGCCGCACTCCAGCGGTCAGCAATCCACGACCCAGGCCGATCAGGTCGCCGCCGAGGGTCGCAGTGCCCCGTCCGGTGTCACAGGCGCTGAGTACCACGAGGTCGGCGTCGAGCTGCAGTCCGATCAGGTCGGACACGGTCAACTCGTCCCGACCGCTTAGGACGATGGACGAATCATAGGGCGCGACATTGTCCAGGCGACCATGGGCGGCTAAGTGCAGCAAGGCCCGGCCAGGCATCAGAGAACACAGGATTTCCTTCCGCGCATCGGCATCGATACAGGGCGGCATTGCGTGCCACAACCGGGCCACCGCGCCGGCCTCCTGAGCCGCCCCCGGCAGGCGGCGCAATCCAGGATGCGCCACCGGGTCGAAGGCGGGGTCGCCCACCACCAACCTCTCGCCTTCCGCCAAGGGCCGGTCAATCCCGTCTCGAAGCAACAGCGTGGCGGCTGGGAGAATTGAGATGGCGAGGCGCGCGCCCGATGGCGCGCCGTTCAGTGGCAACAAGTGCCACGGCAGCGCCTGGAGGGAGGCACCAGCCACCACGATCAGGCGATCGCAAGCACTCAGTTCGACGGCGAAGGGCGCCAACAGTTGGCTGGAAAGAAGTTCGGCATCCATCTGGATCATTGCAGCCGTCGCACCGTTGGCGCAGGCGCGCAGCAAGCGCTGCAGCGGACCTTCCACACGTTTCGCTAATTTCGCCGAGTGAGAACGGAGTGCAGCAGTGGTCAGGCAGAAGCTTGCAATGTCATCGGCCGCTACTGTCGTCAGCAGGAGAGCACATCCAGGTGGCAGTATCTGCTGCAGCCTATAGGTAATATCCGCTTCGATACCCTTGGGGGCCTGCGCGTCCCGAATGATCGACAGTTCCTCGTCGCTCAGACCGCCCTCGATGTCCGCCAATTTTTGTTCGGCCGCCGCCAGCAACTCTCTTTCGGCCTTGCCCGGCGGGGGTCTACCGGACTGGTCCGCTTGCCGCGCGCCGGTCATCAAGGCGGCAAGGAGACGTTGATAAGCCGTGGTGTGTTGGCTTGCGGCCATCTGCCAATCACGCCAAGTCTTGCCGTTGATGCCAAGGGGCGTGGCGGCGGCCGGCAGCAGCAGACTGCGGTGCCGTTCCGCCAAAGCGAAGGCCGCCGCCCGATGTCCGGCCGCATCGCCTGCCGTCGGTTCGTCTTCGGCTGCCTTGGCTAGAGCGAGGTAGGAGCGTGCCGCGACGTTATAGAGTACATTCACGCTAACATCATCGCAGGCATCGAGCCGATCCGCGTCCCGCACAAGGGTACAGAGCCAGTGCTCGAAATCGTCGATTGCTCGCTGGCTATGCGCGACCGCAGCCGGTGCATCGGCCACCGCAAGCGCAGCCTCGGCCAGAGACAGCCAGCTCTGCCAAGAGGCGCCCGCCGGTTGTTCGGCGGCCGGCACAGGTAAGGAGGCGAGCAGCGCTCGCGCCCCCTCGCCATCGCCAGCCCTGAGCGCCAGGGTTGCACGTAGCGCGGCAGGCAGATTGGTGTCCGTCGCCAGGGACTGCCATGCGGCGAGGGTCTGATCCGGCCGGTTCCAGGCCTGCAACACCAGCACCTCCAGCCATCGCGCGCTCTTCGGCAATTGAGAAGCCGCCGTGTAAGCCGCCCGGTACCAGGCCTCGGCTTGTTCTTCCCAACCCGAGCGCTGGGCAAGCCGCGCGCGCAGCAGAGCTGCCATCGGCGCCGACAGTTTCAGGGTCTCATCTGCTACGGCGGCGGCCTGCAGCAGCATCAGTCGCTGATTGTCGCCGAGATTCCTGCTGGAGGCCCAGTTCTTCAAAGCGGTCTCCGGTGCTGTCCGAATGGTCTCGGCAAACTGGCGTAGCAACTCGTCGGGATCACGCATGGGCACTGGCAGTTCCGCCGATTTCAAGCCGGCACATTCCAGCAGCCGACGCAGCCGGATGGCGCCCCGCTCGACGAGATCTATGGCGATCGTTCCTATCCCGCTTATGCCGGTCGGTATGGTGACCAAGCCCGACGTCATCCAGACATCGCTGAGCCAGCCGTGCAGATTGGTGGCTGGGTCAGGTGGAGGCGGCAGCCGGTCCAGGATCTGGAGTCGTCGCACGATGGCACGTGCGTGCAGGCCGCGTCGCGTATCCAGCCTGGCCAATGCCTCGGGTATCTCCCAGGACGGAATCGCTTCGTTGAGAGCAAGCAAGGGGTGAGCCAGCCGCAGCGCCAGTTCCGCAGCCTCATGCTTGCCTTCACGAGTCCAATTTTCACCAGCCCGCTGCAACAGCCGCCCCAGGCCGGCCACCATGCTCGGGCTACCGCGCATGCTCGCCCAGTCGACCAGGGATTTCAGGGCGCCATGGGGAGCGTTCCATTCGAGCGGCGCAACGATACGCACGGACCGCAATGCCCCACGTTGCAGAGCGGCCAACCATTGGTGCACGCAAGATATGCCAATGCCACCGGCATCCCCCGCTTCAGCGAAGGCCATTACCGCGTCCCGCAGATAAGCCTGCTGATCCTCGAAACCTCCACTTCGACCGGCCAACAGAGCACGGCGCAGGGCCAGCGCACCTTGCGCACGCGGGGCGTCGACGCCGTGCAGCCTGTCAGCCGCCTCGGCGTAGGCGCGGGCGGCCCGCGTGTTATCTCGTCGATCCGAGCCAGTCGGAACGGACTGGTCTTCCAGGCGCAGGCCCAGGATCTCCGGTGCACTTCCCGGGGTAGCAAACCAGTCGCCCTCCCGTTGCCAGGACTGCGCCACGGTCAACGCATCGCCATCCGCCTCCGCCACCTCGCGCGCCACGGCCAATTCCTGGAGGCCGAGGTTGAGTTGGCCCATCCGCGCGGCAATATCGGCACAGGCAATCGTCGCCCACCGCGCCATCGAGGTCGCACCCACACTGCCGGCAAAATCCGCGAGCAGGGACAGCCGCCGCCGTAGGTCTTGCCCCACATCTGCGATGAGAGGCGTTGCTCCCATTTCGGGATTGTTCAAGAGGCTGCGGGCCGACAACAACCCGGTCATGGAAGACGTCAAAGCCTCCAGCAATACTGTCTCGGGGTTTTGGCTCGGCCCCCCTGCGCCCTGCAATACCAAGGCCTCGCGCGGAAAGTTGGGCGGGAGCTCGGCGCCAGCGCCATCCGGATACAAATTGTAAGCCGCTGCCCTCGCCCAGACCCGCAATGCTCTTACCTGTCGGCCGGTCTCGGCATCGTCTATATTTACGGCGTCCAACATGGTCAGCGCGCGCAATGGCTCACCGGCAACCAAGCAGGCGCAAGCCGCCGCCACTTGCCACGACACCGCTTCGCCAGGCTCTTCCTTCGCCGCTCCAAGCGCGATCTCCAGGGCAGCACCGGGCCGCCCGCGACCGTCCTCCGCTGTCAAACTGGGCAACAAGGGAGCCAGGCGCCGCAACACTTCAGCTAAACTCATTGAAGCGTCCTCCCTTTGAGCCGGCGCGCTTTCGCCCGCTGGAAGGTAATCCGACGTTCAAGACGGGTCGCGTTCACAAGACGGCGGATCAGGCAACTGCAATCGGATCCCGGGTGAAGCTAGAGCACCAGGCATCTGCACGGCGAAGCCATAGCGTTCACGCAAATCCGGACGATCCCAACGCTGCGCGGCCGTGCTCGCATAGTTAAACCACAACGTCACAGCCTGCCCATCTGGTCGAGGCTGCGTAACCACCCGGGCCAAAGCCACATCGTCAGGATGGTTGAAGCGCTCACCATTGGTGGAGATCACATAATGCCTTGCTGGCACCAGCCCTAGCAGTGCGGCTGTAACATTGCCCTTGCTGCCATGGTGCGGCAGCTTGAAAATATCCACTTTAATGGGCTCGCAATCGCGAGAATTTGCCAGGGCCGTTAATGCGGGTCCCAGGACGCTGGAGAAGGCATCGGCGGCAAACAACAGTCGGTGGTTCGCATATTCGAGCAGGAAGGCGATGCTGCTGCCGTTCGCCGCCGAGGCGTCCAGTGAGGTGGGCTGCCTTGCTAGGGCCTCCAGGTCTTCCAGTGCCTGCGGAACGGCCGTTGGTTCCTCCTGGCTTGGCTCGCCACGCTGCAATTTAAGTAACTCGGCGGTCCAGGTCTTGCGCAGGGCCTTCAGACGACGTGGCGTGGGCGACAGCAGCGTCAACCTCGGCCCATCCGGCCAGTCTATCACGTGAAAGCTGCCATCCCCCACGGTCGCCACGGCGGCGCGACCGAACCGTTCGTTCCAGGGCAAGCGCTTGCCATTCGCTCGATCGCCGAGCAGAGCCAATAACTGCTCGCCCTCCGCCACGCTGCGAGATGCCCGGTCTTCGACTTCAGGCAGTTGGGGCAAGCCGTTGAACCAGAGATCTCCCAAGCTCAAATCCAAGTCAGGATCCGTCAATAGCGAAAGCAGACCACCGATGTGATCCGAGTCGACATGGCTAATCACCAGCAGATCAATTTCCACTGGGCCGTTCGGCACCATTCGGCGTATGTGCTCGCGGAGTAACGGATAGTCTGTCGGAAGGCCGCCGTCACATAGCATGCGCCAAGGCCGCTGCCCCGGCCGCTGGCACTCAAGCCACAGTCCATCGCCGCGTGTGGCAGGCAGGACATCGAGCGTGATCAGGGTCATGCCAATCGGGCTCTCGCGAATGTCTCTCCAGTTTTCGGCTAATCGAGCCAGTTGTCACCCCGAAATCTTCCGCACCTGCTCCAGCACGCTTCTCGCTGCCTTGCGGATGTCAGCCAGCGTCGCCTCGGCCGGCCTTGGGGCGTCGGGATCGTTGGCGATGGCACGCTCGAAGGCGGCGCTCTTGATCGTGGCCGCCATGTCATTCCGCTCGGCGGCCCAGGTGGCATTGCCGGTCTTCATGCGGTCAGCTGCATCGCCGAGGGCGCCACTGACGAGCCTTGTGAAATCAGCGAAGGGCTGCGGCTGTATGGAACTTGCCGCCGCTGCCTCGAAATCAAGCGTGTTGGGGACCAACACCGCGGCGCCGGCGGCTGTCTTGCTGGGGTCAAGATGCAGAATTACGGAATTTCGGCGACAGTGAACTTTATCCTTTCGCCTCGCCGTTGATCCAAACGTCCGTCCAGCTCGCCATTTGGAAATTATACCGCACAAACAATTACATATGAGCCACGCCGCGCTACGCTCGGAGAGCGGCGGTTCGGAAGTCTCGCTCGAAGCGATGGTAGCGGGCTAAATCTTCCCCGGCCCGCAACCTGCGCGAAGAAAGCTCGGCTGGGGTCATTTTCATGCTGCCGCCACTGTTACCCAATATCGAAAGCCGAAGTATCAGCTTGGGCCGCCGGGGTTCGTTCAGAGATTGTCGAGGAAACTATGTTCATCCGGACAGCAACAATCGCTGACTCCCCAGCGATCTCCGTGTTGATGGGCCAACTCGGGTACCCCATGGCCATAGACCTGGTGGAACACAAGCTGCGCTCCCAGTCCACCACGACTGACACCGTATTCGTTGCGATCAGGGGAGACCACATCATCGGTTGCCTGAGCGCCCATGCCCATGAACTCTTCCACGTAGCGGGGCGCCTGGGGCGGATCATGGCCCTTGTCGTCGATGCAGACGCTCGCGGCATGGGGGTTGGCCGAGCCTTGGTAGAAGAGGCAACTGCCCACTTCCTGAGGCTGGGCTGCATTCTTGTCGAGTTGACAAGTGGAGATCACCGGGCCGGAGCCCACGACTTCTATCGAGCCATAGGCTTCGAAGAGGACAAGCGTCGCTTCGTGAAGCGGCTCTAGGCTAGGCGTTCAGCCCACCGGAGCAGTCTCGGCTTGAAGATCAATGACGTCGTTCTTCATGCGTACCGCGGCCGAATGGGGCTCCCGTCAGCCCGAGGCACGATGTCTCATGGGCGAAAGGGCGGCAAGGTTTTGCCGGCCCCTGCGCGGAAGCGCTCAATAGTTCCGGAAATACCCCGGATTATAGGGGTGGTAGCGATGGTGGTCGGGATACCGGTGCTGGTATCCGTAGCGATGATAATTGTACGGATTCTGTCCAGGATGATGCCGCAGGTAGTCGCTCATCTTGCAACCACCGTGGCTGGTCACCTTGTAGCCGGGAGGGCAACCACCGTGGTACCGGATCGGGGTTGCCGCATTGCTGCCCGAAATCGGGAGTGGCTTCATCGGCGCTGCCGCGGCGACGGAAGCGATGAATACCGCAGTCGCGGCGGCAATTCCTGTGAGGATCGATCGAGACATTTGCGCCTCCTTTCTATGGCCCCAGCGCTATGCATAAAGGCATCGGATTAATGCTTTTCGAGTCGAATAGGTTCCGGACGCACGTCCCTGCCTGGGGACCCGAGATGGGTTGAAGGCAGGGCAGATATGGCGAAAATGCTCCACGCGCCGCCACCGGGTGGTTCTTTCACGAATATGCCCGCACGTCGTAACGGGGGCATCTGGACCGGACTGGATGGTTGAGATGAGCAATGAACCGAAGGATCCATTCTCCGAGGGCGAGGACGCGCGATTGGACGGCTACAGCGAAGATGCGAACCCCTACGACCCCGAAACGGAGGAAGCGGCCCATAGGCACTGGCGCGATGGCTGGATCCGCATGGACCGGGAACTGGGCGACTCGGGGGATGACGCATGACGGGCAGGACAGAGATCCTTGCACTGGCCGAGCGGGTCGAGAGCGGAAGCGGATTCGACGTGGCGCTGCGCAACGAGGTCGAGCACGCTCTCGGGACCCACGCAGGCATGAAGTCCATTCTAACGTCGGTGGATGCCGTGAAGGCGCTCCGCGAGCGGATCTTCCCCCGCTGTGAAGCTACGATCGCCTTCGGCGAAGGCAGAGCGACTGCCTCGCTCTGGCTCGACAAGCAGCATGTCTTTACCGGCCAGGCAGATACCGAATGTCGAGCCCGCCTCGCCGCGGTGCTGCGGGCCTTTGCGGCCAAGGATGGGCAGGCCTGACCCCGACCGAACGTTTCTGCCTCAAGCGTGGCGCTTGGACGGGAACTCTGGAGCCGTTCGTGAACGGGCCGGCGATCCGTCGGGATCCGCGTCAGAAGGTGCAGACGACGTAGAGAGCGACGAAAAGCACCAAAATGAAAATCGTACCGGCAAATTCGACCCACGGACCCATCGCACCCTTCCCGACTTGGTGAAGGGCCGATTTATATGTGTTGTGTTGCTGTCAGATGGGCCGGATTTTGCTGCAGGGTATGCGACAATAAGAGATTCCATTGCTGCGGATCCAAGTTGGACCTGCGCAGCGGTCAGTTGGCAGCGGGAACAGGGCAGCTCATGTCACCCTGCTCGCATTTCAAATAACCCCGCAAATCCTTCACCCGCGCCTGGGTAAGGCTGTCCATGCACATAGCAATGACCATGGGCCTGGCACTGCCCCCGGCCGTTGCAGAGCTTTGGAAATCGCATTCGGCATCTCGAAATTTTATCCAGGCTCGCTGCGCCTGGCCGAGGAGCTTCCTGGTGTCCGCATCGTCCGAAAGACGCTTTTCAACCTGCCTGTACAGATCGTTCAACTGTTTGTCCGATTTCCCGAAAGCATCGCCCGCACACTCGGTCATCGTGCTCTGATCGGTTGCGTCAGCGCATTTATCCTGGGCGGAAGCGTACGACGGCGCTCCCAGGATCAGGGCTGCTGCAAGAATGCCGGCTCTCAACAAGGCGTCCTCCGTCGGATATTCCAGCGCGAACCGGACAACATCCGGCTCCCGGCGAGCACGAGTTTCAAGTACCGGCAGCGGTGGCAATTGGCAATCCGCATTCCAGTGGAGGGGCGATGGTCCAACGTGCCGACGTCACGCTGCAATCAGGGCAGGTCTCCAATCAACTCGGGAATACCTTCGCTTGCGGGTTTGGCTGCAATTTGCACAGCTTACGCCTGACGGAGTCGACTTTGTTTGCGAGATCAGGAATCAGATCGACCGGACCGCACGGGTAGTTCCATTTCGCCCATTCGACCAACTTGCGGAATGGTGAACCGATCTCAAGTTTCGCGTTGGCACCCCAGGCACGCTCCACCAACCGCCCTCTCTTGCGCCGGCTCCCACAGGCATACTGGTGGGTTCTATTGTCCGCTATGATCAGGCCGTCCTGCTCGCCCACCCTGAAAATGGGTTTCTCCGGCCATTCATCTGCGAGCCAGCAGCCTCCGAAACGGTCGACGACGACCGGTTGCAATCCCCTCGCAATGACTTGCTTGGTCATGCCGTTCGGGCCGGCCTCGAAGGCGTTGCCGTCGACCAGCGTATCTTGCCTGCCCGCATCCAGTGAATTGAACAGCTCCGCCCGGACCATGAATGCGTTGGAGCGAATCGCGATATTGGGAAATGGCGTCAGATCGCTTGTGCGTTCATAGCTGCCGGAGGCTCCGACGATACCGCAGTTTGGTATCTTCTCGAACGCGTCGACATAAATGGCAAGCCAATTGCGCGCCAATATTCGGCTCCAGGAAACAAGTGGCAGCACAAATTCAGTCGAACAATTCGCCGAGATATCTCGAAAAATGGAGATCGGAGGTTGTGTGTCGGGGAATCGAACTATCTTATGCGCCGTGCAAGGCAATTTAGCCAGACGTCGTTCAAATCCGATGAATTCACCATCGGAATAACCTTTGGCGGCAAAGATCAATTCATACTCAACGCCAGCCTGATATCGCTCGATGCTTTTGAAAAACGCCTCGGCAAATCTTGGCTCGTTAACTTTGCGCCATAGGTAAATGACGGTCACCCGCGATGCAGACAACATAATATCGTTTATTCCCTACGACATGCCGTATTTGACGCATGATACTTCTCCCAGTAAGCATGTCGAAAGCAAGAGTATTGTGACATCTCTCCGCTAAGGATAGGCCAGTAAGGTCTTCGTTCGAAACCCGTAACGGTTCGCACCAACAAAAAGCCCGGCTCGTTGGGAGAGCCGGGCGGTTACCATGATGCGAATCGAACATCAGGCTACCAAGTTGCCATATGGACGACAAAGGGAAGTCCCTTTGCCTTTGAGTGAACCAAGGGCTTGGGCCCTTGGTTCCGGGCGAAGCCTCGCTTATGCGGCCCCCAAGGCCTGCCCTGCAGCCAAGCCCTGCCAATTACCGTGTCGGGGAACGAGAACTGGCTGTTCCGGAACATGCCCGTGCCCGAGGAAAAGACCTTGATTTGTGTCAAAGGGGCGATGGAAGCCGAGACGTCGCTAGGACTTTTCCGAACTCGCGGTCAGCAATGCGACCATGCCGCATCCGATACACAACCCGATGATGATTGCAGGCGTCTTCGGAACGCCGGCCATCCGGAAGACGACGGATCCAAACGCAACCAGAGGCAGGACGTAGTTGAAGTCCTTCTTGAAGACTTCCGCCATGACACCGAGAAAATGAACGATCTGTCCCGCTTCGGAATGCCGTATTGCCATGCGGAGGGAACACCGCCTCATCCAAAGAGTTCCATGGACACGTATCATCATCCGCCAGCGGAGATCGGACCATGGCAGTCGATTTTGAATACGACCCGGACGAACTAGTCAGTTTCGAGGGACATGACATTTCCCTCCGGGATGCGGTTCATCGCTATATCGAAATCAAGGATCACCCCGATCCGCTCGTCGACGTCGCGGCCCTGAGGGACCCGGGGAAGGTACCGCAGATCCTGGAAGCGGAGCACTTCGAGGAATTGGCCCACGAACCTCAGTTTGTTCAGTAGCGCACCGGCCTGCGGATCGCCGGGCCTTCGCGCTGCCCTGCGCAAGAGGTGGCGATGGTCCGCGACACGCAGGCAGTGGTCTATAGAGAGAGCTACCCAGGACCTTGCAAGATGTTCTAAATGTTCCCGTACGCCTGGATCCGCCGCTCTCCCGTGGCAGGATCGACAAACTACGCCGGCAGGGGTCGTCGCATTGAATCTCGGATCGTTCAGGGGTGGACGTGGCTTGCCCCTCGCCTTGTTCCGCACGGTGAGGTCGAAGCTGCTGCTCGCCTTTTGCCTGATCGTGGGGCTGAGCGTGGCCATCGGCTCGATCGGCTGGAGCGGCTTCTCGGATTCGGAGAGAGCACTCAATTCTCTCCGGGACCACAGCCTCCCCAATATCGATAAGGCGATGGAGCTTGCCCGCCGCAGTTCGGCCGTAGCCTCGATCGCCCCCTTCCTGTCCTCGATCCAGGTGATGAACAAGCTGAACGTGGAGAATGAGAAGCTGGAAGCGCAGCTTGCCGAACTGAAGGCGATGGTCGACGCTCTCGAACCTCTGGCCCCCGGCGACAAACCACCTGCGGGATCGCTGCATGATCTGGCCTCCCGCATGGCTTCGAACCTGCAGAGCCTGGTCCAGAATACGCATGACAGCCTGGATATCCGCTCCGACATGCTGGAGCTTGCCTATGCCTTCGAGCGGCGCGGCAAGATCGAAGCCAGGTTGCGGGTCCAGGCCGGCGGCCCCGGCGCATCCTCCGTGCGGCTGGAGGCCTTCAAGGGTCTCACGGAAACCATTTTTGCCGCAATCGGCAATGACAACCCGGTCGAGATCGGCGAATTGCAGAAGGCCTTTGCGGGATTTTCCCGAGAGCTGACCCCGAAGGACGGTTCCGTAGACGGCACGACCGTGCTGTCATCGGGAGATCCGGAAACCGACGCCTTCGTCAAGCTCCAGTCGCGTGTCTTCGACATCCGGCGCAGAGAAATCGCGGCGCACCAGACCACGCAATATCTGCTGGCCTCCATTCACGCCCTGTCGACGCAGATGAGCGACAAGGTGGCCGACGTCGCCAGCAATATCTCTCAGTCTGTCCAGGCTGAAAGCGCACGCACCAATGCAGCGCTGGAGAACGGCAAGAACCGCATCCTGCTGCTGACCCTGATCTGCCTGCTCGCCAGCGCTGCGGCGGTCACCTATGTCCTGCGCAACCTCGCCGGCAACCTGCAAACCATCACCACGGCGATCTCTAGGCTGGCCAGCGGAGACCGCACCACGCATGTTCCCGCGGTGGAAAGGGCGGACGAGATCGGCATTCTGGCCCGGGCGTTCAACGTCTTCAAGGAACAGAGCTTCGACCGCGAAGCGCTGGCGAGCGATCTGATCGCGAAAAGCCGCGTGCTGGAGGCGACCTTCGCCAACATGGCCGACGGCCTTTCGGTGTTCGACGAAAAAATGGCCGCCTCACGGCCTGGAACGCGCAGTTCATCGAGGTCAACGAGCTCGACTCTGCCCATGTACGCGCCGGAAAGCGCTTCGAGGACATCGTTGTGCGGATGCTCGCCGCCGGCGCGGTCATGGACGGTGCGGCCCGTCTCCCGGCCGATGCAGCCGCCATGTTCCGCCAGCGCCAGGGCGAGGCGACCCGCTGCGAATGGACGTTTCCGAGCGGGCGCGTGGTGGAGCAGCGCAGCCAACCCATGGACGGCGGCTTCGCGACCATCCACACCGATCTCACCGAGCGGCGCACGATGGACAGGAAGCTTCGACAGGCCCAGCACATGGAAGCCGTGGGGCAGTTGACGAGCGGCGTCGCCCATGACTTCAACAACCTCCTCGCTGCCGTCAGCGGCAATCTTCAGATGCTGCACGAGTCGCTTCACGACCGCCGGGACCTGACACCACGGATCCTGCGCGCGCTCGACGCAGCCGAGCGGGGCGCCACCATGACACAGAGGCTGCTGGCCTTCTCCCGCCAGCAGGCCCTGCAGCCCGAGACGACCGATATCAACGCGCTGATACGCAATCTCGTCGAGCTGCTCGACTGTAGTCTCGGCAGCAGCATCCGCTTGGAGACCCACCTGCAGGCGGACCTCGAGGAAGTGTTCGTCGATCCAGGCCAGCTCGAGCATGCCATTCTCAACCTGATCTTCAACAGCCGCGATGCGATGCCGTCCGGCGGCCGCATCAGGATCTCTTCTTCGTCCGCTGCCGGGGCACCAGCCTCCGGCACCTCGCGGGTCCGCATTGCCGTCGAGGACGACGGGGAGGGCATGTCTCCCGATGTGATGGCACGCGCCTACGAACCCTTCTTCACAACCAAGGAACAGGGACGCGGCAGCGGCCTGGGCCTCAGCATGGTGTACGGCTTCGTCACCCAGTCCGGTGGGCAGGTCGACATCGCCAGCACGCGGGGCTCCGGCACCCGCATCGTCATCACGCTGCCAAGGCGAACCGCGACAGCCGCGAAAGGATTCCGGCGCCCCGAGGCGATCGTGGGCGGTACCGCCGCGACTCCCAAGGAGAGCATCCTCATCGTCGAGGACGATCGCCTCGTGCGTGATACGACGGCCGACATGCTGCTCAGTCTCGGCTATTCCATCACCGCCGTCGCAACGATCGACGAGGCGCGAAAGGCCCTCGATGACGACCGTTTCGACCTGCTGTTCACCGATTTCGTCCTGTCCGAAGGCGTGACGGGCGACGATGTCGCCGCTTGTGCACGAAGCGCGGATCCCCAGATCGCCGTTCTCTACACTTCCGGTTATCCGCGCGACAAACTGCGGGACGAGTTGCAGGTGGGCCTCGACATCAATCTGATCGGCAAGCCTTTCTCCAAGGCGGCACTGGCCACCGCTATTCGCGGCCTGCTGGACGTGCGTCGTCAAAGCCAAAGCGCTCCACGACCGCATTGAACCTGTAACCGAGGCCGCGCTCGGTCACGATGAGCCGCGGAGCATGGGGATTGGGCTCGATCTTGCGGCGTACGCGCAGGATCAGAACATCGATCGTCCGATCGAACACGTCGTCATTGCTGCCGCTGCGTGTCATGTCGAGCAGCTGATTGCGCGTGAGGATGCGCCCCGCAGCCGAAACGATGCTGTGCAGCAGGTCGAACTCCCCTCCTGTGAGGGCCACCTGGGCATGCTCGGCAGTGTAGAGCCGCCTGAGATCGACATCGAGGGTCCAGCCCTCGAAACGATAGCCGCGCCGCACGGTGGGCGGGAGCGCCGCCGGAGCGCGTCCACGGCGAAGCACGGCGCGAATGCGCGCGGCCACCTCGCGCGGGCTGAACGGCTTGACGACATAATCGTCAGCGCCCAGTTCCAGCCCGACGATCCGGTCGACCTCAGCGCCCCTGCCCGTCAACATGATGATCGGCACGGCCGTGGTCGCGCGCACGAATCCCGCCAGGGCAAGACCATTGCCATCGGGCAGATTGAGATCGAGTAGAATAAGGTCGACAGGCGCTTCCTCCAGCTGTGCCCGCAACGCGGCGCCCGTGGGGCAGAGAACGACGCGATAGCCTTCGTCCAGGAGCATGTCTTCGAGTGTCCCGGCGACAGCCGGATCATCCTCGACGACGGCGATGCGTATGGCGGTGTCCTGGCTCATTTTGCTCCGGCATTCTCCTGGCCGGCGGGTGCCGTCGTGGCCTTGGCTCCCCAGCCGGCATAGGCCGATATGTTTTCCGAGGTCAGGAGATTCACGGGGATCTCGACCGTATCGCGATCGAGAGAGCGACCGCTGAACAGATCGATACCGAAGGCCACCGCCTTTTCCGCCATGACACGGGGACTCTGGGCCACCGTGGCCGCGAGCCTCGTGCCGGGTTGGCCGAGCGTCTCTGCTCCGAGGGGAGACCCGTCCACCGACACGATGAAGAATTCCGTGCGCCGCGCCCGGGCCGCGGCGATATCCGCCCCGATGGCCGTCGGATCGTTGATCGCGAAGGCCGCGCCGAGCCTGGGATATTTCGTCAGCATATCGGTCATGTGGGACAGGCCACCTTCGAGGCTTCCCCCGCAGTCCTCGTCATCGGGCAGAACCCTTATGTCGGGAAAGCGGGCGAGTTCGGCCTTGCAGCCGCGGACCCTTTCCAGCACGGATGAAACCGGCGGCCCGTTGAGGATGAGAACGTCTCCCTTGCCCCCAAGCCGCCGCGCAAGATAGTCGCAGGCCATGCGCCCTGCCGCTCCGTTGTCGGATGTAACCGTCGCCTGGGCGCCGTTGGCCCGGACGTCGACAGCCACGACGACGATGCCGGCCTGGCGAGCCCTTGCCACGGCAGCGCCGATATTCTGCGTATCCACCGCATTGATGAACAGCAGGTCGGTGCCCTGCGCGATGAACTCGTCGATCTGCTGGATCTGGCGATCGAGATCATAGCCACTCGACCTTACGGTCACCGTGACATCCGGACCGATGAGGCGCTTGGCCGCCTCCTCAATGCTCTCGCCGACCTGCGCGAAGAAGGGATTGTCGAGATCGGCGACGATAACGCCCACCGTTCGCAGTTGCCGGGCTTCGGCCCCCGGACATCCGATTCCCGCGACGAGAGCCAGGGCAAGGAGAAAGCCGCAAAGCCGCCGGCTCCAGGCCGATGCGAAGCCTCCGCAACCCGTGCTTTCGACGTCGATGATCAAGACTGCTCCTCCCCTGTCCCAAGGTTCTCGTGCTTGAAACGGCGGCGGACACTACAGCACCGGCCCGTCTTTCAAAACACACTCCGGACTGCAATGGCGGCACGGGCTTCGGGACGGATAAAGGAGGGCGGCATATGCGCCGCCCAGTTGTGCGAAAGGTACGCCCTTTCGCTGGGAGGTTCACGAGGTTCAGTTCGTGCGCTGGGCCGACCAGCCGACATAGCTGCCGACATTGTCGCGGGTGACCAGCTTGGAATCGAGCAGTTCAACCGGATTGGCCGGCTTCTTGCCGTTCAAGATGTCGACGCCGACCCTGACCGCATGGCGTGCCATCGTGTAGGGATCTTGCGAAGCGGAAGCCTCGATCATGGCGGCCTTCGAATCCTTGAGCGCCGCCTCGATATCCGGAGCGCCGTCCACCGAGGTCAGCACGATGCCCGAACGGTTCTGCTGGCGCGCGGCGAGGTCTGCACCGATCACCTGCGGATCGTTGATCGCGAAGACGGCATCGATCTTGTCGTAGCGCGTCAGGTAGCCCTGCATGACGTTCATGCCGCCATCGCGCGAGCCCTTTCCATCCTGGTCGGAAGAGAGGATCTTGATCCCCGGCGACTTGGCGAGCACCGCCTTGCAGCCGTTGACGCGCTCGATGACGGAGGACACCTGCGGACCGTTCATGATGATGACGTCGCCCTTGCCGTCCAGCTTCTTGGCGATGTACTCGCAGGAGATCTCGCCGGCCTGGCTGTTGTTCGTCTGCACCACGGCGTCGGCGCCCTGCGCGGCCGTATCCACCGCCACGACGACGATGCCGGCGGCCTGCGCCTTGCGGATCGCCGGGCCGATGGCCTTGGGATCGCCCGGGTTCAGCAGGATGAGATCGACGCCGGCAGCGATGAAGTTGTCGATCTGGGTGAACTGCTTGCCGATGTCGTAGTCGTATCCGACGGCCTGCACCTCGACATCCGGATTGGTCTTCTTGGCCTCGTCCTCCGCGCCCTTGGCGAGGGCGACGAAGAACGGATTGCCCATCGAGCCCAGCGAAATGCCGATCTTCTTCAGATCCTTCGCGCCAGCGGGGGCCGTGGTGACGGCGAGCGCCAGAAGCGAAGCCGCGAGCCAGGTTGATTTCGACATGGTTTTCCTCTCCTTGGTTGGGGATATCTCAGGGATGTTGCGCCGGCCTCACCCGATCAGGTGCGGGCCGAGCCTTTCTGGCGGACACGGTCGAGGGCGACGGCACCGATGATGACCAGTCCCTTGATGACGTATTGCCAGATGTCGGAAACGCCGATCAGGATCAGCCCGTTGGTTAGGACCGCAATGATGAGGGCACCGATCAGCGTGCCCCAGATCGAGCCGACGCCGCCCACGAAGGACGTACCGCCCAGGATCACTGCAGTGATGGCATCGAGCTCATAGGCCTGCCCGAGCTGCAGGCCGTTCGCGGCGAACAGCTTGCACGAGAGCATGACGGCGCCGAGGCCGGACATCAGGCCGGAGATGCCGTACACCACCAGATAGACGCGGGGCACCTTGATGCCCGACAGCCGCGCTGCGGCTTCGTTGCCGCCCACGGAATAGATATGAGTGCCCAGCACGGTGCGCTTCAGGACGAACCAGGACACGACGATGACGATGACGGCGATCAGGGCAAGCCACGGAATTCCCATGATCGAGTCGTTGCCGATGAAGGCGTAGGGAATGTCCGAGTTGAACACCGTGTTGTCGCCGCCCATCAGGCGCGCGATGCCGCGTACTGCCGTCAGCGAGCCGAGCGTCACGATGAAGGGCGGCAGCCTGAGGCTGGAGATCAGCAGGCCGTTGATCACGCCGAATCCCGCACCCATGCCGAGCGAAGCGAATATCCAGAGATAGGACAGGTCCGGCATGTTGGAGACGATCAGGCCTGCCATCGCCGAAGCGGCGAGGATGGAGCCGACTGAGAGGTCGATGCCGCCCGTCAGGATGACGAAGGTCATGCCCGCGGCCAGCACCGTGTTCACCGAGGCCTGCTGGAAGACGATGCTGATGTTCTGGCCGGTGAAGAAGCGGCCGCTCGACAGGAATTGGAAGCCGACCGCGACGGCCAGCAGGACGGGCAGCATGCCGAGCGTGGAGATCAGGTTGTGTATCTTCTGGCGGCGTGCCAGGTCGCTGCCCGACACGGCGATTGCGTCATTTGCCATGACATGTCTCCGAAGTGTGGATCAGTTGAGGGACGGCGCGGCCACGCCCGTTGCGAAGCTCATGATGTTCTCCTGCGTGGGCGCGATGCCGGTGCTTCCGCCCACTTCGCCGGTGATCACGCCCTCGCGCATCACCACGATGCGGTCGGCGATGCCGATCACCTCGGGCAGTTCGGAGGAAATGACGAGGATCGCCACGCCCTTCTGGGCCAGCGAATCGATGATCTTGTAGATCTCGGACTTGGCGCCGATGTCGACGCCGCGCGTCGGCTCGTCCAGGATCAGAACCCTGGGCTCGATCTCCAGCCAGCGCGAGAGAAGCACCTTCTGCTGGTTGCCGCCCGAAAGGCCTCCTACCGGATATTCCGGACCGGGCACGCGCACCTTCAGATCGCCGATCGCCTTGAGCGCCCTTTGGCGCGCCTTGCGCCTGTCGAGCACGAAGCCCCATTTCGCATCGCGCCTGAGCACTCCGACATTGGTATTGTCCTGACAGGACATGTCGAGGAACAGCCCATCGCCCCGGCGATCCTCGGTGAGGTAGGCGAGGCCCTTGTCGATCGCATCCTGCGGCGACTGCGGCGCGAACTCGGCACCATCGAGCGTCATCCCTCCATGCGTGCGCGGACGGACGCCGTATATGGCCTGGGCCAGTTCAGATCGTCCGGCGCCGACCAGGCCGGCGAGGCCGACGACCTCGCCGGCCCGCAAGGTGAGCGAACAATCCCGGATACGCGTACCATCGGAAAGGTTCTTCACCTCGAGCACGGGCTTGCTGGCCGCAAGATCGGGCTTGTGTTCCTTGGTGTAGAGCGATGAGAGTTCCCGCCCCACCATCATGCGCACGATGGCGTCGGGGCTCAGGGCCTCACGTTCGAGCGTGCCGACATAGCCCCCGTCCCTCAGGACCGACACGCGGTCGGCGAGCTCGTAGACCTCGTTCATGCGATGGGAGATGTAGACCATCGCAAGTCCCTCGTCGCGGAGCTGGCGGATCATGGAGAACAGGCCGTCGGTCTCGCGGGATGAGAGCGCCGTCGTCGGTTCGTCGAGGATGAGGATCCTCGAATGAGCATGCAGGGCCCGGGCGATCTCGACGAGTTGCTGGTTGGCGATCGTCAACGAGCCCACCAGCGTCGCCCCGGTGAACTGGGCACCGAGGCGCTTCAGCACCGGTTCCACTTCGCGCAGCATCCTGGCCCTGTCGACGACGCCGGCACGATTGATCTCCCGGCCCAGATACATGTTCTGCGCCACCGTCAGGTTCGGCGACAGCGACAGTTCCTGGTAGATGATCGAGATGCCGGCCTCCTTCGAGGAGATCGGCCCGGTGATGTGAACGGGTTTTTCATCGATCAGGATCTCCGCGCCGGGATCCGGCTTGTAGGCGCCGGAGAGCACCTTCATCAGGGTCGACTTGCCGGCGCCGTTCTCGCCCATCAGGGCATGGACCTCACCGGGAAAAAGCGTGAGCTGCACATTGTTGAGTGCCCTGACCGCGCCGAACGTCTTCGAGACGTTGCGCATTTCGAGAATGGGGGCCGTCATGGCAGTGACCGGGCTAAGATTGACTGATCCACCTGTGCGGGGCGTCGACGACTTCGACGGTTCCGCTGCCCGTGCTCGTCAGCGATGTGACGTCCTGCGAAAGCCAAGGCTTGCGTCACGATACCCCTCCCTTTGCCCGGCTCTTCTGTGGCCAAGGCGGGTTCTAGAAACCAAGGGCAGGTGAACGGACGATTTCAACGCCGGATGTCACCTCTGTAATATTTGAAATATTGTGAGGGCTCCCGGCCCTGACGCCGAAGGCCGGACGATCGATTGCGCGGCTGCCATCCTTCTCTTTCGCGAATTGGCCTCATCGCCTAAAGAGCGCGTCGAAAACCCACTGGCTACCCGTCATGATTCGCCTCGAAAACATCTCCAAGCAGAACGGCAACCATCTTCTTTTCGTCGAGACTTCAGCGAGCCTGCTGAAGGGCGAGAAGGCCGGGCTCGTCGGTCCGAACGGTGCCGGCAAGACGACCCTCTTTCGCCTCATCACCAGCCAGGAGGAACCTGACGAGGGCCGCGTCGCCGTCGATCGGGGCGTGACCATCGGCTATTTCAGCCAAGATGTCGGCGAGATGGCGGGCCGTAGCGCCGTGACGGAGGTGATGGATGGCGCTGGTCCGGTGAGCGAAGTCGCCGCCGAACTCAAGGCGCTGGAGGCAGCGATGGCCGATCCCGACCGCATGGACGAGATGGACGAGATCGTCATGCGTTACGGCGAGGTCCAGGCGCGCTTCGAGGAACTCGACGGTTACGCGCTGGAAGGCCGGGCCCGGGAGGTGCTGGCAGGCCTCAGCTTCAGCGAAGCCATGATGGACGGCGACGTAGGTGCCCTCTCCGGCGGCTGGAAGATGCGCGTGGCGCTCGCCCGCATTCTGCTCATGCGTCCGGACGCCATGTTGCTCGACGAGCCGAGCAACCATCTCGACATCGAGAGCCTGATCTGGCTGGAGGAATTTCTCAAGGGCTACGAAGGCGCCCTCCTGATGACGTCGCATGACCGTGAGTTCATGAACCGCATCGTCTCCAAGGTCATCGAGATAGACGGCGGATCGCTCAACACCTATTCGGGCGACTATGAATTCTACGAGCAGCAGCGCGCGCTCAACGAGAAGCAGCAGCAGGCGCAGTTCGAGCGGCAGCAGGCCATGCTCGCCAAGGAGATCAAGTTCATCGAGCGCTTCAAGGCACGTGCCTCCCATGCGGCGCAAGTGCAGAGCCGCGTGAAGAAGCTGGAGAAGATCGAGAAGGTCGAGCCGCCCCGTCGCCGCCAGACCGTCGTCTTCGAATTCCAGCCTGCCCCCCGTTCGGGCGATGATGTCGTGAGCCTCAAGAACGTCCATAAGCGCTACGGCACGCGAAGCATCTATGATGGCCTGAACTTCCAGGTGCGCCGCAAGGAGCGCTGGTGCGTGATGGGCGTCAACGGCGCCGGCAAGTCGACGCTGCTCAAGCTGGTTGCCGGCACTTCGGATCCGGACGAGGGCACGGTGACACCGGGCGGCAGTGTGAAGATGGGTTACTTCGCCCAGCACGCCATGGATCTGCTGGACGGCGATCGTACGATCTTCGAGACGCTGGAGGACTCCTTCCCCCAGGCAGGCCAGGGGTCGCTCAGGGCCTTGGCCGGCTGCTTCGGCTTTTCGGGCGACGACGTCGAGAAGCGCTGCCGCGTATTGTCGGGAGGCGAGAAGGCTCGCCTCGTCATGGCCAAGATGCTCTACGATCCGCCGAATTTTCTGGTGCTCGACGAGCCGACCAACCATCTGGACATGGCGACCAAGGAAATGCTGATCTCCGCCCTCTCTCAGTTCGAAGGCTCGATGCTCTTCGTCTCCCATGACCGCCGCTTCCTGGCGGCGCTCTCCAACCGGGTGCTTGAACTGACGCCGGACGGCATCCACCAATATGGTGGCGGCTACACCGAATACGTGGCGCGCACGGGCCAGGAAGCTCCCGGGCTGCACGGCTGATCCGATATCTCGGGTGCACTGCCGCCCCGACACGAATACTCTCGTGCCACCTGTCGGTTTGCTCCCCTCTCATGCGTCCTCGGTGCATGATAGCGGCTCGAACCGGGAACGGGGATCAGAGGCATGAGGATCTTCTATGGTTGGATAATCGTTGCGGTCGGTGCGTTGATGACCTGCGTCGGTGCCGGCGCCATGTTCTCGCTCGCGGTGTTCCAGTGGCCGATGTCGACCGACACCGGATGGTCGCATGCCGGTATCTCCAGCGCCATGACGCTCGACTTCCTCTTCATGGGAGTGGCCGGCTTCGCGTGGGGAGCGGCAAGCGACCGGTTCGGCGCCCGGCCGGTGGCACTTGCGGGCTCCATCCTGCTGGGCCTCGGCCTGGCGGCGGCCAGCAGGGCCAGTTCGCTCCTCGCCTTCCAGCTGAGCTACGGCATCATCGTTGGGATCGCGGGAGGCGCCTTCTTCGCGCCCATGATCGCATCGGTCACCACTTGGTTCGAGAAGAACCGCAGCCTCGCCGTCTCGCTCGTCTCGGCGGGAATCGGCGTGGCGCCGATGACGGTTTCACCGTTCGCGACCTGGCTGATCGGCGAACTCGGCTGGCGCGACGCCATGCTGGCGATCGCAATCGCCGCCTGGGTCCTGCTCATCCCGGCAACGCTCCTGATACGCTCCGCTCCGGTTTCGGGCTACGACACTGCATCGACGCTGGCGGCGAACGGCGCCGCAAGCCTCTCCGCCTCGCAGGCCTTTCGTAAGCCTCAGTTCATCGTGCTGGCGCTCACCTTCTTCCTGTGCTGCGCCGCTCACTCCGGACCGATCTTCCACATGGTGAGCTATGCCATGATCTGCGGGATTTCCGCACTTGCGGCGGTCAGCATCTACAGCGTCGAAGGGCTGGCGGGCCTTGGCGGGCGCCTCCTCCTCGGCATTCTGGCCGACAGGATCGGTGTCAAACCTGTACTGGTCGCCGGACTTTTCGTGCAGGCCCTCGCCATCAGCGCCTATCTCTATGTCAGCAAGCTTGAAGAATTCTATCTGCTTTCCATCGCATTCGGCACGGCCTATGGCGGTGTGATGCCGCTCTATGCGGTGCTGGCCCGCGAATATTTCGGAGCCCGCATCATGGGCAGCGTCTTCGGTGCCGCGACCATGGCCTCGAGCATCGGCATGGCTTTCGGACCGGTGGCAGGCGGCTGGATCTTCGACAACTTCAACGATTTCCGATGGCTCTACATCGGCTCGTTCAGCGTCGCGCTCGGCGCGGTGGCCGTGGCGCTTGCCTTTCCGCCCCTGCCCTCCCGTTCTCGCGAACGGCTGCAACCCTCCTGAAAAAGAGCTGCCGGGCCAAGCCTCGCCGGTCAGGTCACTTCGAATTCGACGGTGAGTTCGGACAAGCCGGCCTCGTCGGCAGGCATGGCTTCGTCCGCCCCGTCGCTGAACACGGCCAGCGGCAGGCCGATGCCCTTCCAGTCCCCCGCCTCGGCCAGCGTCCGGCGCAGCACGCCCGCCTGCCCCGCCCGGACCTCCACCACAGCCTTGTGGGTCTCCAGTTCAACGATCAGGTCGCCCTTGCCGAAACTGCTGCCTTCCTCCCCATGCCATTCCAGGATGCGGATTTCGTCGACGCCCGGCACGGCCGCTGGCACGCTCAGTTGATAGATCATTCGAGGAACTCTCTGAAGGTCGGGAAAACGGTTCTGGAGACAGGGCAGGCCAAACACGGCCAGCCCTACCCCTCCTTGATGTCAAGCAGGCGACGCAACCGACGGGAACGATGATGGTTCCCAAGGCGGTGAAGCAAGAATAGCGCCAGCTTGATGGGGCCGCGCCGCAGCTTTGCATTTCACATCTTGCAGCATGCGACAGCTGGCTGCAGCACTGTCACCCGGGCTTGCCGTTGAAATCAACGCCGCATGAGGTTCATGGTGGCCGAGGCTGGTGTGCTGTGCAACTATGCACCGGGGATGCTTTCGGAGCATTGAAATGCCGCCTTCGAGGATTTCGGCTTTTCCTGCATCGACTGCCGCAAGCGAGGGAATCTCTTCATGCCAGCCAGTCCTCCCGGCATCACAGGCGGCTTGACCAATTATGGAGACCCCCGCTTCGCTGCCTATCTGCGGCGCTCATTCGCACTCTCGATGGGCTATTCGCGCGGGATGCTGTCGAGACCCGTGATCGGCATCACCTGGACAGCCAGCGGCTTCAACAATTGCCATCGCGGCGTGCCCGAACTCGTGGAGGCGGTAAAGCGTGGAGTACTCGCGGCAGGCGGCCTGCCGCTCGACTTCCCGGTGACCTCGCTCGGCGAGGTCTTCCTCAATCCCACCAGCATGATGTTCCGCAACCTCATGGCGATGGACGTGGAGGAGATGATCCGCGCTCAGCCGATGGACGCCGTGGTGCTGGTCGGAGGCTGCGACAAGACCGTGCCGGCGCTGGTGATGGGCGCGGCATCCGCGGGCAAGCCTGCCATCCTGCTCGTGACGGGGCCGATGATGACCGGCCGCTACCGTGGCGAACGCCTGGGCGCCTGTACCGATTGCCGCCGCTTCTGGGCGCGTTACCGCGGCGGCGAACTGGGCGAGGAAGCCATAGACGACATCGAGGGACGCCTTGCCACCACCTCGGGCACCTGCGCCGTGATGGGCACGGCCAGTACCATGGCGATAGTCGCCGAGACCATGGGCCTGATGCTGCCGGGCACCGCCGCCATCCCCGCCGTGCATGCCGATCGCCTGCGCGCGGCGGAAGCGACCGGCACGGCCGCCATGGAGCTTGCGCTGTCGGGCCGCACGCTCGCCGGTGTGGTCACGCAAGCCAGCATCGACAATGCCGTGAAAGTACTGCTCGCGATCGGCGGCTCCACCAATGCCGTCGTGCATCTCGCCGCCATCGCGGGCCGCCTGGGACTCGAGGTCGATCTCGGGACGCTCAACGCACTCTCCGATGCGACTCCCGTATTGGTCGACCTCAAGCCCACCGGCCAGGGTTACATGGAAGATTTCTTCAATGCCGGAGCCGTCGGCGCACTCCTGCGGCGTCTCGAAGGCCATCTCGATCTTGGCGCGATGACGGTCACCGGCGAGACGCTGGGAGAATTGTTGCCACCCGTAGATGAATGGATCGACGGCGAGGTCATACGCCCGCTCGACAGGCCGATCCGCGCGGAAGGCGGCCTGGTCGCTCTCCATGGCAGCCTGGCTCCCAACGGCGCCATCCTGAAGCGAGCGGCGGCCGATGCGAGTCTCTTCGAGCGCACGGCCCGCGTGGTCGTCTTCGACGGTCTGCAGGATCTGTCCGAGCGCATCGACAACGAGGACCTCGATGTCGGGCCGGACGACGCCCTCGTGCTACGCAATGCGGGCCCCAGGGCCTGCGGCATGCCTGAAGCGGGCTATATCCCCATCCCCGCCAAGCTCTCCCGCCAAGGCGTCAAGGATATGCTGCGCCTCTCCGACGCACGCATGAGCGGCACGGCCTACGGCACCATCGTGCTGCATATTTCTCCCGAAGCGGCGGCTGGCGGCCCACTGGCGCGCATCGAGACGGGAGATCTCATCCGCATCAGCGTGGCGGAGCGGCGGCTCGACCTGCTGGTCGACAGCACGGTCCTGCAGGCGAGAGAGCCAAAAATGCAGGCCATGCCTGGAGAGCGCGGATGGGCCAGGCTATATCGCGACCATGTGCTGCAGGCGGAAGCAGGTTGCGATCTCGATTTTCTGCGATCGCCCCCGGAATGAGGAAGACACTCCCCGACCGCATCCTAACGGCCCAGGTGGTGCCTTCCATCAGGCGCCGGACCAGTCGGGGAGAGACAGGCATGGGCCGCCCCGCTATTGATCTTCGACGGAGTTCTCAGATGACGAAGAAATTTCTGCTTTCGATCCTCCTGTTCGCAGGCCTGAACACCACCCTCGCTGCGCAGACGGTGCCCGGCAGCGGCGAACACTATCTGCCCGCCTGCAAGAGCCTTGCCTCCAACAATGCCGCGTCGCCGACCGACCTGGAACTCCCGAGCCTTTATTGCGCGATCGATATAGACGATCTCTCGGGGATGGGACGCCTGATGCCGGCGGAGAGCCGCTTCTGCAAACCGGCCGACGTCTCGCTGCCGCAGATGGCCGGCGTTGCCGCAGCCTATCTCGACGCTCATCCCGACCGTCTCAAGGAATCCTTCATGACGCTCGCAGGGAATGCTTTCCACGAAAAATGGCCCTGCCCTTGAGTACCTCGTTCAAGGATTGAGCATCAGGCGCGCCCTGCCCTGCGTATCGTAGCGCTCCGCCTGAGCAAGCGTTGCCTCGACGTCCGCCCGTGCATCCTGCTTTGCACGCGGCACGGAGGCCGGCGTGGGCTGGCGGCCAAGCCGGGTTTCGATGGTCTTAGTGACGGGGCCGAGAGTGCCCGCAGTTGCCCCGCCAACGCGCGAGATGGTCTGCTGCTCCATTCCGCCGGTATCACAAGCAGGGCCCCAAGGACCAGGATGCCCCTGGGATTCATCGCTTCCCATTTTCGGACGGCTGCATCTGCACTCGCGAAGAGACTCGGAAGTGCGGTAGGTCCTGAGCAAAAAATATAACGTTACGTCCACGTAAACACGTCATATTTGACGGAGTGTGTCGGGAGAACGAGGCAGCTACATTGCAATTGCGAATGGCGCAGCGATCTCCGAACAGATCCCCTCCATGCTGTGCTGTTCGCACCTTCGCTCGGTTCTCTCGGTACCCTATCTAAGCCCGCATTGCGGGCTTCTTTTTACCTTCACCCATCTTGGTAATAAACACATTAATCACGGATTATGAAATGACAATAAAGCTTACCTAATTGGAAAACCTTCAGTATATGTCTTTTTATTTGAGACAATACTTAGTAAGTCGGTGAAGTATTCAAAAGTAGAGCTTACCGACAATCCGAAAAGATCCTTCCGTTTCTCGCGATTCAGATCAGTTCTCCATTCACGCTGTCGTGCCCCATGTTGATACTTCCAAACACTTCCACTCCCCGGCCGAGAAAGGCAGTTGACGTGGCATCCGGCCCCGACGTGCGATCTCTCGACAGGATGTTCCACGCCCTCGCCGACGCGAGCCGCCGCACCATGGTGGATCGGCTCTGCCAGGGGCCGGCCACGGTGACCGAGCTGGCCCAACCCCTTTCGATGGGCATGCCCGCCGTGCTCAAGCACCTGAGCGTGCTTGAAGCCGGCGGCATCGTTGCTTCCGAGAAAAACGGTCGCGTGCGGACCTATCGGATGACCACGGACGCCCTGAAGCTCGCCGAGGGTTGGGTTGTCGAACGCAAGACGTGGCTCGGGCAGGCGAACGGCAAGTCGGGTCGACATCGCAGTGGCGAGATGCTGGAGGCAAAGGAGGCCTGATCGGCGGGTCCATCTGGCCAAACTGCCCGAGCAGGACAAGAAGCTGCCACGCCGGACGCGACTGCCCTAGCTTTGCCGCAAGACCTCTCCGGCAATTGCCGAGAGAAATTGCGGAAGCACGCCGAAGGCGTAAGGCGCGTGGACGCGCTCGAGCCTCTGGTGGAACTCCCGTCCCCACGGTCCGATATTGACCGTGGGATAGGACAGAGCCCCCTGGACTGCCTCGTCGACATACTGCGCAGCCGGCGTATTCGAGGCCACGATGTGACTGTCCGCCTCCGGTGGCGCCTGGCCGAGAAAGCTCATATCGGAGATTCCCATAAAATAATCGCGATATTTGAAACGGGTGCCGAGTCGCTGCTCCACGGCGCTGCGGGCTGCCTCGAGCCCTTGCGCAAAGGCCAGGTCGAGCGGCCGCGAAGCATCGAGATGCGTATGAGGATAGTGGAGGCTGCCAAAACCGATGACGACTGCCGGCCCGGTGAGGCGGGCCTGCGCCACCATCTCGTCCACCAGCCGCCGGGTGACCTCGAGAGGATTGTCATTGCCGGCCAGGGATGTCTCGAGGCTCCTGACGGCGGTAATGGCGGCATGCCCGCCGACACGTTCGAGCTTCTGCCGCAACTCGGCAACGGTGAGCACGAGCGGGCTGCGCTCCCCGGCGGGCTGGGGCGCCGCGATATAGTGGGCGTACCGCTCCGCCTGGACGTTGAAATGCTGCAGGGCGCGTGACAGCGCCCCCTGCACCTTCGAGCGGAAAAGGTTGAACATTTCCTCCGGCGAGCGCGAATGGGACAGCCAGTTGAACGCGATCCAGGTGCGATCCGGCGTCGTCACCTCGTAGCCGCCGCGAAAGTCCCGGGCCTCCAGGCAGATCGGAGGCGGCGACACCTCGCCACCCGCACGATCGCAGAGTTCGGCATTGGCCTCGACGGCCCGCATGATCTCGGCCGCGATCAGATGGGCACTTATGCCCTCGAAGGGATAGCTCGCGTGGGAGGGCTGGCCGACGATAAAGGCAAAGGGCAATAGCTTGCCTATAGTACCCCGGTAGATCGCCCTTCCTTCCGTTCCATCACCCTGGTCACTGGTCGCATCGAGATTGATCCCGGCAACGATGTCGATGCCCCAGCGCGCCGCGAGTGCAGGCAACGCGCGGCGCAGACTGCGCATGCCCTGCGAATTGCGCTCCTCGTCCGGCGTCACAAACAGGATGAGATTGCCGTCCCGCTCCTCCTTCTCCGCAAACTGCTCGAGCACGGCGATGCCGGCCGCGACACCGCTCTTCATGTCAAGCATGCCGCGGCCGGGAATGAAGTCGCCGCTGCGAAAATCGTCCAGCGCTCGTTCCTCGCTTGGCGAGAGAGGCCGGCTCGACAGATCGGCGACGAGCGCTTCTCGCAACGCATCGGGTTCGAAGGCCAGCGCTGCGAGATCGCGGTAATTGTCGACCGACACCACGTCATAATGGCCCGCGAGCGCCAGCGTACGGCTCCCCTTCCCGCGCACCAGAGCGACGACGTTGCGAGTCGGCGGCGAGCCGTGGCTGTCGATGAGGGTGATGTCGTCGGGGTTTGCCTGGAAGTGGGGAATCTCTCTCAGCAATCCCGCCAGCTTTTCGCCAAAGGCCGCTTCGCCCGAAGTGCCTGTCTCGCTCGCCCAGCCCACGAGACGATAGGAGAGTTCGCGTACCCGTTCTGTGGGATCCCATATGGCGTCGGTCGTCACGGATCTGTTCCCATGTTTGCCGGCACGACGTGAAAAGCTAGAGGGCCGGTGATATCCGAAACGCTATCAGGCATAACGAACAGCGAAAACGCCAATCTGGTATAGAAATTGCCAGGACTCTGCTAAATCAGCAAAAGATTTGACGAAAAAGAGAATGACGCGATGGACGATCTCGACCAGAAGCTGGTTGCTGAACTGCGTATCAACGGCCGTGCCACCATCCCGACTCTCGCCAGCATTCTCGGCGTCGCCCGCGGCACGGTACAGAGCCGGATGGAAAAGCTCATGGCATCCGGCGTCATCGCAGGCTTCACGGTGCGGCTCAGGGATCACGCCAGCGCCGACATGATCCGCGGCGTCATGATGATCGAACTCAGCGGAAGAAGCATCAAGACGGTGATCGCCTCGCTGCGCAAGAACCCCGGCTTCTCCGCCATCCACACCACCAACGGTAGCTGGGACCTGATCGGAGAGATCGAGGTGCCCGATCTCAACGAGTTTCATCGGGTTGTCACGGGCGTCCGGAGCATGGAAGGCATCGCCAAATCGGAAACGCACCTGTTCCTGGGCCCGGCCTGACGATCGGCGCTACGTTGCCAGCCCGAATTCCGCCGCGCTCTCGCTCAGCCAGTGCCAGAAGCTCCCGGCCATGCTGCGGAAGAGCGCGATCTCGTAGGTCGGCGCATCGTCGAGCTGCCAGAGCGTCACCCCGATGTGAGAACAGGCCGTGACGGCGACGTCCCCCGGAGCGAAGGCACGCGGGTGCAGATCGATGTCCAGCCCCTTGGCGAAGGCCTCGCGCACCCTAGGGCCGGAAACGCGCAGCGCGGCATAGCCGGAAGACTGATCTGTTACGGCGGCGAGACCCGCAAGCGCCCGCGAGAGCTCCTCGGCGAGGGTCGCCTGGGGCTGTCCGGGGACGACGTCACGGGCCGCAAGCCATGTGCCGGGACCCGTCCCCATGATCGCGAGCGGCCCCGCTTCGATCCGCTTGGGGCCCGACGGCAGCCTTACGCCATATGTCGCGTCCATCCGAGCCGCCAGCGCGCCTTCCTGCCCCCGGCGAGCGGAAACAACCGCCAGTTCAAGGTCGGAGCGGTCCTGGACCGTTACGCCGTTCCCCTCTCCCACGGGCTTCAGAAAGCCCTCGAAGGCACTGCGTTCCGTGAGAATGAGAGTGCCTGCCAGGGCGACATCAGACATGGAGGCGGCTCCCTTCCGGATCGAAGAAGACGGGCGAAACGATCTCGACCTCGATATCGCCATTGCGCACGGGATCGTAGGCGCGCACCACTTCACCGTGGCGCGCGGGGCCACCGGCCAGCAGGCCCAGTCCGATCCAGCTTTCGACCATCGGCGAGTAGACCACCGAAGTCACGTAGCCCTCGTCGTTGCCGGCCTCGGCTGCCGCTCCCTTTTTGAGGAAGTGCGCCCCTGCGCGCAGGCGTTCGGCCGGATTGACCGGCTTGAGGCCCACGAGGGCGGGACGATCCGCTGCCGTGAGCGCGGGGCGGCCAGCAAGTATACGGCCGATATAATCCTTCTTGGTCGACATCATCTTGCCAAGGCCGAGATCCCGGACCGTCGTCTGGCCGCTGAGCTCATTGCCGGCGACGTGGCCCTTCTCGACGCGCATGACGCCAAGCGCCTCCGTACCGTAGGCACAGCCTCCCAGTTCCATCGCCAGCGCCATGAGCGCTTCGAGAAGGGCGAGACCATACTGCGCCGGCACGGCGATCTCATAGGCGAGTTCACCCGAAAAGGAGAGCCGGTAGAGACGCGAGGAGACATTGCCGAGCGCAAGGAGGCCACATCCCATGTAGGGAAAAGCCTCGTCGGACAGATCGGTTCCCGGTCCGTAGAGCTTCTGCAGGAGTTCGCGTGCCTTCGGACCCGCCACCGAATATTGGGACCACTGCTCAGTGATCGAGCTCAGCGAGACGTCGAGCTCAGGCCAGAGCACCTGGCGGCAGAACTCCAGATGCTGCATCACCTTCACCGCGTTGGCGGTGGTGGTGGACATCACGAAATGGTCGGGCGCGAAGCGAGCCGAGGTGCCGTCATCCATGACGAAGCCGTCCTCGCGCAACATCAGGCCGTAACGGGCCTTGCCCACCGCCACGGTGGAGAAGGTGTTGACGTACACACGGTCGAGGAAGGCCCCGGCGTCGGCGCCCTTGATGTCGATCTTGCCGAGCGTGGAGACATCGCAGACACCGACGGCCGAACGCGTGGTCCGCACCTCGCGAGAGACGCTTTCCAGCCAGTCCTTCTCGCCAGGCCTCGTGAACCACTGCGGGCGCAGCCATTGGCCGGCCTCGACCATGGTGGCGCCGTTTGCAATCGACCAGTCATGGCCGGCGGTAAGCCGCGTCGCCTTGAAATGCTTGCCGCGATGAGGGCCGGCCAGGGCGCCGATCGCCACCGGCAGATGCGGCGGACGGGCAGCGGTGGTGCCGACATCGGTCATGGGACGGCCAACCAGCGCAGCCATCATGGCGTGGCCGGCGACACCGGAAGTCTTGCCCTGGTCCGTCGCCATGCCGAGCGTGGTATAGCGCTTGAGGTGCTCGACGGATCGGAAGCCCTCCCGATGGGCAATCTCGATGTCCTTGGCGGTGACATCGTTCTGCTGGTCGACGAAGGCCTTCGAGTGGCTCTCCGCGACGTGCCAGAGCGGCGTGAGGCCGACGGCTTCGTCCTTGCAGGTCGGAAGCGGCGCTCCACCGACGGAGAAGCCACAATCGGTGGCGGCCGTGCGGCCCGCTTCAAAGCCTGCACGCAGGCAAGCCCCCAGCGAGAAGTCCCCGTTGGCCGCGCCTGCGACCATCATTCCCTCCGGCAGGTCGCCCGGCACGAAGGCGGCCAGATCGTCAGACCAGCGCGGCTTGTTGCCCTTGTGGGTGGTGAGCGCGACCTGCGGGTTCCAGCCGCCGGAAACGGCGAGGAGATCAGCGGCGATCGTCTCGCGGCTGCGCCCGCTGATGACCTCGACGGCCTTGATGCCTTGGGCGCCGCCCTTCGCATCAGTCACGCGCGCGCCGAGCATCATGCGGGTGCCGATGCTTGAAGCCCAGCTGGAAACATCCGGGCTAACCTCCTGACGGGAATCGACAATCGCCGAAACCGTGACACCGGCTGCGGTGAGGTCGGCAGCGGTTCGCCAGCCGTCGTCGCCCGTCGTGAAGATGGCGGCCTGGCGCCCCGGCGCCACGCCGTAGCGGTTCAGATAGGTGCGGACCGCGGAGGCGAGCATCACGCCGGGACGGTCATTGCCACCAAATACGATCGGTCGCTCCACCGCCCCCATGGCGTTGACGCAGCGCCTCGCCATGATGTGCCAAAGGCGCTGGCGGGGCTGGTGTCCGGACGGAAGCGGCAGATGGTCGGACACACGCTCCAGCGCGCCGAAGGTGCCGCCATCATAGGCGCCGAACACCTGGGTGCGGCGCATGATGCGAACTTCCGGCATGGAGTCGAGCTCGGCCTCGATCTCCGCTGCGAACATCTCGCCCGGCTTGCCATCCACCTCCTGGCGTTCGGCCAGCAGGCGGCCGCCGAGCCGAAAATCGTCCTCGCAAAGAATGACGCGCGCGCCGGCCCTGCCGGCTTCCAGCGCCGCCATCAGGCCGGCAGGGCCGGATCCGATCACCAGCACATCGCAGAAGGCGGCGGCCTTTTCGTAACGGTCGGGATCGGGCTGCCCGCTGGCCCTGCCGAGACCGGCGGCGCGGCGGATCAGCGGCTCGTAAACCTTCTCCCAGAAGGAAGCTGGCCACATGAAGGTCTTGTAGTAGAAACCACCGACGAAAAGCGGACCGCCAAGCTGGTTCAGCGACATCAGGTCGAAGCCGAGCGAGGGCCAGCGATTCTGGCTGGCCGCTTCGAGCCCTTCGTAGAGCTCGATGGTGGTCGCCTTGGTGTTGGGCTCGCGCCTTGCGCCCGTCCTCAGTTCAACCAGCGCGTTCGGCTCTTCCGGTCCCGCGGTGAAGACGCCGCGCGGGCGATGGTATTTGAAGGAGCGGCCGACGAGGCGCACGCCATTGGCCATGAGGGCCGATGCGAGCGTATCGCCCGCAAGGCCCTGGTAGGATCTGCCGTCGAACTGGAAGCCGCGGGGGCTGGCACGATCGACGAGGCCGGCCGATGGCAGGCGAAACGAGACCGCGCTGCTCATGGGACTACTCCCGTCGCGCCCGGCACCAGAACGGCCTCGGAGATTGCGTGGGTGCGGGTATTGCGCTTAACCCTAAGCCAGGAACGGCAACCGGAGGAGTGGTACCAGAGCTCTTCATGCTCCCCTTCGGGATTGTCGCGTAAATAAGCGTAATCAAAGAAGAGTTTGCCGGCATCCGTCGCAGCAGGATCGGGTCGTACCGGCTTGGCATCCCCGAGATAGGTGAATTCATGCGCTCCTCGCGCACCGCAATAGGGACAGGCAATCCGCATCGAACCGCGCCTCTAAGGCATTTTCCAGAAAAGCCGACAGACCCTTCGATTGAGAAAATGCGTGAAAACAAAGTGTTGGAGAAAGGAGTGACTTCGGGAAATCGCGCCTTGCTCTAGTGGAGATTGGGTTGGGCACCCTGGCCCTTCTCGTCGATCACCGCCCCTGTCTCGAAGCGGTCGAGCCGGTAGGCCCTGGCGACCTGGTGAGGCTCGTCCTTCGCGATGAGATGGGCGAAGCACCAGCCCGAGGCGGGGGTAGCCTTGAAGCCGCCATAGCACCAGCCGCAATTCAGATAGAGGCCGTCAATGCCGCTCTTGTCGATGATGGGCGAACCGTCCATCGACATGTCCATGATGCCGCCCCAGCTGCGCAGCAGGCGAAGGCGGCCGATCATCGGCATCAAGGCCATCCCGCCCTCGCAGACGTCCTCCACCACGGGCAGATTTCCGCGCTGCGCATAGGAGTTGTAACCGTCGATATCGCCACCGAAGACGAGACCGCCCTTGTCGGACTGGCTTACATAGAAATGCCCGGCGCCGAAGGTGATCACGCCGGGTATCAGGGGCTTCAATCCCTCGGAAACGAAGGCCTGCAGAACATGGCTCTCGATAGGCAGGCGAAGGCCTGCCAGGGCACCGACCTTGGAGGTGTTGCCGGCGACGGCCATGCCGATCTTCCCCGCCCTCAGGGTGCCGCGCGTGGTCTCGACGCCGACGATGCGGCCTCCCTCGCGCACGAAACCCTTCACCTCGCAGTTCTGCACGATGTCAACGCCACGATCGCTGGCGCCGCGGGCATACCCCCACGCGACGGCATCGTGGCGGGCCGTGCCCCCGCGGCGCTGCAGCAGCCCGCCCTGGATGGGGAAACGCGCATCGTCGAAATTCAGGAAGGGCACCATGGCCTTCACGTCGTCCCGGTCGAGCAGTTCGGCGTCCACGCCGTGCAGGCGCATGGCATTGCCGCGCCGGGCGTAGGCATCGCGCTGGGCGTCGGAATGGTACAGGTTCAGCACGCCGCGCTGGCTCATCATCGCATTGTAGTTGAAGTCCTGCTCCAGCCCTTCCCAAAGCTTCATCGAATGCTCGTAGAACGGAATGTTGCCGGGCAAGAGATAGTTGGAACGCACGATGGTGGTATTGCGCCCGGCGTTGCCACCGCCGATCCAGCCCTTCTCCAGCACCGCCACATTGGTGATGCCGAACTCCTTGGCCAGGTAGTAGGCCGTGGCGAGGCCATGGCCGCCACCGCCGATGATGATGACGTCGTAGGAAAGCCGCGGCTCGGCATCGCGCCACGCCGGCTTCCAGCCGCGATGGCCGGTGAGGGCATTCTTCAGCAGGGAAAAAACGGAATAGTGCATCAGGCTTCCTGCCGGGGATGAAGTCGCGGGATCTGGATCATGGGGAACGAACGCATAAAACGAATTTAACCCAGAGTGAAAGATTATTCCTGAGTTCGCAAGTGCCTTACGAGCATAGTATGGATGAATCGAGGATCAATGCCGCAGCGGCCCAAAAAGGATGCGGTATCATCGCGCGGAGGCACCATGAGCAGCACATCGCAACCCGTCATCACCCGGGAGGAGGAGCGGCCGCGCGAGTTCTGGGAGGATCCTGCCAAGGGAAGCGTAGCCTGGCATACCCTGTTCAGCGGGGACATCACGCCGACCGACAGCCTGTGCGCGGGAATCGCGGTGCTGCCTGCGAAGGGGGACAATCCTCGCCATCGCCACGCCGAGCCAGAGCTTTATCTAATCCTCGAAGGCAGCGGCGTGCTCACCATCGACGGCAGGGAAAGCCCGGTCACCAAGGGAGCGGCCATCTTCATTCCCGGCAATGCCTGGCATTCGCTGCGCAACGCGCTCGATACCGAGTTGAAACTCCTTTACGTCTTCCCGGCCGGCCGCTTTTCAGACGTGATCTACGAGTTTGCCGACTAGCGGGAAGGTCAAGGCAGCCTTTCCCCACGCGCGGCGACCGGCACGGGCTGCCAACCGAGAGGGCTCGATCTCCGGGACAACGGAAGATCGCTCATCGTGGATCCTGCTGCCCATGGGAAGCTCCCATATCAAGCAGGATCGACGCTGGACAACCCCTCCTCCCAATAAGGCGGATCGCCGAAGGCCCGGCGCAGATGGTCCGCCAGCGCCCGTAATTTTGCGGAGGGACGCCGCCCTTCGGGGTGCGCGAGGAAGACGGACTCCCCCTCCGGCCGAATGCCGACGTCGATGATTCGCAGACGGCCAGCCCGGACGACGGGCCCCGCGATGAATGCAGGCAACAGGGCGATGCCGAGGCCCGCCAATGCCGCATCGCGAATCATTTCGCCATTGTTGACGCGCAATGCCACGCGGGCTCGCACGATCTGAGCACCATCGGGGCCTACGAAACGCCAATCCGCCACGCCCCGATTGGTGTAGAAAATGCCCCTGTGATCGTCCAGGTCCGCGATCGAACGCGGTGTGCCATATCGTGCGAGATAGTCGTTCGAGGCCACCAGGAAGCGCCGGCTCGGCGCGAGACGCCAGACCATCAGGCGTGAATCATCGATGATGCCGTGGCGTATCACTCCGTCATATGCCCCGGAGGCTATGTCGACACGGCGGTCGTCGAGGTCGAGCGTCAATTCGATCTGGGGATGGGCAGCGAGAAACGGATACAGTGCCGGCCCCAGATGCATGTTGCCGAAGGTGATGGGCGCGGCGATGCGCATCGGCCCCGTGAGCGTACCGCGTCTCTCGGCGAGGTCGGCGCCCGCCTCCTCCACCTCCCGCAGGATACGTCTTGCACGATCGAGGAAAGCCGCGCCATCCTCCGTCATCGACAGGCGGCGCGTCGTGCGGTGGAGCAGCCTAGCCCCAACGCTTCTTTCCAACTCGCCCAGCCTTTCGCTGACCACGGATTTAGACAACCGCAACAGGCGGGCCGCCTCGCTGATCGAGCCGGCGTCGGCGACCGCCACGAAACTCGCAATGCCATCCAGTTTCATCGTTCGGATTTTCCGGAAGATAGATCCGCTTTGAGCAGAATAGTCCGAACCTACGCCCTGCGCCATATTCATGTCGCCAATCGAATTCCGACCAGCAGAAGGACACGAAGATCATGGACAGACTCAAAGGCAAACGCGCTCTCATCACCGGCGGCACCACCGGCATCGGCCTCGAAACCGCCCGCCAGTTCATCCAGGAAGGTGCCCGCGTCGCCGTGACCGGCACCAATCCCGAGACACTGGAGGCCGCACGCAGGGAATTGGGAGAAGGCGCCCTCGTCATCAAGGCCGATGCCTCCGACGTGGCCGGCCAGAAGCAGGTCGCCGACACTCTCGAGCAGGCATTCGGCGGGCTCGACATCCTCTTCGTCAACGCCGGCATCGCCCTGCTCAAGCCGATCGAGGCGTGGACCGAAATCGACTACGACCGCGTCTTCGCCATCAATGTGAAAGGCCCCTATTTCCTGATCCAGGCGTTGCTGCCGATCCTCGCCAACCCGGCCTCGATCGTGCTGAACACCTCGGTGAACGCCCATATCGGCATGCCCAATTCCAGCGTCTACGCCGCCTCCAAGGCGGCCCTGCAATCGCTTATCCGTACGCTCTCGGGCGAACTCATCGGGCGGGGCATCCGCCTCAACGCCGTGAGCCCCGGCCCGGTGGCGACGCCTCTGTACGGCAAGCTCGGCTTCTCGGAGACCGATCTCAAGAACGTCGCCGAAGGCATCAAGAACCTCGTTCCGGCAGGCCGCTTCGGCGAGCCCAGCGAGATCGCCAAGGCGGTGGTATTCCTCGCCTCGGACGAGGCAGCCTATACGGTCGGCAGCGAGATCATGATCGACGGCGGCATGGGAACGTTGTAACCCGATCGGGAGCGGCAGGGCGCCGACGGAACCTGCCGCTCGCTTGCGCGTCGATATTGTCAGACTGTATGGTAGTGTGGCAGTGAATTGCTTTCCGTTTGAAAAGGCCGAAACCGCCGCATGTTTTTCCTTTCGAAAGCCGCTGTTTTCTGATTGAAAATCCTTTTGCAAAGGCAAAAGCGGTCGCTATATTCAAGCAAATATCACGCGCAAGCACGTACAGGGAGCAAACGATGAGCCACAATTTGCAGTTCTATATCGATGGAGCGTGGGTCGATCCCGTGTCTCCGAAGGTGCTGGACGTGATCGATCCGTCCAATGAAGATGCCTTCGCCCAGATATCCCTCGGCTCCAAGGCCGACGTCGACAAGGCCGTCGCAGCCGCCCGTCGCGCCTTCGAGACCTTCGGCTTCTCTTCGCGCGAAGAGCGCCTGGAACTCCTCAACCGCATCATCGAGATCTACAAGAAGCGCAGCAACGATCTCGCGCTCGCCGTCTCCCGCGAGATGGGTGCGCCCCGCAAGTTCGCGCTGGAAGCTCAGGTCGGCATCGGCCTCGCCCATCTCGAGAAGATGGCGGAAGTCCTGAGGACCTTCGAGTTCCAGCACACCAAGGGCACATCGCTGGTGGTGAAGGAACCGATCGGCGTCGTCGGCCTGATCACGCCCTGGAACTGGCCGCTGAACCAGATCACCTGCAAGGTCGCTCCGGCCCTCGCCGCGGGCTGCACCATGGTGCTCAAGCCCAGTGAAATCGCACCGCTCGACGCCATCATCTTCGCGGAGATCATGGACGAGGCCGGCACGCCGAAGGGTGTGTTCAATCTCGTCAACGGCGATGGCCCGACAGTCGGCGAAGCCCTCTCCGCCCATCCCGACATCGACATGATGTCGTTCACCGGTTCGACCCGCGCGGGCATCCTGGTCGCCAAGGCGGCGGCAAACACCGTCAAGCGCGTACATCAGGAACTCGGCGGCAAGTCGGCCAACATCCTGTTCCCGGATGTAGACTTCTCCGTGGCAGTCCCCAAGGGCGTCCAGGGCTGCTTCGGCAACAGCGGCCAGTCCTGCAATGCTCCCACCCGCATGTTCGTCCCGCGCGATCGCCATGACGAGGCGGCCGCACTGGCAAAGACGGCGGCGGAGAAATTCGTGGTCGGCGCCGCGGACGCTTCGGGCACCAATCTCGGACCGGTGGTCAGCCAGATCCAGTACGACAAGATCCAGGGCCTGATCGAGAGCGGCATCGCCGAGGGCGCCACCCTCGTCACGGGCGGCCCCGGCCGACCGGCGGACCTCAATCGCGGCTACTATGTGCGCCCCACTGTTTTCGCCGACGTCAGGTCGGACATGCGCATCGCCCGCGAGGAAATCTTCGGGCCGGTGCTCTCCATCCTGCCATACGACAAGGTGGAAGAGGCCATCGAGCAGGCCAACGACACCGTCTACGGCCTGGCCTCCTATCTGCAGACCAAGGATCTGAACAAGGCTCGTGACGTGGCGCGGCGCATGCGTACGGGCAACGTCCACATTAACTACCCGGCCTGGGATGCGGGCATCCCCTTCGGCGGCTACAAGCAGTCCGGCAACGGGCGCGAATATGCAGAATATGGCCTGGAGGATTTTCTCGAGACCAAGGGCATCCTCGGTTACGAGGCGGCGTGAGGCGACCGATCGCGAAAGGCCGGATCTTTCCGGCCTTTTTTGACTTCAGTTCCGCACTGGAGTGCTCTATTCCTTTCGCGGAGCAGGCTCGAAGACGGGGATCCTGGCTTCGGCGATCACGATGCCATGATTGACATGCCGGCGTAACGTTCTCCGAGGGTGACGTAACCTTGCGCGTTGTCTTTCGCTGCGATCCTCACCTCGAAGCGTATCTGGACCGGCCTCAGCCGGCCCGCCAGCTTCTGCCTGCCTGGTTGCGGGCGATGCCAGCCAAGGCCTTTTCCGAAATCCACGACCGCGAGATCCGGACCGTGAAGCAATGTCCGCCTTTCGTGGACGCCATGACCCACGGTTTCATCATCACCCTGCCCTGCGACATCCTGGTCGAGGACGGCGTGTTCTCCTGGGACTGGCGCATTCCCCAACCAGCGAGCAAGGGACATCCGCGAGCGCCGCTCAGCTTCCATCCCCCCTCGCAACTGGCCGGCGCTCCCTTCGCAGACGGGCATGCCGCCCTCAAGTTCAACAGTTTCTGGACGATAGAGCTCGAGGAGGGCTGGTCGCTGCTCGCCCTCCATCCCATCAACCGTGACGACCTGCCATTCCGCCTGATTACGGGTCTGGTCGACGCGGATCTATTTCATGACGGCGGCATCAATTTCCCGGCTGTCTGGACCGATCGCGGTTTCAAGGGCGTCCTGCCGCGCGGCACGCCGGTGGCGCAATGCATTCCCGTGCCGCGCCAGGTTCCCCAACTCGTCTTCGAACGGCTGGATGGCGCCAAGCGGACAGCCTATGAATCCACGGTCGCCGAGGTGCTGGCAAAGCCGGGCGTCTACCGAAAACAGTTCCGCGACAGACGGGGGCATTCAGGCCGCGAGTAACCTGCGCAGGTTCGCGGCATCCAGACAAAGCCGGCCCGTCGGCGCCGACGTCAGGGCCATGGCAATCATGCCAAAAGTCGAGGGTTTCTTCTGGTAGGCGGTCCGATAGGCCGCCATCGCGGCCTCGATGTCGCCCGTTTCCTGCAAGGCGGCCCCGAGATTGACGGCCGCCTCGGCGAAATCGGGGCGCAGGAGCAGGGCCTTGTGGAAGGCGCCGGCGGCCCGATCCCACTCCCTGAGATCTCCGCAGGCATTGCCCAGATCGAACCAGACGGAAGCAGGGGCGTCATCGTCGGCGGCCTGCGCCAGCCACTGGACAGCGTCTCCGGCCTTGCCGATTTCCCAAAGCAGCCTGCCCAGGCGCGCCTTGGCTTCGCCGGACCGGGGACTGGACTTCAGCACGGCCTGCCATGCCGCCATTGCCCTGGCATCACCAAGAGCCGTCAGAAGGCGCGCCTGCTCCAGCAGGGCCTCCGGCGAGGCCCCCATCGAAATCGCCTTCTCGCAATGCTGGAGTGCCGGCACCGGCTTTCCCGCGGCCGCGAGGATGCGCGCGGCCAGCAGATGCTGCGGCGCGCTGCCAGTTCCGCCCGCAAGTGCGAGCCCGATGGCAGCCTCGGCTCTCGCGACATCTCCCGCGGCGAGGCTGATGGCCGCGACCAGGTGATTGAGCGCACGATCGCGCGGCGCGCCGCGCAGACCGGCATCGCACAATTGCAGTGCCTCGCCGGGCCGCCCGGCATTGAATGCCGCGATGGCGCGCCTCACGATGTCGAGGCTCCCGGAACCGGTCTCCATGCGCTGTCTCCGAACCACCCCACTGACCGACCGCAGTATCGCAATCTCATCCAAAGAAAAAAGGCCGGGTTTTCCCGGCCTCTTCTCGTCGTCGGTGCAGATCACTTCTTGGGCGGATTGGCCGGCCAGGACTTGATCAGCGTATCGTAGTCGATGGTTTCGCCCTTGGGCTTTTCGTTGTCCAGCTTGGCCTGCGGGGCGATGGTGCCGTTCTTCTTGGCTTCCTCGACCCAATGCTCCATCGAGGTCTTGGGGTTCAGCTTGGGACCGCACTCGCCCTGGACGCCCGACTTTTCAAGGCGCGCCATCACGGAGTCCTGTGCGGCGGCGAGACTGTCCATGGCCTGCTGCGGCGTCTTGGCGCCGGAAGCAGCGTCACCGATGTTCTGCCACCAGAGCTGCGCGAGCTTGGGGTAGTCCGGCACGTTGTTGCCGGTCGGCGTCCACTGCACGCGAGCCGGCGAACGGTAGAACTCGATCAGGCCGCCGAGTTGGGGGGCGCGGTCGGTGAAGCTCTTGTCCCAGATGTCGCTCTCACGGGTGAAGGTGAGGCCGACATGGCTCTTCTTCAGCGACACTGTCTTGGCGTTGATGAACTGCAGGTAGAGCCAGGCGGCCTTCCTGCGATCGGGCGGCGTAGACTTCAGCAGCGTGGCCGAACCCACGTCCTGGTAGCCAAGCTTCATGCCGTCCTTCCAGTAGGTGCCGTGCGGCGACGGGGCCATGCGCCATTTCGGGGTGCCGTTGTCATTCATGACGGGCAGCCCGGGCTTGACCATGTCGGCGGTGAAGGCAGTGTACCAGAACACCTGCTGGGCGATATTGCCTTGGGACGGCACCGGACCGGATTCGGAGAAGGTCATGCCCTGCGCATTCGGCGGAGCATATTTCTTCAGCCATTCCAAATATTTGGTGATGGAGTAGACGGCAGCCGGTCCGTTCACGTCACCGCCGCGGGCAACGTCGGACCCGACGGGCCGGCAGCCTTCCATGCGGATGCCCCACTCGTCGACGGGCAGGCCGTTCGGAAGGCCCTTGTCACCGTTGCCCGCCATCGAGAGCCAGGCGTCGGTAAAGCGCCAGCCGAGCGAGGGATCCTTCTTGCCATAGTCCATATGGCCGTAGACCTTGACGCCGTCGATGGTGCCGATGTCGTTGGTGAAGAAGTCGGCGATATCCTCATAGGCCGACCAGTTCACGGGCACGCCGAGGTCATAGCCATACTTGGCCTTGAACTTGGCCTTGTAGTCCGGATTGGTGAACCAGTCATACCGGAACCAGTAGAGGTTGGCGAATTGCTGGTCGGGCAACTGGTAAAGGTGGCCGTTCGGCGCGGTGGTGAACGATTTTCCGATATAGTCGTCGACGTCGAGGCCGGGATTGGTGACATCCTTGCCCTCGCCGGCCATGTAGTCCGTCAGGTCGACGGCCTGGCCGTAACGGAAATGGGTACCGATGAAGTCGGAGTCGTTGATCCAGCCGTCGTAGATGTTCTTGCCGGACTGCATCTGGGTCTGGATCTTCTCGACGACGTCGCCTTCCTGGATGACGTCGTGGCGCACCTTGATGCCGGTGATTTCCTCGAAGGCCTTGGCCAGTGTCTTCGACTCATAGGCGTGGGTGGTGAGCGTTTCGGAGACGACGTTGATCTCCATGCCCTTGAAGGGTTCGGCTGCCTTGGCGAACCACTCGAGTTCCTTCGTCTGCTGATCCTGCGTCAGCGTGGAAGGCTGAAATTCAGGCAGCCACTTCTTGATCGCCGCGTCGTCGGCAAAGGCCGGGACGGAGCTTAGGATCAGTGCGAGCGCAACGGCTGACAGGCCGGTGCACCTTATCGATGAGCGCATGGTCTTTCCTCCCCATTATTGCCGGCATGGCGGCCGGCGTTCCCTATCCCTCTAGACCGTCAGGAAGACCCCCACGGCAAAGAGAAGCGAGATGATCGAGGCCCACCACAGGTCGGCCTCCGCCGGCGCCAGGGCCAGCCAGAACACATGGATGAAAGCTGCTCCCAGCAGCGAGATGAACAGCCTGTCGCCGCGCGTCGTCGCGATCGCCAGGATACCGCGCCGGGGCGTTTCCGGGCGGAAGACGGCCAGGAGCGTGAAAATCACCAGAAGCAGCGCGATGGTGGCGAAGAACAGCGCCACCTGCCAGGTCCAGGCCATCCAGGCATAGGACTCGGGAGCGCTGAGCGTGGTCCACAGCGTTTGGAGCGTTTCCATGGTCACACCCTCCCCAGGGCGAAGCCCTTGGCGATGTAGTTCCGCACGAACCAGATCACGATGGCGCCCGGGATGATGGTGAGCACACCGGCAGCCGCCAGCAGGCCCCAGTCCATGCCGGAAGCGGAGACGGTGCGCGTCATGGTGGCGGCGATCGGCTTGGCGTCGACGCTCGTCAGGGTGCGGGCCAGCAGGAGTTCCACCCACGAGAACATGAAGCAGAAGAAGGCGGTCACGCCGATGCCCGAGGCGATGAGCGGGATGTAGATCTTCACGAAGAAGCGGGGGAAGGAATACCCGTCGAGATAGGCGGTCTCGTCGATCTCGCGCGGCACGCCGGACATGAAACCTTCAAGGATCCACACCGCCAGCGGCACGTTGAACAGGCAATGCGCGAGAGCCACGGCCCAGGGCGTGTCGAACAGGCCGACCGCCGAGTAAAGATTGAAGAACGGCAGGGCGAACACGGCCGCCGGCGCCATGCGGTTGGAAAGCAGCCAGAAGAACAGGTGCTTGTCGCCGATGAAGCGGTAGCGCGAGAAGGCGTAGGCGGCCGGCAGCGCCAGCACGATCGACAGAACCGTATTGATCACCACATAGGTAAGCGAGTTGATATAGCCCGAATACCAGGATTCATCCGTGAAGATCTTGATGTAATTGTCGAAATTGAGCGTCTGCGGAAAGAGTGTCATCGAGGAGACGATCTCGGTGTTCGTCTTGAGGCTCATGTTCACGAGCCAGTAGATGGGCAAGAGGATGCAGACGATGTACACGGCCATGATGACGGAACGGCCCTTCATGACGGTTTCCTTTCCGCATCGACGTTGACCATGATCGTGTAGAAGACCCAGCAAGCCCCGAGGATGATCAGGTTGTAGACAAGCGACAGCGCTGCGGCCTTGCCGAGGTCAAACTGGCCGAGCGCGAACTTCACCAGTTCGATCGAGATGAAGGTGGTGGAATTGCCCGGACCGCCGCCGGTCACGACGAAGGGTTCGGTATAGATCATGAAGCTGTCCATGAAGCGCAGCAGCACGGCGATCAGCAGCACGCGGCGCATCTTGGGAAGCTGTATGTTGGTGAAGATCGCCCAGCGCGAGGCCCCGTCGATGCGGGCGGCCTGGTAATAGGCATCCGGGATCGAGACGAGGCCGGCATAGCACAGCAGCGCCACGAGCGAGGTCCAATGCCATACATCCATCACCACCACCGTGGCCCAAGCGGATATCGGATCGCTCACATAGTTGAAGTTGAGCCCCAGCCAGTGATTGAGCGCGTAGCCGAGAAGACCGATGTCCTCGCGGGCAAAGATCTGCCAGATCGTCCCGACGACGTTCCACGGAATCAGGAGCGGTAGGGACATGGTAACGAGGCAGAAGGCGACCGCCACACCCTTGCGGGGCATGCACAGCGCCACGAGGATGCCGAGCGGCACCTCGATCACCAGGATGATGGCGGAAAACAGAAGGTTGCGCAGAAGGCTGTCGCGAAACCGGCTTCCGAGATCGGTGGTGCCGTCCAGCAATTCCTGGTACCAGCCGATGCCGTTCCAGAAGAACTCGTTGTTGCCGAAGGTGTCCTGCACCGAATAGTTCACCACCGTCATCAGCGGGATCACCGCCGAGAAGGCGACGATCAGCAGCACGGGCAGGACGAAGAACCAGGCGCGGTTGTTGAGCGGCTTTTCCATCAGGCCGCCTCCCCTTCCACCCGAACGCCGACCGCATAGACGTGCAGGTTGCGCGGATCGAACACCATGCTTGCCTCGGCGCCTGCCAGTTCCAGCCCCTCCGGAGCCGTCACGATGATGGGCGTTCCACCCAGATCCACACGGGCCATGCGACGGGCTCCCAAATCATCGATGCGCTTGACGCTGACCGGAAGGCCCTGTCCCGGCCTTGCGAGGAGGGCATGTTCGGGCCGTATGCCGACCTCGACTTCTCCGGCCGGCAGAGTGCGATAGGCTCGCCCGAGCGGAATGGTCACCGAACCCGCTCGCGCCACCTGTCCTTCGACGGAAGCCCTGATCAGGTTCATGCCTGGCGAGCCGATGAAGTAGCCGACGAAGGTGTGGGCAGGCTTCTCGAACAGTTCGGCGGGCGTACCCATCTGCACGACCGCACCGTCATGCATCACCACGACGGTATCCGCGAAGGTCAGTGCCTCCGTCTGGTCGTGCGTGACATAGATCATGGTGATGTCGAGCCGACGGTGAAGGGCCTTCAACTTGGAGCGCAGCTCCCATTTCAGGACCGGGTCGATCACCGTGAGCGGCTCGTCGAACAGCACGGCCGCCACGTCCGGACGGACGAGGCCGCGGCCGAGCGAGATCTTCTGCTTGGCATCGGCCGTCAGGCCCCGCGCGCGCTTGTCCAGGTCCTTCTCGAGATCGAGCAGCGCCGCGATCTCGCCGACGCGCCTGTCGATGTCCGGTCGCGCCATACCCCGGTTCTTCAACGGGAAGGCGAGGTTCTGGGCGACCGTCATGGTGTCGTAGATCACCGGGAACTGGAAGACTTGGGCGATGTTGCGCTTTTCAGTGGGAAGGCGCGTCACATCACGTCCGTCGAACAGCACCGCTCCCTCGCTCGGCGTCACCAGCCCCGAGATGATGTTGAGCAGCGTCGTCTTTCCGCAACCCGAGGGCCCGAGCAGCGCATAGGCGCCGCCCTGCTTCCAGACATGGTCGATTTTCTTGAGCGCGTAGTCAGAGGGCTGGGACGGGACCGCCTTGTAGGAATGGGCGAGCGATTTCAGCGTGATCTCGGCCATGGTCCCTCCTAGGTTACCGGCGCGGCGGCGAGCCGCCCTGCCGCATCGAAGACGAACAGCCGCGAAGGCGATACGAAGAGATCGATCGGGGCGCCGGGCACGATCTCCCGCACGCCCTGCACCAGGGCGACGAACCGGTGATCGTGATAGTCGGCATGCACGAAGCTCTCGGAACCTGAAATCTCGGTCACGGAGACGATCGAGGGCAGGCGCAGCGCATCGCCCCCCGGTGCCTCCAGGAGGAGATGGTTGGGCCGTATGCCCAGGCGATAGGAACCATCGGCAAGGCCGGCTGTGCTTCCCGTGGCCGGTATCGCTTCCCCGGAAGGTAGCCGCAGGCTTTGACCCTGCTTCTGCACGCCGAACACGTTCATCGGCGGATCTGAAAAGACCTGCGCCGTGGTGAGGTCGCCCGGACGGCGATAGACTTCGATGGTGCGCCCGAACTGGGAAATGCGGCCCTGCCACAGCGTGGCGGTGTTGCCGCCCAGCAGCAAGGCCTCCTGCGGTTCCGTCGTGGCATAGACGAAGACAGCGCCCGAGGCCTCGAAGATGCGCGGCAACTCCTCGCGCAGTTCCTCGCGGAGCTTGTAGTCCAGATTGGCGAGCGGCTCGTCGAGGAGGACGAGATCGGCGCGCTTCACGATGGCACGGGCAATCGCAGTGCGCTGCTGCTGCCCGCCCGAAAGCTGCAGGGGCGTGCGGTCGAGCATCCCTTCGAGTTTCAGGAGACGGGCGGCCTTTCGTACCTCCGCATCGATCTCCGCGGCGGGACGCTTCTTCACCCGTAACGGCGACGCGATGTTCTCGTAGACACTGAGAGCCGGGTAATTGATGAATTGCTGGTAGACCATGGCGACCGAGCGGGTGCGCACATGGGCGCCCGTCACGTCCTTGCCGTCGACGATCACCCGCCCCGTCGTCGGCCGGTCCAGCCCCGCCATAAGACGCATCAGCGAGGTCTTTCCCGCAAGCGTCGGCCCGAGCAGCACGTTGAGCGATCCGCTCTCAAGATTCAGCGACACGTCGGAGATATGCGTCTCCGCGCCAACCATCTTGCCGACATTCTCGAGCGTAAGACCCACGTTACGCTTCCCCCGCTCAGGACGGCCGTCTCGCGTGCGGCCCGTTCCTTCCTTCAATCATTGCGAGTTATGAGCGAAAATCAAAACGTCCGCAAGCGAATAAAACGATCACCAGAATGAAAAGGAAAATCACTCGCCGTCTTCGCCGTCGAGGTCCGATTCGCCGCCAGTCTCGATCACTTCGACCTTGTGCTGGCGACAGAGGTCGGCGAAGGTCGCCGTCGGCAGTCGATCGGTGACGAACAGGTCGATCTCGCTCAGATGCGTGACGCGCACCGGTGCGGAACGGGCGAATTTGCTGCTGTCGGCCACCAGGATGACCTTGCGGGCGTGCTCGATGATGGCGCGCGAGGCCTGTACCTCGAAGATGTCGTAGTCGAGAAGGGTGCCGTCGGGATCGATGGCGGACGTGCCGACAATGGCGAGGTCCGCCCGGAACTGGCCGATCATGTCGACGACCTGCGCCCCCACGATACCGCCATCCGACTGGCGGACGGATCCGCCCAGCACGAGAACGTTGATTCCCTCCATACGGTAGAGATCAGCGGCCACATGCAGGTTGTTGGTGATGACGAGCAGCCCCTTGTGGCCTGCGAGCGCACGGGCCACTTCTTCCGTAGTGGTGCCTATATTGATGAAAACGGTGGAATGATCGGGAATAAGAGCGGCCGCGACCTCGCCAATGCGCTTCTTCTGCTCGCCCGCAATCATCTTTCGGGCTTCATAGCTGAGGTTGACCACCCCGGACGAGACCATGGCGCCGCCATGCACGCGCACGATGATCTGCGCCTTGCTCAGGTCATTGAGGTCGCGCCGGATGGTCTGGGGCGTCACCTTGAAATGAGCGGCCAGATCCTCGACCGTCGCGCGCCCCTTGATTCGCAGCCATTCGACGATCTCCTGCTGCCTGCGGGCGGTGGTTTTCGAACTGGGCAGGGCCATGGTGCTATTTCATCCGGGTCAGAGGCAAGGAAAGGGCTGGGTGGCTCTGGCACCACGACCCGACGCCATGAGGCAAGGAAAAACCGCACAGGACGGAACATCTCCCATCCGGATCACCGCAGCGATCGACGTCGCCTCCCATTGAAGGACCTCCTTCCTCCCATTCACTCGCCTTTTCGTTATGATCGCTTGTTTTGAAAAAAGATGCGAATCTTATCAATGCAAGGCGGCAGAGGCAGCCCAACCCATCGGTCTGGCTTCGCGTCAGTTGTAATAACGGTATTAAATTACCTTTTATGGCTTGTTCGCGATCGGCGCTTTTCGATGAAAGAGCATGCGTTTTCGTTTTTCGCTGGAAGTGAGGAAAAAACGAACATAAAGATACCGCGTACGAACTTCGTATGGTGGGCAACACCGTCGAGGACCGGGATCGCAATCTTGGCGGTTCCTGACAGGGAGGGGGCGCCGTGATTACGACTGTTCCGACAGCCGGCGAACGGCATTGCGATTTTCGGTGGAACTCGGACAGCTGCGGCGGACTGCCATGACACATCCTCAATCCGGCGCTTCGGCCATGACGGCGGATGCCCCCTTCGACGTCTTCATCATTGGCGGCGGCGTCAATGGCTGCGGCATCGCCCGCGACGCAGCGGGGCGCGGCTACAAGGTGCACCTGGCCGAGATGAACGACCTTGCGAGCGGCACCTCGTCCAAGGCGACCAAGCTAATCCATGGCGGCCTGCGCTATCTGGAGTATTACGAGTTCCGGCTCGTCCGCGAAGCGCTGATGGAACGCGAGATCCTGTGGCGCAACGCCCCGCACCTCATCCGTCCGCTACGCTTCGTGCTGCCCTACTTCAAGGGCCTGCGCCCGGCCTGGATGCTGCGCCTCGGCCTGTTCCTCTACGACCATATCGGTGGGCGCAAGAAGCTCCCGGCAACCCGCACGCTGGACCTGCGCACGGACGAAACGGGCAAGCCCCTCAAGCCGATATTCGCCAAGGCGTTCGAATATTCGGACTGCTGGGTGAACGATGCCCGGTTCGTGGCGCTCAACGCCCGCGACGCCGCCGACCGCGGAGCCCTGGTCCGCACCCGCTGCAAGGTTGTCTCGGCCCGTCAGGAGAACGGCCTCTGGCGCGTTCGCCTGCGTGACGAGCGCAGCGGCGCGGAGAACGAAGTCGCCGCCCGGCTCATCATCAATGCCGCGGGACCTTGGGTGGACGCCGTGATGGAAGGCGTACTCTCCCACAACGAACCCCATCAGGTCCGCCTGGTGCAGGGCAGCCATATCGTGGTGAGGAAGATGTTTGAGCACGATCGGTGCTACATCTTCCAGAACCCGGACGGCCGCATCATCTTCGCCATTCCCTACGAAGACGACTTCACGCTGATCGGCACGACCGACCAGGACTACAGGGGTGATCCGGCCAGCGTGGCGATCACACCGGAGGAAACGGACTATCTGTGCAAGGCGGCCAGCGAGTATTTCCGCAAGCCAGTCACCCCGGACGACATCGTCTGGACCTATTCGGGCGTGCGCCCGCTGTATGACGACAAGGCCAGCGCGGCACAGGCCGCCACGCGCGACTACGTGATCAAGGAGGAGCACGCCGCCGGCGCGCCGCTCCTCAACATCTTCGGCGGCAAGATCACAACCTATCGCCGCCTGTCGGAACACATGCTCCAGCACGTGGAGAAGATCCTGGGTACGAGAGGGAAGCCCTGGACGGCCGATGCTCCCCTGCCCGGCGGGGACATGCCCGCGGCCGACCTCGAGGCCTTCATCCGCAGGCTCCAGGCGGACAAGCCGTTTCTGCCCCCTGCCCTTGCCCGGCGTCTCGCCAGGGCCTATGGCACCCGTGCCACGCGGTTTCTCGGCAAGGCCAGCAGCCTCGCCGATCTTGGCCGGGATTTCGGCCTGGGACTCAGTCAAGCGGAAATCGACTACCTCGTCGAAGAAGAGTGGGCCATCACGTCAGAGGACATCCTCTGGCGCCGGTCCAAGCTCGGCCTGCACCTGCCAGCGAGCGTGGCCGGGGAAATCGACGCCTATCTGGCGAGCCGGAGGGTCGTGCTCTCCGGAGCCTGATGGGAGCATCGACCTTCAGGTCGGCTCCGAAGCTGCCCCGTCCGGGCGACGGGCGGCGCCATGATAAACGGTGCGGGAGGAAACGATGTCTCGTTATGTGGGCTCGCTCGACCAGGGAACGACGAGCACGCGCTTCATCATCTTCGATCGCAAGGGCGAGATCATTTCGCTCGACCAGAAGGAGCATGAGCAGTTCTACCCGAAACCGGGGTGGGTCGAGCATGATCCGGCCGAAATCTGGCGCAACACACAGAGCGTGATTACGGGCGCTCTGGCCCGTAAGGGTCTCAGCGCCGCCGATCTCGCCTCAGTCGGCATCACCAACCAGCGGGAAACCACGCTCTTGTGGAACCGCAGGACCGGTGCCGCCGTACATAACGCGGTGGTGTGGATGGATACCCGCACCGACCAGCTCGTGGCCGGCCTCAGCAAGGAGGGCGGCAAGGACAGGCTGCGGGCCAAGACGGGACTTCCGCTCGCCACTTACTTTTCCGGCCTGAAGCTGCGCTGGCTGCTCGACCATGTGGATGGCGCCCAGAAGGCTGCCGAGGCCGGCGACCTCCTCTTCGGCAACCTGGACAGCTGGGTGCTCTGGAACCTTACCGGCGGCACGCAGGGCGGCCTCCATATTACAGACGTCACCAATGCCTCGCGCACGCAGTTGATGCATCTGGAAACCCTGGATTGGGACGAGGATATCCTGAGCCTGTTCGGCATCCCGCGCGCCTGCCTGCCCCAGATCCGTTCTTCGAGCGAGGTCTACGGCGAGGGGCGGGGTATCCTGGCCGGCGTGCCGGTCGCCGGCATCCTCGGCGACCAGCAGGCGGCGCTGTTCGGTCAGGCCTGCCTGCAGCCGGGCGAGGCCAAGAATACGTACGGCACCGGCTGCTTCATGCTGATGAATACCGGCGAGAAGCCCTACCCTTCCAATTTCGGCCTGCTCACCACGCTCGGCTACAAGCTCGGCGACCAGCAGGCGGTCTATGCCTTGGAGGGCTCGATCGCGATCGCCGGCGCGCTGGTCCAGTGGCTGCGCGACAATCTGGGGCTGGTGAAGACGGCGCCCGAGATCGAGACGCTGGCCGCTTCGGTACCCGACAACGGCGATGTCTATTTCGTGCCGGCCTTCTCCGGCCTCTATGCCCCGCACTGGAAGGAAAGCGCGCGCGGCGTGATCGCCGGCCTGACGCGATTCGCCAACAAGGGGCATATCGCACGCGCTGCCCTGGAGGCCACGGCCTTCCAGACACGAGAGGTCCTCGACGCGATGACCAGGGACTCCGGAGTGCAGATCAGGGAACTGCGTACCGATGGCGGCATGGTGGTGAACCAACTGCTGATGCAGTTCCAGGCCGACATTTTGAACGTCCCGGTGGTCCGGCCAAAGGTGATCGAAACCACCGCCCTCGGCGCCGCCTATGCCGCGGGCCTCGCCACCGGATACTGGAACTCCACGCAGGATATCGTAACCAACTGGGGCGTGGACAGGCGCTGGCACTCCACCATGGACGAGGGGCAGCGCGCCAAGCTGTTCGCCGCTTGGACCAAGGCCGTCAACCGGTCGCTGGACTGGGCGGTGTAGCAGGCCGGAGCGCCATGCCTTCGATAGTGTCCGTGACGCCGTTCCGGGCAGCCGAAGGGAGATCCGAATCCATGAACACAGCCTCCGAAGGTTGCGTTCATGGAGCCCGCCTCGATCCGAAGTCATCACAGACCAGGGGACCCTCGGTTCAGGTGCGGACGAGAGCGCTCGCGCTCCCTGCCAGTTCCACCGCCTCTTCCTCGGACAGCGCCGCCGGCTGGGGCCCCAGCGGGATCGCCACGGCCGCGCCCCTGCGGCCCGCCTCCAGAATGCCTTCCATGATCTCCAGGACATGCAGCGCGAGTTCGCCCGAGGCCCTGGGTCTACGCCCGTCGACCAGGCTGCGCGCCAGGTCCGCCACGCCCAGCATGCGATAATTGGCGCGATCGGGCGCCTTGTAGGGCCAATTGATGGCCCCGTAGGGCTTGCCAGCGGTCTCGATCTCCTCCCACGCATCACCTCTCCGGCTGATGGCGAGGGGCCCACCGAACGTGTCCGGATCGGGAAGCCGCAACGAACCTTCGCTGCCATGAAGCTCTATCGGCTGGTTGGAGTGGCGAAAAACGTCCCAGCTCATGCCGACGTTGACGATGGCGCCATTGGCGAATTCCAGCAGCGCCATCAAGGTCGTCGGGGTACCTACGGTGAAGGAGGTACCTTGATAGGGGCCTGGCGCCGTGATCAGCCTCTGGGCCTGCCCCGTCGCCGACATCGCCATCACTTGGCGGACCGGACCGAGCAGATTGACCAGCATGGTCAGGTAATAGGGTCCCATGTCGAGCACCGGGCCACCGCCGGGCTGGTAGTAGAATTGGGGGTTGGGGTGCCAATGCTCCATGCCGCGGGTCATCATGAAGGCCGTGCCCGTAGTCGGCCGGCCGATCGCGCCCTCCTCCATCAGGCGGCGAGCCGTGCGGCCGGCAGCGCCCAGAAACGTATCGGGCGCCGATCCGAGTGCAAGGTTGCGACGCTTCGCCTCGTCCACCAGCATGCGTCCCTGACCGACCGTCACCGCCAAGGGCTTTTCGGTGAAGACGTGCTTGCCGGCCGCCAGCGCCGCGAGGCTGATCTCGAAATGGGCGTTCGGCACGGTGAGGTTGAGCACGAGGCCGATATCCTCCGCGGCCAGCAATTGCTCTACCGACAGAGCCCGGATGCCGTATTCACCGGCCCGGACCTTGGCTGCCTCGGGCGCCATGTCGGCGCAGGCCCGTAGCTCCACACCAGGGAAAAGCGCCGCGTTGCGCAGGTAGGTCATCGAAATATTTCCGCAACCTATCACGCCAATCCCGAGTTTACCCATCGCTTCCTCCGTTCGGCGTCTGCCACGCCAATTGCGCATTTTTGCGCTTTTTTAGAAATAAACACCACGTCGCTTAGGAATAAAATGAAATTTTTTGCACGATCCTGACGCTATACGCTTGACACGACGCCCTTGGAAGCCAAGCATGTGAAAAAAATTTCAGGGATGTGTTGCACCCAAGGGAGGAATGTCATGCCGGAACGTCACACGCGTTTGAGTCCGGAGGCCGAAGCCGCCGCCTCAGCATCCAAGCTGTCCCTTCCCGGCCCCAGCCGCCGGAAATTCCTGCAGGGCGCGGGCTTCGCAGCAGGCGCACTGGCCCTCGGCCCGCCCCGGCGCGCCCGTGCCGCCGATCGCACCGAGATCACCTTCGCCAGCGCGAAGTTCTTCGGCAAGGAAACCATCGCCCAGGTCGTCGACGCCTACAACCAGTCGCAGAGCAAGGTGCTGGTGAAATATGTCGAGCTGCCGCCGCCGAGTTCCTCCACCGAGGTGCACCAGGCGCTCGTGCAGCAGCTCGCGCGCCGGAACGGCACTCCCGACGTGTTCACGCAGGACGTCGTCTGGATCGCGGAATTCGCCGGCGCAGGCTGGGCCATGCCGCTGGACGAATATTACAAGGACGATGTCCGCAGCCAGTATTTTCCGGGCCTGATCCAGGCCTGCACGTATAACGGCAAACTGACGGCCCTGCCCTGGCACGTCGATTCCGGCATGCTCTATTACCGCAAGGACCTGCTGGAAGCGGCCGGGGCCAAGCCGCCGCAGACCTGGGATGAACTGACGACCATCGCCCAGGAAATCCAGAAGTCTGGCAAGGCGGATTTCGGCTACCTGTGGCAGGGCAAGCAGGCCGAAGTGCTGGTATGCGACCTCGTCGAGGCCATCGCGTCGAACGGCGGGTCGATCCTGACGCCGGATGGCAAGGCGGGCTCGCTGAACGACGAGAAGGCGGTCGCCGCGGTACAATTCCTCTATGACACCATCAACAAGAGCAAGATCAGCCCCTCCGACGTGCTGAGCTGGGACGAAGAACCTTCCCGGCAGCCCTTCACCGCCGGCCGTGCACCATTCCTGCGCAACTGGTCCTATGTATACGCCATCGCGCAGGACAAGGCCGGCTCCTCGGTGGTCGACAAGGTGGGCGTCGTGCCCCTTCCCCATTTCGCGGGCGGAAAAAGCGCGGCATGCCTGGGCGGCTATCAGTACGGCATCAACGCCGCCACCAAGAACAAGGAAGCAGCCGTGGACTTCCTGACCTGGATGTCGTCGCCGGACACGCAGCTGCACTATGCCCTGCAGCTCGGCCTGGCGCCGACCCGGCCTGCCGTGTTCGAGAACGCGCAGCTTGGGAAGGAGCAGCCCTTCATGCAGCAGCTCCAGTCCGTATTCGTGGGGGCCACGCCGCGGCCGGTCACGCCGAAATACGCGCAGGTGACGCTGGCCATCCAGTCCGGCGTCTCCAAGGCCCTCGTCAGCGGCAACATCAAGGCCGAACTCGACGCGGCCAATGAGAAGATCACGTCCATCGTCGCAGGATGAGGTAATGGCAGTCGAAGCCTCCGCCGCCGGTCCCCGCAGTGGGGCCGGCTGGCGGTTCCCCGATCTGACGCCCTGGCTGCTGGTGCTCCCGCTGCTGGTCTCGCTGGGGCTCGTTTCCGTCTATCCGATCCTGAACGGCATCTGGCTGTCGCTGACCAACACCTCGCTGGTCACGCAGGAGGACGCCTTCATAGGGCTCGCCAACTACAAGACCCTGCTTGGCGACGACGCCTTCTGGAACGCATGGCGCCATACCGTCGAGTTCACCGTCGTCTCCACCCTGCTGGAGACCGTGCTCGGCCTCGGCATGGCGCTCCTGCTCTATGAACACTTCTCGGGACGCTCCCTGGTACGCGCGGCAATGCTGGTGCCGTGGGCTATGCCGACGGTGGTGACTTCCAAGATGTTCGGCTGGCTGTTCGACGGCCAGCACGGCATGATCAACTATCTCCTGAAGTCGCTTGGCCTGATCGAGGGAAACATCAACTGGTACGGCTCGGTCGAGCATGCCCTGCAGACCATCATCATCGCCGACGTCTGGAAGACGACGCCCTTCATGGCGCTGCTGCTTCTCGCCGGTCTGCAGACGGTGCCGCGTTCGCTGACCGAGGCCGCCACCATGGACGGTGCCTCGCCCTGGCGTGTGTTCTGGTATGTTCGCCTGCCCCTGCTCTTCCCCACCCTCCTCATCGCGGGCATGTTCCGGGCCCTCGACGCCTTCCGCATCTTCGACCTCGTCTACGTGTTGACCGGGGGTGGCCCGGCCGACTCGACGGAGACCCTGTCCACGCTCAGCTACAAGGTGCTCTTCTCCACCCTGCAGTTCGGTTACGGATCGGCCCTGTCGACGGCGATGTTCATCACGGAAACCATCATCGCCCTCGGCTTCGGCGTCTTCATCGTGGCCCAGTTGCGGAGGCAGTCATGAGGCGCCGCACCGCTCTCCATAGCGCAGCGATCTACGCGGGAGCCTGCCTCCTGTTCGTCTGGTCAGCCGGCCCGTTCGTCTGGCAGTTCTCGACGTCCCTGCAACTGGATAAGGCACTGACCGACCCGGTGCCCAGCTTCTGGCCGTCACCGGCCACGCTCGAACACTATGCCAATGTCTTCTTCGTCAAGAAATTCCAGCTCTACGTCCTGAACTCGGTGATCGTGGCCGGCCTGACGACGCTGTTCTGCCTCGCCATCGGCGCGCTGGCCGCCTTCTCGCTGTCGCGCCTCAACATCCAGGGACGCTTCGGCGTGCTCGGCCTCATCCTGTCGGTCTCGATGTTCCCCCAGATCGCCATCGTCGGGCCTCTCTACCTAGCCGCCTCCAACTACGACCTTCTCGATACCTATAGTGGCCTCATCATCGTCTATCTGGCCCTCGGCCTGCCGCTCGTGACATGGGTGCTGTTCGGTTATTTCGACACGCTGCCGCGCGAGATCGACGAAGCCGCGCGAATGGATGGCGTCGGCGTCATGGGCCTGTTCATCCGCATCATCCTGCCGATGTCGCTGCCGGGACTGGTCACCACGGGCCTGCTCGCCTTCATCGCGGCGTGGAACGAATTCATGTTCGCGCTGGCGTTCACGTCCACCATCGACCACCAGACCATTCCGGTGGGCATCGCCAATTTCACCAACCTCTATTACGTGCCATGGGGCGACGTGGCTGCGGCCTCGGTCGTCGTAACCGTACCCCTGATCGCCCTGGTCCTGTTTTTCCAGCGCCACATCATCGAGGGCCTGACTCAGGGCGCGGTCAAGGAGTAGACAATGGAAGAACGCAAGACACTCAAGGCCGGTTGCCAGACCTACACCTGGGAGATGCTGGGAAGCGCCTTCAAGGGCAATGCCGACGACCTGCTGCGCGCCATCGGGGAGGCGGGTTACGCGGGCATCGAGATCACCGACACCATGATCCCGCCTTATGCTGATCGGCCCGAGCCCTTCGCTCGTGCCCTTGAGGCCAACGGCCTGTCGCTGGTTGCCTTTGCCTGCGGCAGCACGTCCGGCTTCACGGAGCCGGACGCGGTAGCGGCGGACCTTGCCATGGTCGACAGGGCCTTGCGCTTCGCTTCTCATTTCCCGGGCGCCATCCTGTCACTCGGCAGCGCCACCGTGATGAGCGCCGGCCCTCTCGACGGGAAATTCGCCACGGCAGGCAGCTTCTACAATGCGGCAGGCGAGCGCGGAAAGGCAGCCGGTGTCGGCGTGGCCGTCCACCCGAGTTCCCATCACAACACGCTGCTGTATTCGCGCGAGGATTACGACCGCATCATGGGCCTGCTCGATCCGGCGCTGGTCGGCTGGGTGCCTGATACAGGCCACATCCTGCGGGGCGGCCAGGATATTCTCGACACTTTGCGCACCTATCAGGATCGCATCCGCTATCTCCATCTCAAGGATGTCGACGCGGAGGGAAACTGGGCCATGCTCGGAAAGGGCGTATGCGACCTTCCGGCGGTCGTCGACGTTGTTTCCGCGGCGCCGAACTTCAACGGCTGGCTCGTTCTCGAGGAAGAATCCGATATTGCGGCGGCCGATCCGACCGGGGCGGTGAAGGTCAACCGCGAAACCTTGCGCGGGCACTTCGGGTGACGGTGACCGCGGGGCGCAAAGAAAAAGAGCCACGAGGGCTCCGAGAGTTTCGTCTGACTGTCTTCCACGCAGCGCGGTAGCCTGCGCCTTGCCGAAAAGGGCAAGGCTTCCATTCCGTGGGGTGGAGAAATCACATGGTGCCGCCCGGATCAGGCATGCGCGGAATGCGAGCCGCGCTGCTCGGCCAGGGCCGGTGCCTTCATGGCGGGACGACGGTGCTGCAGGACATGAAATGCAATACGCCCCGCCCCGATCAACTCGTAATAACGCTGGACGGTGTCGGCGGCACGCGGCCCGTGTCCGGAAAGATTGGCCCGCTGATGCTCCTCCTTGGCGACGACCTTGAAGTCGCCATTGGCCGCCATCAGACGGCGGGCGCAGAGCGTTTCGATCATGGGGCGCGTTTCGTCCGTCCAGACATACCAGCCATATTCGTCCGCGCTGGTGCGCAGGAATTCGATCTCCTCGGGAGAGAAAATTGCGGAATAATTGTCTTGCATGGCTCCACCCTATCGATTGACCCTGCTCACAAAACGCAGGCAGGGCTCATTTGGTTCCGTCAATGCAGGCAGCAAGCAACTATAGCGCGCCGTACTGGTTTTACCTAGGCGCGGATATCGATTTATCTTTAGAATCAATGCACTTAGTTTGACCATGCGCGCGCAGCAATTGTGCAATCTGTGTCATAATCGAGCAAACTCGTCACAAAATTGACTCGGGCAATTACCCATCATCATAGCAATTGCTCAGGCGCTAAGTCGTGCGCGATACCCATGCGGCCGAGTCGCGCGGCCTGGAGCCGCGGCGCGGCCCTTGGCAGTGGATGGTGCAGCCGTTCGCCTTGCATGGTTTTTTACGCCCGTATACTGGTCCGGCATCGAAGTCGACACAGGCGCCGTCATGGCCAAGAAAAAACTTCCTGCCGCCAAGCCCAACTCCCCGGCCCCTGCGAAGGCGTCCTCCTCCCCGAAACGTCCGCGCAATGCGGCCGCGACGCGCGAGGCGATACTGCAATCGGCGCTCGTGGCCTTTTCCAGGGCGGGCTATGACGGCGTGGGCCTGCGTGAAATCGCAGGGGAAGCCGGGGTGACCGCCATACTCGTCAACCGCTACTTCGGTTCGAAGGAGGAGATGTTCGCCGAGGCGGTGAAGGTCACCTTCGCCGATACCAGCCTGTTCAGCGGCGATGCCGCCTCCCTCGCCGACCGTGTGGCGCAGGCGATGATCGGCAGGACCGACCAGAGCAGGCCCGATCCCTTTCGCCTGATGCTGCATTCGGCTTCCAATCCCCGCGCCGCCGCCATCCTGCGCGAGGCTCTGGCGCGCCAGTTCGAGGGGCCGCTCGCCGGCATGCTGGGGGGACGGGACACGAACGAGCGCGCCGCCTTGTTCCTCGCGCTCGTCACCGGTTTCGACCTCCTGCGCAACGTCATCGGCAGCGCCCCGCTGGCCCGGGCCGACGAAGCCCTCCTCGCCAAGCGCATCGCGGCAATGCTGAAGCCACTGGTCGACGACAAGCACGGCAAAAAAGCGGAGAAGCCCCAGCAGCTCACGCTGTTCGGCTAGGCCGGCTCCGTCAAACCGACATACGCTTGCGGACTTCCGTTTCCACCATGCTTTCGCGAGTGCCGGACATAACGACCTCGCCGCGGTCCATGACATAGAAATCGTCGGCGAGTTCGCGGGCGAAATCGAAATACTGCTCCACCAGCACGATGGCGATGTTCCCCTTCTCGCGCAGGAACTGGATGGCCCGGCCGATATCCTTGATGATGGAAGGTTGGATGCCTTCGGTCGGCTCGTCGAGGACCAGCAGCGAGGGCCGCGTCACCAGCGCCCGGCCGATGGCAAGTTGCTGCTGTTGGCCACCGGAAAGATCGCCGCCGCGCCGGCGCAGCATGTCCTTGAGTACCGGAAAGAGCGAGAAGACGTCCTCCGGAATGTAGCAATCGGCCCTTTTCAGCGGTGCAAAGCCGGTCCTGAGGTTCTCCTCGACCGAAAGGAGGGCGAAGATCTCGCGCCCCTGGGGCACATAGCCCACTCCGCGCCGTGCCCGGTCCGAGGCACTCAAGCCGGAGAGATCTGCACCGTTCCAGGTGATCCGGCCCTTGCTGATCGGCTGGTGGCCGACGAGGGCGCGCAGGAGAGACGACTTACCGACGCCGTTCCGGCCCAGCACGCAGGTCACCCGTCCCGGCACGGCCTTCATGGAAACCGAACGCAATGCCTGCGCCGCACCGTAGTGGAGATCGATTTCGGTTACTTCGAGCATGATGAAAGTCCCCTGCAAACCAGGACAGGACGGAAGACGTGCGCGCTGCCACCCTCCCCTTGATGGGAAGGGCGGGCGCCGCGTTTCCTTCCCCTCGGAATCAGCTTCGTCCTGCCCATCCCCTCACCGTCCCAGATAGACTTCGATGACACGGTCGTTGCTGCTGACCTGATCGAGCGTGCCTTCGGCCAGCACGGCGCCCTCGTGCAGGCAGGTGACGCGCACGTCGAGGTCGCGCACGAAATGCATGTCATGCTCGACCACCACCACCGAATGGTTCTCGGCGATGCGTCTCAGTAGGACCGCCGTCTGCGCCGTCTCGGCATCTGTCATGCCGGCCACCGGCTCGTCCACCAGGAGGAGCTTCGGATCCTGCGCCAGTAGCATGCCGATCTCGAGCCACTGCTTCTGGCCATGGGAAAGCGAACCTGCCAGCCGCGTACGCAGCTTGGTGAGGCGGATGGTCTCCAGTACCTCGTCGACCTTTTCCCGGATCGCCGGGGTGGCGGCCCAGAACAGGTTCGCCATGACGCCGCGCTTCGATTTCAACGCAAGCAGGACGTTGTCCTCCACGCTCTGGCTTTCGAACACTGTCGGCTTCTGGAACTTGCGCCCGATGCCGAGCTGGGCGATATCGGCTTCGTCGCGCTTGGTGAGGTCGATCTTGCCTTCGAAGAGAACATCGCCAGTGTCCGGCCGGGTCTTGCCGGTGATGACGTCCATCATGGTCGTCTTGCCTGCGCCGTTGGGGCCGATGATCGCGAGCATCTCGCCGGGCGCCACGGTGAGCGAAAGGCCGCGGAGGGCGCGATAACCGTCGAAGGAAACCTCGACGCCGTCGAGATAGAGCAGCGCGCTGGTAAGGGCTGCAGGATCAGGCTTGACGGGTGCGTTCATGGGAACCCCTGGGAGCGCGGACACCCTGTCCGCATCTTGGAAACGTATCGTCGTTCGATGAGGAGGAGCGGACGGCAGGTCTGCGCTCCCCGCCTTACTCCGCCGGTGCCTCGGACAGCTTCGATGCCTCCACCGCCTTGCGGGCCTGCCGCTTCTCCTGCCACTGCCCGATCGTGCCGATCACACCCTTCGGCAGGAACAGCGTGACCACGACGAACAGGCCGCCGAGCACGAACAGCCAGTAGGGAGCAAAGATGCCCGAGGTGAAGATCGTCTTGGCCAGGTTGACGAGCACGGCGCCGAGCGCCGCTCCCACCAGGGTGCCGCGGCCGCCCACGGCCACCCAGATCACCACCTCGATCGAATTGGCTGGCGTGAACTCGCCGGGATTGATGATGCCGACCTGGGGCACATAGAGCGCCCCGGCGAGGCCGGCCATGCAGGCGGAGACGACGAAGACGAAGAGCTTATATTTTTCAACGCGATAACCGAGGAACCTCGTACGGCTTTCCGCATCGCGCACCGCCAGCAGGACCTTGCCGAGCTTGGAGGTGACGATGGTGCGCGCGATCAGGTAGCCGATGGCGAGGGCTATGATCGTCAGCACCAGGAGCACGGTTCGGGTGGATGCCGCGGTGATGTCGTAGCCGAGGATGTCCTTGAAATCGGTGAGGCCGTTGTTGCCGCCGAATCCCATGTCGTTTCGGAAGAAGGCCAGCATCAGCGCATAGGTCATGGCTTGCGTGATGATGGAGAGATAGACGCCTGTGACGCGCGAGCGGAAGGCGAGCCAGCCGAACAGGAAGGCGAGCAGGCCCGGCACCAGGAACACCATGAGCAGCGCATAGGGAAAGAAATTGAAGCCGTACCAGGTCAGCGGCAGTTCCTTCCAGTTCAGGAAGACCATGAAGTCTGGCAGGACCGGATTGCCATACTGGCCGCGCGGGCCGATCTGGCGCATCAGATACATGCCCATCGCATAGCCTCCGAGGGCAAAGAAGGCGCCATGGCCGAGCGAGAGGATTCCGCAATAGCCCCAGACGAGATCGAGCGCGACGGCGAGCAGGGCGTAGCACAGATATTTGCCGAGCAGCGCCACCACCCAGTCGGGCACATGGAAGGGCGAAGTCTCGGGCATGGCGAGATGCCCGATCGGCACCAGCACGGCGAGAAGCGCGAGGACGGCGAGGAAGATCAGCCCGCGGCGGTCGGCGAGGAGTCTGGCAGTGATCATGTTTCAACCGCCCTGCCCTTGAGCGCGAACAGGCCGCGCGGGCGTTTCTGGATGAAGAGAATGACGAGCACAAGCAATGCGATCTTGCCGAGCACGGCGCCCGCGAACGGCTCGAGCAGCTTGTTGGCGATGCCCAGCGTCAGCGCCCCCACCAGCGTACCCCAGAGATTGCCGACGCCGCCGAACACCACCACCAGGAAGCTGTCGATGATGTAGCCGGTGCCCAGGTTCGGCGAGACGTTGTCGATTTGCGACAGCGCCACGCCGGCAAGGCCCGCAATGCCCGAACCGAGGCCGAAGGTGAAGGCATCCACCCAGTTCGTGCGGATGCCCATGGCGGAGGCCATGCGGCGGTTCTGGGTGACCGCACGCATCTGGAGCCCGAACTTGGTGAAGCGAAGGAGCAGCAGCAGCGCCGTGAAGACAAGGGCGGCGAAGACCACGATCCACAGGCGGTTCCAGGTGATGTCGAGCCCGCCCAGAGCGAAGGAGCCGGTCATGAAGGCGGGCGCCGAGACTTCCTGGTTCGTCGGGCCGAAAATCGTGCGCACGGCCTGCTGCAGGATCAGGCTGACGCCCCACGTGGCAAGCAGGGTCTCGAGCGGCCGGCCGTAGAGCCAGCGTATGATGGTGCGCTCGATCAGCACGCCCACCGCCCCCGCCACCAGGAAGGCCAGCGGAATGGCGACGAGCATCGAATAGTCGAAGAAGCCGGGTGCGAAGCTGCGGCTCACTTGCTGCACCATGAAGGTGGTGTAGGCGCCTAGCATGACCATCTCGCCATGGGCCATGTTGATGACGCCCATCACGCCGAAGGTAATGGCAAGGCCGATGGCCGCGAGCAGGAGCACCGAGGCCAGTGAGAGGCCGAACCACAGGTTCTGCGCTCCGCTCCACAGCATCAGCGTCTCGTTGATGGACTTGACGCCGGCGGCCGCCGCATCCTTCACGACTTGCGGGGCATCGGCCGGCAGCGACTGCAGGAGGCCGAGCGCGTCCTGGTCTCCCCGGCTGGTGATGAGGCCGGCGGCGGCGACCCGATCGGCCTCAGGGGTGCTGTTGGAAAGAAAGACCACGGCGGCTTTCGCCCGTTCCAGCGAACGCTTCACGGCCGGATCGGTTTCGGCGGCGATGGCCTTCTCGATAGCCGGCAGGGCCGCCTCGTCGTGGGACTTGAACACGGCATCGGCAGCTGCCAGGCGCTTGGCGGGATCGGGCGCCATCAGGGTCAGGGCGCCCTGCGCGGCCTCGATGGCGCGGCGGACGCGATTGTTGACCTTGACCTTCTTCAGGCCCGCGGGTGGCGAGGCAGCCTTGTTGCCGGTCGCTCCCTCGATGACGTCGGAACCCTTCTGGTAATAAAGCGCCTTGCTGCCGGGATCATAGGTGAGCTTGCCATCCGCGAGGGCCGCGATCACGGCGGCGGCCTGTGGGTCACCGGACGTGGCGAGCGCGTTTACGCCTGCCTCGATGTCGTCGAACTTCTCCGAAGCGAGCTTCGACTGGGCGGCGGCATCCGCAAATGCGGAGGACAGCCCCGCCATGAGCAGGAAGGCGACCAGGCCGGCGATGCGAAGAAAAGCGTGCATGGGTCGATACCGATCCCTCGATGGGCCAAGGCCTTCCCCCTTGCGGAAAAAGTGCCCCGAGGAGAGAGGAGGAGCAGCGAAACCTTTCGGGACAGGTCGCTTCCCGCATCCGTCCTGCAGGACCTTCTCCCGCAAGGGCGAAGGACGATAGGCGACGGGCGGCTTTGAACCTCGTCCGCCGCCCGTGTCTATCGGCACAGTGAAATCAGGCAGCCTTGCCGCCGCACTTGCCGGTCTTGACGTTGAGGTTGCCGCAGGCGAGCGGCTTGCGCCAATCAGCGATCATGTCCTTGGAGCCGTCGAGGTAGTCGGACCACTCGTCGCCCACAACCATCGGCGATTGCTGCACGATGTTGAACTGGCCATCCTCCTGGATCTCGCCGATCAGCACCGGCTTGGTGATGTAGTGGTTCGGCATCATGGTCGACAGGCCGCCCGAGAGATTGGGCACGGAGATGCCGATGAGGGCATCCTGAACCGCCTCGGAATCCGTGGTACCGGCGGCTTCCACCGCCTTCACCCACATGTTGAAGCCGATATAGTGGGCCTCCATGGGATCGTTGGTGGTGCGGTTGGCCTTGCCTGTGAAGGCATGCCACTTGTCGATGAAGGCCTTGTTGTCGGGCGTATCGACGGACATGAAATAGTTCCAGGCGGCGAGATGGCCGACCAGCGGCTTCTTGTCCATGCCGGCGAGTTCTTCCTCGCCCACCGAGAAGGCCACGACCGGAATGTCTGTGGCCTTGATTCCCTGATTGCCGAGCTCCTTGTAGAAGGGCACGTTGGCATCGCCGTTGATGGTGGAGACGACGGCCGTCTTCTTGCCGGCGGAGCCGAACTTCTTGATATCGGAGACGATCGTCTGCCAGTCGGACTGACCGAACGGCGTGTAGTTGATCATGATGTCTTCGGCGGCGACGCCCTTGGCCTTGAGATAGGCTTCCAGGATCTTGTTCGTGGTGCGCGGATAGACATAGTCCGTACCCGCGAGTACCCAACGCTTCACATCCTCGTTCGCCATCAGATAGTCGACGGCGGGGATTGCCTGCTGGTTCGGAGCGGCACCCGTATAGAAGATATTCTTCGAGGACTCCTCGCCCTCGAACTGCACGGGATAGAACAGGATCGAGTTCAGTTCCTCGAAGACTGGCAAGACCGACTTGCGGGACACCGAGGTCCAGCAGCCGAAGGTCGCCACGCACTTGTCCTTGGTGATCAGTTCGCGAGCCTTCTCGGCGAAGAGAGGCCAGTTGGATGCCGGATCGACCACGACAGCCTCCAGCTTCTTGCCGAGCAGGCCGCCCTTCTTGTTCTGCTCGTCGATGAGCATGAGCATGACGTCCTTCAGCGTGGTTTCGCTGATCGCCATGGTGCCCGACAGTGAATGGAGCACGCCGACCTTGATGGTGTCGTCGGCGGCCATGACGCCTCGGGTGCCGAGGGCAAGAGCGCTGGCGGCACCCGCCAGGCTGAACAGAGCGGTACGGCGATTGATCACCGGTTGTTTCATCGAACTCCCCTTAACTTCGATGTGAGGCGGACCTGGACTGGATGGGAACGGCACGAACAGCGATGCCGATCCAGGGAGTTCACGCTCTTTGTGCGTCGCAGCACATACGTTGATTGACGTATTCGGTCGCGAATGCTGCTAATTTACGCCGCACGCCCAATAATTGGGCACAATTCCGGCAGCCGGATCGGCGATCGTGGCTGCATGCAAGGCAGAAGAGACCGAATGGGCCCTCGCGGCGAGACTTGCCACGCACGGGCTTGCCCCCGACATCCTGATGCCTGTCTCCAGCAGGGTGGGACCACCGAGCCCTCCCCTGGACAAGACCGACGGTGACGATGGACCGGGCTTGCCTGAGCTTTCAGCCTCGCCCTGAAGACCGGCATGCCGATGATGCCCATCCGGCACAGACCTTGCACTGAAATGCCGGCTGACTTTCTGCAGGACTCCAGGAGATTCGCCACCGATGCCAGGCCGCCAACGCATTCTTCCCGTGCGGCGCGCCTATAACCGTTGGGTGGCAAACCAGACCCTGGAGGACTACGCTCTGCGCTTCACCGCCAAGAGCGCGCGCAAATGGTCCTCGCCGCGCGTCGCGCAGACAGCCATCGGAGCCATCTCCTTCCTGGCGCTCGAGGCGATCGGCGGCGCCATAACCCTCTCCTACGGCTTCACCAACACGTTGGCCGCCACACTGGTGGTGGGCGCCCTGCTGTTCGCAACCGCCTTGCCGATCAGCCGCTATGCCGCGCGATACGGCGTCGACATAGACCTGCTCACGCGCGGCGCGGGCTTCGGCTACATCGGATCGACCATCACCTCGCTGATCTACGCGACCTTCACCTTCATCCTCTTCGCCATCGAGGCGTCGATCATGACGACGGCGCTGCAGCTGTGCTTCGGCATTCCGCTTGCCGTTGGCTATGTGATCAGCGCGGTGGCCGTCATCCCGTTGGTGACTCATGGCATCACCTGGATCAGCCGCTTCCAGCTCATCACGCAGCCGCTGTGGATCATCCTCAACATCCTGCCCGTCGGATTCATCCTGGCGAGCGATCCCGGCAGCATCACACGCTGGCTGACATTTCCCGGCCTGCATGACGGCAACAACGCGCTCGACATCCTCAAATTCGGCGGCGCCGCCTCGGTCATCCTGGCCCTGATGCCGCAAATCGGCGAGCAGGTCGACGTGCTGCGCTTCCTGCCGGCGCCAAAGGCGGGCTCTCGCTTCGCCTGGACCTTCTCATTGCTGGCGGCGGGGCCGGGCTGGATCGTGCTGGGCGCACCCAAGCTGCTGTTCGGTTCCTTCCTTGCGGTGCTGGTCCTCGGACATGGCGTCGCCCCGGAGCACGCATCCGAACCGGCGCAGATGTACCGGATCGCCTTCGGCTACGCGCTGCCGTGGCCCTATGCGGTAACGGTGCTGACCGCCGCCTTCGTCGTCGTCTCGCAGCTCAAGATCAACGTGATGAACGCCTATGCGGGTTCGCTCGCTTGGTCGAACTTCTTTTCACGCCTCACCCACTCCCATCCGGGTCGCGTGGTCTGGCTGGTCTTCAACGTGGCCATCGCCCTCCTCCTGATGGAACTCGGCATCTACAAGGCACTCGAACAGATCCTCGGCCTGTTCGCGGTGGTGGCCGTCGCCTGGCTCGGCGCCATCGTGGCGGATCTCGCCATCAACAAGCCGCTTGGCCTGTCCCCCGAAGGCATCGAGTTCAAGCGCGCCCATCTCTACGATATCAATCCGGTCGGCACCGGTTCGATGGCGATCGCCGCGGTCTGCGCCCTTCTTGCTGCGGCGGGCCTTTTCGGCGAGGTGCTCCGCGCACTCGCGCCCTTCGTGGCGCTGGGTGTCGCCCTCCTCACCGCCCCCGCCATCGCAATCCTCACCCGCGGCAGGTACTATCTCGCACGCAAGCCGCGCGCGGCCTGGAAGCTGCGCAGCGAGATCACCTGCTCTATCTGCGAACTCGCCTTCGAGCCGGAGGACATGGCCCATTGCCCGGCCTATTCCGGGCCGATCTGCTCGCTCTGCTGCTCGCTCGACGCGCGCTGCCACGATCTGTGCAAGCCCAACGCCCGCATGCAGGCCCAGCTCAGCCGCGCGATAGACGTCACGCTGCCCGCATTCATCAGCAGCAGGCTGAGCCCGCGCATCGTACAGTTCGTCGGCATATTCTCTCTTTTCATCAGTGTAATAGGCATCATCCTTTACCTGATTTCTTTCCAGGCGGCGGGCTATGGAGGCGGCCATGCGGCGGCGATCAACGAGGCGCTGTGGGTTTCCTTCTTCATTCTCCTGATCGTCTCGGGCGTAGTCGCGTGGTTCTTCGTGCTGGCCCATGAGAGCCGCCGCGTGGCACAGGAAGAATCGGCCCGCCAGACCACGCTACTGCTCAAGGAGATCGAGGCGCACAGGCGAACCGATGCCGCCCTCCAGCGCGCCAAGGATGTCGCGGAGGCCGCGAACCTCGCCAAGAGCCGCTACGTGGTCGGTCTCAGCCACGAGTTGCGCACGCCGCTTAATGCCGTGCTCGGGTATGCCCAGATCCTGGAGCGCGACAACACGATCCCCGCCAATCGACAGGGCGGCGTGCGCGTGATCCGCCGCAGTGCCGAACACCTCTCCGGTCTGATCGATGGCTTGCTCGATATCTCCAAGATCGAGGCCGGCCGCTTCCAGCTCCAGCGCAATGACGTGCGCTTCAACGAATTCCTGGAGCAGCTGGTGGACATGTTCCGCCTGCAGGCCGAGGCCAAGGGCCTCGCCTTCCGCTTCGAGCGGCCGGATGCCCTGCCGGACACTGTGCGCGTCGACGAGAAGCGCCTGCGCCAGATCCTCATCAACCTGCTCTCAAACGCGATCAAGTTCACCCAGGCAGGCGGCGTGACGTTCAGGGTTTCCTATCGCAGCCAGATCGCCACCTTCGCCGTCGAGGACAGCGGCAGCGGCATACCCGCTTCCGAGCTCGAGCGCATCTTCGAGCCTTTCGAGCGGGGCAGCCACGAGACCGGCCTCGCCCCAAATGTCCAGCCGGGCCTCGGACTGGGGCTGACTATCACCAAGCTTCTCGTGCAGATCATGGGCGGCGAGATTTCCGTCGCCAGCACTCCCGGCGAAGGCTCGACCTTCCAGGTGAGGATGATGCTCTCCACCATCGCCGCCGTCTCCCCGCCGGCGACCGTCAACGTCAAGGGTTATGCGGGCCGCCGCCGCACCATCCTTGTCGTCGACGACGATGCCGATCACCAGGATCTGATGCGAGCCGTCCTGGAACCTCTCGGCTTCGGCATTCTGACCGCGCGCGACGGACCTACCTGCCTGGCCCTCACGGAGCATGCAGCGCCGGATCTCTTCATACTCGACATCTCCATGCCGGGCATGAGCGGGTGGGACCTCGCGCGCAGCCTGCGTGACAATGCCGGTGCCACGGCCCCCATCCTGATGCTGTCGGCCAATATCGGCGAGTCGATGCCCGCTGCCGAGGAGAACAGGGCACATGACGACATGCTGCCGAAGCCGTTCGACCTCTCCCAGCTGCTGGAACGAATCGGCTTTCTGATGCGATTGCAGTGGCTTACTGACGGTGGCGCAGAAAGCTCCGCAAGTACGGCCGCACCCGAGCTGGTCAGTCCCGGCGACAGGCATGTGGAGGAACTGCTCGAACTTGGCCGGATCGGCTATGTCCGCGGCATCGAGGCCAAGCTTGCGCAGCTTGAAACGGATCCTGCCGCCCAACCCTTCATCGAAGCCATACGCGGCCACCTGCGCAACTTCGACTTCGAGCGCTACACGGCGGTCCTGGAGGCGGTGGGGGCGCAAGGGGATACCCATGAGTGAGGCGCGCGCCCGCAACATCGTCCTCGTGGTGGACGACACGCCCGACGCGCTGGCGATGCTGACCGATGCGCTGGAGCCAGCGGGCTTCACCGTGCTTGCCGCCACTTCCGGAGGCCAGGCCCTCGCCATCGCAGGCCGCATCACACCCGACCTCATCCTGCTCGACGCCGTGATGCCGGAGATGGATGGTTTCGAAACCTGCCGCCGCATCAAGGCCACGGCCGCCATTGGCGGGGTGCCGGTGATCTTCATGACGGGCCTCACCGAGACCGAGCATATCGTCCGGGGCCTCGAGGCGGGAGGGGTGGACTATCTCACCAAGCCGATCAACATCGAGGAGCTGATTGCCCGCATCCGCGTGCACCTCGCCAATGCGCGGGCATCCCAGAGCGCCTATGCCGCCCTGGATGCCACGGGCCGTTTCCTCTTCGCCGTCACGCGGACGGGCGATATCCTGTGGTCGACGCCGCAGGCGCACCGGCTGCTCGCCGAAGCATTTCCGCCACCGGAGGGACAGGTGCGCCTGCCCTCGGCCCTGATGGAGGCGGCACGTTCCGGTGGCACGGTACACGCGGCGCAGGGCATGCAGCTCAGCTTCATGGGCCAGACCTCATCCGACGAGTTCCTCTTCCGCCTCTCGATCGATCAGGCGGCGAGCGAGGCGGACCAGCTCCGCGCGCGCTTCGCCCTCACCCAACGCGAGGCGGAAGTGCTGGTATGGATCGCCCGCGGCAAGTCCAACCGGGACATCGGAGACATTCTCGGCCTCAGCCCGCGCACCGTGAACAAGCATCTGGAGCAGATCTACGTGAAGCTCGGGGTGGAGAACCGGGCCTCGGCCGCCGTGCTGGCGAGCGGGGTGGTGAGCGGGCGCTAGATGGGAGACGTCCGCCCCTTGGGGACGGCTGGACGCCCGTAGGAGCGACCTGGCGGGGAAGCCGCGGACTTGGCGCGCCTGCCCTGGAAACGAGGCGTTTGCGTGAGAAGAAGCGCGACCGGCGGTCGCCCCTCCATGTCCGGACGATCCCCGCGAAAATTGTACTCCTGCCACATGTCGGCTACCTCTTCACTCACTCGTCCTTGGCGCAAGAGGGAAGCTCCGCATGCTCTACACGATCCTTTGCTACAATTACGAAGACGTCGTCGGTGCCTGGACCAAGGAAGAGGATGATGCCGTCCTGGCGCGCCTCGACGAGGTCCACGGGAAGATCGCCAGGGCCGGAAAGCTGGGGCCGGTCGTGCGCCTCCTGCCGACCACCGCCGCCACCACCCTGCGCAAGACGGGTGGCGAGCCGCTGGTGATCGACGGCCCCTTCGCCGAAACCAAGGAGCAACTGCTGGGCTTCTATGTCGTGGATTGCGACGATCTCGAGGAAGCCCTCGGCATCGCCAAGGAACTGGCCAAGGCCAACCCAAGCATTGGATCCTATGAGATCCGGCCGCTCTCCATCTTCAAGCAGGGGGTCCTGCCCACATGACGGACGCTGCCTGGATCAACGGCGCGCTGATCTCCGCCCGTCCGCAGGCGATGGGCGCCCTGCTGCGCTATTTCCGCGATCTCGATACGGCGGAGGAAGCCTACCAGGAAGCCTGTCTGCGTGCGTTGCGGACATGGCCCACCAACGGCCCGCCGCGCGATCCGGCCGCCTGGCTGATCTTTGCCGGGCGCAACTCCGGCATAGACGTCAAGCGCCGCGAGAAGAAACAGGAGGCGCTGCCGGAGGAGGGACAGATCTCCGACCTGGAGGACGCAGAATCCGCCCTCGCGGATCGCCTCGATGGCCAGCATTATCGTGACGATATCCTCCGCCTCCTCTTCATCTGCTGCCATCCGGAACTGCCGGCGACACAGCAGATCGCCCTCGCGTTGCGCATCGTCTGCGGGCTCAACGTCCGCCAGATCGCCCGCGCTTTCCTGGTCGGCGAGACGGCGATGGAGCAGCGCATCACCCGTGCCAAGGCGCGCATTGCCCGGGCCGACGTTCCCTTCGAGGCGCCGGGAGCGATCGAGCGGGCCGAGCGGCTCGCGGCCGTTGCGGCGATGGTCTACCTGATCTTCAACGAAGGCTATTCCGGCGGTGGCGATGCCAACGACACTCGCTCGCAGCTCTGCGACGAGGCCATCCGCCTTGCCCGCCTGCTGCTGCGCCTCTTTCCGAGTGAGCCGGAGGTCATGGGGCTGACGTCCCTCCTCCTGCTGCAGCACTCACGTTCGCCGGCACGCTTCGACGACAACAGGCAGCTCGTGCTGCTCGAAGACCAGGATCGCCGCCTGTGGAACCGGCAGATGATCGCCGAGGGGCTGGCCCTGATCGACAAGGCCACGCGGCATCGCCAGGCGGGCACCTACCAGCTCCAGGCGGCTATTGCGGCCGTGCACGCCCGCGCCGCCGCGCCGTCGGATACCAACTGGCGCCAGATCGATCTTCTCTATTCCCTCCTGGAGGAAATCCAGCCTTCGCCGGTCGTGACGCTCAACCGAGCGGTGGCGGTGTCCAAGACGAACGGGCCGGAGGCGGCGCTCGCCATGATCGAGCCGCTGGAGCCTCGCCTGTCCGGCTACTTCTATTTCCACGGTCTCAGAGGTGCCCTTCTCCTCAAGCTCGGGCGGGCCAAGGAGGCACACTGTGCCTTCGACCAGGCCATAGCCCTGGCCGGCAGCACCGCCGAGGCCGACCACATCCGGCAGCACATCGACCGGCTGACGGCGGAATACGACCGTAGTGCATCGAGCTGAAAAACAAGCCTCGTCAATGTGATGGTGCCGGAGCGTGAATCTCCGTGCCAACCCCCTCAACCAGAAAGAGAGGAGCGGCCATGTCCACATTCCTGCTCATCGTGCTCATCCTGTTCATCCTCGTCGTGGGGGTGGCAGCTTTTGCTTCAACCCGCCCCAACCGCTTCCGCGTCGAGCGCTCGCTCCTGATCCCGGCTCCTGCGGAGCGGATCTTTGCGCTTGTCAACGACTTCCACCAATGGACGCGCTGGTCGCCCTATGAAAAGCTCGACCCCGACCTCCAGCGCAGCTACGCGGGCTCCCTTTCCGGCCAGGGCGCAGTCTATGACTGGGAAGGCAATGGCAAGGCCGGCAAGGGCCGCATGGAAATCGTAGATACCCAGCCCCCCTCGCATGTGGCGATCAAGCTGGATTTCATCCGGCCATTCCGGGCAAGCAATCAGGTTGATTTCACCCTCGTTCCGGAAGGAAGCGCCACCCGGGTGAGCTGGGCCATGGAGGGCCAGTCACCCTACATGGCCAAGTTGATGGGCCTGTTCGTGGATATGGACAAACTGATCGGCAAGGACTTCGAACAAGGCCTCGCCAATCTGAGGGCGGAAACAATCCGCCCGGATGGATCCGCTTCCTGACGGCGATCCGTGAACCAAGGGTGCCGGCGCCTATCGACACGGATTGAACCTGAGACCGCCATTTCGACTGTCGGCTGCGTCGCGATGAGAAGCTTCATTGACTGGCCGGCGAGACGATATGGAAGGATCGCACGGGATAGTCGGCGCCGACCGTGGTGAGGAGGCCGAGTGCGGGCGGTGAGTCTTCCCGCTGCTTCCAGCGGATCTCGAAGCTGGCCTCCATGCCGCCTTCGGCAGAACGCCGCAGCTCACGGAAGCGGGCCTCGTAGCCCAGCGCGGAAACCGTACCGGAGAGATCCGGCGGCAGCGTGCCCGCCGGCATGGCGATGACGAGAATGGCCCGATATTCGCGCGGGATGAGCGTGTCCATCCGCGACATGCCCCACAACACCACGAGAGCGAGCAGGGTGCCCACCGCCCCCAACGCGTACTGCCCGCCCCCAAAGCACAGGCCGATCGCCGTGACGATCCACAGCGTGGCGGCGGTCGTTATGCCGCTGATGGAGGCTCCATGCTTGAGAATGGCGCCACCACCGATGAAGCCCACGCCGGTGAGGATGCCGAGTGGCAAGCGCATGACATCCATCGATGAAAAGCCGCCATCCGCCTTGCCTGAAGTCGGCAGGAGAATGTTGGCCTGGATCATCGCGAGCGCCGCCGCCAGGGCGACCAGCATCGTGGTGCGCAATCCGGCCGCATGCCCTCTCGCCTCACGGTTGAGGCCGATGAAACCGGCCGCGAGGAAGGTGGCGAGAAGACGCAGGCCGATGTCTTCCCAGCCGGGATTGAGCGGCATCAGCATGGGGATTGCCGCACGGATCGGTTCGCGCCTATCGCCCGCTCAGGAGTGCGCGTGATGATCGGCGTGGCGCTTGCGCGTGGCAGCCGCTTTCTTTGCGGCCGCCGAGCGGGCGAGTGCCGACCGGCGGGCGGAAGCGACGCCGCCGATTTCGCCACCCTTGTGGGCAGCAGGATGATCGGTATGCGTGCCGTGGCCGGATCCGCCGGGCTTCTTGCCGCCGCCGTCATCTTTGTTGACGGTCGCCCATGCGCGCCGCTCCGCCTCCTTTTCAGGGACGCCGCGCTCCTCATAGCTCTCCGCGATATGATCCGCCTTGCGTTCCTGCTTGTCGGTATATTTCGACTTGTCTCCCCGAGGCATGGGCGTGCTCCTTCATTGAACGCGTTTGACTGAAAGCTTGCGTTTGCGACCGAACAGCTGACGCAATTTGTCCTTGGCGGCGGTTAGCGTGCCGCGGCGGGCCTTCGAGAGGTTCTTTCCGGCGCGGTTGATGTAGAAGGTCAGCATCGACAGGGCAGAGCGGAAGGTATCCGTCTTCCGGCGGCGGCTCGCGTCGGCCGAGCGCTTCAGCGAACGCGCTATCGTCCCGGGACTATCGGAGGTGAAAACTCCCTTTTCGAGGTCCAGTGCATCGTTCTTCCTGGTGACCTCATCGGACCACTTGCTCTTCGCCTGGCGGGTCTTCGTGGTCTCGCCGCGCTTGCGCGGCCTCGACCCGGCACGAGCCCCGCGCGTTGTCTCGCCTTCGGGCTTCCTGGCTTGCTTGGTAGGCATGCAACTCTCCATTTCCTGAAGGTTGGTCCTCCACCCATTCAACGGCACGACGTCGAGTAGATCGGTTCGCCGCACCGAAACGGGCTGCTGTCCAGGTCTGAACGCTCGTCGACAGAGGAAGGTTCCAACGGCAACCGGCATGCCCTCATGAGAAGGCTCTCTTGCGCCCGCCATGATGCCGCTTCCCGCCGCGCGGACAATCATCCACTATTGGGCACTATCATACGGAGATCGGGAACAGTGGACCGCTTCGATGCCATCAGGGTGTTCACGCGCATCGTGGAGCGCCGCAGCTTCACCCTCGCTGCCCAGGATCTTGGCCTGCCTCGCTCCACCGTGACGGAAGCGGTCCAGCAGATCGAGGCACGGCTCGGGGCCCGACTCCTGCACCGGACGACGCGCCACGTAAGCCCCACGCTCGACGGCGAGGCCTATTATCGGCGCTGCGTCACCATCCTGGCCGATGTCGAGGATGCCGAGGCCGCATTTTCCAATGCCAAGCCGCGGGGTCTCCTGCGCGTCGACGTCCACGGCACGCTGGCTCGATTCTTCATCCTGCCGGCCCTGCCGGAGTTCCTGTCGCGCTATCCCGACCTGCAACTTCACATCAGCGAAGGCGATCGCTTCGTCGATCTCGTGCGCGAGGGCATCGACTGCGTCCTGCGGGTGGGCGATCTCCACGACAGTTCCATGGTCGGCCGCCGCGTCGCCATGCTGCCCGAAGTGACATGCGCAAGCCCCGCCTATCTCGCCAGTCACGGCACGCCGATGACTCCCGACGATCTCGAAGGCCATCATATGGTCGGCTTCGTGTCCTCCGCGACCGGCAACGTCATTCCGCTCGAATTGCAGACGGACGGCATCCTACGCAACATCAGCCTGCCCACTCGCGTCACGGTGGCGGGGGCCGAGACCCTGTTCGGCGCTGCGCTGGCCGGTCTCGGCCTGATCCAGGTGCCGCGCTATCGCCTCGGCCCCTATTTTGAGGCCGGCACGCTGGTCGAGGTGCTGAAGGACTATCCGCCGACGCCGACGCCGGTCTCGCTCCTCTATCCCCACAGCCGCCAGCTTTCACCGCGCGTGCGGGTGTTCATCGACTGGGTGACGAGAGAATTTGCGAAAAAGGCCTGAAGGCGCCAGCCTTTGCCGCTACACCCGCCTGAACGTCAGATTGATCCTCTTGCGGCCCAGCGGCGAGTGTTCACCGTCCTTGAGCGGCAAGACACCGTGAAAGGCGAGCCGGGCCGGGCCGCCCCAGACCACCACGTCGCCATGCTCCAGGGCCACCTTCATCGTCTTGTCGCTGCGCGCAAGGCCGCCGAACTGGAAGGTTGCCGGCAGGCCAAGCGATACGGAAACGATGGGCTGGCGGAAATCCCGCTCATCCTTGTCCTGGTGGAGGGACATCTTCGCGCCCGGCTCGTAACGGTTGATCAGGCATGCATCGGGGGCAAAGCCGGGAAAGCCCGCCTCATCGGCGGCCCCGGCAGCCAGGCCAAGGAAGACCGCCGGCATCGCGGGCCACGGCCTGCCGCTGAGCGGATCATCGCCCTGATAACGATAGCCGCGGCGATCGGTGACCCAGCCGGCCGCGCCGCAATTGGTCATCGCGACGGACATGATGAATCCGCCGGGCGTCACCATATGGCGGAACGGCGCGGCAGCGACGACGTCATCGAGCGCCGAAAGCATCTCGGCCTCCTTCGCCAGCGCCAGGCCGCGCAGCAGCACCGCGCCTTCGGCGATCGGCTCGCGTGCCGGCCCGCCAATCCCGGCATGGGCGAAGAGGTCCGTCATGGCTCAGCCAAGCTTGCCGATCAGCGTCTTCGCTGCCGCCGGCGCCTTGGGCTTGAAGCCATTGATCATGAAGACGAAGACATCGCGCCCGTCTGGCTGCTTCGGCGCGGCGGCGCCGACGCGCTCCAGATCGTCCGGCTCGGCGCCTGAAGCCCATGACCTGGCCCGCTCGGCCCATTTGGCGATGGCCTGCGACGAATATCCGGTCTCCTCGCTCTCGGAGGCATTTTGTAGACGGGCGTAGACAAAAGGTGCCGTGACGTCCGGGATCGAAGGAAAATCGGGCTTGTCGGTATAGACCACGGCTACGCCGTAGGCGCGCAGCAGGTCGGTGAATTCCGGGACCTTGAAACTGTCGTGGCGGACTTCGACGACGTGCCGCAGGGCATGGCCGTCATGGCTCTTCGGAAGAAGCTTGAGAAATCCCTCGAAATCCGCCGGGTCGAACTTCTTGGTCGGCATGAATTGCCAGTTGATGGGACCGAGCTTCTTCTTAAGCTCGGTGATGCCGCTCTTGATGAAGCGCTCAACCGACTCTCCCGCCTCGGACAGGACCTTCTTGTTCGTCGCGAAGCGGGTCGCCTTCATCGAGAAGACGAAATCATCGGGTGTCTCGTCATGCCATTTGGCGAAACTCTCCGGCTTCTGCGATCCATAATAGGTGCCGTTGATCTCGATCGCCGTGACCTGCCTGCTGGCATATTCAAGTTCGCGCTTCTGGGCGAGGTCGCCGGGATAGAAGGTGCCGCGCCAGGGCTCGAAGGTCCAGCCGCCGATGCCGACACGGATTTGACCCGTCATGCGAAGTCTCCAAACTGTCCATTCCTCGACAACCCGACCATAGCACGGCGAGTCCGGCAACCCGAAACCTGCGCCGCAGCCACACGGCACGCCACGAATGCCCTCACACCGCTGTTCCCCGCCCGCTGTTGGCATCCCAGCCGGCTATCCACAGGTCCCGAAGCCTGTCGCCCTCCTTGTGGAAATAGGAGCCGGTTGCCGCGCAGTTCTCTACCCTGTCGGCGCGGAAATTTCGGATCGCTGCGCGCAACTCGCACCAGGCGACGATCACGAAGACCTCGGAGTAGTAGATGAGAGCCAGAGGCCGCACGACGCGCCGGCTGGCCCGCCCCTCTTCGTCGCGATAGTCGAAGAGCAGCTTTTCCTCGTCCCGGATGGCCCTGCGCACGAGCGCGAGATCGATAGCCTCGGGCGCGGAAGCCGCACCGCCCCAGGCATGCAGGGTTCGGGAAGACAGAACCTGCCGCAATGGCGCTGGGACCGCCGCCGCCACCTTGGCCCCGGCTCTCCTGGAAGCTGCCGTAAGCTCGGCATCGCCGGTTCTCTCGATCAAGGCCAGGCCCAGTACCATGGCCTCGACTTCCTCGATCGAGAACATCAGGGGTGGCAGATCGAAACCGGGCCGCAGGATATAGCCGATGCCGCGCTCCCCTTCGATCGGCACGCGCATCGCCTGCAACGCCCCGATATCGCGATAGATCGAGCGGACGGTGACCTCCAGTGCCTCGGCGATCCGGGCCGCCGTCACGGGCCTGCGGGCAAGACGAAGGATCTGGATGATTTCGAAAAGGCGTGAAGCCTTGCGCATGGCGACCTCATCGCAACTGACACATCCCTGTCAGTTGCGCTCCTCTATAGCGTGACCCAACCGATTGAGAAAGCAGGACTTCCTCGTATCCACGGGCTCGATCGGTTTGGACCAACTGACATGAGCTATGCTGAAAACCTCTGGATCTTTCTCATCCTCCTTACCGGCATCGTCGCCGTGCCGGGCATGGACATGATCTTCGTCATCGCCAGCGCGCTGACGGGCGGGCGCCGCGCGGGCCTTGCGGCAACCTTCGGCATCATGGCCGGGGGCGCCTGCCACACCCTCATCGGCATGGCGGCAGTCGCCGTGCTCAGCCAGCTTGTACCCATGCTGTCGACCGCGATGGTTCTGCTGGGCTCCGCCTATATGGTCTGGATCGGGCTGAAGCTCGTCCGCAGTTCCATCACGGTGGATACCGTCGATGGCGGCAAGGCAACCTCGCCCATCGTGATCTTCGGCCAGGGCCTCGCGACCTGCCTCCTCAACCCGAAGGCATGGCTTTTCGTGCTGGCCGTCTATCCGCAATTCCTGAAACCTGCCTTCGGCCCGCTCTGGCCCCAGGCGCTGGTCATGGGTGCGATGACCGTGATGGTGCAACTGGCGATCTACGGTTCTCTCGCGTTGATGGCGGCGCGTGGACGCGACGCCATTACTTCCAACCCTGCGCTTACCATGTGGACCGGCCGCACGGCAGGCCTGCTGCTGGTGAGCATCGCAGGCCTGGGTTTCGTGGAGGGCGTGAGGACGTTCTACGCCGCGTGAGCATGGGCGGCGTCTCACGCTGCCTGGGGGAAGGGTTCGACGAAGCTCTCGCCGCCACGGCCGAAATAGATGGCGCGGCGCCCGGAAAGGGAGACGAAATAGCCGACACATCCCGCCGCGAGGATCGCCTCGCAGAACTGTCGATAGTCGATCCTGCGTGCCTGGATGGCGCGGATCGCCGCCTCGACGCCGGACGGCCCAAACTGCCGGGCAGGAGAAGCATGCTCGAATCCCACCGCGACCACGTGGCTGGCATCATCGGGCATGTAGTAGGTGGTCTCCGACCTTCGGAAATCGGCATGGTACATTTCCACCCCCGCCGCCGACAGTTTCATCACGACGTCGGGAAAGCTGAGGCGCCCCTCCGCCGACCCCTTGCTGCACTCTTCCATGACGAGGCGCGTCTGCGCATCCATGATAGTCCTCCCCTTCCGATCCGATATTTCAGCTCGTCGGCAGCTTGCGCAGTCCGTGATGGCGGACAATGGCCTGCATCGCCTCCGCGAGGCGCTCGCACTCCTCCACGGGCAGATGGCCAAAGAACTCCTCTTCGTTCTCGTCCGCCAAAGCCGCCAGCACGGGCACCAGCGCCCTGCCCCTTGGGGTGAGTTCGAGCGCCTGGTAGCGCCTGTCAGTCTCACCCGGCATGCGACGCAGCAACTCCTTCTCGGCCAGTCGGTCGACAAGCTTGGAGATTGCTCCGCGAGTCATGCCGAGCGCCTGCGCCATCCCGCTGGGCGCCGTCCCGTCCCGGTCGAACAGCGCCCGCAGCAAAACCCATTCCGCCACAGTGACGCCGTGTGCCTCGACCTTCAGCGCAAAGGCGTGGGAGACATGGTTTGAAACGAAACGCAGCCAATAGCCGAGATGCGCCTTGAGGGGGCTGGGTGTCAGCATGGATGCTCCATTGGTTGACTAGGAAACTAGTATAAATCAGTTTCCTAGTCAACCAATAGCAGCGCGCGAATCGCCTCCTGATATCCATCCTGCGATTGATATCCAGGGATTGCCCGCCTCTGGCTTGGCCGCCGCCCCCGCTGCCAAGCCGGAAGAGGCGCGAATCCTAAAGCGTGTAGCCGCCATCGATGTTGAGGCTTGCGCCAGTGATGAAGCTTGCCTCGGGGCCCGCCAGATAGGAGACGAAACCCGCCACCTCCGCCCCCTCACCGAGCCTGCCCAGAGGAATACGGGCCTTCAGCCAGTCGGCATGCGGGCCATCGGCCGGATTCATGTCGGTCGCCGTCGGTCCCGGCTGGACCGTGTTGACCGTGATCCCCCGCGGGGCGAGATCGAGTGCCATGCCGCGCACGAGTGCGGCCACGGCGCCCTTGGACATCGAGTAGACGCTTGCGCCCGCGACGGCCGTGCGATCCGCGACGATGCTGCCGATCACGATGATGCGGGCACCCTCCCGCATGTGGCGGGATGCCGCTTGAGCGGCCGCGAAGACGGAGCGCACATTGACCGCCACCATGCGATCGAAATCCTCCAGAGGATAGGTGTCCACGGTGCCATGGGTGAGGATGCCCGAGTTGCAGACGAGCACGTCGAGCCTGCCATGGGTCTCGATCGTCCGGGCGACGGCCGCCTGGACCGCGTATGGATCGGCGCTGTCGGCCTGGATCGCGAGCGCCTTCCCCTGCCCGCCCTCGATGTCGGCCACGACTTCCTGGGCCCTGCGCGGGGACGAAGCGAAGGTAAAGGCAACCGCCGCCCCGTCCGCTGCAAGTCGCCTGGCGATCGCGGCGCCGATACCACGCGAACCGCCGATCACCAGCGCCACCTTGCCAGTCAATCCATTGTTTTCAAACATAATTTTCCTCATTTTTGACTAAACAATCCATAATTAGGCATAAAAAAGAGCCGGCTTTTCCGGCAAAGCACTACCTGCGTTTCAAGGCCTCCATGGCGAATTCCACGATCTGGCGCAGCCCCGTGGTGTCGAGGCCTGCCTTGGCGCTCACCTTGAGGCCAAGCATGGTTGACTGGATGAAATAAGCCGCACCGGAAATATCGATATCGGCGGAAACCTCGCGCTCGGCACGTGCCTTTCTCAGCGCCTTCTCGATGGCCGCATGGAGAACCTCGCCGCTCTGCCGGCCCATCGCGCTGATCTCGGCGTCGGCCTGCCCGAATTCGGAGATCGCTCCCACGCCCATGCAGCCCAACGCCCGGAAGGCGGGATCGGCCTCGGCCATCGCCATCAGCATCCGGCGAATGCCGCTAAACGGCGAAGCTTCCGATTCAAGCAAGGCGATCTGGTTCGCGACGCTGACATTCTGATAGCGCGCGAGAGCTTCCAGATAGAGCCGCCTCTTGTCGCCGAAAGTGTCATAGAGGCTCTGGCGGCCGATCTTCATCGCCGCCAGCAGATCCTCGGTCGAGGCTGCCTCGAACCCCTTGGCCCAAAACACCGAGATGGCGTGTTTGAGCGCTTCGTCGCGGTCAAATTCCCTGGGTCTAGCCATGCATCGACAACATATGTTTCGGATCGCGTTGTCAAGAATTTTTGTTGCGATGCACAATATTCAGGCAAATGGGCACGAAATGCTCATTCCAAGGTCCATTCTCACCGTAAACAGGGCCTGCGGGGAGGGTTCCGGCCACAGGCTCGCCGGGATCCGATTACGCATGGCAACCGCGCCAAACTGTCACTGCTGCAGCGATCGAATTTGTTATACAAGTTCGGTCCAGCCTGCTTTTCCAAGCAATCCAGCCTTATTTTATGTATTTCGGAGCCGTCCGGTTCCGGGTTCGAGGATGTTATGACTATTGCACAGGAGGCGGCCTGCTCCATGGCGGTCCCGCTCCAGGCAGCGACGCCGACCGTCGCCTCCCTGCCCGATCCTCGCCGCTGGGCGGCGCTGTTCGTCCTTCTCGCCGGCACGCTGCTCTCGCCACTCGATTTCTTCATCGTCAACGTCGCCCTGCCCTCGATCCAGGACGATCTTGGCGCCTCCTCCTCCTCCGTGCAGATGGTCCTCTCGGCCTATGCCTCGGCCTATGCGGTCCTGCTGATCACCGGCGGAAGGCTCGGCGACATATTCGGCCGCCGCCTCGTCTTCATTGCCGGTCTCGTCGGCTTCGGCATCGCGTCGCTTCTTTGCGGCCTGGCGTGGTCACCGGACATGCTGGTGGCGAGTCGCCTGTTGCAGGGCGTGTTCGCCGCGATCCTGATGCCGCAATCACTGGCGTCGATCCGCACGCTCTTTCCCGAGAGGGAGCGCCCCCGTGCCATGGGATTTTATGCCACCACCTTCGGTCTCGGCTCGGTGCTCGGCCAGTTGCTGGGCGGCCTCCTGATCGCAGCCAATCCGTTCGGGCTCGGCTGGCGCAGCGTCTTCCTGGTCAACCTGCCGGTTGTGCTGATCGTGGCCCCGCTCGCCTTCGTGCTGATCCGCGAGAACAGGGAAGGCAAGGCTCCGCGCCTGGACCTCGGCGGCGTGGCGCTCCTGGGCAGCGCCCTCACCTGCCTCATCGTGCCGTTGATCGAGGGACGCGAGCGGGGCTGGCCGTTGTGGTCGCTTGCCATGCTGGCAGCCGCCATCCCGTTCTTCCTCGCTTTCTGGCGCTTCGAAAACCGCGTCGTCGCGCGCGGCGGCTCGCCGCTGCTGGTTCCATCGCTGCTGGAAGACCAGGGCTTGCGGAGAGGCCTGGCAGCGGCACTTTTCTTCAATGCGCCCGCGGCCTTCTTCCTTGTCTTCGCCATCCTCCAGCAAGCCGGCTATCACAAGACGCCGCTGGAGGCAGGCCTGGCGATCCTGCCGCATGCGGCGGGCTTCATCCTGAGTTCCCTGGCGCTCCCCGCCCTGCTTGGCCAATTCGGCCGCCACACTCCCGCGCTTGCGATGGTGATGGTCAGCCTTGGGTGCCTCGGCCTTTCGGCGGGAGCGCTGGCAGGCGCCTACTGGCCCATGGCTGCCTCGCTCTTTGCAATCGGCCTCGGCCAGGGGCTGGGCATGCCGACACTGATCCGCTCGGTGCTGGAGCGCGTCGATCACAAATGGGCGGGCCTGTCGGCAGGACTGGTCAACACCATGCTGCAGATCTCGGGTTCCCTTTCCTTCGCGCTGATCGGCGGACTCTTCTACAGCGTGCTCGGCCCGTTTACCGACACGGCCTCCATCACCCAGGCCTTTGCGGGCGCCATGGCCGCGGTCGCGGCTTGCCTGATCGCATCGGCCTGGCTCATCGAAGGCGTCAGGCCGCCCGCGGGAGGTCACCACCCGGGCGATATCGGGCCGGTGACCGGACACTGACATGGCCTGGTGCCGGACAGGGCGCTATTTGTGCTCCGGAGCAAAACACCAGCAACTGCCAAGCGCTTGACCGAGAACGAAGTCCTCCGGAAGCCATCTCGACCTCAACGCATCCTGCGCTACTGACAGAGAGAGAACTTCCGGAGGTAGTCTGCGATCGAACCCGTCTTCTCGGTGGCGCAGACCGGCGCGACTACCTTCCCCGCCTCATCCTTCCGGCCCTCTTCGTGCAGGATGGCGCCTAGGACGGCGCGTATCTGATTTTCGAGATCTGGCGAGACGGCAGCATTGTCGAGCAGGGCGCGATCAGAGAGGGCCGCCCGCAGATCCGCCTCGGCGCCTGCCAGGTCTTCTTGCTTCAGGAGGTTCTGGGCGTGTACGAAACGCAGCCGCGGATCGCTGGGATACCGGTCAAGCAGGCGCTTCACCTCGCCCTCCCGATCGAGCGAGGCCGACGCGAGGTCCGGCGCCAGTTGCAGGTTCTCCCGGTACTGCGCCGCGATGGTCGGCAGGGCGCTTGCCGCCACCGCGAAGAAGAGCACTGCCAGCAGCGCTCCCAGATTGGCCAAGCGGGGACGCGGCAGTCGTGCCGGCCACAGGCTCAACAGGATGAAACCCATGGTGACGCCGCCGATCGCCCCGCCGAAATGCGCGCCGTAGTCCACCTTGCCGCCGCTCACCGCCACGTTGAGAAAGGGCAGCAGGGCCGGTACGAGGCCGTAGATGGCCTGCATGATCAGCCCGGCCCGCATCGGACCGGCGGGAATGCGCAGTGACACGGCGAGCGCGGCTGCGAAAAGGCCGACGATACCGCCTGAGGCGCCGATGCCGATGACGTTGATCGGGTTGACCGCGAGCGACATCAGCGAGCCGCCGATCGCGCTGACGGCAAAGACGGCCGCCGTCCAACGCCAGCCGATCAGCGGCTCAAGCAGCCTTCCGATCAGGAAAAGAGCGAAACAGTTGAAGCCGATATGGGTAAGATCGGCGTGGAGGAGCGGCGCAGTGAAGATCCGCCACCATTGGCCGGCCTCCATGACCAGCGGATAGCTGAGGCCGCCGAGAGTCTGGAGCGTGGCGAGCGTGGGCGCGGCGAGGCTGCCCGCCTTGCCGATACCGAAGGCCTGCTCGCAGATGAAGACGGCGACGAGGAGCGCCATCAGGACGAAGGTGAAGATCGGCCGCCCGAACGAGAGGGCAAGCTGCGGTCCCGCAAGGTCCGTGACGGAAAGGCGCGGTGCCTTCATCAGCCTCTCGACCTGTCCGGCCAGGCTGAAGCGGCGGCCGAACGGCGGCAGCGGCCAAGCCCTCCGGGCCACGGTATCCACCCCGATTGCCACGGTGCGATAGCCCTTGCCGCGGCCCTTGTAGGCGGCGAGATGCGCCCGGCTTGCCTTGTCCACCTCGAAGGATCCGATCTCCACTATGGAGATCCTCAGCATGATCGGCGTGCGCTGGGCCTCCACTGTCTCGCGCGCGACCCTGGCGAGATCAGCGGGCTGCATGTCGAAGGTCTTGGCACGCTCGCTCTCGCGGTCGACGATCCCGATGATGGAAAGGGAGTTGCCGTTGGCGCTCGTCAGCACGTAATCGCAATGCTGCAGCAGTTCCTGCGCCACCGGAACCACGCCGAGCTTGTAGCCCTTGCGGGCAACCAGATAGCGGGCATAGTAGCGTGCGAAGGGCTCGCGTGCCGTTGCAGACTCGTTCATCCGTTCGTCATCCAACCGCCGCTTCCCCCATGGCATGCATGCACGAGCGCCCCGCTTCTTTGCAACGCGTTTCATGTCGCCCGCACAGATTTCCCGCCGGGCGGCAAGGCAGGAATGGCTGTTCGCGTAAGAGAGAGGCTTGCCGGACAGGCGAATATCGATCGGAAACCCCCGATCCCATGCTGCCGACGCAGGACAGACCACCGTATTCATGCTCGCAATTCGGGGGATTTTGCTGTATGGCCACCACAACTCGTGATTTCCCAGGAATTTCTCGCCCGAGCCCTGCCCGCAGTGGCTCGCTTTGGCGTTTCATTCGCCCCGTTTGAGGCTTTCCCCCGTGACCCTTTCTTCCCTGAATCCGGCCCTGCGTCAGGCCCTGGCCGAACGCAGCTACGACGAACTGACGCCGGTTCAATCCGCTGTCCTTGCCGAGGAGGCCGGCGAGCGTGACCTTCTGGTTTCCGCCCAGACCGGCTCCGGCAAGACCGTCGCCTATGGCCTGGCCATTTCCTCCGACCTGCTGGGCGACGCGGAACGGTTCGGGGAGGCCGCTGCGCCGCTCGCCCTCATCATCGCACCCACCCGGGAACTCGCCATCCAGGTCGAGCGGGAACTTGCCTGGCTCTACAAGCCTGCCGGCGGGCGCATCGTCTCTTGCGTCGGCGGCATGGATCCGCGGCGGGAGCGCCGCCTGCTTGCCGACGGAGCCCATATCGTCGTCGGCACGCCGGGACGCTTGCGCGACCATATCGAACGCAACGGCCTCGACCTCGGCGCGTTGCGAGCCGTCGTGCTCGACGAAGCCGACGAGATGCTGGATCTCGGCTTCCGCGAGGACCTCGAATTCATCCTCAAGGCGACGCCGGAGGAGAGACGCACGCTTCTGTTCTCCGCCACCATGCCGAAGGGCATCGTCGCGATTGCGCGCGACTACCAGAAGGATGCCTTGCGCATCGAGGTGAAGGCGGCCGAGCGCGGTCACGCCGACATCGAATATCGCGCCATCCGCATCCTGCCCAAGGAAACGGAGCACGCTGTCGTAAACCTCCTGCGGCAAGTCGCCCCGACCACCGCCATCGTGTTCTGCAACACGCGGGAGTCGGTCCGCCATCTGCACGCCACCCTGCGTGAACGCGGCTTTTCCGCCGTGCTTCTCTCGGGTGAACTCGGCCAGAACGAGCGCAACCACGCCTTGCAGGCCCTTCGCGACGGCCATGCCCAGGTCTGCATCGCCACGGACGTGGCGGCACGGGGCATCGACTTGCCCAATCTCGGCCTCGTGATCCATGCCGACCTGCCGCACGATGTCGAGAAGCTCCAGCATCGCTCGGGCCGTACCGGACGCGCCGGCCGCAAGGGCATCAGTGCCCTCCTGGTACCGATCTCGCGTCGGCGCAAGGCCGAGATCATGCTCAGCCAGGCAGGCGTGAAGCCGATCTGGGTGGGGCCGCCGACTGCGGAGGAGATCCGCGTACTCGACCGGGAGCGCATGCTGCAGGATCCGATGCTGACGGAAGCGGCGGGCGAGGAAGACCTCGCCATCGCCAGGCTGCTGCTGGAAAACCGCAGTGCCGAGGATATCGCCGCCGCGCTCGCCCGTGTCTATCGCTCGCGCCTGCCCGAACCCGAGGAGGTGAGCGATCCCGGCGAGCGTCCCGAGCGCCGGGATCGAAAGACGCGTTTTGAACGGGATGACCGCCCGCACCGCTTCGAGCGCGAGGATCGGCCGGAGCGTGGCGAGCGCCCCCGCCGGTTCGAACGCGAGGAGCATCCGGCGGAAAGCGACGATACCGTGCGGTTCCGTCTCTCCATCGGCCGGCGCAACAATGCGGACCCCAAATGGCTGCTCCCCATGCTGTGCAGGCGGGGCGGCGTGAAGCGTCGCGATATCGGCAACATCCGCATCTTCGATCACGAGACGGTGGTGGAGATCGCCAGGGACGTTGCAGAGCATTTCGCCGCCAACGCGCGCCGTCCGGATGAGGAGAACATCCGCATACAGCCCTACCGGGACCGGGGCGGGGATGAGGGCCCACGAGGATCAAAGCCCCACAGGAAGGGCGGCAAGCCCGGCAAGCGACGGGAGCGTGACGAGTAGCGCTGCGTTGTCGGTGCCCCACCACAGGCTATCGAGAGGTCTGCGCCGGGATCGACCCGGCGCGCCGAACTTTCGGGCCCTTCCCTAGCCGAGAAGCATGGCCGCAGCCTGAACTAGGATAAGAGCGGCGATCGAGATGATGGTCTCGACGACCGTCCAGGTCCGGAAGGTCTGCGGGACGGTCATGTTGAAGTATTGCTTCACCAGCCAGAAGCCGCCGTCATTGACGTGGGACAGGATGAGAGCCCCTGCCCCGGTCGCCAGCACCAGCAATTCGGGATGAGTGCCGGGCGACTGCGCCGCCAGTGGAGCGACGATATTGGCGGCGGTGGCCATCGCCACCGTGGCCGAGCCGGTGGCGACGCGGATCATCGCGGCAAGCAGCCACGCCAATACGAGCACGGAGACATGGGCGCCGAGAGCCATGTCGACGATCACCTTCGAGATGCCGCTGTCGATCAGGATGCGGCCAAATCCGCCGCCAGCCCCCACCAGCAGCGTGATCGCAGCCGTGGGCGCGAGGCAATCGGTGGTAAAATGCAGGATCATGTCGGACGTGAATCCACGCATCGTTCCCAGCGTGACGAAGCTCAGGATCACGCCGAACAGCAGGGCGATGTCGGTGTTGCCCAGAAAGTGCAGGATCGCGTTCCCCGCATTCTTTCCGGGAATGATCAGGTCGGCCCAGCTTCCCACCAGCATCAGGATGACCGGCAGCAGGATCGTCAGCATGGTCACGCCGAAGCTGGGCAACTGGCGGGCCGGATCGCTCTTCTTGACCAGCGCCTCCGCGATCGGATTGTTCTCGTCGATCTTCATGCGGCGGGAAATGAAGCCGCCGAAGATCGGCCCCGCCAGTGCGGCGACCGGCAATCCGATAATGATGCCGAACAGAATGGTCTTGCCGATATCCGCCTGATAGGCCTGCACGGCCAGAAGCGCTGCCGGATGCGGCGGGATGAGGCCGTGCACGACCGAAAGGCCTGCCACCATCGGCAGGCCCACCATCAGCATCGAGGTGCCGGTGCGGCGTGCGACATTGAAGGCGATCGGGATCAGCAGGACGAATCCCACCTCGAAGAATACAGGCAGGCCGACGATGAAGCCGATAAACATCATCGCCCAATGGGTGTTCCTGGCACCGAAGATGCGGATGAGAGTGACCGCGATCTGCTCCGCGCCCCCGGACTCGGCCAGCATCGCGCCCAGCATCGTCCCGAGCGCGATGACGATCGCAATATGCCCGAGCGTATTGCCGACACCGGTCTCGAAGGACTTCACGACATCGCCGGGCGGCATGCCGGCAACGAGTGCCAGGATCACGGAGAGACTGAATATCGAAATAAAGGGATTGATCTGGAAATAGGCGATCAGGATCACCATGCCGATGACGGCGGCCACGGCCGCCAGCAATAAAAGTGTTGGAGTCATGTGTTTTACCCGGCAGTGTTTCCGGAAACACTCGCCGGGCTTCGCAGCCAGAAAGTGCTCCGAGCTAAAGCGTTGGAAGAAATCGCGATTCAGAGGAATCACGATTTCTTCCAAGGCAAGTGTTCGGAGCAAGTTTCGCTCTTTTCAAGCGCTTTGTCTGGCGTGAACAGACAGTACTCCCAAGGGGAAACTTTCCGCTCCATCGCGCAGAACGAGGGGCGGGTTCGGTACAAGGGGCGTGCCTGCCTGGATATCCGGCGGCTAGGCGGCTCCCGTGAGCCGCTCCCAATTGGCGAATGCGAACTTCTCCTTGTCCTGCGCATTCAACGGCGCCTGTGCAAGGAAGGCCCGAGCCCGCCCGCCCGGCTTGTACTGGTAGGGATGATCGGTTGAGAACAATATCCTGTCGGCGCCGACGATTTCGATGGCCCGCTGCAGATAGGACGGGCTGAACATTCCGCTGGCGGTCACGTAGAGATTGTGACGCATATAGTCGCTTATCGATCGATCGAGCTTCGCCACCCTGCTCAGGGAGTCGAGCCGCTCGGTATAGAACAGCACGACCTCGCCCCAGTGGCCGAGAATGATCTGCAGGTCGGGGAGCCGGTCGAAGACCCTCGCCAGGGCCAGGCGCAGGAATTGAATCCCGGCTTCGTAGTGCCAACCCAGGCCGTAGGTCGAAAAGGCCAGATCGACGGCATCGCCAAACCCCGAATAGTACACCTCCCTCACGGGGCGCTGCGGCATCTGTGGATGAATGAAGACGGGCACCCGCAGGGCCGCCGCCGTTTCGAAGATGGGACGAAAGGCGAGATGGTCGAGGTTCATTTCACCCGTGCGCCCGCAGACCATCGCGCCCTTCAGGCCCAGTTGCCGAACGCTTCGATCCAGTTCCAGCGCAGCCCGTTCGGGCGCGGGGGTAGGAAGCGCGGCAAAGCCCTGAAAGCGGTCCGGTCTCCCCGCAACGGTCGCGGCCACGAGTTCGTTGGTGCGGCATGCGAGGTCGACGCTCGCGGCCGGCGCCAGATCGTGCAAGCCGGGCGTGGTAAGCGAGAGCACCTGCATGTCGACCCCGCCCTCGTCCATTAGCGCGATCCTGCCGGCTCCGAGATCATCCAGCCGGTCCTCCATCTCGCCCAGGTGCAGGCTCGCGCCATCGTCCCCGAACACCGTCGGCGCCTCCGCCCAGGCACGCCGGACATCCGGGGTGAGAAAGTGTTCCTCGATCGCAATCAGCTTCATAGCCATCTCCTCCGCAAGACAACGCTCCAAAGGAGCGAGCCCTACCGATACCGGCTCCATCAAAAGTGCGGAAGGCGCAGCATACGCAGTTCATAGTTGCACAAGACGCCATTCCACTCGATGCTTGAGGTCGACTGCGCCACGGGAGATCGCCATGCCGGATGTCGACCTGAACCTCCTGCCTGCACTCGATGCACTGCTCGCAGAAGGCAGCGTCGTGGGCGCGGCCCGGCGGCTGGGCATGAGCACTTCGGCCATGAGCCGCACCCTGGCGCGCCTGCGGGCCACGACGGGTGATCAGCTATTGGTACGGGCGGGTCGGCGTCTGGTACCGACACCGCGGGCGAGCGAACTCCGCGAGCGTGTCCCCGCGGTGTCGCGGGAGGCCCTGGCCCTGCTGAGTCCCGCCGAGGCCGAACTCGATCTGAAGGCTTTGGAGCACACGTTCACCATTCGCGCGAACGACAGCTTCGTCGAAGCTTTCGCCGCCGGCCTCATCGTCGCGGTCGCGACAGCGGCGCCGGGCGTCAGGTTGCGGTTCTCGCCGAAATCGGACAAGGACGTCGCCCGCCTCCGCGACGGATCGATCGATCTCGATATCGGGGTCATGGGTGACACGGGTCCGGAAGTGCGCGTTCAGGCTCTGCTCCGGGATGGCTTCATCGGCGCCGTGAGGGCCGCGCATCCGCTTCTCGCAGGCGGTAAGGTGACCCCTGAACTCTACGCCGCGTGCGAGCACGTCGTCGCCTCGCGGCGCGGACACGCGAACGGCCCGGTGGACGAGGCGCTGGCCGCGCTCGGCTTGGCCCGCAGGGTGATCGCTATCGTTCCAAGCTTCTCGGCAGTGCTCGCGGTGGCGCGCGCCTCGAACCTCGTCGCGCTCGTCCCTGAATCGTTCGCAGCCTTCGCCTTGGCCGGGGCCGGCGCTGCTCGGACGCTTGCGACCTTCCCCCTGCCCGTGCGGACGCCGCCGATCACCGTCTGCCAGATGTGGCATCCGCGGCTGGACGGCGATCCCGCTCATCGCTGGCTTCGCGGCGTCGTACTGGACGTATGCGGCCCCAGATCGGGCAAGGGCTCGCCAGGGACGAGGGCGAATGCCCCGTTCCGAGCTATCCCAACCGCATGAAGACCAGCCCGATCAGGATCAAAGCCGCCGACATGCCGCGCACCGGCGTGAACGGTTCCTTCAGGAAGATCACGGCGATCAGTCCGCCGAACAGCACGCTGGTCTCGCGGGTCGCCGCGACCAGGGCGATAGGCGCCACCGTCATCGCCCAGATCACGATCCAATAGGCGGCAAGCGACATCGCACCGCCGGCAAAACCCGGCATGAGGAACTTGAAGGCCGGTCGAATGCCCTCCAGTCCCTTCCGCCACAGGCAGATCGCCAGCATCGGATAGGCGTCCACCGCGAAGAGCGCAGCGGCGTAGGCGTTCGGGCTGCCTGCAGCCCGGGCGCCGACCCCGTCCACGATGGTATAGAGCGAGATGGTCCCGGCGGTGAGCAATGCGTAGACCACCGCCGCCCGGCTCGGCATCACCTTGCCGCGCTGACCCTTGAGGGAGATCAGCAGCACCCCGAGGCCGAGCAGCGCGATGCCGAGGACGCTCCCCGGGGTCATCGGATCATGGATGAAGGCGAGCGAGATCGCAGTGGTCACCAGCGGCGCGGCACCGCGCGCGATCGGATAGACCTGGCTCATGTCAGCCCGCCGATAGGCCTCCGCCAGGAAGAGGTAGTAGAACAGGTGCAGGATCGTGGAGATCGCCACCCAAAGCCAGGCCTCCGGGTTCGGAAGACCTGTGATCGGCAGCGCCGCCAACGCGATGATGCCGCAGGAGACGCAGATCAGCGTCATCGCCAGGAACGGATCCAGCCTGATCTTGACCAGCGCGTTCCAGCCCGCATGCAGCGCGGCTGCAGCAAGGACAGCGAGAAAGACCGGCAGCTGCAATTCCATCGGGAGGGCACTTCTTCGTGGAGGCGCCCGACCGGCGGCCAAGGCCGTTGCCTGCAGGGGCGAACATGGAGAGGATTGCGGGGAGCTGCGCGCAATCCGGCAGCACTATCAGTGCCCTCCATGTCACCATGACAGTTTTGTGTCAAAGATTCGCGAGGGGTTCCTCGCGAAAAACCAGCTCGAGCAGGATGCCCCCCGGCGTATGGATGAACAGCCGCCGCTCTCGAAGGTCGGGCAGGTCCATGGTCTGGTAGCGCAGGCCCAGTTTCTCCAGCCGGGCTCGGCTGCCGTCATAGTCCGCCAGCCTGAAGGCCGCATGGTCGATGGTCTCGGCCTCGCGATGTGGCAGGCCGCCGCCACCCGGGATGAGGTGGACGATCGGTTCGCCGGCTTCGTAGAGCCAGTAACCGGGAAAAGGAAAAGGAGGCCGGTAACCCACCTCGAGGTCGAGAACGGCCTCGAAGAACGCACGGGTTCCCTCAAGGTCGGCCGTGCGCAGCGTTACGTGATCGAGTGCCATGATCCTGCCCTCAGCCGATCGCCGCCCCGCCGTCGACCCGCACCGTCGTGCCGGTGGCGAAGGGTGTCTTCATGAGAAACAGCACGGCGTTGGCGACGTCCTGCGGCTGGCCGACGACTTGGGCCGGGAGGCTCTTGCCGACACGTGCGAACATCGCCTCGCGCGCATCGTCGTCGAGCCGCGACCACAGGGGCGTATCGATCAGCCCCGGCGAGACCGCGTTCACCCGCACGGGCGAGAATTCGAGCGCCAGGCCGCGAGCCAGGCCCTCCAGGGCTGCATTGATGGCGCCCTGCATCACCGAACTGGCGGAGGGACGCGTGGCAAGCACCCCGGAGATGAAGGTCAGAGTGCCGCGCTCGCTGATCCTCGCGGCGCGCGCTATGCGGTAGGCACCCCAGAATTTGCTCTCCATCGCGGCATGGGCTTCCTCCAGGGTTAACTTGCGGATGGGGCCGGTGGGCGTCTGCGCGGCCGAAATGACGATATGGTCGAAAGGCTCGTTGTCGCTGAAGAATGCCTCGATGCCCGGCTGGTCGGCGGTATCGAGCGCGATGCCTCGCGTCCCCTCGCCGATCCGCCGGGCCGCCTCGGCCAGCTTTTCCTTCGAGCGCGAGAGTACGGTGACGTCCGCTCCCTCGGCCTTGGCGTCCATCGCGACGGCGAGCCCGATGCCGGAACTGCCGCCGACGACGAGGACGCGCTTGTCCTTGAGAATGCTCATGGGTTCTCTCCTTGCACTCGATCCATTGGTGCTGCAGGACCAAACTTAGGCCATGGCGCCTTCCACAAGAATAGTCATTTCCATTGAAGCACTCTTGCTGCTAGAGCAAGAATATGGCCGACAACCTCCTCGACATGCTGGTCTTCGTCCGGGTGGTCGCCGCGGGCAGCCTGTCCGGCGCGGCGCGCGATCTCAGGCTTTCGCTGGCGGTGGTGAGCCGCCGCCTGGCCGGGCTCGAGGAACGGCTCGGCGTGAGGCTCGCCAACCGAACCACGCGCACGCTGGCCCTCACCGAGGAAGGCGCCCGTTTCCATGCCCGCTGCACCCGCATCCTGGCGGAAATCGCCGACGCGGAGATGGAGGCTACGGGTGGCCGCGACACCGCCGTGGGCCTGCTGCGCGTCACCTCCACCTTTGCCTTCGGCACACGCTGGCTGGCGCCGCTGCTGCGGGAGTTCCACGCCGAACATCCCGGTTTGCATGTTCATCTCGACACCACGGACAGCGTCGAGAACATCGTGGAAGGCGGCTACGATCTTGCCGTCCGTTTCGGGACCCTCGCCGATTCCAGCCTGGTCGCCCGACGTCTCGCACCCAACGTGCGGGTGATCTGCGCCTCGCCGGCCTATCTGGACAGGCGGGGCCGACCGAACGCGATCGAGGAACTCGTCGATCATGACTGCATCACCTATGGCGACCCTCCACTGGACCATTGGACCTTCGCCGACGGCACCGTGGTTCATGTTGCCGGTCCCTTCAGCACCAACAATGGCCAACTTGCCCATCGTTGGGCGCTGGAGGGCGCCGGCCTCGCGCTGAAATCCGTCTGGGACATCGGCGCCGATGTCGCGGCCGGCCGCCTGGAGATCCTGCTGCCGCGTTTCAGGCTCCCGGCGGCTCCCATCCATGCCGTTTTTCCACACAGCCGGCTGACGGCCGCAAAGGTCAGGCTCTGCGTGGACTTCCTGGCCGCAAGGCTGAAGTCCCTGGCACCGGCGGGCGTGCGCGGCGATCCCGCCTGACCGCCATCGGGCAGTTCATTTGATACGGACCATGGCGAGGGCTGTCCCCGCTCCGATCAGCAGTCCGCCCGACAGGCGGTTGCGCAAGCGTGCCCGCGATGCGAGCAGGCCGCGGGCACGGCCCGCGAGAAGCGCCCATCCGCTGTCCACGAACACCGCCATCGCGAGGAAGCTCGCGGAGAGGATGACGACCTGCAGGCCGACGGGCGCTTCCATGTTCACGAACTGCGGAAAGAAGGCGCCGTAGAACAGCAGGGTCTTGGGATTGGTCAGCGAGACCAGCAACGCCCGCGTAAAGATACGTCGCGGCGATCTGGCCTCAGGCCTGCCTGCCGGCAGATCGACCGCAGGCGACCGCCACTGCTTGACCCCGAGCCAGACCAGATACGCGACGCCGATCCAGCGCAGAACCTCGAACCACGCCCCCATCGTGCCAAGCACTTCGGACATGCCGAGAGCGGTGAGGGACAGCTGGAGCACCATGGCCGTGCTTGTGCCGGCCACCGTGAGCAGGCCGTAGCGCGATCCGTGGGCGATGCTGTTGGCGACGATCAGCGCCACGTTCGGCCCCGGTATCAGCATGAGGACGAGGACGGCGCCGAGAAAGGCGAGATAGAGACCTGGATCGGTCATGGCACTCTCCTGGAAGGTTTTGAACCGGCGGGGAGTCCTGACATGAAAAACCCCGCCGAATTTCGAGCGGGGTTGCGTACGAGGATGGCGATGGCCTGCTGTCAGCAGGAACCGGAAACCCACGCGCGCGCAAAAACCGCCGCCAAAGTCTGGCAGCGTTGTTGCAGGAGCACATGGAACCGTTCTGTCACCATGCTCCCTCTATACGCGAGAAACGGAAGGCAGGCCAGGGGCGTGGGCAACCTCGCCGGGGCTGCGGCAACCGAACATCCTTCTATGCCGCGACGACGGCCTGCCGGCGCTGCCTCCATCGGGGCCAGAGGATCAACCAGCTCACTAGAGCAAGGTTCACGCAGTTCCACAGGAAGCCGTGCAGGAAGGCCAGGCGATAGGAGCCGGATGCGTCGAAGATCATGCCCGACAGCAGCCCGCCGCAGGCCATGCCGAGCACCGTCGCCATCAGCACCAGGCCGATGCGCGTGCCTGCCTCGCGCGGCGGCAGGAACTGGCGGATGATCACAGCGTACATCGGCACGATGCCGCCCTGGAAAAGGCCAAAAAGCCCTGATATTACATAGAGTGAGGACTGCGAGTTGAAAAAAAGGTAGAGCAGCAGGGCGGCCGCCTGCATGGACGAGCCCAGGATCAGCATCGGGCCGGCCCCGATGCGATCGGCCACCACGCCCGAGGCGAGGCGGCTCACCACGCCCAGGCCGAGCATGAGCGACAGCATCTGCGTGCCCACCGCGACGCCATATCCGAGATCGCCGCAATAGGCGACGATATGGACCTGCGGCATCGACATGGCCATGCAGCAGGCAAACCCCGCGACGACGAGCAGCGCCTGGAGCACGTTCGGCCTCAGGCCGAGTTCCCGGCGCGCGGCGTGCGTCGCGGCCTCCGCGGCGGCAATCTCGGTGGTCGCGGGGCGCCGCTTCAGGGCGAATGCGATCGGCACCATCACCAGGGGAGCGAAAAGGCCGATGCCGACATGCGTGGCACGCCAGCCCTGCGTCGTCTGGAAATGCTCGACTATCAGCGGCCAAACCGTGCCCGCGAGATAGCTGCCGGAAGCGGCGAAGGCGACGGCGAGAGCCCGGCGCTTCCTGAACCAGTGGGACAGATCGGAGATCAGCGGCGCGAAGCCGGCGGCCGAACCGATGCCGATGAAGACATAGACCAGCGCGAACTGCCAGATCGAGGCGGTGAAGGAGGCCGCGACATAGCCGGCGCAAAGCGTGACTGCGCCGATCAGCACGGGCACCACGATCGTGAAGCGATCCGCCAGCCGCCCCATGGCCACCCCGCCGAAGGAGAAGCCGAGCATGGCGCAAGTATAAGGCAGCGATGCGCCGCCGCGCAGCGTATCGAACTCGACCTGGATGGCAGGCAGCGCCACCACGACGGACCAGTTGCCGACGCAGGCCACCGTCCCCAGGATGACCGTCAATACCAGACGCAGCCAGGCATAGGGAGAATCGACGTCGCCGGAGCTTCCGGCCTCGTTCTGCAAAACAGCCACGACGGACGTTTCCTTGATATGATCTTGCCGAACCGCCGCTCGCGTGGCGTGCGTTCCTGCCGCCTATAGCAGGACGCGCACCGCTCGCGCCAGAGCCTGGCGAAGGAACCGAAGGCACGGAGCCCGTGTTCCCCCTCGACAAGGAGGGCGGCGGGATTGACGAAATTCAGGTGGTGCGGCCTCGCAATTGCTTTCGCCCTTGTAATGGCCGCCGGCGCGGGGACGCCTCGCAGCTTGCCTCATGCCCGGACGTATGGCGGCCAGGCACTCCCCCTGCCTCCGCCACGGCCGTCCCTCGAATCACCGCCGGAAAGCGTTCGACCGGAGCCGCCGCCTCAAAAGCCGGCAGAGATCACCCCCGCAACGGCCGCCCCGCCTCCCACGCAACCGGCTCCGCCCCCTGCAGGGGACTGCCTGCAACGGCTGCGCGACCGCGGGGTCACCGCCGAGGCGCGAACACCGGCCGCATTCGCGGATCCGCGTTGCGTTGTCGACCAGCCGATAACGCTGACTTCCCTCACCTCTGGCGGAACGCGTATCGACTTTCCCGACCGCCCGCTTATCGCCTGCGCCACGGCCGAGACGCTCGCCGATTTCGTCAACCAGTTCCTGGTACCGCTCGCGAAGGGCAGCTACGGCCAGCCGATCACCGCGATCGGCACGGGGGCGGGCCTGGAATGCAGGCCCCGCAACAATGTCGCCGGCGCAAAGCTCAGCGCACACGCCCAGGGGCTGGCGATCGACATCGCCCAGTTCCGCCTCGGCGATGGGCGCCTCTACCGGGTCGGCACTCCCGAGGACCAGCACGACCGCGATTTCGACCGCGCCGTCAGGGCCGGCGCCTGCGGCTACTTCCACACCGCCCTCGGCCCGGGAGCAGACCCGTCGCATGCCAATCACTGGCATATGGATCTGGAACCGCGGGGCAGTAACGGAACCAGCCGTTTCTGCCAATAATTCATCCTTTCCGCGCTCACTCGCACAAGCTGTACAAGATTTAATATTTCCAAAAGGTATGGAAAGGAACGAGATCAGTCACCAAATGTTACACAACGTAAGTGTGTTTTATTGTTCATTCGAAGAGGTTTTATCATGCGTAAGATAGTTGCCGGATTGCTTGCCGCCGTTACTGTCGCCGGAAGCGTCATCGCCGTGCCACCCGCCGAAGCCCGCCAGCGCGGGATCTGGCGTCCGAGCGGCCACGGCGCCTATGTTTCGCCCGGACCGCGCCGCTTTGCCGGCCCCGGCTACTACAGGGGCGGCCGCCCTTACGGCTGGTACGGACGCAACCGTGGCTGGCGCGGAGGCTATGGTTGGAGGCCCTATCGGTATGGCTACTATGGCTATGACGGTTATGACGATGGCGACGCCGTCGCCGCCGGCGTCGCCGGCCTGGCCGTCGGAGCGATCCTCGGCGGCGCGCTCAGCCACCGGCACTACCATGCCGGCGGCTCCTGCGCTGCCCGCTTCAGATCCTATAACCCCGCCACGGGCACCTATCTGGGCTATGATGGACTGAGGCATCCATGCCCGTAACGGTTGGGCGATAACCCGGACAGGAGATCCGGCGCCGTCAGGCGACGGGCCAGATCTCCTGGAGCTTCTCGCCCGCCAGAATCCTACGGCGTGCCTCGGCCTCGTTTCGCCCCAGCGCATCGGCGGCGTCGGCTATGTCGCGCAAACGGTTCCTAGGAATGGCCACCACCCCGTCTATATCGCCGAAGATCACGTCGCCCGGATTGACGGTGACCCGTCCGATCCTCACCGGCACCTGCGAGTGTTTCGGCTCCTTCTTTCCGGTGACGCCGACGGGACTGGCCGCCGTGCCGAACAGGGGATAGCCGAGCGCCTTCACCTGGGCGAGATCACGCACGGTCCCGTTGACGATGGTGGCGGCCGCGCCGTGGACCTTGGCCCCCGAACTCATCAGCTCACCCGAGCACGAGCCACCGGCGCAGGACGCCTCGCAGACTAGGATTCCACCCTTGGGGACATTGTCGATGGCATTGTGATAGACGTCCTGCGGCTCGCCCTTGCGATCCGAGGGCTCGAACTGCACCGTCACCGCCGGTCCGCACACCACTTCGCCCGGCTGCAGGCTGCCGAGCAGGGAAATGCCTTCGAGATGACCCCACAGGCCCAGATGCTCCATCGAGTCGTGGACGTCGCCGGAGTACCATTTGCGCAGGCGGGCGATCGAATCCCAATCGGTGTCGGTGTAATCGAAGTCAGGCATTGCTCTCTTCTTTGCGGTTGGCGTTCTCGATAGCGACGCGCAGATAGGCGGCGCTGTTGTCGATCTGGGCGCGCAGCAGCGCCTTGGCGCCGGCTTCGTCGCGGTTGCGGATCATGGTGTAGATGTCCTCGTGCTCGGCATACGCCGCCTCCAGAGACTTGGTCGGCACGCGACTGGAGACCGCGATGACATCCGTGATGAGGCCGTAGAGATTGTCGTAGAACAGCGAGAGGATCTTGTTTCCGGCCGAATGGACGAGGGCAAGATGGAACGCCGCGTCCTGCACGGTGAAGCCGGTGAAGTCGCCGGCATCACGGGCGCGGCGCATGCCGTCAAGCGCGGCCGTCACCTCCTCGTTCACGGGGGTTTCCCTGGCCGCCAGGATGCCTAGCACCTCCGTCTCGATCATTCGGCGCGCGACCATCAACTGCAGGAGATAGTCGGGATCGCTGGCGAGAAGCTGGCGGACCGTCACAGCCAGCGTCCCCATGAACTCGCCCACGTCGGCCCGCACCACGCTGGTGCGTCCGCCGTGCCGCCGCCGCACCAGGCCCTTGGTCTCGAGTATCTGCATCGCCTCGCGCACGGAACGCGTCGATACGCCGAAGTCGCGGGCAATGTCGCCTTCCGAGGGAAGGTGCTCGCCGATCGGAAGTTCACCCGACAGGATCCGGGCCTCGAAAGCGCCGGCGACCGAGGAATGCAGCTTGTCACGGCTTCGATTGTTGTTCGTGGACATCAAGGCCTTCTTCTTTGCGCAATGATCCAGTTCGCCTGCGTCAAGCGACGGATTGACCCGACGCTTATCCGTCTGCGATCCCAGTCAACAGCGGCAGGTGAGAATATCAACATGCGCTGGTCTCGCGTCGGCGCCGACCGAAGCTGCTGCGTCCATCAATCCTGCCTCCCTGTCGAACTCCGGTCGCCTGCGGCCGGAAGCCGGTGCGCCGCCTTGTCGCGGTCGGCTTCGTGCAGGCCGCCTGCTTAAGTTGGTTGACAATAACTCATGACATAAGTCATATGTCAAGAGTGAGCGGCCAAAAGTAGCCGCCCGTAAACAACCGTGCCGGGAATTCGATCCCGGACGTCGGAGCGCAAGCAGCCTGCACCCGGACACGACGGTCCGGAAAGCCGGCGGCGATGAGAGGGAGGAAGGATCGATGATTGGACGGCTATTGCGCCGCGCCGTGGCCACGCTCGGGATGGCGTGCCTGCTCACGGCTCCCGCAGCACTTTCCCACGCACAGACCACGGCCGATCTCGTGAAGAAGGGCAAGGTCACCATCGGCGTGCTGACGGGCATTCCGCCCTATGACACAGTCGACTCCTCCGGCAACACCGATGGGTTCCTGGTGGATCTCGCCCGCGACGTGGCCAAGAATCTCGGGGTCGAACTCGAAGTCGTGCCGGTCAACAACGCCTCCCGCGCTGCCGCGCTGGAATCGGGCCGCGTCGATCTGCTGATCGCCCACATGACGGCGACGCCCGAGCGGGCAAAGACGTTCCTGATGACCAATCCCTACGGCGCCTACGAAATGCGTTTCGTGGCGGCCAAGGACATGCCCCTCAAGTCGCTCGACGACCTCAAGGGCAAGCGTATTTCCGTGCCCAAGGGCAGCACGCAGGATGCCGCCGTCAGCGGCTACAACATCGAGGGCGCAGAGGTCGTGCGCTTCGACGACGACGCCCTCGCCATGCAGGCCCTGATCTCCGGGCAGGTCGACGCCACTGCCGCAGTGGCGACCGTCGCCAACGACGTGATCGCCAAGCGCAACCTCACCAATCTGGAGGTGAAGACGGAAGTGCCGATCTTCACGCTGTACTGGTCCATGGCCGTGCGGAAGGACGCCGGCGAGCTGCATCAGTGGCTGAACAACTTCATCTACTACGAAGAGATCACCGGGCGTCTCAACGAACTCCACAAGAAGTGGGTCGGCGTCCCGATCCCCGGCGGCAAGTTGCCGACCTTCTGATCGTCCTCGGGATGCATCCAGGCGTGCCGGGCGATCCTCGTCCGGCACCGCCAGGGAGAGCTTGCAATGGCCTATGAGATGAATTTTGCGCCGGTGTTCGCCCGGACGCCCGATCTCGTGCATGGCACGATCAACACGATCGTCCTGTCGGCGGAATCGATCGCCATCGGGCTTGCCATCGGACTCGGCGTTGCGCTGGCACGCGTGAACGGGCCACGGTGGAGCGCCGCCGCCGGTGCCACCTATGTGGAAGCCTTCCGCAACACGCCGTTGCTGGTCCAGCTCTTCCTCCTGTTTTTCGGCCTGCCCTATGTCGGCCTTCGCCTCAGCGCCGATCATGCCGCCATCATGGCGATCTCGCTCAATCTCGGTGCCTATTCGGCGGAAATCTTCCGGGCCGGCCTTCTGGCGATCCCCCGCACGCAGATCGAAGCCGGCCTCGCCCTCGGCCTCTCGCGCCTGCAGGTGATGCGCTACATCATCATCGTCCCGGCCCTTCGCGTAGTCTACCCGGCCCTCACCGGCCAGCTCACCCTTACGCTGCTGGGCACTTCGATCGCCTCGTCGATATCGGCGACCGAACTCACTCTTGCCGGTTCGAAGATCGAATCACAATCCTTTCGCAGCCTCGAAACCTTCCTGGTCGTGGCGGCGATCTACATCTGCGTCACCTTCTGCTTCCGCCTGGTCTACTGGCTGATCGGCCTCTGGCTCTTCCGGCGCCGCGACCCACAGGCGGGCCTTGCCGGCGCCGTGCTCAAGCTCGACACGAGGGAGGGCCGAGCATGATCCAGACCTTCGGATGGCCCAGCGTCGTCTTCCTTCTCCATGGCCTGATGTGGACGGTCGGCCTGTCGATCCTGACCTTCGTGTTCGGCGGCATCTTCGGCCTCGTCTTCGCCCTGGGACGCGCACTCGGGCCGCGGTGGCTCAAGGCGATCATCGCCGCCTATATCCAGCTCGTGCAGGCAACCCCGCTCCTGATCGTGGTGTTCCTCGCCTTCTACGGGCTGAGCTTCCTCGGTCTGTATTTCCCGCCATTCGCGGCGGCCGCGATCTCGCTCACCATGTATGCCACGGCGTATCTCGCGGACATCTGGCGCGGCTGCATCGAAGCCATACCGCCCACCCAGTGGGAAGCGGCCGACTCGCTGGCGCTGACGCCGGTCCAGAAGCTGCGATACGTCATCCTGCCCCAGGCGATGCGCATCGCGCTCGGCCCGACCGTCGGCTTCATGGTGCAGATCGTCAAGAACACCTCCGTGACCGCCCTGATCGGCTTCGTGGAACTGACCCGCGCGGGCCAGCTCCTCAACAACATGACCTTCCAGCCCTTCCACGTCTTCCTGACCGTGGCGGTCATGTATTTCGCCGTCTGCTACCCGCTGTCCTGGTGGAGCGAAGCTTTGAAGGAGAGGAAGCATGCTGGCGCTACGCATTGAAAATCTTCGTAAATCCTATGGCGCCCTGCCCGTCCTGAACGGCATCGACCTCACTGTGGCCAATGGAGACGTGGTCGCGATCATCGGTCGTTCGGGCTCGGGCAAGAGCACGATGCTCCGCTGCATCAACGGGCTCGAACCTTTCCAGGAGGGCGCGATCGAGGTGGCCGGCCACAAGGTCGACCGCTCCGGCGCCAACCTGCGCGCGCTGCGGCGGGAGGTCGGCATGGTGTTCCAGAGCTACAACCTCTTTCCTCATCTCAACGTCGCCGAGAACATCACGCTGGCGCCCCGGGTGGTGAAGGGCCTTCCGCGCGAACAGAGCGCCGCGCTGGTGCATGAGGTCCTCACCCGCGTCGGCCTCGCCGACAAGGCCGGCGCCTATCCCGACCAGTTGTCCGGCGGGCAGCAGCAGCGTGTCGCCATCGCCCGCTCCCTCGCCATGAAACCCAAGGTCATGCTGTTCGACGAGGTGACGTCGGCGCTCGACCCAGAGCTCACCGGCGAAGTTCTCAAGACCATCTCCGAGCTCGCCAGAGCCGGCATGACCATGATGCTGGTGACCCATGAGATGGGCTTCGCCCGGCGCGTGGCGAACCGCACCGTCTTCATGCACCAGGGCACCGTCTGGGAAGAGGGACGGTCGGAAGAGATCTTCGCCAATCCACGCACACCCGAGCTCCGCAGCTTCATCGCGCCGGACCTCAAGTAAGTTCCAGCCTTCGCAAATCAGGAGAAGACCTTTGGCACCGCCCGAAAATACCAATCTAGCCGCCAAGATGAAGCGTGGAGAGCCCGTGTTCGGCGCCACGATGTATACCGGCTCGACCACCGCCGTCGAAGTTGCGGCCAATTGGGGGCTCGACTTCGCCTTCATCGACGCCGAGCACACGCCGGTCAACGTGGATGGCCAGATGGAAAAGCTGGTGCTCGCCGCCCTGCTTTCGGGCATCGCGCCGCTGGTGCGCGTGCGTGGCACCAATGAATGGGACATCCGCAAGTCGCTGGAGTTCGGCGCCACCGGCGTGATCGTGCCGCAGGTGAACAATGCCGACCAGGCGCGTGCCATCGTGAAGGCCGCCAAGTTCCCGCCGTTCGGCCGTCGCGGGGGCGACGCCTCCTGCCGTGCGGCCGGCTTCGCCGGTCCGGGCTTTCAGTGGTCGAAATACATGGAGCACGAGAACGCAACGCGCCTCGTGATACCGATGGCCGAGAGTTACGAGTTCTTCGACAACATTGACGAGATTCTCGAAGTCGAGGGCATCGACGTCATCAATTTCGGGCCGGCCGACTATTCCATCTCGCGCCAGATCTCGATCGACTATTCCATGTCGCATCCGGAGGTCGAGGAGAAGCTCGCGGAGCTGATCGAGAAGTGCCACGCCCGCGGCATCAAGGTGATGGCGCCCTGCATTCCGCCGGTGGCCGAGAATGTGATCGCCCTCAAGAAGAAGGGCGTCGACATGATCATCATGGGAAATGACGTGATGTTCCTCAACGCAGGCTGCCGCGGGGCCCGCGAGGCGATCGACACTGCTGCCAGGACCGCCTGAAACCATAGACATCCGGAGTATGAAATCATGAGCGATCCTTTCAGCGTGGACGGCCGTGTCGTCGTCGTCACCGGCGGCCTCGGCCAGCTCGGCACCCAGTTCAGCAGGTCCCTGGCGCAAGCAGGCGCCAAGGTGGCCATTTTCAGCCGCCGTCCGTTCGCGAGCGACAAGCTGGCCGAGAAGTTTCCCGGCCTGACCGACCGCATCCGCGTCTACGAGGCGAGCGTGCGCGACAAGAAGGCGCTCGAGGAGGCAACCGACAGGCTGGTCGCCGACTGGGGCGTGCCGCACGTCCTCGTCAACAATGCCGGCATCGATTCCAAGCCGGACGGCTCGGCCGAGCAGAACGCGCCCTTCGAGGACTATCCGCAGAAATATTGGGACGAGATCATCGACACCAACCTCACCGGCGTGATGCTGACGAGTCAGGTCGTCGGCAGCCGCATGGCGGGTGAGCGGCGGGGCTCGATCATCAACGTCGGCTCGATCTACGGCATCGTCTCGCCCAACCAGGCTCTCTACGCCTATCGCGAGAAGCGCGACGGCGTGCCGTTCATCAAGGCCGTATCCTACGCCGCCTCGAAATCGGGGCTGGTCAACCTCACGCGCTATCTCGCCACCTACTGGGCGCCGAAGAAGGTGCGCGTCAACCTGATCTCCTTCGGCGGCGTGAAGACCGCGACCTTCGACAAGGAATTCATCGATGCCTTCCTCGAACGCGTACCAATGGGGCGCCAGGCCGAGATCGACGAATATAACGGCGTCGTCCGCTTCCTCGCCTCGGATGCCTCTTCGTACATGACGGGCTCCAACGTCGTGGTCGACGGCGGCTTCACCGCCTGGTGAGACCTCCTGGGGGCAGCGCGCGAAGACGGCCTGCCCCCTCGCCTTCCTTCAGCCGACAATCCGCCGCGCGCTCGCCACCGTCGGGCGCGGGAGCGCGGCGAATTCACAAGCGAGGCCCGCACGGGCCTCATGCATCGCGTGGACGGCGGCGTGCGCTTCATTAGGCCCCTGCCTCGTTCGGCGTCGGTGGCAAAGATCTCAGGCAAGAGGGTTGGCCACAGTCTCCCCCGCGGAGCGGATTGTTCCATGCGCAAATTCGCGGACCCGCCGCACATCCTGATTGATTTCATGAAATCGCAGCAGACGTCGCATGTCCCGCAGAGGCCGTCGCTTCTGGTTTACTTGCCTGCCGGATCCCGAAACACCATGCTGCCCTGGGGAGGTCTTGCGTAACGTAAGCTACCGCCCCCTCAAGACCGTCTCAGGGAAACCGCGCTCATGACAGACAAGACCTATCCGCAGAATGCCCCGGGCCTCATACTGGATCGCCGCGAATTGATGAAGGGCGCGGCAGCGCTCGGCCTTGGCTTCGGCGCCTTCGGTGCTCTTGGAGAGCCGGCACGGGCGGCCGATGCGCCAAAGAAAGGCGGCACGTTCCGCATCGGCATGGAAGGCGGCTCGGCCTCCGACGGTCTCGACCCGCGCGCCTTCGCGGATTCGATCCCGCTGAACTACGGCTACCAGATCTGGAACGGACTCATCGAGATCGATTCGCAGGGCAAGGCCGTCGGCGAGCTGCTCGAGAGCTGGGAAGCCAAGCCCGGCGCCAAGGAATGGATCTTCAACATCCGCAAGGGCGTCACCTTCCATTCCGGCAAGACACTCGATGCCGACGACATCATCTACTCGCTCAACCTGCACCGCGGCGACACCAAGTCCGCCGCCAAGGACCTGCTGAGCGGCATTTCCGAGATCAAGAAGCTCTCACCCAACCAGATCCAGATTACGCTGAGCGCCGGCAACATCAACCTGCCCTACAACCTCACGGACTACCACATCCTCGGCATTCCCAACGGCTTCACGGACTTCTCCAAGCCGGACGGCACCGGCGCCTACAAGCTGGTGAGCTTCGAGCCGGGCGTGCGCGTGGTGACCCAGAATACCGGTCACTACTGGAAGGAAGGATGCGGCAATTTCGACGGAGTGGAACTGCAGTACATCCCCGACGCCACCGCCCGCATGCAGGCCCTGCTGGCCGGACAGGTCGATGCCATCAACCGCATCGACCCCAAGACGGTTGAGATCGTCACCGCCTCGCCGGACACGCAACTGGTGCAGAGCAAGGGCACGGGCAACCGCTACTGCTTCGCCGCATTGTGCGACACCGCGCCCTACGACAATCTCGACACCCGCCTCGCCCTGAAATACGGCATCGACCGCAAGAAGATCGTCGATACCGTCTATATGGGTTACGCGACCATCGGCAACGACACCACGATCAGCCCGATGAACCCCTATTTCGACAAGGATCTGCCCCAGACGCCCTACGACCCCGAGAAGGCTGCGTTCCACTACAAGAAGGCCGGCAGCCCCAAGCTCGAGCTCAAGGTTTCCGAAGGTGCGTTCTCCGGCGCCACGGATGCGGGCGTGCTCTACCAGGAGGCCATGAAGCAGGCCGGCATCGACCTCACGGTCACGCGCGTTTCGGGCGATGGCTACTGGTCGAACGTCTGGCTGAAGGACCCCTTCTGCGCCGTCTACTGGGGCGACCGGCCGGCCATCGACCTGCAGCTCTCGCAGACCTTCCTGTCGGACGCGGCCTGGAACGATACGCATTGGAAGCGCCCCGACTTCGACAAGCTGGTGATCGCCGCCCGCGTCGAGGAAGACGACGCCAAGCGCCGGCAGATGTACAACGAGGCGCAGAAGATGATCCACGACGACGGCGGCATGGTCGTCTACGCGGTCAGCGACTATCTCGACGGCTATGCCAAGAAGGTCGCCGGCGTCGCGCCGCATCCGCGCTATGACATGTGCGACCAGCGTGCTGCGGAAAAGGCTTGGTTCGCGGCGTAAACGCGGCCCGACAACCCGGATGGCGGTCCGTGACCGCCATCCCCATCACCCCCACCAGAAGATCGCCGCGATGATCACATAGAGGCCGACCAGCGCCGCTCCGTCGGCCATGTCCGCGCGTCCGTCCGCCGTGACCACCACGCCGATGATCGCGGACAGCATCAGCGCTACCGCCAGCATGGGCGGCACCACCAGCGTGAAGGGCGTCCCGCCCATCAGATAGCTCGCGAAGACCAGCACCGGGATCAGCGCGAGAGCGACCTGTAGCGATGAGTTCAGGATCACGCTGATGGCAAGCTCCGCCTGGTTGCGAAGCGCGAACTGAATGCCCACGACATTCTCCACCGCATTGCCGACGATGGCGACGATGACGAGGCCGGCGAAGGCTTGCGAAATGCCGAAGACCTCGATGGCCGGTGTCAGGGCCTCGACGAACCAGTCCGACACGAAGAGTGCGGCGACACCGGCCAGTGCGAGAATGGTGAGAGCCAGCCAGAGCGGCCAGCCATCCTCGTGATCCCGGGCCTCCGCGGGCACCGTGCGTTCGCTGCCGTCGAGCATGACGCGCACCGACACGAAGAAAACCACCAGAAGCACGCCGGCGCAGACGAGTGCGAGCCTGTCCTCGTGGGCGCCCGCCGGCAGATGCATGATCGAGGCCAGCGTCGGCAGCATCAGGGCCGAGACGGCCAGCAGCAGCAGGGCCGCGATCATTCGGGGACCGGCTGCATTGAAGACGAGCACCTTGTGGCGCGCGCTGCCGGCCAGGAAGGCGATACCCAGAACGAGCAGGCTGTTGCCGAGGATGGAGCCGATCAGCGAGGCCTGCACCACTTCCACGAGGCCGGCGCGCAGGGCGAAGATGCAGACGCAAAGCTCAGGAAGATTGCCAACCGCAGACTGCACGATCCCCGTAGCGGCCGGCCCGAGATGTCGTCCCAGATGGTCCGTGGAATCACCAATCAGCGCCGCGAGGCCCGCCAGCGCGAAGGCGCCGCTCACGAAGACCAGCACATGCGGAAGACCGGCATAGACAGCAATCCCGGTACCGGTCGACGCAAGCAGCGCGACGGCAAGAGTGATGAAATCGCGCTTGGTCAGCATGGCGTCCCCCGCTGGCAAGCCGCCGGGCTTGTCCCGCCCCGAAACCTAGCCTTCCATTGGAACGGTGGAAAGGACCTCCCGCCTGAAGGCGGGCCAACAAGCGGGAGCGATGAAGCCGGCGATGAAAAGGTGCCTGGCGTCTCGAAGGCCTGCGCCCACAACATCATAAAATACGATAATTTATTATGCTTTACGCGAGATATCAGGCCACGCCGGTTCACAAATTAAGAAAAATCCTGAAATCTCATGATAAATTGACATATCGGACCTCTTGCGTCGATCTCTAATTGTGATTTATGTGATAAATAATACGATAATTAAAAGATCGATGCACCAAGGATGCTGAATTGAAAATCACCGCCGTCCACACCCGCGTGGTGAACGCGGAAATGCGCAACTGGGTGTTCGTCAAGATCGAGACGGACGAGCCCGGGCTCCATGGCTGGGGCGAGGCCACGCTCGAATGGAAGACCCAGGCCGTCGTCGGTGCGATCAAGGATCTGACGCCGCTGGTGATCGGACGCGATCCCCGCGATATCGAACAGGCCGTGCGGGCGATGAAGCGCCAGTCCTTCTGGCGGCTCGGCGCCATCGGCATGAGCGCCATTTCCGGTATCGAGATCGCCCTCTGGGACATCCTGGGCAAGCACCTGAACGTCCCGGTGTGGCGCCTTCTCGGCGGCAAGGTGCGCGACAAGGTGCGTGTCTACACTCATCTCGGTCTCGGCGACATGCGCGCGGTCTATGAATCCATGGACGAGGCGCCGCTGGTTGAGCGCGCCCGCGAGGTGGTGGAGAAGGGATACAAGGCCTTCAAGGCGGTGTTCATTCCCTACACGCATTTCCACGCCCCCCTGCCCGACGTCAGCAAGGTCGAGAGGCTGATGGGCGCATTGCGGTCGGCGGTCGGCGAGGAGATCGAGATCATGGTCGATTTCCATGGCCGCCCTGCCTCGGTCGGCGCTGCACTCGCCTATATCGAGGCCCTCGAACCCGGCCGCCCCATGTTCGTGGAAGAGCCCCTGCCGCCGGGCGAAACGCTTGGCCTCGCCAGCATCGCCGCGCGAACGAAAGTGCCTCTGGCAACCGGCGAGCGCCTGGTGGAGCGCAGCGAGTTCGACGAATTGTTCCGCGCCCGCGCCATCGACATCGCCCAGCCGGACATCTGCCATTGCGGCGGCCTGGGTGAAGCCAAGAAGATCGCGGCCATGGCCGATACCATCGGCATCGGCGTCGCTCCCCATAATCCCCTCGGACCGATCGCTGGCGTCGCGGCCCTGCATTTCGCCGTCTCGACGCCCAACCACGTGATCCAGGAGGAGATGGTAGGGGCCGTGCCCTGGTACTTTGACGTGGTGCAGGGGCCGATCCGCCTGGTCGACGGCTTCTGGCAGGTGCCGGACCAGCCAGGGCTCGGCATCGAGGTGGACGAAGCCGAATGCGCCCGCCATCCCTATGCGCCGGAAGTGATCCACACCCTCAACGCCGTCCTCGACGATGGCACCATCGTGGACTGGTAACATGACCGGCAGGCTCCAGGGCAAGGTCGCCATCGTCACCGGCGCCGGCCAGGGCATTGGAGAGGCCATCGCCATCGCCTTCCACCGCGAGGGAGCGGCGGTGATGATCGCCGAGGCCAACGAGAAGACGGGCCGCGCTGTGGCGGAACGGCTGTCGCTGCTGGGCGGACGATCGGCCTTCGCCAGGACGGACGTGACGAAGCCGGACGAGGTCGCCGCCATGGTCGAGGCGACGCAGCGGGACCTCGGGCCAGTCGATATCCTCGTCAACAACGCCGGCATCAACGTCTTCCATGAGCCGCTCGACACTTCGGAAGAAGAATGGCGGCGCTGCTTCGCGGTCGATCTCGAGGGCGTGTGGACAGTCTCCAAGGCCGTCCTGCCGCACCTCATCGCCCGTAAGGGCGGGGCCATCGTCAATATCGCCTCGAGTCACTCCTTCTCGATCATTCCGAACTGCTTTCCCTATCCGGTCGCCAAGCACGGGCTGCTCGGCCTCACCAGGGCACTCGGCATCCAGTATGCAGCCGAGAACATCCGGGTGAACGCCATCGCGCCCGGCTATATCGAGACGCCGATCGCGGTCGAGTACTGGAACACCTTCGAGAATCCCGCCGCCGAGCGGCAGCGCGCCTGTGACCTGCATCCGCCGAGGAGGATAGGCCGGCCGGAAGAGGTGGCGATGACCGCGCTGTTCCTGGCGTCGGACGAGGCCCCCTTCATCAATGCCGCCTGCATCGTCATCGATGGGGGGCGTTCGGTGCTGTACCACGAGTAGCCAGGCGAGTGCGCCGCACCGACGCTGCCGGCTGTTCGTAACCGCCACGATCCCTTTGCTTGCCGCGCCGTCCGACAATACTCTAGGCTCCGTCATGACCCAGCAAAGCGACGCCCTGCTTCCCGTTCTCTCCAATGCCCTGGCCGATGGCGGCAAGGTGCACGACAGCGTGGTGCGCACGCTCGGCGGCTGGGTGCTGGGCGGCCGCTACCAGCCTGGCGAGACGCTCCCCCGCGAGGACGAGCTCGCCGCTTCCTTCGGTATCAGCCGCACGTCGGTGCGCGAAGCGATCAAGGTGCTATCGGCCAAGGGCCTCCTGGAGACGCGGCCGCGCGTCGGCGTCCGTGTGCGCCAGCGCGAGGAATGGCGCATGCTGGACCCGTCGGTGCTCTCCTGGCATCCGGATCTCAGCCACGACCGCGAACTGGTCGCAAGCCTCATGGAAGCCCGCCGCATCATCGAGCCGGCCGCCGCGGAACTGGCGGCGCGGCGCGGCAGCGCGGCCGATCTCGCCGGCATCGAGGCTGCCTATCTCGGCATGGAATCCTCCATCCCCCACGATCTCGATGCCTGCTGCGAGGCCGATCTCGCCTTCCATCGCGGCGTGATCGCGGCCAGCCACAACATCGTCCTGCGAAGCCTCATCGGCACCATCGAGACCGCCTTGAAGGCGACCTTCATGCTCACCACGAGCCTGATGGAAGATCAGGCTCGCACGCTGTCGGTGCACAAGGCGGTCCTCGATGCCATCCGCTATCGCGACACGGCGGGCGCCCGCGGCGCGATGAATCGCCTGCTGGACCTCGCGGCCGAGGATCTGGTGCGCAGTTGATCCGCGCGGGCTGCAATGCCCGGGTCACATCGGCCGGAATGCACAGGCCTCCTGGCCAGGGATCCCATTCCCAGAAGGGTGAACAGCGCTGGCGCGACCGGGTGACGGTGGTGCCGTCGTCCGTGGTGCTCGTCGCCTCCGTCGTCTTGCGGTTCATCGGCGTCGAGGCCTGGCTGTCGCTGCCGGCAGGCGGCACATAGCCGGGTTGACCGGTCATGGGAGGGCCGGCGGGAGCATGGTTGTAGAGGTAGTCGCGATCCTTGTCTGCCTGCCTCGCATTGGAAGCTGTGGCCATGCAATCCGCCATCGGCTGGGTGCCAGGCTGGAAACTTGGCGTCCCTTTCCGAGGCGGTGATGGGCGGTCGCGACCAGCATGATCTCCGCGCACAATATGGGCTTGCGGGACCGGGCCGCTGACATAGGATAAGAGGCGACTACGCAGAGCATCGGAGGCTCCGTGCCATGACTCCCTTCGCCGGCCGCTTCAAAGGGCGCAGCGTCGTCGTCACCGGCGGGGCGTCGGGCCTGGGCCTCGCCAGCGCCAAGCGGATCGCCGCCGAGGGCGGCAGGGTCATGATCTGGGACGTCGATGCAGGCCGTATCGGCGGTGCCAAGGCGCAGATCGGCCCGGGTACATTCGGCATCGTCGTTGATGTGACCAATCCGGCTGCCGTGGAGGCGGCGGCGAAGACATCGGAACAGCATCTGGGCCAGATCGACGTCCTCATCTGCTCGGCAGGCGTGGCCGGACGCAATGCCGCCGCCATCGACTACCCCATCGAGGAATGGAAGCGCATCTTCGACATCAACGTGCACGGGCTGTTCTATGCCAATCGCTATGTGGCGGCGATCATGAAGAAGCGCGGCTATGGCCGCATCGTCAATCTCGCCTCGATCGCCGGCAAGGAGGGTAATCCGACGGCCTCGGCCTATTCGGCATCGAAGGCGGCGGTGATCGGCTTCACCAAGGCGCTCGGCAAGGAACTGGCTAAAACCGGCGTCACCGCCAATGTCGTGGCGCCCGCGACGGTGGAGACACCCATCCTCAAGCAGATCGCGCAGCCGCATATCGACTACATGCTCTCCAAGATCCCGATGGGCCGGTTCGGCAAGGTCGACGAGGTCGTCGCCATGATCACCTGGCTCGCCAGCGAGGAGTGCTCCTTCGCAACCGGTGCCGTGTTCGACGCTTCGGGTGGACGCGCAACCTATTGAGCCGCGGCGACGTCAGGCCTGATGCCTGATCCAGCCCGCGACGGCGGCGTCCACCGCGGCCACGACCTGCCGCTTGACGTCGTCGCGCCCCTTGTCGCCTTCAATGGTTTCGATACGCGAGGACATGCGGAAGCCATAGGGAGGAGCCGGCGTGGCACCGCGCTCGATCCAATAGTCATCATAGTCGCTGAATTTGCGCTGGCGATTGTCCGCCGTGATCACATGCGTGGCATTCGCGACGGCATGCACCTCGCCAATGCCGATGTCGTAGGCGAAGGCTCGCAGGGCGAGCAGCACCGCGTCCTTCGGGCGCAGGCCATGCAGGCGCCGGGTTGCCGCGATGATCGCCGTCTTGGCTCCAGGGCTGCCCTGGAGGCCGCCGATGACGAGGATGGGGGAATTCTCCGCCACGCCGAGAAACACGCTCTTCTTGGCGAGGATCGCACCGGTGTCGATGTTCTGGAAGAAGACGACGAGTTCGCCTTCGCGAGGCATGGTCATGCGCGCCGAATTGCACAGGCCGATGCGGAAGTTGACGCCCTTCGACTTCAGGACGGCGAGGTCGCTGACGGTATTGGTATAGATCGCGGACAACAATTCGGGCCGGAAGATTCCGTCCATCATGGCGTGATGGCGGCACATCAGGGCAACCCGATGTCCGGGCGACAGTCCGCGCCTGCCGAAGTTGCGCAACGGGCGCGAGAGAACGGCCGTATTGGGTGCGCACCGCGCGTGGCGTTCGTAGATCTTGCCGATGAAGGCACTCCAGCGCATTGAGGCCACCGGCGACAGCAGCGAGCGGAGCAGCCAAATGCGTTCCGCCTGGCTGAAGCGCCGCGATGTCAGCAACTTTAGGGAATCCGCCACTGCTCCGAACGAAAAACGAGGTTCGGACAGGCTTTTTTCTGAAATTCCCAGCAATGCCATATCCATTTGGTTGAACTACAAACAGATGTCGACATGGCGATATATCAGGAAACTTATGACAGAATTATCTACTCGGGGGAGATCCAATATTTTGCCGGCGAAATTCTACCACCTATAGTTGAAGCTTACGCTGATACGCTCTTCCTCCGAGAAATTCACGGGCACTTCGTGGCGCAGCCAGCTCTCCCACAGCAATACCGTGCCGGCCTGGGGAACCTCATAGACGAAGGGTCGCTGCTCGTTGGATGCCTTGGTCTTGCGCGGTGGCGCCGCCATCATCAGGCCTAGCCGCGGGTCTTCCAGCTTCAAAGCGCTGGAGCCCTTGGGCGTGGCGACGTAGAAGGTGCCTGATATCACCGAACGCGGGTGGATGTGCGACGTGTGCACCCCCCCCTCTGGCAGGACGTTCACCCAGATGTCGTCGAGCTTGAGCTTTTCCTTGCCGAGATCGAATTCGAGTTCCCTGGCAAAGGCGGCGACATGGGCGTCGAGCGCCTTGACGAGTTTCTTGATAGCCGGGAATCGCCAGGGCAGATCGTTGAGCGAGGCATAGGAGGTGTAGCCAGGATAGCCGTTCTTCTCGCACCAGGCCTGGCCGGCCTCGTCGTCCTCGGCGAGAGAACGGCAGGTCGCTTCGATTTCCGCAATCGGAGCCTGCGCCTCGTCCAACTCGGCGCGATAGAGTTTCGTAACGAAAAGAGTCTTGATGTCAGCCATGGCGTGGCAGTGGCAGGGCGCGGGCTCGCCGTCAACCGGATTGTCCGCCTGGCATGCCCCCTTCCCTTCGAGGAGACTTTCGAGCCATACCTCTTTCCGCAGACACTCCCGGAGCACGGATCATGTGGCCCTTTCGACGCAAGCCCCTGCTGGATTCGGACACGGCGCGCTGGCATCTCGACAATTTCGCCTGGCTGGTCCGCAATCACGGGCAGCACTCCCGCTTCGCCGATGCGCAACTGGTGCTACCTTCGAAGGACTTTTTCGAGACCGACGACCAGAAGGGCCATGCGATGGCCCTCCGGCTGTTCGGCCAGGTCAAGGCTTATTGCGGCCTCGGCGAATCCGATATCGCGCTGGTGCAGACCGACAGCCCGCCCTCGCAGGCCGGCGGCCTTGTCATCAACCACGGCAAGCACGCGGCGGGCACCTATAGCTGGGGCTGGGGCCGGCAGGAGGCACCCCAGATCAGCTATGGCGCCAAGCTGCTCGACAATCCGCAGTCCTTCATCGCCACCATGGCGCATGAGCTCGCGCATCATCTGCTGGCCAAAAGCGCCGCCGAGACCCCGCCGGTCGACGCGGACGAAGACGAGCACCTCACCGACATCACCGCCGTTTATCTGGGCTTCGGCGTCTTTCTCGCCAATAGTGCCTTCAACATGCAGACTCATGCCGACGGCTGGAGCTATTCGCGACAAGGCTATCTGCCGGAGTCGGACCTCGTCTTCGCCCTCGCGATTTTCCTGAAGGTGAAGCAGATCTCACCCGGCCCGGCGTTCGCCTATCTCAAGGCCGATCTTGGCGCCATGCTCAGGCGGGCGTTGCGCGATCTCGATGCACATGCCAGCGAGATCGCAGCGATGCGGCTGTCGGATCCCGGTCTCCGCAAGCAAACGGGCCAGCACGTTACGGTTGTCACATAGTTGTCACGTAGAATAGGTGCCAGGCGCAAGGCTGCGGGAAACTACCGTTTCAGCCATCGGCACAAAAAAAGACGGCCGGGACGAACCCGGCCGTAGCTTGGACAAAGTCCAAAAGTCACCATCCAGAGGGGAACGTCAGAAGCTCAAGGTCGCCACCGGGAGGATGATGGCCCGAACGTCTGACAATCAGGAGAGTATATTTGCCGGCTCCTTGCCGCAATGCATTCTTTCACATGCCGGCCCTGCGTGCCGCGCATAGATGCAATTGCCGTGAAAAAACGCAGGAGCCTCGCCTAATAATTAATCACGCCGCTCCCGGGGGCAGCTACGGCGCACAAGCGCCGCGTAAAGCGGTTTATCGGCCTCAATAGGACCAGCGCTGAGCCTTGCTCACGAGGAAATCCCGGAGAACCTGGATGCGCGCCAGGTTCTTCATTTCCTCGGGATAGACGAAATAGGTTTCCAGCTGCGGCATTTCCGCATCGGTGAGCACCTGCACCAGCGGCGATTCGCGCCCCACCAGGTAGTCCGGCAGCACGGCGAGGCCCACACCTCTCTCGACCGCCGTCTTCACCCCGCCGAGATTGTTGATCTCGAACACCGGATCGCGCGGATCCTTGGGATCGCGCCCGGCCGTGTTCAACCAGTTGATCTCCTGGATGAAACTGCCGGCTGTGCCGCCGAAGGTGATGATGCGATGCCGGTCGATTTCGTCGATCGAGCGCGGCTGGCCGAAACGCTTGATATATTCGGGAGCGGCATAGATGTGAAAATGCACGGTGAACAGGCGACGCTGGATGAGATCGCCTTGTTCGGGCTGGCGCAGGCGCAGCGCCACGTCGGCCTCCCGCATGCCGAGATCCAGTTCCTGCTCGGTGAGCAGCATCTTCAGCCGGATGTCGGGATAAAGGTCGAGGAATTCGCCGATGCGCGGCGTCAACCAGTAGGTGCCGAGGCCGACAGTCGTGGTCAGCCGCAATTCCCCGTTCGGCCGCTCCCGGCTGTCGGTGAGTGCTCCCATGGCTGATTCGAGCTTCAGCATCACGTCCTGCGTGGTGCGAAACAGCATCTCGCCCTGCTCGGTGAGAATCAGGCCGCGCGCATGTCGATGGAACAGCGGCGTACGCAGGTCCCCTTCAAGCGCCGATACCTGGCGACTCACAGCCGATTGCGACAGCCCCAGCACGTCGCCGGCATGCGTAAAGCTGCCGGCTTCCGCAGCCGCATGAAAGACCTTGAGCTTATCCCAATCCATGAAGCCCCCAGTTCAACCCGCTCCCCTCAACTCCTGTTTGCGGAGAGTATATGATCATTGCAGAGAAGTTTGAAATGGGTGGCGAATTTACGGCGGAAAACGATTTATTCCGCCGCTTCCCTGTGGACTTCTTGGGCCGCGAGCCATTTCTCAGCTTCCAGGGCCGCCATGCAGCCCATGCCGGCCGCCGTGACGGCCTGACGATAGACGTCGTCGGCCACGTCGCCGGCAGCATAGACCCCGGGTACGGAGGTAGCCGTCGTCCCCGGAACGGTCTGAATATAACCGCCGTTCTTGAAGGCCAGTTGACCTGCGAAGAGCTCAGAGGCGGGCTTGTGCCCGATGGCGACGAACACGCCGTCGGTATCGTGGCGGGTCACCACGCCGGTCTCGACATTGCGCAGGTTCACATGGGTGACGCCCAGCGGCACCTCGCTGCCGGCGATCTCGTCCAGCACCGTGTTCCACACCACCTCGATATTGGGGTGCTTGAACAGGCGGTCCTGCAGGATCTTCTCGGCGCGGAAGTGGTCGCGGCGATGCACCACCGTGACCTTGGCGGCGATATTGGCCAGATAGAGCGCCTCCTCGACGGCCGTATTGCCGCCGCCGACTACGGTGACGTTGCGGCCACGGAAGAAGAAGCCGTCGCAGGTCGCGCAGGCCGAGACGCCGAAGCCGCGGAACTTCTCCTCGGACGGCATCTCCAGCCACTTGGCCTGGGCGCCGGTCGCGATGATGATCGCATCGGCCAGGTAGACGTCGCCGAGGTCGCCCTCCAGCCGGAAGGGACGCTGCGACAGATCGACCTTGGAGATATGATCGGACACCATGCCCGCGCCCATATGTTCGGCCTGCTTGCGCATCTCCTCCATCAGCCAGGGCCCCTGGATCACCGAGGAGAAGCCGGGATAGTTCTCGACGTCGGTGGTGATGGTGAGCTGGCCGCCGGGCTGGATGCCGGAAATCAGCAACGGGGAGAGATTGGCGCGCGCGGCATAGATGGCCGCCGTGTAGCCCGCCGGGCCCGAGCCGAGGATGATGAGCTTGGAATGACGGGTCGCCATATCGGTTCCAATCAATGTTGCGCAAGCGCGGATAGTCGCGCCAGGATCTCCTGCGCGATGAGGGGCGTTGAATCTATGGGTTGATAGGGGTGATTTTCAAGATGCCCTTCGAACTTCACCACAGCCCCGTGCTCCATCAGCCCCCCGATGAAGCGCAGGATCTTCTTCGGCACTCCCTTCGGCATGAAGACATGGATGGTCTTGCCCGTCGCCGCTGCCTCGCTGAGCATGTTGGTTGAATCGGCGCTCACCACGAAGGCATCGGCGAGTCCCAGCATCTCGGCATAGGGGTTGGTCCCCTCGCCTTCCCACATCCAGGCCTGCCGCCCCTCGAGCGCCGCCTCGATTCCCCGCTTCAGGCTCTGCGGCGTGCGCCGCGACGGCGTGACCATGACGCCGGCCCCGCTGCGGGCGAGTTCGCCCAGCGCCGCTGCAAAGGCTGCAATATCCTCCTCGTCGAAGGCGATGTCCTTCGACGGCCCCCCGGCCAGCACCGCCACGCGCGGCTGCGGCAGCGCGAGGAGTTCCGGCCGCGCCCTCACCCGCGCCGCCGCCAGCACAGCGGGGTTCTGCCGGTGGGGCGAGGTCAGCGTGGCCAGCACGTTGTCGCCACGCAGCCGGTCGTGCTCCGGCACCCAGATGAAATCGGCCGCTCCGGCCCCGGTGCGCGGATCCTTGAGGAAAACGGTGAGGGTGTCCGGCGAGTGCTTCTTGAGCCACCGCAGGTAGGCGACCGACCGCCGGCCGGAGGCGATGGCGACGTCGGGCCAGGGCGGAGCGAGTTGGGCGAGATCCGCAGGGTCCGGCGGCCCCCAGGGCATGGCCAGCGCGTAGAGGGCGCGAGGCGCGACGGTGCGCTGGACCACACGGCCGCCTGCCTCCGCGACCACGGCCTCGGCCACGCCGAGGCATTGCAGCGCATCCCCCGCCTTGCCGTCCGTAAGGGTCCAAATCAGTGCCATGCGGATGTCCCAGGAGCCCCACCGGAATCGGAGCAACGCTGGCCCTCGTCACGGTCCCGGCAGGTCCGGGCGGGACGAAAACCGCGCTCCTCCTTCGGCTGTCTCGCATCTTTCGAGGGAGCCTCATAACACACTCCGCGGCGGTGCGAATATGGCACGACGCAGCACCGCCATTTTTACTCCCGAAGCACAGTCAGAATAGCCTGCAAGACCCATGGCTATAGCCGTAAGTCATTGAGAAAGTCGGAGCTTTTTTGTCAATCATATTGAGAACACATTTCACCCTATAAACCGGTTTATCACCAACTACTGAGAGCTTGACTGAATGACGTCAAAGACGACGAACGCTACATTTTCTGCCGCTGTTATTACTTTGTTAACACTGACGGTTTCCGGTCATGCCGACTCGGTCGGAGTGGCCTCCTACTACGGCAAGGAAATGGGCGGTCGCCGCACTGCCAATGGCGAGCGCTTCAACCCGGCCGGCCTCACGGCCGCGCATCGTTCCCTTCCCTTCGGGACGAAGCTCCAGGTGACGAACCTCAAGAATGGCAAGAGCGTGGTTGTACGCGTCACGGATCGTGGCCCCTTCCGTCGCGGCCGCATGATCGACCTGTCCTATGGCGCCGCACGGGCCGTCGGCATGGTCAGCACCGGCACCGCCAAGGTGAAGATCGCGCGGCTTGAACCCCGGTAACGGGGTGGAAGCAGAAGACATGAATTGGGGCGGCTTCAGGGCCGCCCCTTTTTTCGTCCTGCATGGCTTATCTCAAACCATCTGAGAATTCCTCTACGGAACTACGGATCGCCTCCATTCACATTCCATTCATGCCGGTTGTGCACCTATGGCGCCACAACGCTTGGTTCTTCAGGAGGTATTATGCAGAAGACCTTGATCGCCGCGGCCCTGGCGCTCGCAGGCGCGCTCGCCGCTACGGCATCCGCAACCGCCATGCCGGTCGGTCCGTCGGCAGCGGAAAAATCCCCCTTTGTGCAGGACGTGCGCGACGGCTGCGGGCGCGGCTTCCGCCTCAATTCCTGGGGACGCTGCGTACCCGAGCGCCGCGTGGAGCCGCGCTACTACGACGACCGCTACGGCGGTCCGCGCTATCGCTGCGGACGCGGGTATCGCCCCAACCCCGTCGGCCGTTGCGTGCCGGACCGGGGCCCGCCCCGCTACGACGCACCCCGCTACGACCCGCCGCGTTATGACGGGCCGCGCTATCGCGACGACAATGGCTACCGGCGCAACGACTACGATCCCGGCGAATACTAGAGCGTTCTGTGTTTTGACGGAATCGGCAAACGCAAAGACGCCTCGAGAAACAAAGAGTTAGAGAAAAGCGGCGTTTCTACCTAAACGCGCTTTGCTCTAAGGCCGGGACGGCAAGGCGGTCCATCCCGGCATCGCTTGAGCCGATATAGAAACGCAAGGGCAGCCTCCAGGCTGCCCTTTTGCTTCCCGTGGCGCAGGCTCTCCTTTTACACGTCGATGGCCATCGTCGAGCCTATGCGCTGCCGCAGTTCGAATTTCTGGATCTTCCCCGTCGAGGTCTTGGGCAGGGTCTCGAACAGCACGGTCCTCGGCACCTTGAAGCGGGCCAGCCTTTCGCCGGCGAAGGCGATGAGTTCCTCGGCGGTCAGCGTGTGGCCATCCTTCAGTTCCACGAAGGCACAGGGCGTCTCGCCCCATTTCTCGTGCGGCTGCGCCACCACGGCAACGGCCAGCACGGCCGGATGCTGGTAGAGCACGTCCTCCACCTCGACGCTGGAGATGTTCTCTCCGCCCGATATGATGATGTCCTTGGCGCGGTCCTTGATCTTGATGTAGCCGTCGGGGGACAGCACCGCGAGGTCGCCGGTGTGAAACCAGCCGCCCGCGAAGGCCTTCTCGGTCGCTGTCTCATTCTTGAGATAGCCCTTCATGCAGATATTGCCGCGGAACATGATCTCGCCGATCGTCTCGCCGTCGGCCGGCACGGGCTGCATGGTGTCGGGATCGAACACGGTGGCGCCGGCCTCGAGGTGGTAGCGCACGCCCTGGCGCGCCCGCGCCACCGCCTGCTCGCGCGGGCTGAACGATTGCCACGCCGCCTGTTCAGCGCAAACCGTCGCCGGGCCGTAGACTTCGGTAAGGCCGTAGACATGCGTGATCTCGAAACCGATGGCCGCGGCCCGCGCCAGCATGGAAGAAGGCGGCGGCGCGCCGGCCACCATGCCCTTCACGGTCCAGTCGATCCCCTCCCGCAAGGCATCCGGCGCGTTGACGAGCAGCGAATGGACGATGGGCGCGCCGCAGTAATGCGTCACCCGCTCCTGCCGGATCAGGTCGAAGCAGGCCTTGGCATCGACCTTGCGCAGGCAGACGTTGACGCCCGCGCGCAACGCCACCGTCCACGGAAAGCACCAGCCGTTGCAGTGGAACATGGGCAGCGTCCACAGATAGACGCCATGCTTGGGCATGTCCCATTCGAGCACGTTGGAGATGGCGTTCACAGCCGCGCCCCGATGATGGTAGACTACGCCCTTGGGATTGCCCGTCGTCCCCGAGGTGTAATTCAGCGCGATGGCGTTCCATTCGTCGTCGGGGGTGTGCCAGCGATAGTCGGGATCGCCGGTGGCCAGCATGTCATCGTAGTCGATGGCGCCCGGAACGTCGGCCGGACCGGGGCCGAGCACGTCGTCGACGATGACGATCTCCACATCCGGCGCCTGGCGGGCGATCTGCCGGACGGTGTCGGCATACTCGCTGTCGGCGATCAGCATCCGCGCCTCGCCGTGCCGGATCATGAAGACGAGCGAACTGGCATCGAGCCGGGTGTTGAGGGCGTTCAGCACGGCGCCGGCCATGGGAATGCCGAAATGCGCCTCGACCATGGCGGGGGTGTTGGGCAGCAGCGCGGCCACCGTGTCCGACCTGCCGATGCCGCGCAATTGCAGGGCGCTCGCGAGCCGCCGCGTCCGCTCATAGGTCTGGGCCCAAGTGCGGCGGATCGGGCCATGCACCACGGCCAGCCGGTCGCCATGGACCTCGGCGGCGCGGGCGATGAAGTCGACCGGCGTAATGGGCGCATAGTTTGCGGCATTGCGACCCAGACCGGTTTCGTAATCGGTCGGCATGGAATCTCCCCCTGCGGATCTCGGCTTGTCGTTGCCGTTTGCCGGCAACTTTATCGTGAACCCCGGAGAATGAACACTCCTTGACCTAGCGCAAGCCCGGCCACGCTGTTCACAGGCGTGAACTTTACGGCGACCGCCTCACTCCCCCAAGTCGAACAGGCGGTCCTCGGGCTTTACGCCCTTCGGGATCTCGTAGCCCTGTCCGCCGAAGCGCAGGACATGGGAGCGGCCCGGCAGTGGTTTCGACGTGCTCTCGCAATCGGAGCCCGTGTCCCTGGTGGTCTCGGCCACCCTTTTCTCGTCGATGCGCAGGTCGCGATAACCGCCGCGGCCGGGCTGGCCGAGGGTGATGCTGCGACTGGTGGTCTCGCCGACGCCGTTGCAGTTGCCGTCGTTCTCGTTGGTGCTGACGCTGACGATCAGCCCGTCCAGGACGCGGACGAGCGTCGCGCCCTGCAGGGTGTAGAGCCGCAGCACCTCGTCGGCGTAGGGAAAGATGCGCGAGCTGCCTGAATGCGTGACCTTGACGCCGAAGGCGCGAAGGCCGGGCTTGAGGTCGTAGCGCGCGGTGTCGAGGCTGACGTCGTCGAACTGCACCGCATCCGCGAAGGCCATGCCCTCCTCCACCAGCCGGGCGACCGGCTCACCGGTGGCGGTATCCACCGCCATCACCTCGACGTCGCCCCTCACCTCGCCCTCGTTGGCCGGGGCCGCCTCGCTCAGCGGTACGGCGGCGAGGGTCAGTTCGGGACGGTACGGCCAAGTCTTGCATGCCACGGCCCGGGGATCGATACGCCGGACATAGGCGGAGCCCTTGACGGTGTAGCCGCCATCGGCCGCGACCGCGTCCGGATAGGCATGCTTGATCAGGGCCTCGGCGATGTCACAAGCGAAGGCCGGAAACGGGAGAAGCAGGAGCAGGGAAGCCAGAAGGGCGCGCATGGGCGATACCTGAGAGAAGACCGGCCGGTCTTTACCTGCGTTCGACTGCAATGCGTGTGCCGGAGAGCACCGATCGCGCCCGGCGAATTTCACCTTCGGATCGAATCGCGGGATCGTCTTTCCTGGCCACTGCGAAAGGGCGTCGAGGACGCCCCGGTTCGATCGAGACTCGAAACGCTTCAGGCCAGCCCGGCGCGGCGAGCCCCCTCCCTCATGGCGGCGAGCGCCGGCGGGTTGGTGACGGGATAGCTCCGCACGAAGACGTCCGCGCTGAGCTCCGGAAACTCCTTCGCTAGCCGGGCAGCGAGCTTCGCCGACTGCGCGGTCTCGTCCAGCATCGCATGGGCCATGGCCAGGAACAAAAGGGTGGGCGGTGAATCGGGCGGGGCCTGCCGCAGCGCGGTCACCGCCTCGCGGTAATACCCGGCCGCGAAGTTGCTGCGGCCGAGCATGCCGAAATACCAGGGCACATGTGGATTGAGGCGAATGGCCCGGCGCGCCAGTTCGCAGCCCCGCTCCGGATCGCCGACGACCAGCGCCAGGCTGCCGGCCAGCAGCGCCAGCGTATCCGCGTCATAGGGCGTCGCCGCGAGCACCCGCTCATATTCCAGCGCCGCGGCGGCTGGATCGCCGCGCAGGGCCGCGAGGTCGCCATGGAGGATGCGGGCATGGTTGTCTCCCGGATCCAGCGACAAGGCCCGGCGCAGGCAGTGCTCCCACTGGAGGATCGTCCGCTCCAGATCCGTCGAATGCCCGCCGCAGACTTCCGCCGCATGGGCGCAGCCCAGCTCCGTCCAGGCCCGCGACAGGCCGGGGTCGAGCTCCACCTGCGGACGTCGCCGCCGGCTATCGGCATCATTTCGAGGAAATGAAGCAGCGGCTGATCGACCAGGGCTATACGATCGTGCCGGACATCGGCGGTTAGTACGAAGCGCGGGACCGTCATTCCAGGCTCGCCGGCCGCCGGCTGCGGCCGGAATGACGTCGGGGCTCGATCGACATGGAGCGGTCTGGCGCCCCTCGCGCGTGCGGGAACAGCCTGCTGACAGGGCGCTGTCAGCAAGTTTCCCCAGTTGGGCCTTTTCCCCGGGCGTGACTCACCCCATTATCTGTGCATGTCCGATACGCCCAAGAAGCCCCGCACGCCGAAATCCAAGGCGGCGCGCCCGCCCCTGCCTTCGCTCGACGAGCATCTGAAGGCGCTGCTCAATCCCGGCCTCCTCAAGGAGGGCAAGTCGAGTCCGCCCCAAGGTTTCGGCGAAGCGCCGCAGGCCGGGTTCGACACGGGCGTCACCGGGCTCGATCCGGCGCTGGCTGCCAAGCTTGGCGTTCCCCTGGCGTCCGGCGGCGCGCAGATGGAAGGCAAGGCGGCGAAGCGCAAGAAGGCGAAGGACGAGCCCGAGCTCGATCCCGACGGGCTGGACAAGCTCGGCGGCTCCGCCGGCACCATCCAGGCGCTCAGCCATCTCCTGGAGACCGGCGATCCGCGCCTGATCGGCAAGCCGGTGTGGACACCGCATCGCCCCTCCCGCCCCGACAAGAGCGAGGGTGGCATCCGGCTCGACCTCGTCTCCGAATACCAGCCGGCCGGCGACCAGCCCACGGCCATCGCCGAACTGGTCGAGGGCCTGCAGGCCGATCACGAGCGCGACCAGGTGCTGCTCGGCGTCACCGGCTCCGGCAAGACCTTCACCATGGCGCAGGTGATCTCGCGCACCCAGCGCCCCGCCCTCATCCTGGCGCCCAACAAGACGCTGGCGGCGCAGCTCTATGGCGAGTTCAAGAGCTTCTTCCCCAACAACGCGGTGGAATACTTCGTCTCCTACTACGACTACTACCAGCCCGAGGCCTATGTGCCGCGCACGGACACCTATATCGAGAAGGAGTCCTCCATCAACGAGCAGATCGACCGCATGCGCCACTCGGCCACGCGCTCCCTGCTCGAGCGCGACGACGTCATCATCGTCGCCTCCGTCTCCTGCATCTACGGCATCGGCTCGGTGGAAACCTACACCGCCATGACCTTCGCCATGAGCGTGGGCGAGCGCGTGGAGCAGAAGCAGCTCATCGCCGACCTCGTCGCCCTGCAATACAAGCGCATCAGCAACGATTTCGCGCGCGGCACCTTCCGCGTGCGCGGCGACACCATCGAGCTCTTCCCCGCCCATTACGAGGATCGCGCCTGGCGCATCAACCTGTTCGGCGACGAGATCGAGAGCATCGCCGAGTTCGATCCCCTCACCGGCCAGAAGATCCAGGACCTGCAATTCGTCAAGGTCTACGCCAACTCGCATTACGTCACGCCGCGTCCGACGCTGAACCAAGCGATCAAGGGCATCAAGGACGAGCTGAAGGTGCGCCTGCAGCAGCTCTACACCGGCGGCCGCCTGCTGGAGGCGCAGCGCCTGGAGCAGCGCACCACCTTCGACCTGGAGATGCTGGAGGCCACCGGCTCCTGCGCCGGCATCGAGAACTATTCGCGCTGGCTCACCGGCCGCCAGCCGGGCGAGCCGCCGCCGACCCTGTTCGAGTACCTGCCCGACAACGCGATCGTCTTCACCGACGAGAGCCACGTCACGGTTCCGCAGATCGGCGCCATGTACAAGGGCGACTTCCGGCGCAAGGCGACGCTGGCCGAATACGGCTTCCGCCTCCCCTCCTGCCTCGACAACCGCCCGCTGCGCTTCGAGGAATGGGACGCCATGCGCCCGCAGACCGTGCATGTCTCCGCCACCCCCGGCAAATGGGAGCTGGAGCACACCGGCGGCGTCTTCGCCGAGCAGGTGATCCGCCCCACCGGACTGATCGATCCAGTATGCGAGATCCGCCCGGCCCGCACCCAGGTCGACGACCTCCTCGGCGAGGTGCAGGAGGTCGCGCGCAAGGGCTATCGCAGCCTCGTCACCGTGCTGACCAAGCGCATGGCCGAGGACCTCACCGAATACATGCACGACCACGGCGTGCGCGTGCGCTACATGCATTCGGATATCGACACCATCGAGCGCATCGAGATCATCCGCGACCTCCGGCTCGGCACCTTCGACGTGCTTGTCGGCATCAACCTGCTGCGCGAGGGCCTCGACATTCCCGAATGCGCCCTCGTCGCCATCCTCGACGCCGACAAGGAGGGTTTCCTGAGGTCGGAAACGTCGCTGGTGCAGACCATCGGCCGCGCCGCCCGCAATGTCGACGGGCGTGTACTTCTCTATGCCGACAACATGACCGGCTCGCTGGAGCGCGCCATCGCCGAGACCAACCGCCGCCGCGAGAAGCAGATGGCCTGGAACACCGCCAACGGCATCACGCCGGAAAGCGTGAAGCGTTCCATCGCCGACATCACCAACTCCGTCTACGAGCGCGACCGCGTCACCGTCGACAAGGGCCTGGCCGACAACGTCTCGACCATCGGCCATAATTTCGAGGCCGTGGTCGCCGACCTCGAAAAGCGCATGCGCGACGCCGCCGCCGACCTGCGCTTCGAGGAAGCGGCCAGGCTACGCGACGAACTCAAGCGCCTGCGCGAGACGGAAATGGCCGTGGCGGACGACGGGGCTGCCAGGCAGGTCAACGTGCGTGCGAAGGCTGGGGCCTATGCGGGGCCAAAGGCGTATGGCGATGCCGCGAACCTGCCGAGGACAAGGGCGGCCAAGCCGGGGCTGGACTCGATGGGGCCTGGCACGGATCGGGAGGTGCCGCTGGGGGCGGAGGCAAGGAGGAAGGGCGGTGGGAAGCCTGGGCGGGGTTGGAAGCGGTAGACCTTAACATAAACGCAAGGGGATTTTGGGTTCCTACATATGCTGTAGGCTGCTTTGCCTCAGGCAGACTTTAGCGCTACATTTAACGTTGATTCTACATTTCATCTTATACCTGAGATTTAAATGCACGATGCATCTCAAGGCAGTCTACGCTCAATCAGCCCACTGTCTGGTGCCAAGCGCACGAACATCAGACCTGTCTCGCGTATTTGGTTCGAGCTTACGGACAAGACTGCATTTGATAACTGCATAGCGCTTGTCGTCAAATGGATGAATTCTCGCTCTAACGTTAAGCTACCCGCCGCGGCATGGAATGGTGAAACCTTCGACGTTACTGATGTGCTGGGCGCCAACCCATCGAAAGCAGCACGTATCGATGCTACTGACGGTTCGTTATGGGCATCGAGACTAGACTTTCCAGATGCCAAATACCCCCGCACGTGGGTTTCTGAATACTTCGTTGAACGAAGAACAGGTCATACCACTCGCTTTGGTGCGCAGCTGACTTGTGTACTCCGCGGAGATAGCCCACCATTTGAAATTACACGACCTCGAGTGGTACGTGACGTCGTAGAGACCTTGTCTGCCGAGGCAGATGGTCGACAGGTTTCCGATAATGTTGAGAGACTCTCAAGATTTGACGTCCCAGAGCTTGTAGATCTTCTTTACAATCGGAATAGAAGACTCCCTGTTCTTGTAATATCTGAGAATGAAGTTGGTGAATACTATTTGAATCCAGGCGAGCTGGCAAATAAAGTAGCAGGAGCCGCTCACATCATTCATATTTCAAATGAAGGATCATGGGAATTAACTAAATCAATAGGAAAACGCATGTCCGTCTTTAACGGTTCGGTGCGTCTTTATACCCCTGGGTTGCACGACGAGGCAGAGGATCCATTTCAGCACCCTCTTTATTTTCCCGAAGATAGTTCTTCATCGGGTTTAGTTAGAGATTTGGCAGCCCGTATATTGCCGTCTTCATTTCTGGATTCTGGTGAAGGCGAGGTATTTCCGCGCTATTCGGTTGTTCGCGATATAGCGATGAACCGTGAACTTTCTAACCGCCAAGCAAAAGGCGATCCTATATCCCCCGGGGAAGATATTGAATATTTGAAGGTTGAGAAAAGAGAACTGGCGGAAGATAGAGATACTTGGCAGTCTCTTGCTTTAGATGAGGAAGGCAAAAGACTTGCAGCTCAGGCTGATGCTGAACGTCTGAAAGACGAGATTTCTCGCCTCCAATCAAAAATAAAAGTGCTTGAACATCGGTTGAACGAGCATCCTGCAGCCGTTATTGAATTTGATAAAGAAGATAGAGCGTTAGTTTCCTATGATGACCTTGAGTCTTGGGCGGAGGAGGTTCTTGGAGATCAAATATATATTCATCCAGCCGCATTAAAAGATTGCAAAAAGAACGGAAGTGACAACATGCTTCCCCGCATCGAGCAAGCGTTGCTGGTTATTCGTGACTACGTTGTACCTTCGCGTCGTGGGGGAGGCATAGAAGCGAAACGCCTCGCCAAGGAGAAGCTTGCCGAGTTGAGCATGGAAGATACTGGCTGCTTTGCAAACCGTGATGAAGCGAAGAAGAGACCTGAATATTCTGTACCGTACGGTGGTATTCAACGGATAATGTATGATCACATAAAATACGGGAACGGCTATGACAATAACAATCAAATAAGAATTTATTATTTCTGGGATGAAAACGACAAATTTGTTGTAGGAAAAATGCCATCCCACCTCCCCAACAATAACACTACTTAAGTATTAATCTACTATTGGCTATTTGCCTCCCAATGGCGGCTTGCTAATTATATTCATTCTATCGAAATACGGCGAAGGCGTACCTTAACGAATACGCTAAGCTGTCGCCCAAATTTATAGGGAATTGCAGCAAAAATGAATTGAATGTACGAAATCGTTTTGTTCTAAGCGGATCGCTAGACACATATTTCCAGGGGTCGAGGTCCAGCGAATGCCCAAACGCAGCATTACAGATCAGGAAATCGGGCTGATCAAAGCGATGCTCGCACGAGGCATGAAGAACAGAGACATCCAGTTCTTCTTTAATCGCCCGGATCGCCCCGTGAACTCGGGCCGGGTGTCGCAGATTCGCGATGGCTCTTATGGTGCCGAGGTTGCACAGGCGAGCGATAGCAAATTGGATGCTTTCATTGCTGCGCCAAAACCGGAAGGGCATGTAGGGGCAGTTGGCATACCGACAATAATCGCATCGATGCCAAAGATCGAGGGACCAAAAGGGCCGATGGACTTGGGCGTCATTTCTGGACAATTCTCTGCAGACGCTGGGGGTACTTGGCGGCTGAATAGTGGCGAAACTGACCAGCACGAATGCAAGGCGAATTTCGGCTTCAAGCATTGCTGGGAATGGATTCGGGCGATTGCAGCGCTCGCAAACAATCAAGGCGGGTACATCTTCTTTGGTGTCCATGACAAGGACGGCGCGGCGACGGACATAAGCGATAAGAGCTACGCCGTGATCGGCTTGAGCAACGATGAATTCGTAAAGGCAGACCCCGCCGACTTCACAAAGCTGATCCGGTCCTATCTGGACCCGACGCCTGCCGTACGGACCGTAGTAACCATTGTTGGAGCGAAGACTATCGGCGTGATGTATGTTGAGCAGCATCCTGGACGGCCTGTTATAGTACGCTGCGGCGATGGCAAGGTACTGAAGGAGGGCGATATCTTCTTTCGGTATCCAGGTAGCTGCGAACGGATCAAATACAGCGACCTTCGCGCAATCCTCGACGCGCGCGATGCGGCAGCGCGCATGGACGTGTTGCCACTTGTTGAGCGGTTGCTCGCCCTCGGTCCGGAGCACACCCTAATAGCAGATCTAAGCGAGGGCGTTCTTGATGATGGCAAGCGAGCGATTGTCATCGATCCTGCTTTGCTCGACCAAATCAAGTTCATTCGAGAAGGCGAGTTCGACGAGAAGGCGGGTGCACCAACGCTGAAACTTGTCGGTGATGTCACCGCTAACGGGGACGCCATCACAACAAAGATCGTTCGCGCCAACATTACGGCCGACGCCGTGCTACGAAACTTCCTCTCCGGCGAAGTGGTTGTGCATCCACTCGATTACTTGGCGCACTCAGCGCATTCCAGCCGGGAGTGGCAGCCCATATGGTTCTACGTTCGTCAGGCTGGAATCTCCCCGGCCGGTGCGATCGAGCAATTGAAACAGGAAGCTGCGAGTCAGCCGACACATCGCGATGGCGCAGTTGCGCGACTTAGTGGAAAGCGGAGTGCCTATAACGTCAATAACGGAAGGCCGAAGCAATTGGTAAAGGCCTTCGGCGAGGGGCTGATTGAAGAGCCCAAAGATGATTCGGAAGCCCACAAATTTGCGCTTGCAGTGCAAGGATTACCGGACGGGCACAACAGCCTCGAAACATTGAAGGCTCTGCTTTTGAAGTGCTACGAGCGTGCCAAATCGCAATCTTCATCTCACAAGAATTTACGAAGCGCCGTTTTTCGCGCGGCATGTCGCCTTGATGAACTACTCTGCAAGCGTAAGAATGAGTAAGAGGCACCTTATGGACTGCACTCCGCCGCTTACCCTATCCCCCTTAACTGAGCCCTTAGGTCCGCAACTTCCTCCTCCAGCACCCGCACCCGCTCCTCAAGCGTGGCGAGGGCCGAGACCGATGGCGCAGATGCGCGCGGCGGCGGGCTTGCAATCGCCGCCACCTCCACATCCCCACACATCAGCTGCGCATACCGGTCCTCACGCTGCCCGGGCGCCCGGCCGATTTCCTTCACCAGCGGCGGATGCGCGCTGCCGAGCAGGTCCAGTTCCTGCGTCATCGCCTCGGCCGAGGCGAAGCTTGCCATGCGTTCGGTTCGCGTCTGCAGCTCGTTCAGGGTCTGCGGCCCGCGCAGGAGCATGACGGCGAGCAGGGCCGATTGCTGCTTGGTGAGGTTCAGGACCTGCCCCGCGAGGTGCTCGTAGCGTTCGACGCGCGAGCCGAAGGCCCGGCGCACAAGCCCCTTCCGCTCCAGCGTGGCGAGCGCGCGGCCGATTTCCGCCGCGTCCAGGGCCATGACCGGCTCGCGGGACGTCTTCTGGTTCGTCGCTGCCTGGAGCAGGTTCGATGTCAGCGGATAGGCGTCCGGCGTCAGCAGCTGCTTCTCGATCAGGCAGCCCAGGACGCGGGCTTCCAGGGCGTTGAGGGGGAAGAGATCGTTCGACATGGGAAGCGACGGCCTGTTCAGGGAATGGCGTTGCGGCGGATGCCGGCACCGAGTGGTATCCGCTCGCCGGCCATAACTCAACCGGACCGCCATCCTCGGTGCCGCCTTCCCGGGAGCCCGCTGGAATGACGGCGTATCGAATCCGCCCTCCCCGCGGTTCGGCGGCCTATCGCCGCTTCCTCAGCAGTTCCGCGAAGGTCGTGCGCTGCGGCGGCAGGACGAAGGGCACGGGTCCGCGCTTGTCGAGGCCGAAGGGGTCACCCGCCGTCCGTTCGACGACATGGCCCTCATAGGTCGCGATGCTCTCGCACTCCCATCCGCCGCCGCTCTGCAGGGTCAGCGGATTGTAGGTGTTGGAGCCATACTGGAAGCAGATCCTGTCGCCGAAACCGGTGAGCGCATCGCCGCCGGCCAGCTTCCAGCGGCCGTGCAGGATGACGCCATTGCCGGGATACCACAGGGCCGTGCGGCCATCCTTGCTGACGAACTCGACCTGCGTGCCATGGGCGCTGAAGGTCATGTTGGTGGTGCCGCCCTGGAAGCGCTGCCTGGTCTGCGGGCTTGGCGGCGTGGCGGTGTCGTCGTTCATGCCGGCATGCGGCGCGCAGCCCGCGAGCATGGCCGCCAGGCCCAGGGCCAGTACAATAAACCGCGCCATCATCCTGTTCCCCCGGAAAGACTTCATGAGCGAGTCTTGCTTGTCAGGAAGCCATCCAAGCCGACGGACAACTTTGCGTCAACCGCCCTTGCTGCAATCCGCCCATTGTTCTCCAAGAAGTAAAGTTTGTCATGCTTCGACTGTATTCAGCTTCTCTCACCGGAATCGAGCGGTTTATTGGTTTTGTTCTTGCGCAAGCACCCGAAGAACGTCGCCACTGGATACCGGTGACACACCCCGCTGTTGCCGGCCCATGGCACCCGTGCCATGCTGCCCCGGCCGCGACATGCACCCGCCCGGGACCGGGCCAGGAGAGAATGATGCCCATGCAAGGAACCTATGCACTCGTCGCCGCCGCGATGCTGCTCGCCGGAGGAACGCAGGCTTCGAGGGCGGCGGAGGTCGTACCGGCCGCATTGCAGCCGCCGGCCGGCTACACGCTGGCCTTCACCGCCAAGGCCAGGGGCATGCAGGTCTATACCAGCACGGCGGAAGCCGGCGCGGCGCCCAAATGGGTGCTGGAGGCCCCCGTGGCGGAGCTGACGGCGCGGCAGGGCACCATCCATCACTATGCCGGTCCGTCCTGGGAAGCCGCCGACGGCAGCAAGGTCGTCCGCGACAAGGATACGCCCGTGGTGACGGTGCCGGCCAGGAAGGCCGGCGCCGATATCCCCTGGCTTCTCGTCAAAGTCACCGCCGATCCGGCGGCGGGCGCGCTGAGCAGGATCGGCTATGTGCAGCGGATCGAGACCCATGGCGGCGTCGCCCCCGCCACACCGCCCGTGCGAACCGACACGAAAGTGGGCGTGCCCTACACGGCGACCTATGCGTTCTACGCCAAGGCGAAATGAGCCATCGCAGATTACTGTAACGGTCCGCCTGCTTTCATGGTTCCGGAAAGCGCCCGGGGAACGCCGTCACCGTAATTCCGCCAGGCCGTTCATGATATTTTCGAGAAATGCCGCTCGCACTACGCTACGGTGATACACTATTGCTTGGGCCGCGGTCGTCTTGCCGGCGCAGCATGGTCGGGCGGGGATCTCGATGTCGGTCGTTGAAGAAAAAGCTGCACAGGAAGAACCTTCGCCCGCAACTCCTTCGCATCCCGAGGAGATCAAGTCGGTTTTCGATTTGCGCGTGGGCAAGCACATAACCTTGCAGGGCAGCGCCAGGATAACCCCGGCAGGCGTGATCAGCGTCGGGATCGCGACCGCCGCCATGACGCTTGCACTGGGCTATCTGGCATCCTCGATCCGGCGTCGCGGAAAGTAGGCACGAGGCGAAAGCCGGCGATGGGGCGAAGACGCCGGCTGCCCCAATCAAATGCACCATCGCCGCGATCGCGTGGCGCCCACCCACGCCCCCCCGGAGGCGGTCAGGTACGGCCTGGGAATGAGGTTGCGCCTGGGCACCCGATCATGCATATGACCTTACGTCATATAAGCTGGGTGCGGGGAAACGATGAGATCTGCCAGTCGAGCCGGTTTGCTTTGCGGCTTCATGATGCTCGCGGCAACGCCGCTGTCCGCGCAGCAGGACATGCGCGAATTCACGGCTGGCGACGGCTCCTACAGCTTCCGGTATCCCGGCAGCTTCGGCATCGACACCGAGTTCGCCGACGGCACGGGCGACCCGGTCGGCGTCAAGGCATCGTCCCCCGAAAATGGCGATGTGCTGATCAACTTCTATTCGCGGCCGGCAACCGGCGTGACCGAGGTGACGCAGGCCACGGCCCAGGCGCTGGCCGACCAGTATGTCAAGGCGAATGCGGTGGTGCCTTCCGTCAGGTACAAGTCCCACAAGATGACGACCATGCTCGGCCAGCCGGCGGTCGACATCCTCATGGAGCAGCGCGGCGCCATCAAGCGCTTCGTCGCCACCGTGCTCGACGGTAGGGAATACAACTTCTACTGCGTCTACCGGGCGGACAAGGCCGGCCAGTTCGCGCCGGCCTGCGATCAGGCCGTCGCGACCGTGGCCCTGCTCGATCCGCAGGCGCCAGCGGGTTCAGCCGGACCGGAAGAGGCGAACGCCGAGGAAGACGGGGATGCGACCGCGACCAGTGACGGGATCTGCTCGCTGAAGGCGTTCCGCGGCAAGGAACTGGCGGTCACCGAAGCCGCATCCAAGGCCATGATGAAGGACCAGTCGCCGGAAGCCGTCGCAAGGGTGGTGAAGGCCCATCAGGAAGCCAATGCAATCGGAGAACGTATCACGGCGAACGGCAACAAGCCGATCGAGAAGGATTGCACGGATATCGAAGCGATCCTGGCGACGTTGGAATAATCCGCCGGCGGGACGATTTCCGCCGGGCTCTTCCGCGGCCACCGGCGCTTATCCTCTTCACACGGACGCTTCCGGAACAGCCTTGTCCAAGGGGATGACCGCCCCCAACCACGGCCATCATCGCTATAATTCTGCGATCTGCGTCCATGTCGAACTTGTCGGCAGCGGCGATGACCCGCGAAAACAGACGGCTCTGATTGTCGCTCTCGCGGCCCCAGCCATAGCCGGGGTGCAGGCCGATATAGGGGCTCCAGGTTTTTTAACCACTTATGGTTGTGTTATATTCGCCACACATGCGGAGGATACTTGCATTTCCTTTTCACTAAACGATCTCCCCCAAGTGCCACTATCGCGATAGCCGGAGGGTCAATCTGCCGTTTCGTCAGTATTTGAGCGCGCTGAAAATGAGATCATGGTGAAGGCATGGCCGTCTCCGACAGGACATTGTCGATCATTGCCGACGAAGTGTTCGCCACCCTGGTGGACCCGCGCGAGGTAGCGCCGTTTTCCGATCGTTTTCCCGGCTTCGGCCTCGACGATGCCTACCAGGTCGTCCACGAGATCCGGCGACGGCGGGAGGCCCGCGGCGAAAAGGTAGTTGGCCGGAAGATTGGCTTCACCAACACCGCGGCATGGGCCGGCTACGGCATTTCCGGGCCGATCTGGAATTATCTCTACGACGCCACGACGCTCGACCTGCCCTTGCCGGGCGGTTGTTTTTCAATCGGCACCCGGCCGAATATCCGCATGGAAACCGAAGTCGCGCTCGGGCTTTGCCGGACGCCCGAGCCCGGGATGGGCGACGATGAACTGCTGGATTGCATCGAATGGGCAGCGCTTGATTTCGAGATCTGCACCTCCATCTTTCCGGGCTGGCGGTTTACGGCCGCCGATGCCGCAGCCACTGGTGTGCACGTGGCCCTGCTCCTCGGCGCGAGGCATCCGATCGTCGAGGCGCGCGAGCGGTGGGCCGCCGCACTCTCCTCCTTCGAGGTCACGCTTTCGAAAGCCGGAGGTGCGTGTTCACGGGGAGGTGGCGCCCAGGTCCTCGGCAGCCCCATCAAGGCGATGGGACGGCTCGTCCAAGAACTGGCGTGCCATGGCGGCGAGCCGCTGCGGGCGGGGGAATGGGTGAGCACGGGCACGCTGACGCAGGCCCTGCCGGCAGGACCGAACGATTGCTGGCGCGCATCGGTCGAAGGAATCGACTTCGCCGGCATAGAGGTTCGCCTTGCCTAGAGAAAATGGGTTCAGACGGCGTCGTTTCTCCAGATCAGAATATCGATAACAGAGGCATTTTTCGATCCCGGCTGGACCCGGCCTGAGAGGAGAACGCGCCAGGCCTGGTACGCTGTCTCATGCTTAGAACAAAATAGGAACAAATCTTGACAAGCGCGCGCCCCTGTGGCCTACTCGCGGCTGGAGTGAAGCGTGGGCAATTCGATCCGGTACCCGATCGGACCGCCGCTTCCGCCCACCCCGGTTGATCCCGGTTTGCGCCGGCGGCACGCCAGCCGCGCCGCCTTCCCGCCCGATGGGACGGGAAGGCGGGGGATCATGCAGGTCGGCTCGCCGTCTTCGGGCAGCGAGGGATTCTCGCCTCCGGCAGCGCCAGAGGTTTGATCCGGTCCGTTCGGCCTGTTCCTGGGGCTTGATGAGGAACCTTGGGGGATCGGCGGTCCGTGGAACCGCCCTTGCGGTCCCCTGCGATGGGAGAGGCTTCCTGGACAGGCTTTCGAGGCCGGTCCCGCAGGCTCGATCGGATCCCTGCCGGTTCGCCGGCAGGGCGGCGGTGGCGGCGAGGACAGGGCTGTCGGCGCCGGCAGGCGGGGCGGGAAATCGCTCCGGGTGCCCGATCCCCGCCATCGGTTCCGTGGGCGGGACGATGAATGCAGCCGCTGTCTTGCCTGGCCCGCAGGACATGACGGCGATCATCGTCCGGCCGGCATGGCTGGGATGAGAGGGGCCGCGCCCTCCCGTCCCCGGCATGCCTTCCATCCGGCGGCCTGGAAGTCCTCGGACGGTGAGCCCGCAAGGGCGCGCCAGTGTCGAGGCGCCCGGGCGATGGAAGCGACGCCCCGGCCCTGCCGCGTTGATGTCGGCGCGCGGGCCAGGGGTGAAGGAAGGGGCGACGGCGGCCGCATCGACAGGCAGCCAGCTCTCCACGGATACAGGACTCGCGGCCGGATCTGCGGCCGCCGGTCGCCCCGATCTTCCTCATGCTCCGGCCCGTCAGGGCGCGGAAAGGCGAAGCCGTGGCCTCCGTCACGGTGAGCGTACGCCCAAATCGCCCGCATGCCCCTCCTCTTTCCGTACCGGCCCTCCCTCGCCCGTGCCCCCGCCCGGAGATGCGGATGGCAGGGATCGCGATTGACCAACTGGAAGGCGGCGCGGCGCTGTGTGCCTGGTTCGGGCGCACTGTTCGAATTCAGGGAGGCCACAATCCTGTTCACGCTGAGCTTTGAAGCTGACGGCGACGGGATCACTCTCAATATTGATTCAAGCTACGGCGTTCTTGGGCGGATCAAGGCGAAGCACGTTGCCGTCTCCTTTGAACCCGGCGAGCCCTCGTTACTGTGCCGGGTTCCCCCTTTCCCTGCGTCTGCGTGACTTGAACGGGCAATCGCCGGCCGGGTGGCCTCCGATCGGATTCGTTGGGCGAGTGTGGATTCAGTTAAGAAACTGTCCCTATAAGTTCCCCACGGCACCAGATGTCCTAAAAGTCATCGTCTTTCACTTGCTGAATCATCGCAGTTGTATTCATCTGCACGAGAATAATCCGCGTCCTGGGAGGCGAAATGCGTATTGCGGTTGTTGCTGCGGTCACTCTGGCCCTGTCTGTCGTCGCCGGGGAGGCTTCCGCTGCCCAATGCGGGCGCGATGCTTCCGGTTTTGAGGCCTGGAAGCAGTCCTTCGCCAAGGAGGCGCAGGCCAATGGCATCGGTTCCAGGGGCATCGGCGCCCTGATGGGTGCAAACTACGCTACGGCAACCATCCGGGCCGATCGCGGCATGAAGAGCTTCCGCCTGTCGCTGGACCAGTTCATGGCCAAGCGCGGCGGCGCCACCATCATCGCGCGCGGGAGGAAGCTGAAGCAAACCAACGCCGCCTTGTTCGCCTCGATCGAGCAGAGCTATGGCGTGCCGCCCGGCCCGCTCCTCGCCATCTGGGGCATGGAGACCGGCTTCGGCGCGGTGCATGGCAACCAGGACATGGTGTCCTCGGTCGCCACCCTCGCCTATGACTGCCGCAGGCCGGAATTCTTCACCGACCAGCTCTACGCCGCGCTGAAGCTCGTCGACCGGGGTACGCTCTCCCCGCGCGAGCGCAGCTCGATGCATGGTGAAATCGGCCAGACCCAGTTCATGCCCAAGAACGTCCTGCAATATGGCGTCGGCAACCTGGACAGCTCGGCGGGAGCGCTCAAGTCGACGGCCAACTTCCTGAGGGCCCATGGCTGGCGGGCCGGCGGGGGCTACCAGCCGGGCGAGGCAAATTTCGGCGCCATCCAGGGCTGGAACGCCGCATCGGTCTACCAGCAGGCCATCGCCCTGATCGGCAAGCGCATCGACGGCGAGTAAGGCGTCTCCAATTCCGACCGGAGCGCGAGCGCGTTGCTCGTATGAGCGGCGCGCTTGCGGAGCATTTGGCCGGCCGGCGCAGGAATGACGAAGACGCCCTTGCAGCGAGGAGATGTTCGAGCCGGGCTTCGGCTCGGCGGAAGTCGGACCGAAATGATCCGGGCGAGAAAACCGCCGCGATACTACGCGCGATCTCGAATTTCATGCGCGAAGGTTCGAGTATTACGCCGAATGTACTAGCCGCGATCTTCAGATTGCGCAGGCATGCCACGCCGCCCCGGTGTTATAACGACCACGGGAGCGGCGGATGCGCCGAATGCGCCCGCACGCCTCCGGAGGCAGGAGGTCGAAATGGCATATTTCGTAGTCCTCGTAAATTTCACGGATCAGGGTGCCAAAGCCGTCCGTGACACGGCCAAGCGGGCCGATGCCTACAAGGCCACGGCGGAGAAAGCCGGCGTTAAGGTCAATCACATGCTCTGGACACTGGGCTGCCATGACGTCGTCATCATCGCCGAAGCTGCCGACGACGCCACCATGACCGCGCTCAACCTTTCGATCGCGTCCCTCGGCAATGTCCGGAGCCAGACGCTGAGGGCGTTCGACGCCAGCGAGATAAAGAGCATCATCGGCAAGATGTCGTGATGCCGACAGCCGGCCGGCGGAGCCGCGAGCGGCGACGTCCGGCCGACCCCATCGGGGCATAGGCTCCTGCGCTGGCCCCGCATGAAGGTCGAAAGCCAGGCGCCGCCGGCGACGGGTGATACAATTCCAATAATTCTCAGGGCAACTATCGCTGGACCGCAAGATGTCACAGCTGTAGACATAGTCGTGCAGAATTATTACGGTTTGTAATCGCCGCGTCGGGGACAATGGTTACAGGCGATATTCTAGCCATCAGGCCGCCGGACCCTGTTCATCGGGGAGCATCCGGCCCGAAATTACCGACTGCGCCTGTCCACGGAGCAGACTTCGCCGGCCGGGACTTTCCAGAACCGGACGCGTGGTCGATGACGCGCGATGGCGTGCGCCCCCTCCCCCGCAGCCTCGATGAGGCGCACCGGGCGGCCCGCTTCGTCCCGGACACCGGCAACCCGATGCCGGCCTCGCGAAGGCTTCGCCATGTTCCTTGACCTCGAACGTGACGATGGGCTGAAGCACCTGTCCGCCGACATCTGCATCGTCGGCGCGGGGCCGGCGGGCATTACGCTGGCGACGGAGCTGATGAGCCTGGGCCTGACCATCTGCCTCGCCGAATCCGGCGGCCTCCGGGACGAGGGGCGGACGCAGCGCCTCTATGAGGGCACCAGCATCGGCCATCCCGTCTGGCTGACGGAAGGACGGCACAGGATCTTCGGCGGCTCGGCGACGCGTTGGGGCGGCCGCTCCGCCATGATGGATCCCATCGACTTCGAGACGCGCGGCTGGATACCCAACGCATCCTGGCCGATCGCCCTGGATGACGTGGGGCGCTATTACGACAGGGCCCGGAAGGCCCTCAATTTCGACGGGCCATGGCTGGACGACGAAAGCACGCTGGCCTTGGCCGGCCGGACGCTTCCCCACTTCGAAAGCACCGACATCACGCCCTATGTCTGGCGTTTCGCGCCGCCGGAGAGGAAAGGCTGGGTGTCGCGCCGCCTGAGGCTCGGTCCGCGCCGAAGCTATGACTGGGGTGCCGCCTGCCGCGCGACCCTGCGCCAGGCCCGCGACGTCAGCGTCGTCCTGCACGCCAACCTCGTCGATCTCGATCCGGCGGCCGAGGACGGCGCGATCCGCACTGCCCGTTTCAAGGCTCTCAACGGGCGAAGCCTGGAGGTCGGCGCAAGGCTGTTCGTGGTCTGCTGCAGCGGCATCGAGAATGCGAGGATCCTGCTCAACCTCAACACGAAGCTGGCAGGCGGCCTGCCCGGCGGGGACAATATCGGGCGCTATTTCAGCCAGCATCCGCGCGGCACCATTCTCACCCTCGAGACCGGCAGGGCCCAATCGCTGCGCCTGCAGCACGACTTCAACGAATTCTCGGGCAATGGCGCCGATGCGGCCCACTATCAGCTCGGCTTCGCCCTGTCCGAGCAGGCCCAGCGCCGCCACGGGCTGCTGAATGCCAGCGCGGGCATGCATTACAGCTCCTCGTCCTGGAGCGCCGGCAGACGGCTGCGCAATGCCGTGAAGGGCCGCTACTATATCTATCCCGGCGCGCTCAGGGATGTCGGACGGCTCATCCTCGGCATCTTCCCGATGCTCGCCGTGACCTGGACGAAACAGGTCGCCGGGCGCCAGCCGCTGTTTCCCGGCGGCACGATCAGCGTCGTCGCGGACCTGGAGCAGGAACCCCAATCCGAAAGCCGGGTCACCCTGTCCGCCGAGCGCGATCCCCTGGGCGTGCCGCGCACGGTGGTCGACTGGCGCATCTCGGAAACCGAGCGGACCACCGCCCGCAAGTTCGCGGAGGCCATCGCCGGCGAACTCGGCCGCCTGGGATATGGAGCGGCGCGGCTGGCGCCCTGGCTGACGAGCGGCGAACCCGTCCGGGAGGAGCATCTCGCCAGCAACTACCATCTGATCGGCACCACCCGGATGGCGGCGACGCCCGAGACCGGAGTCGTCGACGAGAATGCCCGGGTTTTCGGGGTTTCCAATCTCTACATGGCGGGCAGTTCCGTCTTCGCGACAGGCGGCCATGCCAATCCGACCCTCACCATCATCGCCTTGACGCTCCGCCTCGCGGACCACCTGAAGAGCCGGCTGGCGGCCCTTGACGGCGCGGGAAGCGAAGCCCCTGACCGCACGGCGGCACCATTCCGACTCCAGCGGAGCGGAGTGCCGGAGTGACGCCGGCCGACATCCGCCCTCAGCGCCGGGCCATGGTGACCAGGCACAGCGCCGTGAGGGTCGCCATGGCGACGTGGCCGATCGCCATGGGTACCACCGTTCCGTCGAACATCTGGCCGATGAGAATGCCGATGGCCGCGCCGGGCACCATCTGCAGGAAGCCCTGGGTCGAGGCGGCCGTGCCCGCCACTTCGCCCAGCGGCTCCATCGCAAGCGCGCCGAAATTCGACAGGATCATGCTGAAGACCAGGAATTGCGCGGCGCTGAGCGAAAAGAACAGCCAGAGCGGCAGCGCGTGCAGGAGTGCGGCGACGAGGATCGTCAGGGCGGCCGCACCGAATACCGCGAGCGCTACCCAGGCGATGCCCCGCATGCCGAAGCGGTTGACCAGGGCCGCATTGACCACCCCGCCCAGTGCCGAGAACGCGGCACCGCCGGCGAAGAAGAGCGGAAACAGCGTCTCGATGCCGAAGACGTCGCGGTAGATCTGCTGCGAGGAATTCAGGAAGCCCATCAACGCCCCGAACAGGGCCGCCATGCCGACGATATAGGCGAGCGAAACCCTGTTGGCGAAGACGATGCCGAAGCCTTCCAGCACCGAGCGCAGGCTGAGGGGCCGGCGGTGCCCGGGCTGGAGCGTTTCCGGCAGGCGCCACCAGACCCAGGCGATGACGATCAGGCCGAGTCCGGCCATGAAGCCGAACAGGCCGCGCCAGTCCATCACCGTCATCAGGCCCTGGCCGAGCGAGGGCGCCAGGATCGGCGAAAGCATCAGCACGGTAAAAACCAGCGACATGATCCTCGCCATCTCGTTGCCGGCGAAGACGTCGCGCACCAGCGCCGTGGCGATCACGGCGGAAGCCGCTGCACCGCCGCCCTGCACGAGGCGCAGGGCGATCAGCGCGTCGAAATCGGTGGTCATGAAGGCGCAGAGCGCCGCAACGCAATAGACGCCCAGCCCTACCAGGAGGGGGCCGCGCCGGCCGAAGCGGTCCGACAGCGGTCCGAAGACGAGCTGAAGCAGACCGAAGCCGAGCAGGTAGGCGGGAATCACGAGCTGCCGGCGGTTGGGATCGGCCTCCCCGAGGCTCGCGCCGATCTGCTGCAGGCCGGGCAGCATGATGTCGATCGCGAAGGCATTGACGGCGACGAGGCCGGCGACGAGCGCGATGAACTCCTTGCGCCCCAGTCTGCCCACCACGGGAGCACGGGTGGTCGTATCGGTCATGACGAACCCCCGGCGCGGGTTGGTTCGTTATTCCCAACCTTTTGTTTCAATGGGCATATCTCAAATCGATATCGCATCGTTCGTACTCGTTTTCGTGACGGGCCGCTGCCGTGGCCTTGCTCATATGGGCTCCCTCCCCGACCGCTGGAGGACCAGATTGGGGAGCGGCGCAGCGCAGCGGCGATGCAGGCGGAGTTGGAAGGGAACCTTCCAGATGTTGGACAAACTTCAGGCCAGTCCCTGGCATATAGTCGCTCACATCCTGGCCCAATATCCTGGAGCCGGGTTCATGATTCAATGGTTGTGACTTTTGTCGAGCATCCTTAACGCCCTGATAAGTGTCCTGGTTTCAATCATCGTGGCCTTGGCTACTGCCCGCGTGGCGATGTTTGCCGGCATCGGCCTTGGTGCGTTTCTCCTGGGTTGGATCATGTGGACGCAAATTGCACGGAACAGATGACGGCCTCGGCCGGCATCGCCAGGAGACCTGCCTCCCTGGCCGGCATGTGGCGGGCCTCCCTAATTCTGCTGTCCAAATCCTGTGCTATCGGCCCTGCAACCGCGGGCTACTTCGCCGTTCCGCCCAGCGGCCAGGCCCGGCTCAACTGCCCCCCGCAGTTGCCGGGCCGACCGATCCAATGGCGCACGCCGCCGCAATGCGAAAGAGCGGGAGAGATGCCGCAAGTGGCGCGGCTTGCCACAGGCGGACGAGAGAACTGGAACGTCGGTCGCTCGGGCGTGCGATCTAATTTCCGCCTAACTCATGCCACCTACCTTCGCGCATGATGCCGGAATTCGGCCATGCTTGCGAAACGGTGGCTTGCGATGTTTTCAGTGGTCGGACGCCCAGCCGCCGTCGTCACACATCTCATGATCGGTTTCGGCATCTGGTGCGGCCTTGGTGGCGCATCGCTCGCGGAGAATTATTTCGGCGGCAGCATCGGCTATGGCTTCGATGCGAAAGTGACGGGCGTCAAGGGAAACGAGAATACCAATTACCCCGATCCTCCAGATCCCATTGGTGGCTTTCCATTGCTGCGCGGCGCCTCCCTAACCGATCTCAGCCTGGGATCGACGCCCATCCTGGGATTCCGGCTTGGACATTTCTTCGAGAACACTCCGTGGTTCGGGCTGGAGGCGGCCTTGTCCTATTCCAGGCCCGAATTCAAGCACCAGCCTGTCACGCTCACCCATCCGGGGTTCGTCGATCTGATCGGCACGCCGAGCGTGACGGAAGAGCAGCTGCCGGCGAGATCCGGCGTCTTCCGCCTGGCAGTGGACGGCATCGCGCGCTACGGCGGCTGGGGAAGGATCACGCCCTACGTCGGAGCGGGTCCAGCCATGTTCATTTGGCATATTTCCGGAACCGGCCATTCCGGCATTACGGCCTTCGATCCTGTCGGCGTCTTCGGGCCGCGGATCGATGAGAACGTCGTGACCTGGGGAGCCGATCTGAAAGCCGGCATCGAGTACAAGATTGACGAGCAATGGGCGACCGGGCTGGAGTATCACTACGATTGGTCCCGGATGCATATCGACAACTTTCGCAGTCTTTCCCACGCCTCCGGCAACTTCAACAGCCAGGATATCGAGTTGACCTTGAGCCGTCGCTTTTGAACGGCAAGTGACGGCCTGCTCCCCGTGGCTGGACTGCGCCGCCCCGGCCTTCGACGGGGCGTGATAACGGGACGTCCCTGCGGGAAGCAGCCTCGGCCACGGGGACTCCCCGCCTCTCCACCTCTCTGGCCTCGCGAAACATAGCCGAGTATAGTAGCGGCCCCAAGAGGGCGGAGAACAGCATGAACCCTTACGGAAGCGCGGAGCGATCTCTGTCGAGGACCGTCGTCGCTCTGTCACTGGGCCTGCTATGGATGCTTCCGGGCGCCGCTTCCGCCGACGAGGTGACCTGTAGCGCGGTCAAGCGCGCCCTCGTCTCCGCCAATCTCGGCGTGATGCGCATCGAGCGCGGCCCGCTGTCGGTGACGCCGGTGCAGGCGTCGATCGCGATCGGCCAGATGACGGCGCTGGAGAACATCGCATCGGTGGCCTGCAGCCAGGCGGACCTCGACAAGATCGCAGCCGTGGTCACGCCTCGCGTCGAGGCCCTGCAGCGCCTGTTGCCGCTCGATCCGGCCGATGCTGGCGAACCCGGGGCGGCGGCACAAACGGAGCAGCCGCCTGTCGCCTCGGGCACGGGTGAAGCGGGCGCCGCCGGCACCGACGAGGCGGGTACCGGAGCCATGGCTTCGACGGGTTCTCCACCGCCGGTACCGCCGGAAAGGCCGGCCAACACCGACCGGGCGCCGCCTGCGCGCAACTCGGTCAGCGCCGCCAGTTGCACCCGCGTCTACTATACGAGGGATGGGCATCGCTTCTGGCGCTGCAAGCGATAGGTCCGACGCTCGCTTGCCGTCATTCGCGCTGCGGAACGCCGCGCCTCGGTCCGGATGCTCACGGCCACCGCTTCACCACCGTGAGTGCCGGGCAGCGCGCCCGCCAGATCTGCACCTCATAGTGATCCCCTCCAGCCAGCCCATCCTCGGATAGAGTGTCGAGGCCGCGATAGAGGGCGCGGACCGTAAAGTCGCCTGCCTCCACGCTGAAGGCAGCCAGGGCGCCGCCGGTGCATTCGTGCAGTTCGATCATCCCGGTGCTGACGAGCGGCGCCTCCACGATATGTTGCCACTGAACGGTGTCGAGGGCCGGCTCCCCATCCCAGATGCCAAGCTCGACCGGCACGTTCATGTTACGCACGGGACAGATCACCACCGCGCCTCCCGCAGCCTTGGCACGATTGGTCACGTCCTCGTCGGTCCACGTGGGCGGCGGCTGGCGGTCGGAGAGGTCGGGGTCCCACAGATAGAACTGATGATAGTCGGCGAAGACATCGAGGCGGCACCGATGCCGCGGCACGGGCGCATTCATCGCGGCTCCTACTTAACCGTCACCGCCACATCATAGGCCTGGTAACGGCTCGTATTTTCCAGCGTCGTCGCGTAGGAGCGCCAGGAGACGGTGAAATGGTCGGTCCCGCTGTAATTGCCCGCCGACTGATAGACGACCCAGGGCATGTTGACGGCGGTTCCCGCGCAGACGCCGAAGGACGCGGGCAGCTTGACGCCGGCCTTGGAGATGGAAACGGTGCCGTGCTGCGGTGCCTGCTCGATCTTGACGTCCTGGACCGGATAGATCGCACAGGTCTCGGGCGTCCAGGCGAACAGCGGCACCATGACGGTCGCCTTGCCTCGAGCGGCGGTACGCGTGAGGCTCCCCGCCGAGGCGCTGTCCGCGAGTGCGAGCGCCGTTGTCGCGGCGCAGGCCACGAGGAGCGAAAAAACTGCCAGCCTTGTCATGATTGCCATTCCCCCTATGACGGGTGCATCCGAGCATAATCAAAATATTTGTCAATAATGATTTTCTTCATACCCCAATGTTTTATAGTTTTCTTTCTAGAAAACAAAGAATAGGCAAATATCGATGGATCCACCCGTTCCATGGCGGCGGGGATGAGCGGCACGAGGCTGTGCGCAGGCGCCCGCCGCCCTTTGCCCTTCCCGTCGGCGGCGTCTAGGTTCTGGCAAACGCAACAGGATCAAGCCATCCCCATGTCCAACCCGCCAAAGGTTTCCCGCTTCGAAAGAGCCCTGCTGCCCGCGCTGGCGATCGCTCTGCTCCAGTCCTTCCCGGCCCCGGCCCAGCCCGTCACCGACAAGGCGGTCCTGCTGTTTCGCGACGCCTGCCTCGCCACCGCCCCTTCCTTCGAGAAGGCCATGGCCGCGGCGAAGAAATATGGCGTGAAGCCGCAGATGGATCTCGGCGCCAGTACGGTCGGCATGGCGCCGGACGGTGCCTTTTCGTTGCAGGTGCGCGGTCGAAAGGAGTGCGCGGTCACGGCCGAGAGCAGTCCCGGCCCGGATGTCGCGGAACAGTTCCGCAGCGTGGTCGCGCAGGCAGCCGGCGTCTCCGCCGCCAGCCTCGCCGGTGCGGACCCCATCAAGGTCACGCTGCGCGGCCAGACTTATGTGCTGCGCCACGACCGCAAGGGCGGCGAAGCCTATGTGATCATGGCCGCCGCAGGGCTGTGACCGCCTCGCGGCGAGCCGCGACGTCGAGCCATCACGGCGTCGCCGCCTCATAGATGAAGAGGGTCGACTTGTCGTCGTCGGGCATGAAATATCCCCGCAGACCGCCTGCCGTTGCCTCGATGAAGGCCGGGTTCTGGGTCATGGGCAGGCCCGAAGGCGCCCACAGTTCGAGCGGCACCTGCCAGAGCGGGCGGTTGTCCCGGAGATCGACGAGTTCGAGCCCGCCCAGGCGGAATTGCGGTGCATCCGGCGCGGTGCGATAGGCGTTGAGGCCCGAGCAGAGCATCCGGCTGCCGCCGACGAAATGGCAGTCCTGGTAATCTATGTATTGGGCGGGATTCAAAACGCGCAGCGCCTCCGGCTTCGCGTCCGCATGGACGACCTTGCCATCGGCGCCAAGCGGCCATGCATAGAAGCGGCGGGAACCCCAGCTGACGCCATGCAGCGTATTGCTGCCGGTGTCATGCACGATGCCGCCGATATGGTCGTTGAAGCGGAAGACCTCCGTGGCCTGCATCGTGGCTGGGTCGACCCGATAGATGATCGACTGGCTGTTGGGCCTGTATTCGGCCGCGGGAACCCACAGATACCTGCCGTCATAGTCGATGCCGCCGGGATGATAGATGCTCCCCTCGCCCAGCTCAAGGTCGGCGAGCAGCCGACCATCTTTGCCGAACTTGAACAGATGCCCCTCGCCCTCGCCGGCGTCACGGTCCAGCCCGTTCCGCGGCGCATCATATTTCGTGGTCGGCTTGATGATGTTGACCGAGGAGACGAAGAAATCCTCCCCGATCCTCACCATGCCCTGCGGATGAAAGGTCGGGAAGGCTATGGGGATGGCCGCCACCTGTTTCCACACGGTACCGCGGGTGAGTTTCATCACCCGCTCGGCCACGCCTCCCTCCCCGGCCGCAACCGGCAGCACGCCGGCCAGGAGAAGCATGAGTGCGGCAAGAGTTCTCACGATCATCGGCGACCTCCCAGGGTTGTTCCCCCTTAGGGCGGTAGGTTGACAGCCATGTGACCCGTGCCGTGACGACCTCCCGGGAGGCAAAGCATCGAATACCGACCTCCAGCGCCCCCATCCCAATCCGGGAAGGACACTTAATCCACATTAGTTGCGAGTGTTACCAATTATGCAACATGAGATAATTATATGATTTACATATATTGTTTGAAGCACTGGAATAATTTGCTATACTTAAAAATAAAACAAAAAATCACCAGATCTACGCGAATAACTACCAATGTCACGCTCAATTCGTACGACGGTACGCATATTCAATGTGGGCGGATCACGGAATTCCGTCTGCCGACCTGAAACCGCGGGCCGAACACGGGGGGGTGCACATGGATCAGAAGGCCGATACCGGGAAGAATGCGAGCACGCCGGGCGTCCGCCTGGGCAGCGAGGATCGGAGGGCTCTTTATGCCACCGCCCGCTTCCTCGGCCGGGAGACGCTGGAAAACCTCAATCTGCGCATCCCCTTCCACGTCTATTTCAAGGATCCGAGCCTGCAGACGAAGCTGCCCGGCGAGGAAATGGACACCGATTTCCGGGTTCCGTGGGAGCCCGGCATCACCAGCGGGCCCACCAGCGCACGCTTCGCCGTGGTCGATTTCGACGGCGGCACCGGAACGCTGAACGACCCCGCGGAATGGAAACCAAAGGAAAACGCCTTCTACTACAAAGGCAGCAAGCTGGACCAGGGCGCGAAGGATAAGATGCAGTTCCACCAGGTCAGCGCCTGGGCGGTGGCACAGAACGCCCTCGATTTCTTCGAAAGCAGTTGGGCGCTGGGCCGCCGCATCCTCTGGGGCTTCGAGGGCAACAGGCTGATCATCGTTCCCCATGCGGGCTACGGGCAGAACGCCTATTACGACCGCAAGAGCAAGTCCCTGCAGTTCTATTATTTCGACGATGCCGAGACGGGCCAACGCGTGCAGACCTGCCTGTCCACGGATATCGTGAGCCATGAATTCGGACATGCGGTGCTGGACGGCATCCGCCCATACTATCTCGAGGCTGTTTCGCCGCAGACCGCCGCCTTCCACGAATTCATGGGCGATCTCACGGCCATCCTGCTGGTCTTCCGCAACAACTCGTTCCGCAAGGAACTCATCGCACAGATCGGCACCGACCTCAGCGGCCAGAGCATGCTCTCGAACATCGCGCCCCAGTTCGGCAAGGCGACCCAGGACCGTCCCTACCTGCGCAGCGCCACCAACAACCTCACCATGAAGGACCTGGAAGGCGACCGGGAGCCGCACCGCCTGTCCCAGGTGATGACCGGCGCGATGTTCGACATCTTGATCGCCATCTCGCAGCAGTACTTCCAGCGTTCGGACGATCCCGCCACCGGCGAACAGCGCAAGGTCGGCGCTGCCGATGCCTTCTGGTGGACCATCCAGCGCATGCAGGTGATGGCGATCCAGCCGCTGGACCTGCTGCCGCCCGTCGAAGTCACCTTCCGCGACTACGCGCTGGCGGTCCTGCGAACCGAGCAGATCAACAACCCCACCGATCCGCAGGGCTACCGCGCGCAGATGGTCGAGATCTTCATCAGGCGGGGCATCCTCGATGAGGCCGACAGGGAAGTGCTGCTCAGGCCCGCGGTGGTGTTCGAGCGGCTGGACGTCGACGTCTTCCACGATGTCAGGCAGCTCGCGACGTCGCGCGCATCCGCCTACCGCTTCCTCGACGACAACAGGGCAAAGCTCTTCATTCCCCGCCGCGCCGACATCATCGTGTCCGACGTGTTCACCGCCGAGAAATACGATCGCTATGGCCAGCGCCAGCCCCGGCAGATCCTGATCCAGTATGTCTGGCGCGAGGACCTGCCGCTCAGCGATCCCCAGTTCGGGCGTTTCCAGGGGCAGACCACCAGCCTGCTCTGCGGCGGCACGCTCGCCTTCAATGAGAACGGCAATATCCTGGCCTGGGCGCGCAAGCCCGGCTCGGAGAGCTTCGACGGAGCCGAGGAAGGACATACGGCCAAATGGAAGGCCGAGCTTGAGACCGGCAGGGCGAGGCGCCGCGACTATCTTGGTGCACTTGCGCTGCGCATCAGGGCGGGATTGGTGGGAGACGGCGTCACCAGCGGCCTCGGCCTCATAGAGAAGAACATCCCGCCGCTGACGGCGCGCGAGGTCGATGGGCTGCTGCGCTTCGAACTCAGCCCGCACTTCGCCATCCACGACCATGACGACGATGAAAAGCTGGGAGAGCGCCAATGGCAGATAAGCTCCTGATCCGCGCCTTCGATGTCGGCCTGGGCGATTGCATCTATTGCCGCATCCCGGGTGCCAGGCAGGCCGATGGCAGGTCCGACGACTTCCACATGCTGGTCGACTGCGGCTCCTGGAGCGGCATGGCCTATCTGGAGACGGCCCTGAAGCATCTGGCGGAGATCCTGCCCGATGCGGGCGACGGGCGGAAGAGGCTCGATCTCATCGTCGTCACCCACGAACACAAGGATCACATCGCCGGCTTCGATCCCAAGCTCTTCGCGCCCTTCCGCATCGGCGCGATCTGGATGAACGCCGCCATGGACCCCAATCATCCCAAGGCGGGGAAGACACGCAGCCTCCACGCCTTCGCCTCGGCGGCGATGCGCGGCGTGGCCGAACTTGGCCTGGCCCTCAGCCCGGAACTGGAGAACCTGGTCTCTTCCTTCTCCATCGACAATGACGGCGCCATGGAGGCCCTGCGCGTCTCGCTTCCGCAGGCCAGCGGCATCCAGCCCACCTACGTCCATGCGGGACAGAGCAGCGACGATCCCGAGCTCAAGCTGGGCCTCGCGGGGGCTACCATCCGCGTCCTCGCGCCCGAGTTCGATATCGACCACTACTACCTGGGCAAGGAAGCCGATCCCACCCTCCAGCGGCTCGCCGCCGCCGCGCCCTCGGCTGAGGACTTCGCCGCCAGGTTGACCAGCTCCTTCGCCGAACCCGCACTGCCGGGCAACATCAGCGCTTCGGACTTCCGCCAGCTGCGTTCCAACATGATGTCGGGCGCCCTCGCCTTCGCGGAACTCTCCAGCAAGGTCACAAACAATACGAGCGTGGTGTTGCGCATCGAATGGCAGGGCAAGCGGCTGCTATTCGTCGGCGACGCCGAATGGGATACGCGTTTCGCCGAGGGCAAGTCCAACGGCTCGTGGAACGTGATGTGGAACAAGCGCCGCGCCCTTCTTCAGGACGGCGTGGACTTCCTGAAGATCGGCCACCACGGCAGCGAGAACGCCACTCCCTGGAAGGACAACGGGGAGGCCCCCAGGACGGAGGCGGCCGATATCCTCGATGCCATCCTGCCATTGCCGGCGGACGGTGCGCCCCCTGCCGCCCAGGCCGTGGTGTCGACCGAGAGAGGCAAGTACAAGCCCATCCCGCGCTGCGCGTTGCTGGTGGAGATCGGCAGGAGGGTGCGGGGCACGCGCAACTACAAGGACCTCTTCGCCAGCGACGGCACGGATATCCTCGCGCAGTCGCGCTTCAGGTCGCTGGAGGAACCCTGGTTCGGCACCCCTCAGCCGCTAAGGACCGATTTCGAGCGTGCGCTCAAGGGTCCCGGTTATGTGGACATCGAAGTGTAGACGGAGGAACCGGACCGTGGCGCGCGATGGGTCCGGTCGCGGGGGAGGAACTCATGCCGGGCAACACGTTCTCATCGATCTCGCTCGATCCGAAGGACTATGAAAACCTGGACTTTCCCTCCTTCCTGGCCTTCATCTACCAAAAGCTCGAAGCACTTGGCTCCGAACGGGCGGATTACTACAAGGGACTTCGGGAGAAGAGCACGAACTGGGTCAACGGTTCGCGCAAGTTCCTGGCTTTCGCCGGCGCCGCGGCCTTTCTCCTGACCGCCATCGCGACCTGCCTGCGCTTTGTCCCCGAGGCATTCGGGGGCAGCCTGAGGGATTACGACAAGGGTCTGCTCTTCCTCGTGCTGCTCATCTATGCGGTGATGGGGGCCGTCACCTTCTACGAACGCGGCACGGACCAGACCAATGCCTATTTCAGGCACATCACCGTCGTGCTCGGCATCCGCGACCTGTGGAGCAGGTTCCAGTTCGAATTGCTCAAGGAACTGACGGCGCTGCGCAATGGCGGTGACAGCGAGGATGGGCGCAAGGTTGCGCGCGAGCATATCGTCGCCCTGGCCCAAGGCTTCAACAATGACCTGGACAAGCTCGCGACCGATGAGCTGACGGATTGGCGCACCGCCTTTCTCGCCTCGCTCTCGGAGCTCGGCGAAGCGGCGAAGAACGGCAGCCAGGCGGTCAGCACCCAGATGGAGCAGTTGCTCGCCTCCGCCCAGAAAGCGGCGGCCGATGCGACGGCTGCTGCGAAAGCCGCCGAGGATGCCCGCAGGCCCGGATATCTCAATATCGAGATTTCGGGCGACTTCGATGGCGAGGCGGTCATCCTTGTCGACGGCGCCGAGGCCGCACGCGGGCCGGGCCGCAAGACGACTGTTGGGCCGTTGACGGCAGGCATCCACGCCGTTGCGGCCAGGGCGAGCAAGGACGCCAGGGCGTTGGAAACCTCTGTCACCCTGGACGTGAAGCCCGGAATCCAGGACCTGGCGCTCGCGTTCTAGAGCGTTTTGTGTTTCGACGGAATCGGCAAAACGCAAAGACGCGTCGAAAAACAAAGAGTTAGAGAAAAGCGGCGTTTCTACCTAGACGCGCTTTGCTCTAGGGTATTTCACAGTCGAATCTTCGCGCCGGAGTGGCCTGGGCTATCGCCTGGCATTGAAGGCCCTGCCAGCGCATTTGCCCTTCGGACGGAATCGTCATGAATCGCAAAATACCGGTGATTTCCGGATGTCTGGCTGGACGCGCGGTTCGGCTTGGCCGCATTTTTTGCTCAAGAAACGCGCTCAATAGATCGTCTGCTTCAATCGCTCCGGATAGGCCATGTCATAGGCGAGGCCATCGAAGGTTCCCTTGGTGATGGCGCCCAGCATCTCGCCCATGGAAGGCAGCGCCGAGCGCGGGATCTGGGTGGCGGGATCCCAGAGCTTCGAGCGCACCAGCGCCTTCTGGCATTGGGGATAGACCTCCTTCACCGTGACGATGAGGATGCTGCGCGGCGCCTTGCCCTCCATGGTGAAGCTGGCGCAAAGCTCCGGGTCCGTCGAGATGACGGCCCGGCCGATGACGCGCATCGTCTCGCCTATGCCGGGAATGAGGAAGAGCAGGTGGACGCGAGGGTCCGTCACGATGTTGCGCAGGGAATCCAGCCGGTTGTTGCCGCGCCGGTCGGGGATCAGCAGCGTCCTGGCGTCTGCCACGCGCACGAAGCCGGGAGGATCGCCGCGCGGCGAGCAGTCGACCCCTGCGGGGCCGACGGTCGCCAGCAACAGGAATGGCGAGGCCTCGATGAAGGCGCGATAATGATCGGAGATGTGATCCAGAACCTTGATGTTGGCGGCGGGCGACACCGGATCGGCATAGAGAGCTTCGAGCTCGGCGATCGAGGTAATGAGCGACATGGCGGTCTCCGTTCTAGGCAGGAACCTAGTGCCGACTGCTATTGCGGACAATGGGACGCAGGGAGTTTCGCCCTCTCAATAGATCGACCACATTCCAGGCGTGGCCAACTCGAGCATATGGCCGTCGGAATCTCGGAAATAGATGCTCCTCCCGCCGGCCGGCCAGTCGACGCGGCCCTCGATCGCGACCTCGTGCCGGGCGAGCCGCTCTTCCCAAGCGGCAAGTTCGTCCGCCGAGATGGCGAAGCAGACATGAATGCGGCCCGTGGCGTCATGGCCCGGGATCAGGCCATTGGGCATGACCATGTCTTCCCCCGATGCGCCGCGCTTGAAGACCAGGAGGACATTGGAGCCGCCGACGTCGTAGACATAGAGGCGCTCAAGCTTCAGCAGCGCCTCCAGCCCCAGCACCACCTCATAGAAACGCGCGGCGCGGTCGAGATCCTCGACATAGATGGATGTCTCGATGATGCGATTGAGACGCGGCATGGCTTCCTCGCTGTCGTGGAGACCAACGCAGGGGCGGAAGTGCGGTTCCTCCCGGCGGGCCTTGGATCACTGCAGGCCTGGCGGCGGACGGCGTCAAGCCCCCTGCGATATCCTCCCGTCTGCCGACACGAACCGGGCATGATGCGCAGGTTGTAAGGCGGCGCGAACTCCGCTTGTATGGCCGGCGTCCACAAGAGGCCCGGCCTGGAGCGCAATTCGATTCCATGGAAGCGCATCGTGCTCCCAGGCCGCGTCTCATCGCATCCTTGAGGCAAGCCCGCATATGCCTGGCCTGAAGGCGCCACGACAAAGGGAGGTTTCATGTCGTCCATCGTGATCGCGCAGGGAGGCGGCCCGACCGCCGTCATCAACCAGACGCTGTGCGGGGCCATCGTGGCTGCCCGCCGGCACGATCCTTCCCTGCGCATCCTCGGTGCGCGCCATGGCGTGAGGGGCCTGACCCGGGGCGATCTCGTCGACCTTGCGCAATTGTCGGAGTCGGATCTGCAGCGTCTTGCCCACACGCCCAATTCGGGGCTCGGCTCGACGCGCGACAAGCCGGACGCCAACTATTGCGAGAGCATCCTGGCCGCCCTGCAGAAGGCCGAGGCGCGGGCCTTCGTCTATATCGGCGGCAACGACACGGCGGGCACGCTGGAGATCCTGCGCAGGCAGTCGACCGGTTCCTGCAGCTTCGTGCATGCGCCCAAGACCATCGACAACGACCTGATGGAAAACGACCACGTCCCCGGCTTCATCTCGGCGGCCACCTTCGTCGCCAATGCCTTCGTGAGCGTCGACCTCGATTTCCGCGCCATGCCGGGGATCTACGTCGGAATCGTCATGGGCCGCCACGCCGGCTTCCTCAGCGCTGCCGCCGCCGGCTGGCAGCAATCGCGGGACGATGCGCCGCATCTGATCTATTCGCCCGAGAAGCCCTTCTCCGTGGCGCAGTTCCTGGACGATGTCGATGCCGTGTACACGCGCATCGGGCGCTGCGTGGTTTCGATGTCGGAAGGCGTGCAGGACGAGGCCGGCCGCCCGCTGGCCGAGGCGCTGGCGGCGGGCTCGGTGGAGCGCGATGCCCACGGCAACCTCCAGCTTTCGGGAGGCGATCTCGGCATCGAGATCCAGCGGGCGCTCAAGGAGCGCTTCCCCAAGGCCCGAGCCCGCGTGGATACCTTCGGCTATCTGCCGCGCGGCTATCTCGGCGTGATCGACGAGACGGACGCCAAGGAGGCGTTCGAAGCCGGCGCCTTCGCCGCGCAGAGCGCCTTCACGGCCGGAAGCGGCTCGGTGGTGCTGCATTACGATGGTCACCATACGGCGCCCCGCATCGTGGCGCTCGACCGGGTCGCCGGACGCACCCGTCATATGCCGGACGGCTTCTTCGACGGCGCGAGTGCCATCTCCGAGGAAGGCCGCCGCTATTTCAAACGCCTCCTGCCCCGGCGTGCGGATATCTTCACGCCGTTCGTGTGAGCGGAAGCGGGGCAGGCTGCGGCCAGCGATCGAGGGCTTCGCGCCCCTTGGGCGTCAGGCCGTAGATGCCCTTCTCCACGCGCTCGAACCAGCCATAGACGTTGCTCTGCAGGATCTTCGGAGCATCCGGCACCAGCCTGACGACATCGCGCCGGCGCAACGGGCCTTCGGCCATGGCGGCGGCACAGGCGAGCGCCTGCTGCCGGTAGGCGGTCATCTGAGGCACGCGCGTGGAACCGCCTGTCACGGGATCGCCCTGGCGCTTGCGATGTTCCGACAGCAGGCGCGAGCGCCGCCTGGGTTCGCGGCGCGGAAACGGTGCCTCGGGTGTAACGATGATCGAGACCTCGCCCTGGTCCGAGACGCCGAGCAGGCCGAAGCCGAGGCGACGGCAAAGGTTGCGGAAGCGCTTGTCGCTTTCCCTCCCCTTGCCGCGCACCGAGACCCGCGCGGCAAGCCAGACCTCGTCGCAGGCGGCAGCCCGGTCTACGCCCTGCAGCACGAGTTCGAGGTTGAAGCTCTGCTTGAGCTCGCAGACGACGAGCACCGGCGGCTCCCCGTCGCCGAGTGCCAGGACATCGCAGCCCCCGATTTCACCTTTCACTGTGAAATCAAGAGCTTCCAGAAAGTTTTTGATCGGGAGATATAGCGAAGTTTCCAGGATGTGGCTCCGATCGGCGGGACTTCAGACCTGCCTTGTGTCGTTTCATTCAGTCTCACGGCCACGCAAGTCCGAAGAGCCTGCCTCATCAGCGGCGGCAGATGGGCAGGCGCCCCCTTTTTGTCATGCCCGGTCTTGCCCCGGGGATCAAGGCGCCGCCTCGCCGGGAACCAGCCCGGCAATGACGGAAGCAAACTTGCCGCGATTTTCTCGGTCAAGCACCGCGAACCCGCTTCCCTACTGCAGCCCCACCGGATCCACGATCCCGGACTTGCAACCCGGATCCGTCGGCGAGGCTCCGGCGATCAGGCCGGCGAGAGGGGCGTCATCGGTCACGTCGCCGCGCAGGCCGATGGTCAGCTCGACGATGATGCGCCGGTTGCCGTCGCGCTTACAGGCGACGCGCACGCGATCCCCCGCGCCATCGCCGAAGCCCTGGTCGAAGGCCTGGCGGATGTCGCTGGTCTCGATCTCCTTGCCGATATTGTCTGCGAAGAGCTTCTGCACCGGAGAATTGTTGATCTGGCCGATAAGCGCCACTTCCCGCCGGAAATAGGCATCGGCCGACTTCTCGAAGAAGCAGGTGCCGTGCTCGGTCCACTCATGACGTTCCAGGAAGGAGGCCGTCCCCGGCATGGCCTGTTCGAGGGCGGTGCGGGTAGCGGGCGCGAGTTCCGGCTCGGGCAGGTCTTCCCAGCGATGGGCCTTGTCGGCCTCGACATCCTGTTGCGGCACGCCGCAATAGGCATTGCCGCGCGGCTGCGGCCAGAGGCCGTGCAAGGTGAAATGGGTGGCGTCATAGCGGTCGGGCGTCTGCGTCTTGCATTCGGTCTTGCCTGGCAAGCCCTCGCAGAAAGCCGCCTGCCAGCTGATGGCGAAGACGTAGGACGCCCCCCGGCCGCCGCCGGCCGGCGTGTTGCCTCCCTGCTTGCCCGGCGCGGATTGCGAAGGCTGGGACGGCGCGGGCGCAACCACACCGCCGCCCTCCCCCTTCACCTCGCCGCAGCCAACCGGCACCCAACGCTCGGCAGGCTGGGCGGCATCGACCTCGACGCGATAGTAGGTCGGATCGGGCTTGTTGGCCGACAGCAGCCTGTAGCTCTGCTCCGGCGTGAGCTTCACCTCGCCTGGATTGGTCTGCTTGCGGATCGACAGAACGGCGGGGCAAGCCTGATGGGCAGTGAACATGCCGCTCATGGGCTCATCGGCATGAGCGGCCAGGGGCATCAAAGTCGACAAGGCGAAGGCCGCCAGCCATTTCCTGTTCATTCGATCCTCCCGTCGCGGTCGCGGAAATCCACGTCCATCCCGTCCATGCGTCAAGGAATAAAGCATGGAGCTGAACACAAACCTACCGTATGGGTAGGACATGATCGTGAAAGAAGCGTTGGTGCCCGGGGTCTGCCCTCCAGGGATTGCCGGGGCCTGTCGGGCTCAGGCGGGCACCGGGCAGCGCATCGGTTCTCCGGCGAGGGCGCGGCGGATTTCCTCGGCGGCGAGCGCCTGAAGACGATCGATCGAGGCATCGGAATACCAGGCGGCGTGGGGCGAAAGCTGCAGCCGCGGTGCACGCCGGAGCACGTGATCCTCCGGCAGGGGCTCCCTGTCGAAGACATCGAGTGCAGCGCCACCGAGACGTCCGCTGCGCAGAGCCTCCGCGAGAGCAGCGGCATCGATGAGATCGCCACGGGCCGTATTGACGATCATCGCGTGGGGCTTCATGCGCGCGAGCGTGGACGCGTTGACGATGCCGCGGGTCACCGGGCTCGAAGGAGCGTGCAGCGCCAGAGCATCGACATAGGCAAACAGCCCATCAGTCGTCGCGGCCTTCCGAGCACCCAGAGTCGCGGCATCCGCCTCGGACAACGCCGGATCGAAGACGATGAAGGCGAAGCCGAAGGGCCGCAATCGCTCCATGACCGCCCGACCGATACGGCCGAGCCCCAGGAAGCCCACCGTGGAGTCCCGGAAAGGCCGCATCGGCTTGCACACCGCCACGGCTGCCCATTCGCCTGCCCGGACGCTGGCATCGAGGGCGGCAAGCTTGCGCAGGCCCGCCAAGAGCAACGTGGCCGTGTGGTCGGCCACCTCGTCGGTGCAATAGTCGGGAACATAGGCGACCTCGATGCCGAGTTCGAGCGCCGCCTTCACATCGATATTGTCATAGCCGACGCCGTAGCGGATGACGCGGGCACCGGGTGCCAGACCCTCCAGCGCCACCCTCGTCATCGGTGCGAACTGGACCAGGGCAACGTCGGCATCCCTGACCGCCCTGGCTACGGCTTCCGCATCTCGGCACTGATGGGCGGCAAAGCGGGCAGCTCCGGACGCGGCCTCCTCGTGCTGCAGGGACGGAAAGGTATAGTCGGTAACGACGACGAGACGGTCGTTCTCGGACATGGCGATCCTCCGTCCGGTTTGGAGCTTCGATTCCACGGCCACACCGGCATACCGATGTGGCGAGGTCGACATTCTTGAGACGTTGCGTCCTCGGGAGGCGGCCTGCGCGGTCATGCCGGCAGGGCCGGAAGCCCTGCCGCCGTCCTGAAGCCGTCCGTCCGGATGTCGATTTCCTGCCCGGCATAGTCGTCGCTCGCCGCCGAGCAGAGGAAGGCGATCGCCTCGGCAGGCTCCTCGACGGGCGCCAGCGAGGCACGCGGCAGGCGACTGACCGGATTGAGGCCGGAGGCCCGGATCTCCGCCTGCATGCCCGTATCCACCACGCCAGGTGCGAAGCCGAAGGCCTTGATGCCGAGGTCGCCGTATTCGAGCGCTATGGAGCGCGTCAGCATGGCGAGCCCGGCCTTGGCAGCACAGTAGGCGCTCCAGCCCTCCAGCGGGCGATGGGCGGCGCCCGAGGACAGGTTGACGATGCGCCCCCGGCCTGCCTCCACCATCGCCGGCAGCACGGCCCGCGCCGCGAAGGCGGCCCCCACCAGGGTCGTGCGGATCGAGGCGGCGAAGGCCTCTGGATCAAGCGTGTCGAGACGCCCGATCGGCGCGACGACGCCGGCGTTGTTGACGAGCGCCGTCGCGGGGCCGAAGCGGTGGCCGGTCTCCAGCACGAGGCGGGCGACATCCTCGCTGCGCGAGACGTCGCAGCCTACGGCAAGAACCTGGGCACTCGGGATGGAGCTTGCAACGGCTTCGGCATCCTCAAGTCTACGAGCGGATATAACGACCTGCGCACCGCATGCCGCGAGGAGGCGCGCGGCGGCGGCGCCGATACCCCTGCCGGCTCCGGTGACGATGACGGTTTCTGCCGCGAGATCCCACGCCATCGTCTCAATCCATGTGCCATTGCAGGGGAAGCAGGAAAGGGAAGCCGCGCTGCTCGTCGATCTCGATCTTCATGATCGACGCCATATGGCTTCCCCAGCGCGCATTCACCGGATCCTCCCTGAGGGCGTCGATGGTGCTCTGCAGGTCGTCCGTCTCGAAATAGCCGAACAGCGTCAGGCCGTGGCGGAAGATGTTGTAATTGCGCACACCGGCCTTGCGCAGCGCCTCCAGCATCTCCGGCCAGATCTCGTCATGGCGCTTCTTGTAGTCGTCCTCATAGCCCGGACGGACTTCGAGGACCCAGGCGTGATGGCTCATCGGGCGTCGCTCCCTAGGGATGTGGGTTTGGCATGAAAAGGGGCAGCATGAACCGGCACTCCCGGAGCCGCAGGCGTCTCATTCTACCCGCCCCTCCAGATAGTCATGCACGATCCGCCCCGGCACGAGGGTGAAGTCAGCGCGCCAGTGCAGGCCGTCGAGCATGTCGACCACGGGCAGGCGATGGATCGGCGCCTGCGCATTCGGGCGCAGTTCCACCGTGTTCGGCCCGCCCCAGCATTCGTGCACGGTGACGCCCGACAGCCTGCGCGCCGTAAGCTGGCGGATGGCCGGGCGGCCGTCGATATGATCGACCGCCTTGAGGTTGATGTTCTCGGCGAAGTCGAAATGCCGGTTGAGGCTCTCCACGCTGTCGGGCTGCTGCTTGGTCGGCAGCGTGCCGGTGAGGATGTCGATGCCGTTTCGCTCCACCACGCCGACGATGAGATCACTCCGCACCTCCAGCCTGGGATTGCCGAGCTTCTTCGGTTGGCCATGCACCTCGCGGCCATGCACCACGCCTACATCGGAGGACAGAAAGAGATAGGGCGAGTAGGAGCCGGCGATGTCCGTGCCCGGAAGGCGGCAGCCTATGGAGACATTGCTCTCCCCATAGGCACCCAGCCATTCCACATCGTTCATGCGATAGATATGGGCCAGCACCACGTCCGATGTCGGCGCCAGGGGCGGAGGCAACAGGCGCGCCACGGCGGCCTCCGTCGTGCGCCAGGCAAGCGTCAGCACCTCGACATTGCGGAAGGTGAACGGAAAGGGAGGCACCATCGGCGCGTCCCAGGGCGTCGAGAAACCGGGCGAGACGATGTCCTCGATGGTGAGACGGTCGAGTCCGCCCCGGCGCAGATCCTTGCCGCTCATGCCGGCCCTCCCGTGAAGCGCTCCTCCACCGGCGGCGCCATGCCATAACCGACGAAGCCGCCGGTGACGTTGATCATCTCGCCCGTCACGAAGGAGGCAGCGGGCGAAACCACCCAGGAGACGGCCGCCGCCACGTCCTCCGGCCGGCACCAGCGTCCGACGGGAATCGTCTTGATCACCTGGGCCTCGAATGCCTCCCAGCTCATGCCGAGCATCGCCGCCTTCTCGCGGAACTGCTTCTCCATGCCGGTACCAGGTCCCACATGCCCCGGCGCCACGGCGTTGACGGTGACGCCGTAGCCCGCGAGTTCGACGGCAAGGCATTGCGTGAGGCCCCAGAGGGCGTTCTTCGAGGCGATATAGGCCGAGGAATAGGGATTGCCGGAACCGAGCCGCGTGGTGAGATTGACGATGCGCCCACGTCCTGCCCGCATCATCGGCCGGGCGCCGGCACGGCAGGTCAGGAACGGTCCGCGGGCATTGACGCGCTGTATGCGGTCCCACTCCTCCGGATCTGTGTCGACGAGCAGCTTCTGGATATGGATGCCGGCGGCGTTGACCAGCACGTCGAGGCGGCCATGCCGGCTTTCGACGGCCGCGAAAGCGGCCTCCACCGATGCGGGGTCGGTGATGTCGATCTCGACGCCTTCCGAAGCCCTCTCGCCTGCCCTGGCCGGTGCAGCTTCCCGGTCGGCGCAAACGACATGGAAACCATCCTCGCCAAGCTTGCGCACGATGGCGGCACCGATGCCGCCGAGGCCGCCCACGACGATTGCGATTTCTCCGCTCATGACAGCCATGCCCTTACCTGGTCGCGCAGCACGATCGTTTCGGTGAGCACGTCGTCATGAAGCGTGTCCATGTAGTCCTGGTGGACATATTCGAGCGACAGTCGTCCGCCATAGCCCGCGTCCCGCAAGGTGGCGAGCTGCGCCTCGAAATTTATGGTGCCCTGATGCACCTTGGTCTGCAGCGCGCCGGGCTTGGCCTGCCGCAGATGCACATGGGCGGCGTGCGGGGCAAGCACGTCGATTTCGTCCTGCCGCCAGCCCATGCAGACGAAATGGGCATAGTCGAGCGTGAGCTTGAGGCCCGGCACCGCCCCCATGAGATCGAGCACCAGCTGCGGGCTTTCGAGATAGGAATGCACATGCGGCTCGATGGTGAGCTGCACGCCCTGCTCCAAGGCAAGCGGCAGCAGGCGGCGCAGGCTCTCGGCCGATTCCCTCAAAGCCTCGGCCCGCCCCTGTCCTGGATTGCACACGCCCGGCAGCACGAAGATGGTCGGGATGCCCGCATCCTTGCAGAAGCCGGCGACGATCCTGAGATCCGCCTCGTTTGCCTGGCGGTTGGCCGGATTGGCGAGGTTGCGGTCCGATAGGGTGGAACCGAACAGATGATAGAAGTTCGGCAGGTCGATGCCGAGGCCGCGCAGGCGCTCCGCCGTCCTGGCGGGATTGGCGAGAAGCTCGGCCTTGTCCAGGGCCGGCCCGTAGAAGTAGCCGATGTCGAGCGCACCGATGCCGAGTGCCTTGGAGATGGCGGCCGCCTCGTCGAGGCTGCAGGCCCGTAGCGACCAGGAAGCCAGGGAAAGTTCCATCGTCATCAAACAGCCTCCATGCGGCCCGAGGCCGCCGAGCGATAGAGAGCGTCGAGCACCTCCACCGCGCGCATGCCGGTATGCCCCGGCGAGCGGTTCGCCACGGGGCGCCCAAGGCAGAGATCGACAAGGGTTGCAAGCGGCGCCTCGCAGCTGTAGCCCCCCTCGCCCGGCGCCATCGGCACCACCGTGTCCCGCCCATCGCGGCGCCGCACTTCCAGGCGCTCTCGCTCGATGTCGAGCAGGAGCATGCCTTCCGAACCGAAGAGGCGCAGGTCGATCTGGAAGCCGCGGTGCTTAGGCACGGTCGCCGCGCCGGAGATCGCCGCGGTTGCCCCGTTGACGAAACGCAGCACGGCGGAGTCGTAGTAGTCGACCCCGGCCGAAGACTTCCCCGTCGCGGCAAAGACTTCCGAGGCTTCGAGTTCGGTGATGCGGAAGAACAGGCCCAGCGCATGCACGAGCTGGCCCCAACCGTAACCGCCGGCCCTTTTCGGATCGGCCCAGGTGGAAGCCGGCGGGCGGAACATGTGGCCCTCGGTCTCCTGCATGGGCCGGCCTGCAAACAGGTCCTCCAGCGCGGAGGCCATCTGCAGGACCGCGTGCTGGACCTCGCCGATCTCGCCGTCCTGCACCAGTTCACGGGCTTTCTCTGCCCAGTCCTTGAAGTTCCAGCCCGTTGGAACGATGATCTCGCGTCGCGCGTCGATGGCCCGGCGCACCAGGTCGCGTGCATCCCCGGCACTCGTCGTCAGCGGCTTTTCCACCACGACGTGGCAGCCTCGCGCCAAGGCTGCCGCGGCATGTTCGTGATGGAAAGTGTGGGGCGAAGCGATGACCACGCCATCCATCGGCACTTCGTCCAGCATCCGCCGCCAGTCCTCGAAGCCGAGGGGGATGTCGAAGGCCTGTTGCAGTTCCTTCAGTTCCTCGGTGCCGAAGCGATTGACCGCCACGATCTCGCAATCGGGATTGGCCTTCAGCACCGGAATGTGATTCACGGCCGCCCACCAGCCGGCCCCGATCACGCCGATGCGCGCTTTCCTCGTCATTGATCCTTCTCCATGGCGTCGACGGTGGAGCGATGGACGTTGTCGAGATGACTGGCCACCGCCCTGGAGGCCGCTTCCCCATCCCGTTTTTCGAGCGCAGCCACGATCACCTCATGGTCGGCGAGGGATTGCCGGAGCACGCCCGGCGTCTCGGAGGCGACGCGGCGATATTCCGCGCCCAGCAGATAGAGGGAGCTCGCGGTGCGCACCATGAAGGGATTGCCCGTAGCCTCCATGATGATCGTATGGAACGTCAGGTCGGAAGCGCGGAAGCTCAGCGGGTCGTAGAGAAGGTCGCGCTGGATCGTCACCTGCTGCTTCAGCCGGAGCAGATCGGGAGCCGAAATACGCTCGGCGGCAAGGCGGGCGATGCCGGTATCGACGAGCTGGCGGATCTCGTAGAGCGCGTCGATGTTCTCGGCGTTGAGGGTGAGCAGGAATTGCAGCGGCCCAAGCAGGTCAGAGGCATCGAGCGGCGAGACATAGATGCCATAGCCCTGCCTGACCCTGATCACGCCGAGGATCTGCAGGCCGCGGATCGCCTCGCGCACGCTGGGACGGCTCACCTGCATCATCGCGGCGAGTTCACGCTCGGTCGGCAGCATGTCGCCCGGCTTGAGGTTGCGGGTCCGGATCAGGTCGAGCAGCTTCTTGGCCACCTGTTCGGCGATGGAACTGCGTTCGATCGGCAGGAATTCCTCGGGTTCCGCCATGTGCTAATCCCCCAGCGCATGGGTTCTGAACTGGTCGAGGCCGACGGCGAGCAGCAGGACCACCCCGCGCGTGATGTCCTGCCAGAAACTCGATATGCCGAGCAGTGTGAGGCCGTTGTTGAGCGTGCCGAGGATGAGGACGGCGAGCAGCGTGCCCCAGACGCTGCCCCGTCCGCCCATCAGCGAGGTGCCGCCGAGGATGATGGCGGCAATTACGGTAAGCAAATTCTGAGCTGCCGCAGCAGGGCCGGCCGCACCGAGCTGGGCTGCCAGAATGATCCCGGCACAGCCTCCCGACAGGGCCGAAAGCACGTAGAGGGTCATCAGGGTCCTCACCACCGGCACGCCGATCAGCCGCGAGGCCTCCGGATTGCCGCCGGTGGCATAGACGTAGCGCCCGAAACGGGTACGCGTCAGCACCAGCCACAGGATGAGGAAGGTGATGACCATCAGGATCAGGGGCACGGGAATGGTGAAGAGCCGGCCACTGCCGATCCAGTTGAAGCTGCCGATCATCAGCGGCTTGGTGAGGCCGCCGGTCAGCACGAGGGCCGAGCCTGATACGATCGACATCACCCCAAGCGTCACGATGAAGGGATTCATGCGCAGACGCGTGGTCAGGAGCCCGTTGAAGCAACCGATGGCGGCCGCCACCAGAAGTGCGCAGGCCGCCGCAAGCCAGATGTTCAGCCCGGCGCTGTAGAGCAGTGCGATCACCACGCCCGTGAGGCCCGCGACCGCAGCCACGGAGAGGTCGAGACCGCCGGCGATGATCAGCGGCGTGCCGAGCGCCGCCATCAGCCCCATATAGGCGACGGTCGCCCCGATGGTGAGCATGTTGCGCCAGTCGAGGAAGAAGGGCGAGAGCAGCGAGAAGGCCGCGATGATCAGGAGATAGAGCGCGAGCAGCACGGCCACGCCGGCCCAGGGCTTGGCGAGCATCGAAGACATCGTACCGGATTGCTGGGCCATGGGATCTCTCACGCGTCGTGGAAGGCTGGATCGGAACTGGTGGCTGCCATCAGCTCGGCCGGCCTGGCACCCCGGCCGAAGCTGCCGGCGATGCGGCCGCGGTCGAGCACGAGGGAGCGATCGGAAACGCCGGCCACTTCCTCGACATCCGAGGACAGCACGAACACGGCGAAGCCCCGGTCGGCGAGGTCGCGCAGCTTGGCATAGATCTCCCTGCGCGCACCGACATCGACCCCGCGCGTCGGTTCCTCGAGGATGAGGAGCTGGATACCGTCCACCAGCCAGCGGGCGATGCACACCTTCTGCTGGTTGCCGCCGGACAGCGTACGGATCTTCTGCTCCGGCCCGCGCGTGCGGATGCCCAACCCCTGTATCCAGTGCTTGGCCTGCTTTTCCTCGGCCGCGCGCGAGACATTGCCCCACCGCACGAAACGCTCCTGGAAGGGCAGGACGATGTTCTCCCGCACGGTGAGGTCCGCGATGATGCCTTCCTTCTTGCGCTCGGCCGCCACGAAGCCAGCGCCCGCCTGCTTGGCCTCCATCGGCGTGCGTGGGTTGAAAGGCTTGCCGGCGAGCGTCGCACTGCCTTGCTGCAGCGGGCCGAGCACGCCGAACAGGGCACGGCCCAATACCTCGACGCCCGAGCCCACCAGGCCGAACACCCCGAGAATCTCGCCGGCCCGGATCGAGAAGGAGATCTCCGAGAGCTCGCCGGGCACGGAAAGGCCTTTGACCTCAAGCACATCCGGCCCGAAGCTGTCTCCGGCCTTGGTGACATAGAGATCGCCGACCGCATTGCCGAGCATCGCGGTGAGCACCTCGTCGCGACTGGTATGGGCGGTAACGAACGAACCGGCGTTGCGCCCGTCCCGCAAAACCGCGATTGAATCAGAAATTTCAAAGACTTCCGAAAGATGGTGAGAAATGTAGATTACCGAGACCTGTTGCCGCTTGAGCCGGCGGATGATGCGAAAGATCATCTGCGCCTCCTGCTCGGTGAGGGCGGCGGTCGGCTCGTCCATGATCAGCACGGAGGCCTCCCCGGCCAGGGCGCGGGCAATCTCGACGATGCGCTGCTCGGCCACCGGCAATCGCTTGACCGGACTGTCCACGTCGATCGAGCCGAAGCCGAGCTGGTCGAGGAGTTCGCGCGAGCGCCGGCGCATGACCGCATCATCGACCACCGAAAATCCGAAGCTGCGTTTCATCGGCAGTTCGCCGAGGAAGATGTTCTCGGCCACGGTCATGTCGGGCATGATCGAGATTTCCTGCGGCAGCAGGCGGATGCCCGCCGCCACGGCCTGGCTCGGTGCGGTGAACATCACTTCCCGCCCGTCGACGAGGATCGAGCCACGGTCCCGGGAGTAGACACCGGTGAGTATCTTCATCAGCGTCGACTTGCCTGCCCCGTTCGAACCCAGGAGCGCCACCACCTCGCCCGGCTCGACCGTGAGGTCGGCCTGGGACAGCACGGGGACGCCGCCGAACGACTTCCCGATGTCCTGCATCTGCAATCGCGGAGTGCCGCTCGGCATGATGGTGCCCTCTCGGTTTGCCGCTCGTCGGAGTCAGGCCGGAAGATCTGCCTTGGAACTCGGCACCTCCGGCCTGTCCCCTTCTATCGGACGGCGACCGATACGCTCCTCAATCGCTCGGAATTAGGTTCTCGAAGCCCTTCAGGTCAGGCGACTGGCGCAGCGAAGCCAGGTGCTGCGTGAACTTGTCGGCCGGGAACTTGTAGTCGAACGTCTCGCCGGAGGTGCATTTCTGGTCGGTGTAGAACTTGCAGACATTGGCCTTGGTCACCATCACATGATTGACCAGCACCGTGTCCGGCGTCTTCTTGCCCGCGAGTTGCATCAGGGCGAGCGGAATGATGTAGTTGCCGTAGCGCTCGGGGAAATAGCCGACCGAGGCGATGAAGTCGGGTTCGTCCACGAGCGTCTGCGTCTCGTCCGCACCCATGCCGACGACCAGCGCATCGGCATCGCGGCCGGCCTGCTTGACAGCCTGCAGCATGCCGGTGGCGGCCTGGTCGTTGATGGCGGTGATGAGGATGGGCACGCCCGCCGGTATGCGGCCGAGCACGTTGTTCATCTGCGCAAAGCTCTCCTCGCGGGTATTCTTGGAGTCGATCTTGATGATCTGGCCTTGCGGGAAACCGTCGACGGCCGCCAGGAAGCCGGCCACCTGCCCGCCCGTGCGCATGGCGGGGATCGCCCCCGACTGCGGCAGTTCGCCGATCACGAGATAGCCCTGCTTCACCTTGTCGAGGCCGAACTTGGCGATGGCCGCCTGGCCCAGATAGGAGCCGCCCATGAAGCCCGAGCGCGGGTTGTTGGCACCGAAGAAGGTAGCACCGGGCATCGGAATGTCGATCGCCGTCACCTTGGTGTTGGCGTCGTTCATCTGCTGCATGATCGTGGCGCCGAAATTGGCGTCGGTCTGGAACTCGACGACGTAGTCGACGTTGCGCTGGATGAAGCTCTGCGCATTGGCCAGCGCGGTAGCCCCATCGAGGCGATTGTCCGCGACCTGCAAGTCGATGCCGGCCGCCTTGGCGTTGGCCACCAGCCCCTGTTCGACCTTCACGCAGAAGGCGATGTCGCGCTGGAGATTGGCAAAGCCGATCACGAAGGAGGTGCCGTTGCGGGGCTTTGAGACTGACGCCGCATCCTTGACCATGTCGGCGAGCTGCTGGGCGCTCGGAACGGATCCGTCCGCCTTTTCGGGGTCGAAACCATGGAAATCCTCAGCGGAGGCCGCCGGCGCCAGCAATGCCGACGACAACAGCAACGCACCGATAAGCACACCACGCCTGTTCATGCGCTTCATTGCTCCCTCCCAAGGGCTGTCAGTCTTGTCTTTTGGCCTGACCAATTATATTTCTTCAGCGATAACACGGCTTGCCAGGACTGCCAAGATCGAATGTCATCCCGTATGACCACGGCGAGAGTCCGGGTGGCGGATAAGAAGAGCCAGGGAGTGAAACGTGCGCATCACCGGAATGACGCCCTATGTGCTCGGATGGCCGGAACCCAACGATTTCAACAATCTGCGCATGACGGTGCTGCTGGCGGTGGATACGGACGCCGGCATGCGAGGCTGGGGCGAGGCAATCGCCATGTGGCCGGAGGCGTGCAAGGCCACCGTCGCCATCATCGAGGAGGGCTTCCTGCCTCTGCTCAACGGCCGGGAAGCCACGGATATCCCGGGTTGCTGGGAAGCCATGAAGAAGCACAGCTGGTGGTATGGTGAGGGCGGTATCGCGGCCTTCGCACTCTCGGCGGTCGACATGGCGTTGTGGGACATTGCCGCCAAGGACCGGGGCGTTCCCCTCGTCACCCTGCTCGGTGCCCAGCACGAAACCCTGCCTGCCTGCGCCAGCCTGCACGTCAACCAGGCGACGATCGAGGAATCCGTGCGCGAAATATCAGCCCATTTCGCCAACGGCTTCCGCTCCACCAAGCTGGGGCTCGGCAAGCGCGGCCTTTCCAAGGCCGGAAGGGATCCGGACTATGACGTCGCGCTCGTCGCCGCGTTGCGCAGGGAAATCGGCAAGGCCGGAGGCATCATGGTCGACGCCGGCAATGGCACGGTGTGGGACCTGCCGACCGCCGTGCGAACCGTCAACCGCATGGCCGAGCATGATATCGCGTGGATCGAGGAACCATTCCATCCCAGCCGCATATCGGATCACGTTGCCCTCAAGGCGGCGGTGAGCGTTCCAATCGCCGCAGGCGAACGGGAATGGCAGCCGTCCGGCTACAGGCGCTGGCTCGATACGGAGGCGGTAGACATCTTCGGCATCGATCCGGCCAGGGTGGAGGGGATCACCGGTTTCCGCCAGGCAGCGGGGGCGATCGAGGATGCCGGCCGCATCGTCAACGCCCACGCATGGTCGACCGCCGTGCTCACCGGCGCCAGCCTGCACCTGTCCCTGGCGACCCGGTCGGCGGTGCTTTTCGAGCTCAAGCCGGTGCCCGGTCCCATGCAGTTCGAATTGGTCGAGGAACCCATCTGGCACGACAACGGGCTGCTCTGCGCGCCGCTCCGGCCGGGCCACGGCGCGGAGCCGCGCATGAGCGTGGTGGACAAGTATTTGACAAGGCTTTGAATTCCCAAACGGAAGGGTGCGTAAGCCTTTCTAAACCATGCATAAATCACATGCCCGATATACAGGCAGCGCCGTGCGATTTTGCACAAATTTTGTCCCAATTCGCGTATACACCGCGCCAAGAAACGAAGTCTCTTTTTTGGAACGACGACAGTGACCACCGTGTCCCTCATCAATGCCATCACCGCCCGGGTTGTTGCCTTCCGCAACCGCCGCCGCATCGCCAATGTGCGCAGGCAGCTCGGCTACCGCGAGATGCTCGACCTCGGCATCTATCGCGGCCATCTCGACCGCGTCGCCGCGGCCGAGAACGAAGCCATCTGATTTCGCGGAGCGCGCCGCCGGCAATGGCGGCCCCGCACAGAAAAGCCCGGAGCGCGATCATGGTCACCGTGATGGAGCTCTTTTTTTGCCCCCTGAGCGCACCGGTCGTCCACCCCGGAAACGGGATGTCCGCCTGATCGTGTCGGCCGAAGGATAGCAACGACCTCGACCTTCGCCGTCAGGGGCCGGTCCAGGCGATCCAGCCCGGCGCCAATGAGCTGGAGGCGCCCCCTTCAATTGGCTCCGATCATCGCGAAGATGCGATAATCCGGCTTCGCCGGATCGGGCGAGACATCGCACACCCAGACATTGTGCTGCCCAGAGCCGATCATCATGCCCTGCCAGTTCAGGAAGAGATCCTCCGGCTTCTCCGCCAGGATGTCCGCGCGCAGCTTCGGGCCGATGAGCGCCGGATCGAAGGCGGTGAAGGAGGCGCGGCTGCGCAGCACCAGCCGTCGCTTGCCACGGATGGTGACGGGAAAGCTGAGATGGGAGCCGATCCAGCCCATGTCGTCCCGACGGATCGCATCCTTGAGATGGGCGAGGAAGTCTTCGCGCGGCCCTGCCTTGGCTGAATGAACTTCGAGAAGGACGAGTGAACCGGTCAGGAATGCAGCAGCAAGACGTTTCATGGCAGTTCTCTTCGACCGACGGGGTATAGCCCACCGCCCTTCGTCATGTCTTCCATCGCATAGTTGTGATGAGTCCCATAACCAGTTTTCATATTTGACCGACCGACCAAATATTCCCTCGCCAGCGCCAATCGGCTAGAACGATGAGGCGGGCGGCTCCCGCGCTTTTCTTTATTCATTTCCCCGCACCAGCCTGGCGGATTTGGGCACAATCGGCCCCGGCAATTGCTGGGACGCCGATTTTTCGTGCCGCAGCAAAGGGATAGCTTGCGATGGCCGCCTCTTCGGCGTCGCGGGACTAGTGACGACGCATGGATGCCAAAGCAGCGACATTGACTTCCGCCGCCCCCTCGGCCGCACCGGGTTTCAGCGCCGAACGGACGGCTTATTCGATACTTCTGGCGATCAGCGTCTCGCATTGCCTCAACGATACGCTGCAATCGCTGATCCCCTCGATCTATCCGATGCTGCGCGACAATTTCGCTCTGAGCTACGGCCAGATCGGGCTGATCACACTCGCCTTTCAGCTCACCGCCTCGCTTCTGCAGCCCTTCGTCGGCCTGTATACGGATCATCGGCCTCAGCCCTATTCGCTGACGGCCGGCATGGGCGTCAGCCTGTGCGGGCTGGTGCTGCTGGCCTATGCGCCGAATTTCGAGACGGTGCTGATCGCGGCGATGCTCGTGGGCGTCGGCTCGTCCATCTTCCACCCCGAATCCTCGCGCGTGGCGCGCATGGCTTCCGGGGGCAAGCCGGGTCTCGCCCAGTCGGTGTTCCAGGTCGGCGGCAATCTCGGCACGTCGATCGGCCCGCTTCTCGCTGCCTTCATCGTCCTGCCTTTCGGCCAGCATTCCGTGGCGACCTTCTCGGTGATCGCCCTCGTCGGCATGATCATCCTGTGGAATGTGGGCAACTGGTACTCGGCCTATCGCCGCAACACCGCCGGCATGAAGCCGAAAGCCCATGCGAGCGTGGCGCCGCTGTCGCGCGGCCGCGTGATCGCCTCGATCGCCATCCTGCTCCTGCTGATCTTCTCGAAGTTCTTCTACATGGCTTCGATGTCGAGCTACCTGACCTTCTACCTGATCTCGAAGTTCGGCGTATCGGCACAGGATGCCCAGTTCCACCTGTTCATCTTCCTGTTCGCGGTGGCAGCCGGCACGCTGATCGGCGGTCCGGTGGGTGACCGCATCGGCCGCAAATACGTGATCTGGGTGTCGATCCTGGGCGTGCTGCCCTTCACGCTGGCGCTGCCCTACGCAAACCTGACCTGGACGACGGTCCTCGCCGTGGTGATCGGCTTCATCCTCTCGTCGGCCTTCTCCGCCATCATCGTGTTCGCGCAGGAACTCGTGCCGGGTAAGACGGGCATGGTCGCCGGCCTGTTCTTCGGCTTCGCCTTCGGCATGGGCGGGCTCGGCGCGGCGGCGCTCGGCTTCCTGGCCGATCACACCAGCATCGAGTTCGTCTACAAGGTCTGCTCCTTCCTGCCGATGATCGGATTGCTGACGATCTTCCTGCCGAATATCGAGCGTCCCAAGCCCGTGGTGGTGGAGAAAGTGGTGGAAACCTTCGACTGACCGACCGCCGGTCTGGCGACCGGCGTTTCGGGGAATTGCCGGCCGATGGACCGGCCTACGGACGAGCGGGGGCCGCGCTGGCAGGACTGCCAGGGGCCCCCGCTCCAATTCTGAAGATGGAATGGAAACGACCAATGGGTAGCGTGTCCCCGCTCTCGGGGCCTCAGGCCGGCCTCGACGGCAACCAGAGCTGGAGCAAGGAAGCGATTGCAACCTTCCTCCTGGCCTGGCCGTTGATCCTGACCAATCTGGTGGAGCTCGCGCTCACCACCACCAATCTCATCCTGGTGGGAGAACTGGGCTCGCAGGCGCTTGCCGCCGTGACGCTCGCCAACAACCTCTTCTTCTTCTTCGCCATTATCGGCCTCGGCGTGGTGACGGCCGTGGCGCCGATGGTGGCCCGTGCGCTCGGCGCCAACGACCGTGTGAGCGACAACATCCGCCGTACGGTGCAGCAGGGCCTGTGGGTCGCGCTCCTCGTCTGCATCCCGGGCCTCGTCTGCCTGCTCAATGCCGAGGCGATCATGCGCATGCTCGGCCAGGAGGCGGCCATCGCCGCCGCCGCCGCGCACTATCTCAAGGGGCTCGCCTGGTCTCTGCCGCCCTTCATCGGCTATATCGCCCTTCGTTCGGCGGCGGCGGCGATGGGCCATCCGCGCGCGGCGTTGTGGTCGGCGCTGGCAGGCATCGTCATCAATGGCGTCCTTGCCTGGGCGCTCACCTTCGGTCATCTCGGCCTGCCCGCACTCGGGCCTCTGGGCTCGGGCATCGCCACGGCCGTCGCGACCTGGGTCCTGTTCCTGATCCTGGCCGCCTTCCTGGCTTTCGGCGGGCCGTTCCGACGTCATCGCCTGTTCCATCGCTTCGGGCAGCCGGATCTCGAGCGGTTCTGGCAGATCCTCAGGCTTGGCGTGCCCATCGCCATCACCCTTGCCTTCGAGGTGACGGTGTTCAACGCGGCCGCCTTTCTGATGGGTCATCTCAGCGAGACGGATCTTGCCGCCCATGGCATCGCCATCCAGATCGCCTCGATCAGCTTCATGGTGCCGCTTGGCCTCGGCCAGGCAGCGACGGTGCGCGTGGGTGTTGCCTTCGGCGCCAGGAACAGGCACGCGATCTCGCTCTCGGGCTGGACCCCCTATGTGCTCGGCGTGGGCTTCATGTGCGCCACGGCCGTGCTGATGCTTACCGCTCCGCGTCTGCTGATCGGCAACTTCATCGATCTGGCCGATCCCGCCAATGCCGAGGTGGTGGCGCGCGCCGCCCTGTTCCTGGTCTTCGCCGGCCTGTTCCAGATCGCCGACGGCGCACAGGTCGTCGCCTCGGGCATGCTGCGCGGCCTGCACGACACCAAGGCGCCAATGCTGATCGCCGCCTTCGGCTATTGGGTGGCAGGCCTGCCGCTCGGTATCGTCCTCGCCTTCCCCATCGGCCTGGGCGGGGTCGGTATCTGGCTGGGCCTGGTCAGCGGCCTCTCGGCCGTGGCCGTGCTGATGACGGGGCGCTGGATGATGCGCGACCGACTGAAGCTGGCGCACTGACTGGGGATGGCGGCTTCCGGCTCGCCTCTCTCCCCCTTCTGCGGCCTTAGCGGTTCAAGGCGCCGGCTGGAGGGCTGCGGTCCCTGGAGCTATTGGCCCGACTGCAGGTAGGTCAGCCGTTCCAGGTAGGCGGTCTGCAGGCAGGAGACTTCGGTGCCGCAACGGTCGCGCGCAGCGCGCCAGGCGGCCTGGTTGTCGCTGAGCTGCGATTGAAGATAGGTCGGCAGCAAGCGGAACTTCGTCTTGAAGGCGGCGTTGAGGGCCTGGTCCAGGCGAGCGAGGCCGGCGTTCTGGCAGATGGCCCGCTCGGAAGGATTGAGCCGGCCATTGCAGGGAAAGCTCGGCTGCACCAGTGCCGATCCCGAGATCTGGGCGGTGACGTTCTGCAGAAAGGCCAGCCTTTGCCGGTAGCTGTCGCCGATGCAGACGGCATCGTCGCCGCAATTGTCGCGCTGCGCGCGCCACGCCGTCTGGTTGGTCTTCAGCTTGGCCTGCAGATCCCTCGGCAGGGCGCCGTAGGCCACGTTGTAGGCCGCCACCATGCTCTGATCGAGCGTTGCGAGAGCCGCGTCGTTGCAGATGGCGCCTTCGGTGGGATTGAGCCGCCGATCGCACGGAAAGGTCGGTGATATCTGGCGGGTCTGAGCCCCATCGGCGCTTCCCTGGCTGAGCGAGGCCTGCTGCTGGAACCCGGATTGTCCGGACTGCGAGGTGGCCGGCTGCGTCTGATCCACAGGCGCCTGGAACAGGGGCTGCGCTTGGGGCTGGAACTGAGGCTGGGGTTGCGGCTGGGGTTCCACGGCGATGGTCTTCACCGGCTGGGGAGCGCTCACCGTGCCGGTCATGGCGAAGGAGCCGATGATCGCCTCGTTCACCCACGGCGTCTGCGCGCCCTGCGTCTCCTGGTCCACGTCCGCCCGCACCTGTCCGAACATCTGGCGGATGTCCAGCCCCGGCGTCTCCATATGCGCCAGAAGCGCCGTCGTGAACGGCGAATTGCGCCCCGTCCCGTCCTGCGCCACCGATCCGGGCGCCGTCGAAAACGCAATCAGCGTCCCCTTGGCCGAGGACGCGTCAAGGTCGATGCGCGCCAGACCCCGTGTCCCCGCACCCCGCACCAGCGTGCGCGTCAACGGATTGTCCCGGCACGAATCCAGGATCACCACCTTCACCTTCGGCGACGCCCCGTCCACAAGCTCCAGAAGCTTGTCCAGCGAAAGCGCCTGCGTGTCCAGGTCCAGCTCGTCCGAGATCTTCGCCGACACCGGGATCAGATAGTTCCGACCCTTCACCTGCACGCCGTGCCCCGAATAGAACACCACCACGCTGTCCGCATGGTCCGCATCCCGCAAAAACGCCCGAAGCCCGTCATTCATCGCCTGCAGGTCGCCGTCCTTCACCAACGTCACCGCATAGCCGATCCGCCCCAGCGCCAGCGCCATGTCGTTCGCATCGTTCGGCGGGTTCACCAGCGGCGTCACAGACCGATACGCACCGTTCCCGATCACAAGCGCCGCTCGCGACGCGGCCCAGGCCGGCGAGAAGCCAGCGAGCGTCAAGACGGCGAGGAAAAACAAACGGATAGCGAAAGGCATGAAACAACTCGGTAATTGTCGACAGGGCAGACTATCTCTTCCAGCCCACGCAAATCAAACGTGACTCGCCATGCAAAAACCGCCGGGCTGGGGCCTAAGAATACCGCCTTTCGCGTGAACATGTCATGGCATACATACCAGCGCATCGACAGACAGGTGTATCGTGGCCGACTACGTCCGCAGAATTCTGGATGCCCGGGTCTATGACGTTGCCCAGCAGACCCCGCTGGATCCGATGGTGCGGCTCGGCCAGCGCCTGAAGGGCCCTGTGCTGCTCAAGCGCGAGGATCTGCAGCCTGTTTTTTCCTTCAAGATCAGAGGGGCCTACAACCGCATTTCGCGCCTCTCGCCGGAGGCTAGGGCCGCAGGGGTGATCTGTGCCTCGGCCGGTAACCACGCCCAGGGCGTCGCGCTCTCCGCCAGCCGGCTCGGCATCCGCGCCACCATCGTGATGCCGGTCACCACGCCCAGCATCAAGATCGAGGCGGTGCGCTATTGGGGCGGCACCGTGGTGCTGCATGGCGACGCCTTCGACGAAGCCTATGCCCACGCTCGCGAACTGGAGCGCGAACAGGGCCTAACCTTCGTGCACCCCTATGACGACGGCGACGTGATTGCCGGCCAGGGCACCATCGGCGTCGAGATCCTGCACCAGCACCCCGATCCGATCGAGGCGATCTTCCTGCCGATAGGCGGCGGGGGGCTGGCTGCCGGCGTCGCCTCCTACGTCAAGTTCCTCCGGCCCGAGATCAAGGTGATCGGCGTCGAGCCTGTCGATGCTGCCTCGATGAAGGCGGCGATCGCCAGCGGCGAGCGCGTGGTGCTCGATCGCGTCGGCCTGTTTGCCGACGGTGTCGCGGTGCGCCAGGCGGGCGAGGAAACCTTCCGCCTGTGCCGGGAACTTCTCGACGACGTGCTCACCGCCGACACCGACGCCATGTGCGCGGCGATCAAGGACATCTTCGAGGATGTACGCGTGCTGGCCGAGCCCGCCGGCGCGCTGTCGCTGGCCGGCCTCAAGGCCTATGCCCAGGCAAGGCCCCGGCGCACCGGCGCGCTCGTCGCCGTCAACAGCGGCGCCAACATGAATTTCGATCGCCTGCGCCATGTGGCGGAGAGGGCTGAAGTGGGCGAGGCGCGCGAGATCCTGCTTGCGGTCACCATTCCCGAGGAGCCCGGCTCCTATCGCCGCTTCATCCAGGTGCTCGGCAGCCGCGTGGTGACCGAGTTCAACTACCGCTATGCGGGCGGCAGCAAGGCGCATGTGTTCGTCGGCCTCAAGCTCGCCGACGCCAAGCGGGAGAAAGACGAGATCATCGGCCAGTTGGAGCGACTCGGCTACGGCGTGATCGACATCAGCGCGGACGAGACCGCCAAGCTGCACGTGCGCTACATGGTCGGCGGGCGCGTTCCCGGCCTCACGGACGAGGTCGTCTTCCGCTTCGAGTTTCCGGAGCGTCCGGGTGCGCTCCTCAAATTCCTCGACGAGGTGGGGCTGAGCTGGAACATCACCCTGTTCCACTACCGCAACCACGGCGCCGACTATGGCCGGGTTCTGGTGGGGGTGCAGGTGCCGGAAACGGATCGCGGCCGCTTCGAGGCACGCCTCGCCACCCTCGGCTATCCCTATGAGGACGAGACGTCGAACGACGCCTATCGCCTCTTCCTCGGAGGTTGAACGAAGCGCGCCCTGTGCGCCCTGTCACGGCTTTCTCACTGAAACTACGAAATAATTCATCTTAAGTGGTGACGGAGCCTTAACCAGCCCCCGTTACCTTCGGGCATCTGTTGGAGTTGGTACGATGCGTTTGGCTGGCTTGTTTGCCGCAAAGAACGGATTTGAAGAAAGCGATATTAGCGGCGTGACGATCGACGTCGTGGTCGGCCTGTTCGCAGGCCTGGCGCTGATCGTCGGCGTCTGGTTGCTTGGCAGCGCCGTGAGCGCCGATACCACGCATATAGCGTCCGCCCTCGCGCGCTGAAACCTGCGACGACCGTGCCTGTCGTCCATGGCGGGTCACAAGGTTACGCGCTTGCTTCGGCCGAAGGCTGCGTTACGAAGAAAAAGAGCGCCGCCGCCTGCTGGCGATGGCGCCCTCGAATCTTGCCGGCCTCGGTGCCTTTACCGGATGCCTTTACTTGGCGACCGAGTTCTTGATCAGGCCGATGATGACCTGCAGGATGGCTCCGCCGGCACCGCCCGCGATGACATTGCTGATGATGCCGCCGATGCTGAGATTGCCCTGCTGCGCGGCGGCGAGAACCGACGGCGCCAATGCTGTGATGAGCTGGCCCAGCACACCGCCGCCGACTGCGCCGACGATCAGGTTGAGGATGGTGCCCATGTCGAACTGAGGCAGTGCCTTGCCGGATCCCGCTCCGCCGAGGGCGCCGCCTACCAGGTTGATGAGAATCTGTGAGAGGTCCATTGTCGACTTCCGCTTCCTCCGGCGGTGGGTTGCCCGAAATTTCGTCCGCCTGCGACAAACATGCGCAGATTCTCATGGCGTTTCAATCACAGTACCGTCGGCAAAATGCCCGATTGCTGCCATGCTTTGCATTTTCCGGTGGATTACGCGGTAGTTTTCCAAGTCTTGTGGTCGCCTACCCCTAGGACAGGCCGGCTGGTATCCGGGTAGCATCGATCCGCTCGACGGCTGTCGAGTGCACGAATCCATGCGGTTGAACGGCGCGGACAGCTCGGCGAAGCGCCCTGGATGGATAAGTGCAAGCGGGAGCAGGATCAGCCCCAAGGCTCTTGCCTCAGGGAGAGTTTCCCTCGTCCCAACGGGATGCCGCAACGTCGTCCTCATCCCTGGCAGCAACCCAGTCACTGCCGCTCGCCCGCTCCTCCTTCTTCCAGAAGGGAGCCCGGGTCTTGAGATAATCCATCAGGAAAGAGGCGGAGTCGAAAGCGGCCTGGCGATGCTTCGACGCCGTGACGACCAGGACGATGTTGTCGCCGGGGACGAGGCGGCCGAACCGGTGGACGATGGTGACGGCGTCGAGGGGCCAGCGCTCCCGTGCCTCGGCCTCGATGCGTTCGAGCTCGGCCTGCGCCATTTCGGGATAATGGTCGAGCGTCATAGCCGTGATACGGTCATCCTGCGGTCCTGCACGGCAGATGCCGATGAAATTGACCACGGCGCCGATATCGGTGCGACCCTGCGTGATCGCCGTGACCTCTGCAGCCACGTCGAAGTCAGCACTTTGGAGCCTTACGGTCATCGCCGTCCGGTCCCGGGCGCAACCAGCTTCGTGTTCATGGCTTCCAGCATTCCGCTTTGCTCCAGCCGGAATGGCGTCGCTGCCTTCGATCTCCCGGCCATGGGCGTTCTCACCCGCCCGTCATCGGCGGGAAGAAGGCGACCTCCCCTGCCCCTTCGAGCGAGGCCGCCGGCTTGACATGGCGCCGGTCGATGGCGGCGCGCACGATCCGGGGATTTTCGAAGGCATGGGCATGGGCCTCGCTCCGCCCGGCCAGCCACTTCATCAGTTCCTCGACGGTCTTGACGTCGGACGGCAGTTCGACGACCTCCTCGGGCACGCCGATGCGTTCGCGCAGCCAGGCGAAATAGATCAGCTTCATTCCCGTTCCTCCAGCAGGTGCTGCACGCCGCTGCGGAAATAGTCGTAGCCGGTGTAGAGCGTGACCACGGCCGAGACCCACAGCAGCACGAGCCCGATGACGGTGCAGCCCGGCAGAACGCGTTCGCCTGCTGGCCCGGCGAGCAGGAAGCCGACGGCCAGCAACTGCACCGTCGTCTTCCATTTGGCGAGGCGCGTGACCGGCACGGAAACCCGCAGCTCGGCAAGGAACTCGCGCAGGCCCGAGACCAGGATCTCGCGGCAGAGGATGACGATGGCGGCCCACACGGCCAGATTGCCCAGGCTCAGCGTGCCCGTCGCCGTCAGCATCAGCAGGCAGGAGGAGACGAGCAACTTGTCGGCGATGGGATCCAGCATGCGGCCGAGAGAGGATTGCTGCCCCCAGGCCCTCGCCAGATAGCCGTCAAAATAGTCGGTGATCGCTGCCAGCGCGAAGGCCCCGAAGGCCACCCAGCGCACCCAGATGACATCGGGCCAGAACAGGCAGGCGACGACCAACGGCACGGCGGCAATCCGACCGTAGGTCAGGATGTTCGGCAGGGAGAGCGGCGATATCCGCTTTTTGGGCGCGACGGCTGTCATGGCTTGAAGGAACATAGGGAGGGCCGCTGCGTCAACAAGGTTTCGACGCTCCCTAGGTCGCCTTTTCGTGAAAGAAGGCATACACCTTCCGGGCGGTCGCCTGGTCGATGCCCGGACAGCCTTCGAGATCGGCCATCGAGGCCCGCTCGATGGCCTTGAGCGTGCCGAAATGCCGCAGCAGGGCCCGTTTGCGCTGCGGTCCGATGCCTCCGATCTCCTGCAGCCCGCCCTCCTTCAGCGATTTCGAGCGTTTCTGCCGGTGAGCGCCGATGGCGAAGCGATGGGCCTCGTCGCGCAGGCGCTGCACGAAATACAGCACGGGATCGCGTGGCGCGAGCTTGAAGGGCGGCTTGCCCTCCACAATGAAGGTCTCGCGCCCCGCGTCGCGGTCTACGCCCTTGGCGACGCCCACCAGCGCGACATCCTCGACGCCGAGATCCGCGAAGACCTCACGCGCGACCTGCATCTGGCCCGCCCCGCCATCGATCAGCACCAGGTCGGGCCATGACGGCATGCCCTCCTCAGGCTCACTGTCCGTGGCCGTCTGCGTGGGATCGCGCGGATTCTCCTTGATCAGCCGCGAGAAACGCCGCTGCAGCACTTCGCGCATCATGCCGTAGTCGTCGCCCGGCGTGATCTCGGAGGATTTGATGTTGAACTTGCGATAGTGGTTCTTGGCGAACCCTTCCGGACCCGCCACGATCATGCCGCCCACCGCGTTGGTGCCCATGATGTGAGAATTGTCGTAGACCTCGATGCGGCGCGGCGCCTCTTCCAGTTTAAAGGCCTCCGACACGCCTTCGAGCAGCTTGAGCTGGGAGGAGGATTCGGCGAGCCGCCGGCCCAACGCCTCCCGCGCATTGGTGAGGGCGTGGTCGACCATGTCGCGCTTCTCTCCGCGCTTGGGCGCGGCGATCTCGACGCGATGGCCCGATCGAAGCGAAAGCGCCTGCTGCAGCAGTTCTGCCCCCTCCACCTCATGGGAAAGCAGGATCAGCCGCGGCGCCGGCTTGTCGTCGTAGAACTGGCCCAGGAAGGCATCGAGCACCTCGGCCTCGGACAGGGTGCGGTCCGCCTTGGGGAAATAGGCGCGGTTACCCCAGTTCTGGCCGGTGCGGAAGAAGAAGACCTCGATGCAGAACTGCCCCGCCTGCTCGTGCACGGCGAAGACATCGGCCTCCTCGATGGAACGCGGGTTGATTCCCTGGGTCGCCTGGATGGCGGAAAGCGCGGCGAGGCGGTCGCGATAGCGGGCGGCGCGCTCGAATTCGAGGAGTTCGGAAGCGGCCTCCATCTCATGCGCCATCTGCTCCTTGATGGCCTTCGACTTCCCCGACAGGAAGGCGCGCGCCTCGCCGACGAGATTGCCGTAGTCCTGGACCGAAATCTCGCCCGTGCAGGGCGCGGAACAGCGCTTGATCTGGAACAGCAGGCAGGGCCGCGTCCGCGTGGAGAATACCGAGTCCGTGCAGGAGCGGATGAGAAAGGCGCGCTCCAGCGCGTTCATGGTGCGATTCACCGCGAGCACGCTGGCGAACGGGCCGAAATAATCGCCCCTGCGCGTACGCGCCCCTCGGTGCTTGGTCAATTGCGGCGCCGGATGGTCCCCCGTCAGCAGGATATAGGGGAAGGACTTGTCGTCGCGCAGCAGAACGTTGAAGCGCGGCTTCAGGCTCTTGATCAGGTTGATCTCGAGCAGCAGCGCCTCGGTCTCCGTCTGCGTGGTGACGAATTCCATCGACGCCGTCTCGGAAATCATGCGGGCGATGCGGGCCGTGGGCGCGATGCCCCGCGCATAGCTCGCCACGCGCTTCTTGAGCGAATGCGCCTTGCCCACATAGAGCACCGTGCCCTCTGCATCGATCATGCGATAGACGCCCGGCGCATTCGGCAGCGTTTTCCAGAAGGCATGGATGACGGCGGCCCCTGCCCGCAGGGATGTCGGCACGGCTTTTTCATCGAAGGCGAAATCGACGGAGGAAGAGGCTTCCTCGGTCTCGGGAAGATCGGGCGAGTCGGTCATGGCGCTAAAATAGGGCGCTGAACGCGCAGTGACGAGAGGTGCCGTGAAAGATCGGGGGGATTGCCCACTGCGCGAGGCCACGGGCAGGTGAAGCGAGGGGGCGCCCGAGTCTTCCTATCCCGCCCATGCCAAATGCTGGCCGCCATCGACCGCGATCATCTGCCCGCTGACACTCCTCGCCCCCGCTAGATAGAGCACCGCCTCGACGATATCCGCCACGTCACTTCCATGTCCGAGCGGTGTGCCGGCAGCCTCGGCCGCGAACTCCTCGGGGGTTTGCGACGCCGCCTGCAGCGTGGGGCCGGGGCCGATGGCATTGACCCGGATGCGGGGAGCGAGCGCCTGCGCGAGTGTCTGCGTGGCGACGTAGAGCACCGATTTGCTGAGATAATAGGAAACGTAGTCGGGGCGCGGATGCAGCACGCGCTGGTCGATCAGATTGACGACGGAAGGATCGCGGGTGCCGCCCTCGACCTGGGAAGCAAAAGCCTGGGTCAGGAAGATCGGTGCCTGGGCATTGACGGCGAATTGCTTGTTCCAGTTCTTCGCCTCCAGGCTGCCGACGGCATCGGGCACGAACATCGAGGCCGAGTTGACGAGAAGCGTCAGCGGCCCGAGCGCCTCCTTCGCTTCCGCGACGATGCGGCCTACCTCATCGCCGGCGCCGAGGTCGCCGACCACGACGGGGGCCTTTCGTCCGAGAGCATCGATCACGCCGGCAAGCTCGTCGGCCTCCTCGCGTGAACGGTTGCAGTGCAGGGCGACATCATAACCCTGGCGAGCCAGGCCAAGGGCGATCTCGCGGCCGATCCGCTTGGCGGCGCCCGTCACCAGTGCACGCCGCGGTCCTCCAGCTTCCACCATGCCATCCTTTCCCAATCAGAGCCGGAAATTTTACAGACAAGGCCTGTTATTGATCCGGAATTCACGGTTCGTCGCTTTTCATGTTTCGTTTACGCTGCAGCCAAGTTCCTGCCCAGCGTTAACGTCGCAAAATCCACCAGCATTGTTCAACAGGCATATCGGGCCCACCGGGCCAGCCGGGACACACAATGCTGAAGGTCACCTTCCTCACTTGTGCGATCATCGCTGCGCAGCCTCTCATGGAGGGAGCGCAGGCTGGCGATGCCGCGCCCGCTTCCCTGTCGATGGTGTGGACAGGACGCTTCGTGAACATGACCAAGGCCCCGGTCCTGGCCGGCACGGCCCAGCAGGCCGACGCCAAAGGGCAGCGCCGCTCCGAGGGCAATGGCGACCCCGACATCGTCGGCTCCATCCCGCGTGACGCCAGCGGCGACGCGGCCGCGGATATTGCCAGGCTGCGCGGCACGCAGGCCCTGTCCCTCTGTGCTCTGCCCGGCCCGGTCGTAGGCAATGCCAGCGACAGCCTCGCTTGCGGCGGCGCCGGCCATAATCGCTGGTCCGCCAAGGCGGCGACCTTCAACTACGATCTGAGTGCGGTCAAACCAGACTTCGCAAATGCTCCGACGCCCTATGCGGCGTCCTGGGACATCCCGGCGGAGGCACTGGCTCCTCCTTGAGAAGCATTAACTTCCCACCAACCATGTTCTTCGAGTCAACAACTTACGTATAGATATCCCATCAAAAATATAGTTAACAAAGTATTATCAAAATGACTTCATGATACGCCACAATATTGCCTTGTTAAATCGCTTTAATGAACTAATCAGGCAACTTTCTCTTAAGAGTCTTAACGTACCACGGAACAGGACTGCTCGATGGGTTGGGAGACCGGCGTCATCGCGAGTATGAGTACCAGGAGTTCACGATGAAAAAGCTTCTTCTTGCCACGGCAGCGACGCTGATCGCCGGCTCCGCATATGCTGCCGACATTCCGCGCTACCAGGAGCAGGAACCTGCCTATCAGGCACCTGCCACGACAGTGACCTGGACCGGCTTCTATGCCGGTGCAAACATCGGTTACGGCTTCTCCGGCGACTTCGATCCACCAGGCTGGCGCCTCAACCAGGCTACCGGTTGGACCGGCGGCGTTCAGGCCGGCTACAACCTGCAATATGATCCGATCGTCGTCGGCATCGAAGGTTCGCTCAACTACGCCGACATCACCGACAAATGGATGGGCGGCCGCGGAACTCTCGGCTTCAACGGCTCGATCACGCCTCGCGTGGGCTACGCATTCGGCGACTTCCTGCCCTATGTGAAGGCTGGTATCGCCGGCGGCAATGTCGAGATGAAGTATGTCCGCAGCGACAGCAACTTCCTCGTCGGCTGGACTGCCGGTTTCGGCCTGGAATATCGCGTGACGCCGGAGATCTCGTTGCGTGCCGAGTATAACTACACCAGCCTGGCGCGCGGTGACTACGACGTGGATGCCATTCCCCGCGCCTCTTACAGCGGCAGCGACATCAAGCTGGGCGTCAACTATCACTTCTGATCGGATCGGAAGGCAGTACGCCCCGACGAGGCCCGGCAAACCGCCGGGCCTTTTCGTTTTTCAAAGCGGGGCAAGGCACCCCCTCCCCGTCAACCGGCGGGCTTTGCGGCACGGCTCTCCCAGACGACATTCGCAAACACCGCGACAAGCACGATGCCGCCGCCTATCAACGTGGCCGGGCGAGGCGTTTCGTCGAAGGCCAGCCAGACCCAGAGCGGAGCGAGCGGTGTTTCGAGTGCGCTGACAAGCGCCGTCTGCCCCGCCGGAATAAGCTTGGCGCCGACGGTGAAACAGAGGAGTGCGAGACCCATATTGGTGATGCCGAAGGCGGCGAGGAGAGTGAACTCCCGCCCGCCGGCTGGCCAGCCGGACAGGAAGGGCAGGACGGCCAATGCCGGCAGCAAGGCGGAGATGCTGGCCGCCGGAGCGAGAGGCACGTCGGGAAAGCGCCGCCGCAGAACGGTGAACGCCGCAACGATTACTGTCATCGCGAGCGCCAGCGCGTCGCCGGCGAGACTTCCCTCGCCCGCACTGCCGGCGACCGTCACCCCTACCCCGACTAGTGCCGCCGAGCTGGCTCCCAGCAGTGCCCATGAGGTGCGTTCGCGCATCGTCAGCCAGGCAAGGGCGGCTGCGACGAAGGGGACGCAGGCATAGATGATGGAGACATGGGCCACGCTCGTCAAAGTCAGAGAGGCCACGAAGCAGGCCATGCCGCAGCCGGACAGCAGGCAGAACGCCAGGCCGACACGCCCGATGCCAAGGAAGGCCCGCCAGGTGCGACGTCCTTCCGACGCGAGCACGAAGAGGAAACTGGTGGCCGCGCCGAACAGGCCCCGCCAGAACAGCAGGCTGGCAAACTCGATCGGTACCGCCCGGGTGAAATAGCCCGCCGTGCTCCACAGAACGGCGGAGAATGCCACCAGGAGCAGCCCCCGTTGATGTGGCGCGAGCGTGGGACGGCCAGATGAATTCGATACGGCAGTCATCGCAGGCCTCCATGGGTTGACAGGAGGCGATTCAAGCAGAACCATGCTGACAGGAATCTGTCAGCAGTGTTTGCAGCGGATCATCGCCGGAAGAATCGCATGCGCCGCACCACCCGCTTGTTCGAAATAATCCAGCTTCTGCGTGTGGCCAGGAAGCCGGTGACGGCCGAGGCCATCGCCCGCCAGCTGGAGGTCACCAAACGCACGGTCTATCGCGACATCGCTTCGCTCCAGGCGCTTTCGGTGCCGATCTACGGGGAGGCCGGCATCGGATATGTCATGCGCGCGGGCTACGACCTGCCGCCTCTCATGCTGTCGATCGAGGAAGTGGAGGCGCTCGTGGTAGCGCTGGGCCTGCTCGAGCGCACCAACGACAAGGGCTTGAAGAACGCCGCGGATTCAATCCGTGCCAAGATCGCCACCGTCCTGCCGACGCCGGCGCGCCAGTCCATCGACAGGAGCAGCCTATATGTGCCGCAATGGGTCCAGCCCGAGCCCGTCACCGTGGATCTCGCCATGGTGCGTTCGGCCATTCGCGACGAGCGCAAGCTGATGCTCCATTACGCCGATGCCGAGGGGCGGCCGAGCGAGCGCGTCATCCGGCCGATCGGCGTGGTCTACTATGTCGAGGTGATGCATGTCATCGGCTGGTGCGAGTTGCGGCAGGACTTCCGCAGCTTCCGCGCCGACCGCATCCGGCAATGCCGGCTCACCGACGAGCGCTTCGAGGGAGAAGGCGCAAAGCTGCGCCTCGCCTGGGAAAAGCGACGGGAGTGACGGCCCGCCGCTTCTCCCGGATCGGGTCACGCCGGCCGCGTCAGGGAGTAGGACGGAACCCCGGCCTCGAACTCCGTGAGCCATGCCAGAAGCCCGGGATGATCGTTGCGCCAGGCGCCGGCAAAGCGCAGGTCGAGGTAACCAAGGGCGCAGGCGAGCGCGATGCTGCCGGCATCGAGCGAAGGATCGAAGGTGCCTGCCCGCCTTTCGAACTCCGCCAGCCCGCGTTCTACCTTGCCGGTCTGGATCTCGAGCCAGCGCGCGCTGTGATGCTCGGGATCGCGAAACCGTCCCTCGTAGACCCGCAGCAGGGACGCGTCCATGATGCCGTCGGCGAGCGCCAACCGGGTCAGGACCTCGTAGCGCGCGGTTCCGCCGGGAATGATGCGACCGCCTCCGGCCAGCATGTCGAGGTAATCGAGGATCACACGGCTGTCGTACAGCGCCGTGCCGTCGTCGAGCAGGAGGACGGGGATCTTGCCGAGCGGATTCTGGCTACGCAGAGAATCCTGCGGGTCATTGGTATCGGCGGGAACGACCGTGATCCGGTCCGACAGCCCAAGGTAATGGGCTGCGATCTTGACTTTCCGTCCAAAGGGAGAGGCAGGCGAGGAGCGCAGTTGCATGAGGCCGAAATCCAGCGTTGGAATCACGAAGCGCCCCGGCGGAGCGATCCAATTCCGATACTCTATTTCGGCCGGCGGGTTCTGCAACCCGTCGGAAAGAAGCCTCAGGCCTTCACCAGATTCACTGCCTTGGGGCCTTTGCCCTTCTTGTCCGGTTCGACATCGAAGGAAATCTTCTGCCCTTCCGAAAGCGTTCCAAGACCGGAGCTTTCGACTGCTGTGACGTGAACGAAAATATCGCGCCCACCATCATCCGGCGTAATGAAGCCGTAGCCTTTCTGGGCGTTGAAGAACTTGACGGTGCCGCTCTGCGCCATCTTCCACTCCCGGTCCTGATCCAGCCCCGAACGACCGGATCCATTCCCCACCACAAGGGCCTGTCGTCAGGTATGGTCCGGAACTGGATGGGATCGGAAGTGGCCAGATGGGAGGGGGCATTGCACAGACCGATACATCCGTATTGGCAAGCGATGCGACGCAGCAGCCGACCGTTCTTCACCTCACCGCTCGGTAGCGGCGCGCTCTTGCCCGATGAATTCTCACCTGGCGAAAATCGCTTCCGTCCAACCGAGACCATACCTGACGACACGTCCTAGAACCGTGAGTTTCATCCAAAGGGCGTCCGTGCGCAAGAGGCGATCTTGCTGCGAGTATTCGAATGAAGGAACGAGGCCCTTGCTGCTTCGACAATTCGCATGGATGCTTGGGCCATGAGTGAAGACATTCCGTATAACCGAGAGCCGGCCGCGCCCGGCGTCGTCGAAGACTTGTCGGCCAACGTCAGGCGCATCATCGCCCCCAACGGCGGACCTTTCACCTTCACGGGGACCTGCTCCTATATTGTCGGGCACGGCAGCGTCGCGATCGTGGATCCGGGACCGGACGACGCCGGCCACGTGGCCGCGCTTCTGGCTGCGCTGGAGGGAGAGCGTGTCGAGGCGATCGTCGTCACGCACACCCATCGCGACCATTCCCTCGCCGTTCCCGCCCTCGTGGCGGCGACAGGTGCGCGGACGTTCGGCGCCGGTCCGCATCGCAGCGCCCGCCCCATGCATCGGGGCGAGGTCAATCTCCTCGATGCGGCGGGAGACATGTCCTTCGTGCCGGACGTCGTCCTGGCGGACGGGGAGGCCATCGAAGGAAGGGACTGGCGCCTCGCCGCCATCGCCACCCCCGGCCATTGCGCCAACCATCTGGCCTTCTCGCTTTCAGGCGACGATGTACTGCTCTCGGGCGATCACGTCATGGCCTGGTCGACCAGCATCATCGCCCCGCCCGACGGCGCCATGGGCGAGTACATGGCATCTCTGCGCAAGCTGATCGGGCGGCCGGAGACGCGATACTTCCCGGGTCACGGCGGGCCGGTAGCCGAACCCCAGCGCTTCGTCGAGGCCACGATCCGCCATCGCCTGATGCGGGAAGCCTCGATCCTGGAGGCGCTGCGGCAGGGCCCCGCCACGATCGCGGCGCTGACGGTAAAAGTCTACACTGGGATACAACCAGCCCTGTTCGGCGCTGCGGCACTCAACCTCTTCGCCCACCTCGAAGATCTCGTACAGCAGGGCCGCGCCGGCACGCAGGGGCCGCCCTCGTTCGAGGGAACCTACTGGCTGGCCTGATCGGGCAGGAGCGCGCGGTCGCGCAGATCGGCCAGGAACCTCTGGACGTGGCCCGCATTCGCTCCGAAATCATAGGAGCCGTAGCGGGCGGCCGAACGCATGTCGACACGCGTCTTTCCATCCTCCACCCGGATGCGCACGGCAATGTCATCCGTGGTGCCGAACAGGGTCGAGTTCGCGACCGCCTCTATGCGATCGGAAGGCGCGATGTCGGGCAGGCGCACGCGAGCGGCCGTTTCGGCGAGCCGCAGGTCCGCCACCACCCGCCATCGGCGCTCCTGCATCAACCGCAACACCAGCTTGCGGATATCGTCGGGCGGGATATCGATCAGCAGGGACTGGATCTGCGGCAGCGCCTTGCGCTGATAGGCCGCCCTCTCGGCCGGGTAGGAGACGGGATTTGCATCGGCGGGCCGCTCCTTCTCGGCGTGCGACAACGGCGGCGGATCGTTCGGATCGGTGGAAACGTCGACTATGGCCGGTACGCTCAAGGCCAGCCACGAAGCAAACCCCGCGGGCGCGATCAGCAGCAGCGCCAGTACGAAACCCGCCAATGCCCGCCCGAAGCCGCGCTCGCCCTTGCGCCAGATCAGCACGAAGGCGACCATGGCGAACGAAAGTGCAAGGACCGCCACGACCAGGCTGCCGACCAGCGCGGCAAAGGCCGCGCTCATCGGTGCAAGGTGAAAGCGCAGCAGCACCAGGCAGATCAGGACGGCTTCGAAGGCGAACACGGCCGCCAGGCGCGAGGATGTGGCCCAACTCGTCGGCGGCGGAGCGGGTCGCCGGAACATCAGTGTTCGAGCGATTCGAGAAGTGCCGGCAGTTCCATCACGCTGCCGATCACGTGATCGGCGTGGGGCTCCAGTTCCTCGCGCCCGGCGAAACCAGAGAGCACGGCTATGGCCGTGCCGCCGGCAGCCTTGACCGCATGAAGGTCATGGGTGGAATCCCCCACCAGCGCGATGTCACGGGGCATGACCCCGAATGCTTCGGCAAAGCCGAGCACCGGGCCCGGATCCGGCTTGCGGCCGTGGCCGGAATCATAGCCGAGCACGGCGTCGAGCCAGGGCAACAGGCCGAGCTTCTCGCAATGCGCCCGGGCGCCGGCTTCGGAATCATTGGTGCAGATCCCGGTGAGGTAGCCCTTGGACTTCAGGTTCGACAGCAACCACGGCGGATCGCCGATGGGCGTGACATGCTTGAGGCCCTCTTCGATGAAGATGCGGTCCATCTGCGAGAAGAAAGCGCTGTCGGCGGTCTCGCCGAGGGCTTCGGCCCAGGTCACGCCGTAATCGGCCGAGGATTGTGCCACGAGCACCGAAGTCGGACGGATGCTGTGCGTCGCCAGGTCATAGTCGTTGATCTCGACCAGCCGGGCCATCTTCTCCGGATCGCCTCCGCTCAGGCGCTGCATGGCGGCATAGGCGGCGGCACTCCAGGTGAGATGGAAATCGACCAGGGTTCCGTCCTTGTCGAAGAGAATGGCACGTATCGGCATCATGAATCCCGTAAGCTCGAAGCTTTCTTCATGCACAGGTAATTTGGGCTCGCAAGCATATTGCGGAATCCGCTGATAAATCCCATGTTTCCAGCACATCGTGGGCTTTGAGCCACGGCAGCCGACTGCCCATCAGGGGGCCGGCCGGAGGATGATTATGCGTGACCCCTACAGCGTGCTTGGCGTTTCCAAGACGGCGAGCCTGGCCGAGATCAAGAAGGCCTTTCGCAAGCTAGCCAAGCAGTACCATCCCGATCAGAACAAGGATGACAAGGCCGCGGCGAAGTTCGCGGAGGTAAACGGCGCCTATGAGATCGTCGGCGACGAGAAGAAGCGTGCCCAGTTCGACCGGGGCGAGATCGATGCCGAGGGCAAGCCGCGCTTCCAGGGCTTCGAGAACGCGGCGGGACCGGGCGGCTTTTCCCGCGACGGCGGCAACTTTGAATTCAATTTCGGCTCCGGAGGCCGCAGCGGCGGATTTGGCGGCGGCGGTGGATTTGACGATATCCTGAGCGAGATGTTCGGCGGGCGGGCGCAGCGGGGCGGCGCTGGACCGCGCGGCGCGCCGCCGCGCGGCGACGACATCCACGTCACCGGACAGATCCCCTTCACGATCTGGGCCCTGGGTGGAAAGGCTCGTGTCGACCTCGGCTCCGGCCGGATGGTCGATGCGTCGATCCCGGCAGGCATCACACCTGGCAAGACCATTCGCCTGCGCGGCCAGGGCGAGCCCAGTCCCTTCGGTGGGGAAGCGGGAGATGCGCTGATCACGGTGGCGGTGGCGCCGCACGACATGTTCCGCGCCGAGGGCAAGAATGTCCGCGTCGACGTCAACGTTACCCTCTACGAGGCCGCGCTCGGCGCCAAGGTGCGCATACCCACGCTGGACGGCTCGGTCGACCTCACCCTGCCGAAGGGCACCACGGGCCTGCGCTCGTTCCGGCTCAAGGGCAAGGGCGTTCAGGAGAAGGACGGCCCGGGCGATCTCATCGTGCAGCCGCGCATCATCATGCCCGACAAGCTCGACGAGGATCTGGAAGCTGCCCTCGTCAAGCTGCGCGACAAGGGCTACGACATCGGGCGGTAAGGCCGGTTCCGTTCGAAAGGCGAGATGGGTGGAGTGGTGATCACCACCCCAATCCCCGCTTGAGGCTGCGCCTGGAAACGGCCGCCGATGCCGCCCTATTTCCTGAACGGCCACTCCACCGGCGTTCCTACCTGGCCGCGATGGCGCAGCACATGGTCCGCCAGCACGCATGCCATCATCGCCTCGCCCACGGGTACCGCGCGGATGCCGACGCAGGGATCGTGACGGCCCTTGGTCACGATATCGGTGTCGTGGCCGTAGCGGTCGACCGTACGGCGCGTCTGCAGGATCGATGAGGTCGGCTTCACGGCGAAGCGCACCACGACGGGCTGGCCAGTCGAGATCCCTCCCAGAATGCCGCCGGCATGGTTGGAGAGGAACAGGAGCTTGCCGTCATTGCCCATGCGCATCTCGTCGGCGTTTTCCTCCCCGCCGAGTTCCGCCGCGGCAAAGCCGTCACCGATCTCCACGCCCTTCACGGCGTTGATGCTCATCATCGCCGCGGCGAGGTCGCCGTCGAGCTTGCCGTAGATCGGTGCGCCCAGACCGGCTGCCACTCCCTCGGCTACCACCTCGATCACCGCGCCGATGGAAGAGCCCGCCTTGCGGATCCCGTCGAGATACTCCTCGAAGAACTCAGCCATCACCGGATCGGGGCAGAAGAAGGGATTGCTGTCGATCGCGTTCCAGTCCCAGCGCGCACGATCGATCTTGTGCGGTCCCATCTGCACCAGCGCGCCGCGGATGCTCACGCCGGGCACGACCTGGCGTGCAATGGCTCCGGCGGCCACGCGGGAAGCCGTCTCGCGGGCGGAGGACCGTCCCCCTCCCCGATAGTCGCGCAAGCCGTATTTGATGTCATAGGCATAGTCGGCATGGCCTGGCCGGTATCTGTCCTTGATCTCCCCGTAGTCCTTGGAACGCTGGTCGACGTTCTCGATCATCAGGTTGATCGGCGTGCCCGTGGTGAGCAGCTCGCCGCTCGTCTCGTCAGCCATCACGCCCGACAGGATGCGCACCTGGTCGGGCTCGCGGCGCTGGGTGGTGAAACGGCTCTGCCCCGGCTTGCGGCGGTCGAGGAAGCCCTGGATCATCGCCTCGCTGACAGGCAGACGCGGTGGGCAACCGTCGATGACGCATCCCAGCGCGACGCCATGGCTCTCGCCATAGGTGGTGACGCGAAACAATTGACCGAATGTATTGAAGGACATGGGAACCTGCCGAGACCGATTTGCGCAGCCTTCTACAGCATGGAAGGCCCGGCAGGGAACGGCTTTGCACAGTTTTGTCGAATGACGTAGCGGAATAACGGGAGACGCCACAATTTAACCAAGTCTTCCCCTCATGGCAGCACACGGGTGGGTGGCAAAACCAGGTCCTCGAGGTTCGACCTCCGGGAGGAGATCTCCATGAAAATGCTGAAAAACGTGCTCATGCCAGCCCTTGCCGTACTGGCCCTCGGCATCGGCGGTGCCTATGCCCAGACGACACCGGCTCCCACCGCGCCGGCACCGACCATGAAGCCGGCCAAGCCAGCCATGAGCAGCGATCAGAAGCAGACTATTTCCAAGGCCTGTTCGGCGGCTGCCGACAAGCAAGGGCTGCATGGCAAGGCCCGCAAGAAATTCCGCAACGACTGCAAGAGCCACGGTGGCCCGGCCGCCTAGGCCAACGACGGGTGAACAGTGATGAAGGCCAGTCCACCGGCTGGCCTTCTTTATTGATCGTCGGGGCAGGCGAAGGCCTGACAGCCTCAATTTCACCAAGGCTATGAAGTATTGTTGGGAGAGTGGTGAGGTTATCCTGGAGGTTATGCTCTGAAGAGGAGTTCCCCATGAAAATCCTTCGACCTGCCATTATATCTGCGATGGTCTTTGCGCTGTCGCTCGGCACGGGCGTCGCCTTTGCCCAGACCACGCCAAGCCCGGCTCCCTATGCGGCATCCCCCGCGCAAGACACCATGAAGCCGGCGAAACCCGCCAAGAAGCACGTGCACAAGACCTCCTACTCGAAGTCCTGCATGGCGCAGGGCCATGCGAAGAAGCTGCACGGCAAGGCCCTCAGCCGCTTCGAGGCCAACTGCAAGCACCATAGCGGCGCCTGATCGCGGCTTTACGGAATGATGGAGGCCGGTTGAAAGACCGGCCTTTCAGTTGCCCCGGCAAGCCGATCGGGGCATGGCCTCAGATCCACTCGGCGGATTTGCCCCGGAAGATGAGGAGTTTGCCCTGCCAGATGGCGGCATCCGCCGCCTCGTTGCCGGGCATGCCGGTAAGGAGAGTCAGAAGGACGCGGGCCACGCCGCCATGGCTCACGACCACCAGGTCCTGATTGACCGTTTTCAGCCACCCGGCGATGCGATCGCGCAGCATGGCGTAGCTCTCGCCGCGCGGCGGCACATAGTCCCATTTGTCGGCCGAGCGGGCCTTGACCATGTTGCGGTCGATCGAGCGCAGTTCAGCCCAGGTCTTGCCTTCCCAGTCGCCGAAGGTGAGTTCCTTCAGCCGATCGTCCAGCTTGTAGCGTGCCGGCGGCAGGCCTATGGCCTTGCGCGCCAGTTCGGCGGTCTCCCGCGTGCGTCCCAGGGGGCTGACCTGCCAGGGCAGGCCATCCGGCTCCGAAAGGACGCCGACAAGCCTGCGCCCCACTTCCGCCGCCTGGTCGCGGCCGACATCATTGAGCGGGACATCCTGCTGGCCTTGCAGGCGCGCCTCGGCGTTCCAGTTCGTCTCGCCGTGGCGCATGAAATAAAGGGTGTGCGCCACGAGCCTGTTCCTTGTTCTGACGCCCTGGTATCGCAGCAGGCACGAAGGCCCGCGGACACTCAAATCCACTGTTCCGTGTCGCCCCAGGAAGGTCCGAGGCGACTTTGTGGAGCCGAAAACAATCCCGCGGAAAAGTCCAGAAACTTTTCGGTGAGGGAAAGATTCGGCCCGCGCTACCCACCCTTGCCGCCCTGTCAGTCCTTGCCGGCAAGGGTGATGTCGGGCGAGGTGGGATTCTTCATGCCGACGACGTGATAGCCGGCGTCGACATGGTGAACTTCACCGGTCACGCCGCGCGACATATCCGACAGGAGATAGGCCCCAGCCTCGCCCACTTCCTCGATGGTCACGGTACGGCGCAAGGGAGCGTTGTATTCGTTCCACTTCAGGATGTAGCGGAAATCTCCGATGCCGGAGGCGGCGAGGGTCTTGATCGGGCCAGCCGAAATCGCATTCACGCGAATCGCCTTCTCGCCGAGATCGGCGGCGAGATAGCGCACGCTTGCCTCGAGGGCCGCCTTCGCAACGCCCATCACATTGTAATGCGGCATCCATTTCTCGGCGCCGTAATAAGTCAGCGTCAGGAGCGAGCCGCCATCCGTCATCAGCTTCTCGGCGCGCTGGGCGACCGAGGTGAGCGAATAGCAGGAGATCAGCATGGTCTTGGTGAAGTTCTCTTCGGTCGTCTCGATATAGCGCCCGTCGAGCTGGTCCTTGTCGGAAAAGGCAATGGCATGGACGACGAAGTCGAGCTTGCCCCACTTGGCCTCGACCTCCGCGAAGACGGCGTCGATCGTATCGCCATCGGTGACGTCGCAATGACCGACGACGAGGGCATCGAGTTCCGCCGCCAAAGGCTCGACACGCTTCTTGAGAGCATCCCCCTGATAGGTGAAAGCAAGCTCGGCACCGTGCTGCCTGCATGCCTTGGCAATGCCCCAGGCAATCGACCTGTTGTTCGCCACACCCATGATGAGGCCGCGCTTGCCGGCCATCAATCCACTTGCTGTCATTCCGCAACTGCCTATTCGAAAGGAACGGCATGAATAACGGAAGGCCGCGCGGCGGGAAAGGGGCGTTCAGCCTTTTTTCGGGGAGTTCCAAGGAGAGGCACTGCCCGGATCGAGACCGCCGCGTCCGTCATCGGCGTCGGCGGCCGATGGGGCCGGGAACGCTCCGGTTAGGAAAAACCCGCGCGAACGGCAACGGGAGCCCGCCGACACTCGACCAGCGACAGACCCGGCTAAACGTGCTGGCCACCGTTGATGGCGATCTCGGCACCATTCACATAGGAGCTTTGGTCCGTGCACAGGAAGTAGATGGTCTTGGCCACTTCGTCGGGCGTACCCAGCCGGCGCATCGGGATCTGGGCTACGATCTTGTCGGTGCCCGGCGAGAGAATGGAGGTGTCGATCTCTCCCGGCGCGATGGCATTCACGCGGATGCCGCGCGGCGCGAAGTCCGAAGCCATCTCCCGGGTCAGCGCCGCGAGCGCCGCCTTGGAAGTACCATAGGCCGCGCCGGCAAAGGGATGGACTCGCGCGCCCGCGATCGAGGTGACGTTCACCACCGAGCCCCTGACCTGTTCCAGTTCCTCGATAAGGCCGCGGGCCAGCATGATGGGCGCGAAGAAGTTGACCTGGAAGACCCATTGCCAATCCGCCAGGCTCGTGTCGATGCTGCCCAGGCGCCCGCCCTTCTTGTTCTTGGGAGAGATAGCCGCGTTGTTGACGAGCGCATGCAAGCCGGAGCCGTTCAGCCGCCGCTTGATTTCGACAATGGCCTCCTCCGTGTTCGCGGGATCGGCGAGATCGACCTGAATGTGATCCTCGGGACCGGCCTCCCAGGGGCACTCCTCGGGAAAGGCATGCCTGGAGCAGGTGATGACCCTCCAGCCGGCCGCGGAAAAGCGCTTCACCGTCGCATGCCCGATGCCGCGGGATGCACCGGTGAGCAGCATGGCGCGCTGGGTATGGGAAGAACTGGTGGTCATGGCAAGGGCCGTTCGCTGGAAATGACATGGCGCGATCGCGCCCCGGCCTCACACATAGGCATTGGCCTGCCGGAATGAAATGCGGCAAAAAAACGAAATCGCATCAGGGGTAGAGCTGGTCGCGCGACCAGCCCCCTTCCGGCGCCCCTCGCCGGAAAACGAGACGGTCATGCAGGCGAAAGGGCCTGTCGTGCCAGAATTCGACCTGCACGGGCAGGATGCGGAAACCGGTCCAATGCGGCGGGCGGGGAATCTCGCCCAGACCGAACTTCGCCGTGTAGGAAGCCACCGCCTTTTCCAGGGCGAAACGGCTTTCGAGCGGGCGTGACTGCTGCGAGGCCCAGGCCCCGATCCGGCTGCCGCGCGGGCGCGTGGCATAGTAGGCGTCCGCCTCCGCGTCCGTGACCCGCTCCACCGGCCCGCGAATGCGGACCTGGCGCCGGAGGCTCTTCCAATGGAACAGCAGGGCGGCCTTGGGATTGGCGCCCAGTTCGTTGCCCTTGGCGCTCTGGGTGTTGGTGTAGAACACGAAGCCCCTGTCATCGAGGCCCTTCAGAAGCACCATCCGGACATCGGGCAGGCCATCGGCATCCACGGTTGCTAGGGCCATGGCGTTGGGATCGTTCGGCTCGGATTTTTCTGCTTCGCCAAGCCATTGAGCAAACAGCAGAAAAGGTTCGCGGGAATCGAGAAAGTCCTTGGAGTCACCCGATGTTAACTCGCCTGTGGCAGGGTTACCTAACGTTACTGTCATGGGGTGGCTCCAAGGTGTTCGGCCGGTTCGATTTCAAAGCTGCTTATAGCGTGCGACGCGCTCGTGGCCCACTCTCCGTGCTGCTCACGAGCATGATTTTATGTAGCTGCGCCATTTCCACCCCGCTCGGCCCGATCTTCGGTTCATCCGAAGACAAGACGGCCACCGGCTCGATCCCGAGCCAGGACAATCGCCTCAATGCCAGCATGACGGATGCCGACTGGGACAAGACCAAGCTGGCCCTTCAGGCGGCGATGGCTCCGCAAAATCCAGGCGCTTCGATCCTGTGGTCGAATACCGAAGGAGACTCGCACGGCTCCGTGACGCCGGTCGCCGATGCCTTCGTCGAGAACAAGACAACCTGCCGCAGCTTCGTTGCCGCCCTCAGCCAGAGCGGCAACACGCAATGGTATCAAGGCAAGGGATGCCAGAAGGGCGGCGGCGCCTGGACAGTCGTGAGCGTCCAGCCCTGGGCCCTCCCCCATGCGTGACGATTCTTTGCGCCCGATCCGGCACGGTTAAGCCTACGTTCAGCAAGCACGGCGTACCCTACACGGGCATTGTGCGAAGTATCACGGGCCTATCACGTTAACCATGATAGTTTCGCCGTCAAATATTCACAGTCCCGCCCTCACCTCGCTTCAATGCACCGACAGGGTGATTGCAAGTAGAGCGTGCAGTTGCGTTAGGAGTTACCAATGACTGCCTCCCCTATTCCGGTCCCGCAACCGGTCGAGCACAAGCAAACTTCGCAGGGCCCAGCCCGCGAACAGCTCCAGCATCTCTATCGCGCGATCGGCATCTCTGCCGTCGCCGCCGCTGCCGCGCAGGTCGCCCGCAAGGAAACCAAGGCGGCCAAGCCCAAGCATGAAATGCCGGCCTGCCTGCGGGATGACGACGACCACCTCGCTGCCTGATTCCGCGCCAGCTCCTCTTGTCGAAATACGACGCGCGCCGACACCCGTGACCGAAGCGTCATATTCGGCCAAATCGGCTCCAAATCGCAGCCGCGCCTGGGAAGGCGTGGCTTTTTTATCGAATATAGACCGGTTCCGACCTGTGACGTTCCTGCAACAGCCCTCATAAAACCGGCAGGATGCGTCGTATTCAGGATATACATGTCGCAGACCCGTCACAAATGCCGCCACATTCCTGTAATTTTATGCTCAAGTAATTGGCAGCCTTGCATAAAATTTACGCAAGAGCTGCTTGTATGTAGCTTGAGGACCGTACCATGGACATCGAGGGATCGCGTCTCCAGCAACCCGCTCCAGCCAAGCGGGAAAAGCTCGAGGATCGTTACGGCAAGATCGCCATGCCAGCGCTCGCGGCCGCCGTCGGCGCCGTCCGGAAGGAAAAGGACCAACGCCAGATGAGCGCCGAGGCGGCCTATACCCGCCTTCAGCAGATGGCGCAGGACTGAGCCAGGCCAGTCTTACTTTGCGGTACGCCACGCTGCGGGGGAATTCTCTCCGCGGGTTGATCCGTACGTTTGCGCCCGCCTTGAGGCGAATCCCTTGCGCTCCTCCATTTCTCCCATGAGCGACGGAGGAGGACGAGAGTGCATGGCCCTCTTGATACGGCCCGCTACGAAATGGCGTCGCCAAGCAAGAAGCCCCGGCAAAACCGGGGCTTCGTCGTTTCGATACCAACCAGGAGCAAAGGCACCGGCGACGGCGCCCTTCTATATCAGCGCACGATCACCTTCGTGCCGTCACTGACGCGATTGTAGAGATCGATCACGTCGATATTCCGCATGCGGATGCAGCCGGACGAGACGCTCTGCCCGATCTTTTCCGGTTCGTTGGTGCCGTGAATGCGATACAGCGTGTCCTTGCCGTCATGGAAAAGATACATGGCCCGCGCTCCCAGCGGGTTGGTCCAGCCACCGGCCGTCTTCTTGACGTGCGGCCAGCGGGCAACCATTTCCGCCGGCGGATTCCAGTCGGGCCACTCAGCCTTATGGTCGATCACGGCCTCGCCCGTCCACCCGAAAGCCTCGCTGCCGAGGGCCACGCCGTAGCGCATCGCCTTGCCATTCGGCATGGTGTAGTAAAGGAGATGCTGCTTGGTCTCGACGACCACCACGCCCGGAGGCTGGCTGGTGGGATTGTCCACCATGTATCGGGCGAACATCGGATCTTCCATGGCGGTCGGAATCATCGCCATGAACTGAGCATCGCGTTCCGAAAGCACCGGATCCGGCGTCTTGGCATATTGGCAGGCAGCCAGGCTCACCGTGACTGCCACAAGCAGTGCGAGACGAACCAACTTCATAGTACCCCCGAAGAAATGACCGCGTGGCATGAGTACCGCCGCTGGTATGGTTACTGTTCGGTTAAGGCCGGCGGCACGAGGCGAACAAAACGTGCCGGGAGCTTCAAAACATTAACTTCACGAAAGAGAAACGGACGAAAAGTGTCAATGTCGTTCGCGCAAAAAATATGAAGTGTTGCCAATATCATACGCTTTTTGGGGTAGCGAGAGCCGGAACGGGCGGAGGAATGCCGAGAATTCCGGAAGCACGATCCTGTTCGGACCACGAAAAAAGAGCGGACATGCTTCGGTGAAAGCATGTCCGCTCAAGGAACCCTGTGTGTGGAAGGGTATTGGAAACACGGCGCCAAGTCTCGTGCCACCGCACAACGTGCAATTTGGCACGGCAGGTCGCCGCACTACTGCGTAATCAGTGGGCGACTGCAGGGCGGGTCGGAGCCGTAAAGCTCAGTGCGCTGTCGATGCCGGCAATGATGCCGAGGGCGGAATCGACATGAAGTCCGATTCCGGCCGAGAGCGCATCGCGCTCCTGCGAATCAAGAGGAGAGTTGTCGATGGCAACACCGAGCTTGGACAACGTCTTGCACAACTCGGACAAGAGTTGCTGGTGCTGGCGGATCGACGACACGTAGGCACGGTGCAGGTCCGTGAGGTCCGGCGACGACACTTCGACGTCGTCGTTCCAGGTCTGGCGTGCGTTGTAGGTCAACATCGAATTTCCCCGACAATTCGACGAAGGCTCATAACGATCTTCGGCTCCGTCGATGGGGCAATGGTTAATTTGAAACGCCCTTGCCGCGCTGTGCGTTTTGGCACATCGCTGTCGGGGCCTATCGGCATGTCGCACGCGTTCTCGACGCTGCGGGCGCTGTTTCCCGGAAGACGCCGCTAGTTGACCGGCGTGACCTAAGGAAACCGGATTCGCACCGGCCCTCCTATGCGAAAGCGCACACCAGGAATGATCGGAAGGATCGATGGCCCTTGCGTGCCTCCTTATCGCGCGTCGGCGATCCCCAAGCTATTCCCCAGGGAACAGCATACGCACCCCACCCGATCGACTGCCTCAGCGAGCGGCTTGCCCAGCGCCGAACTTGCCCAGCAGCATCGCGGCGAGCCGCTCGCGCGCCTCCAGCCCCTCCGGCAACGGCAGCAGCATCCAGGCATGCACCATGTCCGGATATTCCACGATCTCGATCTGCTGTCCCACAGCCTTCATGCGCTGCATCAGGCGCCGTGCATCGGGATAGAGCAGATCACTGGTGCCGGTGAATACGGTGACCGGTGCAAGTCCCCTGACCTCCCCATAGACGGGGCTGACGCGCGGATCTTCCAGGGGCAGGTCGCCGGCATAGAGGCGAGCCGCAGCGAGCGCGGCCTCCGCCTTGATCACCGGATCGCGCGCCTGGTGGGCAAGCGTCGCCGGATCGCTCATGGTGAGATCGAGCCATGGGGAGAGCAGTACGATCTGGCCCGGTTGCGGCAGCCGGGCTGGCGGCAGGGCCTGGGCGAGGGCGAGCGACAGGCCTCCGCCGGCCGAATCGCCCATGACGACGATGCGTTCCGCCGGCACTTCGGCGCAAAGATCACGATAGTGGACAAGCGCACTCGCCAGGGCTTCCTCATGGCCATGCTCGGGCGCGAGCGGATAGAGCGGCACGCGAGCGCTACAGCCGGTGAGGCGGATCATCGCCTCGACGAACTGCCAATGCACGAAGCCGATATCGATCGAATAGGCTCCGCCATGCAGGTAGAACAGATGGAAAGGCGGCCTGCCGCCCGCACGCGGCACGAGGTCGAAGAGGCGGTCGCCATGCACCTGCCTGTGCCGGATGGAACACAGGGAGCGCAGCCGGCCCGACGGCCTGGCCGCGCCGCTCCGGCGGCTGAGGCGGATCAGAAAATTCAGTGCCGCCGGGTTGGCCCAGCGCTTCACCTGCATCAGGCGAAAGAGGGCGTGGAGGGAACGCGAGGCGAAGCTCGCACCCATTGCTTCAGGCCGGATGCATCGCCCGCCAATGGCGGGCGATGTCGATCCGCCGGGCGATCCAGGCATCCTCGTGCGAGCGCACATAATCCACGAAGCGCTCCAGCGCGGCGGATTTGCCGGGACGGCCGACCAGGCGGCAATGCAATCCGACGTTGAACATCTTCGGCGATCCTTCCTTGCCCTCGCGATAGAGCACGTCGAACGTGTCCTTGAGATAGGTGAAGAACTGCTCGCCGGTGTTGAAGCCCTGTGCCGTGGCGAAGCGCATGTCATTGGCCTCCAGCGTGTAGGGAATGATGAGATGGGGGCCCTTCGGCCCCTTCACCCAGTACGGCAGGTCATCGGCATAACTGTCGGAGGAATAGAGGAAACCGCCCTCCTCCATCACCACATCATTGGAGTTCATCGACGCGCGGCCGAGATAGAAGCCGAGCGGACGCTCGCCGGTGACCTCGCGGTGCAGGGCGATCGCCTGGGCGAGATGCTCCCGCTCGATTTCGATCGGCACGTCCTTGTATTCGATCCATTTCAGGCCGTGGCTGGCGATCTCCCAATCGGCCTCCTTCATCGCCGCGACCTGTTCCGGCGAACGAGCCAGCGCCGTGGCGACACCGTAGACGGTCACGGGCACATCGCGGCTGGTAAACAGGCGCCAGAGCCGCCAGAAGCCGGCGCGAGCCCCGTATTCATAGATCGATTCCATGTTCCAGTGGCGCTGCCCGGGCCAATTGGCGGCACCCATGATGTCGGAGAGGAAAGCCTCCGAATGGGGATCCCCATGCAGAATGTTGTTCTCGCCGCCTTCCTCGTAGTTCAGCACGAACTGCACGCAGACCTTGGCGCCGCCGGGCCATTGTGGGTCCGGCGTATGGCGGCCATAGCCGCGCAGGTCGCGGGGGTAGGGCAGCGGCGGTATCGGCATGGCGAAGGGCTCAGTTGCGCTTGAAGACCGGTTCGACGCGATTGGCCTGCCTCAGGAAGACGAAGATCGCGTAGAGGGCGCAGAGGGCGAACACAACCTGCAGGATCGTCTCCACCGTCGAGCCGAGCTGGAAGAAGCCGGCCAGCGCCCAGCCGGAAGCCCAGGCGGCTCCCAGAAGCTCCGTGCCGATGAGGATGGCGGCCGAGCAGATCGTGATCAGGCTGGTCCAGTTGATGGATTTGTCAGAGCTAGGCATGGCACGTTCCGTGAAGTTCTTGCCTAACGCTCTATACCATCAGGATGCGCTTTGCTACGCCTCAGGCGGATGACAAAACGGCAATGAGAGTGACACTACCCCATGGAAACGCCCGTCTTCGGTCACGCCGCCGTCGCTGCGCCGCATCATCTGGCCTGCGAGACGGGTCAGCGCATCCTCGTCCAGGGCGGCAACGCGATCGAGGCCATGATCGCCATGGCCGCCACCATCGGCGTCGTCTATCCGCACAACAACAGCCTTGGCGGCGACGGTTTCTGGCTGGTGACGGACACCAGGAGGCAGGTGCGGGCCATCCAGGCCTGCGGTCCGGCGGGTGCCGGCGCGACGATCAGGGCCTATCGCGACCTCGGCCATGATGAGATCCCCTCGCGCGGCGCCTTGGCGGCGCTCACGGTTCCGGGCGCCATCAGCGGGTGGCAGGTCGCCGCGGACATGGCGAGAGCCTTCGGCGGCAGGCTGCCGCTGCCTGTCCTCCTGGAGGATGCGATTCGCCATGCCCGCGACGGCTTCCCGGTCTCGCCGTCGCAGGGACGGGTCGAGCCCCGTGAATTCGAAGAACTGCGGGCGGCTTCCGGCTTCGCCGCCCAGTTCATGGCCGATGGCAAGCCGCTGGCGGCCGGCGAACGCCTCCTGCAGCCCGCCCTTGCGGGGTTGCTGGATCAGCTTGGCCATGCCGGGCTCGATGATTTCTACAGGGGAGATGCCGCGCGCGAGATCGCTGCGGATCTGGATCGGGCCGGCAGCTTCGTCACGCGCGACGATCTGCGGCGCTACCAGGCAAGGCTGCGCGAACCGCTGAGCCTCCCGCTGCCGGGTGTTACGCTCTTCAACCTGCCGCCGCCCAGCCAGGGCATCTCGACCCTGATCATCCTCGGCCTCCTCGATCGCCTCGCCATCCGCCGTGCCGGCAGCTTCGAGCACATTCACGGGCTGGTCGAGGCCAGCAAGCGGGCGACGGCGGTGCGCAATCGCATCCTGGCGGACCCCGTGATGATGACGGCGGACCCAGCCGCCTTCCTCGCCCCGGCCTTCCTCGAACGAGAGGCCGCAGCCATCTCCATGTCCCGCGTCGCGCCAGGCCCCCTGCCCGGACCGCCAGGCGATACGGTCTGGATGGGCGCCGTCGACGACCAGGGCATCGCCGTCAGCTACATCCAATCCATCTTCTGGGATTTCGGCTCCGGCACGGTACTGCCGAAGACTGGCCTGCTCATGCAGAACCGCGGCATGGCCTTTTCGCTCGACCCACGCTCGCTGCGCGCGCTCGCCCCGGGCCGCCTGCCCTTCCACACCCTCAATCCCGCCATGGCGCATTTCTCGGACGGCCGCCTGATGCCCTTCGGCACCATGGGCGGGGACGCCCAGCCGCAGATCCTGGCGCAGGTCTTCTCGCGCTATCGCCTTGGCGAGGGCGTCGCCGATGCGATCGACGCACCGCGTTTCGTGTTCAAGCGGGATAGCACGAGCAGGCATCCGATACTCTTCATGGAGAGCCGTTTCGACGATGCGCTCTACGGCGCCCTCGAACGAGCCGGTCATCCCATCGACATCGGCGCGGCCTATGCGGATGAGTTCGGCCATTCCGGCGCGCTCGTCCGCCACGCAAGGGACGGCCGCATCGAAGCCATGCATGATCCGCGCGCCGATGGCGGCGCATCGGGTCTTTGACAGTCAATCGGAACGCTGAGAATGCCGACACGCTACGCCGTCTACTATGTGCCCGCCCCCGACAGCGCCCTCTGGCGCTTCGGCAGCGAGGTGCTGGGCTATGACGCCTATACCGGCGAGACCGTCCCCCAATGGCGGCCCGACGACATCACCGCCGAGGACTGGCATGCGATGACCGCCGATCCCAGGCTCTACGGCTACCACGCCACGCTGAAGGCGCCGTTCCGGCTCAATGGCGGCGGCGATGAAACAAGGCTCGCGAAGAGCCTCGAAGACTTCGCGGCAGCGCACAGGCCGGTCGACCTCGGTGAGTGGATCGTGAAGGCAATCGCCTCCTCCCGTCCCGACAGCGCCTTTCTCGCTCTCGTTCCCGCCGCCCCGCCCGAGGGGCTGGCCAGCCTGGAAGGCGCCGTCGTCAGGCATTTCGACGCCCTGCGCGCTCCTCTCACCCAGGCCGAGGTCGCCAAACGGAACCCTGCCCGCCTCAGCGAGCGGCAGCGCGCCTATCTCGACGCCCATGGGTATCCCTACGTGCTGGAGGAGTTCCGTTTTCACATGACGTTGACCGGCGCCATCACGAAAGCGGGTGAGGTCGGCAGCCTCCTCGCGGAGCGCGCCAAGGCCCTGAACGTCGCTCCCCGGCTGAACCTCGACCGTCTCGGTCTCTTCAGGCAGGAAGATGGGGGCCGCTTCCGGGTGCTGAGCATCGCCATGCTCGGCTGAAGGGGCGGCCATCGTTCCGCCCCACTCGACGGGTTACAAACGATCCTGGTGAATCGTTTCTGCCGGTTCGCCTGATTGTTGATTCCGGACATTCCATGCGCGCCCTGTTTCTCGGCACACTCCTGCTCTGCTGCCTCGCCGGCACCGCAAATGCCCATCCCCACGTCTTCGTCACCTCGGTCAGCGAGGTCGTCTATGACGACCAAGGCCGAGTTACGGGCGTGAAGCAGAACTGGACCTTCGACGAGGCCTTCTCCTCCTATGCCACGCAAGGCATGCAGCAGAGCGCCGACGGCAGCTACACGCGCGAAGCCCTGGCGCCGCTCGCCGAGACGAATGTCGAGAACCTCAAGGATTTCGGCTACTTCACTTTTGCCAAGCTGGGCGGCAAGGAACTGCTGTTCCGCCCGCCGGTCGACTATTACCTCTCCTATGCCAACAATGTGCTGACGCTGCACTTCCTCCTTCCGCTCTCCTCGCCACAGAAGCAGGGGCAGAAGGCTCTGGCGATCCAGATCTATGATCCCACCTATTACGTGGCCTTCGACCTGGCCGAGCAGAATCCCGTCAGCATCGCCGGGGCACCGCAGGGCTGTGCCCTCAACGTGATCCGGCCCAAGCCACCGAGCGACTCCCAGAAGCAGGCGGCGCTCCAGCTCGATGAGGCCTATTTCAGCGCCCTCGACGAGAACAAGGATTTCGGCGCCAAGTTCGCCAACAACATCCAGGTGAATTGCCCGTGAGGGTGCCCGTGCTACGGCGACGCCGGGGCGAGCGTCATGAATTCCAGGCCGGGCGCCGCTTCCCCAGGGCGGCTTTCGCGGCCGGTCGAAGCAGGAAACGGCTCGCGCTTGTTCTGGCATGGTCCGGCCTTTCGCTGCTGCTGGCTGCGGGACAGGCCTGGGCCCAGCGCGCCTCGCCGTTCGGGGTCACCCAGCCGGAGCCGAGCCTGCCCGCCTTCCTGAACGACAACCCCTTCTTCGTCTGGCTCTACTTTCAGACCGCCCAGTTCAATCGCGAGATCAACCAGCTGGTGGTGGCGGCCAAGCAGAACGGCACACTCGGCTGGGGGCTCGTCACGGCGAGTTTCATCTATGGGGTCTTCCATGCCGCCGGTCCCGGCCATGGCAAGGCGGTGATCTCCTCCTATCTCTTCGCCAACGAGGAGGCAGTAAAGCGCGGCATCCTGCTCTCGGGGGCGTTCGCGCTGGCGCAGGCCGTCTCCGCCGTCGTCATCGTCACAGTCCTCGCCGGGCTGCTCAACGCCACCTCGGCCACCATGGACAACACCACGCTCGCCCTGGAGCGGCTTTCCAACGCGATGGTCATGGCGGTCGGGGCCTGGCTGCTCTGGCGCAAGGGCCGGGCGCTGTGGGGCCTCATTGCCGACCGCTACGGCCTGCCCGGCGCCAGCGTGCACACGCATGACGAGAATTGCGGGCACCTCGCACTGCCGACCGACACGCCGCTCGCCCGGCGCAACAATATCCGGGCGATCCTGCTCGCCGGTCTCAGGCCTTGCACGGGCGCGCTGGTGGTGCTGGTCCTGACCTGGAAGCTCGGCATCTACGGCGTCGGGGTTGTCTCGACCTTCGTGATGGGTCTCGGCACGGCCTTCACCATCGCGATCATCGCCACCGTCGCCGTCACCGCAAAGAGCCTTGCCGTGCGCATGGCTGCCCCACAGAGCTTCGGCGCGGCGGTTGCCGTTCGCACGCTGGAGGCCAGCCTCGCACTCCTGGTCTTCGCTCTTGGCCTGGCGCTGCTGCTCCTGAGCACGCTGATAACCATGCCCGGTTTCTAGGACACGCAGCGCTTTCGGGGGCCGACCAAAATACTTGGCCATGACAAAGCGCCGCAGTATGATGTGACGCATGGTAGAGGGGCTCCGCGTACCCTCGAAGTACCGGCCTATCCGTTCGCAGAAGCGGCAAGCCGGAAGGGCCGGAGGATCGACCGATGGGCCAGCAAGTTGAAATGATCGTCCAGCGCCTGAGGCGCTTTGCCCGGGCGCTCTGCCGCGATTCCGAAAGTGCCGACGCCCTGGTCCTCGAAGCCCTCTCCAGCCATGACGGCAAACGCCTCGACTATCACCGCCTCCTCACCGTAATCATCGCCCGCCGCCGCGACCTCGAGGAACGGGAGGCTAACACCAGGCCACAGCGCCTTATGGCGAAGGCCGGCGTCGGCGCGACCCAGCCCCCCGACATATTGCGCGCCTTCGAGCGTCTCGGCCTGCCGGACCGCGAGGTGCTGGCGCTGATCAGCGTCGAGGGCATGCCTTATGAAGAAGCCGCCTCGGTGCTGGCACTGCGCGAGGAAACCTTCATTGCCCGGCTCACGCGCGCAAGGGCTGCATTTGCCCGCCAGGTCGACGGCGAACGTCACGCCGTGCTGCGGATCGTGAAATGAACGATTCCGCCCGGATACCCGACCGCGTCTTCAATGCCCTCATCGATGGACGCCTGTCGCCGCGCGTCGAGCGGGAAACCCGCGAGGCGCTTGAAGCCGATCCGCAGGGAAACGAGCGCGCCGCAGCCTGGCAACGCCAGAGCGAAGCGCTGCATGCCGCCCTCGCCCCCATCGCGCGGGAACCCCTTCCCCTCTCCATGATGCTTAAGCTGCGGAACGAGAAGCCGGCCGCATGGCATCATGACACGGCGCTATGGCTTTATGTCGGGACCTTTCTCGCCGGTGTCGCGGTCGGGCTCGCTCTCCACTATGCCATGCCGGCTATCCGGTCGCTCGTGGGAATCTAGTTCGCGACGCAGCCGATCGGAACTGCAGTCTCGGCTGCCCTGGAAACGCAGCTTCCGCTGGGATACTTGATATTTCAGGATCGCAGTCCCGCCTGATGCGACCACCCTTCAAACTCGTTTTTCAGTATTACTGAAATTTTCTTCGTTTTCAGTTGCAATTAAATCGTGGCGTGCCTACCTTCCCGGGCATGAAACTCGATGCCTGGCTCAAGCAGACCGCAACACCACGCAGCGCCTTCGCCAAGACGGTGGGGTTGTCGCCTGCGAGCATCACCGCCCTGTGCAACGACGACAGCGCCTGGATCTCGCGTGAGACCGCCGCGCGCATCGCCGAGGCCACGGGCGGCAGCGTCACCCCCAACGACTTTCTGGGGCTCGCCCCGGTCCGGGAAATCCCCAAGGAGACTTCCGTGTCCCACCAGAAGATCCAGGCCGCCATCGAGGCCTTTGCGCGCGGCGAAATCGTCGTCGTGGTCGATGACGACGACCGCGAGAACGAAGGCGACCTCATCATCGCCGCCGCTCATCTGACCACTGAGAAGATGGCCTTCATCATCCGCAATTGCTGCGGCATCGTGTGCGCTCCCCTGACGCAAACGGAAGCCAAGCGCCTGCGTCTCGATCCGATGGTTTCGCAGAACGACGCCCCTCTCGGCACCGCCTTCACCGTCTCGGTGGACGTGCGCCACGGGCTCACCACCGGCATCTCCGCCGAACAGCGGGCCAACACGGTGCGCGCACTGGCCAATGGCAACATGGGCGCCAACGACTTCGTGCGCCCCGGTCACATCTTTCCGCTGGTCTCCAAGGATGGCGGCGTGCTGATGCGTTCGGGCCATACGGAAGCGGCCACCGACCTGTGCAAGCTCGCCGGCCAGCCTCAGGTGGCGGCAATCTGCGAACTTGCCAATGACGACGGTACCGTGATGCGCGGGCCGCAAGTCTCCGCCTTCGCGGAGAAGCATGGTCTGCACCTCGTCTCGATCGCCGATCTCATCGCCTATCGCCAGGCGCGCGAGAAGCTGGTGGAACGCGTGTCCACCTTCACGGTCGAGAGCGATATCGGTCCCCTGACCGCGCATGCCTACACCACCCCCTTCGACAGCGTGCAGCATCTCGCTTTCGTCTATGGCAAGGTCGGAGACGGCGAGAACGTGCCGACCCGCCTTCACCGCGCCGATGTGGTGACGGACATTTTTGGTGGCGCCCGCACGCTCAACAACGCCCTCACCAAGTTCAAGGAAGCCGGACGCGGCGTCATTATCTATCTGCGCGACGGCTCGGTAGGCGTGCCGACCGTGACCCATGGCTCGGAACTCGGCTCCGAGGCCCTGCGCACCGAACAATGGCGCGAGGTCGGTCTTGGCGCCCAGATCCTGCGCGACCTCGACGTCACCTCGATCAAGCTGCTCTCCACCAAGCCGCGCACCTATATCGGCCTCTCAGGCTTCGGGATCGAGATCAAGGGAACGGAGACCGTTTAGAGCGTTTTGTATTTTGACGGAGTCGGCAAAAAACGCAAAGACGCGTCGAAAAACAAAGAGCTGGAGCAAAGCGGCGTTTCTACCTAAACGCGCTTTGCTCTAGGTCTGCCAGGTGCACGGGCATTCTCCTCCTTCTTCCCTGCCTCGAGGGTGACGGCTCAAGAATGGGCTGCCCCCGGACTCACACCGGCAGCGCCGTGGTCTTCTTCACGCTGCGAAGGGCCAGGGTCGACTGCACACGCACCACACCGGGCAACTGGGTCAGGATCTCGGTGTGGATACGCTCGAAGTCGGCGGCGTCGGCATAGGCGACGCGCACCATGTAGTCGGCCGCTCCCGCCAGCAGGCAACATTCAGTGACTTCGGGATGGCGCTGGATCGCGGCTTCGAACGTATCGAGCGCGCCGCGGCCTTGCTGGTCCAACGTGATCAGCACGAAGGCCACGCCTGCAAGCCCGGCCGCCTTTTCGTTCAGCAGCATGACGTAGCGGGCGATGAGCCCCCGCTCCTCCAGCAATTTCACTCTTCGCAGACACGCCGAAGGCGAGAGATTGACCCTTTCGGCAAGCTGCACATTGCTCAGACGACCATCCTCCTGAAGCAGGCTCAGGATGGCGCGATCGCGCCTGTCGAGGTCGGCTGGAGGTTTTGACATTTCATGCGTCTGTTTGAGAAATACGTCGAATAATATGCGATAGGTTTATTGAAACACCAGCAATTTCGGCGAGAAATTGCACAATTTACCGGCCATCATACGCTTTCGAAAACGGCCTTCCAAAACGAGAAAGGCCGCGACATTCAGGAGGCGGTAATGCTGATCGGCGTTCCCAAAGAGATCAAAGACAATGAATTCCGGGTGGGGCTGATCCCCTCATCCGTGGCGGAACTGGTGCACCACGGGCACAAGGTCCTGATCGAGGCCGGCGCCGGAGTGGGAGCGGGCCTGTCGGACGACGACTACCGGGGCGCCGGCGCCACCATCGTCGAGGATCCCGACCGGATCTTCGCCGAGGCCGAGATGATCGTGAAGGTGAAGGAGCCGCTCTCCGCGGAACGCAAGAAGCTGCGACCCGACCAGATTCTGTTCACCTATCTGCATCTCGCGCCGGATGCGGAGCAGACGCGCGACCTCGCAGCCTCCGGGGCGATCTGCATCGCCTATGAGACGGTCACCTCCAACAACGGTGCGCTTCCCCTTCTCACGCCGATGTCGGAGGTCGCGGGACGCCTCGCGCCCCAGGTAGGCGCCCACAGCCTGGAGAAGGCTCAGGGAGGCTGCGGCATCCTGCTCGGCGGCGTCCCCGGCGTGCCGGCGGCGGAAGTCGTGATCCTCGGCGGAGGCGTTTCGGGCACTCACGCGGCCACCATCGCGGTGGGCATGGGCGCCAATGTCACGGTGGTCGATCGCTCCGCCGAAGCCCTCAAGCGCCTTGCCGCCCAGTTCGGCACCTCGATCTCGACCGTATTCTCGACCCGCTCGGCCATCGAGGAACTGGTTCAGCGTGCCGATCTCCTCATCGGCACCGTGCTGGTACCGGGCGCTGCAGCGCCCAAGCTGGTGAGCCATGCCATGGTCAAGACCATGAAGCCCGGTGCGGTCATCGTCGATGTCGCCATCGACCAGGGCGGCTGCGTGGAGACCTCGAAGGCGACCACCCATTCCCACCCGACCTATGTCGTCGACGGCGTGGTGCATTACTGCGTTGCCAACATGCCCGGCGCCGTCGCACGCACTTCGACCTTCGCGCTCAACAACGTCACGCTGCCCTTTGCCGTAGCCCTGGCCGACAAAGGCTGGAAGAAGGCGCTCCGCGAGGACGCCCATCTGCGCAACGGCCTCAACGTCGCCGGCGGCAAGATCACCTGCCAGCCGGTCGCGGAGGCGCACGGTCTGGCCTATGTGCCGGCCGATAGCCTGATTGCGGCTTGATACGACCAGCAAATCCGGGTGGCGGGCAACACCGCCATCCGGTGCCATTCAGCGTCTCCTGGTTACCGGCACCCGCCTGATCTTGATCCGTGTCAGCAGCCTCGCGGCGAAGAACACACATATAGCCGGCACCAGAAAATCGTCCACGCGACCGCCCGCCAGCGAATTCGGTATGAGTTCGGGCAGAAGCGAGAAATAAGCGGAGGCCAGGGTGAGCAGGCCGACCGCCGTGAACTGGTTGCGCGTGCCCCCGAACAGCCTGACCTTGCGCCGGACGAAGCGCTGCATCCGCTCCTTGAAAGGCTGGCTCGACGCCGACTTCAGACAAGGAGCCGGCGCGGCAATCGGCAAGGCCGCCTCGCCCTCGTCGGACCTTGACGCAAGGATCTCCGCCGCCTGCGCCCTCATCGCCTGCACATAGGCGTCATCCTGGATCTCGGGATACATGGAGAGCATCTCCATGATCATCGAGACGGTGGAGGATTGCAGGCTGCGCCCGCGACCGGTCTTGCCCACGTTGACGCGGGTACCCTCCCCGCTCGCGACCTCTATGCCGACCGCAATCCGCTGCTGGCGCGCGGGCACACCCGAAAACGACAGCATCTCGCCTATGGCTTTTTCCGGAGAGGCGATGACATCCTCATAGGCGAATATCCGAGCGTTCCTACAGTCACGCCAACCAAGATAGAAATTGATGTACCAGGGAATGCCGAGGATCACGATCATACGTTCCATCTCGGCATCGTCTTGAGAGACATGCTTCTTTTCGAGATAGAACATCGTATTGACCGGACTCTCCCGGTGAATGTGATCACGCATGCTGATGACGATATCGAAGAGGCTGCGCACCAGCACGATCATCGATACTCGATATTCGTTGCATAGCTGCTCGGTCCACTTGCTATGCTTGGTGTGATGCTGGGCGACGTAGCCAAGCTTCGAATATTCCGCCAAGCGGATCTCGCACAACTCCTGCTCGCGCCGTCCATACTCGGGCACCAGCTCGACTTTTTCCAGTCCCGCAGCCGCTCCCAGGGCCGTGGAAACGAAAGTCGATGCCGACTTCGGCATGCAGGCGACGAGTATATGATGCGGCATCCGGCTTCTTTCCGTTACGTACGGCGGGCGGTCAATCGCCACGTCTCCCCTAGACGCTTCCGCGTCTAGATTAGTTCAACCGCAATTATGCGCAACGGCATGTTTCTGTATTATTTCGGATGTACCGAGGAAGCGTTTACCCCCGGGAGTCGAATGCCTGCCCCGATCCTGCCCTCCATGCCCGCGCCTCTTCTTCGAGGCCGGCAACCGTCACCGCTCGGCAGCCGCCCTTTCAAGGCGATCACGAATGGCCTCGCCCAGGCCATGAGCGGGAATCCGCGCCACCGCGATGGCGCTGATGCCGGGACGGTCCAGCGCCCGCAGCATGCCGAACAGATTGGCAGCCGCCTCGGTGAGATCGCTCGCCGCACTGAGATTGGCCGACACCGCGGCACCATCGGCGCCATCGCCGCCGAAGCCGAGCCAGGCCTCGCCGGGCCGTGGACTTTCGGCATCCAGTCTCACATGCGCCCGCGGAGCATAGTGCGAGGTCAGCATGCCGGGAGCGATGGGTTCGTCGCCCGAGCCTTCGGGCCCTTCGGCGAGGGGAAAGCCGAGAACGTTTTCCACTGCTTCGCGCGAAAGGCCGCCCGGCCTGAGCATGGCGACGCGCTCGCCGAGGCAGGACAGGATTGTCGACTCGACCCCCACCTGCGTGCTGCCGCCATCCACGATCGCGTCGATACGGCCGTCGAGATCGGCGGCCACGTGAGCGGCGGTGGTGGCGCTTACATGCCCCGAGCGATTGGCCGACGGCGCGGCGACCGGCCTGCCGACGGCCGCCAGGATCGCATGGGCGACGGGATGATCGGGAACGCGCAGGGCTACGCTGTCCAGACCGGCGGTGGCGATCTCGGAGACCGCGCAGGCCGGTGCCTTTGGAACCACCAGCGTGAGAGGGCCTGGCCAGAACGCCTCGGCCAGGCGCGTTGCAGCCGGCGAAAAGACGCCTTGCCCGCGTGCGAGAGCGAAGGAGGCCAGATGGGCGATCAGCGGATTGAAGCGCGGCCGCCCCTTCGCCGTGTATATGCCGGCGACCGCACGGCCATTGGTGGCGTCCGCCCCCAGGCCGTAGACCGTCTCGGTCGGAAAGGCGACGAGGCCTCCTTGCGCCAGGAGGCGCGCGGCTTCGGCGATGGCGGGTGAATCGGTGCCGAGGTGGAGTGTGGCGTGGCTCATGCGGATACCTCCCCGAAGCGTTGCAGGAAGCGGCAAGGAGCCACAACGTGACGACCGGAAGAGCTACCGGCTCCCCCATGCCCGGGCTCGGTCCGGGCATCCCGTCGTGCTTCCCCGGGAGGGAGCGCCTCCGTCTGTCGTGGGGGCAAGCCCCATAATGGCGGAAAGGCCGGGATTCCTGCGATTCTCCAGTGGGCGTCATCGGATCGATGGTTGCAGGACACCGGTCCGGCCCGGCGGTCGCGCGAGGGCCTCACGACCGCCCCGCCGAGGGGAGCCGCGTGCATCCAGCTCAGTTCTGTTGATCGATCCATGATGCGGCATTGCCCCCGGACGCGCATTCCGTCAAGCTTGAAGGCGCGCAACCGAGTACAAGAACACACGAATGACCTATCAAGCGCCCGTTGCCGACATCGCTTTCTGCCTGCGACATGTGGCCAATCTGGATGGCATGCAGGCCGAGGGCATCTACCCCGAGGCCACGCCGGATCTCGTCGACGCCGTGCTGGAGGAAGCCGGCCGCTTCGCGACGGAGCGCATCGCCCCGCTCAACCGGGAGGGTGACCTCGCGGGCGTTCGGCTGGAACAACAGGGCGTGGTGACGGCGCCCGGCTGGCGGGAAGCCTATGCCGACTGGAGCGCGGCAGGCTGGAATGGTCTCTCCGGGCCGACCGACTTCGGCGGCCAGGGCTTGCCACTTCTCCTCAATGCGGCCTGCATCGAGATGTGGAACTCGGCTTCCATGGCCTTCGGCATAGGGCCGGTGCTGACCATCGGCGCCGTCGAGGCCCTGTCGGCCCATGCGACGCCCGCAATCCGCGAGACCTACCTCGCCCGGCTGGTGAGCGGAGAGTGGATGGGCACCATGAACCTTACCGAGCCGCAGGCCGGTTCGGACCTTGCAGCGTTGCGCGCCCGGGCGGAGCGTCGCGATGACGGCACCTACCGCATCTTCGGCCAGAAGATATTCATCACCTATGGCGACCATGACCTGACGTCGAACATCGTGCATCTCGTGCTCGCCCGCCTGCCCGACGCACCACCGGGAACGCGTGGGATCTCCCTGTTCCTGGTGCCGAAATATCTCCCCGACGCCGATGGCAATCCCGGCAAGCGCAACGATGCCTTCTGCTCCGGCGTGGAGCACAAGCTCGGTATCCATGCCTCGCCGACCTGCGTGATGGTGTTCGGCGACGAGGGCGGGGCAACCGGTTACCTCGTCGGGGAGGAGCACAAGGGCCTCGCCTGCATGTTCACCATGATGAACAATGCGCGCCTGGCGGTCGGCCTGCAGGGTGTCGCCATTGCCGAGCGCGCCTATCAGCAAGCCCTCGCCTATGCCCGCGAACGGCGCCAGGGCAAGAGTCCCCTGTGGCGTGAAGGCCCGATGAGCCCGATCATCGAGCATCCCGACATCCGCCGCATGCTGATGGAAATGCGTGCCAAGACGGTCGCGGCCCGAGGCCTCTGCTACCAGCTTGCGGAAGCCATCGACCGCTCTCATCGCGAAAGCGATGTCGCCAAGCGTAGACTTTCTGCTGATCTCGCCGCCCTGCTGACGCCGGTCGCCAAGGCCTTCTCGACCGATGTCGGCAACGAGGTCGCCTCCCTCGGTGTCCAGGTGCACGGCGGCATGGGCTATATCGAGGAGACCGGCGCTGCGCAGCATTTCCGCGACGCCCGTATCGCCGCGATCTACGAGGGCACCAACGGCATCCAGGCCATCGACCTAGCCACCCGCAAGGTGCCGCTCGGCGAAGGCCAGGTGGTCGCCGCCTTCATCGCCGGCCTGCGCGCTTCGATCGAGACTGTTGGCGCCAACGCACGTTTCGTCGCCTTGGCTCCCCTGCTTGGAAAAGCAGTCGATGCGCTCGAACGGGCCACCGCCTACATGCTGGCCAGGCACGAGCGCCAGGAAGATGCCCTGGCGGGCGCGACGCCGTACCTTCGCCTGTTCGCCATCGCCGCGGGCGGCGTGGTCGTGGCGAAGGAAGCGCTCGCGGCGGCGGCCATCGACCCCCACCTTCCCGCCAATCGCCTGCGCATCGACACCGCCCATTTCTACGCCACGCAGCTTTCGCCACAGTCCGAAGGCCTCGCAATCAGCGCCGTGAGCGGCTATGTCGCCGCCGGCCTCGAAACGGTTTTCTGACAGGAGCCTTCATGTCCCTCGCGAACAAGACACTCTTCATCACCGGCGCCTCGCGCGGCATCGGGCTCGCCATCGGCCTGAAGGCGGCCAAGGACGGCGCTAACATCGTGATTGCCGCAAAGACGGAAACGCCGCACCCCAAGCTTGAGGGCACGATCTATACCGCAGCAGAGGCGATCGAGGCGGCTGGCGGCAAGACCCTGCCGCTGGTCGTGGACGTGCGGGACGAGGAGAGTGTCAAGTCCGCGTTCGAGAAGGCGGCCTCCCATTTCGGCCGCATCGATATCGTCGTCAACAATGCCTCCGCCATCCAGATGAGCAAGGTGGCGGATATCGAGATGAAGCGGTTCGATCTGATGCACCAGATCAACGCCCGTGGCACGTTTCTTGTATCGAAAACGGCACTTCCCTATCTCGCCAAGGCGGAAAGGCCGCATATCCTCATGTTGTCTCCACCGCTGGACATGAAGGAAAAGTGGTTTGCCCCGCACACGGCCTATTCGATGGCGAAATTCGGCATGAGCCTGGTGGTGCTCGGCCTCGCCGGCGAGACGCGCGGTCAGATCGGCGTGAACGCGCTCTGGCCGCGCACCACGATCGCCACGGCCGCCATCAAGAACATTCTGGGAGGCGAGGCGCTGATGCGCCGCTCGCGCAAGCCCGATATCCTGGCCGATGCGGCCTATCGCATCTTTCATAAGCCGGTCACTTTTTCGGGCAATTTTCTTATCGACGATTCGTTCCTGAGCGGCGAAGGCATCACGGATTTCGAACCCTACCGGGCGATCCCCGGGGAAACGCTCGCCCCTGACTTCTTCGTGCCGGACGAACCAGCGCCGCCTCCCGGCGTTGTGATCGGGCAAAGCACGTTCTGAGGCATCTTCTTCAAGCGGAGCGAAATCTCGCGTGAAGGAAATGCGGCAAGGAAAGACGCCTGGACGCCTTCGATCCGCCAGGATGGAAGGCGCCGGCAGACGCAACGGGTTCCACGCTGAATGACAACGCTCCTGGTCACGCATCCGGCCTACTCCCGCCACGAGACGCCGCGCGGGCATCCTGAAAGAGTCGATCGCATCCTTGCGGTGGAGGCCATGCTTGCCGACCCCTTGTTCGAGGGGCTCGAGCGCGAGCTCGCGCCGGAAGCGACCTTCGAGGCGATCGAGGCGTGCCATCCCCTCACCTACATCGAGACCCTGCAGCGCCTGAGCCCGCATGACGACGAGGGGCTCGTCCAGATCGACGGCGACACTTCGATGTCGCCCGGGAGCTTCGAGGCGGCCATGCGCGGGGCGGGCGGCGCCATGCTGGCCGTTGACCGCGTGATGGAAGGCAGGGCCAGGAATGCCTTCAGCGCATCGCGCCCGCCGGGCCATCATGCCGAGCCGAAGCGCGCCATGGGCTTCTGCTTCTTCAACAATGTCGCGGTCGCCGCCCGTCACGCCCAGAGGGCGCACGGAGCCGGCCGCATCGCGATCATGGACTTCGACGTCCATCACGGCAACGGCACGCAGGCGATCTTCTGGAAGGATCCGAGCGTCCTCTACGCGTCCACCCACGAGATGCCGCTCTATCCGGGCACCGGCGCCCGCAGTGAAACGGGCGAGGCCGACACCATCGTCAATGCGCCGCTGCGCGCCGGTCAAGGCGGCGCCGAGTTCCGCGAGGCGATGAACGCCCTGATCCTGCCCCGCATCCTCGACTTCTCTCCCGACATGATCCTCATCTCGGCCGGCTTTGATGCCCACGCCCGCGATCCGCTCGGCAGTCTGAACCTCGTCGAGGAAGACTATGCCTGGGCCACCACCGCGCTGATGCAGATCGCCGACAAGACGGCGGGAGGGCGAGTCGTCTCCGTGCTGGAGGGTGGCTACGATCTCACCGCCCTGGCACGATCGGCCGGCGTGCACGTCGCAACGTTGATGCACGCATAAGCACGGCGCGGCCGCCGGCTCCTGGCTGTATTTCAGGAGAAGACCGTCCCGAAGGATGACGGTTCCGGGACGACGCTCTGCGCCGGGCTCAATCGCCGTCTTCGAAGAACTGCCATTTGCCGTCCGGGCTGATGCCGAGGCGGTAGAAGGAATAGACGCCCTTGTCCTGCATGTCCTGGAAATCGCCGGCGGTGATCAGGCGGAATAGCTCCACCATCTGCGGGCCTGTGAGCTTGTCGAGCGGATAGCGCGCGAAGTAGGGCCAGACATAGGCCTCCTGGGGCGTACCGACATCCACATGCACATAGCCTGCCTCCAGCACATCCTCCATGATGGCGAGGATTTCCCGCCCCTTGGGATCGCCCGCCAGCAGCTTCAGGGTGGCGATCGGATCGTCGCTGTCGCCTCCCGAAAGCTCGGGCGTCTCGCCATTGGCGTTGATGATCGGGCGCAGCGATTCCAGTTCGCCCGTCTTGATCGCTGCCAGCAGCTTCTGGCGCAAATCCTTCACCGGCGCCGGCAGGTCGGCATCGCCATAGAATACCTGCGGCAAGGCCTGCGAGGCTGCATTGTCATCGCTGGCCGGCGGCGTCACAGTGGTGGTGGGCGTCTGCGTGCTGACGGAGGGCGGAGTTCCCGGCGCGTTCTGCGTTGCGTCATTGGCAGCCAAGGCCGGCATGACACCGAGCAGCAGAGCGAGGCCGGTTACGGCAGTAGCAATTCGGCGCATGGCGAGCATCATCCGGCAACAGGCGAATCACGGCGTTCGCCGGAAGGTACCCTAACCATAGACGGCGGCGATTGCGAATGTCGCATCTCGCCTCGGGCCGGGACGCATCCGTCACGTTCTATTGATGAATACCCTTGGATGTAAATTCGCCGCTGCGCACGCGCTCGGGCAGGCGTTCGGCGAAGCGGGCGACGGGCTCCTCGCCATAGGTCGCCACCAGTTCTTTGAAGGCCGTGAACAGCGCCGCATTGGCGACGCAATCGGCGTCGATGCCGTCGAGGATGGCCTCTTCCCAAGCCTGCAGCAGGTAGTCGAGCGCCGCCCGCCGGGCATCGTCCGCGGCGAATTGAAGTTTCAGTTGGGAGACGCGATCGTACATGTCGGATTCCTGCCACGGCGCCGGCCGTGGACGAGCCGGAACCATAGCACGCCCGCGTCCCGGGAATAGACACTTCGGAATTAATCGTTAACGGCCATAGCGCGAATCGAGATCCTTGATGATCGCACCGCTCTCGGTGAGATAGGCACGGATCACCTTGGCGGCGGCCTCGTTGCAACTGCGATAGGTCTCGCTATAGGCGCGATAGCCGCGATTGAAGGCACCGGCGTAGCGTTCCTTCCCGGCCTGGTCGAGGCCCTGCCCGTCAATGAGGGCATTCATCTTGTCTCGCCAGGCCGGCGCATCCGCAAAGCCGCACAGAGCCCGCAGATAGTGCAGCGCGCCCATGAGCTCGGACAGGCGCAGCAATTGGGGCTCGTAAGGCGGAGGCTGCGGGACGGCCTGGGGTGACGTCTGCGCACTTGCGGCGAGAGGCACCGCGCCGAGCATCAACGCGAGGGTCAAGGCCGCCACCCGGGGACGCGGAGCGGCCATGCGGCCACCAGGGACAAGGGAGCGAAGTCTCATGGCAGCAAGGCCCTGGCGGCGGCGACGATCTCCGCCAGGCGGTCGGTTACCGGCAGGCCATCGAGGGTTGCGGGATCGGCCCAGCGAAATGCGAGGGTCTCCTCGCTTACCTCTGGCTCGCCCTCCGGCGACCGGGCGGCAAAAACGGCGATGACGAAATGCCGGTGCACCACGCCGTCCTTGTCGCGGTAGACGACCTCGTTGTGGCGCACGAAGCCCACGATATCGACGTCCAATCCGGTCTCCTCGCGTACCTCGCGCCGCGCCGCCTCCTCCAGCGTCTCGCCGAGTTCCACAACGCCTCCCGGCAGCGAAAACAGGCCCTGCCCCGGTGATCGCGCCCGCTCTCCGAGCAGGACCCTGCCATCCCGGAAGATGGCGACGCTGGCTGCGAGAATCGGACGGGAGGGATACGATCGGCTGGCATCTGTCATGGCGACACTATTCGCACGGGCACGCGTCCAGGCAACCACTATCGAGACGATGACCGGCCGTTTTGCACTCACCCACCCGCCCGAGAAGGTGCGCGACTGGTTCGGCTATGTCGAGAAGCCGGACTTCCCGCCGCGTTACAACATCGCCCCCAGCCAGCCGGTGGCGGTGGTGCATGCCGATTTCTCGGCACGCCACTTCACCCTGATGCGCTGGGGTTTCATTCCCGGCTTCATCAAGGACACTGCCAGCTATCCGCTGTTGATCAACATCCGGTCCGAAACGGTGCGGGAGAAGCCGTCCTTCCGCAATGCCTTCGTGCGACGGCGCTGCCTGCTGCCGGCGGACGGGTTCTACCAGTGGCGGAATGCGGACCGCAGCAGGCAACCCTTTCTGCTGCGCCGCCCCGACCGCGGCCTTCTCGCCTTGGCGGCGATATGGGAAACCTGGTCGGGCATGGACGGCAGCGAGATCGACACGGTTGGCATCCTCACCACGGACGCCAATGGCACGCTGGCAGCGATCGGCGAACGCAGCCCGGTGCTGATCGAGCGGGGAGCGACATCGCTCTGGCTCGACCCGCTGGCAAAGCCCGAAGAAGCCGCAGAGCTGCTGCGCCCGCCACCCGAGGATCTGCTTGAACTCGTGCGCATTGCGCCCCATGTCAATAAGGTCGGCAATGACGGACCGCATATACAGGACGAGATTTCGTCTCGAAATACCTGAAAAGGAAGAACAATCATGAAGCCAGCCATAACAGCCCTGTTCCTCGCCGTCGCACTTTCGGGCTGTTCGGCCGGCGTCAGCGTCGGGAGCGCCACCTACAACGCGGACGAGCGCGGCGAGACGCTGTGCACGCGCAGCTATGGGGCGAGCGTCGATGCACCGGACACGCAGAACAGCGGCCTTCATCGCCGGGGTGGCTGCGTGAGCCGGAGCGCGCCGGACGAGGATTGACGGCGGTCAGGGCCTGCCGGCCGCCAAGGCCACGGCGGCGCGCAGGAGATCGGCATTGTCGGCCGCGAGCCTGCCATTGGGCAAGGTGGCTCCGTCCTCAAGGCCGATGCGGCGGTCGAGGCCTCGCCGCATCGCCTCTTCATGCAGCGGCCACATCGTCCGATCCGCGCCATGCAGGAGAATGGGCAGGCGAAGCCTCGAGCCCGCCAGGACGGCGAGGATGTCGCGGGCTGCCTCGAGACCCTCCGCGGCGTTCTGCTCGTTGATCTCGACGAGAATCCGCAGGCAGCGTTCGGCTGCGGGAAGCGCCACGAAGCGCAGCGCATCGGCGACCGACCACAGCCCCGCCTCGATGCCGATGCCCCGCCCGATCATCAGTGCCATGATCTCGGGCGCATCCTCCTCAATGAGATTGACGGAGACATAGTCCGGCAGGATCCGCCATTCACGTATCGGCGCCTGGCGTGCCCGACCACCGGGCCTGATATCCCACAAAGTCGAGATGCCGACGGGAGTGCCGGGAACGCTCTCACGGATCGCCAGGAGCGCATTGCCCACATCGTGAGGCTCCAGGCTCTGCTCGCCGTCGACCCCGCGCGGATGGACATGCAGTTCCTTCGCCCCTGCCTCAATGGCTGCCCGCGCGTCCGTGGCAAGCTCGGCCGGCGTGCAGGCGATCGCCGGATGGAAACCGCGTGCCCTGTTCCCGTTCAGGCATGCCTGCAGCATGAATGCCTCCTCATCAAGTCCACCCGCCGATTGGGAAAAGGCCGTCGTGGGAAACCGAAACTATTAGCGCCAATGCGGCAGCATGGCGGCGGAAACGGCGCTACAGGACCTTGCCGGGATTCATGATGCCCTTGGGATCGAGCGTCGCCTTGATCGAGCGCATCATCTCCATCTCCACGGGATCCTTCACGCCGGGCAGCAAGGCGCGCTTGGACTGGCCGATGCCGTGCTCGGCGGAGATCGAGCCATGGAACTCGGCGACGATCCCATGCACGACCGCGTTGGTCGCCTCCCACTTGTCCAGGAACGCCTTCTTGTCGCCGCCGACTGGCTGGGACACGTTGAAATGGATGTTGCCGTCCCCGAGATGGCCGAAAGGCAGTGGACGCGAGCCTGGAATGAAGGCCTCCACGGCGGCGACTGCCTTGTCGAGGAAGGCCGGCACCAGGCGGATCGGCACGGAGACGTCGTGCTTGATCGAGCCACCCTCGAACTTCTGCGTCTCCGACAATTGCTCGCGCAGGCGCCAGAAATCGGCGGCCTGCTCCAGCGAGGAAGCGATCACGGCATCCCCGGCGTAGCCCTTCTCGTAGGCAGCCATGAGCATGCCCTCCAGGGCCTCGCCCACTCCCCCCTCCGCCTGCGTGGAGACTTCGAGGAGCACGTACCAGGGATATTTGGCAGCGATCGGATCACGGGCACCGGGAACGTGGCGCACCACGAAATCGATGCCCAGGCGCGGCATCAGTTCGAAAGCGGTGACGGTGCCCCCGCCATTGGCGCGTGCCTCATGCAGCAGGTTGAGCGCATTCGCCGGGCTGTCGACACCGATGAAGGCGGTCCCTACCGAGCGCGGCTTGGGGAAGAGCTTCACCACGGCAGCCGTGACGATCCCGAGCGTGCCCTCCGCCCCGATGAAGAGGTTCCGCAGGTCGTAGCCGGTGTTGTCCTTGCGCAGATGGCGCATGCCGTGCCAGACGCGCCCACCCGGCAGCACCACTTCCAGGCCCATCACGAGGTCGCGCGTATTGCCATAGGCGATCACGCCAGTGCCTCCGGCATTGGTGCCGATGTTGCCGCCGATGGTGCAACTGCCTTCCGAGGGCAGCGAAAGCGGGAAGAAGCGCCCCGCCGCATCGGCCGCCTCCTGGACCCTTTGCAGCGTCACGCCTGCCTCGACGTCCATGGTGTTGCTGTCTGGATCGACAGCCCTGATCCTGTCCAGCCGCCTGAGGGAGACGAGCAGTTCGTTTCCCGTGGCATGCGGCACCTGCCCGCCCACGAGGCCGGTATTGCCCCCCTGGGGTACGATCGGCGTACCCGTCTCGTCGGCCAGTTCGAGGATGGCGGATACTTCCTCGACCGATCCCGGCAGCAGGACCAGGGGCGTCTTGCCGTGATAGCGATCCCGCCACTCCTTCAGGAAGGGCTGCTGGTCGTCGACGTCCGAAATGGCATATCTGCTGCCGACAATGGCAGCGAAGCGGGCCAGAAGGTCGGAAGAAATCTCAACGGCCATGGTTGGTTACCTCGACAATTTCCTAAATTCATTGAGCCGGCCTCAAGTCTTCCTCGGCTCACGACAAGTTTCGCATCGCGTCCGCTACGATCCCTGCGGGCTCCTGGTCGATCGAGACCGTGATCGGCCCCTCGTCAGGGCCGGGCGGCTCGAGCGTCGCGAACTGGCTGTCTAGCAGGCTCGATGGCATGAAATGGTCCTTGCGCCTGGCAAGGCGGGCGGCGATCAGTTCTTTCGAGCCGTCGAGATAGACGAAGCACACATCGTCGTGGCCGTCGCGCAGGGCGTCGCGGTAGGTCCGCTTGAGCGCCGAGCATGCGACGATACCGTGGCGGCCCTGCCTTCTCAGTTCGGCGATCCACGCGGCAATCGCAGCGAGCCAGGGCCAGCGATCCTCGTCGGTGAGCGGAATACCGGCATGCATCTTGGCGACATTGGCAGGCGAGTGGAAGGAATCACCATCGCGGAAAGGCCAATCGAGCCGGTCGCCGAGGCTCTCCCCGACCGTACTCTTGCCTGAGCCTGAGACGCCCATGACGATGAGGGCGGTGGGCAGTGAGGAGGACTCGGCCATGACATTCCATCCGCGCATTCAACCGGAGCCTCACTTGGTAAGGAGAGGCCCGGCGGGATGCAAGTGGCGACAGGTCCGCGCCTCGATACCGCTCGTGGCAGCCTGCCCGAAAAAGCGCGGGAATCCCGACGCCTGTGATGCCGCGCCTTTTTAAGAGAGGCTCTTCCGCCCACTTGCCGTCAGCGTTCGAACACGCCCACCAGTTCCACATGCGCGGAATGGCGGAACTGGTCGACGGGGGTCACCCTGGTCAGGCGATAGCCGCCCGCGATGAGGATGGCCGCGTCGCGCGCGAATGTGGCGGGGTTGCAGGAAACACCGACGATACGCTTGAGCCTGGCCGAGGCGAGACGCCTGCTTTGGGCCTCCGCTCCCGCGCGCGGCGGGTCGAAGACAACGGAGTCGAAGGCCTTCAGTTCGTCCGCAAGCAGGGGACGGTGAAAGAGATCGCGGACCGTGGCGGTGATGGGCTTCAGGCCCTGGGCCCGTCGTGCCGCCCTGTCGAGCGCCGCAATGGCGGGCTTGTCGGAATCGAAGGCCTGGACATGGCGCGTGGCTGCCAGCGCGAGGCCGAAGGTGCCGCAGCCCGCGAAAAGATCGGCCACGCGTCTGGTTCCCCCGAGCCCCTCGAGCACGAGCGCCGTGAGCGCCCTGTCCGCCTCCTCGGTCGCCTGCAGGAATGCGCCCGGAGGCGGCGAAACCTCGACGCCCGCAAACCGCACCACTGGCGAACGGCGCTCGATCACGACATCGCCGTGGATGGAGAGGCGGGCGAGGTCGAATTCTCCCGCGAGATCCGCCAGCTTCAGCCGCATCCTGTCGTCGATGCGTCCCGTCCCGCGAATGTCGCAGTCGAGCCCGGTGACGGTCGCGGTGAGCACGATGTCGAGGGGCTTGCCGAGCCCCCGCAACTGCTTCTCGAACGCTCTCACTCCGTCCAGCCCCCGATTGAGTTCGGGCACCAGGATGGGACAGGCGTTGAGATCGATCAGGTCGTGCGAGCGCGCCTCGGCGAAGCCGACCTTGCCCTTGCGCGCATGCAGCGTGGCGCGCCGTCTGCCCCTGCCATGGGCATCGACCAGGGCCTCGACCGGAACGTCGACACCGGCCTGGCCGAGGGCTTCGACCACCAGGCTTCGCTTCCAGGCCTGATAGGCGGGCGCGGCCAGATGCTGGATGGCGCAGCCGCCGCAGCGGGTGAAATGCGGGCAGAAGGGGGCGATACGATCCGGGCTTGGCTCCTGCAAGGCGACGAGACGGCCGCGGTCCCCATGGACGTCGGCTTCGATGCGTTCACCCGGGAGGGTGTAGGGCACGAAGACCGGCCCCTCGGCCACGCCATCTCCGCGATGGCCGAGCCGCTCCACAGTGAGCTGAACCGATGTGTCAGTTTGATGAATCACTTTCTCAACTTCTTGAAGCAGGATCGCAGCCGGCTGAACCCCTGCCTTAACGGCCCGAATCCAAATCTCAGCTTCGATCACCCAACCCTTTCGGCAACCAGGAGAAATTCCTTGTTGCCATCACCGCCCTCGATGGGCGAGGGCACGATGCCGCGCACCTCCCAGCCCAGCCTCTTCACAAGCGAAGCGATGCGCTCGCATACCTCGGCGTGCACCGCTTCGTCCTTCACCACCCCACCCTTGCCGATGCGATCCCGCCCCGCCTCGAATTGCGGCTTGATCAGGACGGCAAGATCCGCCCTTGGCTTCGCGAGGGCAAGGGCCGACGGCAGCACCAGCGCCAGCGAGATGAAGCTGACGTCGGCGACGACGAGGTCGACTGCCTCCGGCACGATGGCGCGGTCGAGCTGGCGAGCATCATGCCCCTCCAGCGATATCAGGCGCGCATCGCCGCGCAGGCTGGGATGAAGCTGGTCCCGCCCGACATCCACCGCATAGACCCGCCCGGCCTTCCGCTGAAGCAGCACGTCGCTGAAACCGCCCGTGGAGGCACCGACATCGAGCGCCACGCGCCCCTCGACCGCGATTGCGAAGGCGTCGATGGCGTGGGCCAGTTTCACGCCGCCGCGAGAGACGAAGGGAAAGGCCGGCTGGGCCTCGATGCGGACATCAGGCTTCAGCGTTTCGGAGGCCTTGCGTACCGGCTTGCCGTCGGCGCTGACGAGGCCCGCGGCGATGGCCGCCTGCGCCTTGGCGCGGCTGTCGAAATGGCCGCGTTCCACGAGCAGCACATCGGCCCGCCTGCGCATCAGGCGCGCTTCGCTCCAGACAGTGAGTCGCGCCCCAGCACAGAGAGAACCTTGGCGACGATCCCGGCCGCGTCGAGGCCGGCGCGGGCATAGAGCGTCTCGGGCTTGTCCTGGTCGAGGAAGACGTCGGGCAGTACCAGGGAGCGAAATTTCAGGCCGCGGTCGAAGACCCCGGCGTCCGCGAGCAACTGGGCCACGAAACTGCCGAACCCGCCAACCGAGCCCTCCTCGACCGTCAGAAGCACCTCATGCTCACGTGCGAGCCTCAGGACGAGCTCCTCATCGAGGGGCTTGGCGAAACGCGCGTCGGCCACCGTCGCTGAGAGCCCCAGCGCCGCCAGGTCCTCGGCGGCCTTCAGGCACTCCGCCAGGCGCGTGCCGAGCGACAGCAGCGCGATGTTCGTTCCCTCGCGCAGCACCCTGCCCTTGCCGATCGCCAGCGGCTTGCCGACCTCGGGCATCTCGACGCCCACCCCTTCGCCGCGTGGATAGCGGAAGGCGATGGGGCCGTGATCATAGGCCACCGCCGTCGCCACCATGTGCACGAGTTCGGCCTCGTCCGCGGCCGCCATAACAACCATGTTCGGCAAGCAGCCGAGATAGGCGACGTCGAAGGAGCCGGCATGGGTGGCGCCATCGGCACCTACCAGGCCGGCGCGGTCGATGGGAAAGCGCACCGGCAGGTTCTGGATCGCCACGTCGTGAACCACCTGGTCGTAGCCGCGCTGGAGGAAGGTCGAATAGATGGCGCAGAACGGCTTGTAGCCCTCGCTGGCGAGGCCTGCGGCGAAAGTCACCGCATGCTGCTCGGCGATGCCGACATCGAACAGCCGCTGGGGGAACGCCTGCTGGAAGAGGTCGAGCCCGGTGCCCGAGGGCATGGCGGCGGTGATGGCCACCACGCGCTCGTCCTTCTCGGCCTCCTTGATCAGGCTTTCGGCAAAGACACGCGTATAGGCCGGTGCATTGGCCTTGGCCTTGACCTGCGCCCCGGTGATGACGTCGAACTTCACCACGCCGTGATATTTGTCGGCGGATTCCTCCGCCGGGCCGTATCCCTTGCCCTTCTGCGTGACGACGTGCACCAGCACCGGCCCATCGGCCTGGTCGCGCACATTCTTGAGCACGGGCAGGAGATGGTCGAGATTATGCCCGTCGATCGGGCCGATATAGTAGAAGCCGAGTTCCTCGAAAAGCGTGCCGCCGGTCCAGAAACCGCGGGCGAACTCCTCGGTGCGCCGTGCCTTGTCGTAGAAGAAGCGCGGCAGGCGCTTGGCCAGCATCTTGCCGAAATCGCGCAGGTTCTTGTACGTGCCGCCGGAAACGAGCCGGGCGAGGTAGGCCGACATCGCCCCCACCGGCGGGGCGATCGACATGTCGTTGTCGTTGAGGATGACCACGAGGCGGGAACCGAGCGCGCCGGCATTGTTCATGGCCTCATAGGCCATGCCGGCGGACATCGACCCGTCGCCGATGACGCAGATCACGTTGTTGCTGCGGCCATCGAGATCACGGGCGGCGGCCATGCCGAGGCCTGCCGAGATCGAGGTGGAGGAATGAGCGGCGCCGAAGGGATCGTACTCGCTCTCGCTACGCTTGGTGAAGCCGGAGAGGCCCCCGGGCTGGCGGAGGGTGCGGATGCGATCTCGCCGGCCGGTCAGGATCTTGTGGGGGTAGGCCTGGTGGCCGACGTCCCATATCAGGCGGTCCTCGGGCGTGTTGAAGACGGCATGGATGGCCACCGTCAGTTCGACCACGCCGAGACCCGCACCCAGATGCCCACCCGTCACCGAAACTGCGCTGATGGTTTCCTGGCGCAATTCATCCGCCACCTGCAGGAGCTTTTCCTCGGGAAGGAGCCTGAGGTCAGCTGGGGTGTGGATGGTGTCGAGCAGTGGTGTAGAGGGAATGTGTGCCAAAGTGTTCACCGGAGAAGCCGTGGAAGCCGAGCGAGAGGTCAGGCTTCGGGCAGGGGTTCGAGGCCGGCTGGCTTGCCTTCGGCATCCAGACGGATCTTGTCGACCTTGGCTTCAGCCACCTTCAGAAGCCGGTCGCAATGGGCCTTCAGCTGCTCGCCCCTTCCGAATAGCGTGATGGATTCTTCCAGCGGCACATTGCCGCCTTCGAGGCTGCGCACGATCTGTTCAAGTTCGGCGAGCGCTTTTTCAAAGCTGAGCGTTGCAATATCGGACGGATTTTCCGCCATAACCAACCTGTCACATGAAAGAATTTTTCTCTCTATAGCCCGTTCCGCCACCTTAGATAAAGAAAAAGCCGTGCAAGGCCGATTGTACTGCGGTGCATAAGAAAGGCGGCCCATGGGCGAGTTGCGGCCCGGCGGCAGTTCCGGCAAAAGCGCCGCATGGATCTGCAGATTTTCCTGGCGCTATCCGCCGCCTCCTTCGCCGCCGTCGTGATCGGCCAGATGGTGATCAACGAAACGCACCGCGTTCCCGGCAGCGGGCGCATGTTCGCGCTACTGAGCGTGGTGATCCTCGTCGCTGCCGCAGGCTACTGGCTTGTGCCGGACATCTATGGCTTTTTGACGGTCCTGGCGCTGGCCCTGGTCTACGCACCGGGCCTCCTGATGCTGAGAGCCAGTCGCGAAATGCTGGCGGGACGAAGCACGGAGGCCGCGAGATTCGCCCGCTTCGCCTCCCTGCTACGACCCGATCGCGACAACCGCTTCTCCGCAGGCCTCTTCGCCGCGCTGGCCGAGCCGACCCCTCAACGGCGCATCGATGCCATGGCCGGCCTAAAGGCCAGAGCCACGCCGCCACAGGCGCTGATGGTCGAACTCCAGACCCTGAGGCAGCGCAACGACTGGCCCGGCGTGGTTGAATTCCTGCGCGCCAATCCCGTGCCGCTGCCGGGCGATGGCATCAATTTTCCGATCCGCGCGCTGGGCGAGACCGGGCAGCTCGATGCGCTCGTGCAAACCTATCTGGGCCACCGCACCACATTGGGACGAACGCAGTTGCCTATCCTGATGGTGCTCTCCTTCTGCGGCCGGGTGGCGGCCGTCGACGCGCTCCTGCCCACCATTAGGCTCCTGCCGCCGGTATCGAAGACGTTCTGGTACGCCACCGCCCTGCAGGCTGCAGGACGCTTCGACGAAGCCCGGCGGCGGCTGGAGAGCGTCGATCAGTCGTCACTCACCGATATCCAGCGGGAAATGATCGTATCCCGCCTGGAGCGGCCGGTGGTCGACGCGGCTCCGCTGCTGTCACCGGGAGCCGCCTACCAGCTCGACCTCATGGCGGCGCGCGTGAGGCGGGACGCGCCTCTCCGGCGGCCGGACTGGCGTCGCACGCCCCTGACCTATGTTCTCATCATGGCCAACTGCCTCATGTTCGCCGTGGAGGTCTCTCGCGGCGACAGCCAGGATACCGTCAACCTCGTGGATCTCGGGGCCCTCTGGCCGCCCTATGTCGTCGACCAGCACGAATGGTGGCGACTCGTCAGCGCCATGTTCCTGCATGCGGGGTCGGAGCATCTGATCAGCAACATGTTCGCGCTCTGGGTTCTCGGCCGTTTTGTGGAGATCGGCATGGGCACCTGGCGCATGGCGGTGGTCTACGCCGTCGGCGGGCTGATCTCCATGGCCGGAGTAGTCGGGTTGACCGAGGCGGGCCTGTCGGAGCCGAATGTCCTCGTGGGCGCCTCCGGCGCGATCTTCGCGCTGCTCGGCGCCATCGCCCTGCAGCGCCTGACGGATTTCCTCGCCACGCGGACGATTGCCGACCGGCGCAACCTCACCATGGTGGGCATGGTGCTGGTGCTGCAGGCCGCAATAGATCTCGCTCTTCCGCAGATCAGCTTCGCCGCACATCTCATCGGACTGCTGGCGGGTGCCGCGCTGGGCTGGGTACTCGGGAGGAGATAGGGGCGCGCGCGGCTACGCCGTCCAGAACTTCACCGGTTCTCCGCGCGAATGCTCGTCGAGCGAACCCTCCCACATCACGCGCGCGCCGCGCACCACGGTACCGACCGGCCAACCCGTCACGCTCATGCCGTCATAGGGCGTCCAGCCGCATTTGGAGGCGATCCATTCGTTGCGGATGGTCTCCTGGCGCTTCATGTCGACGATGGTGAGATCCGCATCGTAACCCACGGCGATCCGGCCCTTGCCGGCAATGCCGTAGATGCGGTTCGGCCCGTGGCTGGACAGGTCGACGAAGCGTTCCAGGCTCAGCCGCCCCTTGTTCACGTGATCCAGCATGATCGGCACCAGGGTCTGCACGCCGGTCATGCCCGACGGGGACTCCGGATAGGGCTTTGCCTTTTCCTCCAGGGTATGCGGGGCGTGGTCGGAACCGAGTACGTCCACGATGCCTTGCTGCACGCCGTGCCAGACGCCGTTGCGCGCATGCGCGTCGCGCACGGGCGGGTTCATCTGGACCAGCGTGCCGAGCTTCTCATACGCCTCGGGACCGGCCAGGGTCAGGTGATGCGGTGTCGCCTCGCAGGTCACCAGTCGCTTGTGCTCGGCGAGGAAAGGGATCTCCTCCGCCGTGGAGATGTGCAGGACATGAATGGGTGCGCCCGTCTCCTCGGCGATCGCGACAAGGCGCTGCGTGCAGTTGAGGGCGGCCTCGACATCGCGCCAAACCGGGTGGGAGGAGGCGTCGCCCGGCACCCGCAGGTCACGCCTCTCGCGGAGCCGATACTCGTCCTCCGAATGGAACGCGGCTCGCCGGCGCGTATGCCGGAGGATTTCGCGCACGCCCTCGTCGTCTTCCACCAGCAGCGAGCCGGTGGACGATCCCATGAACACCTTGATGCCCGCCGCGGCGGGGAGACGCTCGAGTTCGCCGACATGCCTCGCATTCTCTCGCGTACCGCCGACCCAGAAGGCGAAATCGCAATGCATGCGATGCAGGCCGAGCTTCACCTTGTCGGCCAGCGCCTCCGGCGAGATGGTGAGCGGATCGGTGTTCGGCATTTCGAAGACGGCCGTCACGCCACCCATCACGGCAGCGCGCGACCCCGATTCCAGGTCTTCCTTGTGGGTCGGGCCCGGCTCGCGGAAATGGACCTGGCTGTCGATCACGCCCGGCAGGATGGTGAGCCCCTTGCAGTCGATCACCTCGCCGGCACTCGCCTGCGAGAGGTCGCCCAGGGCGGCGATGCGCCCCTCCCTGATGCCGATATCGCCGTGATGCCGGCCGTCGTGGTTGACGATCTCGCCATGCCTGAAGATGCGGTCGAAGGTCTGGGTCACGGCGCTCTCCTGCTGTTCAGTCCGGCCCGTTCTCACCCAGAGCGCGCCGTCTTTCAATCGGCAATCTGCCTGCCTCTTCACGCAGCGCACAGAGATTGCCATATAGGCAGGGCCACAAGGACTGCCCGTAATGATCTATCTGCCCGACCGTGCCGTGCTCCGCCTCAGCGGCGAGGATGCGCGCTCCTGGCTCGCAAATCTCGTCACCTGCGACATCGCCGGCCTCAGGCCGGGCGAAGGCCGATGGGGCGCCTTGCTCACGCCGCAAGGCAAGATCCTGTTCGATTTCCTGGCCACGGCGGACACGCAGGGGAACATTTTTCTCGATACGGATCGCACCAGGGCTGCCGACTTCGCCAAGCGGCTGAATTTCTACAAGCTGCGCGCCAAGGTCGCAGTGGAAGACCTGTCCGGGAGTTGGACGGTGCATGCAGCCCTCCCCCCTGCCGATCTCTCAGGCGTCGCCGGCATCGCCTTCATCGATCCTCGCCATGCCGATCTCGGCGGGCGCGCGCTCCTGCCTGGGGTGGGAATCGCAGAAGAGGCCGCCATCGCCGCCTACCACGCCAACCGCATCGGGCTCGGCATTCCCGAAGGTGGCAAGGACTTCGCCTTCGGGGATACGTTCCCGCACGAGGCGCTTATGGACATGCTGCATGGCGTCGATTTCAAGAAGGGCTGCTATGTCGGGCAGGAAGTCGTCAGCCGCATGCAGCATCGCGGCACGGCCCGCACCCGGATCGTTCCGGTTGCGGGAACGCTCGCCCTCCCCGCCGCCGGGACCGAGATCCGCATCGGCGACAAGCCCGCCGGCACGCTCGGCTCCTCCGAGGGTTCGCGAGGGCTCGCCCTGCTGCGTCTGGACCGGGTCGAGGAAGGCATCGGCCAGGGCGAGGCGCTGGCCGCGGGCGAGGTTACGCTGACCGTGGCAAAGCCGGCCTGGTGGAACGCTGCGCCCGCCGGACACAAGGCGAGCGCCTGAGGATTGCTTCGCGTCGGCGGGCCCTCGGCGCTCAACTTGCCCCTGCAAAGGCGGGTGCGATCGCCACATCCGCGAGAATCTCATAGGAGCGCAAGCTCTTCCCGAAGTCGTAGATCATGTTGGTGGCGATGACCTCGTCGGCACCGGTGCGCGCTATGAAGTCCTCGATACCGGCCTTCACCGTCCTGGGCGAGCCCACGACCGAGCTGAACCGGCTCTGGCGCAACACGGCCTGGCCGACCGCGTCGAGCGTTTCCTCATAGTTCTCCACCGGCGGCGGAATCAGCCCGGGCCTGCCCGTGCGCAGATTGACGAAGGATTGCAGGCGCGTGCTCTGCAGGAACCTGGCCTCTTCGTCTGTCTCGGCTGCCACTACGTTGAGCCCGAGCATGACATAGGGCTTGTCGAGGTGCTGCGAAGGTTCGAAACGGCGGCGATAGATGTCGATCGCGCCTTCGAGGTCAGCAGCCGCGAAATGCGACGCAAAGCCGAAAGGCAGGCCCAGCATGGCAGCGAGCTGGGCACCGAACAGGCTGGACCCGAGGATCCAGATCGGCACGTCCAGACCCGCACCGGGTACGGCCTGCACGCGCTGCTCGGGCTCGGCGGGGCGGAAATAGCTCATCAGTTCGACGACGTCGCGCGGAAAGGCATCGATATCGGCATTGAGATTGCGCCGCAGGGCATGCGCCGTGATCTGGTCCGTCCCCGGGGCCCGGCCGATCCCGAGATCGATGCGGCCGGGATAGAGCGACGCCAATGTGCCGAAGGCTTCCGCCACCATCAGGGGCGCGTGATTGGGCAGCATGATCCCGCCCGAACCGAGGCGGATCGTGCTCGTACCTTCCGCGACATAGGCGAGCGCGACCGCCGTGGCGGCGCTCGCGATGCCCGGCATGTTGTGATGCTCGGCCATCCAGAAGCGCCGGTAGCCGAGCCGCTCGGCATGGCGGGCAAGCTGCCGGGAATTGTTGAGGGCCTGGCCTGGCGTGCTGCCGACGGAGACCGGCGAAAGGTCGAGGATCGAAATCGGGGTCATGAAAATCTGCGGGCTGAAATGAGGACGGTCTGGCTGATATAGGCGCTGCCGCAAAGGAGACAATGGCGTGATGCAGGAGGGCTCGGGCCGGTGCCCTCTCATTTGACGTCCAGCCTCCATGCCGATCCGAGGATCGGCATGCCGGGCCTTCCCGAGTCGGCCTGCCCATGGCAAAGAAGGGTGATGGAACGCACAGCTATCCTTCACGAAGACGGCAAATGGCGCTGCCCCTGGCCAGGCGCAGACCCATTCTACATCGCCTATCACGATCAGGAATGGGGCGTGCCGGAGTATGACGGCCGCGCGCTCTACGAGAAGCTCATCCTCGACGGTTTCCAGGCGGGTCTGTCCTGGATCACCATACTGCGCAAGCGCGAGCATTTCCGGAAGGTGTTCGACGGCTTCGACCCGGACAAGATCGTGCATTACAGGCCCGAGAAGGTCGCCGCGCTGATGGCCGATGCCGGCATCATCCGCAACAGGGCGAAGATCGAGGGCACCATAATCGGCGCCCGCCTCTGGCTGGACATCGAGGAGCACCAGGGTTTCTCGCGCTACCTGTGGGATTTCCTCGACGGCAAGCCCCTCCAGAACACGCCGCGCTCGCTCGGCGACGTGCCGGCGGAAACGGCCCTGTCGCAGAAGATTTCGAAGGACCTCAGGGCGCGCGGCTTCAAATTCGTCGGCCCCACCATCGTCTATGCCTTCATGCAGGCGGTCGGCATGGTCAACGACCATCTGGTCGACTGCTTCCGGCATGCCGAATGCGCCGAACTCGGCCGCAAGGGACATCCGGGCTGACCATGGCGCGCGGCAAGGCAGCAGCCAAGCACCGGGCCTGGCAACGCATGCTGTCGGGGCGCCGGCTCGACCTCCTCGATCCCTCCCCGCTCGATGTCGAGATCGAGGACATCGCCCATGGCCTGGCCCGGGTCGCGCGCTGGAACGGCCAGACCCGCGGCGACGCCATCTTCTCCGTGGCCCAGCACAGCGTGCTGGTGCTCGACATACTCGACGCCATGGAGCCCGGCCTGCCCGACGCGACGCGGCTGATGGTGCTGCTGCACGACGCACCGGAATATGTGATCGGCGACATGATCTCGCCTTTCAAGGCGGTGATCGGCGAAAGCTACAAGGGTGTCGAACTGCGCCTGCTCGGCGCCATCCATCTGCGCTTCGGCCTGCCCGCGACGACGCCGCCCGCGGTCAAGACGCTAACCAAGAAAGCGGACAAGGTTGCCGCCTTCCTGGAAGCGACGCAGCTCGCGGGCTTCGGCATCGAGGAGTCCTGCCGCATCTTCGGCGATCCGCGCCCCTTGCCGAGGCCGATGGATGCAACCAGGCTCGTGCCCCTGCCCGCTGCGGAGGCGCAGCAGATTTTTCTGGATCGCTTTGTCCGGATTTTCGGATAGGCCGGAATGAAATGCCCGCGGGCACGACACCGCCCTCCCAACAATTCGCGGTGCCAGGGCAGTTTGCGATTCCCGGCGGCGCGATCCGAAGGTAGAACGCATCCATGCAAATCAATGTCTGCTCGCTCTCTCTGCTCGATGCCACCGTTGCCGCCACCGGCGCGAAACAGATCCTGACGCTCCTCAATGTCGGTACCAAGGTGGTGCGGCCGGCCGCGGTGGAGGAGAGGATGCATCTCTTCCTCGGCATGAACGACATCATCGAGATGGCCGACGGGCAGATCCTGCCCGGCGAGGACCACCTCTCGCAGCTGCTGCGCTTCGTCACGGCCTGGGACCAGCGGACGCCCCTGGTGGTGCACTGCTACGCCGGCGTCAGCCGCTCCACGGCCGCCGCCTTCACCACCGCCTGCGCCCTCAATCCGCACCTCGACGAGTTCGAGCTGGCCCGGACCATCCGCCGCCTTTCTCCCACCGCCACGCCCAACAAGCGCATCATTGCCCTGGCCGACGCCCGCCTCGGCCGCGAGGGCCGCATGGTCGCCGCCGTCGACGCCATCGGCCGCGGCAACGATTGCTTCGAGGGCGTTCCCTTTGCGCTGACGCTGTAGGGAAGCCGCAAGGGGTCGTTCAGGATTGGTGTTCGGGGGGCGACGGCCTCTTGCCGAACAGCAGGCGCTGATAGACCAGGCCGATTCCGATCAGGGCCGCGCCGAGCCCGATGAAGGAAAGCGCGCGCCAGATGCCCTCCAGTTCGGACAGGTCGAACAGGAACGCCTTGATCACCGACAGCATGATGACGAGCGCAGAGGCAAAACGGATCGGCACCGCCCTGGCCCAGATGCCGAGCGCAAGGAGGGCGACGCCGTAGAGCAGCCATGCGATCGTATATCCCCAGTTCTCGGCCGAGGATTCGATCGAAAAGCCCGGTACCCCGCCAGCGAAGATCTTTCGCACCTCCAGCGTGACATAGAAAAAGCCGAGCACGAAAGCGGATACGCCGCACAGGGCTCGGAAGGCGCCGCTGTCGATGCCCTTCCCGACCCCCTGCCCATACCAGCGCCAGGCGAGCGCGGCACCCGCCGCTGCCAGGCCCGGAAGCACATAGCCAGGAAGCAGCGTATTGAAAAAGGCGCCGCCGGCAACCGGGGTCCAGTCTATCTGCGGATTGGCGACGATCAGCGGCCCGACCAGCGCGAGGCAGAGGCCAAGGACGGTGGCGACCGGTGCGGCGATCCGATAGACGGGGCTGGTCGTGGCGGAGGAGCGAAAGACCAGCACCACCGTCGCAACGAAGGCGAGCGTCGCGTAGAGGCCGGCCTCGGTCAGGCTCATGCCCGGATCGAGCGCTTCGGCGGGTCCCCGCACGCCGAGGCGGATCGCGAAGGTCGCGGCGATGGAGGCGAGGATGACGGCGCCGAGATCGAGGATCGCGGCCGGCAGGTCGACGCGGCTGCGCCGCAGCAGGAGGCCGCCCGTATAGATTGCCGCCGCCGGAATGGCATAGCGCAAGGCGATTTCCCGCCAATCAGGGAAATGATCGAGGAACCCGCCCGCCAGCATCCATGCGCCGCCGAGGCGACCCAGGACAAGGAGCACGAAGCCGGCCGCGCACCAGCGCAGGGCCGGCAGCGGACGCAGAGTCGAGACCCAGGCCGCGCCGAGGCCGGAGAGACCGAACGCCAGCGTCAGCGGCGAATCGGCGATCACGAAGGCCAGCGTCAGCGCCACGGCGCAGCAACTTGCCACGGCATGGAGGGACGAGCCCGCCCCTACGGCCGATCGTGGCTGGTCTGCTGACGCCCGGCCCGCTTCCATCCGCAGGAAGCGCTCCGTGGTGAGAGCGAAGAGCACGGCCAGGCCGGCCGCAACCGCGCCGAAGGGCAGGCTGGAGCGGAAGCTTTCGATACGAAGATAGGCGGTCGCCAGGGCGAAGACCGGCGTTCCCGCTCCGGCCAGCGCGAGCGCGAGGCCCGGCTGGAGCGCTCGCGGCTGTCGCATCAGGCTGGCTGTGGTCGCCGCGAACAGGACCGCCGCCGGGATGATCGCCATTTCCAGATAGACCTGCAGCGCATCGGGCATCAGGAACGGCAGGTAGAGATGGCCCGGCAGGAGCATTACGGGATCGGCGGCGATCTGGCTGTCCACCGGCCAGATCCACAGGCAGGCAAGGCCAACCAGCCCAGCCGCCACGGCGGCCGGCGCCAGGGCGTCGAAGGCGAGCGCGCTGGCAAGCGCGGCGGCCATCACTACGAGCAACGTGGCCAGCGTCTCGTGGGAGAAGAAGCCGGCGTCCGCAAATGCCAGCGCCAGGATCGAAAGCCCACCGAGAGCCCCGACCCCGACCCAGTCGAAGGACTGATAGCTCCTGCCGCGGTGCGGTTCATAGATCAGCACCGCGCCGACCAGCACGGTCAGCGCCAGGACATAGGCGACCACAACGCCGGTATCCTCACCGGCGACGTCGATCAGCACGAAGCCGTAGAGCAGCGCGGCTAGCGTGGCGGTGACGGCAAGCCAGCGCCAGAGGCGCGCACGGGCCAGAACGAAGGCGGCCGCCGTCACCGCGAAAACGAACAGGCCCAGTGCCCAGGGATTCGGCTGATCGGAGGAAACCAGCAGCGGCGTGCCATAGGCGCCGACCAGACCGAGGCCGGCGAGCCCAGGCCCGTGCAGTGCGGCGGCGTACATCGTCGCGACGCCCACCGCGCCAAGCAGGATGAAGGCCAGCGCGGGACCGAGGAACGCATAGACGGCGTAGGCCGCATAGATGGTGGCGAACAGCGCCACGGTCCCGGCGGCGGTGACGATGCCGGGTATATAGGCGACCCCGCTGCGTTCGGGCGCCACCGGCCGGCGCCGCAGATATTCGCCGGCCGCGAGCAGCACCAGCGAGAACAGCAGCCCGGCGATGATGCGGGCAGCCGGGCCGAGCAGGTCCTCCTCTATCGCGTACCGGACCAGGAAGGCACCGCCCAGCGCCAGTGCAACGCCGCCGACCCAGACGGCCCAGCGCGTGCCGAGGCGCTCCTCCAGGCTGACCGCCGGTTTCGGAAGCGCTCCCTTCCGGACCGGTGCCGGCCGTGGGACGTTCGGCGTTGGCGGCATGGCAGGCTGCATCGGAGCCTGCGCGCCTTCCGGCCCCTTCGTCGTATCATGCTGGGCCGGCGCCACGGCGACAGCGACCGGCGCCTCGCGAACTGTGGGCGTAGCAGCCGCGGCTTCGCCGCGCCGCGCCTGGAGATGGGCGACCTGCTGCTCCAGCCGGCGCACCTGCCCCCGCAATCCCAGGGACATCACGAAGCTCGCGATCGCCAGAATGGGAACGGCGAGCACCAGGAGAACGGCGACGAGGATCAGGGCATCTTCAGACATGCTTCTGCTTATGCCGGAATCGAGGCCATTTATATGCCGGCGGTTACACAACCTGTGGATGTGTCAGGTTGCAGCCAGGCAGGCCGCCTCGCCCCCGTCAGGCCCACCACTTCACGCGGTAGAAGATGTGCTTGCCGATCTTGTCCTTCTCCGTCATGTCGCGCAACCAGCGCGGCCGGACGTAGTTCGCATGGTAGTGCGTGGCATTGCCGACTTCGGGAATCCAGTCCTTGGCGTTCATCACGCGCTCTGCGATGACCAGGGCCTGTTCCCAGGGCGCCTGCTCGGTGACCTTGTCAGCTACGAGGTCGCAGGCGAAGGAGAACTGGCATCCTCCGTAACGCCGGTTGCTGGCCCCCTGATAGACCACGTCGCAGATGTTCTTGGGGTAGAAAGGGGAACGCAGGCGGTTGATGATGACCTGCGCCACCGCGACCTGCCCTTCCCGGCTTTCGCCCCGCGCCTCGAAGTAGATCGCGGTGGCGAGACAGATCTGCGCCTTCGTGAAGGCAACGGGCGGAAGATCGAGCGGGCGCGGCTTGCCGTCGTCGAAACCGGGCAGTCCGGCAATACGGGATTTCTTCTGCGCGTCCGTCAGTCCCTCTTCGTCGCTCAGATCGGGGAGAGCCTCGGCATCGTCGGGCGTGATCGGCTGTACGCTGGCCAGGGTGACCGCGGACTGCGTGACGGAGGGATCGGCCATCGCCATCTCCACGGGCGCGCTTTCGTCCGAGCGGGTGGTGCCGCTGGTGAGATTTGCCAGGTCGGGCCGGCTGGCCGCCGGCGACGTGCCGCCGACCGGCGCCAGCGAATGATCGAGCGGTACCGCGCCGTCGCTGCCGCCGACGGCGAGGTCGGCCGTCATCAGCCTTTCCGCCATGCGGGTAGCGATGATGGACGTCAGCCGGGTCGTACGGAACTGCTGCAGTCCTTCGGCGGTCTCCGGCGGCTGGAGCTTGCGCGACATGCGCGCCATCGGCCTTGCTCCCGTGCGCGGCATGAAGAAGCCATCGCTTCCATCGGCCGTGTAGGCAGCGTTCGCGACGGGCCCCCGCTCGGGATTGAGATCGCCCTTCCCGGCCCGCATCACCATCGGCCACCCCTCGGCATTCCTCTTCATTCCATCATGGATGGGTGCGCTCGGCGGTCCCAACTCGGCTGCGGATTCGCTGAAATCGTCGCGGCTTGGAGTCAGCACCAACGAGGCCGGTGTCGCACGCATGACGAAGCCGCCGGAACCGTTCGCAGCCTGCGGCGCCGCGCTCATATCGGCGAGGCTGAGCTGCGGCATGCTGAAAAGTCCCGCCTGGACGACGCTTGCCGCGCGTACACTGAAGATGCCGACCGGCCTGTCGAGTGCGCCGTGCATGCTGGCCGTGACCGTCGGCCCGGTCTGCACCGCCGTGCAGCGGCGATAGACCATCGTGCTTGTCGCGCCGGCGCACAGCAGGAGAGCGATGATGACGGGCCGACGCAGAAACATGCACGGTGCTCACGGGTTTGGACGACAGGACGAAACGGTGAGCCCATTGATGATGCATTAACCTTGATGGGGGGTTAACGTGCCGCAGAAGACGGTTCAAAGCGGCACGGCTTTGTTCTATCCTCACACGATGATGCCCATGTCCATTCCGCCCGAAGATGTCGCCGCACTCCTGCGCTGGTATGCCGACATGGGCGTGGACACCGCGATCGCCGAAGAGCCCGTCGACCGTTTCGCCGAAAGCGCCGTGCCCGCCCGGAGCCCATCTCCACTCGCTCGCCCGATTGCCGAAGCGCCGCGCGCGGCCGAGCCCTCTCCATCGGTCCCGCGCCTGGCCACCGCGGCCTCGGCCCTGCTGACCGCAACGCCCGATGCCGTCGAACTTGCGGCGCGCGAGCAGGCGCGCAGCGCCCGGACCCTGGAAGAACTGCGCGATATCCTGGATCGCTTCGAGGGCTGCGCATTGAAGGCGACCGCGAGCAGGCTCGTCTTCGCCGACGGCGCGGCGGATGCCGACATCATGTTCGTCGGCGAAGCGCCCGGCCGCGACGAGGACATTCAGGGCAAGCCCTTCGTCGGCCGTTCAGGGCAGTTGCTGGACCGCATGCTCGCCGCCATCGAGCTCGACCGCACGAAGGCCTACATAGCCAATGTCGTGCCGTGGCGCCCGCCCGGCAACCGCGATCCCACGCCCCAGGAAACCACGATCTGCCGCCCCTTCATCGAACGGCAGATCGAACTGGTCGCTCCGAAGATCCTGGTCTGCCTCGGCGCCCGCAGCGCCCAGGCGTTGCTCGGTGTCACCGAGGGCATCCTGAAGCTGCGCGGACGCTGGCTGGAGCATGAAATCGGCGGCCGGCATATTCGCGCGATGGCAACCCTCCATCCGGCCTATCTGCTGCGCCAGCCGGTGCAGAAGCGACTCGCGTGGCGCGATTTCCGCGCCATCCGGTCAGCACTCTCGAAAGACTGACCGCCACGAGCGAGAAAAACTGGCTTTCCCTACGGAAGTCGCCTCAAAGACACTGGCGGCGGGCTTTGCGGAAACCTACTTTTTGGTTAAGGCTTGGGCGGCTGGAACGAACGAACATGCGGAGCCGCAGCGTGGCGCGCATGGTGGGATCAGGAGACAGGGCCATGAAACTCGACGATATGCGCGCCTCCGACAATGTCGAGGATCGCCGCGGTGACGGCGGCGGCTTCGGCGGGGGCGGCGGCGGCTTTCCCGGCGGTCGCGGGACCATAGGCCTCGGCGGCCTGGTCATCGTGGCGGCTCTCTACTTCCTCGTCGGTCCCGACGCAGCGATCAACGCCCTGAACACGCTCAGCGGCAGCGAACCCCAGGTGCAGCAGCAACAACAGCAACGGCCTTCCAGCCAGGTGGGCGGCGCCGACGACGCGTCGGGCCAGTTCGTGCGCAAGATCCTCGGTTCCACCGAGGATACCTGGACGGAGCTCTTCAAGGAGCAGGCGGGCGGGCGGACCTACACGCCAACCGAGCTCGTGCTCTTCAGCGGCGCCACCAGTTCGGCCTGCGGCACGGCGCAATCGGCCATGGGCCCGTTCTATTGCCCCAACGACAAGAAGGTCTATCTCGACACGCAGTTCTTCGACGAGATGCGCAATCGCTTCAACGCCTGCCCGTCCGGCGAAGGACGCTGCGCCTTCGCCCAGGCCTATGTGATCGCGCATGAGGTGGGTCACCACGTCCAGGATCTGCTCGGTATCCTGCCGAAGGTGCATCAGGCCCAGCAGCAGACCGACGATGCCGGCGCCAACGCCCTCTCGGTGCGCCTCGAACTCCAGGCCGACTGCCTGGCCGGCGTCTGGGCCAATCGCACCCAGCAGGACTTCAAGTTCATCGAGCAGGGCGATATCGAAGGCGCATTGCAGACGGCGCAGGCCATCGGCGACGACATGCTGCAGAAGAAGGCCCAGGGCTATGTTGTCCCCGACAGCTTCACCCACGGTACGTCGGCCCAGCGCCAGCGCTGGTTCGCGGCAGGCCTGAAGAGCGGGCAGATCAATTCCTGCAACACCTTCAACGCCGCACAGCTGTAAGGCGAGCCCCCCTCGCCTACTGGAATCAGGCGCGAGCCTCGGGGTCGCGCCTTTTCTTCACGACGGGACCATCCGGGCTAAGCCGGCTCAGGGAGGCCGCCGAGCTCAGACAACCTGACCGGCCGGCCGGCCTTCATGCTCGCCACCGCCGCCGCGCCGCAGAGCATCGACATGGCTCCCGCGCGGGCGCCGGCCCGCTGGCCCAGAGGATCGGGCGTCCCCTCGCGCAGCAGCATGTCGCGAAGTCGGTCGTCCCCGCCGAAATGGCCGCCGGCCGCATGCGGCACCAGGATGCGCTCGACGCTGCCGAAATTGCGCATCAGCAGGATTTCGTCATGGTCGGGGACGTCGAAGGGCTGGTGCTCATACTGCCGGATCTCGATGCGCCCGCCGGTACCGTTGAAGGCCAGGTGATACCCCTCGATGGGCATGAAGGTGTTGAGCGAGTAGGAAACGATCACCTCGTTCTCGTAGCGCAGCATCGCCGTCATCGTGTCGGGGATATCGATGTCTTCGCGATAGACGCAGCCGTCCCGGAAATAGCCGTCCTCCTTCGAAGGCTCCTCGTAGAGCATCGCCAGCCACTCGTCCTTGCTCATGTCGAGATAGAAGTCGCACTCTCTCGTATGGCCGCAGGTTCCGCAACGCTCGCCCCGGAAGGGACCGTTGCGACCGTAGTTGCGCTGCGTGCCGAAGGCGGAAACCTCGCGCGGTGTCGATTCGAGATACCAGTTCAAGAGGTCGAAATGGTGGGTCGACTTGTGCACGAACAGGCTGCCGGAATTCTTCTCGTAGGCATGCCAGCGGCGGAAATAATCGGCCCCGTGCTGGGTATCGAGATACCAATGGAAATCCACCGAAGTGATGGTGCCTATCGCCTTTTCGCGCAGCAATTGCTTGAGGCGGGCGGCCGTCGGCGCGAACCGGTAGTTGAAGGTGACGTCGACCGGATTGCCGGTGCGGATCTCCGCCTCGAGGATGCGGCGGCACTTCTCCGGCGTCGTCGTCATCGGCTTCTCGGTGATGACGCGGCATCCGGCCTCAAGCGCCTTCACGATGATCTCGTCATGCGTGTCGTCCCGGCTGCAGACGATGACGATGTCGGGTCGCACCGCAGCCAGCATGGCGTCCACATCCGTATAGACAGGAGCGTTCGTACCGATGGCGTTGCGCGCGTGGCCAGCGCGCAGTTCGTTGACGTCGCAGATGGCGACGAATTCGGCACGGTCGCGCCAGCCCGCCAGCAGTTCCCTCCCCCACATGCCCGCTCCGCGATGACCGGTGCCCACCAGCGCCACGCGGTGACGCTCACCGCCTTCCACAACGTTCTCCAAGGCCTTGATCATTGCGAAATTCCTCATGCCGACTGGTCTTTTGACGGTGGATACGGTCACACCTCGCCCGGGCGCGCGCCTGCCGATCAAACGAAATAATCGGGAAATTCGAGGCGAAGCCGACCGATATCGAGTTGCATGACGCCCAGATGGGCCTTGAGGGCGGCACACGCGGCTTCGACGTCATGACGGGCGATCGCGTCGCGGATCAGGTGATGTTCCCCGATGACCTGATGCATCCGGCCAGCGACCGGCAGCGTCAGTCGGCGAGCCCGGTCGATCTGCACCTTCACCTGGCGCAGCAGGCGCGGAATGTTCGGATAGCCGGCGATCAGGGCTATCGCCTCGTGGAAGGCCTCGTCCGCTTCGTGAAAGGCATTGGTGTCACCGAGATCGGCGAGCATGCGCTGGCGAGCCAGGATGGCGTCCAGGCGCGCCATGTCGGCGGCGTCCGCGATCTCCGCCGTGCGCCGCACCGCCGTCTGCTCGAGCGACTGCCGTATCACCGTTGATTCCGGAATCTCCGCGACGCGCACATGGGAGACGAACGTGCCGGACTGGGGAAAGATGTCGACCAGTCCATCCTCGGCCAGGCGGATCAACGCCTCGCGCATCGGCGTCTTGCTTACGCCGAAGCGCTGCGTCAGCGCCCTTTCCTGGAGTGGGGTGCCGGGGACCAGCCGCATGCTGACGATGGCCTCGCGCAGATCGTCATAGATCGCGGTCGCCGTGGTCACCCGGCGCATAGAGGAACGCAGGCCGGACTGCGCCGCCTTGCCTCGCGCGGCCAGGATTTCCAATGCGTGATTGTCGCCGCGGCTTTCCATGGCACGCCCCGGATCGACCCATGCAGGGTCGCTATTTCAAATTTTGACACACTAGTATCTTAGTGTTAAAGCCATCGTCAAGAGGACGCGCCACCAGAACAGGGCAACGCCCAGCATGGCACTACATCCCGACAGGCTGTTTCCGATCGAGGCCGAGGCACGGGCCATCGCCCGGCGCCTCTACGATACCGTCGCCCGCCTGCCGATCCTTTCGCCGCACGGCCATACGGATCCCCGCTGGTATGCGGAGGACGCGCCCTTCCCCGATCCGGCCACCCTCTTCGTCAAGCCTGATCACTACGTAACCCGCATGCTCTATTCGCAGGGCGTGCGGCTGGAAGAGCTCGGCATCCCCTCCCGGGACGGCACGGCCGTCGAAACGGACGGACGCAAGATCTGGCGCCTCTTCGCCAGCCATTGGCATCTCTTCCGCGGCACGCCGAGCCGGCTATGGCTGGAGGATTCCTTCGAGCGCTGCTTCGGCATCGAAGAGCGACTGGCACCGGACAACGCGGATCGCCTCTACGACGCCATCGCCGAGGCATTGAGGCGGCCTGAATTTCGTCCTCGCGCCTTGTTCGAACGCTTCAACATCGAGGCCATCTCGACGACCGACAGCGCCATCGATGAGCTCGACGCCCATCGGCAGATCCTAGCCTCGGGCTGGAAAGGACGCGTCCTCCCGGCCTACCGTCCCGACGGCGTGGTCGATCCCGAGCGTGCCGGCTTCCACGAAGGCGTGCGACACCTGCTGGAGATGACCGGCAAGCCGGCCACCTGGCAGGGTTATCTCGCCGCCCATCGCGAGCGGCGCGCCTTCTTCAAGTCGCTCGGCGCCACCTCCACCGATCACGGCCACCCCAGTGCGAGAACGGCCGATATCGGCACTTCGGCAGCCGAGGCCCTGTTCGCCCGCGTGCTGTCCGGTCCCGCCGGTGCGGAGGACGCCGAACTCTTCCGCGCACAGATGCTCACCGAAATGGCGCGCATGAGCCTGGACGACGGGCTCGTGATGCAAATCCACCCCGGCTCCTACCGCAACCACAACCCCACGCTCTTCCAGCGTTTCGGCACGGATATCGGTGCCGATATCCCCGTCGCGATGGATTATGTGCGGGCATTGAAGCCTCTCCTCGACGCCGTGGGCAATGAGCCGGGCATGACCGTGATCCTTTTCACGCTCGACGAGACCGTGTTCAGCCGCGAACTGGCACCGCTGGCCGGTCACTACCCGGCGCTCAGGCTCGGCCCGCCCTGGTGGTTTCTCGACAGTCCCGAGGGCATGCGGAGGGCACGGGAACTCGCGGTGGAAACCGCGGGCTTCTACAATACGGTCGGGTTCAACGACGATACCCGCGCCTATCTGTCGATTCCCGCGCGCCACGACATGGCTCGCCGCGTCGATTGTGCATATCTCGCCCGCCTTGTCTCGGACCACCGCCTCGACGAGGACGAGGCCCATGAGGTGGCGGCCGACCTCGCCTACAATCTCGCCAAGAAGGCCTACAAGCTCTGATCCCGGCAGCAGCGTTGCCGCGATGTTACAATGAGGAGGTAGAGTAGAGATTTGCGGCGAAGCTGGTTCGAAACAATCGATCCGGCTCCTGATCCAAAGCAACAAAATTAAAAAAGACCAAGATACGGAAACGTCCCAGCAAGGGAGAGAATTGATGAGGGACCATCTCGTTAGTCGCCGTACGGTTCTCGGGGCGGGAGCGGGCCTGGCTGCTTCCGCGTTCCTCGACAGCAATGCCCAGGCGCAGTCGGCCAGCCAGATCCGGGTCTTCTGGTGGGGATCCCAGGAGCGGGCCGATCGCAGCAACAAGGCGGTGGATGCCTTCAAGTCGGCCAATGCCGGCATCGATGTGAAGACCGAATCCGCCGGCTGGAGCGACTACTGGCCCCGGCTCGCCACCCAGGTCGCCGGACAGAATGCGCCGGACCTCCTACAGATGGACTACCGCTATCTGTTCGAATATGCTCGGCGCGGTGCCATCCTCCCGCTCGACCAATATCTCGGCAAGAGTCTCGACATTGCCGACTTCGGCAAGCCCAACCTCGATTCCTGCAGCGTGGACGGCAAGCTCTACGGCATCAACCTGGGCGTGAATTCCTCCGCCGTCGCCTATGACGCCAAGGCGTGGGAGGAGGCCGGCGCCGAACCACCTGCCTTCGGCACGAGTTGGGACGACTTCGCGTCCAGATGCGCCGCCTTCGCCAAGGGAAACAAGCGCCGGAATTTCTACGCCGCCTGCGATGCGAGCGGTGTCGAGCCCGCCTTCGAGCTTTGGCTGCGCCAGCGCGGCAAGGCTCTCTATGACGCCGACGGCAAGCTCGCCTTCGACGCCAAGGATGCTGGGGACTGGTTCAAGATGTGGGGCGCATTGCGCGATGCGGGCGGCTGCGTCTCGGCCGACATCCAGGCTCTGGACAAGCTCACCCTCGATACCTCGCCGCTGGCCCTGGGCAAGGCTGCACTGAGCTTCCTGCACGCCAACCAGTTCATCGGGGCGCAGGCCCTGAGCAAGGCAAGACTCAGCATCACCGCCTACCCCGTCACCACGGGCGGCAAGCCGGGGCACTACTACAAGCCCTCGCAGATGTGGTCGATCGCCGCTTTCTCGAAGGCGCCGGGCCTTGCCGTGAAGCTCGCCAACTTCACGGTGAAGGAGCCCGAGGGCGTCAAGGCGCTCGGCGTCGAGCGGGGCGTGCCCGCCTCGCCCAAGGTGCGTGAACTCCTCACGCCTTCGCTCGACGAGACAAGCAAGCAGATGGTCGACTATGTCGGCAAGCTCGATCCCTATGTCGGGCCGATCCCGCCCTCGCCGCCCAAGGGCGCGGGCGAGGTCGCGTTCGTGCTGCAGCGCCTGAGCCAGGAAGTCGCCTTCGGCTCTTCCACGCCGGAAGACGGCGGCACGCAACTGATCACGGAAGCCGAGTCGATCCTCAAGCGGGGGTAGCCGCGATGACCGCTCCCTCCGCAAGCATCGCTTCGCCGGGCCGACCGCACGCGGCGGCGGCCGGTTGGTGGAGCCGGAACGGCGCTGGCTACCTCTTCCTGGCGCCCTGGCTGCTGGGCTTCCTGTGCCTGACGCTGGGACCGGCACTGGCTTCGTTCTACCTCTCCTTCACCGACTACGACCTCCTGCAGAGCCCCAACTTCATCGGTGCGGAAAATTACATCCGCATCGCCACGGGCGACCCGAAGTTCGCCGCGGCGATGAAGGTGACGCTGATCTATGTCGCGCTGTCCGTGCCGCTGAAGCTGATCTTCGCGCTCGCCCTCGCCATGGCCTTCAACCGGGGCATCAGGGGGCTGCCGATCTATCGTGCCGTCTTCTACCTGCCCTCGCTGCTCGGCTCCTCGGTCGCCATCGCCGTGCTTTGGCGCCAGCTCTTCGCCGCGGACGGCCTCGTCAATTCGCTACTCGCCTATCTCGGCATCAACGGGCCGAGCTGGATTTCCAATCCACGCTACTCGCTCTACACGCTGGTGGTGCTTTCGGTCTGGCAGTTCGGCTCGCCGATGATCATCTTCCTGGCGGGCCTGCGCCAGATTCCGCAGGACATGTATGAGGCCGCCAGCCTCGACGGCGCCTCCAAGGCCCGGCAATTCTTCAAGATCACCTTGCCGTTGCTCACGCCGGTGGTGTTCTTCAACTTCGTGATCCAGACCATCGAGGCCTTCAAGGCCTTCACGCCCTCCTTCATCATCTCGGAGGGCAGCGGCGGCCCGATCAACTCGACCCTGTTCTACACGCTCTACCTCTACCAGGAGGCGTTCAGCTATTTCCGCATGGGCTACGCGGCGGCGCTCGCCTGGATCCTGGTGCTGATCATCGCCGTGTTCACCGCTTTCTCCTTCCTCACGTCGCGCTACTGGGTGCATTACGATGACTGATGCCGCTCAAACCTCCGCCGACATGACGCCGGAGCGCTCGATCCTGCGCTCGACCTTCATCCATGCCGTGCTGATCGCTCTTTCCTTCGTGATGCTCTATCCCCTCCTCTGGATGCTGTCGGGCTCGCTGCGGCCAGCCAACGACCTCTTCGGCGACAACGTCTCGCTGATCCCCTCGCAGGTCTCGGTCGAGGCCTACCCCAAGGGCTGGTTCGGGCTTCAGGTGAGCTTCGGCACCTTCTTCTTCAACTCGCTGGCCATTGCGGTGCTGGCGACCATCGGCAATGTCATGGCCGCATCGCTCACGGCCTATGCCTTCACCCGCCTCGAGTTCACCGGCAAGCGCTTCTGGTTCGCGCTGATGCTGGGCACGCTGATGCTGCCCTACCACGTCACCCTGATCCCGCAATATGTGCTGTTCCAGAAGATCGGCTGGGTGAACACCTGGCTGCCCCTGGTCGTGCCGAAATTCTTCGCGGTGGATGCCTTCTTCATCTTCCTGATGGTGCAGTTCTTCCGCGGCCTGCCCAGGGAACTGGACGAGGCCGCCCAGATGGACGGCTGCAGTGCCTGGCGCATCTACTGGAAGATCATCCTGCCGCTTTCCGTTCCGGTTCTGGCCACCGCGGCCATCTTCTCCTTCATCTGGACCTGGGAAGACTTCTTCGGGCCGCTGATATACCTGAACGATATCAATACCTACACGGTGCAACTTGGTTTGCGCTCGATGGTCGACGCCAGCGGCGCTTCGGATTGGGGAGCGCTGTTCGCGATGTCGATCCTCTCGCTGATCCCGATCTTCCTGATCTTCCTGTTCTTCCAGCGCCTCCTGATCGAAGGCATCGCCACCACCGGCATGAAGCGCTGAGCGATTTTTCAACGACCTTGCGAGATCGAGACAATCGATATGAACCCTGTGAAATTCGCGATCGACGGCGTCAATCACGACCATATCCACGGCCAGCTTGCCGCCTTGCGCCGGGCCGGCGGCATCTGCACCGGCTTTCATGCCGAGGAGGAGGAACTGGCCGCCGAGTTCGCGGGGCGCTACCCTGATATCCCGCACATCGCGGAGGCCGCTCGTCTCTACGAGGACCCGGAAATCGAGGTGGTCATCAGTGCCGCCATTCCCGGAGACCGCGCCGAGATCGCCCTCAAGGCCATGCGCCACGGCAAGGACGTCATGCTCGACAAGCCCGGCATGACCAGCCTCGAACAGCTGGACGCCGTGAAGAAGGTGCAGGCGGAGACGAAACGCATCGTCTCCATCCTCTATTCGGAGCATTTCGAGGTGCCGGCCACCGTCAGGGCGGGTGAGCTGGTAGCACAAGGCGCCATCGGCGAGATCGTCACCATGGCGGGTCTCGGACCGCATCGCATCCGCAAGCCCCAGCGCCCCCCATGGTTCTTCGAGCGCGAGCGCTATGGCGGCATCCTTGTCGACATAGGCGCGCATCAGTTCGAGCAGTTCCTGTTCTTCACGGGCGCCGAGGATGCCGCGGTGCTTTCGGCTTCCGTCGGCAACCGCGCAAATCCCGACAAGCCCGGCCTGCAGGATGTCGGCGACGTCCATCTCCGCACGCCCGCCGGCGTCACCGGCTACATCCGCGTCGACTGGTTCACGCCCGACGGCCTGCCTGTCTGGGGCGACGGCCGCCTTTTCATCGTCGGCACCGAAGGCACCATCGAACTGCGCAAGTATGTCGACGTCGCTGGCCGTCAGGGTGGCGATCATCTCTTCCTCACCGACGGGAACGGCGTGCACCATATCGACTGCTCCGGCGTGGACCTGCCCTATGGCCGCCAGTTCCTGGCCGATGTCAGGGACCGCACGGAGACCGCGATGCCGCAGGCGCGCTGCTTCAAGGCGATGGAGATCGCCATCGAGGCGCAGCAGATCGCGGAGGCCGGCGGCATCCGGACGAAGCAGGGGGAGACCGCATGATGAGCGAAATCAGGTCCATCGCCGTGGTCGGCCTCAATGTCGGCCGGAACCATATCGTCGAGGGCATCGCGCCGCGTCCCGAGCGCTGGCGTCTCGCCGCCGTCTGCGACACCAACGAGGAAAGGCTCGGGAGGGTTGCCGACGAGTTCGGGGTTCCCACGCGAACCGCGTCCTTCGACGCGTTGCTGGCGCGGGAGGACATCGACGTCATCGATCTGGGCACCCCGCCCGGAACCCATGTCGAACTCACCCTGAAGGCGCTTGCAGCCGGCAAGCACGTGATCTGCGAAAAGCCGCTGGCCGGCTCCGTCGCCGACATTGACCGCCTCGCCGAGGCCGAGAGGCAGAGCGGCCGCCTGCTGATGCCGGTGTTTCAGTATCGCTATGGCGACGGCGTCCAGAAGGCCAGGCGCATCATCGAGGCCGGCATTGCCGGCAAGCCTTACCTCGCTACGGTCGAGACCCATTGGAAGCGTACCCCCGCCTATTACGAGGTGAAGTGGCGCGGCAAATGGGCTACCGAACTCGGCGGGGTATTGATGACCCACGCGATCCACCAGCACGACATGCTCTGCTACCTGATGGGTCCGGTGTCGAAGCTCTTCGCCCGTGCCGCCACGCGGGTGAACGCGATCGAGGTGGAGGACTGCGTGGCCGCCTCCCTGGAAATGGAGAACGGCGCCCTGGTCGCGCTGAGTGCCACGCTCGGCTCGCAGGACGAGATCAGCCGCCTGCGCCTGATGTTCGAGAACGTCACCTTCGAAAGCGGAGGCGAAGCCTACTCGCCCGGCGACGAGCCCTGGCGCATCCTGTCGGCCAATGACGAAGTCTCCGTGAGGATCGAGGCGGTGCTGGAGGGCTACAAGCCCGTAGGCCGGCGCTATCTCGGCCAATTCGATGCCTTCCACGATGCCATCCATGGCCGCGGCCCCAATCCGGTGACCGTGTCGGATGCCCGCCGCTCGCTGGAACTCGCGACGGCTTTCTACCACTCCGCCGAGACCGGCAGCGATGTCGCCCTGCCGTTGGCGCCTGAGCATCCCAAATATCGGGGCTGGCGGCCTGACGAGAAGGAAGCGGCGGAGTGAGTATCCATGGTTGGCCCGCAGGCGCCGAACCTCCTCTGGCGCGTTTCATCTTCGATTGGAACGCGTTGGCATGTCGGCCGTGAGGCCGATCCGACTGTTGTGAGGACACGATGTCGACCAGCATCAGACTCGACGGGGTCGTCAAGCGCTACGGTACGTTGGAAGTGATCCACGGCATCGATCTTTCCATCGATCCCGGCGAATTCACCGTCTTCGTCGGCCCCTCGGGCTGCGGCAAGTCAACGCTGCTGCGCATGATCGCCGGGCTCGAGCGCATCTCGGGCGGCGAGTTGCTCGTCGACGGCGAGCGCATGAACGAAATCCCCGCCTCCAAGCGCGGCATCGCCATGGTATTCCAGTCCTACGCGCTCTATCCGCATATGAGCGTCTACAAGAATCTCGCCTTCGGCCTCGAAACCGCAGGCTACAAACGCGCGGAGATCGATGCGCGCGTGCAGAAGGCGGCGAGGATCCTCAAGATCGAGACCTACCTGCAGCGCCGGCCCAAGGCCCTCTCCGGCGGCCAGCGCCAGCGCGTCGCCATTGGTCGCGCCATCGTGCGCGAGCCCAAGATCTTCCTGTTCGACGAGCCGCTCTCCAATCTCGACGCCGAGCTGCGCGTGCAGATGCGCGTGGAGATCGCCAAGCTCCACCAGGATCTCGGCAACACGATGATCTATGTCACGCACGACCAGGTCGAGGCGATGACCATGGCGGACAAGATCGTGGTGCTCCGCGACGGGAACGTCATGCAGGTCGGCGCCCCGCTCGATCTCTACAATGCGCCTGCGAACCAGTTCGTCGCCGGCTTCATCGGATCGCCCAAGATGAACTTTCTCCCGGCGCGCCTGGCCGGAACGGGGGACGCCATCGAGGTCGCGGGCTGCAGCGTGCTCCTCGGCGCGCCGCTGTCGGGAGCCGGGCGCGGCGAAGCCGTGACGTTCGGGGTGCGGCCCGAACACATCCGGGTCGGCGGAGAGGGTGGCGAGCCCCTGGGAGAGGTCAAGGTCCATCTCGTCGAGCATCTGGGAGGGGGAACCGTTCTCTATGCCACCACGGCCACCGGCGAGAACCTCACGATATCGGCAGCCGGACAGCTGCGCGTGCATCATGGCGAGAGCGTGCCGCTTCGCATCGATCCCGCAAGCTGTCATGTGTTCGATGGCCAGGGCACGACGCTGAGGAGGTAACCCGGCGCAACGGTCTCTGTCAGGATTCCGGCACTCGCGCCCGGGATCACTCGGGGGGAGGCGTTATCCCGCCGGTGAACGCCCGCGCCCGCAACGCGTAGACCGCCAGCTTCTTTCCTTCCAGGAGGGCTTTTCGCGGCGCCAGCACGGCCTGCCTGCGGCGGCTGGAACGAGACAGCTTAAGCGCCAGTTCACGTCCCCTCGCCTGCCAGCCATAATCGTCGATCGCCCCGCGAAAGAGCATCGCCACCGGCTTGCTGCCGTTGCGCTGCAGCCGCTGCATGGCGATGCCGGCCTCTCGGAACCAGTCCGATTCGAGCCGCACGCCGGGCGCCACCATCAGCACCCAGTCAGCGCGCGCGGCTTCGAGGCCGGCCTCCGCCTCGCCCTCCACGATCACGCAGCCCACGGCGTCCGCGACAGTACGCGTACCGTCCGAGGAGCCGCCATCGGCCACGATGACCTCGCGCACGAAGCCATCGGCCGCGGCCGGAACGAGGGCAGCGAGCGTTTCTGCCAGGAGATATTCCTGGTCCTTGGCGGCGATGACGACACTGATCATGCGCAGTCGGGATTTACCAAAAGGAGACGTTTTTCGAGGCGACCGCATATCACGGGCCATGCCGTTTCGTCAGAGGCCCAGCCTACCGCTTTTGCGTAAATTATCGGCATTTTCGACTAGCTTGCATCGATGTTCTCTTTTTGTTCTAATGAGAACAGAGAAATCTGATTCGAGAACACGGCTTGCCGGAGGCTTCCAATGGGTATGCCCATCATCAAGGATACTCTCGTTTCGGCGGCGCCGATCGGCACCACCGTCATCAATATCGACAAGCGGCGCGGACGCGGCGCCGTCTCCAATGCAAGCGGCCGCTTCGAGGGCCTGTCGCGCTTCCTGGAGGACGATGGCTGGAACTCGATGGAGGACCTGCCTCCCTTCCGCACCGAAGTTCAGGACGAGCAGGCACGCAAGATCATCACCTTCAATGATTCACCCGATATCTCCTTCGATCGCTCGATCAATCCCTATCGGGGCTGCGAGCACGGCTGCGTCTATTGCTTCGCCCGTCCAACGCACGCGCATATGGGACTTTCCGCCGGCCTCGACTTCGAGGCGAAGCTGTTCGCCAAGCCGGCAGCCGCGGCCTTGCTGGAAAAGGAGCTCTCGGCGCGCAATTACGAAGTACGCACCATTGCCATGGGCACCAACACCGATCCCTACCAGCCGGCCGAGCGCGAACGGCGTATCACGCGTTCGATCCTGGAGGTGCTGGAGCGTACGGGCCATCCCGTCGGCATCGTCACCAAATCGGCGCTGATCACGCGCGACATCGACATCCTCGCGCGCATGGCCAGGCGTGATCTCGTCAAGGTGGCGCTCTCGGTCACCACGCTGGACGCCAAGCTCGCCCGCTCTCTCGAACCGCGCGCCGCAACGCCCTCCCTGCGCCTGAAGGCGATGCGCCAGCTTGCGGATGCCGGCATTCCCGTCACTGTGATGGTGGCGCCGATCATTCCCAGGATCAACGATGCCGAGATCGAGCGCATTCTCGACGCCGCGCATGCGGCGGGCGCTCGCGAGGCCGGCTATGTCATGCTGCGCCTGCCCCGTGAAGTGGCGGAACTGATGCGGGAATGGCTCGCCGAGCACCGGCCGGATGCCCTGAACCATGTCTTCTCGCTGATGAAGTCCGCCCGCGACGGCAAGGATTACGATTCACGCTGGGGCTTGCGCATGACCGGTACCGGCCCCTATGCCTGGACCATCGGCCGCCGTTTCGAACTCGCCGCCGCCCGGCTCGGCCTTAACGCCCGCCGGCTCAAGCTGCGCACGGATCTCTTCACTAGGCCGACACGGGCTGGCGAACAGCTCGCGCTTTTCTGAGCGGAGGCAGGTGTCACTGACGTCCGCGCTCAAGGTTGGAGCAGTAGAAAATCATGGGCGGTTGCAGTCCGCCTCCGAAATTGAAGTGTTCCCACCGCGAAATGTGGTCAGGCCGAACCGCTCTTGCTGTCAAACATACGGAAATCACGATCATTTTACGTTTCGCGGCAATTCCGCGTGAGAGTGGAATGCTTTAGCGGGATTTCGTGCCGCTGAACCAGGAAGGCTTTCCAGTGGCTTTTGCGGCTGGCGCCGCCGAGGGTTCGATCGCGGGCGCTCCCGGCAACTCGCTCACGGGCGTGAGCGTTGCGGAGGCCCAGAAGGCATTGCCCGACAGCGCATACTCCGCGAGTTTTCGATAAGTTGCCAGGCGCCGGTCGATGCGCTCGCCTATGTCGTACGCGGCCAGTTCCGAAGGCGTCGGATCGCGGCCCACTTCCTTGTGGAAGGCAAGCAGCCAATCGCGCTTGTTCTGCATGGAAAGCGAATAGGCCAGCAGGCCGACGACATCCTCCTCGTCATGGACGAGCCTCTCGAAGACATGATCGTTCAGCAGACCCTGCTTGCTGGAAGGCGGCACCTGGGCGGGCGGGACCTCGGCCGGCGGCTGGTAATCGGAAGGCTCGGTGGCCATGGTTTCGTCCTCGCTCACCTGTTTCTGCATCCGGACCTGCCCCGCGGCAATGTGCGCCGCTCTGCTGTGGAAAAGCGATATTCCTGTGACTTATCGAGACGATAGCCAAGTTTGACACGCCCCGGACACAAAGCAAGTCACGAATTGTGTCTCGGGTGCGGGCGCTGTTGTGGCTGGAACTCGCCCCGGGAATCTTCTAACGGCAGATCATGACAAAGATTCTTCTCGCCGGCGTCGATGAAGCAGGCCGCGGCCCCCTTGCCGGTCCGGTATCGGCTGCCGCCGTGATCCTCGATCCCCAGAACGTTCCCCCGGGGCTTGCCGATTCCAAGGTCATTACCGCCGCCGTGCGCGAGGAACTCTATGCCGCGATCATGACGAGCGCGCTCGCTGTCTCCGTGGCCTTCTCCAGCCCCGAATTGATCGAGCGCCTCAATATCCGGGGTGCCACGCTCGATGCCATGCGCCGCGCGGTAAGGGGACTTTCCATCCGGCCGACCTCGGTGGAAATCGATGGCAAGGACGTGCCGCACGGCCTCGGCATTCCCGCCCGCGCCATCGTCGACGGCGACGCACTGGTTCCGGCCATCTCGGCCGCGTCGATCATCGCCAAGGTCACCCGTGACCGGCTGATGACCAGACTCGCCGCCGAGTTCCCGCTCTACGGCTTCGAGCGGCATATGGGCTATGGCACGGCTGAGCATACGAGGGCGATCGACACCCATGGCCCCTGCCGGCACCACCGCCGTTCCTTCGGGCGGCTGAAGGCCCATTTCGCCGGAAGCGGGGAGATCCTCATCCGGTCCTGAACGCCGACGCCTGCGGGAAAGCAACTCCTCCGGGGGCACGGGCATCCCGACCTGTCCTTGCAACGCCACACGGCGGCAGGGATGGGACGGCAGGAGGCCCATGCGCCCGGAATGGCGCTTACGGCGCGATGACACCCTTCCTGAAGATGAAGCAGCCATAGAAGCGGCGCTCGCCGGTCGTGATCACGCAATAGGCGTTCTTGGCGTGTTCATAGAATGCCATGCGCTCGATCGAGGTCATCGGCCAGGACTTGCCCTCGGCCTTGTCGATCTCGGCCTGTACCTCCTGCTGGACCGCCGGAATCTCACCGGGGGAGCCGACGATCTCCATGCGGCGGGCCGAATCATCCACGAAGGTATCGAGCGGAATCACCGACAGGATGGCCTGCACGGCGCGCGCCGCGCTCACTCCGTCGATCCGCAGGAGATCGCCGAGTACCGTCTCGCGAGCCACCGAATCGGCTGGAAAATTGGTGTCGCAGATCACCAGCGTATCGCCGTGCCCCATCGCCCGGAGGGCATAAAGCACGTCGGCATTGAGCAGCGGATCGATATTCTTGAGCATGTTTCTTCCCTGTTTCACGTTGAAGCGCAGGACGCCTTGAACGAGCCGGCCTGCGCTTCGGATTCGAGTCGTGCCATCGCTTGGTCTGAAGAATTACGACACTCGTCCCGATCCGGCACGAATTTTTTCTCATCATGGCAACGCGGAATTTACCAAACACGGCGAGGATTCCACTCGTAGGTCGAGTAGCGTTGCGTATGAGTATCCCATGAGTATCTCGCGTACCGGAGCTGCCACAATGCTTCGGATGAGCCCAGGGTCGAAGAAAGGCGAATCTCGCCCGGCCGTATCGCCGGGTGGGATTCTCCCTCTCGACACCATCATTGAAGGGGATTGCATTGCCGCTCTCGAGCGGTTGCCGGCGCATAGCGTCGATCTGGTCTTTGCGGATCCTCCTTACAATCTTCAATTGGGCGGCGATCTTCAGCGCCCCGACAATTCCATGGTCGACGCCGTCGACGATGAGTGGGACAAGTTCGCCTCGCTGCGCCATTACGACGACTTCACCGCGGCCTGGCTTGCCGGCGTGAAGCGCGTGATGAAGCCGGACGCGACCCTGTGGGTGATCGGCTCCTACCACAATATCTTCCGGGTAGGCTCCAGCCTCCAGGATCTCGGCTTCTGGATCCTCAACGACATCGTCTGGCGCAAGTCCAACCCGATGCCGAACTTCCGGGGCAAGCGCTTCACCAATGCCCACGAGACCCTGATCTGGGCCTCGCGCGACCAGCGCTCGCGCTACACGTTCAACTATGAGGCGCTGAAGGCCGGCAACGAGGATGTGCAGATGCGCTCCGACTGGCTGATCCCCCTCTGCACGGGTACGGAACGGCTGAAGGGCGAGGACGGCCGCAAGGCGCATCCGACCCAGAAGCCCGAGGCCCTGCTCGCCCGCATCCTGCTATCGGCATCCCGGCCCGGCGATGTCGTGCTCGATCCCTTCTTCGGCTCCGGCACGACCGGCGCCGTCGCCAAGAAGCTCGGCCGTCACTTCGTCGGCATCGAGCGCGACCAGGACTACATCGCCTATGCGCGCGAACGCATCGCCCTCGCACAGCCCGTCGACGACGCGGCCATGCTGGCGCCAGCGGAGAAGCGCTCCGAGCCGCGCATTCCCTTCGCCCATGTGATCGAACGTGGCCTCCTGCAGCCCGGCGACATCCTCACCGACGCGAATGGCCGCCACGAGGCCCGGGTGCGCGTCGACGGATCCGTCATGCTCGGCGACATCGTCGGCTCGATCCACAAGATCGGCGCCCTGGCCCAGGGCCTGCCAGCCTGCAACGGCTGGACCTACTGGCACTATCGCGGCGACGGGCAATTGAAGCTGATCGACGATCTGCGCGCGGTGCTGCGCAAGGAACTGGGATCGGCGGGATAGCCCCCCGGGAGCGGCGCCTAGGCGCTCACCAGCGGCCGCCGGTCCTTCCAGGGCATCGCCGTCTCCAATTGTGTCGAGGCCGCCAGAACGGTGGCCTCGTCGCCGTAGCGTCCCACGAGTTGAACCCCGATCGGGATCTCGTCCGGCGTCCAGCCAAGCGGCAGGGAGATCGCGGGCAGACCGCTGATATTGAAGGGAAAGGCAAAGACGGCATCCATCCAGCGCGAGAGATAACGATCGAGGTCCGTCTCGCCCATGTCGTAATACCCCACCGGCCGCGGCAATTGCGTCAGGGTCGGCGTGACGAGGATGTCATAGGGCAAGAGGTCGCTGGCGATGATGCGGCCGATCCGGCGCAGATCCTCCACGCTACGGGCGTGATCGGTGCCCCGGATGCTGCGCCCGCGCTCGATGAACTCCCATGTCACGGCCTCGACGTCCTCCCTCGTGACCGGGCGCCCCACCTTCGTCTCCAGCCACTCGAACTCAGCCGCCGATTCCACCGCGATCATATGAGCATAGGTCTTCCATGCGGCGTTGGCGTCGAATGGCATGTCGTGTTCTTCCACGATGTGCCCGAAGCCTTCCAGTTCCTTCGCCGTGGCGAGGACCGCCGCCTTCACCCGGGGATCGGTGGGGGCTCCGTTCGGCGGCGTCACGGTGAAGCCGATGCGCAGCCGTCTCGGCATCCGCGTGGACAGGCTGAGCCAGCTGTCCTCCGGTTCGGGCGGCGTATAGGGATCGCCGGGGAGTCCCCCGGCCAATGCATCGAGATAGGCGGCGGTGTCACGCACGCTGCGGGCGCAGCACAGGGAATGGACGCCCCCGTACCAGCAATCCACGGCGGGTGAGAGGGTGATGCGCCCGCGCGAAGGCTTCAGGCCGACGATCCCGCAGCAGGAGGCGGGGATTCGGATCGAGCCGGCCCCGTCGCTGGCGTCTGCAATCGGCACCATTCGGGCGGCCACCGCCGCAGCCGCGCCGCCGCTCGAGCCGCCCACGGTGATCTCATCCCTCCAGGGATTGCGGGTCGCGCCGTAGAGCTTTGGCTCGGTGGCGATGGAGAGGCCGAATTCGGGTGCGTTCGACTTGCCTATGGTCACCAGCCCCGCTGCCTTGATCCGGCGCACGATCTCCGAATCACCGGCAGCGACGATTCCCTTCAGGTAACGGGAGGAGTTTGTGAAGGGCGCGCCCTTCCAAGAGGTGACGAGTTCCTTGATGAGGAACGGCACGCCGGCGAAAGGCGCCTCACGGTTGACCATGGCTGCGGAAGCACGCCCGACGTCATAGAGACGATGGATCACGGCGTTGAGCTTGGGATTGAGATGCTCGACGAGCGCGATGGCAGCCTCCACCAGTTCCATGGGAGAGACCTCACCCCGCTTCACGAGACCGGCCAGGTCCAGGGCATCGGAGTTGGCGTAGGTCTTCAGCAAGCTGCCGGTCATGGCCCCCATCGGTCTCTCTTTGCTGCAGACGCCCGCAGTGGGCGGCCGTCCCGTCTCACGAAACATCGCCACTTGTTTCCCCCTCGCGAAGGAACGGAAGCGGGCTTGCGCGCCCGCTATCGGCTGCTCGTGGCAGGGGGACTTTGCGTGACTCCGGCGTGACGCGCGCGTGACTCAAAAAATCAACAAGCAGGTGATCGGGAGGTATCGAGGTGCAGAAAGGGCAGAAATCTGCGCGCTATTGCGTCTCCAGAAGGGCCAGGCTTGAAGACCTGACCCAACACGGACTATCGCGTGGTATAAATGGCGCGTGTTGCATAGGGGCGCCGGTGCGCGTGGCGCATGGTTCGAAGCGGCCAGCCGGACCGCTTCCTCATTTCACACCAGCGGTTTCATTTCGCCGATCATGGTCGGTACGAGTTCGGACACGGTCGGGTGAATATGCACGGCCCGCTGTATGACGCCCGACGGCGCGTGGGCATACATGCCGTCGAGCATGCCGTGAATCACCTCGTCTCCGCCCACCCCCAGGATCGCCGCGCCGAGTATGGCGTGGCTGCCGGCGTCGACGATCACCTTCATGAAGCCCTGCGTCTCGCCCTTCTCGACGGCGCGGCCGACACGGGTCATCGGGCGCGTGCCGATCAGCGCCTTCACGCCGGAGCGGCGCACTTCGTCCTCCGTCTGGCCGATGCGGCCGAGCGGCGGATCGATATAGAGGGCATAAGCCGTGATGCGATCGCTCACACGTCGCGGATCGTTGTCGAAGATGTTGGCGGCGGCGATCTCGTAGTCGTTGTAGGACGTGTGGGTGAAGGCGCCCCTGCCGTTGCAGTCACCCAGCGCCCAGACGCCATCGACATTGGTGCGCAGTTGATCGTCCACCAGGATGAAGCCGCGCTTGTCCGTCGCGACGCCCGCTCGGTCGAGGCCGAGATCGTCCGTGTTCGGAACACGGCCGACGGCGACCAGCACATGGGAGCCGACGATCTCCTCGTTTCCCGCCAGCGTTACCAGAGCCTCCTCGCCCCGTCGCGCGAAACGGATATCGTCCACGCCGACACGAACGGCGATCCCCTCCTTTTCCAGGATGTCCCGGATCGCCGCCGAGACATCTTCGTCCTCCCTCGACGCGAGCCGGGGCCCACGTTCGATCACCGTGACTTCGCTGCCGAAGCGGCGATACATCTGAGCGAATTCGAGGGCGATGTAGGAACCGCCGATCACCACCAGATGCCGCGGCAGCGAATCGAGTTCCACGATGGAGGTGTTGGTGAGATAGTCGATCTCGGCCAGGCCCGGCATATCGGGCACATGAGCCCTGCCGCCGACATTGAGGAAGATCCCGGGAGCCTCCAGGCGCTCGCCGTTCACCTCGACCTCTTGGGGAGAGGTAAAACGAGCATGCCCCCGGATGAGACTGCACCCCGGCATGCCGCCGAGCCAGGACTCGAGCCCGGTGCGCGCGTCCATCGTCACCTTTTGCTTGCGTGCCCAGATCTTCTTCATGTCGACGCCGACCGTCCCGCCCAGCGACACGCCATAGTCGGCGGCGCGGCGGGCGACATGGGCGGCATAGGCACTGGCCACGAGCGTCTTGGTGGGCATGCAGCCAGTATTGACGCAGGTGCCCCCAACATGTTTGCGCTCGACCATCGCGACCGTCTTTCCGGCAGCGCTGAATCGCCCGGCGAGCGAGGGGCCGGCCTGCCCGGCCCCAATGATGATGGCGTCGAATGACCGGCTCATAGCAGGAACCTCGCTATCAGGAAGGCGCCGCCGAGGGCGACCACGTCCTCTATCAGCGCGGCCGGCATATCCCGGCCGAAGGCCAGGGCGAGACGACGACGCACTTCGTGGCCACCGAAAGTGCCCAGCACGGCACCCAGGATGCCAGAGATCAGGCATACCATGCCGAGGCCGCTGCCGGCGAAGCCGATCGCCGTCCCGGTGAACGCTCCGCTCACGATGCGCGCGCCGAACTGCATCGGCACCTTGCGGCTCGGCGTCGACGGAAGCTTGTCACCCACCAGCTCCAGAAGGGCGAGGAGGGTGAATATCCACAGCGTGAACGCGTGCCCCATGAAGGCGAAGGGCGAATTCTGCAGCGGAAGCCAGCCGAGATAGGCGGCCCAACTGATGGCCGCCGGGGCCGTAAAAGTGCGCAAACCGGCAACCAAGCCGATCAACAGAGCGGCAACAAACGCCATGAGGCCCCCAACTGCGAGTCCAGTCTCATGCTGGCCGATGGAGCGCCAAACGCAAGAGAAAAATTAAATTACGCAGCGTATCAAATCAAGTATCGTAAGGTTATTAGTTTTCAATATTCAATTAAAATCGATATAAATGAAGAATAACGTATAATTCACAAATCGGCGAAGCGTCCGCGTTGCCAATGCTGGCGGGGATGACCCACGTCACTCTAGGCGCCACGAGCCAGCGCAGCGATCTTGCGCATCACGGTCGGCAGTGCCTCGCCATCGAGATCGGCGAGGCGAACCCACCGGCAATCCGACGGCGCCCTGGTGGTCACTGCGGCGTCGGCGGCGTAGACGGTGACGGCAAGCTCGAAATGGGTGAAGCCGTGGCCCACCTCTCCCGCCAGCCTGCGCCATTTCGCCTTGAGCGGGGCATGGGCGATGGCAGTCGCGGCATCGAAATCCTCGCTCCAGGCGCTCGAAGGGATTTCGGTCATGCCCCCCAGCAGCCCTTTGTCCGGCCGCTTGCGCACAAGCACCCAACCGTCCGGGCGGGTCAGCCAGAACGCCGCCCCCTTGCGCAAGGGACGTTTCGCCTTCGGCGCCTTGCGCGGAAAACTTTCCTGCGTGCCTTCGACGCGGGCCTGGCAAAGCGGCATGAAGGGACACAGGGAACAGGCCGGTCGCTTCGGCGTGCAGATGGTGGCGCCGAGGTCCATCATCGCCTGTGCGAAATCGCCGGGACGGTCGAAGGGCGTCAGCCGTCCCACGATCGCCGCGATGGCGGGCTTGGCCTGGGGAAGCGGCGTCTCGATGGCCTCGAGCCGCGTCACCACGCGCTCCACATTGCCGTCAACGACGGCGGCATGGCGGTTGAATGCGATGGAGGCCACCGCCGCCGCCGTATAGGCGCCCACGCCGGGCAACTGTCGCAGTCCCTCGACCGAATCGGGAAAACGCCCGCCGAGCCGCTCGCTGACGAAGCGCGCACAGGCATGGAGGTTGCGCGCCCGCGAATAATAGCCGAGCCCGGCCCAGGCCTTGAGAACCTCCTCGATATCGTCCGCCGCAAGGGCCTTTACGGTGGGCCAACGTGAGACGAAGGTCTGAAAATAAGGCCCTACGGTCTTTACGGTGGTCTGCTGAAGCATGATCTCCGAGAGCCAGACACGATAGGGATCGGGTGTCTCGCCCGGCAGGGAACGCCAAGGCAACCGCCGCCGGTGCCTGTCATACCAGGCCAGCAAGGCATCGGAGTACTTGACCTCGGAAGGCGCAGGATTCAGCATGGCCCCTCATTCCATGCTTTGCCCATGATCAACAAGTCCCCTTCCTTCAAGGCGCGCTCCGCCCGCCCCTTTTCCGACCTGCTCGGCCCCGCACTGGCCGACGCCCTGAAGGCGCGCGGCTTCGCCACCGCCGACATCATCGGCCACTGGCCGGATATCGTCGGGGTGCGGCTCGCCGAACAGTCGCAACCGCTGAAGATCCAATGGCCGCCGCGTCCGAAGATGGACAAGCCGGATACGCCAGCCCAGCCGGCCACGTTGATTCTGCGGGTGGAAAGCGCCTTCGCTCTGGAAGTGGAGATGGGTGCGGCCCAGATCATCGAGCGGATCAACGCCGTGTTCGGCTGGCGCTGCGTCGGCAAGCTGCGGCTCAAGCAGGGACCGGTCGAGCATCCCGAACGCCGCGAGCGCCCCAGGCCTCCGGAGCTTTCTCCCGCCGCCGCCCGGCAGTTGGAGAAGGACCTCGGGGGAATCGAGGACCAGGGATTGCGGGAAGCGCTGGAGCGGCTCGGGCGGCAGGTGCGCGGCTCAAAACCGGTCACAGCTCCGTGAAACCGTCTCGTCTGCCTGTTGCCATAATTGTGCGTCTCAAGTACCGCACGTCTGCAGCGCAGATGCACATCCAGAAAAGGACATGATGAGCCGATGAGCCCGATCCTTAACCGCCGCACCCTGATCGCAGCCCTCGCGGCGACCTCGGCGCTGCCGGCCCTGCCCGCCCTGGCTGCCGACGACAAGGTAAGCCTCCTCGAGCTCGCCGTCCCCGGCCCGATCCCGGACATCGCCCTGGGAAAGCCGGACGCGCCGGTCAAGGTCTATGAATATGCCTCGATGACCTGCCCGCACTGCGCGCGCTTCGCCAAGGACGTCTTCCCGGCCATCAAGGAAAAGTACATCGATACCGGCAAGGTGCTGTGGACGATGCGCGAGTTTCCCCTCGATCCCCGCGCCACCGCCGGCTTCATGCTGGCCCGCTGCATCGCCAACAACGACGCGAACAAATATTACACCGTGCTCGACGTCCTCTTCGCCCAGCAGGACAACTGGGCCTTCGTCGATGATCCCAAGCAGGTGCTGCCGGGCCTGTTCGCCATCGCCAAGCAGTCGGGTTTTACACAGGAACAGTTCCAGGCCTGCTTGAAAGACCAGACGCTCTATGGTGGCGTGAGCGCGGTGAAGGATCGCGGCGAGAAAGTCTTCAATATCGACGGAACGCCGACTTTCTTCATCAATGGTATCAAGAAGAGTGGTGAAATCACGTTGGATGAGTTCGCCAAGACCGCGGATCCGTTTATCAAGTCCTGATAGCAGCCGTCGCCCTCGCGAGGCCTGGTTGCGGGGTGATGAATGAAACTAACCAAGCTCAGGCTTCTCGGCTTCAAGTCGTTTGTCGAACCGACGGACTTCCTGATCGAACCCGGATTGACGGGTGTCGTCGGGCCGAACGGGTGCGGCAAGTCGAACCTGGTCGAGTCCCTGCGTTGGGTGATGGGTGAAAGCTCCCACAAGAATCTGCGCGCCGCCGAAATGGACGATGTCATTTTCGGCGGCTCCGGCAACCGGCCGGCGCGCAACATGGCCGAGGTCATCCTCACCGTCGAGAACAAGGACCGCACGGCCCCCGCCGCCTTCAACGATGTCGACATCCTGGAGATCTCCCGGCGCATCGAGCGGGATCGCGGCTCCAACTACCGCATCAACGGGCGCGAGGTCCGCGCGCGCGACGTGCAGCTCATCTTTGCCGACGCCTCCACCGGCGCCCGCTCCCCCGCCATGGTGCGCCAGGGGCAGATCGCGGAGCTGATCGCCGCCAAGCCCCAGTCGCGCCGCCGGATCCTGGAAGAGGCGGCCGGCATTTCGGGCCTGCATTCGCGCCGCCACGAGGCCGAGCTGCGCCTGAAAGCGGCCGAGAGCAATCTCGAACGCCTGGAGGACGTGCTCACCCAGATCGAATCGCAGCTCGAGGGTCTCAAGCGTCAGTCGCGCCAGGCATTTCGCTATCGCGGCCTCTCCAACGAGATTCGCCAGGCCGAGGCACTGCTCTTCCATATAGCCTTCGAGGAAGCGGGCCGGCTGGTGATCGAAGCGGAGCAGCGTCTCGACCACGATATCCGCTCGGTGGCGGAGCGCACCCGCGCGCAGGCGGAAGCCGCGCGCCTTGCCGCCATCGCCGCCCATGAGATGCCGCCCCTGCGCGAGGCGGAAGCGGCCGCAGCCGCCGAACTGCATCGCCTGACGACCGCGCGCGAGGCCTTGCAGCAGGAAGAACGGCGCGCCGAGCAGCGCAAGGTGGAGCTTGACCACCGCATCACGCAGGCCGCAGCCGACATCACTCGCGAGAAGGCAATGATCGCCGATGCCGGTACCATGCTGGAGCGCCTTGCCGGCGAGGAGGCCGCCCTCAAGGACGAGCAGGAGGCATCGGGAGACCTGGCAGCCGAGGCGCAGGAAGTCCTCCACGAAGCCGAGACCCACCTCGCTGCCGAGGAGAAAGCGCTCGGCGAGGCGCAGACCGACTATGCCGAGTTGCAGGCCGGGCGTGCCCAGGCCGAACGCAGCGAGCGCGAGACAGGCGACCGTGTCATGAGGCTGGAACGCCAGCTGACCGACGTGCGGCGCGAGAGCGAGGCATTGCAGGCCGGGTCCAACGCGGCGGCTCTCGCCGAGAGCCTGGGGGAAGAACTCGCCGAAATGCAGCATCGTCTCGGCGAGGCCGAGCAGGCAGCCATGGAGGCAGAGGGCCAGCATGCTCGCGCGAGGGAAGCCGAAGTCGCCTCCCGCACTCCCCTGCAGGAAGCCGAGCGCTCCGCCAGCCGGCTGGAAACGGAGGCGCGCACGCTCGCCAAGCTGGTGCTGACGCCGGCCGGCGCCAAATATCCGCCCATCGCCGACAAGCTCAAGGTCACCAAGGGCTATGAAGTAGCGCTTGGCGCTGCTCTCGGCGACGACATCGACGCCCCGACGGATCTCGCAGCGCCGGCGCATTGGTCCGGTGCCGAACCGTCCGCCGGCGATCCCGCGTTGCCCGATGGCGTCGAGCCCCTTGCCGCCTTCGTGCGAGGCCAAGAGAGCCTGCGGCGCCGCCTCGCGCAGATCGGCATCGTCCCGAAGGAGGACGGCCAGCGCCTCAAGGCCCTGCTTGCCCCCGGCCAGCGTCTGGTGAGCCGCCAGGGCGACCTGTGGCGGTGGGACGGCTTCGTGGCCGCCGCCGAGGCTCCCTCTGCCGCGGCGAGACGGCTCGCCGAGCGCAATCGCCTTGCCGAACTGGAACAGGAAGCGGAGGCCGCGCGCGAAGCGGTCGAACCCCGACGACAGGCCGCGGAGGCCGCGCAGGCGGCCCTGCGCGAGGCCGGAGAGCGCGAACGCGGCGCCCGGGACACCTGGCGCATGCTCAACCGTGAGGCCGAGCAGCTGCGCGAACGAGCCGCAACCGCCGAACGCCAGGCCGCGCAACTCGCCAGCCGCCTATCCGCCCTCACGGAAGCCGGCAACCGTCTCGGCGACGACCTTGAGGAGGCAAGAGAAGCCTGCGAAGCCGCGCGCGAAGTCCTAGCGTCGCTGCCTGATGGCGGCGCGCTCAATGCCAGGCTCCAGGCGTTACGCAGCACCGTGGCGCAGGGCCGCGGGGCCGTGGCCGAAGCACGCGCCCAGGCCCAGACCCTCGCACGCGAGGGAGAACTGCGTCTTCGGCGCCTGTCGGCCATCCTGCAGGAAGCCAGGTCTTGGGCGGAACGCCAGCAAGGCGGCACGGCCCAGATCGAAACCCTCACGAATCGCCTCACCGAGCTGGAGGTCGAACGCGCCGGCTTCGACGATGCCCCCGTGGTCTTCGCCGCCCGCCGCCGAGCGCTCATGAGCGAAACGGAGACAGCCGAAGCCGCGCGCAAGGCCGCAGCCGACCGCCTCGCCGAGGCCGAGAGCCGACTGGCCCAGGCCGATCGCCAAGGCCGCGACGCGCTTGTCGCCCTCAGCCAGTCCCGCGAGGAACAGGTACGCTCCGAGGAGAAGCTCGATGCCCTGCGCGCGCGGCGCGCCCAGATCGTCTCGGAGATCGAGGAAGCCTTGAACGTCGCGCCCACGGGCCTGCTCAAGCTCGCCAATCTCGCGCCGGACACCCCGATTCCCGATCGCCGGGACGTCGAGCGCGCGCTCGAGGAGGCCAAGCGGGAACGCGAGCGCCTGGGTGCCGTCAACCTGCGCGCCGAGGACGAGCAGAAGGATGTGCAGACCCAATTCGACGGGCTGGTGGCCGAGCGGGACGATCTCATCGAGGCGATCAAGCGCCTGCGCCAGGCCATCGCCGGACTGAACCGCGAGGGGCGCGAGAGGCTTCTGGCCGCCTTCGACATCGTCAATGGCCATTTCCAGCGCCTGTTCCAGACCCTGTTCGGCGGCGGCACGGCCGAGTTGCAGCTCACCGAATCGGACGATCCGCTCGAGGCCGGCCTCGAAATGCTGGCCCGCCCTCCGGGCAAAAAACCGCAGACCCTGTCGCTTCTCTCCGGCGGCGAGCAGGCATTGACGGCCATGGCCCTCATCTTCGCGGTGTTCCTCACCAATCCCGCGCCGATCTGCGTTCTGGACGAAGTCGATGCGCCGCTGGACGACGCCAATGTGGAACGCTTCTGTGACCTGCTGGACTCCATGATCCAGCAGACCGAAACACGTTTCGTGACGATTACCCACAACCCGATCACCATGGCCCGCATGAACCGCCTCTTCGGCGTCACCATGGCGGAGCGCGGGGTGAGCCAGCTCGTCTCCGTGAGCCTCAGCGAGGCCGAGAAATTCCTGGAAGCGGTCTAGGACAAAACGCGGTCGGGCAGAACCGGTCGTCCGGCCTGATATGCAGGAATAACAAGCGGTTTTGATTCATGACGCCTCCGTCTGAAGGCGAAATGCGCTTGCTGGAGGCTTGCCGGACGCAGGGCATCGGGCCCTCTCTTTCTCCTTGTCGAGCGTCGTGCGTCCATACGAGCCAATCCAAGCTCTGAGAGGACAGGCATCTTTCCCCGGCTTCGGCGACGGATTCCTGCCCATGAACGGGATGCCCACGCACCCGGAAAATTTCCATTGCCGAATCCATAAGTACATGCTTATGTATATCACATGATCCAGCCAGATCTCTTCCGCGCCCTCGCCGATCCAACCCGCCGCGCCGTGTTCGAAAGGCTCGCCGGCAGGGAAATGAGCGTCTCAGAGCTCAAGGCGGGCTTCGACGTCTCGCAGCCGGCCATCTCGCAGCACCTGGCCGTACTCAGGCAGGCGGGACTGGTGACGGAGAGGCGCCAGGGCCGCAACGCACATTACCGTGCCGTCCCGCAGGCGCTGACGCCTTTGGCCGACTGGTTGGACCGCTACCGAGCCTTCTGGCCGGAAAGGCTCGAAAGGCTCAGGACCGTGCTCAAGGATATGGACCAATGACGATTGGTGATGCACCGACGACACAGCGGCCGGACAGGGCGAGCGAACAACAGCCGGAAGACCTCGTCTTCGAATGCAGGCTGGACGAGCCGCTTGCGAAGGTCTGGCGTGCCCTCGCCGTGCCGGATAATGTCGCCACCTGGCTGGCACCGGCGAAATCCCTGACGGATGAGGGAAAAGTGCGCTTCGATGGCCGGGCGGTTGGTCTCGCCGGCGATGTGGAGTGCAGGCTGCTGTCCAGCGATCCCCCGCGCCACCTGCGCTATGCCTGGCGGGAAGACGATGGCACCAGCAGGCTCGACAGCATCGTCACCTTCGATCTCGCCCCGGCCCGCGAGGGCGGCACGCTCGTGCGCATCACCCACGGCGGCTTCGTGCTGAAGCCGGTCGCCGCAAACCTGAACCAGCCCGTCGTGATGCTTCGGGCAGCCTGAACCGGAGAAGGATACGATGAACGCCCTCATTCCGATGGTCGTCGAACAGTCGCAGCGCGGCGAGCGTTCCTTCGACATCTTCTCCCGAATGCTGCGGGAACGCATCATCTTCATCAACGGACCGATCGACGACGATGTTTCGGCCCTGGTCTGCGCGCAGCTCCTTTTCCTGGAAGCCGAGAATCCGCGAAAGGAAATCTCGATCTACATCAATTCGCCTGGGGGCTCCGTTACCAGCGGCTTCGCCATCTATGACACCATGCAGTTCATCAAGAGCCCCGTCTCGACGCTGTGCATGGGGTCGGCCTATTCGCTCGGCTCCTTCGTCCTGATGGCCGGGGAACCGGGCAGGCGCGTCGCCCTGCCCAACACATCCATCATGGTGCACCAGCCTTCCGGGGGCTACCAGGGCCAGGCAAGCGATCTCCTGATCCACGCCTCGAACATCATGAAGATGCGCGCCCGGCTGAACGGCCTTTACGCCAGGCATTGCGGGCGCTCGATCGAGGAAGTCGAAGCGGCGCTCGACCGGGACAACTTCATGACGGCGGAAGAGGCCCTCGCCTGGGGCCTTGTGGACAGTATCTCGCCCCAGCGCCTGGAGGCGGCCTGATTCTAGGCCGCAAATACCTCACGCCTGTCGCCGAACCGGCATGGTTCACCCAGCTGAAGGGGAAAATGGCCCATCCGAGGCCCCCATACCATCGACAATGCCACCCCAACCATAGGCTGCAGCGTGCATAAAAGCCGCACGCCTCCCTCTCCTTCACCCATTTTGTATTTATTCTCAATGACTTGATCAATTTTCTCCTCGCCTTGACACCGTAAGGAGCGGTCGGTATGGTCCCGCCGTTTTCAAGGGGGGTGTCCGGCGCCATTTTGCCGGCCAGGGAGCATGTTGCCGCAATGGCGAGCGACGAAGCAAACCAGGCCGGGAATTCCGGCAAAGACAATCCCAGTGAAAAAGAGCTGTCCGAACGTCTGCGCCGCCTCGACGAGCGCCTCGAAGCCGTCAAGGCCGGGGAACGAGCCGAAGCGGCGAAGCTGCGCAAGCAGGAGGGCGACCCCTCCGCGATCGGCAAGGCGATGCGTCTGTCGTCCGAGTTCGTCGCCGGCATCATTGCCGGCGGGCTGATCGGATGGGTGGTGGACAAGTTCGCCGGCACCTCACCGTGGGGGCTCATCATTCTTCTGATGCTCGGCTTCGTGGCTGGTATCCGGAATTTGTTGCGCGCCTCGAATATGTTGGGCAAAACACCCGACAAGCAGGAATGACCCGGCGCCTCGCGCCATAGATGAAGACAGGGCCTGGCAGGCGATGCATAGTCCGATTACCCAATTCGAGATCAAGCCGCTCTTCCATATCGGCAGCATTGCTTTCACCAATTCGGCCCTCTTCATGTTCATCGCGGTGATCCTCATCGCGCTGGTGATGATCGCGACGACCTCGGCGCGCGCCACCGTTCCCGGCCGCTGGCAGTCCCTGGCCGAGACCTTCTATGAATTCGTGGCTGGCACCGTGCGCAGCTCGGCGGGCCATGAGGGCATGCGCTTCATGCCCTTCGTGTTCTCGCTGTTCATGTTCGTGCTGTTCTGCAACGTGCTCGGCCTGATCCCCGGCTTCTTCACGGTCACGAGCCACATCATCGTCACCTTCGCGCTCGCCGCCCTGGTTATCAGCGTCGTGATCCTCTACGGCTTCTACAAGAACGGCACCCACTTCCTGCACCTGTTCGTGCCGTCGGGCGTTCCGGGCTGGCTGCTGCCCCTTCTCGTGGTGATCGAGGTGATTTCGTTCATCTCTCGCCCGATCAGCCTCTCCGTCCGTCTTTTCGCCAACATGCTCGCGGGCCACATCGCCCTCAAGATCTTCGCAGGCTTCATCGTCATGCTGGCGGGTGCCGGCGTGTTCACGGCGATCCTTTCGCCCCTGCCCCTTCTTCTGGTCATCGCCCTCGTGGCGCTGGAAACGCTGGTGGCCGTGTTGCAGGCATATGTCTTCGCAACGCTCACCTGCATCTACCTCAATGATGCCCTGCATCCGGGTCATTGATCACATCTAGTCTCAACAAACCCCTACCCAACAGGAGTTCCATCCATGGACGCCAACGCAGCTAAGTTGATCGGCGCTGGTCTCGCTTGCATCGGCATGGCCGGCGCCGGCATCGGCCTCGGCAACCTCTTCGGCCAGTTCCTCTCGGGCGCCCTGCGCAACCCGTCTGCTGCCGATGGTCAGCGCGGCACGCTGCTGCTCGGCTTCGCTCTGACGGAAGCTCTCGGCATCTTCTCGCTGCTCGTCGCTCTGCTGCTGCTCTTCGCAGTCTGATCCACGCGGCCTGCGTTTCGAGGACGGCTTTCGCGGCTGACAAGTCGCGGAGCCGTAACTTGTTTGCGCAAGCCGGCAGCATTCCATCTGTTTGTGTCCGACCCCTGCAAGGCGCTGGGACGCATTCGTTGAAGGTGTTTCATGGCTGAATCAACCGCAGGAACCGAGGTTCCAGGCGATGCCCATGGAGCCAAGGGCGCATTCCCGCCTTTCGATAGCTCGACCTTTACGTCGCAGATTCTGTGGCTGGTCATCGCTTTCGGGCTTCTCTATCTCCTGATGTCGAAGGTTGCGCTGCCGCGCATCGCCGGCATCCTTGCCGACCGTTCGAGCAAGATCTCCTCGGATCTGGCAGCGGCGCAGAAGGCCAAGGCCGACAGCGACGAAGCCATTGCCGCCTATGAGACCTCGCTGATCAAGGCACGCGCCAAGGCTCAGAACATCGCTTCCGAGACCCGCGCCGCCGTGAGCGCCGAGACGGATACCAAGCGGAAGTCCCTTGAGGCCGATCTCTCGGCCAAGCTGGAAGCCGCCGAAGGGCAGATCACTGCCACCAAGAAGGCCGCCATGAGCAATGTGAGCGCCATTGCCTCCGATGCCACCGCGGCTATCGTGGAGCAGCTGCTCGGCAAGGCTCCCGAGCCGGAAGCCTTGCAGGCGGCCGTCAAAGCCGCCGTGGCGAACTGAGGAGGGCATCCCATGGAATATTTCGGAGAAATGCTCCACGAGGTGTTCGATCCTGCCGGTCCGGAGTTCTATATCCTGATCGGGACGATCATCTTCCTGGTCATCGCCTGGAAGATGGGTGGCTTCGCCCAGATCGGCAAAGGCCTCGATGCCCGCGGCAACGCCGTGCGTGCCGAGCTCGACCAGGCCCGCTCGCTGCGTGAGGACGCCCAGAAGCTTCTGGCCGACTATCAGCGCAAGCAGAAGGAAGCCGAGGCCGAGGCGGTGCAGATGATCGAGACCGCCAAGGCGGAGGCCGAGCGCTACAAGGCCGAGCAGATCGCCAAGATCGAGGATTTCGTGGCCCGCCGCACCAAGCTGGCGGACCAGAAGATCGCGCAGGCCGAAGCCTCCGCCGTTGCGGAGGTCAAGGCCGCGGCAGCGGATGCCGCCGTCAAGGCCGCGACCTCGATCCTGTCGGATCAGCCTGCCGCCAGCGCCGGCAACCTGATGTCCGCCGCCCTCAACGAAGTACGCGCCAAGCTCAACTGAGCCGGAGTTGTATTCTCGAATCAAGGAAGCCGCCCTTCGGGGTGGCTTTTTTGTTTGCCTGTCACGCCGATATCCTGCCTGCGTGAAACTCTGGCGTCCTCGCTGAACCGGGGACCCTCCATGGCTAATTCTCTCGGACTTTCCATCGCGCCCGACACGCTCTGGCAGGCGATCAATCCGTGGACCTTCTACCAGAACGGCGGCCAGTTCGGCCTGATCAATGTCAATCTCGGCCAGACGCCGCGCCCAGACATCGAACAGGCCATCCTCGACGAGGTCGGCTCCTATGGCCGCCAGCTCGGCCGCATCGGCGACGCGCTGGAAATCCTCATCCGCCGCCTCAAGCCGGAGGAACTCACGGCGGAGGAGGCGGACACGCTTGCGATCCTGGAAGGCCAGCTCGCCCAGATCCGCAAGGTGAAGAAGCGCGAATATGACGGGAAGTAGGAAGAAGCGCCGAGGCCGGGACCGCGGACGAAGACGTCCGCGGTCCCGGCCACCGAGCCTCCCCGGGCAATCCGGGGAGGCTCTCATCTCCGGTCACCGCGCGTTTGGGGGCAATGCCTTCGCGGTTTTGGCCGCACGTACCATGTTGACGAATTCGGCCCTATAACCGAACGGATCCTCGCCCTTCGCGCCGTTGGCGAGCGCAATGATATCGTCCGGCGTCAGGTTGCCCGTGTACCTGCCCCCGCGCAGCCACTCGCCGAAACCGGCCACGGCTACCGCGAAGCGGGCATCGAGGGGAGCCTGCGACATCGTCCCGGCCTCGCCGGCATGTGTCACCGGAGTGGTCATCAGCGTGCTCCTGTCCGATTTCGGCAGCTTGTAGCGAATCTTAAGGAAGGCGTATTCGTCCGCCTTGTCCGGCTGCGCTCTGGTCGCCGACATCCCGGCGGCCGAGGATTGGTAACGGCTGTCGTCGACCGGGCGCGGCCCGCCGGCCGGCACGAAGTCGTAGATCGCCGTCACGCTGGCGCCCGATCCGACTTCGCCGGCATCGACCTTGTCATTGTTGAAGTCCTCTGTCCTGAGCATGCGGGTCTCGTAGCCAATCAGGCGATAGTCGCTCACCGTCACGGGGTTGAACTCGACCTGGATCTTCACGTCCTTGGCGATCGGGAAGAGCGTCGAAGTCGCCTGGTCAACCAGCACCTTGCGGGCCTCGTTGAGCGTATCGATATAGGCCGCCTCGCCATTCCCGTTCTGGGCCAACTCCTGCATCATGGCATCGTTGAGATTACCCATGCCGAAGCCGAGCACGGAAAGGAAGATGCCCTTGTCGCGTTCGCGAGTGACGAAGCCCTTCAGCTCGTCGGGGCTGGTGATGCCGACATTGAAGTCGCCATCCGTCGCCAGCATGACCCGGTTCACGGCCTTGGCGTCAAAATTGGCCTCGGCAAGCTGATAGGCAAGCCTGATCCCCTCCCCGCCCGCCGTCGAGCCACCGGCCTGCAGCCGGCCGAGCGCTTGTTCGATCCTCACCTTGTCGGACGCTCGTGTCGGCTTGAGGACGACACCGGCGGACCCGGCATAGGCCACGATGGAGACCCTGTCCTGCGGCCTGAGCGTATCGAGGAGCATGCCGAGCGACTTCACCAGCAGCGGCAGCTTGTTGGGTTCATCCATCGATCCAGACGTGTCGATCAGGAAGACGAGATTGGCCGGCGGACGCTCGGTGGCCGGCAAGGTATAGCCCTTGATGCCGATCCGCATGAGCTTGTGGCCGGAGACCCAGGGATTGGGCATCACCGCCACCTCGGTGGCGAAGGGCTCGCCGGCGCTCTTCGGCGGAGCATAGTCATAGGGGAAATAGTTGATCATCTCCTCGGTGCGCACCGCGTCCGGCTGGGGCAGCACATTCTGGTTCAGCGCGGCGCGGACATAGGAATAGGAGGCGGTGTCGACATCGATCGAGAAGGTCGATACCGCCTCCTGCGCAACGGCCTTGAAGGCGTTCTCGGGGGCGTTCGCGAATTTGTCGCGGCCGATCTCGGCGGGCTTGGTGATTGATGCCTCGCCTCCGCCAATGCCTTCCTGGACAGGCATGTCGGTGCGTTGCCGGGAATAGAGCGATACCGGACCATTCGGCTCCGGCAGCGACGGCGCTGCAAGGGCAGCCTCGTCGTTCGCCGTGTCCCCCGGAATCGCGCGTCCGCCGGCTTTCGCCTCCGGTTGGGCGGGCCGTCCTATATCCTTCTTCAAGTCATCCCCCGGGGGATCCGAGGCGTCGGGCGTAGCACTCGCGGAAGGCGCGAGCGGTGGGGGGGGTAGCGCTGGCCTATCTGCTTCAGTTGCCATGGTGCGCGTTGATGCACCCCGGCCAGGATGGACAGGCCCAGACGAGACTTGCGCGGCTTGCTCCACCGCACCGGGCTTGGGCGCCGACTGTATGCTGGGCTCCCCATCGCCCGCCTGCTCGTTCCGTCCTTGCCGTTTCGGCGTGGGGGCAGGCGGATCGAGCCTCTCCCGATCGTCGGCGGAGACACGCAAGGTTTCCTGGCTGCCCATGAGAGATTGGCCGTGCGGCCCCGTCCCCTTTTCGGCAGGAGCGTTCATGGGACTGACGATCCGCATAGTCTCCACGCCCATCGGCACGGCAATCAGCAGAGCCGCTCCCGTCGCCAGGGCCATGCGAAGGCCCGGGCGCGGCAGCAGCGAGCCGAAGCTGAAGCGGTACGGCCGCAGCGCGACTATCCCCTGCCGACGCCGCCTGTCCTCGAACCGCATCATTGCCTTGAAGATCGCCTGCTCTCGCGCGGCATCCGACGGCCGTGCCTCGGGGAGTTCGGTATGGTCGAAATCGTGATCAACGCTCATCGCGGATCTCCTTCCGACGCGTTGCAGCGTCTTCCTTCGTCTCTTCTCCACTCAACTGCTTGCGCACCTGATGCATTCGCCACGAGACGGTACTTTCGGATATGCCGAGTTGGGCCGCGGCTTCGCGGTGGCTGAGCCCTTCGCCCGCCACAAGCACCACGGTTGCCCTGAGCTCCGGCGATAGGCCGGCAAGCATGCTCTTCAGCCAGTTCTGCCGCATGAGGTCCCGTCCGTCGGGCGAGGCGCCACCAAGGCTCGCATAGCTCGAAAAGGCCTCGCGCATGCGTCCGAAGCTCGACCTGCGGCGGCGATGGTCATGGCAGGCATTGATGGTGATGCCGATGAGCCATGTGGTGAAACGTGCTTCGCCACGGTAGCTGGCCAGCTTCTCGACCAGTTGCATCAGCACGTTCTGCACGATGTCCTCGGCCTCCTGCATGAGACCCGTCTGCCGCCAGGCGACACGGTGGATCATGTCGTGATGGCGGCGGATCAGCTTCTCGAAGGCCCGGCTGTCACCCTTGAGGGCCAGCGTGACGAGCACGGCGTCGCTGTCGTCGAGAACGGCCGGTACGCCGGCCGTCGCCACATCGTCGCGCCGCGGCGCTTCGGCTCCCTCCGCCACCGACAGCACGGAAAGCAGCCTGGACATCAGCGGCCATGGCGATGGCAGGCCGAGATCAATGGTCGCCGTGGCGGACATGCCGACCCTCCCCCTGCTCGCGGGAGGCACGGCTGCCCGCCCGCTCATGATGGCACAGTTGCATCGATACCTCCCGGCATGATTGCCGACTGTGCCATCAGACGCAGTGCCCGCAGATTTCCTTGGCGGGGAGTTGAAGTTTTTGCGCGGAGGGCGTCGCGGCGCCCGTTACAGGCTTGCCAGCGTCTCCCGGAGCCTGTCCATGAACAGCTCCACATTCTGCTGGGAGAACACCATGGGCGGCCTGATCTTCAGGCTATGGCCGCGCCGGCCCGTAGCGCTGATGAGCACACGGCGCTCCCGCAGCCCGTTGACGATCTCCGCCGCCGCCGCGCCATCGGGCGCACCCCCGGCGTCCACGATATCGACACCAATGAAGAGACCGGCCCCACGCACCGCGCCGACGCGGCCGTCCACGGCTGCAAGAGCTTCGAGTTCGCCCTTGAAGAAGGCCCCCACATCCCTGGAATTGGCGATCAAGGCTTCGGCCTCGATGACATCAAGGACGGCCATGCCCACCGCACATGAGACCGGGTTGCCGCCAAACGTGTTGAAGTATCGCACATTGCGCCCGAAGGCCTCGAGATGCTCCGGTCTCGCCGCCATCGCCGCCATCGGATGGCCGTCTCCCATCGGCTTGCCCATGGTGACGATATCGGGCGTCAGCCCATGCCGGGCAAAGCCCCACATGCCGGCACCGGTGCGCCCGAAGCCCGGCTGCACCTCATCGGCGATGAATATCCCGCCCGCCCGGCGGATCGCCTCCACCGCCGGCGCCAGGAAGCCGGCGGGATCGGCAAACACGCCGTCGCTGGAGAAGATCGTATCCACCAGGAGGGCCGCCGGCCGGATGCCGTGCGCCGCCATGTCGTCGATCGCCTCGCCGACATTTCGGGCCAAGACGGCGCCGGCATCCGCCAGCCCCGTCGGTGCCGCCACCATCCGGACCATGGAACTGATCGGCGCGCTCGGCCCCAGCGACGGCGACATCTGGGCGAGCAGGTCCGTCACCCCATGATAGGCGTTCTCCGTCACGATGACCCCGGTCCCTCCAGTCACCGCCTTGGCGACACGCAGGGCGAGGTCGTTCGCCTCGCTGCCCGTGCAGGTGAACATGACGTTTGAGATGGAGGCGGGCATGGTGGCGAGCAGGCGCTCGGCGTAGTCTAGGATCCCCTCGGTGATGTAGCGCGTGTGGGTGTTCAGCGTCGCCGCCTGCCGGGCGAGTGCCGCCACCACGTGCGGGTGGCTGTGGCCGACGCTCGCGACATTGTTGTAGGCGTCGAGATAAGCCTCGCCGTTCCGCCCGTAGAGCCAGACTCCCTCCGCACGCGCGACCTGCACGGGATGGGCGTAGAACAGCCTGTAGGCCGGGCCGAGCAGGCGTTGGCGCCTGGCGATCAGGGCCGCCTCGTCCTCGGCGAAATCGGCAACCCTGGCGGGATCGAAGGCGTTGACCATGGTCACGGGGTGCGCTCCCTTGCAAGATGAAGATGGAATTCCTCGGCAGCCTGCGCCGGCGGCAGGGCGTGCGCCCGGCTGAGGCCCGTCCAGGCCCGGCCCGCATTGCGCAGGATATAGTCGCGATTGTCCGGCTCCAGGGTCGAACGCCAGGCGGAGATCACCACCGTGAGGGTCATGCGGGCAAGGAGGAGATCGAACAGACAGTCGACTTCGCCTTCCTCCAGCGGCAGCACGGCATGATAGCCAGCGACGAAGGCCTTGATCGGGGCCAGGAAGTCGCCCTCCTCCGCCACATGGTAGGATGCTCCGACGGCAACCTCGTTCACGAGCGGCGCCTCGACCATGTCGCCGAAATCGATGATGCCGGCGAGCCGGTCCTGCGGGCCGTCCGCACTACCGGTCACCAATATGTTGGAGGGGTTGAAATCGTTGTGGATCACCTGACGGCGAAAGGAAGCGGTGCGTGGAAAGACCGTACTCTCGAGCCGGTCCAGCACGCGTCCGATCAGGCGTTGCCGCTCGCTGTCATCGATATGGGCGATGAGCGGCCTGAGCTTGGCCGCATGGCTGAGATCCCACAGGAGTTCATGCCCGCTCGCCGGATGCGAAAACCCCGCCAGCGCGAGGTCGAGACGGCCAAGGCCGAGGCCGAGATTGCGCGGCAGGCCGGGACTGCGCTCCACCCTGGCCAGGGGCACTCCGGGAAGATAGGTCAGCATGCGCACGATGCGTGGTTGGCCTCCGTCCACGGCCAGGGAGAAATAGGGTTCGCCCCGCCCGGTCTCGACCACGCGCGGCACCGGCAGGGACGGATCGCGCGTCGCCATATGCATCAGCGCCCGCGTCTGGAAATCCGTAACCGTCTGGTCCTCGACCGGATTCGCCACCTTCAGCAGGTAGTCCTGGCCGTCCGCGGCCTTGAGATGAAAGTTGCTGTCGCGTTCGCCGATCAGGGGCTTGGCCATGACGGCGAGGCCGTAGTGCTCGCGCGCAATCCGCCGTGCCTTCTCCTCGGAGACCGGAGGCGCCTTGGTGTTCAGGACGGAGACAGCGGGCGTGCCCGACATTGAGGAGATTCTCCCACGTATCGTTTCGTTTCCCATCCGGCAGAGGCCGGGGCAACCCCCTCCCGAATCCCGCGCGAAAAGGTGGTCGGTAAATCGACCAGTGCCAGACATCAATAAGTGGGCGGCGTGATGGCGCTGACGATCTCGCTGCGGCCGTCCGCGACATTGCGGAAGCGGTGCGGAAGGCGGCTGTCGAAATAGTAGCCGTCTCCCGGCAGCAGCAGTTGCACATTGGTGCCGACGGTCACCTCGATGGCGCCGCTGAGAACCATGCCGCCCTCCTGCGCGGAGTGGGCATAGGCTTCGCCGGTGTCTGCCCCGGGCGCGTAGGTCTCGTGCAGCACGAGCATGGACTTGTTCGGATAGTCGAGGCCGATGACACGGTGGGAAATGGTCTCCGCATGGCCGATCTCGGTCAGATCGGCGGCACGATAGAAGGGACTCTGCGGCAAGGTGGATTTGAGATCGAGGAAGAAACCGGAAAGAGTCGTACCCAGAGCGTCCAGCACGGCACGAAGCGTATCGAGCGACGGGCTGATCATGTCGCGCTCGATCAGCGAGATCGAGGAATGCGAGACACCCGAACGCACCGCCACCTCCCTGACGCTCAGCTTGCGACGCTGCCGCAATTCGCGAAGCTTGTCCCCGATCTTCATGCTTTCCTCCGCCGTCCCGGGAATCAACAGCGGCGCATTCCGCCGCTGGTGGTGAATTTATTGACCATCAGCGTTTCATGCAATTGCGGGAAACCGCGGGCAGCGGGACAGTCAATCATCATTACATCAACCAAAAGGCCGCCAATGCCGATGCTCGACCCGCAGATCGAGACCAGGATCACCCGCATCAAGACACCCGAGCGCAGCGCCCAATCGGACAACGCTCCCGTCGAAGCCACGGTCAAGGAGGTCATCGCGGATGTCCGCAAGCGGGGCGACGAGGCCCTGCGCGACTATTCGAGGCAGTTCGACAAGGTCGAGATCGAGGCGTTCGAGGTTACGCAGGCGGAGCGGCGGGATGCCGTCGAGGCGCTCGATCCGCAGACCCGTGCGGATACCGAATTCGCCATCGAGCGGGTACGGGCCTTCGCCGAGGCCCAGCGCGCCACGCTGGCGCCGCTGGAGATCGAGGCCCTGCCCGGACTGCATCTCGGCCATCGCATCATTCCCATCGCCCGCGTCGGCGCCTATGTGCCGGGCGGGCGCTATCCCCTGCTTTCGGCGCCGGTTATGACGCTGGTGCCCGCCAAGGTGGCCGGTTGCGACGAGGTCATAGCCTGCCTGCCGCCCGGCGCGCATCGGGCGATGATCGCCGGCTGCCATCTGTCGGGCGCGGACCGCATCTTCAGGGTCGGCGGCGCCCAGGCCATCGCCGCCATGGCCTACGGCACCCAGACCGTCCCCGCGGTCGACAAGATCTTCGGGCCCGGCAATGCCTTCGTGAACGAAGCCAAGCGCCAGGTCTTCGGCCAGGTCGGCATCGACCAGCTCGCCGGGCCCAGCGAGATCTTCGTGGTGGCGGATGAGTCCGGCGACGCGGTCACCATAGCGGTAGACCTGCTGGCGCAGGCCGAGCACGACGTGCGCACCCGCGTCGGCCTGATCACCACCAGCAAGCCGCTGGCGCAGGCGACGAAGGCCGAGGTGGAGCGCCAGCTCCTGAGCCTGCCCACCGCCGATGTCGCCGGACCGGCCTGGCGGGATTATGGCGAGATCGTCCTGTGCGAGGACGAGGAGGCCATGCTGGCCTATTCCGACTTCATCGCCGCCGAGCATCTGCAGGTCCATACGCGTGATCCGCATGCCACGGCGACAAAGCTGCGCAACTACGGCTCGCTTTTCATCGGCCCTCTGGCCAGCGTCGTCTATTCCGACAAGTGCTGCGGCACCAACCACACGCTGCCGACGATGGGAGCGGGACGTTACACGGGCGGCCTGTGGGTAGGTTCCTATGTCAAGACCTGCACGCATCAATGGCTGGACGAGCGCGGCGTCGCCGCCGTGGCGCCCCCTGCCACCCGCCAGAGCGCAAGCGAGGGACTGGAGGGACATCGCCGTGCCGCGGCGCTGCGTCTCGCGCCGAAGCAGCTCCTTGCCGAGCTGGGTGTCTAGTTTTTTCACCGGCCGTAAACGCCGCCATTGCCACAGGCGGCCTTGCGGGTTCCGATGGCGACAATCCGCGTACGATCGATGCGCGAAAACAGGGCGTGGGCCAGGCAGGACGTGCTGCCGGTGATCACGCCCGTAAAGTCCAGAGCAACGCAGCAATGGGGAAGACTGCCATGACCATCCGACACATCATTCTTGCATCCGGCCTCGCGCTCGGCACGGCTCTTGCCGGCCTCGCCACGGCCTCGGCCCGCGATCTCACGGTCGTCTCCTGGGGCGGCAACTACCAGGACGCCCAGCGCAAGATCTATTTCAAACCCTTCTCCGACAAGCTCGGCAAGCCTGTCCTCGACGAGGCCTGGGATGGCGGCATCGGCGTGCTTGAAGCCAAGGTCAAGGCAGGTACGCCCAACTGGGATGCCGTCCAGGTCGAGGCGGAAGAACTCGCCATCGGCTGTGCCGACGGCATCTACGAGCCGCTGGACTGGAACAAGCTCGGCGGCAAGGACAAGTTCATCGACAGTGCCGTCAGCGATTGCGGCGTGGGCGCCATCGTGTGGTCGACGCAGCTCGCCTATGACGGCGACAAACTCAAGGAAGCGCCCACGTCGTGGGCGGATTTCTGGGACACCAAGAAGTTCCCGGGCAAGCGTGCCCTGCGCCGCGGCCCGAAATATGCCCTCGAGTTCGCCTTGATGGCCGATGGAGTGGCTCCGAAGGACGTGTACACCGTGCTGCGGACGCCCGAAGGCGTGGACCGCGCCTTCAAGAAGCTCGACCAGATCAAGGGCGACATGGTCTGGTGGGAATCGGGCGCCCAGCCGCTCCAGTTGCTGAAGTCCGGCCAGGTGGTGATGACTTCGGCCTATAACGGTCGCATCAGCGGCATCAACAAGACCGAGGGCACCCATTTCAAGGGCGTCTGGCCTGGCAGCATCTATGCGGTGGACAGCTGGGTCATCCTCAAGGGCAGCCCCAACAAGGACGCGGCGATGGATTTCATCGCCTTCGCCAGCGAACCCGATAACCAGGTGAAGCTGCCCCAGGACATCGCCTACGGGCTTCCCAACAAGGCAGCGGCCGCCGCTGTTCCGGCCGACCTTGCGGCGGACCTGCCGACGTCGCCCGCCAACACCAAGGACACCATCTCCATCGATACGGACTTCTGGAACGACAACATCGAGGAACTGACCAAGCGCTTCAACGCCTGGCTCGGCCAGTAGGACCGCCTCCTGCGCATGGCCGGAGCGAAGGCTCCGGCTATGCAACGCGCCATGACGGAGTATTGTGGCGTTACACGTCCCCGCAGGAGCAGTTCAGGCCTGATGGAATCCTTCATTCACTTCGATGCCGTGAGCAAGTCCTTCGGCACGATGAAAGTGGTCGACAATCTCGATTTTCACGTCGGGCGAGGCGAATTCGTCAGCCTTCTCGGGCCATCGGGCTCCGGCAAGACCACGCTCCTGATGATGCTGGCGGGATTCGAGGCTCCTTCCAGCGGAGCCCTGAAGGTCGATGGTGTGCGCGTGGAGAACCTGCCGCCCCATAAGCGCAACATGGGCGTGGTGTTTCAGAACTACGCCTTGTTTCCGCATATGACGATTGCCGAGAATGTGGCCTTTCCGCTGAAGATGCGCGGCGTCGGCCGGGCGGAGCGGGACAGCCGGGTGTCCCGAGCGCTCGATCTTGTCCGCCTGGGCCATCTTAAGGAGCGCAAGCCGTCCCAGCTCTCGGGCGGGCAGCAGCAGCGCATCGCCCTGTCCCGCGCCCTCGTCTACGAGCCCAAGGTGGTGCTCATGGACGAGCCTCTGAGCGCACTCGACAAGCAGTTGCGCGAGCACATGCAGCTCGAGATCCGGGAATTGCACCGCAATCTCGGCCTTACCGTGATCTTTGTGACCCACGATCAGGGCGAGGCCCTGACCATGTCCGACCGGGTCGCCGTGCTCAATCTCGGCAAGATCGAGCAGCTCGACACGCCCTCGGGCCTTTACGATCGACCGCGCACGCGTTTCGTCGCCGAATTCATCGGCGAGACGAATCTCCTCGAGGGGCGGGTGAAATCCTGCGCCGACGGCCTCGCCACCGTGGAGCTCGCGCTCGGAAGGACCGTCGCCTGCCGCACCGATCTCGCCCTTCAGGCGGATCTGCCGGTCCTGGTTTCGATCCGGCCCGAGCGCCTGCATGTCGGCGACGGCGAGACCCAGCCGAACAGCCTCCCCGTCAGCATCGAGGACGACGTCTATCACGGCGATCACGTCCGGCTGCATCTTGCCTGCAGCGGGAAGCGCCTGGTCGCCAAGGCCGACCGCCGCGAGAGCCTGCGCGCCGTCGGCTCCGAGGCATTCGCCGGCTTCAGCGTCGACGACTGCACGCTGGTCCTGCCATGAGCCGCGCGCCGCGGCTGAGAGCCGCCCTCCTTCTGCTGCCGCTCATCGCCTTTCTCGGGATCTTCTTCCTGTGGCCGCTCGGCATGATGATCACGACCTCGGTGCAGGGCGGCACCGTGCGTCTCGCATTCCCGGCCACGGCGGTGGCGATCGCGGGCTGGGGCGGCGAGGGCACGCCCCCGGCTGAAGTGCAGGCGGCGCTGGCGAAGGATCTCAGGGCGCCCATCCCGCAGGAACAGTTCGGCGATGCCGTGCGGGCCCTCAACAGCCAGCAGTCCGGCTTCCGCACGCTCCTCCCCAAGACCGCCACCGCCATTCGGAACGCGCCCGAAAACAGCCCGCCGGCGCTTTCCAACATCGATACACGCTGGACGCAGCCCGCCTTCTGGCTTGCCCTCAAGCGCAGCATGCCGGCCTACACGGACGCCAACCTGCTGGCGGCCGTCGACCTCAAGCGGGGCGACGACGGCAACATCGCTCCGGTTCCCCCCGATCTCGCGGTCAACCGCATGATCATGCTGCGCACATTCGTGATCGCCCTGCAGGTCACGCTGCTCTGCGCCCTGATCGGCCTGCCCTTCGCCATGCTCGTCGCCAGTGTCGGCGGCTGGAAGCGCAACGTTCTCCTGCTCTCCGTGCTGCTGCCGCTGTGGACTTCCCTGCTGGTGCGGACGGCGGCGTGGATGGTTCTCCTGCAGGAGAACGGGCTTATCAACCAGACGCTGAAGGCTCTCGGGCTGATCGATGCGTCGCTGCCGCTGATCTACAACCGAACCGGCATCCTCATCGCCATGACGCATGTGCTGCTGCCCTTCATGGTGCTGCCCATCTATGCCAGTCTGATCGCCATCCCCCGCAACCTGATGCCGGCCGCCGCATCCCTGGGCGCGCCGCCGCTGAAGGCGGTACGCCACGTCATGCTGCCGCTCGCCATGCCCGGCCTGCTCTCGGGTTCGCTGCTCGTCTTCATGGTGGCGCTCGGCTACTACATCACGCCCGCCCTGGTCGGCGGCCCGAACGAGCAGATGATCTCGTCGGTCATCGCCTTCTACGCGACCGGAACGGCCAATTGGGGCATGGCCGGTGCGCTCGGCATCTTCCTGCTGGTGCCGACCACGGTGCTCTATCTCATCTATGGCCGACTTTCGCGCACGCCCATGGTGCAGCCATGAGGAATACCAACCGACTGCCCTTCAATGCGCTGCGCCTTGCCTTCGGCGCCCTCGTCGTCGCCTTCCTGGTGATCCCCCTCGCCGCTATCCTGCCGCTTGCCTTCACCGACAGCATCTTCCTCACCTATCCGATGTCCGGTCCCTCGACCCGGTGGTTCGACACGCTCGCCACCAGCGACGCCTGGCAGCGCTCCATCGTCAACAGCATGATCATCGGCAGCGGCGCCACGGTGCTGTCGACGGCGGTGGGTACCCTGGCGGCGCTCGGGCTGCGTCGCAATCTCGTGCCCTTCTCGGGCCTGCTGCGCTCGATCTTCCTGCTGCCGATGGTGGTGCCGGCCGTGGTGCTGGGCGTCGGCATGCAGATCCTCTACGCCCGGCTCGGCCTCGCAAGCAGCTATCTCGGGGTTATCATCGCGCACGCCGTCCTGTGCGTGCCCTTCGTGCTGGTGAACGTCTCCGGCTCGCTCGCGGCGATCGATCCCGCTCTGGAGAAGGCGGCCGCGAGCCTCGGTGCCGCACCCGCGACGGTGTTCCGGCGAGTGACCTTCCCGCTCGCTTTGCCGGGAATCCTCACGGGAGCAGCGTTCGCCTTCGCGACGTCGCTGGACGAGGTCGTCATCACCCTCTTCGTTGCCGGCCCCAACCAGACGACCCTCGCGCGGCAGATGTTTTCCTCGCTCCGCGAGAACATCAGCCCGGCCATCGCCGCCGCCGCCTTCCTCATCATCGTCGTGACGCTGGTCCTGGCCTTGGCGGTGCGGGGAACGGCCATTCTCGCCGTGTTGCGGCAGCGCAGAACGCTCGTGCCGGAGGAATAGCGCCTCCTCGTCGAGAAGCGCCAAACCCGAAATCTCAGTGCGCGCGGCTGATGCAGAACTCCACGACGTCGGCCAGGGCGGACTTCATCTGGCTGTCGGCGAACAAGGCAAGCGCGTCCTTGGCCATGGCGCCGTAGTGGCGCGCGCGTTCGATCGTGTCTTCGAGAGCGTTGTGGCGGCGCATGAGGCCGATCGCATGTTCGAGGTCGGCCGTGTCGATCTCGCCACGCTCCAGCGTGCGGCGCCAGAAGTCACGTTCGGCCTCATTACCTCGCCGGAAGGCCAGCACCACGGGCAATGTGATCTTGCCTTCGCGGAAATCATCGCCGACGTTCTTGCCGAGCTTGGCATCGGAGCCGCCGTAATCGAGCGCATCGTCGACGAGCTGGAACGCGATGCCGAGGTTCATGCCGAAGGAACGGCATGCGGCCTGTTCGTCCTTCGGACGTTCGGCCAGAACCGGGCCGACCTCGCAGGCAGCGGCGAAGAGCTCTGCGGTCTTGCCGCGAATCACGGCAAGGTATTCGTCCTCGGTGGTCGCCGTGTTCTTGGCGGCGGCCAGCTGCGCGACCTCGCCCTCCGCGATCACGGTCGCCGCCGTGGAGAGGATGTCGAGCGCCTTGAGCGAGCCGACCTCGACCATCATCTTGAAGGCCTGGCCAAGCAGGAAATCGCCCACCAGCACGCTTGCCTCGTTGCCCCAGACCATACGGGCGGCGGGCTTGCCGCGGCGCATGTCGCTCTCGTCGACCACGTCGTCATGCAGGAGCGTGGCGGTGTGCATGAACTCCACGGAGGCTGCGAGCTTGATGTGCCCATCGCCACGGTAGTTCGAGAGCTGAGCCGTCGCCAAGGTGAGGATCGGGCGCAGGCGCTTGCCTCCGGACGAGATCAGATGATTGGCGACTTCGGGAATCATCGTCACGTCCGAACCGGTCCGCGACAGAATTGTGGCGTTGACCCGCGCCATATCAGCCTTTGTCAGGCTGACGATCGGCTCAATCGAGCCTTGCGGCCCCGATTTGTCCTCGAATGCGACAACGACACCCAAAATTCCGACTCCGTTTACGCGCGCACCATAGAAATGAGAGGCCTCACGCACAAGCACGCAGTTGTCGCGCTCCTCCGCCGCTGTTGAAGATGGCGCTTTGGCCGGGCGAAAACACGCTCGGCGGCCGCGGGGCGGATCTGAGACCGGCATCGGGCCGTTGCAACTTCCCGTGATTGCCGCGACAATCCATTGATGGAAGAAATCGTCCGCACCAATGATCCCGTCCTGATCTCCTATATCGAGGCTTTGCTGAAGGAAGCAGGTGTCGTGCATCTCGTGCTCGACACGCATATGAGCGTGCTCGAGGGCTCGCTCGGCATGATCCAGCGCCGCATCCTGGTCGACTCCGACCAGAGCGGCCTGGCCCGCATGCGGCTCCGGGAAGCGGGGCTCGGCAAGGAGCTGCGCGAGCAGTGAGCGAAACCTCCACTGCCGCTTTCCTCGGCGGACGCCTGCGTCTGACCCAGCCCGCCCGGGGACACAGGGCGGGAACGGATGCGGCGCTTCTTGCCGCCTGCGCCGCTCCTGCCGCCGGCGAAGTCGTCTACGATCTCGGTGCCGGTGTCGGAGCGGCCGGGCTGGCACTGGCGCTGCGCTTTTCCGGCTGCAATGTCCGCCTGGTGGAGATCGATCCGGCGATCGCGAGCCTGGCGCGGCACAATATCGATGCCAACTCACTCGGCCAACGTGTCGACGTTCTCGAAGCCGACGTGACCCTGCGCCCGTCCCGAGGGGGTCCCTTGCAGCCGGCGAGCGCCGATCAGGTCATCATGAACCCGCCTTTTCATATCCCCGGGACCGTCCGACCGCCGCCGGATGCCTATCGCTCCGGCGCCCACATACATGGCGTTGGCGGGGATGAACCCTGGATCCGCTGCGCCCACGACCTGCTGAAACCAAAGGGCCTACTCGCCCTTATCCACCGTGCCGATGCCCTGCCCCGACTTCTGGCAGCGCTGGACAGGCGCTTCGGCGACATCCGGGTCAAGCCCGTGCTGCCACGAGCAGACGAGGCGGCCGTGCGAATCCTGCTTCGCGCACGGCGCGATTCCCGATCTCCCTTCACCTTGTTGCCCGCCCTCGTCCTGCATGACGCCGCGGGTGCCTTCACCCGCCCGGCGGAAGCCCTGCATCGGGGAGAGTCGAGCATCGACTGGGGGTCCTAGATGTCATCGTGTTTCGTTGAGGAGTTCGATGAATCGGGCGAACAGGCCGGCCTGCGAATGGATCCCCAGCTTCTGGTGGATATTGCGGCGATGCACCTTAACGGTACCCACGCTGATCTGCAGCAGCCGGCTGATCGAATCCGAGGAATGCCCCTGCAGCACGAGGTTGACGATCTCGCCCTCGCGCGCCGTCAGGGACTGGCTCGCCCATAGGCGGGCACGATCGAACTCCGTGCCCGGCAGCACGGGAAAGGCCGTGCGGTTGCGAGCGCCGGCCAGATCCGGCAGATCGCGCCAATGCTGCGCGCACAGGCTGAGGACGACCGGCGTCAGATCTCGCAGCACGCGAACCTCGGCGGTGCCGAAAGGCCCGGAGGCAGCCACGCGCATCAAGGACAACACCACCGACGTGCGCTCCGGCAATTGTATGAAGAAACCCACCTCCTCGGCGAGCCCGGTCTGGCTGTAGTACGAACGATAGTATTCGCTGGTGTAGAAGCGATCGGGCGCGAGTTCCCTCATGCGGTGGAAGCCCTCCTTGCCGTCGACCGCCGCATGGTAGAACGGATCGAGCAGGTAAGGCCCCTCCTGGTAGAGAGCGACGTAGATGTAGCTCTCGGCGGGCGAGAAGGTCTCGAACAGGAGAGGCGGGCGCGCCGAACCGCGATAGCCGAATACCACGCAATGATCGCAATGGACGTGAAGACGAAGCCAGTCCAGCAGGGCACGCTCGAAATCCCCGCTGGTCTTTTCGGCCGACGAAATGGCCTTCGCCAGGCCGGTCGCTGCCCTCAGCCTTGGATTTGCATTGCTGATTTCTACCACCTCTGCAAAAGAAACGGGCATCTTATACCCCCCGGTGGGTATATACGGCTGGCAAAGCGCCCGCTAGCTTTATCGGGCCGAGACTGGAAAACCAGTCCCTCAAACATACCCATCCACGGATCGAGCTTGTGAACGACAAGGCACTGCCCGATATCGCCTTTCGAGCCGTCACCAAGTCCTATGGCGAAGTGACCGCCGTGCACGGCATCGACCTTGCAATCCCCAAAGGGGCTTTCGTGGCGCTGCTTGGTCCGTCGGGCTGCGGCAAGACCACCTGCCTTCGCATGATAGGCGGATTCGAGGAGCCGAGCTCCGGCACCGTGAGCATCCGGGGCCGGGACATGGCCGGCATTCCGCCGTTCCGCCGCCCGGTGAACATGGTCTTCCAGCAATATGCGCTGTTTCCGCATTTCAATGTCGGCGACAACATCGCTTACGGGCTGCGTCAGGCGCGCCCGCGCATTGCAGCAGCCGAGATCCGGCAGCGCGTGGACGAGGCCCTCGCCATGGTGCGCCTCGGTGGATACGGCAAGCGGCGCATCCATGAACTCTCCGGTGGCCAACAGCAGCGGGTCGCCCTCGCCCGTGCGCTCGTGAACAAGCCCGCAGTGCTGCTGCTCGACGAACCACTCGCCGCGCTGGACAAGAAACTGCGCACGGAAATGCAATTGGAACTGCAGAACCTGCAGCGGGATCTGGGCATCACATTCGTGCTGGTCACGCATGACCAGGAGGAGGCGCTGTCGATGAGCGACCTCGTCTGCGTGATGAACAAGGGTAGGATCGTGCAGCTCGGCCAGCCCAGCGAGATCTACGACGACCCCGCGGACTTGTTCGTCGCCGATTTCGTCGGCAAGACCAATCTCATGAAGGGTATCGTGGCCCAGGCTGGCGAGACCCAAGCCCAGATCACGCTCGCCAACGGGGCTTCCCTGGCCGCCCGGACCCGGTCGCGTCTGCGGATCGGACAACAGGTCAGCGTCAGCATACGGCCCGAGGCGATGCGGCTCGGCGTCACGGATGGACCGAGCCTCCAGGGCACAGTCCACAACCGCATCTTCCTCGGCTCGACCGCCGAATACGCCATCGAGGTCAGCGGCGTCGGCATGGTGCTCGTCGCCGCCGATCACCTGACCCACGAGCCCGCGCTCAAGGGTCCAGGCGATACGGTCTCCATTGGCTTTGCTCAGGGAGCGCCGCTCGCCTTCGCCAGCAATTGACGATCTTCAGAAAGCCGCGGCAAGCGGCATCACCAGAGGGAAGTGAGCCATGTCGAAATCATATCGGGACGGCCTGCCTATTTCGGCCGAGAGCTTTGTCGAGCACCTGCTGCGCTTCAGAAAGGGATCGATCAGCCGCCGGCACTTTCTAGGCGCCACGGGCCTCGGCATGGCGATGGCCGTGCTCGGACGGGAGAACGGCCTGATGCCGGCTCCCGCCTATGCCGCCGGCGAACTCGGCGACAAGATGTCGATCGCTACGTGGCCGAACTATCACGATCCGCAGACCTTTGTGAACTTCACCAAGGCGACAGGCGTCGCCGTCGAGGTCAACGTCTTCGGCTCGAACGAAGAAATGCTCGCCAAGCTCCAGGCCGGCGCTTCGGGCTGGAGCCTGTTCGTCCCGACGAACTACACCATCTCCACCTATAAGAAGCTCGGCATCATCGAAGCGCTCGACATGAGCAAGCTGCCCGCCTACAGCGCCGGCACTGAAGACAAGCGCTTCACAGCCGAAGGGACCATCGACGGCACCGTCTATGCGGTGCCCAAGAACTGGGGCACCACCGGCTTTTCCGTCAACAGCCAGAAGCTTACCAAGCCGATGTCGAGCTGGAAGGAGTTCTGGGATACCGCCATGGCCGAAGGCTCGAACCGCACCATGGTGCATGACTACCAGCTCACCACCATCGGCAACGCACTGAAATATTACGGCTATTCCTTCAACTCGCTGAAACCGGACGAACTCGCCAAGGCCGAAGAGCTGCTGATGAAGGTCAAGCCGCATCTCTACGCCGTCTCGAGCGACTACCAGCCGCCGATGCGAGCTGGCGATGCCTGGATGACCATGTGCTGGACCAATGACGGCGCCCAGCTCAATCGCGACCTGCCCCATGTCAAGTACATCCTCGGCAAGGAGGGAGGCGAGATCTGGACGGACTTCTACGCAATCCCCAAGGATGCGCCGAACAAGGCGGCCGGCTACGCGCTGCTGAACTACCTGATGACGCCGGAAAACGCGGTCAAGGAGCACCTCGCCAATGGCGCGCCATGCACGGATTCGAGGGTGAACGCCCTGCTGCCAAAGGATTTCCTCAGCAATCCCATCCTGTATCCGGCCGCCGACCTCCTGGCGCCGCTGGAATTCGGGGCGGCGGCTACGCTGACCGATCCCGGCCGCGCCGAGCTCATGGCCCGCTTCAAGGCGGCGTGATCGGCACCGGCGCGCCTGGCTCCGGCTGGCGCGCCCTGAAGCCGGCAGTTTTCTACCGACGCGTCGCTCCTGCGACACTTCATGGAGACCCTGACAAGAAATCACGGCACCGCCCAAGAAAGCTCGATCTCGTCATGCCCGGCGCTGTTCCGGTTTTCCAGCCATACCCCCTGCAAGTGCCGGGGCGTGCCTGGATCACCGGAACAGTACCGGCGATGACGGGAGCCAGGGCTTCCCGCGATTTTTCGTCATGGCCAGAACCAGGACTCGACCGACGTGGCCTCCAGAACCGTACGCCGCACTCTCGTGACAACCTTGCTGCTCGCTCCGGCGACGGCCTGGCTGATCGTTTTCCTCGTGCTGCCCTTCGTCGCGGTCCTGGTCTTCAGCGTTGGCGAACGCGCGCCCGAAGGCGGTTATCAGGCGGCCTTCACGGCGGCCCAGTATGCCAATCTCGGGGCGCGGGCGACGGCTTTCTGGAACACCATGGTTCTGGCGCCGGCGGGAGCGCTAGCCTGCCTGCTGGTCGCCTATCCCGTCGCCTACTATCTCGCGCTCAAGGTGTCCGCGCGCTGGCGCCTCATGCTCCTGGCGCTGGTCGTGATCCCGTTCTGGACCAGCCTGCTGATGCGCAGCTACGCCTGGATGTACATCCTGGGCTCGCGCGGCATCCCCGCCCTGCTCGACTTCATCGGCATTCCCGACATACGGCTGCTCAACACGCCCGGCTCGGTGCTTGTGGGAATCGTCTATGGCTATCTGCCGCTGATGATCCTGCCGATCTATGTCAGCCTGGAACGCCTCGACCGCCGGCTCCTGGAAGCGTCTGCCGATCTCGGCGCCACGCCCTTTTCCACCTTTGTCGGCGTGACGCTGCCGCTCTCCCTGCCCGGGGTGATGACGGGTTTCTCGCTGGTGATGATCCTGCTGCTGGGTGAGTATCTCATCCCCACCCTGCTCGGCGGCGGCAAGGTCTTCTTCATCGGCAACGCGCTGGTCGACCTCTTCCTGCAATCGCGCAACTGGCCGTTCGGCTCGGCGATCGCGGTGACGCTGGTGGTGGCCTCGGTCATCGTGCTGATGATCGCGAACCGCATCACGGCACGCGTTTCGGGCGCGCGCCAGGTGGACCTGATCTGATGAAAGCCTTCGTCGCCGCCGTCTTCGCGTTCCTCTACCTGCCCATCGCGCTGATGGTGCTGTTCTCCTTCAATGCCGGGCGCAACGCCAGTGAGATCGTCGGTTTCTCGACCCAGTGGTACGGCGCCGCGCTCTCGAATCCCTTCCTGGTCGAAGCCCTGCAGAACAGCCTGATCGTCGCCTCGACGAGCGCGATCCTGGCCACCGTGTTCGGGACCGCCGCAGCACTCGGCCTAGCGCGCGTGGGCAGCCGCACACGCGCGGTCTTCGATGCGCTGTTCGGCGCAGCGATCGTCGTGCCGGGCGTCGTCATCGGCATCGCCACGCTGGTGGCGCTGGTGCAATTGTTCGCCATCGTAAACCCCGTCCTGGCGGCGATATGGCCGGGCGACAGCCCGCCCCGCCTCGGGCTTGGCTACAGCTCCATCATTGCCGCGCACGGTCTTTTCTCCATGGCCCTGGTGACCATGATCGTGCGGGCGCGGCTCGGAAGCCTGAGCCGGGACCTGGTGGAAGCCTCGGGCGATCTCTACGCGACGCCGTTCACCACCTTCCGCTCGATCGTGCTGCCGCAGATCTTCCCGGCGATCCTCGCCGGCCTGCTCCTGTCCTTCACCTTCTCCTTCGACGATTTCATTGTCGCCTTCTTCGTCGCCGGCGCGCAGACGACGCTGCCCATCTATGTCTTCGCCTCGATAAGGCGCGGCGTGACGCCTGAGATCAATGCCATCGCCACCCTGGTGCTCGTCGCCTCGGTCGCAATGGTGCTGCTTGCCCAGGCGCTGCTGCGCAAGCGCCGCTAGACGCATCGTGGCACCTCATTTTCCGTCGGGGGGAAAATCATGATTCTGGAAGACCGCATCGCCATCGTCACAGGCGCGGGCTCGGGCATCGGGCGGGCGGGCGCCATCGCAATGGCGCGCGAGGGCGCCCTGACGGTGATCGCTGACCGCGAGGCGGCCAGGGGCGAGGAGACGGCCAGCCTCATTCGCGATCGGGGTGGCAGGGCGGAGGCGGTGTCGACCGACGTCGCGGACGATCTGGCCGTGGAACGGCTGATCGGCGTCACCCTCGATCGCCATGGCCGCCTCGACATCCTGCACAACCATGCCGGAATCCAGGTCGGAGGGCCGCTGACAGAGGTCAGCCTGGATGCGCTCGATGCCTCGTGGCGCATCAACGTTCGAGCCCATTTTCATGCGGCGAAGCTCGCCATGCCGGCGATGATCGCCGCGGGGCGGGGCGTCATTCTCAACACTGCCTCGAACTCCGGCGTATTCTACGACCATGAGATGATCGCCTACGCCACCTCCAAGCACGCGGTGGTCGCGATGACCCGCCAGATGGCCATCGACTACGCCAAGTACAATGTGCGCGTGAATGCACTTTGCCCCGGCTGGGTCGACACGCCCTTCAACGATCCCTTCATCGCGCAGATGGGCGGCCGAACGGCAATCGAGGCCTATGTGCGCGAGAAAATCCCGATGGGGCGCTGGGCGACGGCCGACGAGATCGCGGAAGCAATTCTCTTCCTGGTGTCGGACCGTTCCTCCTTCATGACCGGGCAGGCCTTGGTGGTGGATGGCGGCGAAAGCATTGCCTGACTCGGCAAAAAGCTCTCCGGAAATGCGTTCCGGAGAGCTTCGAAAGACAAGCCCAGTTCAACCAGGCCTGGAGTGTCTTGTGTTTTGACGGAATCGGCAGAATGCAAAGACACACAGAAAAACAAAGAGTTAGAGCAAAGCCAAGCTTCCGCCTAAACGCGCTTTGCTCTAGAAATCAGCGCCACCAGCAAACGCGACGATTGACCCAGCGCCAGCCATAATAGGTGTGCACGCGAACGCGGCGAACGCGGCAGACGCGGTGTTGGCGATAGTAGGGACGATGGTAGTAGCGACGATATTGAACCTGCTCCACGCCGCGGGCGGCGGGATCGGCTTGCTGGACAGCCTGGATCGCCGTTGCTGGCGCGTTGGGATGTGCGACGGCAGCCTGGGCTTCCTGCGTAGCTAGCAAGCTGCCGCCCATGCCGACTGCGATCGCGGCGGCCAGAACCAATTTGCGAAACATGAGTTCCTCCTGAGAATGATCGTAAGTTACGTCAACAACAGCTGGACCGCGCCCGACAAGGCCCACCGACGATGATGCCCATCGCTGCCTCTGCTGAGAACGGCAGGCAATAGATCGCGTCACATTACTTCCCGCTGCGATATACCAGTTTTGAAAAAAGTGCTGCGCCGGATCGACGTCGACACTATTTACAACTCCGCATGAACCAGCCTTGATCGACTTGTTCATCTGCCGTTCAGGGAACGCAGCGGCAGCTGGCCGACGAGTTGCGCCGTCATGGCGCCTTCTGCTGCAAATGGAATTCGATCCCTATATGGAGGGGGTCGGAAGCGCTCCAGGGCGCGACCGAATCCGCCGCGAGCCTGCTGTCATGAGAGGACGATGTTGCCTTGACCATCACGGATACCACGCCCCCGCCGGTCGCGCCCGCCCACGAGGCGGAGCCCAAGGGGTTCCTGAAGCGCAGTCTGGCCCGCGCCTGCACGCTCGTGCCTGAGAAATGGCGTCGGCGCACGCCGGTGGTGGCCGTGCTGCCGCTCTCCGGCGCCATCGGCGCCGCCGCCCGTTTCGGCGGCGGACTGAGCATGTCGCGGCTGGAAAAGGTGATCGACAGCGCCTTCGCCGTCAAAGGGGTCAAGGCCGTGGCGCTGGTGGTCAATTCGCCGGGCGGCTCGCCGGCGCAGTCGCATTTGATCATGCGGCGCATTCGCGCCCTGGCCGAGGAAAAGAAGCTGCCCGTCTACGCGTTCGTGGAGGATATAGCGGCCTCTGGCGGCTACATGATCGCCTGCGCCGCCGACGAGATCGTCGCCGATCCGGCCTCGATCCTGGGCTCGATCGGTGTCGTCTCCGCTTCCTTCGGCTTCGACAAGCTGATCGACAAGATCGGCGTGGAGCGCCGCGTGCATACGGCAGGCCGGTCGAAGACGCTCCTCGACCCCTTCCGCCCCGAGAAGGCGGAGGACGTGGAGCGGCTGACCGCCCTGCAGAAAGACATCCACGACATGTTCATCGCCCTGGTCAGGGAGCGCCGGGGCGACAGGCTCAAGGCCGATGACGACACGTTGTTCACCGGCGAGTTCTGGCTGGCGCCGCGAGCGATCGAGCTCGGACTTGCCGATGCCATCGGTGATGTCAGAAGCGTGATGCGCGGGCGTTTCGGCGAGAAAACGCGTTTCAAGACGGTGACCGAACCGCGCGGCTTCCTCAGCAGGCGCCTGGGCTTCGGCACCCGTTTTTCGGCCGCCGAAAGCGAGCAATTAACCGAGGGAATCCTTGCCGCGCTAGAAGGGCGTGCAATTCGTGCGCGTTTCGGTCTATAGTTACCGAAATGTGAATTGAGAGGGTACGCCATGCAACCTGTCGTTCTTGCACTCGCCAGCCTCGTCGGCACCGTCGTTCTCGTCCGTCTGGTCAAGCGCGAGTGGGAGCGGGTGAATAACGAACTCTACAAGCCTCAGCCCGTCAGGCAGGAAGCCGTCAACCTGCGCCGCGACCCACGCAGCGGCGTCTATCGTCCCGAATAAGCCAGCGGCCCCGTGGGGCCACTGGTTCTGCCGCAACCTCTCAATCGAAGGTGCGGATCACGCGGCAATGCTTGCGCATGGGCTGGGTGCGGTCCTCGATGATCGACCCATCGTCAAGTTCGACGAGACGCCAGTAGTTGCTGCAGCGGGTTTGCTCGACTGTCTTAACGCTTGGACGGAACACTCGGGGCGGCCGACGCTGGCAAGCTGCTGCGCCGGGCGTACAATCATTGGGGGCTACGACACGCACCGCATCCGGCATGCCGGCCCCGCTGCCGCCGCCAAAGCCGCCGCCATTGCCGCCATTGCCGCCACCCGGATTTGAAGATCCGCGCGAACCGGAGTTTCCCGCGCCGGGACCGGTGGTTGCTGAAAAGGATGACGATACCGAACCGGCGAGGGAGCCGAGAACGAGCAACGCGGCGAGGCCGGTACGAAGAAGATATTGCCTGGGCATGTCAGTTTCCTTCCTCCGAGGGGTTGCCGGGACCAGCCGGAACGGCACTCATTCCAAGAGTGCAGCGACGACTCCAGTTCGTGGCCGGACCGGCTTTCATCGTGAGAGCGCCCGGGTGTCCCGTTGTCTCACCTTCCCATGGTTGCAGGCAGTCGTCCGTGCAACTCGTCACACCCTCGCGAGAACCTCGCACCCGCCAATGCAGCCGGAGGGGTTCCTGCCCGCCATGCACAAAGGGGTTCCCCCTGTTCCGTTCTTGCTCTAAGGGTCTGGCGCTATTTCACGCCGGACGACAAAGCCTGGCGACCCGACAAGAGCTGGTTCGAGAACTGACATGGCCGACGCCCTGCCCCCTCACATGCGCCCGGAACGATCCTTCCAGGGCCTGATCCTGACCCTGCAGCGCTATTGGGCAGACTATGGTTGCGTCGTCCTGCAGCCTTACGACATGGAAGTGGGCGCCGGCACCTTTCATCCCGCCACGACGCTGCGCTCGCTCGGACCGAGGCCGTGGAACGCAGCCTATGTACAGCCTTCCCGCCGTCCCAAGGATGGGCGCTACGGCGAAAATCCCAACCGGCTGCAGCACTACTATCAGTTCCAGGTCATCCTGAAGCCGTCGCCGCCTAACCTGCAGGAGCTTTATCTCGGCTCGCTCGCAGCCATCGGCCTCGACCCTCTGCTGCACGACATCCGCTTCGTGGAGGACGACTGGGAGAGCCCGACGCTGGGGGCCTGGGGTCTGGGCTGGGAATGCTGGAGCGACGGCATGGAAGTGTCCCAGTTCACCTACTTCCAGCAGGTCGCGGGACAGGAATGCAATCCCGTCTCCGGCGAGCTCACCTATGGGCTCGAGCGCCTTGCCATGTATGTGCAAGGGGTCGAGAACGTCTACGACCTCAATTTCAATGGTCGAGAGGGCGCCGACAAGGTGACCTATGGCGACATCTTCCTTCAGGCGGAGGAGGAATATTCGCGCCATAACTTCGAGTATGCCGACATCGCCATGCTGAAGCAGCACTTCATCGACGCCGAGAAGGAATGTCGTGCCTTGCTCGCGGCCGGCGACAAGGGCAATCGCCATGAAATGGCCCTGCCTGCCTACGACCAGTGCATCAAGGCGAGCCACCGCTTCAACCTGCTCGATGCCCGCGGCGCCATATCGGTGACCGAGCGCCAGAGCTACATCCTGCGGGTGCGCGAGCTTGCCAAGGCCTGCGGCGAGGCCTGGGTAAAGACCGCGGCAGGCGGCGGGGGCTGAGATCCCCTCACTCGATCTATCACCCCCTGATTCCCACTCGCTTCCGACAGAACCATGCCCGATCTTCTCCTTGAACTCTTCTCCGAAGAAATCCCTGCCCGCATGCAGGCAAAGGCGGCTGACGACCTCAAGAAAATGGTCACGGATGCGCTGGTGGAGCGCGGCGTGGTCTATGAGGGCGCCTCTGCCTATGCCACGCCCCGTCGCCTGGCGCTGACCGTGCATGGCCTTCCCATCCGCCAGCCCGACAGCCGCGAGGAGCGCAAGGGGCCGCGCGTCGGCGCGCCCGAAGGCGCCGTCCAGGGCTTTCTGAAATCGGCGGGCCTTGCCTCGCACGACCAGGCGAAGATCGAAAGCGACCCCAAGAAGGGCGAGTTCTACGTCGCCGTGGTGGAAAAGCCGGGCCGTCCGGTGCCGGCCCTGATCGCCGAGATCGTTCCGGAAGTGGTGAAGACCTTTCCCTGGCCGAAGTCCATGCGCTGGGGAGCCGGCACGCTACGCTGGGTCCGGCCGCTGCATTCGATCATCTGCACCTTCGGCCCCGAAACGGAGGATCCCGAGATCGTGCACTTCGAAATCGAAGGCGTCGATGTCGGCGACGTCACCAGGGGCCATCGCTTCATGGCGCCCGCCGAAATCAAGGTGAAGCGGTTCGAGGATTACGTCGCCAAGCTCGAAGCCGCCAAGGTGGTGCTGGATCCTGCTCGCCGCCGCGACATCATCCTGAACGACGCCCGCAACCTTGCCTTCGCCCAGGGACTGGAACTCGTCGAGGACGATGCCATCCTCCACGAAGCGGCTGGCCTGGTCGAGTGGCCGGTGGTGCTGATGGGCGCCTTCGACGCGAGCTTCTTGTCGGTTCCGGACGAGGCGATCCAGGCCACCATCCGTGCCAACCAGAAGTGCTTCGTGGTGCGCGACCCCAAGACGGGCCGCCTTGCCAACCGCTTTGTCCTGATCGCCAATATCGAGGCAAAGGACGGCGGCGCGGCCATCGTCGCCGGCAACGAGCGCGTCATCCGCGCGCGCCTGTCCGACGCCAAGTTCTTCTGGGAGACGGATCAGAAGCCCCTCCCCGGCTTCGAGGACAAGGGCAAGCCGCTCGATCAGAGGCTGGCCAAGATCATCGCTTCCAACGTCGTCTTCCATGCAAAGCTGGGCACGCAGGCCGAGCGCATCGAGCGCATCGCCGGCCTGGCGGAAGCAATCGCGCCGCAGGTGGGTGCGAATCCCGCGCTGACGGCTCGTGCCGCAAGGCTCGCCAAGGCGGACCTCGCCTCCGAGATGGTCGGCGAGTTCCCCGAACTCCAGGGGCTCATGGGACGCTACTACGCAGAGGCGCAGGGCGAGGATGCTTCGATTGCCGCGGCCGTCGAGGACCATTGGCGCCCCAGGGGCGCCAATGACGCGGTTCCCACGGATCCCACGGCCATCGCAGTCGCACTCGCCGACAAGCTCGACACGCTGGTCGGCTTCTGGTCGATCGACGAAAAGCCCACTGGAACGAAGGATCCCTACGCCCTGCGTCGCGCCGCCCTCGGCGTGATCCGCATCATTCTCGACAACGGGCTGCGCCTGCCGCTTCTCGCCACCATCGGCAAGGTACCCTTCGCCAATGGCGACAAGGTAGCCGGCAGCCTTCTCGACTTCTTCGCCGATCGCCTCAAGGTCCAGTTGCGCGACCAGGGCGCGCGGCATGATCTCGTCGACGCCGTGTTCTCGCTCGGCGGACAGGACGATCTCCTGCTGGTGGTGCGGCGGGTCGAAGCGCTTGGACGCTTCCTCGGCACGGAGGACGGCAAGGCGCTCCTGGCCGGCACCAAGCGCGCGGCCAATATTCTGCGAATTGAGGAAAAGAAGGACGGCGCTGGCGCCTATGCGGGAGGCGCGGATCCGGCACTGCTCACCGAAGCCGAGGAAAAGGCGCTCTATGAGGCCCTTCAGCAGGCCAAGCAGTCGGCGGCGGCGGCTGTTGCCTCGGAGGACTATGAAGGGGCCATGACCGCCCTCGCCCGCCTGCGCCGGCCGGTCGACGCATTCTTCGAGAAGATCCTGGTCAATGCGGAGGATGCAGGACTGCGCCTCAACCGCCTGAAGCTTCTGGAGGAAATCAGGACGGCAACCCGCAGCGTTGCCGATTTCTCGCGGATCGAAGGATAGCGGCTCACACCTCGGCCTTCATCGGACGTGCCGGCGCGCGATGCGCCGGCCGTAGCGCCGGGGCCGCGAAGAGGCCCGGCAAGTTCGGCGTTCATGGACCGCAGGGCGGCTTTCCGCCCTCTGCAACGAAGCGTCGCTCATTGCTCCATAGTCGTGATGTGATAGGCCAAAGGTATGGCCGATACGTCGATTTCCGGATCGATCCGCCAGGCAAGAGTATGCGAATTCGTGCAACGATGATCTTGCGCCATTGCATACCGATGCTAACAATTGCGCCCGCACTTCAACTGGGATGGTCTTTGTCAGGGTCTCCGGAATGTCCGTTTCTGAATCCGCTGTACCGCGGCCGTCAACCAATTGGGACGATTATCGTTATGTTCGGGCCGTTGCAGACACGAAGTCACTGGTTGGCGCGGCGGAGGCCCTGGGCGTCAATCATTCGACTGTGTTCCGGCGCATCAATGCCGTCGAGGACATGCTGGGCGCCCGTCTCTTCGAGCGGGGGCGCAGCGGCTACTCCCTGACGGCTGCCGGCGAGGAAATGGTCGCCCTCGCCACCCGCATGGCGGACGACATCAACGGTTTCGAACGCCGCATCGCCGGGCGGGACGTCAAGCCCTCGGGCGAACTGCGCGTAACGACCAATGACAGCATCATGGCGCACCTCATGATGCCGGTCTTTGCCGGCTTCCTGAATGCCTGCCCGGATATCCGGCTCGACATCGTGGTCTCGAATGCGCCGCTGAACCTGTCCAAGCGCGATGCCGATGTAGCGATCCGCGCCACGTCATCGCCTCCCGACACGCTCGTCGGCAGGCGCGTCTGCACCATCGGCTGGGCGATCTACGGGCCCGAGCGGCTCAAGGGCACCGATCTCGGCGATCTCTTCGCCGAACCATGGATCGCCACGGGCGAAAACCTTTCCAATATTCCGCCGGCACGCTGGATCGAGCGCGAAGTACCGACGGAGCGAATCGTCATGCGCATCAACACCATCCTGGGCGTGGCGGAAGCGCTACGTGCCGGCAGCGGCGTGGGCCTGCTGCCCTGCTTCATCGGCGATACCGTCGGCCTCACCCGCCTGTCCGCCCTACTGCCCGATATCGGCGCCGGCATCTGGCTGCTGACGCATCCCGACCTCAGGCAGTCGGCGAGGGTCCGCGCCTTCATGGACCACACCTGGGAAGCCCTGACAAAGCTGCGCCCTGTGCTGGAAGGAACCGCGTAGGGTCCGAGGCCGGACGAAACGTCCGCGTTCGCCTTACCCGATCTCGACCACCACGCGGCCGCGCACCTTGCCATCGAGGATGCTCGACGCCGTCTCCTTCACGTCGTCGAAGGGAATGGACGTCGTCATGGCGTCGAGCTTGTCGCGGTCGAGTTCATTGGCGATGCGGCGCCATGCCTCTCGGCGCACCACCGCGGGGCATTGCACCGAATCGACACCGAGCAGCGACACGCCGCGCAGAATGAAAGGCATGACGCTGGACGGCAGGTCAGCGCCTCCGGCAAGGCCGCAGGCGGCGACGGCGCCGCCGTACTTGATCTGTGAAAGTACATTTGCGAGCGTGATCGAGCCTACCGTATCGATGGCACCGGCGAAACGCTCCTTGCCCAGCGGCCGCAGCGCCCCCGTGAATTCAGCACGGTCCACCACCTCGGAAGCTCCGAGATTCTTGAGATAGTCGGCTTCTTCCGCCCGACCCGTCGAAGCGATAACGGTATAGCCGGCCCGGGCCAGCAGGGCGACCGCCGTCGAGCCGACGCCGCCTGCCGCGCCGGTGACGAGCACCGGCCCGCGCGCCGGCGTGATGGAATGCGCCTCCAGCGCCATCAGGCTGAGCATGGCCGTATAGCCCGCCGTGCCCACCGCCATCGCCTGGGCATGCGTCATGCCGTAGGGCACGCGCACCAGCCAGTCACCGCTGACGCGCGCACGCTCGGCATAGCCGCCGTGATGCGTCTCGCCGCAGCCCCAGCCGTTGAGAATGACATGGTCGCCTGGATCCCAGTCCTTATGGGAGGTGGCTATGACCTCGCCGGCAAAATCGACACCGGGAATCATCGGAAAGCGCCGCACCACCGGCCCCTTGCCCGTGATCGCCAGTCCGTCCTTGTAGTTGACGGTGGAGTGGGTGATCCGCACCGTGACGTCGCCCTCCATGAGGTCGCGCTCGTCGAAATCCGCGAAATTGCAGGCATAACCGGTATCGGGCTTGGTGACGACGAGGGCCTTGAAAGTCGACATGGGAACTCCTGCAAAGACGGCATACGCGTTTTCGGGGCGGAAGCGGCAGAAGGCAAGGGGAAACTGGGAGGGCGGACGCCTCCTTCTGTCCGGAAAACGGCGGGGCGAGCGGGCTGCGTGCAAAGGCACGGCCGGCCTCTCTTCACCGGTTCGCATCGCTTCGAGGGGGGCCGGAAAGCGCACCCTCGCCATTTCTTCCGACCAAAGCGCTATAAATCTCTGATTACATTCAGATATATTTTGTTATCGGCCCGAAATCCGCAAATTCAACATTGGGGAATTGAATTTACCGTCCAGCTGTGAAAAGCCTGCCGCACCATAAGAGCCGAAGCAATCGGCCTCGTCGCAATCATCGAGGAAGTGTGATGACGAAGTGGGTGTACGGGTTCGGCGACGGCAAGGCCGAAGGCGAACAGGGCATGAAGAACCTCCTGGGCGGCAAGGGCGCCAACCTGGCGGAGATGTCGAATATCGGATTGCCGGTGCCGCCTGGCTTCACCGTCACCACGGAAGTGTGCACCTATTACTACGCCAACGGTCGCTCCTATCCACCGGAACTGAAGGGTCAGGTCGAGGCCGCGCTCTCCGAGATCGGGCGCATTACCGGCAAGGCGTTCGGCGACGCCGCCAATCCCCTGCTTGTCTCGGTGCGTTCGGGCGCCCGCGCCTCGATGCCCGGCATGATGGATACGGTGCTCAACCTCGGCCTCAACGACACCACGGTTGCGGCCGTTGCAGCGGCCTCGAAGAACGAACGCTTCGCCTGGGACAGCTACCGGCGCTTCATCACCATGTATTCCGACGTGGTGCTCGGCGTCGACCACGGCCATTTCGAGGAGATCCTCGACACCTACAAGGAGCGCAAGGGCTATGTGCTCGACACCGATCTCCAGGCCGAGGACTGGAAGGTGCTCGTCGGCCTGTACAAGGCGCTGGTGAAGGAGGAGCTCGACGCGCCCTTCCCGGAGGATCCGCAGGAGCAGCTCTGGGGTGCCATCGGCGCGGTGTTTTCCTCCTGGATGAATGCGCGCGCCATCACCTATCGCACGCTGCACGGCATCCCGGAGGAATGGGGCACGGCGGTCAACGTCCAGGCCATGGTGTTCGGCAACCGCGGCGAGACCTCCGCCACCGGCGTGGCCTTCACGCGCAACCCTTCCACCGGCGAACATGCACTCTATGGCGAGTTCCTGATCAACGCCCAGGGCGAGGACGTGGTGGCAGGCATCCGTACGCCGCAGCCGATCTCCAAGGCCGCGGCGGTGGCGTCGAGCTCTACCAAGCCCTCGATGGAAGAGGCGATGCCTGCCGCCTTCCGCGAGTTCGTCGCCATCACGAACAAGCTCGAGACGCATTACCGTGACATGCAGGACATCGAATTCACGGTCGAGGACGATAAGCTCTGGATGCTGCAGACGCGCTCGGGCAAGCGTACCGGCAAGGCCTCTCTGCGCATCGCGGTGGAGATGGTGAAGGAGGGCCTGATTTCCAAGGAAGAAGCGGTTGCCCGCATCGACCCCATGGCGCTGGATCAATTGCTGCACCCCACCATCGACCCCAAGGCCGAACGCATCGAGATCGCACGCGGCCTGCCAGCCTCCCCGGGCGCCGCTTCCGGTGAGGTCGTCTTCAGCTCCGAGGAGGCAGAAGCCGGCAAGGCGGCGGGCAAGAGCGTGATCCTCGTCCGCCAGGAGACCAGCCCCGAGGACATCAAGGGCATGCTGGCCGCCGCCGGCATCCTCACCCGCCTCGGCGGCATGACCTCGCACGCCGCCGTGGTGGCCCGCGGCTGGGGCAAGCCATGCGTTTCCGGCGCGGGCAACATCCGCGTCGACAACGCGACCGGCACGTTGCTCGCCGGCGGGAAGACCTTCCGCAGGGGCGACATCATCACCATCGACGGATCCACCGGGCAGGTGCTCGCCGGCCGGATCGCCATGGTGCAGCCGGAACTCTCCGGCGAGTTCGCCGATCTCATGTCGTGGGCTGATTCCGCGCGCCGCATGAAGGTGCGCACCAATGCCGAAACGCCCGCCGATGCGCGCCAGGCCCGGAAATTCGGCGCGGAGGGCATCGGCCTGTGCCGCACCGAGCATATGTTCTTCGACGCGGACCGCATCATCTCCATGCGCGAGATGATCCTGGCCGACGATGAGAAGGGCCGCCGCGCCGCGCTCGCCAAGCTCCTGCCGATGCAGCGGGAGGACTTCCGCCAGCTCTTCGAGATCATGTCGGGCCTGCCGGTGACGATCCGCCTGCTCGATCCGCCGCTGCACGAGTTCCTCCCGCACACGGACGAGGAGATCGAGGAGGTCGCCACCGCCATGGGGGCCTCGGCCGCCAAGCTGAAGGCTCGCGCCCAGGAACTGCATGAGTTCAATCCGATGTTGGGTTTCCGTGGTTGCCGCCTCGCCGTCGCCTACCCCGAGATCGCCGAGATGCAGGCCCGCGCTATCTTCGAGGCGGCGGTGGAAGCCGCCGCCGAGTCAGGCAAGCCGGTGACGCCCGAAGTGATGGTGCCGCTGGTCGCGACCAAGACCGAACTCGACCTCGTCAAGGCGCGCATCGATGCCATGGCGCGGGCGGTTGAAAAGGAGCGTGGCGTCAAGCTCGTGTACCAGGTCGGCACGATGATCGAGCTGCCGCGTGCCGCCATCCGCGCTGGCGAGATCGCCGAGAGCGCCGAGTTCTTCTCCTTCGGCACCAACGATCTCACCCAGACCACCATCGGCATCTCCAGAGACGATGCCGCGTCCTTCCTCGGCACCTATGTGCAGAAGGGCATCTTCGCCGTCGATCCCTTCGTGTCGATCGACCAGGAAGGCGTCGGCGCACTGGTGGAGATCGGCGCCGAGCGCGGCCGCAAGCAGCGCCCGGGCATCAAGCTCGGCATCTGCGGCGAACATGGTGGCGACCCCGCCTCGATCGCCTTCTGCGAGAGGACGGGGCTCGACTACGTCTCCTGCTCTCCCTTCCGCGTGCCCATCGCAAGGCTCGCCGCGGCGCAGGCCGCGCTGGCCGGGCGTGGCTGAGGGAACGACGAAACGGCGAGGCGCACCCCCTGCCGCCTCACCGGCAATTCGCCTCGTAGCCCACGACCTTCGGCGGGTCGTTTTCGCCCGCCGTGGTGACGGAGAGCGAACCGGCAGGCCCGCGATAGTTGAAGCCGCAATAGCCCAATCCGGTGCCCGAGCAGGAATCAGTCTCAATGATTCCCTGCTTGATCAGGGCGATCTCCCGGCCGAACTGCGCCGGATCGGTCTTGGGCTCGCCTGGCGCCGGGCTCCACCCCTTCTCCGCCAGGGCGGTCCGAGCCTTGTCGATGGACATGCCGTAGATGTTGGGGACGATGGCCTTGCCCGCGCAAAGGCTCTCCTCCCGCGCCATCTTGCCGAGCCGTAGCTGGGAATCGTCCGTGAGTTCGATATCGCCGAGGGGAGAACTGAGGAAGTCACCGTCCCAGACGCGCGCACTGCCGTTTTCGAGCCCGGCGACATGGCCGATCGAATCACTGGCGGAGCGCTCCACATAGGCGATGGCGATCAACTGGTCGTTGTCATAAATCGCGACGTTGCCGTCCGAGATGGAGCAGGTACCGCTGGTGCCCTGCTCAAAACGGCCGGCAAAACTCACGGCCTGCAATGCGCCCACCTTCGCTTCGCCGGTCACCGACCAACCGCGGGCGGCGACCTGCCGGCCCGCTGCCGTCGCCGGCTGCACGATGAAATTGCTGCAAGTGTCCTTGTCGCCGGCATCGCCAGGCGCGGACGGCAGCTTCGCCAGCCGGACGAATTTGAACCCGTGCAGTTCCGAGACCGGCGTGATCGGCGTATCGCCCATACCCACCGCCGCCGCCCGACCTTCAGCAGGCGTCAGCGCCATTGCCGCCAGCAAGGGAAGGCTCTTGACCGCCCATGCGGAGCCGCTCCGGTATTTCATCGTCGACTTCTCCAAATACCCATCTTCCAGCGAAACGGCCGCAAGATATTCGAGCGCCCGATTCCCGTCCTCTCCCGCCTTGAGCGATAGACATGAAATATAGGGGGATAGGCATTCCGCAGGGAACAGGCGCGTGACGCAACGGTGACGTGGGGCGCTCAATTGTGGGCTGCGGCGCCTGCACCCTTTGATCGCGGCGCTCGCCCCGGTATAGGTGGAGGCAGGAACCGGCTGGGGCTGGTTGAACGGGGTGAGGAATATGTCAGGCATTCTCCGTATTCTGGCGATTATCGCATTCGTGGTCGTGGCTGGCGGCCTGGTGGTGAGTTGCGGCATCAACACCATTCCCACCGACGAGGAGAAGGCGAAGGCCGCCTGGAGCGAGGTGCAGAACCAGTACCAGCGCCGCGCCGACCTGGTGCCGAACCTGGTCGAGACCGTGAAGGGCTATGCCAAGCAGGAGGAGAAAGTACTGACGGAAGTGGTGGAGGCCCGCGCCAAGGCCACGAGCGTCAAGATCGATGCCAGCACCATCACCGATCCGGAGAAGTTCAAGCAGTTCCAGGATGCGCAGCAGGGACTGGCCGGAGCGCTCGGCCGCCTGATCGCCGTTAGCGAGGCCTATCCGGACCTCAAGTCGAACCAGAACTTCATGGCGCTGCAATCCCAGCTGGAAGGCACGGAAAACCGCATTGCGGTGGCACGTCGCGACTATATCGAGGCCGTGCGCGTCTACAACACCGACCTGCGCACCTTCCCGCAGAGCATCTACAAGTCCATTTTCTACAGCGACTCCAAGCCGATGGAGACCTTTACCACCACGCCGGAGAACCAGGCTCCGCCAAAGGTGAACTTCAACAACAACTGAGGTCATGGCGCGGATGGATGAGGGCGTGCATGTTGTGCCGGTCTGCGGGCCCGCATTCCTCCGGCACCGCCGGCGGTTCCATGCCGGTCTGAAGAGCGAGGCCGAAACATCGGGGGAACCTCGACTTTTTGGCATCACCGGACCTGCTCCGCTGGGACGCATGCGCGCCGGAAAAGGTGGCTCCTGGATGCCAGGGACAAGCCTGGGCATGACAATAGAAGCGCGGCCTTCCCACCCCCTCCGGACCGGCACATCGGTCTGGGCCGCGCTCACCCTTGCCCTTCTCGTCCTCCTCTTCGCCTCTTCCGCCTTCGCCCTCACCTTCCCATCCCTCACCGGCCGTGTAGTCGATCAGGCGAACATCATTCCAGCGGGCGAACGCACGAGCCTGGAACAGAGCCTGCAGGAGCTCGAGCAGAAATCGAGCGACCAGTTGGTCGTGGTCACGCTCTCCAGCCTGCAGGGAACCGATATCGCCGACTATGGCTACCAGCTCGGCCGAACCTGGGGGATCGGCCAGAACAAGCTCAACAACGGCGTGCTGCTGATCGTCGCCCCCAACGAGCGCAAGGTGCGCATCGAGGTGGGCTACGGCCTGGAAGGCACGCTGACGGACGCACTCTCCAGCGTGATCATCCAGCAGGCCATCCTGCCCAAGTTCAAGGCCGGCGACATGCCGGGGGGCATTCGCGCCGGCGTCGCCGCCATCGAAGATACCCTGCTCAACGACGACAGCGAGTGGAGGCAGCGCGCGCGCCAGAGTGCCGAGCAGCAGGATCAGGGCATCGACCCACAGACCATCTTCATCATCATCTTCTTCACTTTCGTGATCTTCGTCATCGTGTCCGGCTGGATCAACAATACCCGCGGCGGCCCGCCCGGCCCCGGCGCGAAGCGGCGCGGTTCCGGCCCGATCTTCATCCCGACCTCCGGATGGGGCGGCGGCTCGGGCTGGAGCGGTGGCGGTGGCGGCGGCGGGTTTTCTGGCGGCGGCGGCTCCTTCGGTGGCGGCGGATCGAGCGGGAGCTGGTAATGACGCGTTTGCTCACACAACAGGACCACGACCGCATCGCCGCCGCGATCACCGCGGCCGAGGCCAGGACGTCGGGCGAGATCTACTGCATCGTGGCCCATTCGGTAGCGACCTATCGGTGGATCCCCGTCACGCTCGCAGCCGTCGCGGTCCTTCTCACCCCCCTCGTCGTCAGCCTGTTCGCGCCGGACCTTCACCGCTGGCCCGTGATCGGCACGGACTGGTCCAGTGGCAATCTCACCGGCACGGATGCCGATGCCGCCGTCGCGCTGGGCCTGCGCGCCCTCAGCCTCCTGCAGATCGCCGTTTTCGCCGTCGTCGCCATGCTCGCCTGGCCTCGACGCGTGCGCCTCTGGCTCGCGCCGCCGGCGATGCGCCGTCGAAAGGTGCTCCACGCCGCCCGTAGCCAGTTCCTGGCACAGGGCCTGGAACAGACCAGGGACCGCACCGGCCTGATGCTGTTCATCGCCCTGGCGGAGCGCCAGGCCGTGCTGATCGCCGACGAAGGGATCGATTCGCGCGTGGAACAGGATGTCTGGGACGATACGGTAGCCCAACTGACCAAGGCGGCCGGGGCCGGGCATGTCGTCGAAGGGCTGGCCGCGGCCATCGACCAGTGCGGCGACATCCTCGCCCGGCATTTTCCACCCGAGAGCCTACCCGTCGACCAGTTGCCCAACCGGGTGGTGGAGTTGTAGTGCCGGTCACCCCGCTAGCGCGTCGTCGAAGTGCTTCCATGTGTCGGTGAGGTCGAGCACCGCTCTGGCATCGCGGGCCTCGTCGATCTTGATGGCGGTAAGGCCGGCAGCGAGCGCATCGACCACCGAGACCGGCAGCGGCATGCCTTCGGTGAGGTGCCTGCCGATGTCCGCGGCCATCTGTTCGTCCGCCCCGTAATGGGCCGAAAGCTCGGTCACCTCGTAGCTCTTGTCGACGAGCTTCTGCGAGGTGCGCGCGTCGTGCACGCGGAAGTAGTTACGCACGAAGTCACCCTCGGCCATGCCCTTCGAACCGATCACGCAGAAGCGGCGGAACTGGTCGGGCACGTTGAGATTGGTGTGGAAGTTCAGCGCCACGCCGTTCTCGAACTCGATCATCGCCACCTGATAGTCGATGATGTCGGCGTCGGAATCGAACACCTTGTCGGTGCTCATCCAGCCGCTCGGCTTGCGATGGTAGACTTCCAGGTCGTTGATGCCCAGGGCTTCCGGCGCGTTGTGCGGCAGGAAGGTCTTGCGGCCGCCGAAACTTGCCACACGGGCCGGCCGGACGCCGACCAGCCCCTGGTAGAGGTCGATATCGTGGCAGCATTTCTCCAGGATGAAGCCGCCGGAGTATCGCTGGTAGCGGCGCCAATCGCGCATGAAGAAGGCGCCGTGATAGGGCGCGAGATGCTCCGAAGCCTCGATCGAAACGATGTCGCCGAGCGATCCGTCGCGCTTGGCCTTCTGCAGGTCGCGGTAGAGCGGCGCGTAGCGGAGCACGAGTCCGACCATGACGCTGTCGGATCCATGAAGGCGCAGGAGTTCCAGGAGCTCGAACGTATCCTCCTGTGATGTCACCACCGGCTTTTCGGTGAAGACCTTCACGCCATGGGCGAGCCCCTCCCGAATATGGCCGAGATGCATGGCGTTGGGTGACCCCACCATCAGCAGGTCGAGCTTCTCGCTGCCAAGGAGGGTTTCCAGGGTGTCGTAGGCATGGCCTACGGGGACGCCGTGCTCCTTGAGATAGCCCAATCCCGCGGGCGCCTGGTCGACATAGCCGACCACCGTGAAGCCGGGAACCATCAGCGTAAAGATGCGGGCGAGATATCCCATGCGATAACCGAGCCCGATGATGCCGACCTTCATGACTTAAATCCTCTTACTTCAGATCTTCCCGTGGAAGGTGGCGTTGCCCCTCCGATCTCGCCAGGTGCCCTCACTTCACCGCCCCGGCCGTCAGGCCCGCGATGAAATTGCGCTGGAAGATCATGTAGACCACGATGATCGGCGCGATGATGAAAACCGCGCCGGCCGTCAGCACGGGAATGTCGACCAGATATTTGCCCTGGAAGAACAGCATGCCGATCGGCAGCGTGCGCACCGCATCGTTGTTGACCAGGATGAGCGGGATGAGGAATTCGTTCCAGGTCCAGATGAACAGGAAGAGGGCGAGCGTCGAGATCGCCGGCTTCAGGAGCGGCAGCAGCACGAAGCGCAGCACCTGCAACCGGGTAGCGCCGTCGATCACCGAAGCCTGGACGAGTTCCTTGGGTACCTGCTGCATGGCGCTGGCCATGAACAAGGTGGCGAAGGGAATGGACATGCCGGTCTGCGGCAGGATCAAAGCCCAATAGGTATTGAGAAGCCCCAGCCAGTGGAACTCGTAGAACAGCGGGATGATGAAGGCTTCCGTGGGTACCATCATGCCGATCGTCAGCACCACGAACATCGTACGCTTGAAGGGGAGCGTAAGGAAGGCGAAGGCGAAGCCCGAGAAGATGCCGAGGACGATGCTCGCCGCCACCACCGGAATCACCACCACGACCGAATTGACGAAATAGGCGCTGAAATGTCCGTCGATCCAGGCCGTCGCGAAATTCTCGAAATGGGGCCGCTCCGGCAGCACGAAAGCGCCGGCCAGGAGATCCGTGCGGCTTTTCAGGGATGTGAGGATCAGCAGCGCAAAGGGCGATACGGTGAGGATCGAGAAGACCCATAGCAGTACGCGCAGGGGCAGGAGCGAGGGTCCGATACGCGCCTCGCTCATGGTTGCGTCTCTTCCCTGTGCGCGGGCATGAAGCGGTGGATCGCACCGTTCACCACGAAGATCAGGATCGCCCCGATCACGGCCACTGCCGAGGCATAACCGTAGCGCCCAAGATCGAAACCGAGCTGATACATGTAGAGATTCGGCACCAGAGTCGCATTGGCCGGGCCGCCGCGCGTCATGGTGAAGATCAGGTCGAAGCTCTTGATCGAGGCGATGATGGTGAGGAGGAGCACGATGCGCACCTCCGGCAGCAGCGAGGGCACGCTGATATGGCGGAAAGACTGGATCGGCGTCGCTCCATCCACCTTGGCGGCATCGTAGAGCGAGGGCTCGATGCGTTGCAGGCCAGACATGAAGATCGCCATGCAGAAGCCGGCGTAGTACCAGGTCGCCACCATGCCCACCGCCGGCAAGGCGAAGACGAAGCTGCCGAGCCACGGGAGTGCTATCACCTTGAGGCCGACCGCCTTCAGGGCTTGGTTGAGGGGCCCGAAGGCTGGATTGTAGAGCCAGCGCCAGATGATGCCGAGCACCGCCGTGGGCATCACATAGGGCATGAAGTAGAGCGTGCGCAGGGCGAGTTGCTCGGTGGTGCGGATCGAGGTGACGACCACCGCCAGGACGAGCCCGATGGCGAGCGGCAGGGCGACGTAGAAGACGAGCAGCACTAGGTTGTTGCGCAGCGAGACATAGAAGACCGGGTCGGAAAAGAGGGTCGCATAGTTCTGCAGGCCGACGAATTTCGGCAGGCTGATGCCGTCCCATTGCGTGAAACCGAGGCCGATCGAGCTCAGGATCGGCAGAAGCACGAAGGCGGCATAGACCAGCAGCGACGGCAGGACGTAGAGCAGGTTGCGGAATTTCGAAGCATCGAGCATCGGGCCGGGGACTGCCTTCTTGGGAGGGTCGGGAATATGCGGCTCAGGGCGCGGACGCCTTCCCCGCGAAGCTGGGGGAAGGCGCGCCGGCTGCTTCTCGTGCCCTAACCCTTCTTCAGGCTCGCCATGTAATCCTGGTAGTCCTTGTCGACCGCCGAGACGAAATCCGCCGGGGTCATGTCCTTCGCCAATACGCGGGCGAGATTGTCGGAGAGGGTCTTCAGCATCGTCGGGCTCGCCCAATCCGGATAGTGGCCGAGGGCGTTGGCGGCGGTTACCGCGTCCCAAACCTTGAGGGTCTCGCCGAGCAGCGGGGGCACCTTGACCTGGTCGGGATGCTCCAGCGCCACCGCCGGCAGATAGCCTGCCGCAGCCCAGGTGGCGGCGGCCTCATCCGAGACCATGTAGTTGAGATAGTCGCCGGCGAGATCCTGCGTCGCCTTGTCCTTGGCGAGCGCCGTGATCGTCCAGGCGAGATCGATGCCACCCACCACGAGGCCGTTCTTCACGCCGGATGGAGGCGGCACCGCCATGAAATGGATATCGGGATTCTGCTGCAGGTCGCCGAGGCGCCAGGTGCCGGTGAGCAGGAAGGCGCCCTGCCCGCCCGCGTAGAGCTGGGCGGCATCGTCATCGGAAATGCCTTGGTAGCCGTCATTGAACGCACCGTCGGCCCAGGTCTGCACCTGCTTGGCGGCGGCAAGATTGTAGGGCGTGTTCCAGCTTCCCCCGCGGCCATAGATGATATCGTCGAGGGCCTTGCGGTCGCCGGCCCCGATCATCGCCTGGGATACCGCGGCGAACATGTGCAGCGCCATGTGCCCCTTGACCGTACCCATCATGAAGGCCGGCGTGCCCTTCGCCTTCAGCGTGTCGACATCCTTGACGAGATCCTCGAAGGTGGCGGGCGGTGCATCGATGCCTGCTTCCTTCAGCACTTTCGAATTGTAGTAGAGGCCCACCATCTCGCCGAGGCCGGAGATGCCGTAGGTTGGGCCCACGCCGAACTCGCCCTTGTCGGACCAGCGATCACGCGCCAGCACGCTGTCTGACTGCTTCTTGTCCCAGCCATATTTGGCGATGTACTCGTCCACCGGCAGCAGCAGCTTCTGCTTGACCATCGCTCCCATCTCCTGGGCGCCCTGGTTGGCTTTGGTGAGGACGGGCCCGTCGCCGGACGAAAGAGTCAGTTTCAGCGTCATGGAGAGATCGTCGAAGGTGCGGCCGGTGCGGTTGATCTTAACGCCGGGATGCGCTGCCTCGAATTTCGAGTTGAGGGTCTGGATCACGGTGGTCTGCGAGGGCAGCGTGTAGTCGTCCCATGTCGTCAGCGTCTGTGCCTGTGCGCCGGCAAGCGTCGCTCCCAGGAAGCCGACGGCGGCCAGCGGAGCGAAAAGGGTACGCAATCGAGTGAATTTCAGTTTGTACGACGTCCCAGTCCGCAACATCGGATCCTCCCTGCGTTGCGAGTCATGGATACGTGCCGCCAAGTAGAAGCGACAGCGCCTCCCTCATCGTCGCCGCTACCATTGAACCGATTGCCTTACTTGGCAAGGTGCATTTATGAGCGAATTCATAACAGTGGAATCGGTTTCTGTTGAAGAAATATGACGCTACGGAACAAATTCCCAACCACTCCGTTTTCATTGCGCCGCGCAAGAAAAGAACAGGATCACGGGAATGCAGGGCCAGCGTTCGACATGCAAATTCCCAAGGGCCGCGCTTCCGTTTTTTCGGCGGAGAGGTTGACGTTCCGCTCTTCGCCCACGGCCGCGCCAAGCATTGCCCGGCGAACAGGCAGCGGCTAGGGTCGTCCCCAGCCCCAGGTCCGAGGAGCTCTCCGTGTCCGACTATGCCATCCGCCGCGCCACAGAATCCGACCGCGACGCGATATACGACATCTGCCTCAAGACCGCCGACAACGGCTCGGATGCGAACCATCTCTATTCCGATCCTCGCCTGCCCGGCTTCATCTGGGCCGTGCCCTACCAGGTGCTCGAACCCGATTTCGCCTTCGTGGTGGATGGCGGCGCAGGCGCGATGGGCTATGTCGTCGCCGCGCCCGATACGGCCGCCTTCTTCGACAGGCTCGAACGCGAATGGTGGCCCGGCATACGCAAGGAGATCGCCGGCCTCGTGCCGACAAGGCCCAACGACGCCCGCGCGATCAACCTGATCCGGCATCCCGAGGGCAAGGATCCGGCGATGCTCGCAGCCTACCCCGCGCACCTCCACATCAACCTGCTTCCCCCGATCCAGCGAGGCGGCTGGGGCCGCAGACTGATCGAGACCGTGACGGCTGAACTGAGCACGCGAGGCGTCGCAGGCCTCCATCTCGGAGTGAGTGCCGGCAATACGAAAGTGCTGGGATTTTACGAGAAGGCTGGCTTCCGGGAGATCGCCCGACCGGCAAGCATCTATATGGGGAAGCGGTTGTAAGGCGGTGTACGAAGTCCGGCGATGGGCGTCACGGACATTCCCCTTTTCATCCCGTCATCGTAGCGATACCAGCTGCCAAGGCTGGCGGCGCCACAAGCATGGAAGCAGATAAATGGCCCAAGTTCACTCCGATGCCCTCGTCCTCTTCGGCGCCACGGGGGATCTCGCCTACAAGCAGATCTTTCCCGCGCTCTATTCGATGGTCCGGCGCGGGGTGCTCACCTCACCGGTGGTGGGCGTCGCCTTCGACCCCTGGACGCTCGACCAGCTCAAGGCGCGGGCGCGCGAAAGCACGATCAAGGCATATGGCGACAAGTTCGACGAGGAGGTGTTCGCCCGCCTTTCCGGCCAGTTGCACTATGTCAGCGGCGACTATCGCAGCCCCGAGACCTTCGCCAAGCTGAAGGCCGCGCTCGGTTCCTCTACCCACCCTCTCCACTATCTCGCCATCCCGCCCAGCCTGTTCGAGACCGTCGCCAAGGGGCTGCAGGCCTCGGGCTGCGCCGACAACGCCCGTCTGATGGTCGAAAAGCCCTTCGGGCATGACCAGGCTTCCGCCAAGGAGCTCAACGCCGTCCTGCACAAGTATTTCGACGAGAGTGCCATCTTCCGCATCGACCACTATGTCGGCAAGGAAGCAGTCCAGAACCTGCTCTACTTCCGCTTCGCCAACGCCTTCCTGGAGCCGATCTGGAACCGCAATTATGTGGAGAGCGTGCAGATCACCATGGCCGAGGATTTCGGCGTGCAGGGCCGCGGCAAGTTCTACGACGAGGTCGGCACCATACGCGACGTGATCCAGAACCATCTCGTCAACGTGATGATCCTGCTTGCCATGGAGCCTCCCGCGGGCCGGCTGGAAGACGACCTGATCGAGGAAAAGGTGAAGATCTTCAAGGCGATCCGCACGCTTCAGCCGCAGGACGTGGTACGCGGCCAGTTCGTCGGTTATCTCGACGAGCCCGGCGTGGCGCCGAATTCCACAGTGGAAACCTTCGCCGCGGTGCGGCTGTTCATCGATTCCTGGCGCTGGGAGGGCGTGCCCTTCTACATCCGCGCGGGCAAATGCCTGCCCGTGCGCTGCACCCAGGTCGTGGTGCGGTTGAAGAAGCCGCCGCACGATGTCTTCGGCGAGAAGCTCCAGGGCCCGTCCAACGAATTGCGCTTCCGCCTCAGCCCGCAGATCTGCATCGGACTCGGATCCCGTATCAAGGCGCCCGGCGAGGAATTGTCGGGCGAGCCCGTGGAACTGATGGCGGTCGATGACGGCAGCGGCGACCTGCAGCCCTACGAGCGCCTGATCGGCGATGCGATGGCCGGCGACAACGCCCTGTTCACCCGCCAGGATGCCGCCGAGATCGCCTGGCGCATCTTCGATCCCGTCATCGGCAATGTCGTGCCGGTGACGCCGTACCAGCCCGGAACCTGGGGCCCGCCCACCATGGCGGGCTTCGAGCCGCCATTTGGCTGGGTGGACCCGAAGGTCTGAGCCCGGCACCGCGAAGACACCATTGCCGGGACCGCAGGCGTCCCGCCCGCTCTTGAACCATTATCGTTTCCAGAGACCAAGCGGGATGCCCTGATTCACTCCGAGATCTCCTCCAGGGCCAGGCTGTTCGTCCGCGGCCCCATCAGGCCGATGGCGAGCGCCACCACCAGCATGGCCGCGGCGATGAAGACGAAGACGCCGGTCACGCCGGAATATTGCAGCACGAAAGCGATGATGAAGCTGGTGAAGATCGCCGAGAAACGGCTCCATGAATAGACGAAGCCAGCTGCGCGCGCCCGGATGCCTGTAGGAAAGAGCTCCTGCTGGTAGGCGTGGAAGGTATAGGACATGATGTTGTTGGCGATGGTCAGGCAGGCGCCGAGCGCGACGATGGCCGCCGCCGCCGTCGCCTGGCTAAAGGCGAGGCCCGCCACGATGATGACCAGGGCGATGACCACCAGCACGCTCTTGCGCTCGAAGCGATCGGCAAAGAAGAAGCCGATGAGGGGCCCCACTGGCGAGGCAAGCGCGATGATGGCCGTGTAGAACAGGCTCGACGTCGTGGTGATGCCCTGCTTGATCAGCAGCGTCGGTACCCAGTTCAGGAAACCGTAGAAGCTCACCGTCTGGCAGATGTTGAAGATGATCATCATGACGGTCCGGCTGAGCAGTGGCGACTCCCACATCTGAACCCAGCGCCCCTTCTGCTGCTGCACAGGCTCCGGGGAGGCTGGCGCGGGCAACGGCCCACCGTGCTCGGCCGCCACCCGCAACTCGAGATCGCTCATGATGGCTTCGGCCTCGCGCAGCCGCCCTTGCCGTGCCAGCCAGCGCGGACTTTCCGGCAGGCCGAGGCGAATCCACCAGACGAAGATCGCGCTGCTCGCTCCGATCAGCACCACCCAGCGCCAGCCGTCGATACCGAAGGGCGCGTTGGGTACCAGGAAATACGCGAGGAACGCCGCCACGGGCACGGCGGTGAAACCGACGGCCTGGCAGCAGGCGAAGGCGCGCCCGCGCACCCGGCGCGGCACGAGCTCGGAGAGGTAGGTGCCGATGACGATCATCTCGACACCGAGGCCCAGGCCCGAGACAAAGCGCCAGAAGTTGAGTCCGAAGGCCGTATCCTGGAAGGCCATCACGATGTTGGCAGCCGTATACCAGAGTAGCGACCCCGTGAAGACGCTGCGTCTTCCGAACCGGTCGGCCAGGAAGCCGCAGGCGATGGTGCCGATGAACAGGCCCGCGAACAGAGCCGCCACGAAGCTGGCAACCCCGTTGTTACCGAACAGGCCGGGCGTCGTCGGCGTCAGGATACCTGCCTTGACCAGGCCCGGCGCGATGTTGCCGGTGTAGAGCAGGTCATAGAGCTCGAAGAAGAAGCCGAGGCTGAGCAGGACGATCAGCTTCCACACAGTGAAAGTCTGCGGCAGACGGTCGAGGCGTGCCGCAATTGCGCCGGCCGCCAGCGCATTGTCGGACGGTGTCGGGATGGCGCCGGACGCGCTGAGGGTGGCCTGGGTCATGGGTGGGCGTTTCCTGGGGCTCGCCGGCTGCGGGCGATTGGGCCTTTCCAGCAGAAGAAGGCATTGGGGACAAGCACGCAAAGGTTGTGCCGGCCGCGACAGCCGCCGTCCGACCGTCCCGGGAAAGTCAATCCTCCAGCTGGAAGGTCTCGAACCGCCCCAGCGCTTCCTCGATCGCCGCCTTGTGCCGTCCCTCCTCGCCCTGGCCGACCCAGCTCCATTGCTGGATCAGGAGCTTGCGGCCTGCGCGATCGGTCTTGAGATCGATGGCTGCGACCATGTCCTCGCCTGCCAGGACGGGCAAGGCGAAATAGCCAAAAACTCTTTTTTCCTTAGGTACATAGGCCTCGAAGCGATGATCATAGTCGAAGAAGAATTTCAGGCGCTTGCGCTGGATCACCAGGGGATCGAACGGCGAGAGAATGTGCACCAGTTCGGCCGGTGGAGCCGAGAGCGCCTCGAGAGCTTCGGGCCGGGCCCAATGCTCGATCTTGCCGGCTTCCTCCACATCCACGGCGATGATGTCCTTCCGGCGCAGGCGCGCTTCGATGCGCTCGCGGATTGCCCCCTTCAGGCTCGGTACGAGATGGCAGATCGAATCCAGCGTCACGATACCCTGGGAGCGCAACGCCCGGTCGATCAGGTAGTCGAGAATCTGGCGCTCGGTTGCGGGCCTGGGCTTGAGCGCCGGTTCCACATCCCAGCCGAAGTGACGCTGCATCAGCTCATAGGTCTTGAGCATGCCCTCGCGCGCCGCGATCGCCAGCACGCCCGTATAGAACGCGAATTGCAGTGCGCGCTTGGAGGGCTTGCGGCTTGCCCAGGGATGATCCTTCTCCACCAGCACGTCGTCGTCGATGTCCCGGATGGTGAGAGCGCCGCCCTTGCGGATGAGGTTCAGCACCTTGCGCATCTCGGCCTTGGTCACGCTCTCGAACCATTTGTCCGGCCGCTCGTGGTAGCGCTTCATCTGCGGAAGGAAGAAGCGCAGATCCGCCGTGGGAATATAGGACAGGGCGTGCGTCCAGTATTCGAACACGGACTTGTCCGTGCTCTGCGCCTGCGCGAGATGCGCCCGCCTGTAGGCGGGAATGCGGGTCCACAGGATGTGATGGTGGCTGCGCTCGATGACGTTGATGGTGTCGATCTGCACATAGCCTAGATGCACGACGGCGGAAGGCGTCGCCTGTGCGTCATCCCCGAAGGGCGCGAACGTGTCGAGCCGCTGGGCATGGAGGAGAACGCGGCGGGCCTGGGCCTTGGTAAGAAACGGAGGCTTGCGGGGCATGGGATGGAATCAGGCAGGAGAGTGAAAAGACGGATTATGCCGGGCTGCAATTGGCGATGTCGAGCAGCTTCAGCCTGAAAGGCGCGGGTCCTTGGAGTAGGCCCCGACAATCTCCCGCCGTGGCGGCGCGGGTTCGCTCCTCCCTCCTCACCCAGCCACATACATCACCTTCACCTCGCCCGGCCCGGCCGGCTTCGCGATGATGCCGGGCACTTCGTCCAGGCCCACCTCCTTCGAGATCAGCTTGTCGAGCTGGATCGCCCCTGAGCTCACCAGATCCGCCGCGCGCTTGTGCGTAAAGGGATTGATGAAGGAGCCGAACACCTTCAGTTCGCGAAAGAGGATATCGAACGGCTCGACCTGTACGCTCACGCCCTGAGGCATCACGCCGAGAATGATCACGCTGCCGCCGGGCCTTGCGAGCCGGAAGCTCCGCTGCACGGTCTCGGCCACGCCGGCGCACTCTATCACAACATCCGCACCACCCGGCAGGAGGCCGCCTGCTCCGGTGACCCGCTCGATGAAATCGCCGGCCGAGGGATCGACGCTGTCGGTGGCGCCGATCTCTTCCGCCAGGCGGCGCTTCGCCTCCTGGCGGGTGGAGAGCACCACGCGCGCCGCGCCGGCGAGCCTGGCAAGTTGCACCACGAGCAGGCCGATCACGCCGCCTCCGAGGACGACGACCGTCGAGCCCGGGCGGATCGCAGCGAGGTCGACGCCGTGCAGGCAGCAAGCGAGCGGTTCGCAGAAGGCGCCGTGGGTCGGCTTGAGGGAAAGCGGCAACTCGTAGGCCTGCTTCTGCGGCACCAGCACATATTCGGCGAGGCCGCCGTCGCGGTGTATGCCGATGGCGCGCAAGTTGCGGCAGAGATTGATGCGGCCAGCCTGGCAATGGGCGCACCGCCCGCAGACGATGTTGGGATCGCCAGTGATGCGCATGCCATTGCGGACCCCTTCCACCTCGCTGCCGATATCCTCCACGATGCCACAGAATTCATGGCCGAGGGTGACCGGCGGCCTGGAGGGGAATTCTCCGAGGAAAAGATGCCTGTCGGTGCCGCAGATGCCGGAAGCTTCCACACGCACGAGCAATTCGCCCGGCCCCGGCTTCGGAAGCGCACCCTCCCGCAGATGCAACGCCCCAACGGCCTCGAGACGAACGGATTTCATGGCTGCCTCCCTTTCAGATTGATTGAAGACCATGGTCCACACGAAGGCAGGTGCTGGCAAGGCCTGCCCGTACGACCAGGCGTGGTCGGCCAGCCTTCCCAAGCGTCAAACAAACCTGCGCATTGGTACCAGGTGCTCTTGCCAAACACCGCATATTGCCGTCCCACTTCGCTTCCGCAGTCTCCGGAAGCAAGCACAGCATGTCCGATTTCCTGTTCAGCGTCATCGCCGGTGCCGTCGCCGGCGCCGCTTCCGGCTTTGCGGTGCAGCGCCTGCGCCCCACCGCATCTGTCCCCCCCACCCCGGCACCGTCTCCCGTCGTTGCGGAGCCGCTCGAAGCCGCTGCGCCCCCTCGACAGGTGGTGCAGCAGATCGAACCGATGGCCGAACCGCCTCAGGAAAACGTGCAAGCCACGATAGCCCGGCTCGCCAAGACGCTGGCGCCGCAGGCCGAGGAGGTGAATGATCCCAGGGAATTGGTCGACATCCCCGATTTCCAGGCTGTCCTGGCCGTTTTTCGCCGCCCCGACGTCTCTCTTGAGCTCCTGAAGGCGCATGCCCTCGGTGCGAACTGGCCGCTGGCCTGCGCCGCCTTCACGGTGCTCCGCGACCATCCGGCCCGGCATTCGCTCGGCGAAACGGTGCTCCGTCACCTGCCGCATGTCCGTCCCTTCGTGCTGCCCTCTGCGCTGCATTTGCTCACCACCCTCCAGGAGCGCCCGGCCATCGGCCTAGCCGTCCTCGCTGCGCCGCACTGGTGGCAGCATAATCCCGTCATTCCCGGCTTCTTCGAGGCCTATTTCAACCGCAGCGCCGAACTCGGCGACCAGCCGAGCTTCGGCAGCCGCCTGACGGTCCATGCGGAACTCGACATCGAACCGGTCGAGGCCGTGCTTGCCAGGATCCAGCACCCTTTCGCGCCCCTTCTGCAGGCCGCCCTGAAGGCATGGCAGGGGACGCGAATCAACCGCAAGTTCCTCGCAGAGGTGGGCTCGCTGTGGAGCGAGGCCGAGGACGACCGGCTCCTGATCGCGCCACCTGCATGGGAAGAACAGCTTTCCATGGCGGAGAGCGCGGTCGTGGCGCCGCGTCCGCGCTCGGTGCTGGTGATCGGTGCGCCGGGCGCCGGCAAGAGCGCCTTCCTGCGCCTCTTCGGCGCGCGGCTGGAGACGGCCGGCTGGACGGTGTTCTCGGCGAGCGGCAACGAATTGATGGCCGACCAGATGTACATCGGCCAGCTCGAAGGGCGTATACGCCAGATCATCGATGCCCTTCATACGCGCCGCAAGATCGTCTGGTTCGTGCGAGACCTCGGCCAGTTGGCCACCAGCGGCACCCACCAGGGCCAGACTGCCAGCATCCTCGACCAGATCATGCCGGCGGTCGCCGCCGGAGACCTTGTCCTGGTCGGTGAAACCAGCCAGGCCTCCGCGACGCGGCTGTTCCAGGCCCGGCCGTCGCTCCGCTCAGTCATAGAGGTCCTGCCGCTGGAGGTCATGACCGAGGGCCAGACGCTGAAGCTCGCCACGCAGCTCGGCCAGCGCATCACCGACATCAGCGGTGTTACCGTCTCCGAGCAGGCGGTCGCCGCCACCATGGAGCTGGCACAGCACTATCTCGGCAGCGGCCAATTGCCGGGCGCGGTCCTCGATCTCCTCAAGCGTGCGGCGGCGCGCTCGCTCCACGCCGACGAGACCACGATGACGGCCCAAAGCGTCATCGCCACCCTCTCTCAGGTCTCCGGCCTGCCTCAGGTCATCCTCGATACCACGCAGCGTGTCGAACTGGCGGGCGTACGCGGTTACTTCACCAGCCGCGTCATCGGGCAGGACGAGGCTGTCAAAGCGGTGGTCGATCGCATTGCGATGCTAAAGGCCGGCCTCACCGATCCCGGCCGGCCCATAGGCGTATTCCTCTTCGCCGGCCCGACCGGCACGGGCAAGACCGAACTCGCCAAGACACTGGCGAGCTTCCTGTTCGGCTCGGCCGACCGCATGATCCGGCTCGACATGAGCGAATTCCAGACCGCCGAGTCCACCAGCAAGATACTAGGCCAGCGCGGAGAGAGCGGCTCGGACGCGCTGATCGACCGGGTTCGCAAGCAGCCCTTTTCGGTGATCCTGCTGGACGAGTTCGAGAAGGCCCATCCCAATTGCTGGGATCTCTTCCTGCAGATCTTCGACGACGGACGCCTCAGCGATGCCGATGGACGCGAGGCCGACTTCCGCCATTGCTTCATCATCCTCACCTCCAATCTCGGCGCCACCGCCCATCGCAGCGGCGGTTTCGGCTTTCGGCCGGTTCCCGGCGCCTATGGCGAGGACCAGGTGCTCAAGACCATCGGCCAGACCTTCCGGCCGGAATTCGTCAACCGCCTGGACAAGATCATCGTGTTCAGCCCGCTCTCACGCGAGCTGATGCGGGGCATCCTGCACAAGGAACTCGCGCTGGTGCAGGAACGGCGTGGGCTGCGCGAGCGCAGCTGGGCTGTGGAATGGGAGGCGAGCGCCATCGAGTTCCTGCTCGACCGCGGCTTCACGCCGGAGATGGGCGCCAGGCCCCTCAAGAGGGCGATCGATCAGCTCCTGCTCGCCCCGCTTGCCGCGACGCTGGTCGAGCACCGCTTTCCGGAAGGCGACCAGTTCCTCTTCGTGCGTTCGAACGGCAAAGCCGTCGAGGTCGAGTTCGTCGATCCCAATGCTGACCCCACGCAACAGACGGTAGCGGAGGCGGAACTCGACGGCACGCTCTCGCTGCCGGCCGTCATGCTCCGGCCGACGGGTTCGGTCGCCGAACGGGCCTTCCTGGCTGCGAGCTGGTGCGAGATCCGCGACGAGCTTGCCGGCGAAACCCTGATGGGCCTGGGCGATGGGTTCCGCTCGGAGCTGGCCGATCCGGGCTTCTGGTCGCGCGAGGACCGCCACGACGTCTTGTCAAGGCTGGAACTGCTGGACCGGGTCAAGGAAGCGAGCCGCACGGCCGAACGCCTCGACCAGCGCTACCGGGCAGCGACAGGCCATCCCGCCCGCGCCTCGCGCGAACTTGCAGCCCGCCTTGCCCTTCAGCTCCATAACCTGCGCCAGGGGATCGACGATATCCTCGCCAAGGCGCCTGTGGACGCGCTGCTGCGCATCGAGCCCGCCCTCGATGCCGGCGGCGACGGCGACGGCGCGACGGAGTGGTGCCGCAGGCTGACTGGAATGTATCGTGGCTGGGCCGACAAGCGGCGCATGCAGTTGCTCCAATTCCTGCCGCACAACGGCAAAGGCGCCCCGATCCTCCATATCACGGGTTTCGGTGCCTTCAGGACGCTCGCGACGGAAGCCGGACTCCATGTGCTCGACGATCCCGCGCCCGAGAATGGCCGACGTACAGTCGCGCGGGTCGTGGTCGCGGTCGGGCCGGATCAGGAACTCGTGGAGGGTGGCGAATACACCGCCGCTGCCAAACTCCTGGCCGGGCCTGCCGCCGGCAACGCCATCGTGCGGCGCTATCGCGAGGGATCGGCGCCCCTCGTCCGCGATGTCGCGGCGGGGTGGCGGACCGGGCGGCTGGATGCGGTGCTGGGCGGCGATTTCGACCTGATGTCCGCGGCGGCCCGCCGGCAGCCCGCGGCCGGCAATCCGGCCTGAGCGTGTCTTGCCTCGGCAAGTCACCTTGTCAATGGGGCAGCCGGATCGCGGGGCCCTCGCCGACGTACGGCACATGACAAAATGCATCCGCTGAACTAGACAAATTCGGCAAATGGTCAATGCGTTGGCCTTTCCTCCTCTCATGCCAGATTCAGTCCCTTCGAGATCGAGAATGACAGCCACCCGCTCCGCGACGATGCCGATAACGGCCTGGATCTATCCGCTCCTCGCCTTTGCGTTCTACGGCCTGGCATCAAGCCTCGGCTTTGCCGATCAGATGGCACCCGGCATCGGAGGCCAGGTCCTCGCCGTGCTGCTGGTGCCCATACTTTTCGGCACCATCTTCGCCTCGGTCTACCATGCCGAGGTGCTCGCCCACTGGAGCGGCGAGCCCTATGGCACCCTGATCCTCACCGCCGCCGTCACCATCATCGAAGTCGCGCTCATCGCCTCCGTCATGATGTCCGGCAAGGACGGCAGCCCGACGCTGGCGCGCGATACCGTCTTCGCCGTGGTGATCACGGTCTGCAGCGGCCTCACGGGCCTGTGCATCCTGGTAGGCGGCCTGAAATACCGCGAGCAGAACTTCCGCGTCTCCGGCGCCAGTGCCTATCTCACGGTGTTGATGGTGCTGGCGACCCTGACCCTTATCCTGCCCAACTACACCCAGCAGACGCCCGGGCCGGTCTATTCCAATCCGCAGCTGGTCTTCTTCGCCCTCGTCACCATCGTGCTCTACGGCGCTTTCCTCTACATCCAGACCGTGCGCCATCGCGACTACTTCATCTCGCCCGCCGCCGAGCATGACCTGCACGCCGATCCCTCGAAGCGGCGTCTATGGAGCAGCTTCATCCTGCTCCTGCTCGCGCTCGTCGCGGTCGTCATGCTCGCCAAGAAATTCGCGGTTGTGGCCGAAGCCGGGCGTCTCGCCATTGGCGCGCCGCCGGCGATCACTGGGCTTATCGTCGCTATCCTCATCCTGCTGCCCGAGGGCATCGCCGCCGTGCAGGCCGCCCGCAGCGACGCGTTGCAGAAATCGCTCAACCTCGCGCTCGGCTCGGCCCTCGCCACCATCGGCATGACCTTTCCGGCCGTCGCGGTGGTGACGCTCTATCTCGGCACCTCCCTGACCCTCGGGCTCAACGCGTCCGGCACCGTATTGCTCGCTCTGACCCTCCTGGTCAGCACGCTGACCTTCGCCACCGGCCGCACGAACATTCTCTACGGCTTCGTGCATTTGGTGATCTTCGCCACCTTCCTGTTCCTGAGCTTCCAGCCTTAGGCGCGTCCGGTGCTTTGTGTAGAATGCGCCCATGTCGGATGTTCAGCCTGATTCTCAGCCCTCCAATGCGCCCGAATGGACGGTTTCCGAACTCTCGGGCGCTCTCAAGCGCACCGTGGAGGATGCCTTCGGCTATGTGCGCGTACGGGGAGAGATCTCCGGCTATCGCGGCCCGGTGGCCTCTGGCCATGCCTACTTCGCCCTGAAGGACGAGGGAGCCAAGATCGACGCAGTGATCTGGAAGGGCAATATGGCGCGCCTCAGGCAGCGCCCCGAGGAAGGCATGGAGGTGATCGCCCATGGCCGCCTCACGACTTTCCCCGGCAAGTCCTCATACCAGATCATCATCGACAGGCTGGAGCCGGCCGGCCTCGGCGCCCTGATGGCGCTCCTCGAGGAGCGCCGGCGCAAGCTGGCCGCGGAGGGTCTGTTCGACGAGAGCAGGAAGCAGGCACTGCCATTCCTGCCGCGCGTCGTGGGTGTCGTCACGTCGCCGACGGGTGCGGTGATCCGCGACATCCTGCACCGCGTTTCCGACCGTTTTCCGCGCCATGTCATCGTCTGGCCCGTCCGAGTGCAGGGCGAGACGAGCGCGGCTGAAATCGCCAACGCCATCAGTGGTTTCGACGCATTGCCTCAAGTCGGCCGCATCCCCCGTCCCGACGTTCTCATCGTCGCGCGCGGTGGCGGAAGCCTGGAGGACCTGTGGTCCTTCAACGAGGAAATCGTGGTGCGCGCCGCCGCGAACTGCTCGATCCCTCTGATCTCCGCCGTAGGCCACGAGACCGACTGGACGCTGATCGATCATGTCGCCGACCGGCGAGCCCCCACGCCCACGGGCGCCGCCGAGATGGCCGTGCCGGTGCGGGCCGATCTCCTGGCCAATCTCCATGATCTCGGCACCCGTCTCACCGGCCACGCCCTGCGCATGATCGAACGCCGCCGTCAGGACCTTCGTAATCTCGGCCGAGCCCTGCCCAGCGGCGAGACCCTGCTGGCCACGCCCCGCCAGCGACTTGATCTGACGGCCGGCCGCCTCGTGCATGCCCTGCTGCTCAACACGCGGCGCCATCACCAGCTCTATGACACGATCTCGCGCCGCCTGCTGGCGCAAAGTCCCTCCAACCGGCTAGACCGCAGCCGGGACCGATTCCACGCAGTGGCGGACCGCCTGGAGGCAAGTACCCGCATCGCCCTCGCCCGCAAGCGCGAGGCCTTCGCCGCACGCGCAGCCCGGCTCGCGCCACTTCTCCTCTCGCGCCGTAGCGAAGCCGGGCGTGAACGCCTCGCCAATCTCGCCAACCGCCTCCTGCGAGCCGCCACCACCCGAACGGCCGTACAGCGCGAGCATCTCGCTCGCTTCTCGGTATTGCTCGATGCCTACTCCTACCAAGGCGTGCTGCAGCGCGGCTTCGCGCTGGTTCGCGACGGCGATGGCCGGCCCGTGCGCAACGTCGCCGCGGCCAGAGCTGCCGCGAGCCTCGACCTGCAATTCGCCGATGGCCACTTCGCCATGGGCAAGAGCGCCCCACCGCCCCCGGCGAAACCGAAACCCCGGTTCGCGGACAAGCAGCCGGGCCTGTTCGACGACTGATATTTAAACTTTAATCATAGAAATTGACAATAATTCATTGTTCTGACTTGCGATACCGTGCTGCAATCAAACCTGTTTTTGGGGTCGTGTGGAAGGCCTTGGTCTGTTATATTCGCCGCCAAACCCTTCCAACCCAGGCCATACTCTCGATGAATCGTCACGAAAGCCGCATGTCGATGCCCGGCGAAGCACAGATCCAGTTTCTCGATGCGGATTTCCGCATCCTCAAGCCCGGCAATTATGTGCGTTGTGCAGTGACGGGTACCCACATCCCGATCGACGAACTGCGCTACTGGAGCGTCGAGCGCCAGGAGGCCTATGCCACGCGCGAAGCAGCGCTGGAGCGCCTGAAGAGCCTCGGCGTCATCTGACGGGCACGCGTTCCCAAAGGAACAGGCAGTCCACGCCCGCGGTGGCACATTGTGACCGTATCGCATTCTCGACACGGAACCTCGCCGCCGCCTCACCCAGGATCTCCCTTCACCCCCTTGTTTTCGCCGGGAGTATCGGACCGGGCATTTGCCGTTCACCCGGACTGTGTGGAATGACACGCATGCGAGGCGCGCCATGCGGCATTGATTGATTGCCCCGACGCATCGAAGGGGCCGTCAACAATTCGAGGGATAGTCCGATGTTTGACAGCGCAGATACCGAATACGGCGTGCTGCCCTTCGTCCGTAACATCGCCGGGGAACTGGTGGCGCTCCGGCCTGTCGATGCGTCCAACTGGGCATCGGTCCAGTATCGCGCCGAGTCGGCCGTGATGGCGGGCCGCTATGACGGCGCCATCGCCTTCTCTCGGTCTCGGGACCGACGCTCGGGTGGCATCAGGACCGCCATCATCGCCCAGTTCGGGGAGTTGCCGGACACGCTGGCGGTTCCGGCCGCCGAGACTGCGCATTGAGGGCAGCTACCCGCCAAGCCGGAAGCGCTTGACCAGAAAATCGTGCAGTTCCGCTTCTTCCTCGAAGAAGAGGCGGATGGGCACGACTTGCGAAATCGAAGCCAGACCGATGCGAGCAGGACCGCCGGACAGGCGCACCATGTCCTTCGTGGTCGTCACCGGAACCAACCGTGCCGATTGGGCTCTGAGCGCGATGCGCCCGGCATCCTCCTCGGTAAAGGCATGGTGATCGGCAAAGACCTCTGTGGCGGCGATGATCGCGCCCATGTCGGCCAGCGTCTTGAAGAACTTCTCCGGCCTGCCGATACCGGCGAAGGCGAGGACTCGCTTGCCACGCAGCGATGGCGCCGAGGGATCGAGACCTATGCGCGCCCGGAAGACCGCGAGACCCGAGCCACGCGCAAACTCGTGTACGACCGTGCCCGCATCGCCCGGTCCGATCACCACCACGGCTGAGGCAAAGGGCACCTGGTCATGGATCGGTGCCCGCAGGGGTCCCGCCGGAAAGACCATGCCGTTGCCGATACCAGTTTCCCCATCCACCGCGATGATCGAGCAATCCTTGTCGAGCGAGGGGTTCTGGAAGCCGTCGTCCATGACGATGATCGTGGCCCCCTGGGACACCGCAAGCGCGGCGCCTGCCGGCCTGTCGGCCGAGAGTATCGTGAGCCCCTTCTGGGCCAGCAGCAACGCCTCATCGCCGACCTGATCGGCCGAAGCATCGGACGTGACGACGAGCGGCCCCTTCTCTCGTCCACCGTAGCCACGGGTGAGGAAGGCTGGCTTCTGGCCGGTCTGCCTGAGGATCTCCGCAACCTCCAGCGCCAGCGGTGTCTTGCCGGCCCCGCCAAGCGTGAAATTGCCGATGCAGACCACGGGCACCCCGGCGCGCGTGCCTTGCATCCGCATGCGGGCGATCACCTGGCCGCCGTAAACATGCGCAATCGGGTTGAGCAAGCGCGCCAGCCAGCCTCTTGGCCGGTACCAGAACTGCGGGGCCTTGAGACTGATCGGCAAGAGGCTGCTCATGATGCCCGCTTCGCCATCAGCCACGCCAAAGCGGCCATGGTGCGATCGAGTGCACCCGTCAATGTGGCGATGGCATGGGCGCCGCCCGCCGCCACCCGTTCGACTTCGGCGGGGTCGGCCAGCAGGCGCGCAACGGCGGACGCAAGTTCCTCGCTGCTGCGAACCACGATTGCCCCACCCATGTCGTCAAGCGCCCCGTATGCCCCAAGGAAATTTTGCACAAAAGGACCGTGCAGAACAGCCGCACCGAGCTTGGCCGGTTCGATCGGATTCTGTCCACCTTCCCCGGACAGCGACTTGCCTACGAAAACGATGCGCGCAAGACGGTAGAACACACCCATCTCACCCACGGTATCGGCGACATAGACGTCCATGTCGTCCCGCGGCACGGCTCCCTGCGAACGCAGGCCGACAACGAGACCCTTCGCCGCCAGATCGGCGGCAATGGCGGGTCCGCGCTCGGGATGGCGAGGCACGACGAGGGTCAAAAGACCGGCGAAGCGGTTCTCGAGCTGGGCATGCACCCCGCCCGCAAGCGCCTCTTCGCCCTCGTGGGTCGCCGCAGCGAGCCACACGGGCCTTGCACCGACGGCCTCGCGCAGTTCCGCAAGCTTCGTCTCGTCGGCCGAGGGTGCGGGGGCGTCGAATTTGAGATTGCCGGAGACCGTTACATGAGTTGCGCCGAGCGCCTGGAACCGCTCGCCGTCATCGGCGCTCTGGGCGGCGATGACGTCGAAGCAGCCAAGCAGCGTGCCGATGGTGCGGGGAGCCCGTCGCCAGCGGGCGAAAGAGCGTGGCGACATGCGCGCATTGACGAGCGCGAGCGCCACCCCGGCCGCCTTCGTCTCCTGAACCATGGTCGGCCAGATCTCGGATTCCAGGAAAACGGCGAGATCCGGCCGCCAGTGGCGCAGGAAACGCCGAACGAAGGCGGGTATGTCGAGCGGTACGAACTGATGGATTGCTCCGGCCGGCAACCGCTTGGCCATCAGCGCGGCGGAGGTGACGGTGCCCGTCGTCATTAGGATGCGGTAGCCCTGCGCCGCCAGCCGCTCGGCGACCGGGAGCAAGGTGATGGATTCGCCGACGCTAGCCCCGTGCAGCCAGCACAGCCGCCCCTCGGGACGCGGCATGCTCGCGATGCCGGTCCGTTCGGGCCGGCGCAGGGGATCTTCCTTCCCGCGCCGCTGTCGCCGCGCGAGCAGCAACCCGGAAAAAGGCCCAAATCCCGCCGTCGCCATGCGGTAGAGCCGCAAGCTCAGGGGATGGGCGCCACTCACGAGCCGGCCCGAACGAACTTGCGCCCCACCATGCCATAGGCAGTGCGATGGGCGGCATCGAGGTTGGCTTGCACCTCCTGGCGCTTGGCCTCCATCATGTCCCTGTCGGCGTCGGCGGGTACATGCACGAGATCGCCCACCACGAAGACGCCGCGCGAGAAAGGCAAGTTGATTACCGCCCTGTCCCAGGTGGAGAGCTGGATCATGTTGGATGTCGCCACCGCCACCGGAACGATCGGCCGTCCCGACAGGCGCGCCAGGGTGACAATGCCCGGGCCGGCGATGCCGCCGTCGCGGGGCACATCCGCGGTCACGCCGACAGACTGACCGCCCTTCAGCGTCGCCACCAACTCCCGCAGTGCTTCCGCTCCGCCCTTGTGGCGCTGGCGGGAAGGACGCTTGGCGCCCGAACCGCGAACGAGGCCGAGGCCGAGGCGCGTCACCGCAACGGCGTTGATCTCGCCGTCACCGTGGCGGGAGATCAGGATCCTGAACTCATGTCCTTCGCGCCGCATGAAGGGCACGAGGAAATGGTGCCCGTGCCACATGGCGACGATATAGGGATATTCGTCACGGATCGACCTGTAGAGATCCGTGGGGACATCAGTGAAGCGGGTCGTGGCATGGACGAGCTTCAGCCAGGCCGCGAGGCCCTCGCCTAGGCTCTTCTGGATGAATTTCGACTGACCGATGCTCTTGATCATTCAGAGGGCATCAGTCCTTGGTCTTGTCTGTAGAGGGATCCAGCAGGCGATGCAGATGCACGATGAAGTAGCGCATCTGGGCATTGTCGACGCTCGATTGCGCCTTCGCCTTCCAGGCCGCCTGGGCGCTGGCATAGTTCGGGAAGATGCCCACGATGTCGAGGCCGGCAAGGTCCTTAAACTCAATGCCGTCGATCGAGGAAAGCTCGCCACCGAAAACGAGATGCAGCAACTGCTTTTGTGGTTCACTCATTCCAAGCTCCTGGGATGTTTCAGAATTTCACGCCGCGGAACAGCGCCACCAGGGCCTCCTGCCGGGCAAGGCCCGCCATCACCAGCGGTGCATGCACAGGCTCGGCCCGATTATAGGTCACCTCCTCGCCGCGAACCTCGCTCAGGCGGCCGCCGGCCTCGCTCAGGATGACATCCGCCGCGGCGATGTCCCAGTCATGCGATGAGCCGGAGGCGAAGGCGGCGTCGAGACGTCCCTCGGCCACATAAGCGATGCGCAGCGCAAGCGAGGAGAGGCGCGCGGCACGCTCCACCTCGGGCGGCAGGTCCTCGCGCACCAGATCGAACATCGGCTTCGGGCCGGCGATCAGGCGGGTTTGCGACAGCGTGCCGGCGCTAGCCTCGATGAGAACGCCATTCTTGAAGGCTCCCAGACCACGGCCCGCGCTGTAGAGATCTCCGTTGGTCGGCCGGAAGAGCACGCCGGCAAGCGGACGGCCATCTTCGACCAGCGCGGCGGAAATTACCCACTCGCCGTTGCCGGCGATGAACCCCCGCGTGCCGTCGATGGGATCGAGCACCCAGACCTGGCGCTTCGACAACCTTTCGGTGCTGTCGGCCGCTTCCTCCGACAGCCAGCCGATCGCACTGGAAACGCCGCGCAGACGCGCCGCGAGATGGGCGTCTATGGCGAGATCGGCTTCGGTGACGGGCGAGTTGTCCGGCTTGTCGAAGATCTGGGCTCCGTCGCGTGCGAAACGCAGCCCGATTTCCCCGGCCTCCTGCGCAGCCTCGATCAACAGCGGCAGCGCCTCGCCGGCCGTCAGAAGAGGAGCCATCTGCCTTGCATCATCCCTTGCATCCATGGCCCGGATTTAGGCGAGCGGGGCAGCGCACGCAAGCAAGAACCACCGGTTCAATCCTCTCTCCGTGCAAGTCAGACAGAACGCTCCATGAAGATCGTAATGGCGGCCAGATCCTGCGAGGGCGCGTAGAAGGGCGGGCAGGGTCGGAATCCGAGGGAGTGATAGAGAGCGATGGCCTGCGTCATGAAGGTGACCGTCTCCAACCTGGCCTTCGCAAGCCCGGCATCCTGCATCCGCTCGAGCAGCGCCACCATCAGCATGCGTGCAAATCCCCGGCCCCGAAACTCAGGCCTGACGAACATATGTCGTATCTCGGCCGTCGCGTCGCCAACATGCTGAAATGCGATGCACGCGGCAGGCTCGCCGGCCCAGCGGGCGAGCAGAAGAACCCCATTGGCCGAGAATTTCCTCATCAGCGTCTCGGCGGTATCGCTGTAGTAGAGTTCGATCAGGTCCGCCCCCGAGCAGCCCTGTGCCCGGGTCTCGGCAAGATCCCACACACCCATGACAGCTATCAACTTCCTGGCCGCCTCGAAATCGTCCAGGGTCCGTCCCATGTCGATCGCGATCATTCCCGCTCGTGCCCCTCGTCCCCGGAGCAATGTAGCATGATTACCTGCGACGTAATTGAGAGGCTTCACGCCGCCGGCCATGCTAAGCGGGCCTGAAGCGATCAGGCGATCATGAAGGAGAGCTTGCCGTGTCCGATCCCGCCACCATCGCCAAAACCTACATCGCCACCTGGAACGAGGCGGATCCCGCCCGCCGCCAGGCCCTTCTCGCTGCGACCTGGACCGAGGATGCCGTCTATGTCGATCCGCTGATGCGGGGCGAAGGCCCGGAGCAGATCGATGGCCTGATAGCCGCCGTCCAGCAGCGCTTTCCTGACTTCCGCTTCGCCCTCGTCGGCGAAGCTGACGGCTATGGCGATCATGTCCGCTTCTCCTGGCAACTCGGGCCGAACGGCGGCGAGGCACCGATCAAGGGCACGGACTTCGTGCAACTGGAGTATGGGCGTCTGCGCCGGGTCAGCGGCTTCCTCGACCAGATCCCAGCCGCGGCATGAGCGGGCTGGCCGACGCCGATCCGCTTCGCCCTCCCGGCGGCCTGCCTGAAGGCAGGCCGGTCCGCGGGATCGGCGAGCATCTGCGTGCGTGGCGGCAGCGCCGACGCCTGAGTCAACTCGACTTCGCCCTGGAGGCGGACATCTCCCAGCGCCATCTCAGCTTCATGGAGAGCGGACGCTCCCGCCCGAGCCGCGACATGGTCCTCCATCTCGCCGAGCGGCTGGATGTGCCCCTGCGGGAGCGCAACAACCTTCTGCTCGCAGCAGGGTATGCGCCTGTATACCTGGAACGTGCGCTGGAGGATCCCGCCTTGGGACCGGCCCGCCGGGCCATCGATCTCGTCCTCACGGGTCACGAGCCCTTCCCGGCGGTGGCGGTCGATCGGCACTGGACCCTTGTGGCCGCCAACAAGGCGGTTGCGCCACTGCTTGCGGGCGTCGCCGACGAGGATCTGCTCAAGCCCCCGGTGAATGTGCTGCGGCTGGGCCTGCATCCGGGAGGCCTAGCGCCTCATACCGTCAATCTGCCTGAGTGGCGCGAGCACCTGCTCGATCGCCTGCGCCACCAGATCTCCGTCACGGGCGATGCGACGCTTGCCGGCCTGCTGGCCGAACTTGCCGCCTACCCGGTTCCTTCGGGCAAACGCGCCGCGGCTAGGGACTATGGCGGAATCGTCGTGCCCTTCGAATTGCAGACGGAGGCTGGATTGCTGTCCTTCTTTTCGACCGTGACCGTGTTCGGCACGCCCGTCGACATCACCCTGTCTGAACTCGCACTGGAATCCTTCTTTCCCGCCAACGCTCAGACGGCCGAGATCCTGAGGAAGATGGCAGCATAGGTGTCGGCAGGAAAGTAAATGATGGGGGCGAGGCACCACGTTGCGACCGGGCCTGGAGGTCACCATCCCCGCTCGCAGCCGTGGCTCCTCGTCCCTGCCCCCTCCGCCCGGAGGGAAACGCGCCGTCTATGCCGCCTTGCTCGTCGCCTGAGCGTCGAGGCTCTGCAGCACTTCAAAACCCTCGAAAACGGGGTGGCCCAACGTCAGGGCAGGCCCATTGCCGGCGTTGCGGTGCGAGAGACGGAAGGCTTCGGACTGGGTCCAGGCCTCGAAATCGGCTCGGCTGCGCCAGATCACATGCGAGGAATAGAGAATGTGATCCTCCCGCTCCGGACCGCGCAGGAGATGGAAGGAGACGAAGCCGGGCAGCTTGTCGATATGCACTTCGCGGTCGCGCCAAACGGCCTCGAAATCCGCGGTGCAATCTTTCTTCACTTGGAAACGGTTCATGGCGATGAACATGGAGGACTTCCTTTCTGGTGTTGAAAATCTAGGTATTGGGGCAAGTTAGACGAAGCGTCGTCGCGATCTTCTTGGGTGGTGGCTCCGATAGTGATGTAGAGCGCACGATCGCTGCTACGGTTCCGTCAAAACTTGAATCGCCTGAAGCACCCACCAACTGAACAGAACTGAGGCTGCCCTGTACCGATACAACCACACCTAGTCGAACGGTAGCGCCGCTTCGGCAATCTATGTTTCTTGCTCTTAAGCGGCGATTTACTGCGGCGAATAGCACGGCCCGATAGTCCTTCAATACGGCACCGCTTGTAAGGGCATTATCGGATACGCCAACATCGGAGATCGCTCCTGCCCCACCCTTCTGCGCCCGCCTCACTTGGATGCTCGTATCGAGCTTCGCAAAGCGCGTTTCCTGGATTTGCTCCTTGACGGGCGGCTGAACCTTCATCGGCGGCTCGGTCTTCTTCCTTGGAGCATGAACCTGCCTGGGCTTTTCCGGCTTCCTGTGTTTCGGCGATTCGGCCGGCGGCTTGGCGGGGACGTCCCGCGCGGGGTCCTGCGGCGACGATACCAGCGGAACTTCCGTGCTCTCCACCGGACTTGCGGAGGTCAGCACATCCGGAGCCAGGACAGCCACCTGCTGCGGCGGGGTCGGAGCGGACGAGGCAGGTTGCACAGCAGCAGTCGCGGGCGCGTCTGACGCCTCGGGCACCACCTTCTCCGGCGGGACGAGCGGCTCGGCAGCCGCCGTGTTCACTTGCCGGTCCACGGCATCCGGTTTCACGCTCTCCTGCGGCGGAGGGGTCACCTCTTCCGTCCTCACTGCATCGGGGGGCACGACCTCGGCAGTGTCCTCCAATGCGGCCTCGGTGACCGTATTCGGCGAATCGACCTCCTGCGCCAGCGGCGCGCTGTTCATGTTCACGGCGTCGGATGACGGCGCCGGGGCGAAGGAGGCTTCGATCGGCCGGTTGAGGCGTGTTTCGGTACCTGGCGGAATAAGCACCCACGCTCCTGCAAGTGCCGTCAGATGCAGGAGTGTCGCACCCGCGATCATGCCCGCCCGCCAGTCTCGAAAGATCTCCGCCGCGATCATGGCTGCCCGGCGCTCTTGTCCGCCTTGCCGATGAAGGCAAGCTGGCCGACACCATCGCGGCTGAGCGCCGCCATGGTGTCGAGCACTTTCTCATAGGGCACGCTGGCGTCGGCGCGGATATGCGCCATCACCTTCGGGTCCTCTGCGACCCGAGCCTTGATGGCTGCATCGAAATCGGCGCCGCTGCGGGCATCCTGGCCGATGAAGACTGAGCCGTCCGCCTTGATCGAAACCAGAAGAGGCTCCTTGGCAGGCGAGAGAGCAGCCGCCCCGCTCGCCTTGGGCAGGTTGACCTTCACGCCGGCGGCCAGCATCGGGGCCGTCACCATGAAGACTATGAGCAGCACCAGCATTACATCGACGAAGGGGGTGACGTTGATGTCCGATACGGCCCGGGGCGCACCCAGGCCGTCGCTGCCTTCCGGGTCCTGGAGGGAAAAGCTCATTCGGCCGCCTCCCTGTAGTCGACTGCCGCAACGGTCGGCGCACCACGGCGCGCAGCCATCAGTTCGGCTTCCCGGCGAAGGATCTGCTCGAACCGCCGTCCGAGATCGGCCATGGCATGCGACAGGCGGTTATAGGCGACGACAGCCGGAACGGCGGCAACGAGTCCCAGTGCCGTGGTGAAAAGCGCTTCGGCAATGCCGGGGGCGACGGTTGCCAGCGAAGTGTCGTTCGTGCCGGCAATGGCGGAGAAGGAGTTCATCACGCCCCACACCGTACCGAACAGTCCGACAAAAGGCGCCACGGCGGCGATGGTCGCAAGCACGGAGAGGCCGGCATCGCTGGCGCTGATCAGCCCCCCTGCCACTTCGCGCATGGCGCGCTCGATCCGCGCCCGATATTCGCCGCCGGTTTCTCCGGGCACGCTGATATCCGCCGACTGACGGCCACGCAGCAGCAGGGTCTGCGCCAGCACAGGTGCACCGACAAGCCCCTTGCTGGCGGCCTGGCGCAGGAAGCCTCGCAGCCGCGCCTGTCGCCGGATCGTCTCGAAGCTCAGCCCCCAGGACAAAACCGAAGCCACGACCAGGATCAGCATCACCGCCTTCACCACCGGATCGGCGTTGAGCAGCAGATTCACGAAGGAAAAATGCGTGGCGGTCTCGGTCATGGCGATCTCGCTTCAAAAAGGCTTCACTTGAAAAACTTGGCACTCGCCTTCGAACTGACGGCGACGGCATCAAGGCAGGCGGCAGGCGCTTCGGTACCACCTGCGAACCGGCAGGCCGGCACCTCGTTGAGAAGGATGCTTCCGATGCCCTCGCAGGCCAGGCCGGCGACATCGAAGGCTTTCACGATGGTCTTGCTCGGCGGCACCGGACCAAGATCGACCGCGAGACGCTTCGCGACCACCCCGTCGGTTCCGAACATTACGAGATCGGCCCGCAGGCTCTGTGCCGCAGCCGTACGCGCATTGACGATCACCATGGTCAGGCGGCAATTGCCGTTCTGCGTTTCGAGCTTGTTGAGTTCGATCGAAAGATCCGCTGCAAGCGCGGGCAGCGGCGAGAGGACGAGAGCCGCGATCGAAAGGCCGGAGAGCAGTTTCTTCATTGAGTGTTCTTTCACGCAGCTTGGTCCTGGTTCTGGGCGACGGCATGCAGGATGACGGAGCCTGCCTCCTGGGAGGCACTGCCGACCTGCACCTTGAAGACCTCGCGGATGAGGGATGGCGTCAGGGTCGTGGCCATGGCGCCATGCGCAGCCATCTGGCCACGATCGAGAAGGAGCACGTCGTCCCCGTAGATCGAGGCGAGCGTCAGGTCGTGCAGCGTCACCACCACGGTAGCCCCGCGCCCGGCCAGTTGCCGTGCCTCGCCGAGCAGCCGGTGCTGGTGCTCGGGATCCAGGCTCGACACCGGTTCGTCCAGGATCACCAGGTGCGGCTCGCCGGCCAGGGCGCGGTCGTGGATCTGGGCCAGCGCCTTGGCGAAGGCGACCCGCTGGCGCTCGCCGCCCGAAAGCGTCGTGATGGCCCGCCGCGAGAAGGCCTTGAGATCGGCCCTGGCGAGAGCGGATGCGATCGCGGCCCCGTCCTGCGCCGCGCGGGACGTCCCGGCATGGCAGAGCCTGCCGAGCCCCACGATATCTTCCACGCTATAAGCAAAGGCGCATTCGAAATGCTGGGCCATGTAGGCCCGCCGGGCTGCGATAGCCTCGGGCCTAAGGGCATGAAGCACCTCACTCGCGAAGCGGATCTCGCCATGCGCGGGGTGCAACACGCCCCCGATGGCTGCCAGCAGCGTCGTCTTGCCTGCTCCGTTGGGACCCATCACGACGAGGACGCGGCCGGGCCTTGCCTCGAAGGAAACGTCACGCAGCACGGCCCTGCCGTTGCGCTTCACCGTAAGGTCCTGGACGATCAGACTCATGCGCGCTGGGCCTTTCGCAGGATGGCGATGAAGGCCGGCGCGCCGAGCAGGCTGGTCACCACGCCGATCGGCAGTTCTGCCGGCGAGATCACGGTGCGAGCTACGGCATCTGCAAGGATCACGAGTGCTGCGCCCAGCAAGGCCGAGGCCGGCAGCACGTAGCGATAGCGCTGCCCGCCCAGGAGACGGGCGCAGTGGGGAGCGAGCAGGCCGACGAACCCCACCATGCCGGTGAAGGCGACGGACGCGCCGACGGCAAGGGCCGTCGCCCCGATCACCGCCCGCTTGAGGATGCGGGTGTCGACACCCGCGAGAAAGGCTTCCCCCTCGCCGAGGGTGAAGGCGTCGAGCGCCCGCGCCTGGCGCATCAGCACCACGGCCGCAATTGCCAGGGTCGGAAAAGTGGCCGCTGCCGCCACCCAATTGGCGCCGGCAAGCGATCCCATCATCCAGAACTGGATGGAGCGCAGTTGCGCATCGTCGGCAATGCTGACGAAGAGGCCGACGAACGCCATCGCCAGGGCATTGATGCCGACGCCGGCCAGCAGGAGATTGGCAATGTTGACGTGACCGTCGCGGTCGCGCGCGAGCATGTAGGTCGCCAACGTCGTCAGGAAGCAGGCCAGCGCCGCGGCCAGCGGAAGCGCATAAGGTTCGAACCCGCGGCCCAGGGTACCGCCCCAGGAACCGATCAGAACGATCCCCGCCACCACGGCCAGGATGCCGCCCGATGCCGCCCCGGTGAGCCCGGGATCGGCCAGGGGATTACGGAACAGGGCCTGCAGGCTCGCGCCCGACAGTGCCAGCCCAGCGCCGACGAAGCCGCCCAGCAAGACGCGCGGCAGGCGGATGTTGAAGAGGATGCCGGAATAGAAGGCGTGCTCCTCCCCGGCTCCGAACCAGGCCGATACCGGAATGCGCAGCCCCCCGAGCACCAGCCCGGCGGCAAGCGCGACGAGGAGCAGGCCCAGGAGAGCAGCCAGCATCAACTGCTCGCGCCTGCGCGGCGAGAGCAGTTCCGGCAGGGCCGGCATATCGGCTTGGGTGCGGGCTGGCATCAGGCTCATGTCTCAACCCACGAAGCGATCCGGATGCAGCCGGCGTGCAAGCGCCGTGATCTCCCTGGCGCCGGATGGACCGAAGGCGAACAACGTCGCGAGATCGGCCGCGACCAGCCTTTCCTGATGCCCGGCGAAAGCCGAAGTCAGGCCGAGCTGGTCGATGAAGGAAGCCGCACCGCCGGCAGACTCGACGCTTCCCCCATCCGCCACGATGAAATCGGGCGGCGCGGCCGCGAGCACTTCTCGCGACACGGGCTTGAACAGGGTGAAATCGCCAAAGGCATTGCTGCCGCCCGCAAGGGCGTAGGTGGCGTCGACCAGCCCCATCCGGCCCCCGGCGATCGGCGTTCCGCCATCGATGCCTCGGATGAAGCCGACACGCGGCCGGCTCGCTACGCCGTCGAGACGCCGCGCAAGATCGGTCATGGCGGCAGCTACCGTGCCTGCCAGCGTATCGGCCTGCTTCTCCCTTTCGAGAATGGAGCCGATATGGCGAACCTTCACGGCCATCCCCTCTCCGTTCAACGGGAAGTCGACGATTTCGATACGTACCCCCGCACCTCGGATCTGCTCGATGGCATTGGGCGGGCCGAGATCGCGATTGGCGATAAGGAGATCCGGCCTGAGCGAGAGGATGCCTTCAGCCGAGATCTGCCTGAGATAGCCAATGGAGGGCAGGTTCCTGACCTCCGGCGGGATATGCGAAGTCGTATCGACGCCCTGGATGACGCCGGCTCCGGCAAGATCGGCCACGATCTCCGTCACGTCGGCACCGGCACAGACCACGCGCCGTCCGGCCTGCGCCCGGGCACCGCCGGGCAGAGCCAGCAGAGCCATGGCACCGGCAAGGACGAGACGGCGATTGGGACGGAAGTCGCGCATTGCCCGGGCCCTCACTTTCCTGCCAGCTTGACGGTCAGCGAGAACTTGGCGGCCAAGCCCGGCGAGTTGGCCGAGTCGAGGAAGGCCCTGTAGCGCCGGTCGAAGAGGTTATCGATGGCGAAGTTGGCGCTGACATTGTCGTTGTACTTGTAGGTGGCGAAGACGTCGACGAGGCCATAGCCGCCGCTGGGCGTGGTGACCCGCTGCGAGGTCGCGCTGACGAGGGTGAGGCGCGAACCGACCGTGAGGCGATCCTCCAGGAAGCGCAGGCCGAGCGTGCCGCTCAACTTGTTGGGCGCCACCGTGCTGAGGGGCTGGTCGGTCTCACGGTTCTTGCCGTTGGTGTGCGAACCGGCGATCGAAAGGAAGCCGCCACCCCAGTCATAGGCGCCTTCGAATTCGACGCCCATCAGGCGCGCCTTGGCGATGTTCACATATTGATAGGACTGGATCGGGAAGCAGAGCTGCGGCGCGACCTGGCAGACGCTGACCGGCATGCCCGGGATGAAGGGCACGAGGTAGGAGTCGCCTGTCGCCTGCATGTCGATGTAGTTGTCGACATTGTTCAGGAAGCCGGTGAGCTTGGCGCGGAAGTTGTCGCCCTGCTTGAAGACATTGTCGTACTTGACGTTGGTGCCTATCTCGAAGTTGTGGCCGGTCTCGGGCTTCAGATTCGGATTGGGCAGGATGTTGAAGGCCGGGAACGGGTGAGTACCCGCGATCAGCGTTTCTGTGATGGACGGCGCGCGGTAGCCTTCGGCATAGGTACCATAGAGTTCGATGCCCTTGATCGGCGTCACGCCCACCGTGAATTTGGGCGACAGATGCGAGCCGTTCGAGCCATAATCGCCGCCTGACAAGTGATAATTGTCGTAGCGCAGGCCCCCCTGCACGCGCAGCCAGTCCTGGTAACGCACCTCGTCCTGGATATAGGCGCCGAGGAGTTGTCGATTGCCCGACGGCGTAAGCGCGGAGACATAGCCGCCCGCGTGGTCTTCGGTCTTCACCCGGTCGAAGGCCGCGTCGAAGCCATAAGTCAGCGCGTGATTGAAGTCGCCGGTGGCGAAGCGGGAGGTGTTGTAGACGTCGAAGCCGAATGTGCCTAGACGATCGTACAACTTGTCGCCGGGCTGGGCGCCGAGGGCGGCATAGGTCGCGTCGGGAGCCACCAGCGTCTGATTCAATTCGGTCTGCGAGTAATAGGCCTTCGCGTTGAAGTTGATCAGAGGGTTGTCCGGACTTTCGAACTTGTAGCCCGCGGTGAAGGTCGAGGTCACGACGTTGTTGCGCCAACGCGAGCCCTCGTCGCTGGAGCCGTAGTTCGAATAGTCGAACTTCTGGCTGAGTGCGCTCAGGCTGACCGTCTGGCCGTCGCCGGGGTGGTAGTTGAACTTCAGCAGGCCGCCGAAATTGTCCTGGCCGCTGTCGCGCACCCGGTCGCCGGAGCCGTCGCGGTAATCGCCATGGTCGCGATAGAGGAACTGGCCGTAGATATCGGCGATATCGCCGTAGCGATAGCCCGCCGAGGTCGAGGTGAAGGCGCCGAGGCCGTTGGAACTCACGCCGACCTTCTGCTCGACGCCCCATCGCTCGTCGGGAGCCAGGATGGAGTCGATGCCGCGGGTTGTGAAGGATGCCACGCCGCCGATCGCGCCCGAGCCGTAGATGTTCGAGATCGGTCCGCGAACGATGTCGATGTTGTTGATGAATTCAGGGTCGAGATAGAAGGTGCCGTTGGCGCCGTGCCCCGAGACCTGGAAGTCCTGTCGCGCGCCGTCGACAAGCACGTTCACGCGGCCGAAGTCCTGCATGCCGCGAATATTGATCGATTGTCCCGGATCGTTGGCGGTGACCTGCGTGGTGACGCCCGGCACGGTGCGGAGCAAGTCCGATATGGTCGTGGGCTGGGCCCGGTCGATCTCGGCCTGCGTGATCTGGCTTACACCGCCCAGCGTGTCGATCAGACGCTGCGGCGTCTTGTTGACCGTGAAGGACAGCTCGTCCAGCACGATCGTGTCATCTGAAACATTGATCGGCTGCCCGCTCGGCGCCTGCTGAGCCCGTGCCATCCCCCCGGCGGCAACGACCAAAGCAAGCGCTCCTACTGTCGCCAGACTGCGACTGCGCATGGAATATACCCCACCCATCTCGACCCCGTAACGTAAAACCACTCAAAACTGCGCCACAGATAATTTATCTTGTGAAAGCAAACGCTGTTTCATACAATTTTTGCGATTTGGGCCAGCAATTAGAGCAAGTCAAGTGAATTAGTAACTGATCTTATTGCTAAAATCGGAACAGTTTTTCTTAATTCTAAACTGCAAGAACAGGATATGCAGCGCAGTTTTGAACTTTTCTATTTTGCGCTGTTGAGAACTCGGAGAAGGCACGGAAATGAGCGAGCTAAAACAACGGTGGCAGGCACTTCGGGAAGCCCAGACTGGATTGCGGATCCGCGACGCGGCGGCGCAATTGGGCGTGTCGGAGGCCGCCCTGCTGGAGACCCGCATCGGCGATGGCGTGTCCCGCCTGGCCGTTCGGGTAGACAGGCTCTGCGTTGCTTTGCCGCACCTTGGTACCGTCATGTCGCTGATCCGCAACGACGCGGCGGTCCATGAAAAGGACGTCGCATTCCGCGAGGGAGTCGAGCGGGATGGGGCCATCCATTTCGAAGGTGACGATTTCTCCCTTGCGCTGCTGCCTTCGAGCGTGGCGCACGCCTTCCAGGTCAAGGACGTCGGTCCCAAGGGACCGCTTCGCAGCATCCAGCTCTTCGACGCCGCGGGTACGGCTCTGTGGAAGATCTATGCGCGCGACAAGGCCGATCACACCGCCTTCGAAAGCCTGCTGGCCGACCTCACCTGGCCTGAAAAAGTCGAGGCCATGCCGTTTGCACGTGCCACAACGTCGGCGGCGGCAATCCCGGCACACCATTCGGTCGATCTCCAGGCGCTGCTTGAAAGCTGTGCTGCCGGGGCGCTTCCCATGCGCCTCGAGGTTGCCAATCACGGTGTCCGCCAGAGCCATATCGGCACCCTGATTCGCATCGTGCGGATGGGACCTTGGCTGAATGTGCTCGACCCTGGATTCGACTGGCATCTCAATGAGAACGGCCTGTCCGCCGCGACGGTCGATACAGGTGATTCCGCCACTCTGGTCCTGCATCTGGCGGGCGGGGGCGAAGCGGCCCGGCTGGCCGCAAGTGCTCAAGCCACGACGGAACAGCAGAGCGCCTGGCGACGCCTGCTCGAAAAGGCGGTGGCAGCATGAATCAGGCCGCGACCGCGCGCCTGACCGGCGCCATCCCGACCCTCGCCTCCCTCGGTTTCGAGGAAACCACCGATTTCTACGCCCGCCTTGGCTTCGAGGTGTTGCACAGCGATATTTCCTTCCTTCTGCTGCACCGTGACGGCGTACGCCTGAGCTTCTGGCTGACGGGCAACCGCCGCGTGCCTCAGGCGACGAGTTGCTGGCTGGAAGTCACCGGCATCGGCTTGCTCTACGAACGTTTCAATGCGCTGGGCATCGTGCACCGGAAGGGCCACCTGGAAGAGAAACCCTGGGGCACCCACGAATTTTCGATCACCGATTGCCATGGCAACCTGATCCGCTTTTCGGAGAGGATCTGAAAACCCGCGGCGGCGGCCGAAGATCGCCGCTTTTTCAGAGCACGGGTCGAGAGCGGCCCAAGGAGAGGCCCGGTTTCCTGTCATTTCCGGGCCTCCTTCCGGGCAGGTTCGGCAATGTTGGCGCTGGGGGGACTGGCGGGACAAGCCTGGAAATGGAGAACGATGATCGTCCGGCTCGGCTCTTCAGAATGCCCACTGCCACAGGCAATCGGCCATCAGCCCGGCGAATAGGATCGCCCCCGCATCCCGGTTGGAGCGAAAGATCTGCAGGCACAGTGTGCCGTCTCGATGGTCGAACCGGAAGACCTGCTGGGCGAGATGCACTGCGAATCCGGCAAGGCCGAGGAAGGACAGGGGCGAGGCATCGTTGAATGCCAGAGCCAGCGCAATCAGCACCACGCATCCAGCATAGAAGCCGCCCACCGCAAGTCTTGCCCGTTCTCCGAACAGCAGTGCCGTGGAGCGCACGCCAACGATGGCGTCGTCTTCCTTGTCCTGGCAGGCATAGATGGTGTCGTAGGCGATCACCCACGAGACCGAGCCGGCGAACAGCAGAATCGCCGGCAGGGCGAGGCCCGCCGTTACGGCAGCCCAACCCATGAGCGCCCCCCATGAGAAGGCGAGACCGAGCACGGCCTGCGGCCACGAGGTGATTCGCTTCATGAAAGGATAGATCGCCACCACGCCCAGTGAGGCAATGCCGAGCCAAACTGCGAAGGCATTGAACTGCAGGAGGACTGCCAGGCCGACGAGACACTGGACGCCGAGCCAGGCGAGCGCGGCCTTGGCGCTGACCTGGCCGGACGGGATCGGCCGGGAGCGCGTGCGCTCGACCTGCACGTCGATATCGCGGTCGACGATGTCGTTGAGCGTGCAACCTGCTCCACGCATCACGAAGGCACCGACGAGGAAGAGGAAAAGATGCCAGAGCGCCTGGCCCGCCGTTCCGTGGTGGAGCGCCACCAACGCCGCGGACCACCAGCAGGGCCACATCAGCAGCCAGCCGCCGATGGGACGGTCCGCCCGGGAAAGGCGCAGGAAGGGCCTCAGGAAGGCCGGCGCATGGCGATCGACCCAGTTGCCTGCAGGCGCGTCGGCTACCTTTTCAGGCAGGCCGGCCTGGGCAATGAGCCGAGCCATCGCGCCCTCCCCGCCTTTACTGCAGGCGCAGGTTGACCGGGGGCTTCGGAGCAGCCGGTCCACCACCGCCCTTGGGCGCGGCCGGTGCGGCCTGCTGGCGCGGCGGATGAGAACAGATCTTGGTGCGGGTCGTCTGCGTCTGCTTCATGTCCTGCGTGATCTGCTCGATGTTCTGGTCGGTGATCCCGCAGAAATCCTTGTTGGAGGACATATAGGTCAGGATCTTCTGATCGTTCGCGATATAGGAACTCAGACTACCGCAGAAATCATTGAAGGTCCGCTTGGCCTGCTCGAATGTCTTCGGCCGCGGACGCTTGTTGATCGCCTGCAACGTCTTCGCGATCTCCTCGCGGCGCGCGAGCATCGGCTGCAGATCCTTGCCGCAGAACTCGTTGCCGGCCGGTGCACCCTGGGGCGCCGGCTGCTGGGCGGCGGGTTGTTCCGGCTGTTGGGCAGCAGGCTGTTCCGGCTGCTGCGCGGCGGGCTGCTCTGGCTGCTGGGGTGCGGGCTGTTGAGGCGCAGGCTGTTGAGGCGCAGGCTGTTGAGGCTGTTGCTCCTGGGCTGCAACGGGTGTCGCCGCCAGCATGACGCCAGCGAACAGAGAGACCGAAACAAGACGCAACATGAGGACATCCGCGAGATTGAGGGTGAACTCTCGATACAGAGGAACTATTGATCTCGCAAGTTCAGGGCGCCCTGAAGGCAAAATTGCATCCTGAATTCCCTGTAATGTAGGTCGTTGGCATGGCGGCGTATGATTTTCTCTCGGTGCGGCTCTTCGTCGATTCTCCCCTCGGAGAAGGGCGAGCCATCGCGCTCGACAAGACACAGCAGAACTATCTGGGCAACGTCCTGCGGCTGAAGGCAGGCGAGCGCATCCTCGTTTTCAACGGGCGAGACGGCGAATTTGCCGCCGGGGTGACCCTCGAAGGCAAGCGCCTCGGCCTCTCGGCGCAGGCGCAGACGCGGCCTCAGACGCCAACTCCGTCGCTGCGCTGGCTTTTCGCGCCCCTCAAGCACGCCCGGCTCGACTATATGGTGCAGAAGGCCGTCGAAATGGGTGTCGGCACCATCGAGCCGGTGATCACGCGGCGAACGCAGGTCTCGCGCATCAACCTCGAGCGCATGCGGGCCAACGCGATCGAGGCCGCCGAGCAGTGCGGCGTGATTTCGGTGCCGGAGGTTTTTCCGGAACGGAACCTCGCGAAGGTGATCGAGGATTGGGACGCGTCGGCGCATCTGGTCTTCTGCGACGAAGGCGCCGCCCTCGCCGACCCGCTGGCCACGCTGGCTGCCATGCCCCATGGCCCGATCGCCGTGCTGATCGGTCCGGAAGGCGGTTTCGACGAAGCCGAGCGCCAGGCCATCATGCGGCTTGCCTCCCATACGCGGCTGTCGCTCGGGCCGAGAATCCTGCGCGCCGACACCGCTGCGGTAGCGGCGCTCGCCCTTGTCCAAGCCGCGCACGGCGACTGGCGAGCCGCCTGAAGACGCCGCCAATGCTTCACCGAACGAAAAATCGACATTCCGAATCGCGGCTGTCGTCTTTTTGACGCGATCGTGCGGGTGGCCGCAATTGTCATGTCGCATGGCTGTGTCTATGGTCCGCGCCGTTTTGTAAGGTTTCCCTCATGGCCCGCGACGTTATCGATTCAACTCCCATTGCTTCGCGCGACGAACTGGTCGCCTGGATCGACAAGGGCATCAAGCCACAATCCCAGTTCAGGATCGGTACCGAGCACGAGAAGTTTCCGTTCCGTGTCGGCAGCCACGAGCCCGTGCCATATGAGGGTCCCAACGGCATCCGCGCCTTGCTCGAAGGCATGCAGGCCATGCTCGGCTGGGAGCCGATCATGGAAGGCGAGAACATCATCGGCATGCTCGACGTCACCGGCGGCGGCGCCATTTCCCTGGAGCCGGGCGGCCAGTTCGAGCTTTCGGGCGCCCCTCTCAACTCGATTCACCAGACTTGCGCCGAGATCCACGCCCACCTCGCCCAGGTGCGCGAGATCGGGGAGCCGCTCGGCATCCGTTTCCTGGGGCTCGGCATGTCGCCGGTCTGGACGCGCCAGCAGACGCCGCGCATGCCCAAGCGCCGCTACGAGATCATGACGAACTACATGCCGAAAGTCGGCGTGATGGGTCTGGACATGATGTACCGCACCTCCACCGTGCAGGTGAACCTCGACTTCTCCTCGGAAGCCGACATGGTGAAGAAGCTGCGCGTCTCCCTGGCGCTCCAGCCCATCGCTACTGCCATCTTCGCCAATTCTCCCTTCATGCACGGCAAGCCGAACGGCTTTCTCTCCATGCGCTCGGAAGTGTGGCGCCATACCGATCTCGACCGCACCGGCATGCTGCCCTTCGCCTTCGAGGACGGCATGGGCTTCGAGCGCTATGTCGACTGGGCGCTCGACGTGCCGCTTTATTTCGTCAAGCGCGGCGATACCTATCACGACGTCTCCGGTTCCTCGTTCCGCGACCTGCTCGCCGGCAAGCTGCCGCAACTGCCGGGCGAGTACGCCACCATCTCGGACTGGGCCAACCATCTCGGCACGCTCTTCCCCGAAGTGCGCCTCAAGCGCTATCTGGAGATGCGCGGCGCAGATGCCGGCCGCACGTCCAAGCTCGCCGGCCTTTCGGCCTTCTGGGTCGGCCTGCTCTACGACACCGATGCGCTGGAGGCCGCCTGGGATCTGGTGAAGGACTGGAGCGAGGCGGAGCGCCAGGCACTTCGCGACTGCGTCAGCCGCCAGGCGCTGAGGACACCCTTCCGGAACGAAAGCATCCGGGACATTGCCCTGCGCGCCCTCGCCATTGCCCGCAAGGGACTCAAGGCACGCAATATCGAGGACTGGGAGGGTCGAAACGAGGAGCATTTCCTCGATGGCCTCGACGACATCGTGACAAGCGGCGTGACGTCGGCCGACGCCATGCTGGCCCGCTTCCATGGCGAATGGGGCGGCCGGATAGATCCGATCTTCGACGAAAAAGCTTACTGAGGCCGCGGCCCGGGCGCCATCTCCATGCGGGCGTGCGGATAGCTTCCATCAACCTATGCGATCAATCCCATTCGCGACGTTGATTGGACCGCTCGGCCGGTAGGCTCGATAATGGCTGCATGTCCGACACCGTCCTCAAGGGCCGGCCGAGCGATGCGGCAGCGCTCGGCACGCTCGATTTCGTGCTCTATGCCCTTGTCGTCTTCGTCTGGGGGACGTCCTGGATTGCCCTGCATATGCAGCTCGGCGTCGTTGCGCCGGAGGTCTCGCTGTTCTGGCGATTTCTCATTTCGGCCCTGGTCATGCTCGGCTGGGTGGCTGCCACCCGCGGCAGATTGCGCTTTGCCGTAGCCGATCACCTGCGCTTCGCCCTGATGGGCCTGGCGCTGTTCTCGATCAATTTCCTCTGCTTCTACTATGGCGGCCTCTCGACCCCTTCCGGCTTGCTCGCCGTGGTGTTTTCCCTGGCTTCGGTGTTCAACCTTGTCCTCGCGGCACTGATCTTCCGTCAGAGGCCACGGCCCCGCATGGTGATCGCCGGCCTCATGGGGTTTGCCGGCGTCGCGTTGATGTTCGCTCCGCAACTCGGCGGTGCGAGCTTTTCAGGCCCGGCCCTCACCGGCCTGCTTCTGTGCGTCGCGGGTACGCTCTGCTTCTGCCTTGGCAACATGCTTTCGGTCGGCCTGCGCGCCCGCGCCATTCCCCTGCCCTCCGCCACCGCCTGGGGCATGGTATACGGCGCGCTGTTCCTGCTGATGTTCAGCCTGGCGCGCGGCCAGCACTTCGCCATCGAGCCCAATATCCGCTATGTCGCAGCCCTGCTCTGGTCGTCCGTGCTCTCTTCGGTCGCCGCCTTTGCCGCCTATCTGACACTGCTCGTCCGCATCGGGGCCGGCCGCGCCGGCTACTCCACGGTGCTCTTCCCGGTGATCGCTCTTGCGATCTCGACCCTCTACGAAGGTTATGTCTGGACGCCTCCGGCCATCGCGGGCCTCGTCATCGTCCTGGCCGGCAATCTGCTGATGCTTGCGAAGAAAGGCTGATCCCGCCGCCTCATCTCCGCTGGCTTATGTCTGATTTCGCGCATAAGATCGTCCCAGAAAGGCGGAATGCGCGTGGGCAAGGATCGCAAGGAGCATGAGGAGGCGGGATCGGCGGCCGGCGCAGGCGCTATCCTTCGGCTGATCGCTACCGGCAGGGCTCGCTCACGCTCCGCGCTTATGGAGGCATCCGGCCTCTCGCGCTCCACCGTTACCGAGCGCCTCGCCGCCCTCTTCGATGCGGGGCTGATAGAAGAGGCCCCGGATGCGTTGCCCAGCGGGGGTCGTCCCGCCCGGGTCATTCGCCTCAACAACAGTTTCGGCGTGGTATTGTCCGCCGATGTCGGCGAAAGCCATGTGCGCCTTGCCGTCACCGATCTGGAACCCCGGATCCTGGCGGAAGCCGTCGGGAGCGTAGATATCCGTCGCGGCCCGGCGCCGGTGCTCGGCTGGATCGTCGAGCAGTTCGGGCTGCTGCTCAAGCGTATCGGCCGCCGGCCGGAAAATGTGGTCGGAATCGGCGTGGGCCTGCCGGCGCCGGTGGATCATGGGGCCGGACGCGTCGTCGGCCCTTCCATTATGACCGGCTGGGACGATTTCGACATTCGTGCCTGGCTGCATCGCGAGTTCGATGCGCCCGTCTCGGTGGAAAACGACGTCAATCTGATGACGCTCGCCGAGTTCCGTCGCTTCTGGCCCGACGTCGGCCAATTGCTGTTCGTCAAGGCCGGCACCGGCATCGGCAGCGGCATCATCGCGGACGGGCGGCTCTATCGCGGTGCGCAGGGAGCGGCCGGCGATATCGGCCACATCCAGTTTTCCGGAGAGCCCGCGCCGCTCTGCCGCTGCGGCAAGCTCGGCTGCGTCGAAGCGCGTGCGGCCGGTTGGGCCATCGCGCGCGATCTGCGCATCCGCGGCCTCGAGGCGACCACCGCGCGCGACGTCATCGATCTCGCCCAGGCCAACAACCCCGATGCCATACGCCTTGTGCGCGAGGCCGGACGCGTGCTGGGAGAGGTGACGGCCGACGTCGTCAGCGTACTCAATCCAAGCGTCATCGTGATCGGCGGCACGCTGGCAAGAGCGGGCGAAGATCTCCTCTCCGGCATCCGGGAACTCGTCTACCAGCGCTCCCTTCCTCTCGCCACACGCAACCTCACCATCGCAGTCAGCCAATCCGATATGCGTACCGGTCTGCTGCTGGGCGCGGCGCTGCTGGTGATCGAGGCGCAGATGCGGCCGGAGACGATCGAAAGTACCATCGCCCGCCACCAACGCTCCTCCGCCGTCATGCGTGAGCGCAAGCGGGCGGGCTGACAACGCACCGAACGCACTCGCGGGGGTTGAGCCTCCCTTTTTCCCATCGGAGACGATCAGGCGAGCAAGTCGATCATTTTCATCAATTTTATTCTGAAACGCAAAAATTATCGACGGTATAACGATTTACATCCTGAATCGTCCCAAAGAATTCGAGACTGTTCTATACCGTGACGATACCGTGATTTGTGCAGTCTTCGAGATTTCCAAAATACTCGACAACCCGAACGATTCTCCGCATTATCCCGATTACACGGGAGGATCCAATGGGTGATATTGTAGATCGCTTCCTTATTGTACTAATGCGCCTCACTAGTAAAATCGCTGTCTGGTATCGCTGGCCGTTTCCGCTCAGCGTTGCGATTATGCTTGGCCATCGTGGTATACTGAGAGAAAACAACCTCCACGATACTGAGGTTGCGCCCGTACCTCCGCCTCCTGCCGACGGCTTCGACATCCAGAGTTTCCGGACAGCCGATGGCAGCTACAATGACCTCGCACAACCCTGGATGGGCCGCGCGGGTGCGCGCTTCGGCCGTAACATGCCGCTCGCCCTCACCTATGGCGAGAAGCCTCCCACGCTCTACGAACCCAATCCGCGCCTGGTGAGCACAAGGCTCCTGGCTCGGGACAAGTTCGTGCCCGTGCCCCATCTGAACGTCTTCGCCGCCGCGTGGATCCAGTTCATGGTGCATGACTGGCTGAGCCATGGCCCCAATGACCGCGCCGACCCGCATCTGTTTTCCGTGCCGGAGGGCGACGACTGGCCCGGCGGCGAGATGGAAGTGCTTCGCACCCGGCCTGACCCACAGCCCCCCGGGGCCGAAAGCCGGCCCGCCGCCTATGTCAACACCGAGACGCATTGGTGGGATGCCTCCCAGATCTACGGCTCGATGCTTGAACGCCAGATTCTCATCCGCACTGAGCCGGACAGGCGGACATTCGACGGGAACGGCATCTTCGTTGCCGATCCCGCGCTCATGCGTCCCGACGGGAAGCTCCCCCTCGACGAAAACGGATTGCTGCCGCCGGATCCCACCTCCAAATTCCAAGGGCAGGAGCTTGCCGGCGTCAACGGGAACTGGTGGATCGGACTTTCCGTACTGCACACGCTCTTCGCCCGCGAGCATAACTCCATCGTCGACCGCATAAGGGTCGACTTTCCCAGCCAGGGCGGAGAATGGCTGTTCCAGAAGGCCAGGCTGGTCAACGCCGCCCTGCTTGCCAAGATCCATACGGTGGAATGGACCCCGGCCCTCATGAACTCGCCATCGGGGCGGTTTGCCATGCGAGGCAATTTCTTCGGCCTGCTCGGGGAAGAGTTCAGGAACGCCTATGGCCGTATCGGCGACGGCGAAATCCTCTCCGGCATTCCCGGCTCGCCCAAGAACCACCACACCGCGCCCTATGCGATGACGGAGGAGTTCGCCGCGTCCTACCGCCTGCACTCGCTCATTCCGGACGGGTTCTCCTTCCGCGGCCACCAGGATGATGGCGCGTTGTTCGACTGCGGCCTCGCGGACGTCTTCGCCAACAAGGCGCGAGACGTCTATCAGCGGGCCTCGCTCCTCGACGTGGCCTACAGCCTGGGTACTTCCCATCCCGGCGCGCTGGTGCTGCACAATTTTCCCAATGCGCTGCGACGGCTCGACAAGAGGGCCGACGACACCGTGTTCATCGACCTCGCGGCTGTCGACGTCCTGCGCGATCGCGAGCGCGGCGTCCCCCGCTATTGCGAGTTCCGCCGCCAGATCGGCGCGCCCGTGCCGAAGAACTTCGAGGAACTCACCAACAACGAAACCTGGCGCAGGGAACTGCAGGAGGTCTATGCCAGCGTCGAGCAAGTGGACCTGTTGGTCGGAACGCTTGCCGAAAGCGATGCTCGCAATGGTTCTCCGCCCGGCTTCGGCTTTTCCGACACCGTCTTCCGCATCTTCATCCTGATGGCCTCGCGCCGCCTCAAGAGCGACCGCTTCTTCACCGAGGATTTCCGGCCGGAGGTCTACACCCCGGCGGGCTTCGACTGGGTCCAGCAGAACTCGCTGCGCACCGTGTTCGAACGCCATCTGCCTGAACTCGCGCCGGATTTCGCCGTCGTGCGCAACGTGTTCTTCCCCTGGACCAAGGCGAGGCGCTGAAATGAGCCGCCACATCCGGATCCCCCTGCTGGTCGACATCACGCTGGTCGACGATCACCGCACGATCGCGGAGGATGACGGGGATCCGAGGCTGGACCGCAACTATGAAAGGCGTGGCCCTCTCCTCAATCGTGTCCTGGCGGGGCGGCTCATGCATGTCTTCGCCATCAAGGGAATCCACTTTCCCACCATGAGGGCGCGGGACGACACCGAACGGCGGGCCAACCAGGCGGCGCTTTCCGAGAGGCTACGCCATGCGGCGACACCCACGCCGGAATTGATCGAGGCAATCGAGCCTCTGGCCGCCTACGTCAAGGGCAGCGCACCGGAAACGGTGGTCGGCCCTGCCCTGCAGTCGCTGATCGGCCGCCTGTTCAACCCCGACTTCACCAGTTCTCCCCGCTTGTGGCAGGCGGCGACGCGCTTCGACGGCGCCGCGCGCAGCCAGAACCCACTGCGCTGGGTCTGGTCGACCCTCACCGGAACGCTGAATGCCGATCGTCACCTGCTGGCCGAGTCCGTAGGGAATGATCCCGTAGCCGTGCATGGCATCGGCATTGCGATCCACAACATCGTCAAGAGCCTCGCGCGCATGCGGGAGAGCTATGCAGACCCGGTGCGACGCTCCACGCTGGACGATACGGCGGCGGCCATGGCCTGCCTCGTCGCGCCCGTTTCCGTCCTGCGCCAGGCAAAAAGCGTCGGCGAAATCCCGGGTGCATCGTTGAAACCGGGGTCGCTCGTGGTTTACCAGCTCGGCGTCGCGGCCGAGCGCGCCTTCGACCCGAAGGTGGCCTTCCAGGAGAGAAGCTGGAGTTTCTGCCCGGCCTCCGGCTTCGTGCTCCAGTTGCTCTCGCTGATCTGGGTGCAGGCGAGCGATCGGCCGCATGTTCCGCCCGAGGATATCCGGCCCGAGCCGGACAATGCGGCCGAGCAGCCGGTACCGGAGGGCGGTCCATGAGCGCGGATCCGATCTTCCAGCCCCTTCAATTTCGCAATCTCACGGTGAAGAACCGCATCTTCCGTTCCAGCATCTCGGGCCGCTGGGACAACGAGGACGGCTCGCCGACGCAGACCCGGCTCAACTGGGAGACGAAATTCGCCAGGGGAGGCGTGGGCGCAATCATCACCTCCTTCGTGCCGGTGGCTATCGAGGGGCGGATCGCCGCCAATTACGGCACCAACCATACCGATGCCCACATCCCACTCTGGGCAAGGATCGTGGAATCGGTGCACAGGCACGATTGCCGCTTCATCATGCAACTGAGCCATTCTGGGCGGCAGATGGATGTGCCTGGAGTAACCAACCAGCATGTCCCGACCGCCAGCTCGACCAACAAGGCGGAGACGCTTCACGGTTTTCCCACCCAGGCGATGACGGCGGGCGAGATCGGTATCCTGGTGGAGAAATTCGGCCGCGCGGCCTGGCGAGCCCGCGAGGCTGGCTGTGACGGCGTCGAGCTGCATTCGGCAAACGGCTATCTCTTCAGCCAGTTCCTGTCGTCCGGCATCAACGACCGCACCGACCACTATGGCGGTTCGCTGCCGAACCGCGCCCGCTTCCTGCTGGAAGTGATCCGCTCGATCCGCAGCCATGTCGGCCGCGATTTCCACCTCCAGGTCAAGCTCGGCGCCGCCGACCACAACAATGTCATTCCCTGGGAGAAGAGGGGCAACACCATCGACGAGGCCATCGAGATCGCCCGCTATTGCGAGGCGGCCGGCGTTGACGCCGTGCATGTGTCGATGGGATCGCTATTTCCCCACCCGCTCAATCCGCCGGGCGACCTGTCGCTGGAGACGCTCGCCGTCGTCTACGACGCCATGATCGCGTCCGGTCTCAATACCTTCCGCAATTTCCTGCTGTTCCGCTATCCGGTGCTGCGCCCCATCTTCCGCTGGATCTGGTTCCGCCTGCAGAGGGGGTACGGCATCGAGGGCATCAGTCTGGAGGAAGCCCGAAAGTTCAGGCAGGCCCTGAAGGTTCCGGTCATCGTTACCGGGGGGTTCCAGACTGCATCGGTGGTACGGAAAGCCATCGAGGCACACTATTGCGACGGCGTTTCCATTGCCCGATCGCTCATCGCCAACAACGACCTGCCGCAGCAATGGCAGGCGGGAATAGACAAGCCGGCGAATGCCTGCACCTATTGCAACAAATGCCTGGTGAACGCGGCCAAGAACCCTCTCGGCTGTTACGAGGAAAGCCGCTTTCCCGATCGCGAGGCCATGCTGCAGCAGATCTACTCGGTCTACGCCACGAAACCCGATCTCGTCATCCCATAGGAACGGAGGGGGACGATGCCGGACGCCTATTTCGTCACCGAAGTGGAACGCCAACTCGCCGAACGGCGCAGGAGATGGCAGCCTCTGCGTATCGTGCTGATCGCAATCGCGGTGGCGATCGCCTATCTCGCCCTGACCGGTCTCGTGATGCTGACCCGGCAGGGCACCCCTCGCTACGGCAATATTGTCCAGCACTTCAAATACGGCTCGATCGGATCGGAGCCGGAAAGCGGCATCCCCTACCGGGTCTGGATGGCTTTGCCGAGGTTGTTCCCCGAGGCATTCGACGGCCGCGACGACTACAGCGCCTTCGGCTTTCTCTACGAGACGGATGCACGCGGGCACCGGCGCGACCTGCCCATCGGCGTTTCCAGGCGAACGGTGCGCGGCATCGATCTCGTCTGGCTCAATTGCGCCGTCTGCCACACCGGAACCTACCGTGCGAAGGAGGGTGCCCGGCCCGTCATCGTGCCGGGGATGCCCTCCAACAATCTGAAGTTCGAGAGCTTCGTGCGCTTCGTCCTGGCCACGGCCACGGATGAGAGACTCGCACCCGAGACGCTGATGCCTGCGGTTGAGGCAACAGGACCCCGCTTCGGCACGGTCGAGAGGGCGGCATGGAAATTCGTGGTGCTGCCGCGCTTGCGCGAAGGCTTGCTGCGGCGCCTCAACCAGATCGATCCCCTTCTCGCCCGCCAGCCCGACTGGGGTCCCGGGCGAGTCGACACCTTCAACCCCTATAAGGTCGGGCCTTTCAGAATACCAGCGGGAAGCCTCACCGATGCCGAAGTCATCGGCGCCTCCGACTTTCCCTCGATCTTCGAGCAGGGCCCCAGGGAAGGCATGCATCTGCATTGGGACGGCAACAATACGTCCCTTGCGGAGCGCAATCTTTCCGCCGCGCTCGGTGCCGGGGTCACGCCTGAAACAGCCGATCATGCCGCCATCGACCGGGTGGCCGATTGGCTGCTCACTCTCAAGCCGCCCGCCTCCCCCTTCACGCCCGATCCCAGCGCCGTCGAACGGGGCCGGGCGCTCTACATGGATGCGTGCAGCGGTTGCCACGGCTACAAGGATTCGGCTGGCTATGTCTTCAAGGGCGGCTCCCTCGGACAGGTCGATCCCATCGAGCGAATCGGCACCGATCGGGCGCGTCTCGACAGCTACACCGAGGCCTTCCGTCAACGCCAGTTGACCGAACTGTTCGCCGGAACACCCTACGCCTTCAAGTATTTCCAGAAGACGGACGGCTACGCCAACATGCCGCTCGACGGACTGTGGCTCCGCGGCCCCTATCTGCATAATGGTTCGGTACCGGCGCTCAAGGACCTGCTCAATCCGCCCGAACAGCGTCCCGCTGCCTTCCTCCGCGGCTCCGATGTGGTCGACCCCGCCAATGGCGGCTTCCTGTCACCCCCCTGCGATCCCGCCCAGACGCAGCTAACCGGCTTCTGCTACGACACCAGCAAGCCCGGCAACCACAACACCGGCCATCTCTACGGCACGAACCTGCCCGCCGCCCAGAAGGGGGACTTGCTCGCCTATCTCCTGACATTCTAGCGCCTCCACCTCGAAATCGAACCTCGTGGATCTCAAATGCCTCGATATCAATGAGTTAGACCAGCGACGTCACGATCTGAACGCCTTTGCCCTAGAGGCCGCCGAAGACCCTGGAGCCTGACATGAGCGACGCGACCCTGACCATCGGATGGAACCAAGCCCAGACAGCCCGGGCGTTGCGCACATACCGGCTCGTGCTCGGCTTCAACATGTTCTGCCATCTCGCCATCGGCTTAGCCTGCATCTTCTGTCCCCTGTGGGTCTCCCAGATGGCGGGCCTGCCGGAGCCGATCCCCACGGGCTGGGTTCGCGGCTGGGGTGCGACGCTGCTGCTCGTGACCCTGCTCTACGTGCCGGGCCTGGTCGATCCCCTGATCACCCGCGCCCCGAACCTCATCGGAATCATCGGCCGCTATTGGATGGCGCTGATCTGGATCTTCTGCGGCGGCGGCTTCCTGTGGTTCGCCCTCTTCGACGGCTTCTTCGCCACAGTGATCGCCCTGCTGTACCGAAAGCTTTTGACGGCAAGGTTGATGACGCATCCGTAGGGACTGGAAGACGAGCCCCTTTTCCCGCCGCGCTCCCGTCGCCATATCCTAGGCGAGGTTGCGGCCCCGGCCCGCCATGCTCGGGATTGCTCCGCGGGAGTTCTCGTCATGAATCCCATTACCTTGTTCGCAACATGTGTCCTGCTCATCGTCGGCGCGGCTTTTGGCTATCTCGGTCAATTCTGGCTCGCTGGGATTTTCTTCCTCCTGGCCCTCCTGGTGTCGGCAGCGCTGAAGATGGCCAACACCTGGCAGAAATTCGTGGTGCTGCGCGCCGGAAACCTGCAGGGCGTCTATGGCCCGGGTCTGTTCCTCATCATTCCCGTTATCGACAACGTCGTCGCCATCATCGACGAGCGCATACAGACGACCGCCTTCAATGCCGAGCAGGCGCTGACGCGCGACACGGTCCCGGTCAATGTCGACGCCATCATCTTCTGGCATGTGCATGACGCACGCCGGGCGGCGCTGGAGATCACGAACTACCGCGAAGCGATCGACCGCGTGGCCCAGACCTCGCTGCGGGAGATGATCGGCTCCTCCATGCTGTCCTCGCTGCTTTCCGACCGCAAGGCGGCGGATGAGCAGCTCCGCAACGTCATCGGCGCGAAGACGGCCGAGTGGGGCATCACGGTGATGTCGGTCGAAATCCGCGACGTCGCGATTCCCGTGGCCCTGCAGGATGCGATGTCGCGTCAGGCCCAGGCCGAGCGTGAAAAACAGGCTCGGGTCATCCTCGGCTCGGCCGAAGCAGAGGTGGCCGGCCGGTTCGTGGAGGCGGCGGAAACCTATGCCAGCCATCCGGCGGCACTGCAGCTGCGCGCGATGAACATCATCTACGAAACGACCAAGGAGCGCGGAGCGACAATTCTCATTCCGACGCCCATGGTCGACAGCCTCAATCCCGCCTCGGCACTCGTGCTGGCCAGCCAGGGGCAGCCGAGCCCGCTCAAGAGCGCCGCGTGACCTCGATAGGGGGAAACGGCTTCCGTCGTCGTTCGGCGGTCAATCGACCGCGCCGGACAGGCCAGCGGCAAGAGCGGCATTCGTCGGCGGTGCCCGCTGCGCTCCCCGCGCCAAGTAACCGAAGAGATCGCCGATGACTTCCGCGGGAGGCGTATCCTTCCCGCCGGTGGCGAGATAGTGCTGTATCGCCCCCAGGGCGGTCGAGCGGATGAGACAACTCAACCGCTCGGGATCGCCGGTGGGCAACAAGGCTGCAGCCTGCTGGATCTCGATCGCGCGAATGAACATGGCCTGCCAGCGGCACCTCGCCTCGCACAGATCCGCGTGTGCCCCATCGGGCCAGTGGAAGATCATCAACCGGAAGCGCTCGGGATAGGCGAGCGCCCATCGGGCGAAAGTGAGGATCAGCGTTTGCGGCGAAGGCCGCCGCTCCAGGGCCTCGGCCTCCTTGCAGACGTCCCGCAGTTCCCGCGCGATCAGCGAAGCCAGCAGATCTTGCTTGCTGGCGAAGTGCCTGTAGGGGGCATTGTGGGATACGCCGACGGCACGGCCGACATCGCGCAGGGTCACGGCCGCAGGACCCGCCTTGTCCAGCAGCGCCGCTGCCGCGATGAGCAGATGATCGCAACGTGGAATACCCATCCCCATACAATGAACCACTCTCGTTGACAGCGTCAACAAAAAGGCGTACGTTGACAATGTCAACAAAGAGGAAACGCAAAGAATGTGTTTTGATGTGGGAGCCGTGAGGCCTTAATTTTCAACGATCCTCCGCTTGGTATTTCTAGACCTCCCACAAGCTATATTCATCATACCTCTTATTATATCCGACATCCTAACGCGGGATATTATTTCACAGCTTCAAAATATCGAAGCCCATACAAGCTTTACAATTTATAGTTGAAGGACTTTCCAGATGAAGGTCTTTATTTACGCCCTGATTGCGGCGTGCTTCTTCATCACGGGCATCACACTCATCTCAATCTGGAACGAAACCGTCGACCGCTCGGTCTCGGACGCCCACAGCCAGGCTCATTTCCTGGCCGCGGCGTGACGGATTTCGAATAACCAGGGACGTCCCCATCCAGGAGGTAAAAAAACGGGACAAAAGGGAGTTGAATGATGAAGTTATTTGCAACATCTCTATTGCTGATACTTGGAAGCATAGTTGTTGGCCCCGCGGCTCACGCAGGCGGCACAAACGAAATGGACAGCTTCTGGGCCATCCAGCGAGGTTACGGCTACGGCCAGGCAGAACGGCCAAGCGCGCCGGCGGCGATGCCCATGTGGAACCAAAACGGCTGGAACGGCGAGCATCGGCAGACCGACCCGGGCATCACCGGATCGATCCCGGCGGCGCGAAAAGCCCCTCCCCAATCGATACGCCCTGCCGCGAATCGCAGGCCTGCCAGACCGGCCGAACCTGCCAGATAAGGCGCCATGGAGTCAGGATGCCGGCAGCCGTCACGCTGGCGGCATCTTCCGTTCAGGCCCACTTCCTGAAGCAGCGAGGAGGGGTCGAAAGAGGACTTGCGGTCGGGCGGCCGCGGATTATTCGGCCGCCTCGTTCTGCGCGAGATTGTCGAGGCTCTGGATGATGAGGTTCGCCAGCGCATCGGCAAGGGACGTCTGTTCGCGCCAGTTGCGCAGGAGCCCGATCTTGCAGGAGGGTAGCGGCGGGAAGCCGTCGCTGGGCCCAAGCACCCGCATGCCGGGCTTGAGCGCGCTCTCGGGCAATACGGAAACCGCCAGCCCGGCGAGGACCATGGCCCCCACCGCCGTCGAGTTCCAGCTCGAATAGAGCACGCGGTATTGCCGGCTGAGGCTTTCCAGTTTCTCCTGCGCCGCCTGTCGCCAGCAGCAACTCGCGCGTCCCAGCGCCAGCGGCAGCGGCGTTTCGTTGTGCACCTGATGCCGACTGGAGGTGACCCACAGGAGCCGCTCGTGCCGCACGAACTCGGCGGGCCCCTTGTGCTCGACATGGGTGATGATGGCCAGGTCCAGGTCATTGGCCTGGATGCGGTCGACGAGCATCGGCGTCGGCTCGCACATGATCGTCACTTCCACGCGCGGATTGGCCTGGGAAAAGCGCGCCATGATGTCCGGCAGGTAGCGATCGGCATAATCGTCGGGCACGCCGAGGCGGACGCGACCAGTGAGTTCGTTCTCCGAAAAGGCGCCGACCGCATCCATGTTGAGCTTGACGATGCGCCTTGCATAGTCGAGCAGTTTCTCGCCGTCCTCCGTCAGCTTGGAGGAACGCCCGTCGCGCTCGAAGATCGGCTTGCCGATGCGCTCCTCCAGCCGCTTCATCTGCATGGAGACGGCAGACTGGGTCTTGAACACGATCTCGGCGGCGCGCGTGAAACTGCCGGTTTCGGCAATGGCGATGAAGGTGCGGAGCTGATCGATATCCAGCAAGACAGCCATGATGCACCTTTCCTTCCTGCTTGAGGGACGGGCCTCAGGAGGCCCTCCAGGAGCTTCGATAACAATCGCTTATGCTGAACATTAGAAACATTCGTTGGATTGATCAATGACAATGTTTCATAGTCCGACCGTTCAGTTTTGGTGATGATTGGAACGGCCCGTGCGGGGTCGTTACATCACCGGCCGCCGATGGAGAGTCCGATGAATACCGTAACCGTCAACAGCAAGTCCTCCTCCCACGTCTCGATCTTCCGCGTGGCGCTTCAAGCTGTCGCCACGAAGGTATCGGCCATTGCCGTCGCGCTCAAAAACCGCCGAGAGATCAACGAGTTGGCTCATGCGGACGCTGCGATTCTCCGTGACCTCGGCATTACGCACATGGATGTCGACGGAGCGCTTGCCCAGCCCTTCTGGCATGATCCTTCGGCCCATCTCGTCGAGGCGCAGATGGATTGGCGCCGCGCCTCCAAGGCTGCAAAGCACGACAATTTCGTCGGCCTGGGAGGCTGACCCGACTTCTGGCCGCTACCCCTGCGGCAGAACGCCCCGGAAGCGTGACTTCCGCACCTCAGCCCGCTTCGCCTGAAGCGGGCTTTTTCATGGGCGATGCCCGCCGCTTTCCATGCGCAGCGCGGCCCTACTTGCCCCACCATGTCTCGAAGAACGACTGCATCGCCTCGGCCTGCGCTTTCTGCACCTTGTTGCCGGCTTCGAGCATCTGGCTGAACATGTCCTTCGGCTCGGCCTTTTTGGGGGGCTGGTAGGGCGCGAGGAAAGGGGCCCAAAGCGCCGCCAGGTCGATGGCCGGTTCCGGCTTCGGAGCGGGCGGCTGGAATACCTGCATCATGGAGGAGACCATGTCTGCCATCGGATTGCCCGATGAGCGGGGTGTCGCGGCGTGAGCCAGTCCGCCCACGAGGATCGATGCCATCGCCGGCATCATCGCCGCGATCACCGGTGCCGCCACGCCGCTCTGGGCCGCCGCAAGCTTTGACAGGGCCCGCGCCATCTCGGGGGAGCCGAACAGGGCCGCCATGATCTGCTGGCCCTGCTGGACAGCCTGCTGCGTGAAGGCCTGGGCCGCGTTCTGGAAGGCATCGGCCTCGGGCATGCCCGTGAGGCCGAAGAAGTTGGGCAGGACCGGTGCCGTCCTGGCATTTTCCACCTGCCGCTTCATGCCCAGCGAGAAGGCGGGCAGAAGGGCCTGCATCGCGGCCATGGCCTGCTCCTGGCTGAGCTGGAACTGGCGGGCCATATTGTCGACTGCCCTGCCGTCCTGTGCGCTGTTCATGAGATCGAAGAGAGTATTCATGCTTGTTTCCGCCCCATCCGATCAAGCCTCGGCGACGGGCGCCTTCAGCTGCCCGATCGACCTGTAGGCCCACCATACACCAATTATGCCGAACAGCACCGCGCCTGCCCCCTGCCCCGCCAGGGCTCCTTCGGCTCCCCATAGCTTCGCTCCGAGGACAGCGAAGGGGATGGTGCCGAGCGTGGCCTTGCCCCAGTTGAACACCGTCGAAGCAATGGGAAAGCCGAGATTGTTGAACGAAGCGTTCGCCACGAAGAGCAGGCCGTGAAAGGCCCAGGATCCCGCCACGAACAGGCAGAAGAACTCGATCAGGCGCGCGGCCTCGGGGTCCTCGATATTGAAGAGGCGGATGACCAGGTGATGGCACAGAGCCAGCACAGCCCACACGACCAGCGCATAGAGCGTCGTGAAGAGGAAGGCATTCGAGAGCGTCCGGTGCACGCGGTCGAGCCGGCCGGCGCCATAGTTCTGGCCGAAGATCGGTCCGACCACGCCGGACAGCGAGAAGATGCCGCCGAAGCAGAAGGCGATGAGCCGCCCCATCACCGCGTTGCCTGCCACGGCACCATCCCCGAAGGGAGCGAGAACGGCGGTCATGTAGCCGTTGGCGACGGGCGTAGCGAGATTTGCGAGGACGGCCGGGCCGGCGATCGCCGCGATCGGCGACGCGTCCTCGAGCGCCTGCCTGACGGAAAGACGGCCGACGAGATCGTGCACGCGCACCGCGCCGTACCAGCCGACCAGCGCGAGGGCGAGGCGCGAGAACACGATCACGATGGCGGCTCCCTCCACGCCGAGGCCGAACCAGAGGATGAAGATCGGGTCGAGGATGGCGGCGACCACGGCGCCCGACAGCGTCACATACATGGCGCGCCTGGCATCGCCCACGGCGCGCAGCACGCCGGAGAGGCCGATGCCAAGTCCCATCAGCACCACAGTCGGCATGGTGATCTGCAGGTAGAGGGTCGCCAGGTCCAGCGTGCGGCCCGTGGCGCCCAGCAGGCGCAGCATCCAACCGATGAGGGGAAAGGTGAGGACGGCGAACACTCCCGTCACCACGAGCATCCACACCAGGATCGAGGCGCCGTACCGGCGCGCCAAGGGTCGGTTACGCGCCCCAAGGGCGCGCGAACACAGCGCTCCGGCCGCGATCATGATGCCGATGCAGATTGAGGTGGTGACGAACAGCACGGTCGAGGCATAACCCACGGCCGCCGTGGCGACGGTATCGCCCAGATGGGAAATGTACCACAGGTTGATGAGGTCGACGGCGAACACCGCCATCAGTCCGATCGAACCCGTCGAGGTCATCACGATCACATGGTGCATGATGGAGCCGGTGACGAACTTGGCCGGAGGCGACATCGTGGCCGGCTGCGCCCTGCCCCCGGCGGGCAGGTTGACGTCGGCCTGGGGGGAATCCATGGGCTGTCCAGTCTCGCTCGCATCCTCGCCTGCCGGGAGGAGGCTTTCGCCGCGGCATATAGGCCGTTCCGACGACCGAGGAAACAGATATCGCCGTCACACCCTCGCCATGGACTCTCCCCCACGGTAATCTGGACCGTGCACGCAGGAGGCCGGGCATGATTGCGCAGGATCCGATCAGCGACTTGCCGACCCACCAGGTCGCAAACCAGGTTCCGCCCCTGATCGACTACAATCTGTTCGAAACCAATCCCGGATTGCGGGAAGCGATCAGGCGCGAGGGAGCCGGCTGGGCCGAGGACGCCGCCCGTGCCTTCGGGGCCGCGATCGGCACGGCGGATGCCATAGTGCTCGGCGAGGCGGCCGATCGCCATCCCCCGGAGCTTCACAGCTATGATCGCTTTGGCCAGCGTATCGATTTCGTCGAGTACCACCCTTCCTATCACGCCTTGATGGCACGGGGCCTGGAAGCCGGCATCCATTCCCTTCCGGCTTCGGGGCAGCCGGGAGCATTCGTTGCCCATGCCGTCTTGGAATACATGCTCACGCAGGTCGAGCCCGGCGTCTGCTGCCCGATCACCATGACGGGTGCCAGCCTCGCCGTGCTCAGGCACAACGAGCCGCTCCACAAGGAGTGGGCGCCGCGCATCCTCGCCAATGCCTACGATCCGGCATCGAGGCCCGTCGCGGCCAAGCGCGGCGCCACCATCGGCATGGCGATGACGGAGAAGCAGGGCGGCTCCGACGTCAGGGCCAACACGACCCGGGCCGTGCCCCTCGGCGGCGAGCACTACGAGCTCACCGGACACAAATGGTTCTGCTCCGCGCCGATGTCCGATGGCTTCCTCACCCTCGCCCAGGCACCGGGCGGGCTCACCTGCTTCTTCACGCCGCGCTGGCGGCCCGATGGCAGGCGCAACCCGGTCCTGATCCAGCGACTCAAGGACAAGCTCGGCAACCGGTCCAACGCCTCGGCAGAGATCGAGTATGCGGGAGCGCTGGCCTGGCGCGTCGGCGACGAAGGTCGGGGTGTCGCCACCATCATGGCCATGGTCAACCAGACCAGGCTCGATGCGGCTCTCGTCTGTGCCGGCATGATGCGCCAATGTGCCGTCCAGGCGGTCCACCACGCCGCTCATCGCAAGGCCTTCGGCCGGCTTCTGATAGAGCAGCCCCTGATGCAGCCTGTCCTGGCGGACCTCGTCCTGGAAGCAGAGGCGGCGACCACCCTCGTCATGCGTGTGGCCCGCGCCTTCGACGGGGCTTCGCCGGAAGAAACGGCCTTTGCCCGCATCGGCGCAGCCATCGCCAAGTTCTGGGTGACCAAGCGCCTGCCCAACCACAGCTATGAGGCGCTGGAGTGCCTGGGCGGCAACGGCTTCGTCGAGGACGGCCCCCTTGCGCGCTTCTACCGGGAAGCCCCCGTCAATGCGATCTGGGAAGGCTCGGGCAACGTCAACGCTCTCGATGTCTTGCGCGCGCTCGCGCGCGAGCGCGCAGTCGAGGAGGCATTACGGACCGAACTCGAGGCGGCGCGGGGGCACGACGGTGCATATGACCGCTTCGTCGCCCAGATTGGAGACGCGTTGCGCGACCTCGCCACGGCCGAGGGACGGGCCCGCAGGCTGGTCGAGGACCTGGCGCTGGGTCTGCAGGCATCGCTGCTGCTGCGCCACGGGCCTGCAGCGGTGGCGGAAGCTTTCGTCGCCGGGCGACTCGGCGGCGGCATGCGGGGCTGCTACGGCGCGCTGCCGGCAGGGCTGAACCTGGAATCGATTCTGGAGAGGGTCCCCGGGGGCGGCCCTTGACCTTCCGGGGAGCGCGCAAGCCTGGAACAGCAATAGCCGAGTGCCGTCTTGGAGCCCCTATGCTTGCTGACAGGAGGATGGCGATCGGTAGCCACCACTCCGTCATCCCCTCACTTCAGCTCGTCGAAACCTTCGCCAAAGCCTTTCAGCGTCAGGGGAATTCCGATTCCATCCTCCGGTGTCTGGAAGATGATGAAGGTCGCCTCCTTGCCGTTGCGCAGCATGCCGATCTGCGCATCGTCGAGCACGATGTCGGCAAGGCAGCCGGTAGGCATGCAGCGCACGAAACCGGCGCGGCCGACATCCTGGTTATCGATCTTCAGGCCGAGGCCGGCCGGCAGCAGGACGCCGAGCGGCGCTATCACCCTCAGCAGGCGGCTTTTCTGGTCGGCGGTACGCAGGACGAGGACGGACAGCGCGATGTTCGGGCGATCGGAAGCCGTGACGGCCTGGACCAGGGCGCATTGCTCGCGCTGGGCACCGGGCGGGGTATCGCAGCGGACCTGCCAGTTGTCATGCTTGGAGCGCAGCGCGCCATACTGTTCCGTGTCGTTCTGGGCCTGCGCGGTTCCGGCGAGAGCACCGGCCAGCAGGAGGCCGGCAAGAGACAGACCCGCAAGACGTCGCAAGGGCGCCCACAGGGCATTATTCAGCATATGTGCCAGCAAGTTATGTCCTCGCCGAATCAGGGCCCGCGGGCCCGCTTTGGAACTCAGCCGCGACGGGTACCAGACAGGCCCGGCCTGTCAAGGACGCTGCCGTGACGGTGCGGGAACCAGCCTGCAGACAGTCTGTGGCGCTTTCGCGCCCAATTGCCGCACAAACGCGTGACTCCCAGCCATTGCGATGCGCTGTGGATTGTGGTTTTTGAGTGACCGTGTGCTTTACATGAGTTCCAATCCGTGAAATCTGCGCGCCAGATAAACTACGATTGGCGCTCAAGGGCCGGCACCGTGCCAAGGTGACGTATCTCGGGCACCGGCGACTGGCGGGGAATTGGAGAGAAGGCGGATGGCTTTCCATCTTAAGAACAAAATGGGCTGGGCGGCGGCGCTGTCGTCCCTGGCATGGGGCCTCATGCTGGGCACGGCCTTCGCCCAGGAGAGCGGGGGACTGGGCGAACCCCAGCCCTGGCAGACCGGCCTTCAGGAAGCCGCCACCCCCGTGATGGAGTACATTCGCTGGTTCCATCACTACGTGCTCTGGTACTTCCTGGTCCCGATCACCGTGTTCGTGGCGGGCCTGCTTCTCTACGTGGTCTTCCGCTTCAACAAGAAGGCCAATCCGGTTCCCTCCAAGGTCACGCACAATACGGGCCTGGAAGTGGCATGGACCGTGCTGCCGATCCTGGTGCTGGTTTGCATCGCGCTGCCTTCCTTTAAGCTGCTTTACATGGAAGAGGTCATTCCGAAGGGCGATCTCACCATCAAGGCCACGGCCAGCCAGTGGAGCTGGGACTACGAATATCCGGATAACGGCGACTTCACCTACACCTCCACCATGCGCCGCGACGAGGACAAGGTGAAAGCCGAGGGCAAGCCCTGGCTGCTCGCCGTCGACAACGAGCTGGTGGTGCCGGTCAACAAGACGGTGGTCGTGCAGGTCACATCGACCGACGTGATCCATGCCTTCTCGGTCAATTCCTTCGGCATCAAGATCGATGCCATTCCCGGCCGCCTGAACGAAACCTGGTTCAAGGCGACCCGCGAAGGCTGGTATTATGGCCAGTGCTCGCAGCTCTGCGGCCATGACCACGCCTTCATGCCGATCGCCGTGCGCGTGGTCAGCGACGAGGAGTTCCAGAAGTGGGCCGCAAGCAAGAAGACCGCCCTGAACGGCGGCAGCCCCACGAAGGTCGCTTCGGCGGCCGCTATTGTACAGTAACGGCCTGACGGCTCGACTAGAGGATACCAAAGATGGCCACTGCCCCCGATGCATCGGTGCATGACGACCATGCCCATGATGATCATGCGCATGATCATCCGACCGGCTGGCGCCGTTACGTATATTCGACCAACCACAAGGACATCGGCACGCTGTACCTGATCTTCGCGCTCGTCGCGGGCATCATCGGCGGCTTCCTGTCGGTCATGATGCGTGCGGAACTCGCCGTGCCTGGCCAGCAGATCTTCTCCAACGCCTATACGTTCAACGCCTTCGTGACGGCCCATGGCCTCATCATGATCTTCTTCATGGTGATGCCGGCAATGATCGGTGGTTTCGGCAACTGGTTCGTGCCGATCATGATCGGCGCGCCCGACATGGCCTTCCCGCGCATGAACAACATCTCGTTCTGGCTGCTGATCCCGGCGATCGGCCTCCTGATCATCTCGATGTTCGTTCCCGGCGGCCCCGGCCCGACCGACTACGGCGTCGGCACCGGCTGGACGGCCTATCCCCCGATGTCCTCGCTCACCGGCACGCCCGGCCCGGCCATGGATTTCGCGATCCTGGCACTGCACCTCGCGGGTGCCTCGTCGATCCTGGGCGCCATCAACTTCATCACCACCATCTTCAACATGCGCGCGCCCGGCATGACGCTGCACAAGATGCCGCTGTTCGCCTGGGGCGTGCTGGTTACCGCCTTCCTGCTGCTGCTGTCGCTGCCGGTCCTCGCCGGCGCCATCACCATGCTGCTGACGGACCGCAACTTCGGGACCGCCTTCTTCGACGCCGCCCATGGCGGTGATCCGATCCTGTGGATGCATCTGTTCTGGTTCTTCGGCCACCCCGAAGTCTACATCCTGATCCTTCCCGGCTTCGGCATCATCAGCCACATCATCTCGACCTTCTCGCGCAAGCCGATCTTCGGCTATCTCGGCATGGCCTACGCCATGGTCGCCATCGGTGTCGTCGGCTTCGTCGTGTGGGCCCACCACATGTACACCGTCGGCCTCGACGTCGACACGCAGGCCTACTTCGTTTTCGCCACCATGGTGATCGCGGTGCCGACGGGCGTGAAGATCTTCTCCTGGATCGCCACGATGTGGGGCGGCTCGATCGACTTCAAGGCACCCATGGTCTGGGCGACGGGCTTCATCTTCCTGTTCACCATCGGCGGCGTGACCGGCGTGATGCTGGCCAATGCCGGCGTCGACCGCTCGCTGCACAACACCTATTACGTGGTGGCCCACTTCCACTACGTGCTGTCGCTGGGCGCCGTTTTCGCCATCTTCGCCGGCTGGTACTACTGGTTCCCGAAGATGTTCGGCTACGTCATCCCGGACTGGATGGGCCAGGTGCATTTCTGGATCGCCTTCATCGGCGCCAACATGCTCTTCATGCCGCAGCACTTCCTCGGCCTCGCCGGCATGCCGCGCCATGTCGTCGACTACAATCCCGCCTTCGCCGGCTGGAACTTCGTCTCCTCGCTCGGTGCCTTCATCTTCGCCGCCGGCGTGATCTGGTTCCTCTATGTGAACTGGTACGCGCTCTTCAAGCACAAGGAAAAAGCCGCGGCCAATCCCTGGGGCGAAGGCGCCACCACGCTGGAATGGACGCTGTCCTCCCCGCCACCGTTCCACCAGTTCGAGACCCTGCCCCGCATTCGCTGAGCACCTCGAACGAAGAACTTTCGAGGGCGGCCGCAGCAGCGGCCGCCTTCTCGCCTCCCGACGGGAGGGCATCGGTTTCTTCCTCGAGCCTTCGAGCGACGAAGGTTCAAGCAAGAAACGTCAAGCACCAACGGGCCACCATCCGGGCCTGGCAAGAAGGAAACAGCGTTGACCGATATCGGCATGCCCACGAACGGCCACACAGACGAGGCTGATTCCGCGATCAGCATCGCCTCGGCGGGCGATTTCGTGGCCCTGCTCAAGCCGCGCGTGATGTCTCTCGTGGTCTTCACGGCACTCACCGGCATGGTGATGGCGCCGGTTCATATCCATCCCGTGGTGGGCCTGGCTGCCCTGATCGCGATCGCGGTTGGCGCCGGGGCCTCGGGCGCGCTCAACATGTGGTACGACGCGGATATCGACGCTGTCATGAGCCGCACGCGCAATCGCCCGATTCCGGCCGGCCGCGTTGATCCCAATGAAGCGCTCACCTTCGGCATCATCCTGTCCTGCGCCTCGGTACTCGTGCTCGGCGTCTTCACCAACGCCCTCGCCGCGGGGCTGCTGGCCTTCACCATCTTCTTCTACGTCGTCGTCTATACGATGTGGCTGAAGCGCTGGACGGCGCAGAACATCGTCATCGGCGGCGCGGCGGGCGCCCTGCCCCCGGTCGTCGCCTACGCGGCAGCCACCGGAACCGTGTCCGTCGAAAGCCTGGTGTTGTTCGCCCTGATCTTCATGTGGACGCCGCCGCATTTCTGGGCGCTGGCCCTGTTCAAGTCGGGCGACTACGAGAAGGCCGGCGTGCCCATGCTGCCGGTCGTGTCGGGTGCCCGCGAGACCCGCAGGCAGATCCTGATCTACACCGTGCTGCTCGCACCCATCGGCATGTTGCCCTGGTTCCTCGGCTTCGCGCACTGGACCTACGGCATCGTGTCGGGTCTCGGAGGCCTCGGCATGCTCTGGCTGGCCATCGACATCTGGCGCAAGCCCGACGACATGGCTCCCGCCAAGCGCATGTTCGGCTATTCGATCCTCTATCTCTTCGTGCTGTTCGCCTGCCTCCTGGGCGAAGCCGTCATTGCGAGGATAATGGCATGATGAGCAACCATCTGTGGTTCGTCGGCCCGGCGCTTATCGTCCTGGTGCTGATCATCCTGTTCCGCCCTCTCGCCTACCAGCGCCCGCCCCGGGACAGCTGGATGGCCAAGCTCCCGCCGGACCAGGCGCGCAGGCTCCACTGGCGCAGCATCGCGCTCGCGGGCGCCCTGATCGCCTTCGTGCTGCTGGTCTACGCAGTGAGCTTCGTCAAGGGCCCCGGCATCGGCGACCAGGGATTCTGAAGGATGAGCATGCCCGAACGCCCCCAGGCATCCAAGCCCAAGGCCAGCAACGGCCTCATCGCCGTGTGCTGCGTGGCTTTCGTGGCATCCATGGTCGGTGCAGCCTATGCGGCAGTGCCGCTCTACAGCCTGTTCTGCAAGGTTACGGGCTTCGGCGGCACGACGAGGGTGGCCGAAGCGGCGCCCGCCCAGACCATCGACCGCGGCTTCGAAGTGCGTTTCGATTCCAACATCAATCCGGCCTTGCCCTGGAAGTTCGAGCCCGAGCAACGTTCGGTGACGGTGAAGGCCGGCGAGGTCAGGACGGTCTATTACAGGATCACCAATCTCTCCAACGAAACCACCTACGCCTCGGCCGCCTACAATGTGACGCCGCAGGAGACGGGGGCCTACTTCTCGAAGATCCAGTGCTTCTGCTTCACCAGCCAGTCCCTGGCGCCGGGGGAGAGCCGTGAGCTGCCCGTGGTCTTCTTCGTCGATCCTGCGATCGACAAGGTGGATTATCTCAGGGGCGTGAAGACAATCACGCTTTCCTATACCTATTATCCGGCGAAGCCACCCGTGACTCCTGTCGCGACGGCAGAGCCGAGCAAGACGAAACCGCAGTTGTAAATCCGGGCGACCGGCATCTGGAGAAAGCCATGGCTCACGCCAAGAACCATGATTACCACCTCGTCAATCCGAGCCCTTGGCCGTTTGTCGGCTCGATGTCGGCTTTCGTCCTGGCCATCGGCCTGATCACCTGGATGCACCACTACTCGGCCGGCCCTCTGGTATTCGGCGTCGGCCTGATCGGCGTTCTCTACACCATGATGATGTGGTGGTGGGACGTCATCAAGGAAGCGGCGGAAGGAGACCACACTCCGGTCGTGCAGCTCCATCACCGTTACGGTATGATGCTGTTCATCGCCTCGGAGGTGATGTTCTTCGTCGCCTGGTTCTGGGCCTATTTCGACGTCGCCCTATTTCCCGGCGAAGCGCAGGAAGTCGCCCGCACGGCATTGACCGGCGGCGTCTGGCCGCCCAAGGGCATCGAGACGCTCGATCCCTGGCACCTGCCCCTGCTCAATACGCTGATCCTTCTCACCTCCGGCACGACGGTGACGTGGGCGCATCACGCCCTGCTCGAAGGTGACAAGAAGGGCCTGCGCAACGGGCTCATCCTCACCGTTATCCTCGGCCTGCTTTTCACGGCCTGCCAGGCCTATGAATATGCCCATGCGCCGTTCGACTTCTCGGGCCATATCTACGGTTCGACCTTCTTCATGGCGACGGGCTTCCATGGTTTCCACGTGATCGTCGGGACGATCTTCCTGGCTGTCTGCTTGTGGCGAGCCAGCCTGGACCAGTTCACGCTACGCCACCATCTCGGCTTCGAATTCGCCGCCTGGTACTGGCACTTCGTCGACGTGGTCTGGCTGTTCCTGTTCGCCTGCATCTATATCTGGGGCCATGGCCCCGGCGGCGTGCACGGCTGAGCCCGGCATAGCAGTTGTTGAGGCGGCCGGGATTACCCGGCCGTTTCAGTTTGGAGAACCCCATGTCGCAGGACCACCACTACGCGCCGATTTCGCCGTTCCGGACCGGCCCGCGCGGCCTCTGCCCGCGCTGCGGCCAGGGCAAGATGTTCGCCGGCTTCATCAGCCTGAAGCCGAAATGCAGCGCTTGCGGCCTGGATTACAGCTTCGCGGATTCGGGCGATGGCCCGGCCGTACTGGTCATCCTGGTCGCCGGCTTCATCATCCTGGGACTGGCACTCTATGTCGAGTTCACCTTCTCGCCGCCGATCTGGGTGCACATACTGCTGTGGCTGCCTCTCTCGCTGATTGTGTGCCTCTCGCTGCTGCGCGTGATGAAGGGCATTCTGGTCGCCTTGCAATACACCAAGCAGGCGGCCGAGGGCCGGCTCGAGCAGTGAGCCGAGCATGACCGCGCCCGCGCCCCGGCAGCGTTCGCTGCTGATTCCCACCCTGTTCATGCTGGCGATGGGCGCCTTCCTCGTGGCGCTCGGCGTGTGGCAGCTGGAGCGGCTGCAGTGGAAGGAAGGCCTGATTCGCGAGGTCAGCGAGCGAACCACCGCTGCTCCGGTTGCTCCTCCAGCGGAGGCGCAGTGGCCGAGCCTGACGCGGGACGATGTCGAATATCGCCATTGGCAGGTCAGCGGCGTTTTCGACCACTCCAAGGAGATTCGCTCCTTCACCAATCTTCCGGACGCAAAAGGGCCGCAGAAGGGCGTCGGCTATTGGGTGCTGACACCGCTTGTTCGCGATGACGGCTCGACCATCCTGATCAATCGAGGTTTCGTGCCAGAGAGCGGCAAGGATCCAGCGACCCGACAGGCAGGCCTCGTTGCGGGCCCTGTCACCATCGCCGGCCTCGCCCGGTGGACGGAGGACCGCAACTTCTTCACCCCGGCCGACAACCCCGCCACCGGCGATTGGTTCACCCGCGACATCGAGGGAATCGCCAGGGCGGAGAAGCTGCTGCATGTCGCCCCCTTCTTCATCGACGCGGACCAGAGCGCACCGGGGGGCCTGCCGCAGGGTGGAGAAACCATCCTCTCCTTCCCGAACAATCACCTGCAATATGCGCTGACCTGGTTCGGGCTCGCCATCGGCCTGCTGGCCGTCTACGTCGTCCTCATCCTGCGACAGCGGCGCGGCAAGGACGCTTAGGGACAACGAGACGGCGATACGCGCCTTGCCCACACGCGTCATGCGGATTACAGGATGGAACTCAGAGCATGATGCAAGTGGATCGGGGCCGAACGGCCTCTCGCCGAGGCCGGAATGCTTCGTCATTCAGGCTGGAGTGAAGCGGAAAACCGGGATCCCATGAACGCCCGCGTTCGTGGTTTCGAGGATCTTCAGCCGCCGTCCTGCAAACTGGACGTTTGTTTGCGAGAATGGCGACAGTACCCGGGAGCGATCTTCATGCCCCGAACTGCCTGGACCAGGCTGCCGTGAGCCGGCACCGAAAAGGATAGACCCGTGCGTTATATTTCCACCCGGGGCGAAGCACCCGTCCTCGGCTTCTGCGATGCCCTTCTCGCCGGCCTTGCCCGTGATGGCGGCCTTTATGTGCCGCAGACATGGCCTGTCCTCTCGCATGCCCAGATCGCTTCCTTCGCGGGCAAACCTTATTGGCAGGTGGCCGAAGCGGTGATCACCCCTTTCGTGGGTGACGAGATCGCTCCGCAGGCGCTGCGCCACATGCTGCAGGATGCCTATGCCAGCTTCGATCACCCGGCCGTCGCGCCCTTGGTGCAGATCGGCGACAATCTCTTCGTGCAGGAGCTGTTCCACGGCCCGACGCTCGCCTTCAAGGACGTGGCGATGCAACTCCTCGCCCGCCTGATGGATCACGCCCTCAAGGCCCGCAACAAGCGCGCCACCATCGTGGGCGCCACCTCCGGCGATACGGGCAGCGCGGCGATCGAGGCCTTCCGCGGGCTCGATCAGGTCGACATCGTCATCCTCTATCCGCATGGCCGCGTCTCCGATGTACAGCGCCGGCAGATGACCACGGTCGATGCGCCCAATGTTCATGCCGTGGCGCTCGAGGGCAATTTCGACGACTGCCAGGCCCAGCTGAAGGCGATGTTCAACCATCTCGAGTTCCGCGACGAGATCGGCCTGTCGGGCGTCAACTCGATCAACTGGGCCCGCATCGTGGCGCAGGTCGTCTATTATTTCACGGCCGCGGTGGCGCTCGGAGCCCCGCACAGGCCTGTTTCCTTCTCGGTGCCCACCGGCAATTTCGGCGACATCTTCGCCGGCTACGTCGCCAAGCGCATGGGCCTGCCGATCGAGCGCCTGCTGATCGCCACCAACGTCAACGACATCCTGGCGCGCACCGTCGCCACCGGGGTCTACGAGGCGCGCGGCGTGGTCGAGACGACGTCGCCCTCGATGGACATCCAGGTTTCCTCCAATTTCGAGCGCCTGTTGTTCGATGCGCATCGCCGGGATCCGGTCCAGGTCCGGCGACTGATGGCGAGCCTTGCCCAGTCCGGCGCCTTCGTGGTCGACGGCGCTGCCTATGACACGATCGCGGACGAATTCGACGCGGAACGCGCCGACGAGGAGGAGGTCGCCAAGGCTATCGGCCTGGTCTGGCGCAGTTGCGGCTATCTTCTCGACCCGCATACCGCCGTGGGCGTCGTTGCGGCCTGGAAGTCCGAGACCGACCGCAGCGTACCGATGGTGGTGCTCGGCACGGCCCATCCGGCAAAGTTCCCGGCCGCGGTGAAGGCCGCCTCCGGCGTCGAACCCAAATTGCCGGATTTCCTCGCCGATCTCCACGAGCGGCCGGAGCACTTCACCGTGCTCCCGAACGACCAGGGCGCCATCGAGGCCTTCGTACGCCAGCATTCGCGCGCCGCACAGGGTGAAGCGGCATGAGTGTCGAAGTCACCAGGTTGCCGTCGGGCCTCACCATCGTCACCGATGCCATGCCACATCTCGAAACCGCCTCGCTTGGCGTGTTCGCCGGTGCCGGCGCGCGCTCGGAAGGCGAGAAGGAGCATGGCCTGGCCCATCTGCTCGAGCATATGGCCTTCAAGGGAACACGGAGCCGGGATGCCAAGCGCATCGCGGAGGAGATCGAGAACGCGGGGGGCGAACTCAACGCCGCCACCTCCGGAGAACAGACCGCCTACTACGCCCGCGTGCTGAAGGAAGACGTTACCCTCGGCTTCGACATCCTGGCTGACATCCTCACGCAGTCGGTCTTCGACAAGCAGGAACTGGCGCGGGAGAAGAACGTCATCCTGCAGGAAATCAGCGCGGCCGAGGATACGCCGGACGACCTCGTGTTCGACATGTTCAACCAGGCCGCCTTTCCGGGCCAGCCGATCGGCCGTCCGATCCTCGGCACGCCGGAAACGGTGATGTCGTTTGATCGCGGGGCCATTCAAGCCTATCTCGATACGCATTATCGTGCCGGCCGGATGGTCGTGGCGGCCGCCGGAGCCGTGAATCATGGCCGCGTCGTCGAGGATGCCGCCCGCCTGTTTGCCGGCCTTCCCGACGGCAGCGGCCCGGCGCCTTCAGCGGCGACGTATCAGGGCGGCGAACATGTCGAGGAGACCGATCACGAGCAGGCCAATGTGCTGATCGGCTTTGGCGGACGTTCCTATCGCGATGAGTTGAGTCCTGCACTCGGGGTCTTCACCAATATCCTCGGCGGAGGCATGTCGTCCCGGCTGTTCCAGGAAGTGCGCGAAAAGCGCGGCCTGTGCTACTCCATCTATGCCTTCCAATGGGGCTATTCGGATACCGGCGTGTTCGGCATCTCGGCCGGTGCAGGCCCGGACGATTTGCAGGATCTCGTTCCGGTGATACTCGACACGGCCGGTGCAACGGCGCAGGCGCCGGGCGAAGCGGAGATCGCACGGGCCAAGGCGCAGATGAAGGCAGGCCTCCTGATGGCGCTCGAATCCTCCTCCATGCGGGCGGAGCAGATGGCGCGCCATATCCTGATCTGGGACCGCCCCCTGCCCCCATCGGAACTGATCGCCAAGATCGACGCAGTCACCGTGGACGACGTGCGCAAGGCCGGGGAAGCCCTGCTGGCCTCGACCCCGACCCTGGCCGCCATCGGCCCTGTGAAGAAGCTCCCCCGCCTCGACAAGATCCGGACCAGGTTGGCAGCATGACCGGCGAGGATTTTTCCTGAATGTCCTTCCTGCGGCCGTTCTCCTTTACGGATGTGCTGCCTCCCATCCAGGGCCGCAGGGTGGAATTGCGTGCGCCGGAGATGCGCGATTTCGAGGCATGGGCCGCCCTGAGGGCGGCAAGCCGCGAATTCCTGCGCCCCTGGGAGCCGACCTGGCCGCCGAATGACCTCACCCGCATGGCCTTCCGCGCCCGCCTGAAGCGCTACAGCCAGGATGTGCGGGCTGACGCGGCCTATCCCTTTTTCATCTTTCGCCAGAGCGATGGCGCGCTGGTGGGCGGCCTCACTCTCGGTCAGATTCGCCGCGGCGTGGCCCAGACCGCCTCACTCGGCTACTGGATGGGCAAGACCCATGCTGGCCAGGGCTATATGAGCGACGCCGTTCGTGCCGTACTGCCCTACGCCTTCAATGGTCTGCGGTTGCGCCGCGTCGAAGCGGCATGCCTGCCGGAGAACGAGCCCTCGATTCGCTTGCTGGAACGGGTTGGCTTCATTCGTGAGGGCTATGCGCGATCCTATCTGTGCATAGCCGGCGCCTGGCGGGACCATCTGCTCTACGCCATCCTGGCGGATGATCCCATACGCTGAACCGAATGCGTTTGGGCCGAGACTCTTTTCCTGGAGTCGCAGGCAGCCTTGCCCTCGGTGCTGACTTTGCAAGGGAGACGCCGGATTGGAGTGGCGGTCTCCGACCGCCATCTCGGAAACGTCGCATCGGCCGGACTGGAAGGCGTCGGCTCTCGACCGCAACTTCGAGTTCCAGCCGCTTTCGGCCGGATAACCCGCCACACAGGAAGGGCGCCTTCCGTATCCGAAAGACGCCCTTCGATGTAGTGCAGTCCCCTTAGGCCAGGAGGGCCTTCAGTTCCGCCTTCAGTTCGTCGCCGAGCCCGTCGCGCTCCAGGGCATAGGCGACGTTGGCGGTGAGGAAGCCGATCTTCATGCCGCAGTCGAAGATGCGACCCTTGAAGACGGAGCCGTAGAATTTCTGCTGCTGGGCCAGCTTCAGCATGGAATCGGTGAGCTGAATTTCACCGCCCGCACCGCGCTCCTGCTTCTCCAGAAGACCGAAGATCTCAGGCTGCAGGATGTAGCGGCCTGAAACGGCAAGGTTCGACGGGGCCGTACCCTTCTTGGGCTTCTCCACCATCTGGGTGATCTCGAAGGCGTTGCCACCTACGCCTTCGCCCTTGCCGACGATGCCGTACTGATGGGTCTGGTCCTCCGGTGCCTCGAAGACGGCGATGTGGTTACCCCCGACCCGGTCATAGGCCTCCACCATTTCGGCGAGGCAGCTCTTGCCCTTGCTGTGATGCAGCATGTCGGGCAGCAGCAGGGCGAAGGGCTCGTCGCCGATGATGTCCCTGGCACACCACACGGCATGGCCGAGACCAAGCGGGGCCTGCTGGCGCGTGAAGCTCGTCTGCCCGGCGCCCGGGAGGCTTCGCTGCAACTCCTCATAGGCTTCCATCTTGCCCCGCTCCTTGAGCGTGGCGTCGAGTTCGTAGGCGATGTCGAAGTGATCCTCGATGACGGCCTTGTTGCGGCCGGTGACGAAAACGAAGTGCTCGATGCCGGCCTCGCGGGCTTCATCCACCACATGCTGGATGACCGGCTTGTCCACCACTGTCAGCATTTCCTTTGGTACGGACTTGGTTGCGGGCAGGAAGCGGGTGCCGAGGCCGGCGACAGGAAACACTGCTTTACGAATGCGCGTCATGAGAAACCTTCGATAGACCCCGAGGGGACCTTGTTGTTCCAGAGGCAGTTGTGACCTCCCCGGGGGGAGATGCGAGCCGACCCTATCGACACTCGATACGAGCGGCAACCGGGAGGCGGTCAAGAAGCATGGAGTTCGACGAGAGCAAAGCGTGTCGGGTAGAAACGCCGCTTTTCTCTAACTCTTTGTTTTTCGACGCGTCTTTGCGTTTTGCCGATTCCGCCAAAACGCAAAACGCTCTAGAGGTGAACGATCTTGGCTGGAAAATGAAAACAGGAGGGTGCAATCTGCGGTGTCGCTATGCGCGCCCTTCTCATCTCGCCTCTCTTCATCTCGTCAAACCTCGATTCCCGGTTCATGGCAGGCCAAGGGGGCACGCCCGACTTTAATGCCAAAAAAGTGGTACTCTCGCAACGAGAGAGCTCAACCATAAGAATTACTGCGAAATATTTCAAAGATAAGACAAGCTCCGGCGCCGCCATCGGTCCGAATTCCGCGGCGCATCATTCCGGTTGACGTCCTCACGAATCCGAAAGGCTGCGGCTTGCCCATTTTGCCATAGCTGGCTACTGGTTCTCGACACAATCGAGTGGCAGTGGGGTAGGCCCGTCAAGGATAAAGGACCGGAGGCTGGTGCGGGGGTGCCAAACTCTGGCTGGAGATCGCATGTTGCAGTTCATTCGCGTATTCGCAGCCGCCATGGTCATGATGCTCGTCATGGCCATTGTCGGTGGCGCCGCGCATGCACTAGAGCCGGTTTCGGTGAATGGCGATGTCGATGCGATCGACCTCCTGCCTGCCGTCGAGAGCTATTCCAGCCAGGGCGATCGCATCCAGATCCAGACGGCGCCAGGGGCCGACGGCATCGTGCGCCGCATCGAGGTGCGCTCCAAGCAGCCAGGTACCAATCCGCACTGGATCGTCTTCGCGCTGGCCAACACCACGGACGAACAGATCGATCGCATAGTCGTGGCCCCGCATTTCCGCCTTGTCGGATCGGGGCTGGTCTGGCCGGACCTCGGCGCCTCTCGCATAGCCGAAATCACGCCGAGCCAGGGCTTCCAGCCTGAGCGCCAGGACGACGACGATGCGGATGTCTTCCGAGTCACGCTGGACCCGGGCTCGCGCATCACCTTCGTGGCGGAACTGCGCACCGCGAAGCTGCCGCAGCTCTATCTATGGGATCCCGACGCCTACAAGGACAAGGTCAACTCGCTGACGCTCTACAAGGGCATCGTGCTCGGCATCGCCGGCCTGCTGGCGCTCTTCCTCACGATTGCCTTCGTGGTCAAGGGTACGGCGATGTTCCCGGCGGCGGCGGCGCTGGCCTGGGCGGTGCTGGCCTATCTCGCCATCGATTTCGGCTTCCTGCACAAATTCCTGGCCATCGCACCCGACGGCGACAGGGTCTGGCGAGCCGGCGCCGAGGCGGTATTCTCCGCGACATTGCTGGTCTTCCTCTTCGCCTATCTCAATCTCAATCGCTGGCACGTGCGCTACAGCGTGGTGTCCGCGCTCTGGCTGGTGGCGCTGGCCGCCCTCGTCGGCCTCGCGGTCATCAACGCACCGGTTGCGGCCGGCGTCGCCCGCATCTCTATCGCCACGCTCGCCGTGGTGGGTCTCCTGATCATCCTCTTCCTGGCCTTCTATGGCTATGACCGCGCCGTGATGCTCATCCCCACCTGGACGTTGCTGCTTGGCTGGGTGGCGGCGGCGGGGCTGACCATCATGGGCCATCTCACCAACGACCTCGTACAGCCGGCGTTGACGGGCGGCCTGGTGCTGGTGGTGATGCTGATCGGCTTCACGGTGATGCAGCACGCCTTTGCCGGCAGCGCCTTCGCGCCCGGCCTTATGACGGACACCGAGCGCAAGGCCCTCGCGCTCACCGGCTCCGGCGATGTGGTCTGGGACTGGGACGTCCCCGCGGACCGCATCTATGTCAGCCCCGAGGCCGACCAGTTGCTCGGCGTGGCCCCCGGCGCCCTCGACGGACCTGCCAGCGGCTGGCTGGAACTCGTCCACATCTTCGACCGGGACCGCTTCCGCACCGCGCTCGATGCGGTCATCGACCAGCGCCGCGGCCGCGTCAGTCAGGATTTCCGCATCCGCGCCGCCGATGGCCACTACATGTGGCTGAACCTCAAGGCCCGCCCCGTGGTCGGCTCCGACGGCGAAGTCGTGCGCTGCGTCGGCACCGTCTCCGACATCACGGAGCAGAAGACGGCTGAGGAACGGCTCCTGCATGATGCGGTGCGGGACAACCTCACGGGCCTGCCCAACCGCGAGTTGTTCACCGACCGCCTGGAGACCGCCCTCACCTTCGCCAAGAACGATCCGTCCATCAAGCCGACGGTGCTGCTGCTGGATCTCGACCGCTACAAGCAGGTCAACGATGCCGTGGGCCACTCCGTCGGGGATTCCATCCTTCTCACGGTCTCGCGCCGCCTTTCGCGCCTCCTGAAGCCGCGTGATAGCGTCTGCCGCATCTTCGGTGACCAGTTCGGCATGCTGCTGCTCTCGGAGCCCGATCCCGAGCGCATCTCGGCTTTTGCCGAAGCGATCCGCCGGTCGTTGCGCGCGCCGGTCGCCGTCGCCGACCGCGAGATCTTCCTCACCGCCTCGATCGGCATAGCCACCTACGATCCCCAGGCTCCGGTAAAGGCGGATGAGCTGATCAAGGATGCCGAGATCGCGATGTATCACGCCAAGAAGATCGGTGGCGACCGCATCGAGGTTTTCCGCACCGCGCTGCGGGTCGAGCGCCCCGACCGTTCGTCTCTGGAAGCGGATCTACGACGCGCCATCGAACGCGATGAACTGAAGGTGCTGTTCCAGCCCGTGGTTCACCTGCAGGATCGTACGATTGCCGGCTTCGAGGCCATCGTGCGCTGGGAGCATCCCAAGCTTGGCCGCCTGCCGCCCGCCGAGTTCAACGTCATGGCCGAGGAAACCGGCCTAATCGTCGATGTCGGTCTGTTCGTCCTCGATCGCATCGCCCGCCAGCTCTCGATCTGGCAGCGTCTCGTCGAAGTCGACCCGCCGCTCTTCGGCATGGTCAACATCTCCAGCCGCCAGTTGCTGAGGCAAGACCTGGTGCAGGACATCAAGGCGGTGATGGCGCGCGCCGGCATCGAGCGCGGCTCGCTCAAGCTGGAAGTGTCCGAAAGCCTGGTGATGGAGAATCCGGAATATGCTGCCCAGATCCTGGCTCAGCTCTCGGATCTGGGCGTGGGACTCGCGATGGACGGCTTTGGCACGGGTTATTCGAGCCTGTCCTATCTGCAGCGTTTTCCCTTCGACATGCTCAAGATCGACCCGAGCTTCGTGAAGCCGGACAGCCGCGGCCGGCCGGTGATCCTGAAATCCATCATCGGCATGGCGGGAGACCTCGGCATGGAGGTCATCGCAGACGGCGCCGAGATCGATTCGGATGCCGAGGAATTGGCCGAGCTTGGCTGTCAGTTTGCCCAGGGCGAGGCCTTCGGCGATCCGGTTACGGCGGAAGAAGCACGACGCCTGATCGCGGGGCCCGTACGCTTGAGAGCGTAAACCGGGATTGCCGGCATCTTGCCGGCTCTTGGAAACGACGAACTTACGGAAAGAAGCGCCCGCCGCACGTCCGCGGTGCCGGAAAGGCTCCCAGCGCAAAACGTTTTGCGTTTTGACGGAATCGGCAGAACGCAAAGACGCGTCGAAGAACAAAGAGTTGGAGAAAAGTGGCGTTTCTACCCAAACGCGCTTTGCACTAGGCGTGGCCGGCGTCAGGCGAGAACATGCCCGGCTCGATACCGAGCTTCTTCAGCGCGCGGAGATACTTCGTATCCACATCGGCGTCGAAGAGCAGCGCCGCGTCGGCATCGCAATGGAGCCAGCCATTGGCCTGGATCTCGCGCTCGAGCTGGCCTGGCTGCCAACCGGCATAGCCGAGCGCCAGCAGGGCCTTCTCCGGTCCCTCGCCGAGCGCGATCGAGCGCAGGATATCGAGAGTCGCGGTTAGGCAGATATTGTCCTCGATCGGCATGGTCGAATTGTCGATGAAGACATCGTTTGTGTGAAGCACGAAGCCCCTGCCGGACTCGACCGGCCCGCCATTGACGATGCGGATCGGTTCCCCTCGCGGGGCCCTCAGATCGGACAGGCCTTCGATGACCCCGAGTTGCTTCAGCAGGTCGGGAAACTTGATGTTCTTGGCAGGCTGATTGACCACGATACCCATGGCGCCTTCGGCCGAATGCGCGCAGACATAGATGACGGCACGGGCGAAGCGTTCATCATGCTGCAGCACGGGCGTGGCCACGAGCATCTTGCCGTCGAGAAATCCGCCGGAAGAATCATTGCCGAAGGGAATGTAGCTCTTCATGCCGTAATCGTGCCGCATCGAACCGGCTTTGTTAAGGCATAATTTTGGTCAACCATGGCGAAGCAGCATCCCCTCTTTGGCGACTTCACGAGGGGGTAACGCCTTCGTGGCTGGTACAATAAACCATTCGCAGCTATCCGTTTGCGATATCTGGCCCTCGAATCTCGACCCTGGATTGATGCGTAGCCTCGCCCTTGCCGCCCTCACCATAGCCCTGATGGGCCCGTCCGCCGCCGCTCTCGCCGCCGAGGCATCGGCGTGGTCCGCCGTGGATGGCGCCGCCATCCGCCTGCTGCCCGGCAACGCACCGGCAAACGGCCCCGCAGGCCTGGAGATCCGGCTCGACGAGGGCTGGAAGACGTATTGGCGCAGCCCCGGCGATGCCGGCATTCCTCCGACCTTCGACTGGTCGAAGTCGGAGAATCTCGGCGGTGTAGCCGTGCTCTGGCCCGCCCCTTCCCGCTTTGACGACGAGGGGGGCTCCTCCGCCGTCTACAAGGACGACGTGGTGCTGCCGCTGAAGGTGACGGCGGCCGATCCCACCCGGCCCGTGAGGCTCGTCCTTTCACTGGACTATGCGATCTGCCACGAGATCTGCGTTCCGGCCAAGGGCAGCGCCGAGCTCACTCTCGCGCCAGGGGCACAAGGCGGGGAAGGCGCCGATGCCATCGCCGAGGCCGGGAAGCGCATCCCCAAAGAGGAGGCGATCGGCGCCGATGGGCCGTCCGCAATCAGCAAGGTCACCCTCGACACCTCCGTCAGGCCGGCAAGGCTGACCATCGACGTGAAGGCACCGTCTGCTTCCTCGCTTTTCGTGGAGGCGCCGGCGAAATGGTATCTACCGATGCCGAACCCCGCTCCGGGTGCCGACAAGGCTAACCCGCAGCAATTCGTCCTTCAGCTCGACGGATTGCCGAAGAATGCCACGCTCGGCGGAAATGAACTTCGCTTCACGCTCTCGACTGGCGGGGGCGGCATCGAAAGCCTATATCGTTTGCCGTAACCCCGCGATCAATCCCTCCCCAATGGAGACTCACGTGACGATCAAGCCCGGCGACAAGCTTCCCGAAGTGACGTTCCGCGTCGTGACGCAGGACCAGCCCGCGCCCCGTACTACCTCCGACATCTTCGGCGGCAAGAAGGTGGTCCTGTTCGCTGTTCCCGGCGCCTTCACGCCGACCTGCCATCGCAACCACCTGCCGGGTTATCTGGAACACTACGATGCGTTCAAGGCCAAGGGTGTCGATACCGTGGCGGTAACGGCCGTCAACGACGTCTTCGTCATGCAGGCCTGGGCCAAGGCCACGGGCGGCCTCGGCAAGATAGAATTCCTCGCGGACGGCAGCGGCGAATTCGCCAAGGCGACCGGCATGGAGCTCGATCGCGTGGCCGCCGGCCTCGGCACGCGCTCCCAGCGCTACGCCATGCTCGTGGAGGACGGCGTGGTGAAGGTTCTGAATCTCGACGACGGCGGCAAGCTGGATATCTCCGGCGCGGACACCATCCTGCAGGCGCTCTAAGCGGGATATCGGGACTGCCCCGAGTGGACGGGCATCGCGCCCGTTCTACTCTTCTTCCAAGCCGTCGTTTCCAGGAGCGGGCAAGATGCCCGCGTACCCGGATCAGGACAGCGCAGCGGCGCGGTCGCGCTTTTCCTGCAGATAGGGCGCCATGCCCTCGCGGGCCAGCAGGTCGGCCTCCTCGTTGAGGGGATGGCCAGCGTGCCCCTTCACCCAGTGGAACTCCACTTCATGGCGTTCCAGCGCGGTATCGAGGCGGCGCCAGAGGTCCTCGTTCTTCACCGGCTTCTTGTCGGCGGTGCGCCAGCCGTTGCGCTTCCAGCCATGGATCCAGCCGGTAATGCCGTTCTTCAGATATTGGCTGTCGGTATGCAGATCCACTGTGCAGCCGCGTTTCAGCGCTTCCAATCCCTCGATCGCCGCCTGCAGTTCCATGCGATTGTTGGTGGTCTCGAGCGCCCCGCCCTTCAGCGTCTTGCGATGCTCGCCGAACATCAGGATCGCCCCCCAGCCGCCCGGCCCCGGATTGCCGGAGCAGGCACCGTCCGTATAGAGCGTCACCTTCTTTTCCGTCATAGATCGAATCCGTATTCGGCCGGGCTGGTGACGCGCTGATGGAAGCGCAGCTTCTTCCAATATTCCAGCGGATCCTTGGGCTTGACGAGGGCGCCCGCCGGCACGTTGAGCCAGTCGACCAGCCGGGTGAGCATGAAGCGCAGGGCCGAACCGCGCGCGAGCACGGGAATGGCGTTCATCTCGGCATCCGAAAGCGGCCGCACCGCGCGGTATCCTGCCAGCAACGCCCGCCCCTTCGTGGCGTTGTAGGCATGGTCGGACTCGAAGCACCAGGCATTCAGGCAGATCGCAACGTCATAGGCCAGAATGTCGGTACAGGCGAAATAGAAATCGATCAGGCCCGAGAGCCTACCCTTGAGAAAGAAGACATTGTCGGGAAAGAGATCAGCGTGGATGACCCCGTTGGGCAGGCCTTGCGGCCAATGCCGCTCATGGAAGGCGATCTCTTCGGCGATGGTGGCGGCAAGGCCTTGCAGCACGCTGTCGGCCCGGCCGTCCGCCTGGCTCGCTAGTGTCTGCCAGCCCGCAAGGGAGAGGGCATTCGGCCGGCTCATCGGGAAGGTGATGGTGGCGTTGTGCATGGCGGCGAGCGCCCTGCCGACGGCACCGCAATGCTCTACATTCGGCCGCTTGATCCACACGCCCTCAAGGAACGAAATGATGGCGGCCGGACGACCTGCGAGTTCGCCCAGCACCTTGCCGTCGCGCCGGTGAATCGGCGTCGGGCAGGTCACGCCGCTCTTCGAAAGATGCTCCATCAACTCCATGAAGAAGGGCAGATCCGTCCGGTTCACCCGCTTCTCGTAAAGGGTGAGGATATAGGCCCCCTTCTCGGTTCGAAGGATGTAGTTGGTGTTCTCTACCCCTTCGGCAATGCCCTTGCAGGCCAGGACGCCGCCAATATCGTATTGGGCGACGAAACCGGCGAGATCCTCATCATTGACTTCGGTATAGACGGCCATCAGCGCGCCACACTTTCAGGCTGGCGCAGATCGCCGGTCCTCAGATCCCGGGGCAAGGGAAAGAACACGCTCTCGTCCGCCGTCGAAACGGTCTCGACCGTTATGACATAGCGCTCGGCGAAGGCGTCGAGAATCTCCTCCACCAGGACCTCGGGTGCGGAAGCGCCGGCGGCCACGCCGAGCGAGGCAAGATTGCCAAAGCGGCTCCAGTCGATGTCGGACGCCCGCTGCACCAGTTCCGCGATGACGCAACCCGAGCGCTCCGCGACCTCCCGCAGGCGCTGCGAATTGGATGAGTTCGGGGCGCCTACCACGATGAAGGCTTCCACCTGCGGCGCCACGGCCTTCACCGCCTCCTGGCGATTGGTCGTGGCATAGCAGATGTCCTCCTTGTGCGGCCCCACGATGGCGGGGAACCGCGCCTTGAGCGCCTCCACGATGTCGCGGGTATCGTCCACGGAAAGCGTGGTCTGCGTGACATAGGCAAGCGCCTGCGGATTGGCCGGCTCAAAGGCGGCGACATCGGCCACCGTCTCGATCAGGCGCACCGCGCCCTCCGGCAGCTGGCCCATGGTGCCGATCACCTCCGGATGGCCGCGATGGCCGACGAGCACGATCTCGCGACCCCGCTTGTAGTGGATCTCGGCCTCGCGATGAACCTTGGTCACCAGCGGGCATGTCGCGTCGATGGCGAAAAGATTGCGCGCCTGCGCGGCGGCCGGAACAGACTTGGCCACGCCATGAGCCGAGAAGATTACCGGCGCCCCGGTCTGCGGCACCTCGTCAAGTTCCTCGACGAAGATCGCGCCCTTCGCCTTAAGGTTCTCGACGACATATTTGTTGTGCACGATCTCATGGCGCACATAGACGGGCGGGCCGTAGATCTTGAGAGCCTGCTCGACGGCGTCGATGGCCCGCACCACGCCGGCACAGAAGCCTCGGGGCGAACAGAGCAGGATCTTGAGCGCGGGTTTTTCAGCAGTCATCACGCGCCGGATATGGGGCTCATGAGCGAGGCGCGTCAAGCGAATCCTGGGATCGCGGACATCTTGTCCGCCGCCCGAAAACGGTTTACCCACGCGACGGAAAAGGCGGATGAAAGCCTTGCAGGCGCTCGAATTGCAGGAAAGAGCACGGCATTGGACCAGCGTCTGCCAAGGCCTCGTTTCCAGGAACAGCGGCCGGAGACCGCCACTCCTGTCCCGCGATCCCGGGGCCGCTAGCCGCGCTTCTCGAAGTCCTCGACCTTCGCGGCGCCGGTCATGATCGCCACCACGTCGGCCATGGAATGGGTCTTCGGACTCACCACCGCGGCCCGCTTGCCGAGCCGCATGATGTGGATGCGGTCGGCGAGTTCGAACACATTCGGCATGTTGTGGCTGATCAGCACCACCGGCAGGCCGCGGTCCCTTATGGTGCGGATCAGTTCGAGCACCTGGCCGGTTTCACGCACGCCGAGAGCGGCGGTGGGCTCGTCCATGATGGCGAGCTTCTTGGCGAACAGCGCCGCCCGCGCCACCGCCACGCCCTGTCGCTGGCCACCCGAGAGGGCCTCGACGGCGTTATGGATCGAGGGAAGGCGGAATTTGAGCTCCGCCATCGCCTTCCTGGCCTCCTCGCGCATCTTGCGCTTGTCGAGGCGGCGGAACACGGTGCCCGGGATACCCGGCATGCGCAGTTCGCGGCCGAGGAAGAGGTTCGAGGAAATGTCGAGCGCGGGCGCCACGGCGAGGTCCTGGTAAACCGTCTCGATGCCGCGGTAGCGGGCGTCGAGCGGGCCCCTGAAATGCACCTGTTCGCCGTCGAGCAGGATCTCGCCGCTGTCGGGCCTCAAGGCGCCGGTGAGCGCCTTGATGAGCGAACTCTTGCCGGCGCCGTTGTCGCCGACGACGGCAAGGATTTCTCCCCTGCGCAGTTCGAAATCGACGCCGTCGAGAGCCGTCACATGGCCGTAGCGCTTCACGACATTGCGAGCCTCGAGGATGACCTCGCCGGGAGCGTTGGTGTTCATCAGCGCCTCCCGCGCGAGAGCTGGTCGAAGGCCACGGCCACGATGACCAGGATGCCTGTGATCAGGTCCTGCCAGAGCGGATCGATTCCAGCGAGAGTCAGGCCGTTGCGCAGCACGCCGACGATCAGCGCGCCGATCAGGGTACCGAGAAGCCCTCCGCGTCCACCGAACAGCGAGGTGCCGCCGATAACGACCGCCGTGATCGAATCCAGGTTCGCCGTCTGGAGGGAATTCGGATCGGCGTTGGGAATCCGGCCCAGCGCCAGCCAGGCGGCAATGCCGTAGATGAACCCGGCCAGCACGTAGACCGAGAGGAGATGCCGGCGCACGGGGATGCCGACGAGACGCGCCGCCTCGGGATTGTTGCCGATGGCATAGACGTGCCGGCCCCATTTGGTCTGGTTCAGCACATACCAGACGATGACGTAGAGCAGGAGCATGGCGATGACGCCATAGGTCACCACGAAGCCGAAAACTCTTTCGCCGTTGCCGGTCCACGACAGGAATTCATCGTCCACGGGAAAGGCTCCGCCGGCCGAGATGAGGCGCAGGGCCGCGGTGATGATGCCGAGTGTGCCGAGGGTGACGATGAAGGGCGGCAGCCTCAGGCCGCTGATCAGTCCGCCGGCCACGGCGCCGCAGATCGTGCAGAGCAGAACCGCGAAGGCCATGGAGAGCACGGGATCGTAGCCGGTATCCGCCATCTTGCCGGCAACGATCGTGCCGAGCACGCAGATCGCGCCGACGGCAAGATCGATCCCCGCCGTGAGGATGATGAGCGTCTGCCCAATCGCCAGCGTGCCGACGACGACCGTCTGCTGGAGGATCAGGGAGATATTCTGCAGCGCCAGGAAACGGTCGTTGATGCTGGTGAAGATGACGCAGAACACCGCCAGCACCAGGAAAGGGCCGGCTGCGGGCGTTGCGAAGATGCGGGCGAGGAGGCTGCGCTCCTTTTCGGGCGCCGATACGGTGGTCGTGCTCATCAAATCCTCGACTAGGCCGATATGAGGATTGGTCGGGGAACGAAAGTCTCCCCGGAAGGGACTGCCGGTGCCAGGACGCTGTCCGGGAAGGCACTGGAAGCAGGGTGATGCTCGTTATTGCGAGTGCGGCGAAGCACTGGCGATATCTTCAGTGCCTCTCTCCGCTTCGCCGGACAGGCATTCTCGACGTCGGTGCGAAGGCAGAGGGCATGCCGGCCTCGAAGGCCGGCATGCGGAAGGAAGCGGCGCCGGTCACGGGACCGGCGCGCCGGACTCACTCGCCGCCCCAGCAGTTCTTGAGACCCCAGGCCGTATCCTTGGACTCGAGGCCCTTCATCGGCTTGTCGCTGATCAGTTCCGAGCCGGTGTTGATGAAGCCGGTCGGCTTCTTGCCCGACTTGGCATACTCGGCCACCGCATCCACGCCAGCCACCGCCATCTTGTAGGGGAATTGCATCACGGTGGCGGCCACCTTGCCGGACTTGACGTCCTTCACGCCCTGGCAGCTGCCGTCGATCGAGGTCAGCATGACTTCCTTGGCCTTGCCGAAGGACTTCAGCGCGGCATAGCCACCCGCGGCCGCAGGCTCGTTGATGGTGTAGACCACGTTGATGTCGCCATTCTTCGACAGGAGGTTCTCCATGCCGGTCTGGCCCTTGTCCTGCGCACCGTTGGTGATGGCGGAACCGGCGATGACCGGATCGCCTTCCTTGATGCCGAAGCCCTGAAGATAGCCGTTATGCCGGAAGGTATCGACGGTGCCGCCCGGCGTGCCGTCGAGCATCGCGAGCACGGGCTTCTTGTCGCCGAGCGCCGCCTTGGCATAGGAGCCCTGCTTGACGCCGGCTTCGAAATTGTCGGTGGCGTAGGTTGCATCCACGGCATCGGCGGGATCCGTGGCGGTATCGAGGGCGATCACGAGGATGCCGGAATCGCGCGCCTTCTTGATGATTCCGAGCATGCCGGTGGAATTGTTGGGCGTTACGAGGATGCCCTTGGCGCCGGCGCTGATGAGATCCTCGATGGCGGCGACCTGGCCTTCATTGTCGCCATCGAACTTGCCGAAGCGCGCGATCAGCTTGAGACCTTTCTTCTTGGCCTCCGCCTCGGCGGCCTGGCGCAGCTTCACGAAATAGGGATTGACCTCGGTCTTGGTGACGAGGCCCACGATCACCTGATCGGCTGCCCTGGCCGTATCGGCGGCGGTGAAGGATACCGCAAGGCCGAGAGCGGCCGTGGTCAGCAGGGCGGTGGTGGACAGACGGCTCGGACGAAATGATGGCATGGAATCCTCCCAGGGTTTTATGGTTGGAGCTTGTCGCTCTCTTCTCGATGATGGCCTTGCGAGCGAAGGCAGGCGATTAATGCATCATCGCTGAATGAATGCAAATATATTTTGATTGTTTTTAGGCATAACAACCGTGCCTGTCTGTCGGCGCCAATTCGAGGCGCGGGCCTTCCTGCCGCATCATTGGAAATGGCGCATCTGCGGGCTCGGGACGAGGGGGGATGCCCGCTCCCCTCATGACGCCTTGCCCAGCCCCGCGATGGCGGCAGGGGCTCAGTCCGTGCCGATGCGATTGAGATCGTGCATGACGCCGCGCAGCTGCTGGCTATCGCAGAGGGCCTTGTAGTTTCGGTAAAGACCGCGATAGGCCGAGGCGGCATCGTCGTCGGGACGATAGCGCCGGAAGCTGCGTGCTCCGAAACGGGCAGAACCCTCGGGGTAGCCTGCAACCACGCCAGCCGCCACCGCCCCGTGGATGGCCGCGCCGACGGCGGTGGGATTGTCGATCTGCGGCACCTCGACCTCGCGCTCGAACACGTCGGCCATGATCTGGATCAGCAGGGGATTGTTGAGGGCAAGGCCGCTTGACAGCAGGATGCGCTCGATGGCGAAGCCGCCCGCGACGAACAGGTCGAAGATGCTGCGGGCGCCGAAGCAGAGCGATTCCAGCAGCGCCCGATAGATCCCGGCGGCGGTTGTGCCGGTCTTCAAGCCGATGAGCAGGCCGCTCAGCCCGGAATCCGCCAGGGGCACGCGATTGCCGTTCCACCAGTCGAGTGCGAGCAGATGGTTACCGCCGAGGGCGAGCGTCGCTGCCTCCTCATTGTAGAGGCGGAAATTCTCGGCGGGGTCCTGCGAACGCGGAAAGGTCCGGACGAACCAGGCGAGCGTGTCGCCGAAGCCGGCCTGCCCCGCCTCGTAGCACCACAGATCCCGCATGGACCCGTCGAAGGCTACCCCTTCGATTCCCGGCGGCAGCGGTCTGAAATCCTTGCCAAGCACGAGGTAGACCGCGGAAGTGCCGAGCGCCCCGACGAGACAGCCATCGCTGACGCCGCCCACCGCGGGCAGGACGACATGGGAATCGATCACCGCGACGGCCACCACGGCTTCGCCGAAAATGCCGGTACGCTCGCGCCACGCTGTCGAAAGGCGGCCGCCCGACGATCCCACCCGCTTCGGCGCCGAAAGCCTGTCGGCAAGCCCGGGCACGAGATGAGAGGGATAGCCCGACTCGGCCGAATACTGGGCCTTGTAGGTGGCGAGGCCGAGGCTGCGGGTCTCGTTGCCCGTCAACTGCCAGACCAGCCAGTCGCCAGCCTCGATGAACCGGCCCGTCTCGTCCCATATTTCCGGTGCTTCCTCGGCGATCTGGGCGGCCTTGGCGAGCAGCCACTCGCCGGATACCTTGCCGCCGAAATTGTCGAGAAAGGCGCCGCCTTGCGCATTGATCGCCTCGGCCTGCGCCTGTGCCGCCCCATGCTTCCACAGCTTGACATAGGCGTGGGGATCTTGCGGGTGCAATTGCGACAGTGCCCCCCCCTCTCTCGTTGCCGGCAGGGGCGAACTCGCGGTGAAGCCGAGGCCGATTCCCTCTACCTGCCTGCCCCGCCCCAATGCGGAGAGAATGGCCTCGGCCGCCTCGATGTAATCGGCTGCGTCCTGCAACGCCCAGAACGGCGGCAGGGTGCGGCCGTCCGGCATCCTCGTCATCACGCCATGGCGATAGGAATGGGCATGGCTGGCGACCTGCTCGCCGCTATCGGCGTCCAGCAGCACGCCCCGCGCCGACTCCGTGCCGTAGTCGAGGCCGATGACATAGCGACTGACCATGAGGTGCCCTTCCTTAGAAACGGGCACACCTTAGACGGCGGCAATCACAAATCAACGCTTTTGTTTGTTTTCATACAAAAGTGAAAGGTTAAATCTCCCGAGCGTTGAAAGAAGGGGCTTTCCCATCCCCTCCAGCCGCGATGGCGTCGGCGAATTGCACTGAACCCTTGGTTGCAGGCGACTCCTCATTTCGGGCGAGGCCTTCGGGCCGGCCTTCGTCCCAATGCATCGCGCTTCAGGAGATGGCGAGGATGTCGGCGCGCTCGGACGTTGCGAGCGCCTTGCGCACCGCAGGCGCGACAACCGTGCCGAACAGCTCGATCGACTTCATCATTTTAGCATGGGGGATGCTGCCCATGCTGAACTTCAGCAGGAAGCGATCGTGCCTGAACAACTCGTACTCGTACAGGATCTTGTCGATGACCCGCTGCGGGTCTCCGACGAATTCGGAGCCGGTCGGCGCAAGCGAGGCCTCGAACTGGCCACGGCTGAGGGGCGGCCAGCCGCGTTCCCGGCCGATGCGGCCCATGACGTCAACGTAATAGGGGAAGATCTCGTCCGCAGCCTGCCGGCTGTCCTCGGCGATATAGCCATGCGAGTTGATGCTTACGGGCAGTTTCGCCGGATCGTGCCCGGCGCGCCGCGCGGCCTCCCGATAGAGCTCCACCAGCGGCTTGAAGCGGGCCGGCTCGCCACCGATGATGGCCAGGGCCATGGGCAGGCCCAGCGTACCGGCCCGGATCACCGATTGCGGATTGCCGCCGACGCCCACCCACACCGGAAGGGGTTGCTGTACCGGGCGCGGATAGACGCTCTGGCGATCGAGCGCCGGGCGATGCCGCCCCTGCCAGCTGACGGTGGTCTGTTCGCGGATCTTCAGAAGCAGGTCCAGCTTCTCGGCGAACAGGCTGTCATAGTCCTTGAGGTCATAGCCGAAGAGAGGGAAGGACTCGATGAAAGAGCCCCTGCCCGCGAGAATTTCCGCCCTCCCGCCGGAGAGAAGATCGACCGTCGAGAATTCCTGGAACACCCGCACCGGATCGTCGGAACTCAGCACGGTGACCGCGCTGGTGAGCCGGATCCGCTTGCTGCGCATGGCGGCGGCGGCAAGCAGGACGGCGGGAGCCGAGGCAGCAAAATCCGGTCGATGATGCTCTCCGATACCGAAGACGTCGAGGCCGACCTGATCGGCCAGCTGGACCTCCTCCATCAGGTTGGCGAAGCGCTCTTGGGCGCTGATGACCACGCCTGTGGTCGGATCCGCGGTGGTTTCCCCGAAAGTGTAAAGCCCGAGTTCCATGGTTTGCGAAGCCTCGTCGCGGGTGGCCGGACCCGCGGCATGTGATGTGAAATTTTTAGTTACAAAACGTAACTTGGGCTAAATAAGATACAGCTTCGGCACGAACAAGGAGGCACATTCATGGCGCTCGGTGACACCGATGTAACCATAGATCCCGGCAACGTTGCCGAGAGCTGCCGTCCTGTCACGGAGATCCTCTCCCGCATCGGCGACAAATGGAGCATTCTGATCGTGATGTCGCTGAGCGCCGGACCGCGCCGATTCAGCGCGATCAAGCGCAGCATCGACGGCATCTCGCAACGCATGCTGACCCTGACGCTCAAGGGGCTCGAGCGTGACGGATTGGTAAGCCGGACCGTCACGCCCAGCATTCCGCCGCGGGTCGACTACGAACTCACCCCACTTGGCCATTCCCTGCGCGAGCCCGTGAATGCGCTGGGACGCTGGGCCTTCGCCAACCGTCCGGCGATCCTGCGGGCCCGCGAGCTTTTCGATCGAGCGTGACTGGAAGCCCGGATGTCTTCGTCCAACCCTGGAAAAGGGGAAGCCGTCGAGAAAGCGGCGAAGACAGAGCCGATTGCATCCCTCCAGCAATCCCGCTGTCAGGAGCGGGCCGGAAGATCCGCACTTCCGGCTTTCCCGTGAGCATAGCGTCTCAGCCGCTCGTCGAGCGTACCTGTATGCAGCTCGAACATGTGATTGTCGTCATCGTAAAAGTAGATCGACTGTCCTTCGCCTTCGATACGCGCGCGGCCTTCGCGGACATCGAGGCCGAGCCGGCGGATGCGTTCGAGACGATCCTCGTAATCGGCGTCGGCAATCTTGAAGGCGACATGGTTATAGGTGCGCCCCGGTAGCGCCTCGCCCTCCATCGTGGCTATCCAGATGAGATCCTCGCCCTCGCCCGCGAGGAAGAAGCGCTCCTTGGACAGGGAGAATGTCTCGCTCCCGCTGTCGTAGACCTTGCGTGCACCGAGCACGACGGTGAGGATCTCCTCCATGCGATCGAGATCCTTCACGATAAAGGTCAGATGGCTCAAGCCCTGAATCAAAAATGCCTCCCTGACGTGGATATCCGAAGGGAGCCGGGCTTTGCGTCGGAATTGAGGGCGATCGCTCAATCCGCCGGGCCTAGCGCGACGTTGATCGTCTGCGCCTTCACACCGCTGATCTGGATCGTCACCGGACCCGGCTTCAGGTCGAAACGAACGCTCTTGCGAAGGCCCGGGCAGCCCTTCTGGCCACTGAAGGCACCCGACCTTATGGTCGTGCCGTCCTGGATCACGTCGATCCACCCTTCGTCCGACAAGGTCACCTGGTAGACGGCCGGCTTGTCGAGCGCCGGCGTGGATATGATCGCACCGAAGGTGGCCACGGCGGGCTTGTGTTCTGGCGCCACCACGAAGGCGAGACCATCGACCGGGCTGAGCTGCAGCGCCGCCGCCCCCTCTGTCTTGGCCAAGGTCGCGCCCGAGGTGAGCGACGGCGGGGAAGCCTGGAACCAGGCCTGCTCGCGCGCGAGATCCCATTTGAAGTTCCTGCAGGCCCCGTCATCGGCAAAGGCCGGTGACGCCCCCATCAGCGAAAGGGCCAGGGCAAGCGACGAAAAATGGGCGAGCGGGCGCATATGCGATCTCCGGCAGCACGAGATCGCGCGATCATAACGCCTCGGTCGCTATATCCAATCGGGAATAAAGCCGCAGCTCAGGCCGGCCTGCCATAGAGTGTGCGGCTTACGTAGGATTTGCGCGGCCCTTCGACGACATGGGTCACGGCAAACCCGCCGTCGAGGCGGAATTCGTAGCGGCTATCGTAGCGGTCGGGCGCGCAGAGATGGAGGTCGGCGCCGGCAAGGCCGCCGTCCTTCTGCTCGAGCACAAGCCGATGGAGCAGCCGGGATCGGGACTCATCGAAGAAAATCGAAAGCCCGTCCTCTTCCTGGCGATAGAAATAGCGGCGTGTCGCCGGCATGACTGGACCACCTTCGAGCGCCAGTGTCGCGCTTTCGGTGTAGGCCGCCTCCCCATCGGCGCCTAGGGTGAAGACGGCGGTGCCGCGCATCGCGGCCATCGGCTTGCCCGTGTGGAGTTCCTCGACGATACGGTCGAGCGACCACTGGCCGTCGAGTGCAGGCAGCATGGCATGGCGAAGCCACATGGTTCCTCGTCGCGGATGTCGGTTCATCGAGAGAGGCGCGCAGGAATGTCAGCCCGAAGCGGCGAATGCAAGGCCGGGCGGGATTGAGGCGAGTCGACCGATCGAAAGAAAAAGAGCGGGCCGATCATCTCAGCCCGCTCCCGACAGTCTGGCGCGGCCGAAACCGTGCCGCCTTTTCTTCTTATGACTGGAGACTCAGGCCGCCGCCGGCTGGTTTGCGCGCAGCAGCATGCCAAAGAGATCGCGCGGCTCGTCGGGATCCGCGAGGAGGTCGAGTTCCTCATAGAGGCCGGTCCTGGCGAGTTGCTCGCGCACATAGCGCAGGGCCGAGAAGTCCTCGATGGCGAAGCCCACGGAATCGAACAGGGTGATCTGCCGGCTGTTGACCCGTCCCTCGGCCGCCCCCGTCATCACCTGCCAGAGTTCGGTGACGGGATAGTCGACCGGCAATTGCTGGATCTCGCCCTCGACGCGGGTCTGCGGCGGATACTCCACGAAGATGCCGGAACGGCGCAGAATGTCGGCATGCAGTTCGGTCTTGCCCGGGCAGTCGCCGCCCACGGCGTTGATGTGGATGCCCGGCCCGACCATGTTGTCGGTGAGGATGGTGGCGTTCTGCTTGTCGGCGGTAACGGTGGTGACGATCTCGGCACCGAGCATGACCTCCTCCACCGTGCTGCAGATGGTGACTTCGAAGCCGAAGTCCGCGAGGTTCCGGGCGCAGCGCCGGCTGGCGGAGGAATCGATGTCGTGGAGGCGCAGGCGATCGACGCCGAGCAGTGCCTTGAAGGCAAGAGCCTGGAATTCGGACTGCGCGCCGTTGCCGATGATGGCCATGGTGCGCGCGCCCTTCGGCGCCAGATATTTGGCAGCGAGTGCCGAGGTGGCGGCGGTGCGCAGCGCTGTCAGGATGGTCATTTCCGTCAGCAGCACGGGATAGCCCGTGCCGACATCGGCGAGGACGCCGAAGGCCGTCACGGTCTGGCGTCCCTCCCTGGTGTTCTTGGGATGGCCGTTGACGTATTTGAAGCCGTAGACCTCGCCGTCGCTGGTTGGCATCAGCTCGATCACACCCTCAGCGCTGTGAGAAGCCACGCGCGGCGTCTTGTCGAAGCTCTCCCAGCGCTTGAAGTCCGCCTCGACGAAGCCTGCGAGTTCGACGAGAAAGCGCTCAACGCCGACGGTATTCACCAGCTTCATCATGCTGTCGACGCTGACGAAGGGCACTACATTGAGTTTTGGCAGCATAGGCTTGCTCCGATATCGCCCTCCTCTCGGGCTGCGCCGGGAGGGCTGGCCGTGCGGCCGCGTTGAAGTGGACTTGCAAACGGTGGAGTTTCCCGCTCCACCCTGAAGCTTCGCATCGCCCCTCCCATGAAGGGAGGGCCGGGACTCAGGCCGTTCCCGCCCTTGTCGGACGGTCCATCACTCGCCGACCCATCAGGCTGGCGACGAGGTCGACGAGGAGGATCGCGGTGCGGCCGCGCTCATCGAGGAAGGGATTGAGCTCCACGAGGTCGAGGCTTCGCACGAGCCCGCTGTCATGGAGCATCTCCATGACCAGATGCGCCTCTCGAAAGGTCGCGCCGCCGGGCACGGTCGTGCCGACGCCCGGTGCAATGCCGGGGTCGAGGAAATCGACGTCGAAACTGACATGCAGGATGCCGTTGGCCGTCTCGACACGCGCGAGAAAGGCCTTCAGCAGCGGAGCGATGCCATGCTCGTCGATGGCGCGCATGTCGTGCACGGTGACGCCAACTGCCGTGAGCGCCTTGCGCTCGGCGGGATCGACGCTGCGAATGCCCATCATGCAGATATTGCCGGCCTTCACCGGCGTCGCAAGGTTCGGAAAGAAGTCCTCGAAACCCGCCTGTCCCGTGGCGTAGGCCACCGGACAGCCATGCAGATTGCCGCTGACGGTGCTGTCGAGCGTATGGAAGTCGGGATGGGCGTCGAGCCAGAGCACGAAGAACTCCCGGCCCTGTTCGGCCGCGCGGCGGCTGAGGCCGGAGAGCGTGCCGGCGGCCAGGCTGTGGTCACCCCCGAAAACGATCGGCATGCCCTCTGCGCTCATCCGGTAGGAGGCATCCGCCAACGCCTCCGTCCAGGCCGCGATCTCCGGCAGGTTCTTCACGGCCGGGTTCGGATGCCTGAGCACACGCGGGCTGGCCGGAGCCAGATTGCCGCGATCGGAGACCTTGTGGCCGAGTTCTTCCAGCGCGGCGGCAAGACCCGCGGCCCGAAAGGCGCTGGGACCCATGTCGCAGCCGAGACGGCCCGCGCCTTCCTGCACGGGCGCACCAAGGAGAACACATGATGTCGACGGCATATCCAACCTCGTTTGACTTCCACGCATTGTACCGAGGGAGATTGGCGATATGAACAATACAAATTGGCAATAGTGATAATATGGCTTATCAAATTGGCGCTAAGCCCTAGCCATTGTGAAATCCATGGATGAGATCGACCAGCAACTGCTCACCCTGTTGCGCCATAACGGCCGCCGCAGCATCTCCGACCTGGCGGTGGAGCTCGGCTTGTCGCGGGCCACGGTGCGCTCGCGCATAGAGCGCATGGAAAAGCACGGCGACATCATCGGCTACACGGTGATCCTGCGCGCTGACGCCATCTCCATGCCCGTGCGCGGCATCGTGCTGATAGAAGTCGAGGGGCGAGCCGCCGACCGCGTGATCGATACGCTCGGAGGCTTTCCGGAGGTGAGCGCGGTGCACACCACCAACGGCAAGTGGGACATCGTCGTGGAATTCGCGACGCAGAGCCTGACGGACCTCGACGCGGTGCTGCGGCGGATCAGGCTGATTCCCGGCGTGAACGCGTCGGAGACGAATCTTCTGCTCGCGACGCCCAGGAGCACGAAGGCGCGGCTGTGACAATCGCGCCAGCGCTGACCAGACGTCAGGTCCCGATCACGATCTCGATCAGGTTCGGCTGGCCGCTCGCAATTCCCGCTTCCACCGCGCCGGCGATATCCCCTGCCCGCGTGATCCGCCGCGCCGCCACGCCGTATGATCGCGCCATCGCCTGATAGTCGATCGGCGGATCGTCGATATCCATGGCGATGAAGCGGTTCTGCCGATGCGAGGCATAGTCCGCCTGCCCCTTCATGAAGTTCTTCAGGATGTTGTATTCCCGGTTGTTCATGACGACGAAGGTCACCGGCAGCTTTTCGTGCGCCGCCGTCCAGAGGGCCTGCGGGGAATAGAGGGCGGCGCCGTCCCCCACCATGCTGACCGTCGGCTCTCGTCCGAGCCCGAGGGAGCAGCCGACAGCCGCCGGCATGCCCCAGCCGAGCGCCCCGCCCCGCAGGAACGAATATTGGCGTGGCGAGGAGCTGTTGAGGAAGCCGCGCACATGCAGGGATGTGGCGATCGCCTCGTCCACGATGGCGACATAGGGCCCGATCGCCCGCACGACCTGCTGGGCGGCAACCAGCGGCGTGACGGGGACCATGTCCGTCTGGGTCGCGGCAAGGTCGGCCAGATCATGCCACCGCTGCTGCTGATCCAGCGCGGCCTGGCGCAATAGCGCGGAATAGACTTCGGTGCGGCCGGCGATCGCCTTCACGAGCAGGGGAGCAAGCGCATGCAGCGAGTGCTTGATGTCGCCCACCACCGAGAGCTTCGTCGGATAGGTCCGGCCGAGGTCCCGCACGTCGGCCGACATCTGGAACACCGCGCAGCCGGGCGGCACGGCCGACCCCTCCGTATAGAGGATCGTGATCAGCGATTTGCCGCCGAGCGCGAAGATCGCATCGTAGTCAGCGAGCCGGTGGGCGATGTCCACGGCCTTGGTCGGCATATTGCCGCGCCAGAGTGGATTGGCGGTGGGGAAAGGTATGCGCGAAGGCCAGGACGAGCCGAAGACAGGCGCTCCCAGCATCTCGGCGATCACCACGGCTTCCTGGGCTGCGTCGCTGCCGTGGATCTCGTCGCCGGCGATGATGGCGAGACGTCCCGGCGTGATGGAGGCGAGATGTTCGGCAAGCCTGTCGAGCGAGCCCGCGACCGGGTGTCGATCCACCACAGAGCGCTCGGAGATGCCGATCGTACTCATCTCCTCCATCACATCCATCGGCAGCGACAGGAAGACGGGACCGGGCGGTGGTGCGCTCGCATCGTGGAAGGCGCGCCGCACCAGGATCGGCAACTGGTCGGCGTGGGTGACTTCCTGTGCCCATTTCACCGCCGGACGGGCGACCTGAACGAGATCGCCGAACAGCAGGGGGTCGGTAATGGTGTGGCGCGAGTCCTGCTGGCCCGCGGTGACCACCAGGGGCGTCATCGAAATGCTTGCATTGAAGAGGTTGCCCATGCCGTGGCCCAGGCCGCCCTCGGTATGGAGATTGAGGAAGCCGGGCTTGCCAGCCGCCTGGGCGTAGCCGTCCGCCATGGCCACCGCGCTCGCCTCCTGCAGGGCGAGGATGTAGCTGATGTCCGGCGTATCGACCAGGGCGTCCATCAGCGGGAGTTCCGTGGTGCCGGGATTGCCGAAGATGTAGTCGACACCCTCGTTGCGGAGGAGTTCCAGCAGCACGGCCGCTCCCCGGCGCGGACTGACGGACCCCACGGGAACGATCGCCTTCCTCGTCATGCCAAATCTCCTGGGAGGATATCCGGATCATCCGACGACGCCGAGACGCGAGAACCTTTCGACGAAGCGGCGCAGCCCCCGCTTTTTTGTCATGGCCCGGCGTGTCCCGGCAATCCTCATCAGGCCGACTCGTGCAGCAATTCGAGATACTCCTCGCGCGTCGCCAGCCTTGGATTGGTGGCATGACAGTGGTCCTTGAGGGCCTCGCCTGAGACCTGCTCCATCATCGCTTCGGTGACGCCCATGGCGCGAAGCCCCGACGGCAGGCCGATGTCGCGGCAAAGTGTGGCAACGACCTCGGCGGGATCACCGCCGAGGATGCCGGCAAGGACGTCCCATTTGCCGCCGATCGCGCCACGGTTGAAGCGCAGCACGGCCGGCGTCAGGACGGCATTGAGAGTGCCGTGATGCAGGTTGAGCTCGCGTATGGCCCCAAGCGGGTGGGTGAGCGCATGCACGGCGCCGAGGCCCTTCTGGAAAGCCATCGCGCCTTCGAGCGCGCACATCATCATCTCCCAGCGGGCCTTGCGATCCGCGCCATCGGCAACGGCGGCGCGGATCGCACCGAAGCCACGCTTGAGACCGTCGATGGCGATGGCGTCCGCCGGCGGATTGACCGAGGGCGCCATATAGGTCTCGAGGCAATGGGAAATGGCATCCATGCCCGTCGCCGCCGTGAGATGGGGCGGAAGGCCATAGGTGAGTTCGGGATCGCAGAGCGCGATGCTGGGCAGCATGAAGGGGCTGATGATGCCGAGTTTGCGCCCCTCCGCCGTGATGATCACCGCCGCACGGCCGACTTCCGAGCCGGTACCCGAAGTGGTGGGCACGGCGATCATCGGGCAGATGCCGCCATGGATGCGGGATACACCACCCGCGACCAGCGTGTATTGCGCCAGCGGCCCCTCATGCCCGGTGAGCAGCCGCACCGCCTTGGCGAGATCGATCGAGGAGCCGCCGCCAAGGCCGACCAGGCCATCGCAGCCAGCCTCGCGATAGCGGGCCAGGGCCTGCAGCGTCGCCTCCTCGGTCGGATTGGCGGGCGTGCCGTCGAAAATCGCCGGCCGCTCGGCAAAAAGCCCGGCGATACGCTCGATCATGCCGGTGGCCACCAGCCCCCGGTCGGTGACCAGCAGCGGGCGCTCGACGCCAAGTCCCTCCAGCAAGGCCGGGAGCCTGGAGACCGCGCCTTCGTCGAATTCGATACGGGTGAGATAGCTGATGGTGGCCATGGCAATGTCTTCGATATCAATGGATGTTGGGGTTCGATCTTCAGGTGCGTGCGAGCAACGCCTCGGCGAGGACGGTTTCCGAGAGCAGCTTGTGCAGGGTCTCGTCGTTGATGCGGTTTTCCAGGAGGAGCTTGCGGATGGCAGTCCGCTCTGCATTGAGCGCCGCTGTCAGGAGTTCCTTTTCGATATCGGACGCATCGCGTGCCTCCCTGTGGATGTCCTCGCTGGTATCGTTGAAGGCGGCACGGCGGCGATAATTCTCGATGAGCCGGCCGGCTACGTCGCGCGCCACCAATCGGCCGGCCACCTCCGCCTTGGCGGCAAGGATCTCGACCTGTTCGATGGCGGCCTCGGCCGCAGCGATGCGGGCGAAGCGCTCCTCCTCCTCTATCGGGTCGTCCGCGGCCATCTTCAGCCCACGTGTGATCGTGGGCAGGAGAAGGCTGGCAAGCCCGAGCGAACAAAGGATCACGCCGGCCGCCAGGAAGATCGCAAGATCCCGGGAAGGAAAGGGCGAACCGTCCGGCAGCGCCAGCGGCAGGGAGAGAATGCCCGCCAAGGTCACCGCGCCGCGAACGCCGGCAACCGAGGTCGCAATCTTCACCCGCAGGCCCTCCCGCGGTTCGGTGCGCCCACGCAGACGTCCCACCAGTTGCCGGAAGGCAATTCCTCCGGATATCCAGGCGAAACGTATGACGATCAGGGCGAAGGTGAGCAGCAGCACCGTGAGCAAGGGCTCGATCACCGGCAACCGTGCCGAAAGCTCCGCCGGCACCGAGCGCAGGATCGTCGGCAACTGGATGCCCAGGAGCAGGAAGATGGCGCCGTTGAAAGCGAAGGGAAACGTGTCCCAGATGACGCTGCTCTGCAACCGGGCCCCGACGCTCATGTGGCGGAAATAACCCGCCCGGCCGACGGTCAGGCCCGCCGTGACCGCGGCCAGGATCCCCGATGCCTCGAAATGCTCGGCGAGGAGATAGGCCGCAAAGGGCAGAAGCACGGTGAGGATCGCCACGGCCTCGGATGGCGTGCCGTCGCGCTTCTTGAGCAGCCTGAGCAGTTGGACCGAAAGGAAAACGGCGACGAAGCCAGCCAGGATACCGCCCACGACGGCCAGGAAAAACACGCGCGCCGTCTCGGCCAGCGAAAACTGACCCGTGAGGGTGGCGGCCACGGCGAAGCGAAACACCACCAGGCCCGATGCGTCGTTGAGGAGCGCCTCCCCTTCTAGAATCTGCATCAGCCTGCTGGGCACGCGGTTGCGATCGACGATCGAGGACACCGCGACGGCATCGGTGGGCGACAGCACCGCGCCCAGGGCGAAGGCGACCGACAGAGGCATGGCTGGAATCAGCCAGTGCAGGGCATAGCCGATGATGAAGACGGTGAAGAACACCAGACCAAAGGCTAGGCCGAGAATGGGTACCTTCAGGGCCTTGAATTCGCGCTTGGGCGCCACGAAGGCGTCGGCGAACAACAGCGGCGGAATGAAGACCAGAAGAAAGAGCTCGGGATCGATCGTCAGGTGCAGTCCGTCTACCGGCCAGGCCAGGGCCAGGCCGATGCCGATCTGCAGGATGGGCAGCGGCACCTTCACGAAGCTCGCTAGGGCCCCGCAGAGGGTCAGGATGAACAGCAGCAGCAGGATGGCGAGAGCGACGTCCACGGCTGTCAGGATCCCCCCACAGAAATCGCCGGGATGCTAGGCATTCCGGCGTCCAGACGCAATCAGAGCCGAAGGCGGCAAGCACCCGCGACCGGCCCGGAGCAGACGGTCCGGAGGGGGTGCGCCGGCGAAGTTCCCCTCGACCCGTCGACGGGTAAGGGAAACACACTAGGCGCCCATATTCCCGTCGGCCTCATCTCATTCAACCGCTGAGGATTCGACAAGCCCGCCCTACGCTCCCTTCGGCTCCTTGATCCGGTACCAGGCCACGTACAGCGCCGGCAGGAAGAGCAGCGTCAGCAGCGTCGCCACCAGGATGCCACCGATCATGGCATAGGCCATCGGCCCCCAGAAGACCTCCCGGGCGATGGGAATCATGCCCAGGCTCGCGGCGGCCGCCGTCAGCAGGATCGGGCGCATGCGATGCACTGTGGCGGTCACCACGGCATCCCAGCGGTCCTGGCCTTCCTTCTCGTGATCCTCGATCTGCTTCACCAGGATCACGGAGTTGCGGATGATGATGCCGATCAGGGCCAGCACCCCGAGGATGGCGACGAAACCGAGCGGCTGGTGGAAGGGCAGCAGCCCGAGCACCACACCGATCAGGCCAAGCGGCGCCACGCTCACCACGAGGAAGAGCTTCTGGAAACTCTGGAGCTGGATCATCAGCACCGTGACCATCACCAGGAGCATGATCGGCACGATCTGGATGATCGGCGACTGGCCCTTGCCGGCTTCCTCCACCGCACCGCCGATCTCGACCTTGTAGTGATCGGGAAGCTGACCGGCGAAGGTATCGATCTTGGGCTGGAGGCGCTGTACAACGGTGGCAGGCTGGATATCCCCCACGAGCGCCGCCCGGACGGTGATGGTCGGCAGGCGGGATCGGCGCCAGACGATCGGCTGCTCCATCTCGTAGCCGATGTTGGCGACGGCCCTCAGCGGCACCACGGTGCCGCCGGACAGCGAGATCTGCAGGTTTTCGAGCGTCTCCACCGAATTGCGCTGATCCGCCGTGGCGCGGCCCACGACATTGACGAGATAGATGTTGTCGCGGACCTGCGTGAACGCGCTCCCGGCGAGCGTGCCGTTGAGAATGGAGGCGATGTCCTGCGACGTGACGCCGAGCAGGCGCGCCTTGTTCTGGTCGACCTCGACGCGCAGCACGCGGCCCGGCTCGTTCCAGTCATAGGTGATCGTGCCGAGATTGGGATCGCTGGCGATCACGCCCGCCAGCTTCACGGCCTGCTCGCGCACCTGCTGGATGTCGGTACCGCTGACGCGATACTGCACGGGACGGCCGACCGGCGGGCCGAGTTCGAGCGGATGGACGAGGATGTCGATGCCGAGGAACTGGTCGCGGGCGAGCGCTTCCAGCCTGGCCTTCACCCGCTCGCGCGCCTCGATATCCTTGGTGACAACCACGGCCTGCCCGAAGAACGGATTGGCGAGCTGCTGGTCGAGCGGCAGGTAGAAGCGCACGGCTCCCTGCCCGACATAGGAACTCCAGCGTTCGACGTCCCCGTCGCCTTCCAGCGTCTTCTCCAGGCGGTCCATCTGCGCCTTGGTCTCGGCGACGGTGCTGTTCTGCGGCAGCGTCATGTCGACCAGGAGTTCCGGGCGATCCGACGAGGGGAAGAACTGCTGCTGCACATGCCCCATGCCGACCACCGAGGCACCGAGCAATGCGAGACAGAACGCGATGGTCAGCCAGCGCCAGCGCATGCAGGCGAGCAGCGTGGACCTGAAGATACGTCCGAGGAAGCTCGGCTTCTCCTCGTGCTTCTTCATCGTCCTCGGCAGGATGGTGACGCCGAGAAGCGGAGCGAACAGCACCGCGACGATCCAGGAAACCAGCAGCGCCACCGCGATCACCACGAAGAGGGTGAAGGTGTACTGGCCCGCCGAGCTCGAATTGAGGCCGATGGGGATGAACCCTGCGACCGTCACCAGCGTGCCGGTGAGCATCGGAAAGGCCGTGGAGGTGAAGGCGTAGGTCGCCGCCTTGGCGAGGGTGTCACCATGCTCCAGGCGGCTGATCATCATCTCCACGGTGATCATGGCGTCGTCCACCAGGAGGCCGAGCGCGATGATCAGCGCGCCGAGGGAGATGCGCTGAAGGGAGATGCCGGTATATTCCATCACCAGGAAGACGATGGCGAGCACCAGCGGGATCGAGATCGCCACCACCAGGCCGGCACGCAGCCCGAGGCTGACGAAGCTCACCGCCATGACGATGATGACGGCTTCCATCAGCGCCCGCGTGAAGCCGGAGATCGCCTCCTCCACCACGGCTGGCTGGTTCGAGACCAGATGCACGCCCACACCGATGGGAAGGGTTGCGGTCACTTCCGTCATCGCGTTCTTCAGGTCCTCGCCGAATTGCAGCAGATTGCCGTTCGGCGCCATGGCGATGGCGAGGCCTATCGCCGGCTTGCCGTCGAAACGGAACAGCGAGGATGGCGGATCCTCATAGCCGCGCGTGATGGTGGCGACGTCGCTCAGGCGGAAGAAGCGGTCGTTGACCCGCAGATTGATGGCTCGCAGATCCTCCTCGGACTTGAAGCCGCCGCCGACGCGCACGCTCACCCTGTCCTGGCCGGCCTGGATGACGCCAGCGGCGGAAACCGTGTTCTGTGCCTGCAGCGAGGCGATCACCGACTGGCGGTCAACGCCCAGGCTCGAGAGGCGTGCCGTATCGAAATCGAGATAGATCACCTCGTCCAGCGCGCCGAGGATCTGCGTCTTGCCGGCACTGGGCACCGAGAGAGCGCGGTCGCGCACGGTCTCCACATAGTCGCGCAACTGGCGGAAGCTGATGCCGTCGGCCGTGAAGGCATAGATGTTGCCGTAGACGTCCCCGAACTCGTCATTAAAGAACGGCCCCTGCACGCCGCTCGGCAGGGTGTACCAGATGTCGTTCACATGCTTGCGCACCTGATAGAAGGCATCGGTCAGGGCGCGCCCGTTGGTGGTGTCCTTGAAGTTCACCATGATGGTGGCGCTACCCGGCTTGGTGTAGCTGCGGGTATAGTCGAGCGCCCCGATCTGCTGCAGCTCCTTCTCGATGCGGTCGGTCACCTGGTTGATCGTCTCGTCCAGGGTCGCGCCGGGCCATTGCACCTGCACGACCATGGTCTTGATGTCGAAGGACGGGTCTTCCTCGCGGCCAAGGCGAGGATAGGACAGCGCGCCGGCGATCACGGAGGCGATCATCAGGTACCAGATGAAGGAACGATGCCTAAGGGCCCAGTCGGACAGGTTGAAACTGCTCATTTCTGGCCCTCGGGACGCTGGGTGACTGGAAGCTGCACGGACTGCCCGGGCTGAAGGGAGTCGACGCCCGCCACCACGACGATGTCGCCGTCCTTGAGGCCGTCGAGGACGGCATAGCCGTCCTTCGTCGAGACGAGTTTCACCGGCCGGGAAGCGACGATGGATCTCGCGGCATCGACGATCCATACGGAGGGCTTGTCCCCATCGCCGGCCAAGGCCGTGCGCGGCACGGCGATATAGGGCGGCACGCTGCGAACCGCCGAGACGGAAATGGTGGAGCCGAGACGAAAGCCGTCAGGCGGATTGTCGAGCGCTAGCCTCGCCCGGCGTGTGCGGGTGACCGCATCCGATGCCGGGGCGAGCTGGCGCAGCGTGGCGCCCGCCTTCACGGAGGGATCGCCTGCCAGAATCACGTCGAACCGCGGATATTGGATGAGCTCGGTCGCGAGATAGTCGGGCACGTCGACCACGGCCTCCCGTACGTCCGGCCGTGCCAGCGTGACGATGATGTCGCCCGCCGCGACGACCTTGCCGACATCCGAGTTCACGGCGGTGATGACCCCGTCATAGGGCGCCGCGAGTTCGGCGTAGCTCAGCACGTTCTGGGCCTGGCGCAGCGACGCCTCCGACTGGGTGACCTTGGCATCGGCTGTCTCGCGGGCGGCCACGGCCGTGTCGACCTGTGCCTTCGAGGCGGTCGCAGTGGCGACCAGCGCCTTGCTGCGATTCTCCGTCAGCACGGCATTGGCAAGCTGTGCCCTGGCATTGGCGAGATCCGCCTCCGCCGACTGCACCGCGAGGCGCAGGAGGGTTGCATCGACGGCGGCCAGTCTCTGGCCCTGCTTCACGCGGTCGCCGACATTGACCTCGCGCGAAATGATGCGGCCGCCGACCTGGAAGCCCAGATTGGTCTGATAGCGTGCGTCGACGCTGCCGATGAAGGGGCCGAACGTCGCGGTGTCCCGGGAATGCGCCGTGACGGTGAGCACCGGACGCGCCGGTTCCTGGGCGAGCACCGGCCACGCCAGGCCGAGAAGCATCGCTCCCACGGTGGCGGAAAGGAGATTTGACTTCATTGCGCCTTCACCTCGACTGTCTCGACCACCTGGCCCGGGCGCAGCAGCTGGCCGCCCTTGGTGACCACGACGTCGCCATCCCTGACGCCGTCGGCGAGGACGATGGATTGCGTGGTATAGCGGTCGAGCGTCACCGTGCGCGGCTCGGCCTGCCTGGTGTCGGCCGTGACGGTCCATACCGCCGGCTTCCCCTGCCACATGAACAGCGCCGAGGCCGGCAGCACGAAGCGCCGCTGAGGCGCCAGGCCGGCATGGCCGCGCACCGCCGTGCCGAGCGTCATCGCGGGCGGGGTTTCCGCAAGGCCGATCTTGACGCGGATCGTGCCCTTGCGGGCATCGACGATGGGAGAAACCTCCCGAACCGTTCCCGTGGTCGCCACGCTGGGGTCGGCAACCAGCGAAATGTCGACGGCGGGCGAAGCGGGAGGCTTGTCGATCAATGCCTCGTAGACGTCGAAGACCGCATCGCGCGGACCATCCTGGGCGATGCTGAGGACGGTCTGCCCGGCCTGCACCACCTGTCCCGCCTCGGTGCTGCGGGAGGTCACGGTACCCGATACGCCGGCGCGCAGATCGGCGTAGCCGAGCTGTTCCTTGGCCTGCGCCACCTGGGCCTTCGCCGCCGCCACCGCAGCCTGTGCCACGCTCAGGCTCTCCTGCGCGGAATCGAGCGACGACTGCGAGGTGGCGTTGCTCGTGATCAGGGTCTTCTGGCGCTGGAATGTCGCTTCGCTCTGCTGGAGCTGGGCCTGTGCCGAAGCAAGGGCCGCCGTCGCGGTATCGAGGGCGATGCGCTGCTCCTTGCCGTCCACCCGCGCCAGGACCTGGTCGGGCGTGACGTGGTCGCCCACATCGACCAGCCGTTCGACGATCCGGCCGCTGACACGGAACGAAATGTCGCTCTGGACCTGGGCTTCGATGTCGCCGATCAGGCTGACTTCGTCGCTGAAGTTGCCGGCCTTCGCGGTGACCGCCTCGACACGCGCGGGCGGCCCGCCGGCCACGGCCGGCACGACCGTGGTTCCCGCAAGGGCCACTCCAATCGCCAGGCACGAAGCGGACGTCGTCCGCCATGACGCTCTGGATCTCATAGACATCCTCGCCTTATCCTGGAACAGGGTGACTAACAGGGTTGCATTGCGGTCACTTAACAGTTAAAAACAAAACCGTCCAGACGGTTTTTTAAAAGCATCGTTTCGAGAATTATGTCCCAACCCACTCCCCCACCGAAGGCCGTCCGGGCACGCAAGTCTCAACAGCGCAGCATGGAGACGATCGATCAGGTGCTGACCGCGACCTGTATCGTCATCGAACGAGTGGGCGTGCACAACCTGACCATCGACATGGTCGCCGCCGAAGCCGGCGTCAGCAAGGGCGGCGTCCTGCATCACTTTCCGGCCAAGACCGCGCTGGTCGCCGAGGCGATCCGCCGCGATATTGAGAAACTGATTGCGGAAATTGAAGAAACTGCCCGTTATACAAGGACTTTCGCCGAAGCGCTTGCAATTCACGCTCGGCAGATCATGCGCGAGAAAGGCGGCGTCTCCCCCCGGCTCTTCGTCGCCTCCGCGGAGCTTCCGGAAGCCGCGGAAGCCGTTCGCGGCCTGTTCAGCGCCTTGACCAGCCGGCTCACCCGCGATGGCAGCGGCACCGGCGTCGAGCGCACGCTGTTCTTTTTCGCCGTCTTCGGGATCCTGGTAGGCCGCGGCATGAACTTCTTCCAGTCGAGCGACGAGGAACTGGAGGCCCTGTTCAGCAAGCTGGACGAGTTCGCGGCGAAGACTTGCTGAGTTGCTTCCCCCGGCGGAGCCGCGCTACTGCGCGAGAAACCCGCCGTCGACGGGCAGCGTATGGCCCGTCACCATCGCCGCTCCCGGCCCGGCCAGGAAAAGGATGGCCGGCGATATCTCGTGCGGCTCGGCGATGCGGCGCAGCGGCGTCATCGCCTCGATGCGCTGCATCAGGTCCGGCTGCGCCAGCAAGGGGGCGATGAAGGGCGTCCGGACATAGGTCGGCGCAATCGCATTGACGCGGATGTTGTGCGGTGCCCACTCCACCGCGAGCGCCCGCGTCATGTTGACGATGGCGCCCTTGGTGGTCTGGTAGGAGATGTTGGGATAGAGCCCGCCGCCGGACAGGCCCATGATCGACGCCGTATTGATGATGGCCCCGCCCCGGCCGGCGGCGATCATCTGCCGTGCCGCCGTCCGCGCGCAAAGGAAGACGCCGGTCATGTTGACCGCGACCACCTTTTCCCAGGCCTCGAGGCTGAGGTTGATCGCAGCGTCGCGGATGGCGAGGCCTGCATTGTTGACGAGGATGTCGACACTCCCATGCGTGGCCTTGATCTCGTCGAAGGCGGCGTTCACCTGCTCCTCGTCGACGACATCCATGACCAGCGAGGACGCGGGGACGCTGCCCTTGATGGAAGCGAGGACATCGGGCTCGACGGTTGCCCTGTCCAGCACAACGACCCGTGCTCCCGCCGCTGCAAGGGCCTGCGCCGCCGCCAGGCCGATCCCGCTTCCCGCACCTGTCACGGCGGCCACCTTGCCGGCGAGGCCAAAAAAACCAGCTAGGTTGGTGGAAACGGTTTCGTCGGTGTCGTGCATGGTCCTGTCCTCGCAGCGCTCTGTCGGGCGCCTTCCTGCTCGACCGGGCGGCGGCCGGGTCATACCCCCATTTCGTCCGACCTATGCCGATTTGTAAATGGCCCGGCTGCGTCTCTCAACGCACGCCTTTCGCACAGGCCTCCACAAAGGCCCGCAGCTTGGGCTGGTTGCGGCTGGCACGCGGGAAGTAGATGAAGAAGGCATCGCGCGAGGGTGCGAAGCCCTTCAGCACCGGCTGCAGCAGCCCGGCCTCGAGTTCCCGGGCCGCCAGCAGGGTCGAGGTGTAGACCAGGCCGAGCCCCTGGACCGCCAGCGACCTGACGAGGCTCGAGTCGTTCACCAGGAGCGACCCCGGAGGATCGATGCTGAGCGACTGGCCGTCACGCTCGAACTCCCAGCGATAGACGTCGCCGACATCGGGACGGCGATAGCGGATGCACTGGTGCTGGGCGATGTCCTCGGGAATCTCGGGCCGGCCATGGCTGGCGAAATAGGACGGCGCACCCATGACCAGCCAGCTGAAGGAAGGCGAGACCCGCACCGCAACCATGTCGCGATCGATGAATTCCCCGATCCGGATCCCCGCGTCATAGCCGCCCGCCACGATCGAGGCCTGCGTGTCCTCGACGGTGATCTCCACCTTGAGATCCGGCCAGGCATGACGGAATGCCGGCATCACCGGCTCGATCACATGCGGCAGGGCGGCCCGCTGGACGAGAAGACGCAGCGTGCCGGACGGATCGGCGCGCAGCTGTGCCAATTCCTCCAGCGTCGTCGTGATGACGTCGGCGGCCGGCGCGAGCTGGACGAGCAGCCTTTCGCCGGCCTCGGTCAACGAGACCTTGCGGGTGGTGCGGTGGAACAACGGCAGGCCGAGCCGTCGCTCCAGCGACTGCAATGCCTGGCTCACCGCACCGGCGGTAACGCCGAGCTCGATCGCCGCCGCTCGAAAACTGCCCTGCCGCACGATGGCGAGGAATTCGGAAAGACCATCGAAGGAATCGCTGCGGGCCATGGAAAAACGGAATCGGCCGCCGAAGCGGTCGCCTCATCGCGTGGAACAGGAACCGCCGCTGCGGGCGCAATGACGATCGGAGCGCTCGTGCGCCAGGCCTGATTATATAGCACAGCTAAACAGCCTGTGGAGCATCGAACGGGTTATGATGGTGAAGGGATGGGCTTATGCTCCTCCCGTCGAGACCACCCGGAAGCGATGTGTCTTCGCGGGTCCTCTCGCCTTTCCCGTTACTTCAGTAACGAGAGCTATCCCTTTATTTTCACGGACATAATTCCATGCGCTACAATACGCTCGGCGGCACCGGCCTGCTCGTGTCGGAAATTTGCCTGGGTACGATGACTTTCGGCGGCCGTGGTTTCTGGACCAATATCGGCACACTCGACCAGTCGGTGGCCGATGGCATCGTGGCCAAGGCCCTCGATGCAGGCGTCAATTTCATCGATACGGCGGATGTTTATTCCGAAGGCCTTTCGGAGGAGATCACCGGCAAGGCCATCGTCAATTCCGGCCACAAGAGGACGGACGTCGTGCTCGCCACCAAGGCGCTCGGCGTCGTCGGACAGGGCGTCAACGACCGGGGCGCCTCACGCGGCCACATCATGGATGCGGTCAAGGCCAGCCTTAAGCGGCTCGGCACCGACTATATCGACCTCTACCAGATCCATGGCCTCGACCAGGTCACGCCCATCGAGGAAACGGTGCGCGCCCTCGACGATCTCGTGCGCCAGGGCCATGTACGCTATGTCGGCGTCTCGAACTGGTCGGCCTGGACGATCATGAAGGCGCTCGGCGTCGCCGACAGGCATGGCTGGACGCGTCCCGTGACGCTGCAGGCCTACTACACCATCGCCGGCCGCGACCTCGAGCGTGAGATCGCCCCGCTGCTCGAGGCCGAGAAGCTCGGCCTCATGGTTTGGAGTCCGCTCGCGGGTGGCCTGCTCTCGGGCAAGTACGACCGCGACGGCAAGGGTCCGGAGGGTGCCCGCCGCGCCACCTTCGACTTCCCACCCGTCAACAGGGACCGGGCCTTCGACTGCGTCGACGTCATGCGAGAGATCGCAGATGCCCGCGGCGTATCGGTCGCACGGATCGCGCTGGCCTGGGTTCTGCACCAGCGCTTCGTGATGTCGGTGATCATCGGCGCCAAAACCACCGAGCAGTTGGACGACAACCTTGCCGCCGCCGACATCAGGCTCACGGCGGAGGAACTGGCGCGCCTCGACAAGGTAAGTGCCCTGCCGCCCGAATATCCCGGCTGGATGATCGAGCGCCAGAGCGCCAATCGCTTGCCCGCGGCGCAAGGCTGAGCCGATGGTCGATCAAGTTCAGACCGCAGCCATCGGCGAGGATCGGGGTCCGTCCACGGCCCTGATCAGCATGGTGGCACTGGCGACGGGAGCCCTCGTCGCCAATCTCTACTACGCCCAGCCGCTGGTTGCTTCCATCGCGCCTGCCATCGGGCTCGGCCCCGACATCGCCGGATCCGTCGTCAGCGTCACCCAGATCGGCTATGGACTCGGCCTGTTCCTCCTGGTCTCGCTGGCCGATCTCGTCGAGAACCGGCTTCTCGTCCTGGCGACGCTCAGTTGCACGGTGATCGGCCTCGTGGGGGCGGCCGTCTCCACCAGCGCCGTGCCCTTCTTCGTGGCTTCCCTGCTGATCGGGCTGTGCTCGACGGGAGCCCAGGTTCTGTTGCCCTTCATCGCCCATCTCGTGCCCGAGGCCCAGCGCGGTCGGGTGGTCGGCAACATCATGGGAGGCCTGCTCACGGGCATCATGCTGGCTCGACCGATCTCCCTTTTCATCGCGGCGAGCTTCGGCTGGCGGGCGGTGTTCTGGTGCTCGGCCGTGCTGATGATCTTCATCGGCCTCGCCCTCACGCGCATGATGCCGCGGTACAGGCCGCATGGCGGCATGCATTACGGCCAGATTCTCGGCTCCATCTTCAGCCTCGTCCGCGACCTGCCGGTGGTGCGCTGGCGCGCGGCCTACCAGCTGCTGCTTTTCGCGGCCTTCAATCTGTTCTGGACAGCTTCGCCGGTGATGCTGGCCGAGCGTTTCGGCATGAGCGAGCACGGCATCGCGCTGTTCGCCCTCGCCGGAGCGGGAGGGGCCTTCGCGGCGCCGATCGCCGGGCGCCTGGCCGACAGGGGCCTGAGCCGCGCGACCTCGGCCGGCGCCATGCTGACGATCGCCCTCGCCTTCTACGCCACCGGCTGGGCAGCGGCGGCGCTGGCACTTGCCCTCCTGGTGGTGCTGACCGTGATCATCGATGCGGCGGTGCAAGCCAACCAGGTCGTCAGCCAGCGCATCATCTTCTCCGTGCCGCCGGCCGTGCGCGGGCGCGTCAACGCCTTCTACATGACCTGCACCTTCATCGGAGGCGCCATGGGGTCGGTGCTCGGCACCCTGACCTATCACTGGGGCGGCTGGACGGCGACGGCCGCCACCGGGGGTTCCATGGGAGCGCTTGCGCTACTCCTCTTCCTGGTGGAGCCTAGGGCAAAACGCCTATAGGTTAGGATAGCTTTTCAATTCAAGCCATTGATATCGAGGCGTTTTGTTATTCTCGGCGATTCGGCCTGAAGACGAAGAGCGCCAGCCGGGCAAGGACAGCGGCGCGGGAGGGCAGCGGTGGAAACAGCGCGGATCGTCTATTTCATCACGCATGCGGACGTCGAGATCGACGCCGCCGTCCCGGTGCCGGACTGGCGGCTCTCGGCGCGCGGCCGCGCCCGCCACGAGGCCTTCAACCGCCGCGGCTTCGTGGCGGGGATCGGCGCCGTCTATGCCAGCAACGAGGAGAAGGCGCGAAACGGCGGCGATATCCTCGCTGGCCATCTCGACCTCCCCGTCGGGATCGTCGAGGCGTTGCACGAGAACGACAGATCCGCCACCGGCTACCTGAAATCGCAGGAGTTCGAGGAGACCGCCAACGCCTTCTTCGCCAATCCAGAGCTCAGCGTCCGTGGCTGGGAGCGGGCCGTGGACGCCCAGGCGCGCATCGTCCAGGCCGTGACCGGGATCCTGGATAGCGACCGTGGCGAAGGCGACATCGCCATTATCGCCCATGGCGGCGTGGGTGCGCTGCTGCTCTGTCATCTGCTGGCCGTACCGATCAGCCGCACCCATGACCAGCCCGGTGGCGGCGGTGGGAACTACTTCGCCTTCGACGCCCGGAGCCACAGGCTGCTGCACGGTTGGAAACGGATTGATGAGGAGGCACCGGTTGCGGCATCCTGACGGCGGGCCAAAGCTGGAGGGCCGCCATGCCCAACACAAAGTCTACGGGTGTATTCATCGAAGAGACGGCAGGCGGGGTCAGGACGATACGGCCTGTTCCTACCGCTGTGTCGGCATTTGTCGGCCCCGCCCTTTCCGGGCCCGAGCTGACGCCCATTACGGTCCTTGGCTGGGGTGACTTCGAACGCCGGTTCGGCGGCCTCTCCCGAGACAGCGCGATGTCCTACGCCGTCCAGCAATTCTTCCTCAATGGAGGGAGCGAGGCGCTGGTCGTCCGGGTGCCTCCCGGAACCGCGACGGCCTTGGAGGGAACAGCCCTGATCGAGGGCGTCGAGGCCTTGCGTCCAGCCGAGCCCTTCAACCTCCTCTGCCTGCCGGACGCCGTCCTCGCCCGGCCGGCCGATCCCGACACGCCCGCCCGTCCCGACTATCGCGACATTTATCGGGCTGGCTGCACGCTATGCGAGGACAAGGCGGCGTTCCTCATCGTCGATACCCCGCCCGACGTGCAGGACGCTCATGAGGCAGCGGCCTGGATGACGACGGGCTTCGGCCTCTCCAGCGCCAATGCGGCCGCCTATTTCCCCTGGCTCTCGATCGACGATCCGCTCGCCCCGGGTTCCCGCCGGTCCTGCCCTCCTTCCGGTGCCATCGCTGGCATTGTCGCCCGTACCGACGACAGCCGCGGCGTCTGGAAGGCGCCGGCGGGCACCGCAGCGACAGTCGCCGGCGTCCAGGGCCCGGTCGTGGCCATGACCGACGCGGAGCAGGCGCTGCTCAATCCGATCGGCCTCAACGGAATCAGGGCATTTCCCGCTCATGGCACCGTTGTCTATGGCGCCCGCACGCTTCTGGGTGCAGATGATCTGGCAAGCGAGTGGAAATACGTGCCTGTGAGGCGCACGGCCCTCTTCATCTCCGAAAGCCTGCGCCAGGGCCTCGCATGGGTCACCTTCGAACCCAACGAGGAGCGGACCTGGGCTGCGATCCGCCTCACAGTCGGCGCCTTCATGCAGAATCTGTTCCGGCAAGGCGTCTTCCAGGGCCGCTCGCCAAGCCAGGCCTACTTCGTGAAATGCGACGCCGAGACGACGAGCCGAAGCGATATCGACAATGGCATCGTCACAGTGGTCGTCGGATTCGCGCCCTTGAGACCCGCCGAATTCGTGATCGTGACGGTCAGGCAACTGGCCGGACAGACAGGAGATCCGCCATCGCCATGAACGCCCCTCTCGCCATCGCCGCTACCGGCGAAATCCTGCGCTACATCATCGAAGACACATTGCGTGAGACTGCACAGCCCCTGGGCTTCACGCCGCCCCCTGTCACCATCGGGCCGCCACCGAAGAGCGGCATGGAAGAACCCAGCGTCAATCTCTTCCTGTGCCAGGCCGTGCCGAACGCATCGCTCCGGAATGCACCCGGCTTCCAGCGCGGGTCACTCGGCAACCGCCCCGGCGAGCCGCCCCTGCTGCTCGATCTCTCCTATCTCGTGAGCGGGCACGGTTCGGGCGTGGGGCGTGACATCGGACTCGGCGCGGCGATCGAAGCGCTGCAGGAAACTCCCTCCCCGCCCGCCCCTCTCATTCGCACGGCCCTCGCCGGCTTTTCCGGGCATCCCGATCCGATGTACCGGGCGCTATCCGCCGAGAATCTGATCGCCGGCTTCGAAAGCCTCACCATCAAGTCCCAGCCCCTGGGCATCGACAGCACGGCCGGATTGTGGATCGCAGCACGGGCTCCGTTTTGCCCGAGCGCCTTCTACGTCGTGACGCTGGCCTTCCAGGATATCGACGCGCAGGCCGGCCCGGGGGCACCGGTGGTGCCAACCCCGAGCCCGCCCTGAAGCACAAATGCGTTCAGGCCGAACGGCTCGTCCAGCCTGACATGGGCAGCCGGCTTCCGCGCAGGATCGTTCAAGACGTCCGTGCCGGGAGCGCCTACCCTCTGGATCCTGATGACGGGCTGCCAGGAGGAAACATGGCCATCGGCTTCATCGGCCTGGGCGTGATGGGTGAGGTCATGGCCCTCAATCTGGTTAGGGCGGGAACGCCGCTTCTGGTCTGGAATCGCACGCCCGACAAGAGCGAGATCCTCCGCGTCGCGGGCGCCGAGGTCGCCTCCGATCCTCACGCGGTCTTCGGGCGCTGCCGTGTTGTCATCCTGATGCTGGCGAACGCAGCCGCCATCGATACCGTCCTCGGCCGTGGCACCTCCGGCTTTCGGGAGCGCCTGGCCGGCCGTGTGATCGTGCAGATGGGCACCATCTCCCCGGAAGCATCGCAGGCTCTCGCCGAGGATATCGCGGCGGCCGGTGGCAGCTATATCGAGGCACCCGTCTCGGGTTCGCGCAAGCCTGCGGAGGCTGGTCAACTGGTCGGCATGCTGGCGGGGGACGAGGAGGCCATCGCGCAGGTCCGTCCGCTGCTCGCGCCGATCTGCCACCAGACGTTCCTTTGCGGGAAGGTTCCCGGCGCCCTCACCATGAAACTCGCCGTCAATCTTTACCTGATCACCACTGTCACGGGCTTGGCGGAAGCCGCGCACTTCGCCGAACGCCGCGGGCTCGACATGCTGCAGTTCCAGGCCGTCCTCGATGCAGGCCCGATGGCGAGCAATGTCTCGCGTATCAAGATCGCCAAGCTGGTCGCGCATGACTTCACGGTGCAGGCGGCGATCTCGGACGTGTTGAAGAACAGCGGCCTGGTGGCCGAGGCCGCCCGAAAAGCGAGGATATCCTCGCCTTTGCTCGACATCTGCCATGCGCTCTATGGCGAAACCGAAGCGCTGGGTCTCGGCCAGGCCGACATGGCCGCCGTCATCCGTGCCATCGAGGCCAGGACGGACGGGCGGCAGGAATCTTGACCGGCCATCTCATGCCGTGACCTCCGCGCCCTCCATGCGAAGAAGCCGGGCCTTGACGTCGAGCCCGCCGGCAAAGCCGGTAAGGCTGCCGCCGGAGCCGACGACCCGATGGCAGGGCGCGATGATCGAAATCGGATTTCGGCCATTCGCCGCGCCGACCGCGCGCACCGCGCGAGGGCTGCCGATCTGCCGGGCGATCTCGCCATAGCTGCGGGTCTCGCCGAAGGGAATGGCGAGCAGCGCCGCCCATACCTTCTTCTGGAAGGCGGTGCCGGTGAAGTCGAGCGTCATGTCGAACGCCTTGCGCCTGCCGCCGAAATACTCACCGAGTTGCTTTTCGGCCTCCAGGAGAATGGGATGGTCCTCCGCCTCCCCGGCGATGTCGAGACGCACCCGCCCGGGACGATCGTTGTCCCAGAGGATTGCCGCGAGGCCGTCCCGGCTGGCGACCAGCCTGAGCCGGCCGACCGGCGTATCCACCCATTTGCATACATATTCCTTGCGCACGGCGCCTTGCTTCATGGCCATGGCCAAACCCTCGTCCTGATGGGGGACATCCCCGTTTTCATGGCCGATCCATAGCCGATGGCGCGCGCTCTCGCCGCCCGTTTCCTGCTTTGGCGGGCGGCCCCCCAAATGCAGGACGCCCGCCGTCATGCGTGACGGCGGGCGTCCGATCGTTCTGTCGATCAACCGGCCTGGATCAGACCAGATCGAAACGGTCGAGGTTCATCACCTTGGTCCAGGCGGACACGAAGTCCCGCACGAACTTCTGCTGCGAGTCGTCGGAGGCATAGACTTCCGCCAACGCGCGCAGCTGCGAGTTGGAGCCGAAGACCAGATCGATGCGGGTGCCGGTCCACTTCAGCTCGCCCGTGGCGCGATCGCGACCCTCGAACAGGGCTTCGGCGTCCGAAACAGCCTGCCAGACCGTGCCCATGTCGAGCAGGTTCACGAAGAAGTCGGTGGTGAGAGCCCCCGGCCGCTTGGTGAAGACCCCGTTCTGGGAGTGTCCGACATTCGTGTCGAGCACACGCAGGCCGCCGACCAGAACCGTCAACTCGGGCGCAGTCAACGTCAGGAGCTGAGCCTTGTCGATCAGAAGGCCTTCGGCCGAGATCGAGAACTCAGTCTTGAGGAAGTTGCGGAACCCGTCGGCAATCGGTTCGAGCACGGAGAAGGATTCGACATCGGTCTGCTCCTGCGTCGCGTCGGTGCGGCCCGGCGTGAAGGGAACTTCCACCTGGTGCCCGGCGTTCTTCGCCGCCTGTTCGATGGCGGCACTGCCGCCCAGGACGATCAGATCGGCGAGCGACACCTTCTTCCCGCCCGTCTGCGCGGCGTTGAACGCCTTCTGGATTTCCTCCAGAGCGCCGAGCACCTTCGCAAGCTGGGCAGGCTGGTTGGCCTCCCAATCCTTCTGGGGCGCCAGACGGATGCGTGCACCGTTGGCGCCGCCGCGCTTGTCCGAGCCGCGGAACGTCGAGGCCGAAGCCCAGGCAGTCGAAGCCAGCTCGGAGACAGACAGACCCGAAGCGAGGATCTTGCTCTTGAGGTCGCGGATGTCCTGCGCGTCGATGAGCGCATGGTCGAGGTCCGGAAGAGGATCCTGCCAGATCAGTTCCTCGGCCGGGACCTCCGGGCCGAGATAGCGGACACGCGGCCCCATGTCGCGGTGGGTGAGCTTGAACCAGGCGCGGGCGAAGGCATCCGCGAACTGGTCAGGGTTCTCGTGGAAGCGCCGCGAGATCTTCTCGTATTCCGGGTCGAAGCGGAGCGCGAGGTCCGTGGTCAGCATGGACGGTGCGTGACGCTTCGAGGAGTCATGCGCATCCGGCACCGTATTCGTACCGGCGCCATGCTTGGGTTGCCACTGATGCGCACCAGCGGGGCTCTTCGTCAGTTCCCATTCATAGCCGAACAGGTTCCAGAAGAAGTTGTTGCTCCACTTCGTCGGCGTCGTCGTCCAGATGACCTCGAGGCCGCTGCCGATCGCGTCGCCGCCCTTGCCCGAACCGAACTTGCTCTTCCAGCCGAGGCCCTGCTCGGCAATACCGGAAGCCTCGGGATCGGGGCCGACCAGGGTTGCATCGCCTGCGCCGTGGGTCTTGCCGAAGGTATGACCGCCGGCGATGAGGGCAACGGTTTCCTCATCGTTCATGGCCATGCGCGCGAAGGTCTCGCGGATGTCGCGCGCCGCCGCGAGGGGATCGGGATTGCCGTTGGGACCTTCCGGATTCACGTAGATCAGGCCCATCTGCACGGCTGCGAGCGGATTTTCGAGATTCCGTTCGCCGGTATAGCGCTTGTCGCCGAGCCAGGTGTCCTCATTGCCCCAGTAGACGTCTTCTTCCGGCTCCCAGACGTCCGCGCGGCCGCCGCCGAAGCCGAAGGTCTTGAAGCCCATGGACTCAAGCGCGACGTTGCCGGTGAGGATCATCAGGTCGGCCCAGGAGATCCTGTTGCCGTATTTGCGCTTGATCGGCCACAGCAGGCGGCGGGCCTTGTCGAGGTTGACGTTGTCCGGCCAGCTGTTCAGCGGCGCGAAGCGCTGCTGACCGGCTCCTGCGCCACCACGGCCGTCGCCGGTGCGATAGGTGCCGGCGCTGTGCCAGGCCATGCGGATGAAGAGCGGTCCGTAGTGCCCGAAGTCGGCAGGCCACCAGTCCTGCGAATCCGTCATCAGGGCGAGAAGGTCCTTCTTGAGGGCCTGGAGATCGAGCTTCTTGAACTCCTCCGTATAGTTGAAGGCCTCGCCCATCGGATTCGAGAGAGAGGAGTTCTGGTGAAGAATCTTGAGATTCAACTGGTTCGGCCACCAGTCCCGGTTCGAGCGTCCCTGAATGACGTTCGGGCGCGTCCCATGCGCCACAGGGCATTTGCCCGCGGTCGCCGTATCATTTCCGTCCATGATTTCCTCCGATCGTGGTCACGCTGATTCATCTGTCCATCACCAGGAAATTATGAAGTTCCTGGAAGACAATCCCATGTCATGGCCAGTACCGCACGCCCCGACGGCAGGGAGGCGGGATGCCCCTTCTGCCCCGCTCGGCCGCACCATGTACGCCTTGCAACAACACCATCCGCGCCATGCGGTACTCCCGCATCGCCCAGATTGGAACAGCTTTACCAAAGCATTTTGATTAGTTTAAGTTGGGTTTTCTGATTGCGGCGATAAGGCACAGTTATGGCAAACCTGACACTCAGGCAGTTGCGCTATTTCGAGGCGCTGGCCCGGCATGGCCATTTCGGGCACGCCGCGGATGCCTGCGCCATCAGCCAGCCGGCGTTGTCGATGCAGATCAAGGAGTTGGAGGATTCGCTGGGCACGGCGCTGTTTGAGCGCGGGCCGCGCCAGGTGCAGCTCACCAGCTTCGGCAAGGAGTTTGCTCTCCGCACCCGCGACATCCTGCGGTCGGTCGACGCACTGGAGGATCTGGCGAGAGCCTCGCGTGAGCGCCTGGTTGGACCGCTGCGCATCGGCGTCATCCCCACGGTCGCGCCCTATCTGCTGCCGACCCTGATCGGCAACCTGATGAGGTTGCATGACGGGCTCGACATCCATGTGCGCGAGACCCTGACGCCCAAGCTGCTGCAGGAGCTGGCGGACGGCCGCCTGGACACAGCCATCGTCGCCCTGCCCGTCTCCGAGCCTTCCTTCACCGAAGTCGCGTTGTTCACAGAGGACTTCGTGCTGGTGCGGCCGGGGGAAGACGAGGGCAAGCCCGTGCCCGATCGGGAAATGCTGCGCGAGATGAGGCTGCTCCTTCTTGAGGAAGGCCATTGCTTCCGCGACCAGGCGCTGGCCTTCTGCAACATGCATTCGGTGCTGACGCGCGAACTGCTGGACGGCAGTTCACTGTCCACCCTGGTCCAGATGGTCGGCGCGGGCATCGGCGTCACTCTGATTCCCGAGATGGCCGTAGCGATGGAAACGCGCTCGGCGTCCGTATCCATCGCCCGCTTCACGGGTCCCCAGCCTTCCCGGACCATCGGCATGATCTGGCGCAAGACCAGCCCGCTGGTCAGCCAGCTGCTGCAGATCTCCGACATCGTGCGGGATTCGGCTGCCCTGTTGCGGGAGCGGCACAAATCACCCCCATTGCCCCTCGCCGCCGAAGCCGATGGCGGGAAAGACGGGCGCGCGAACAAGAGGGAAAGGGTCGCCCTCGCTGCCAAAGGCAGGCGCTCGTCATCCCCAAAGGCCGCCACCAAGACCACGGCGGCCAGGACCTGACCGGGGCTGCGGCAGGACAGGCCGTCATTCCCGGCGAACGAAGGCCGGGAATGACCGACAGGGCGAGCGAACTTGCCGCGACCGCGGGCTAGTTGGTGGAGCCGACCACCCCCTCGACGAGATAGTCCATGTTCCAGAGCGTCGGCTCGTAGAGGCCGAGGGTGCCGGCGATGACCTGCTTGCCCTTGTTGTCCTTGATGGGCCCGACGAAGATCGGCGCGCCGGCCTTCACCTCAGCCATCGCCTTGGTGGCGGCCGCCTTCGCCTCTTCGGTGGCTCCGGCCCCGAAGGCGGTGGACTGAACCATGTCCTTGTCGTAACCGCCCTCGTTGACGTTGGGCAGTTTCTCCCCCTTGGCGATCATGCCGGCATACGCCTTGTAGACCGTGCCCCATTTGAGCTCCGCGCCCGTGATGAAGCCCTTCGGCGCCAGCATGGACTGGTCCGCATTGTGACCGCAGCTCTTGGCTCCGCGCCCCTCGGCCGTCTGGATCACCACCTTCGGGCTGTCGACATGGCTGGCGATGACATCGCAGCCCGAGTCGATGAGAGCATTCACCGCCTCCGCCTCGCGTACCGGGAGCGACCATTCGCCGGTGATCACCAGATGGACGGATGCGGCAGGATTCACCTTCTTCACCGCCAGGGTGAAGGCGTTGATGTTGCGCAGCACCAGCGCAATCGGCTTGGCGGCCACGAAGCCGATCTTGTTGGACTTGGTCGACAGGCCGGCGGCGATGCCGTTCACGTAGTGGCCCTGGTCGAGATAGCAGAAATAGCCGCCCAGATTCATCGGATGCTTGCTCTTGTCCCAGAGCGAGGTCGGGTGACGGAACTCGACATCGGGATATTTGCGGGCTGCCTCGATCATGAAGGGATCGAAATAGCCGAAGGAGGTGGGGAACAGCAACTTGGCTCCGTCTACATTGATCATGGATTCCATCGTCTGCATGACGGCGACCGTCTCAGGCACGTTCTCCTCTTCGAGCAATGTGACCCCAGGGAGGTCCTTCAGAGCCTTGGCGCCGACGGCATGCGCCTGGTTCCAGCCGAAATCGTCCTTGGGCCCCACATAGATCATGCCGATGGTAACGCCATCGGCGGCACGGGCGCGCTGCCCCCCGGCAAGAACGAGGGCGGAGCCGGCTGCCCCGGCAAGGAAACTGCGGCGGTTGAGAAAGGTGTCGGTCATGGCATTCCCCTGGCTCGGCCGCGCACCATGCAGCGGCCTTGTTGCTCTGGTCTGGACGATTTTGGAGAGCCTCTGCGGGCCCTTGGTTCGGGCACGGTCCGCCGCTGGGGGCGTCCGCTCGATGCTGGTCTTGCGCACGGGTTTCCCACGGCGCGGAAAAACCGCGCCGTGAATGCTCGTTTCTTGTGAAATCGGCCGCGTTGGTCCGGCCGTTGGTGACGTTGCGGCGCGCTCAGCCGCCCACGACGTCCGGCTTCAGGCTCCCTTCCTGCCGCCGCTCCCACTCCTCCACCGACAAGGTCGGCAGGTCGAACTGATCCCGGATGCGCGAATAACCATGTCCTCCCAGGCGTCCGATGGCATCCATGCCCCGCTGGTCGACATGCTTGGTGAGGGGATCGACCGTGCCGGCCCGTACGAAGCAGCCAAGCACCAGTCCCAGCACGATCTCGCGCGACTTTCCCACCTCGAGTGTCATGTAGCGGCGGCACTCGAGCGACGCCGGGGCTTCCGCGATGCGCGGACAACCGACATGCGTGCCGGGCAAGCCCGTCAACCCGGCCATCGCCAGTTCGTCGACATCTGGCGCAAAGGGTACGGCGCAGACGTTCATCGCATCGACCATCGCGTCATCGACGATGTTGACGGTGAATTCCTCCGTCATCCGAATGTTATGGCCCGTATCCTTGAAGCGCATGTCGGGGTGGTTCTCGACACCGATGGCCACGATGGCGGGATCGGCCGACAGGACATTGAAGAAGCTGAAAGGTGCCGCATTCACCCGCCCCTTCTCGTCCACGGTCGTGACGAAGGCGATCGGCCGGGGGATGACGGTGCCGATAAGCAGCTTGTAGCGGTCGCGCGCCGACAGGGCCGTGAAGTCGAAGTGGTGATGCATGGTGGTACTCTCGTCAGGCGGCCTCATCGTGCCTGCCTCTTCCTGCTGGCGGCCAGCGTAGGCAGGCTTCTTCCAGCTTCTATTTCATGGGAATATCGTGCCAGGACGGAGCCGAGATCCGTTTCCTCGCCCGAACCGTCCGCCAGCAACGCCCGACGCTCGACGGAGCCGACATGTTCGTCCATCAGGCGAATGGCTCCCTCCGCGTCACCCCGCCTCAGCGCCGCAATGATGTCCGAGTGCTCGTTGACCGCGCATTCCGAGGAATGCGGACGGCCGTAGAGCGCGAGGATGAGGGAACAGCGGGAAACGATCTCACCGAGATAGCGCTGAAGCAGGCCGTTGCCGGACATGGCCGCCAGCTTGATGTGGAACTCGCCGGCCAGACGGATCGAGACGCGCTCGTCATGCCGCGCCTTGGCGGCATTTTCCTCTCGCACATGACCTTCCAGTTCCGCGCCATATTCGGGGCGCCAGCGGCGAATGACGAGCGACACCACCTCCCGCTCCAGGGCGCGGCGCACCTCGAACACCTCCCGGGCCTCGTCCAGGCTTGGCTGGGCCACCGTGACGGTGCGCTTGGGCCGGGCATCGACGAGTCCCTCGGCATGCAGGCGGGCCAGCGTCGCCCGCACCAGCGTTCGGCTCATGCCGAAATGGGCTCCGATCTGGTCCTCCGGGAGCTTGGCGCCCGGCAGGAGCGCCTGCTCGATGATCGCCTGGCGCAAGGCCTGATAGGCGACATCGGCACGGGGCGAAGAGCGAGACATGGCGTTTGGCCGTTGCGGACAGAGGATACCGAAGAGAACAGCATCATTATTGTATACGAGAATATCCTCATCAAGTATGCGAGATGCGGAAATTTAGGGCACGGCCGCCTAATGTTTAGGCTTCATTTTTGCCGAAATGCGCAGAAAACTAAACACTCGAAAGGGCAGAACCTGCCCGCAGGCTATGGCTCCGGCGATAGCGGAGACACATGTCGTATACAAGATGCATACCCGGGAGATGGGCGTGACTGATCGAATCGTGACTTTGAAACTCAATCAGCAGCAACTCGAGCTGATCGACCGCACGATTGCACAGGGCCTTGCCGCCGACCGCGCCTCCCTGGTGCGACTGGCCTTGCGCGAATATGCCAGCAAGCGCGCCGCGGCCACCGGAGACGCAAAATGAACGAGCGGCGGATTCTGTCCGAATGGGTGATGCAGCCGGGCACCGGCAAGGCAATCGAACTTCTCGCGGGCCAGATCCTGCGCATCGAGCAGGTCGAAGGTCTCCAATGCGTTGATTTCAATTGCTTCAACCTGCATGACTACAAGGAGTTCATGCATTGCGGTCGTACACGTACCGTGCACGGCTTCAACCCGACCAAGGGCGCGTTCCTGTGGTCCGCTCCTCCACGCGAGCGCGCGCTTCTTTACATCCTGGAAGACAGCTACGGGCGCAACGACGTCCTGTTCCCCCGCTGCAGCGCCTATGTCTATGAAAGCGCCTATGGCTTCGATGCCCACACCAATTGCCATGACATCCAGGCCGAAGCGCAGCGCGAATACGGCCTGACCCCCGACGACGTCCATGACAGCTTCAACCTGTTCATGTGCACCGAGGTGACGCTCGAGGGACGCGCAACCATCACTCGGCAGGAAACGAAGGCAGGCGACCATGTCGATCTCCTCGCTCTCGTCGACGTGCTGGCCGTGCCGAACGTCTGCGGCGCGGACGTGATGCGCACCAGCAATTTCTCGCTCAAGCCCATCAAGCTCACCGTCTTCGAGGCGACGGACGCCGATCTCGACGCCGTTCCCAAGGTACCTGTTCTCAAAAGCCAGCGGACACCGCGGGATTTCCGCAATGCCGAGATCAAGGCCGACCGGGCGCTGAGGCGCGATCCCTCCTACATGCCGGAATTCGTGAACGTGCCGATCACGATCGAGGAGGTGGCGGTGCCGTTGTCCGGGAAGGAAGCCGCCATGCTGGATGGCCTACGCCTGCCAGTCTACGGCGATGACGACGGCGCAGCCCTGCGCGATGTATTGTTCACCTGGTGGGAACAGCGCTTCCTCGGGGCCGCCGAGAGCGGCGCGCCCGCCATCGGCGATCGCTGAGTCATGCGCGAAGGGCCAGGCCACTTCCTGATCCGCACCAGGGCTGTGATCCGGGGCGTCGGCGACGACGGAACAGCCAGGATCGCCGAAGGGGCCGCCATCCGTGTCGTCGATGGCAAGGTCGCGGAGATCGGAGAGGCCGCGGCGCTGATCGCGGCCTACCCGGACCTGCCGGTGGAAGGCGGCTCGCGCATGATCGCGATGCCAGGCCTGATCAATGCCCACCATCATTTCGGGCTTACCCCGCTGATGATGGGAGTGCCCTTTGCGCCACTGGAACTCTGGCTGCCTCATTTTCGCGGCATGCGGCGGGTCGGCCATCGCCTCGACACGCTATATTCCGCCATCGAGATGCTGGAGAGCGGTACGACCGCCGTGCAGCATATCCAGGGGGGCCTGAGCGGACCGGAGGACGCCTGGCAGGCCACAGCCGACGAGGTGATTTCGGCTTATCGCGAAATCGGCATGCGGGTGTCGTGGTCCTTCATGATCCGGGACCGCAACCAGCTCACCTATGAGGACGACGATGCCTTCCTCGCGCGCCTGCCGGATGACCTCTCACGTCATTTCGGCGCCGAGCTCGCCTCCAGCCTGGCGCCCGTCGATCGCCACATGGCCTTCTTCGAAGACACGGCTCGTCGTTGGCGGGAGCGCGATCGGGAGGGTGTCTCGCTGCAACTCGCCCCTGCCAATTTGCACTGGTGCAGCGATGCCTGCCTCGAGGCGATCTTTGATACGGCGCGAAGAAACCAGGCCAAGATCCACATGCACCTGGTGGAAACCGAACGGCAGGCCGATTTCGCCTGGCGGCGCACCGGCCGCTCGGCAATCGGGCATCTTCATCATCTCGGCTGCCTCGGGCCCGATCTCACCCTCGGCCACGGCATCTGGGTAAGCCCGGACGATCTCGACCTCCTCGCCGGGCATGGCTGCCAGGTTTGCCACAACGCGAGTTCTGGCCTGCGCCTCGCCAGCGGCATCGCCCCGGTCACCGAGATGACGCGGCGGGGCATCCGGGTGGCACTCGGGATCGACCAGTCGAACATCGACGACGACCGCAACATGCTGACCGAAATGGGGCTGGTGTGGGCACTGCATCGTGGTTCCGACCTCTGGGGCCGCCGCCTGTCGCCTGCAGCCGTGTTCAGGATGGCCAGCGAACATGCGGCCGAGACGACCGGTTTCGCCGATCGGATCGGGCGCCTCGACCCCGGCCGGGCGGCCGATATCGTGCTGCTCGATTGGGATGCGGTGGCCCGTCCCTGGCTCGACGCCAGGACATCCCTGCTCGATGCCGTGGTGTTGAGGGCGCGCGAAAAGGCCGTCGATACGGTGTTCGTGGCTGGATGCAAGGTGGTCGAGCGCGGCAGGACCATCTCGATCGACCGGGACGCCGTACTGGCGGAGATTGCCGCCCGCCTGTCGGCGCCGCCCTCCCCGGCCGAGGAAAACGCCCGTCTGATGACGGACCGGCTCGCGCTGTACCTGGAAGACTGGTTCAGAACCTGCCCCGAGAACCCGGCGGCCAGGTCCTACCGCTACAACCGCTTCCACGAGGAAAGCCAGCGATCGCGCTGAAGTCCCGCAAACCGAGGAAGCCGGACGACGATGGCGGAGCCGGCTGAATAGTCGCGGAAGGCACGGCCATTCCGGAAATCACGAAACGCCGGCGGCCCAACAGGTGTCGTCCGCATGCGACGTGGGACTTTCCAGCGGTGAAGCTGCCGGAGTGAATCGTCTTCAGCCGGGCTCGTCCGGCCCCGCATCGAGATGCGGACAGGATGAGCATTTCACCCTCGCAACCCTATCGCTTCTTGGCCAAATAAACCTTAATTGCTATTGAAATCCCTAAAAAGAATTAGGGTGATAAGTCTTGTGTGGGGCGCCTTTCCCGATTCGAGGCGACCGCAGGGATTCCGCACTTCCGGTGCGTGCTCGCGTCACCGGCCAATACGACTGCAAAACTCGAATGAGATCGCAAGCCCATGAAAAAACTGACGATCAAGAATCGTATTCTTCTAAGCTTTGCGATCATTCTGGTGATTATCTCGATCATGACGCTGGCTATATACTACTGGCTCCTGCAGATCGAGAAGGAAGCAACCACCCTGGAATCCAGTACGGTTCCGGCGCTCTACTATAGTGCACAACTACAGTCCTCCTGGACCAAGGCCTATGGGCTCGTCGAGGAATTCGCGCTCCAGGACAATCAGCCGGACCGGACACGTGTCGAGAATGAGATCAAGGCCAACCGCGATAGCCTTCGAGAGCTGATAGCCAAGTACAAGACGACGATCGACACTGAACAGGACCAGAAGAACTATGACACCGTTCAGGAGATCGCGAACCAGATCCTTCCGGCGGAGGACGAGATTCTGCAGCGTGGCCTGGTCGCAGGCACCGCGGGCGCCGTGCCCGATGTCCGCCACGACATCCGGGATCGGCTGGAGCAGCCCTACGACAAGATAACATCCTCGCTCGGCGCGATGTTCGGCTACAATCGGAGTGAATCCGACAATTCGACCAAGCGCATCGTCGATGCCGTTCTCGTGGCCGTCTATGGCCTGGGAATAGGCTTCCTTGCCGCGCTTATTCTCTCCGTGTTGTGCGGATATCTTCTTTTCCGCGCCGTGATGAACCCGCTGGGGCGGCTGCTCTCCACCGTCGAGACGATGCGGCATGGCGATTTCAGCGAGCGCCTCGACCTGGGACGCCAAGATGAATTCAGCACTCTTGGCTCCGGTTTCAATTCGATGGCCGACGATCTCACAAGTCTTATCGGCCAGGTGCAGAAGTCCAGCATCCAGGTCAACACATCGATCACCGAAGTCGCCGCGACCTCCAAGCAGCAGCAGGCGACCGCCCATGAAATCGCCGCGACAACCACGGAAATCGGGGCGACGGCAAAGGAGATCTCCGCTACCTCCAACGAGCTCGCCCGTTCCATGGACGAATTGTCCGCCGTTGCCGAGCAGACGGCAACGCTGGCAGGCGGGGGACAGGCAGGCCTGTCGCGCATGGAGGCCACCATGCGCCATGTGGTGGACGCCGCAGCCGCCATCAACGCCAAGCTCGCCGTCCTGAGCGAGAAGGCCGGAAACATCAACCAGATGGTGACGACCATCACGAAGGTCGCCGACCAGACCAACCTGCTTTCGCTGAATGCGGCCATCGAAGCAGAGAAGGCCGGGCAATATGGGCGCGGCTTCGCGGTTGTCGCCACTGAAATCCGCCGCCTCGCCGACCAGACCGCAACGTCGACCTACGACATCGAGCAGATGGTCAGGGACATCCAGTCGGCCGTCGCCGCCGGCGTCATGGGGATGGACAAGTTTTCCGAGGAAGTGCGCCGCGGCATGTCGGAAGTCCAGGAGGTCGGCGGGCGACTTTCCGAGATCATCGATCAGGTCCAGGGACTCGTGCCCCGGTTCGAGGTGGCGAACGAAGGCATGCAGGCCCAGGCCGCCGGCGCGGTCCAGATCAGCGAGGCCCTGGTCCAGCTCAGCGAGGCAGCCCAGCAGACCGTGGAATCCCTGCAGCAGTCTACGAGCGCGATCGACGAGTTGAACCAGGTCTCGAGCGGCCTGCGCACCAGCATATCGCGCTTCAAGCTGAGAGCGTGACGGGGAATCGGCGTTACCAGAGCAGGGTCGAACGATGCTCCTCCTGATGTTCCACCTGGACAAGGACCGCTATGTTCTCGATGTCGGACAGATCGAGGAGGTGCTGCCCTATGTTGCCGCCAAGGCCATTCCCGGCACGCCTGACGGTGTCGTCGGCGCGATCAGCTATCACGGCCGCCCGGTCCCGCTGATCGACTTGTGCGTCCTCGCGCTGGGCCGCCCCTCGGCAGAAGTGATGAGCACCCGGATCATCCTCGTGCGTTATCCCGCAGAAGGCGGTCGCGAGCCTCTTCTCGGCCTGGTCGCCGAGCGCGCGACCGAGATCATCGCCCGCGATGCGAGCGACTTCGGACCGTCGGGCGTCGACGCCGGCACGCCGCCCTATCTCGGCCCCGTCGCGACCGATGATCACGGCATCCTCCAGCTGGTCCGGGTGGAAGCTCTTTTGCCGGCCGGCATCCGCGATGCGCTGTTCCGGCAGATCGAAGCGGTGTCGTGATGTCCGATGCGGTCGAACTGTTCCTGAAGGAGGCGATCGGCCTGCACAGCGGAACGGTGGGCTCCTCCGTCATCGACCACGCGGTCAAGCAGCGCATGAATGCCTGCAGGATGACCGACATCCAGATCTATCGCCAGCATCTGGCGACATCGTTCCAGGAGCGACAGGAACTGATCAATGCGGTCATCGTGCCCGAGACCTGGTTCTTCCGGGACCGCGAGGCCTTCGCGACCGTCTCTCGCCATCTCCAGGCCACTCCCGGCCTCGACCGCCCGATACGGCTCCTGAGCGTCCCCTGCTCGACCGGCGAGGAGCCGTTCTCAATCGCCATTTCCTTGTTCGAAGCCGGGTTCGCGGCGGAGGACTTCCGGATAGACGCGATCGATGTCAGCAGCCAGAATCTCGAAAAGGCCGAGCGTGCCATCTATGGGCGCAACTCGTTCCGCGGCGGCGATCTCGGCTTCTGCGCCGGCTATTTCGACAATGTCGATGTCGGGCTCCAGCCGAATGCCAGGGTACGCGCGCAGGTCACCTTCATCAGGGCCAACCTCTTCGAATGGATCCCCCCCATCGGGCAGGGATTCTACGACATCATCTTCTGCCGCAACCTGCTGATCTATTTCGACCGGGATACCCAGGAGAAGGCCCTGCACCGACTTGGAGGGTGGCTCTCGCCGGCCGGACTGTTGCTGGTCGGCCCCGGCGAGTCCGGCATTCCAGCGACCTGCGGCTATGTCTCCATCCGTTCCCCACGAGCATTTGCATTTCGCAAGGCGGAACGGCCGACGGGCAATCCGCAACCTTCGCCGTCTGCGAGAAGCATCGCGGCTGCGGGCATGCGCAGGCCCAAACCGGTACCCGCGATGAAGGAAATGCCGGCAAGGCCCTTCAGTACGCCGCGCATCATCAAGGAAATACCCACCGTGCCTTCGGTCGACAGGGCGGCAGCCAGCCTTGCCGCGATCGAGCGGGCGGCCGATACGGGCAGGCTGGCGGAGGCCAGGCAGACCGCCGATGCCCATCTGACGCAGTTCGGGCCATCGTCCGAGATCTTCTACCTGATGGGTCTCATCTCCGACGCGGACGGCGCGGCGGAGGAGGCGATCCAGAACTATCGCAAGGCGCTGTATCTCGCGCCCGACCACGCGGAAACGCTCGCCCATCTTGGCCTGCTGCTGCAGAGACGAGGGGATAGCGCAGCTGCCAGGGCCCTTGCCGGTCGTCTTGCCAAGATCGAACAAAGGAAGCGCAAGTCATGACGGCCCCAGCCAACGCCCGCCGGCCGGATCAGGATATCCAGGACGGCGGAGACGCCGCGACGCCACCCAATGCCTCGCAGATGGCCAGGAACCTGCTCGATCGCCCTCTCCCCGCCGGATACAGGGAGGAATGGGCCCGTCACTTCGCCCGCGATGACCGGGCCGCCGGTACCGAGGGCTCCGCTTCGGAAGAGGCGAGCGCCATCATGATCTTCCGCATCGGAGAGGAGTGGCTGGCATTGCCCGCCGACGCCTGTCACGACGTCGTGGAACCAAGGCCGGTGCACTCGCTTCCCCATCGTCGCGACACCGTCGTGCTCGGCCTCGTCAACGTTCGCGGCGAGTTGCTCGTCTGCGCCTCGCTCGGCGAACTTCTCCATGTCGCGGGGAGCACGTCCCAGCTTCGTGCCGCCCGTTCCGACGGCTTGCGGCGCATGGTCGTGATCGGCGACGAGCACAGGCGGATCGTCTTCCATGCGGACGAAGTGCATGGCCTTCGGCGCAGCAGCGAGAGCATGCGCCTTGCCGTCCCCGCGACGATCAGCAAGGCTCCTTCGACCTTCACGACCTCGATGCTGGCGTGGGAAGGACGAACGGTCGGCTGCCTCGACGCGGCACTGGTGCTGGACATGCTGGATCGGAGTCTTGCATGAGCGGGGAGGATTTCAGCCAGTTCTCCATGCTCGACCTGTTTCGAGCCGAACTCGAGACGCAGTCCCATGCCCTGACGACCGGGCTGCTCGCGCTCGAGCGCAATCCGACCGCGGCCGATCACCTCGAAGCCTGCATGCGGTCCGCGCACTCCCTGAAGGGGGCGGCGCGCATCATCAATTTCATGCCGGCGGTCACCGTCACGCATGCGATGGAGGAGTGCTTCGTCGGCGCCCAGCGCGGCCAGATTCGACTCGGGCGCGAGCACATCAACGTCCTGTTGAAGGGCGTCGATCTGCTCGGCTCCCTCTCATCGCAGCCGGAACTGAGTACGGACGAAGAAGCGCCCGAAGTCGTCGACTTCGTGAAGGCGCTGGAACATGCCTCGACGCCCGATGCGCCGGCAGCGGACACCGCGCTTCCGCCCGCCGCCCAATCCTTCCTGCAGGCTGAGTCCAGCCAACCGCCGCAGCGGGTCGAGTTCGCCGAGCCGGCCGTCCCGGCCTCGGGCAATGCGGCATCGGATCGCATCGTCCGGCTGACGGCAGGCAGCCTCAACCGCCTGCTCGGCCTGGCTGGAGAGGCCCTGATCGAGGCCAGGCGACTGCGACCCTTCGCCGACGGACTCACCCGGCTGAAGCGGCTGCAGTCTGATCTCGCCCGGACCCTCGATGCATCGGCATCCTGGCAGCAGGATATCCAGGCGGGCGAACAGTCTGCCTCGTCGAGCGCGCAGCGCAAGCTCGCGGCGATGCAGGAGTTCCTCGCGCAGCGGCTCGATGAGCTCGATTCGATAGACAGACGCGTCAGCGACCTGGCCAACCGGCTTTACGACGAGACTCTCGCCAGCCGCATGCGCCCGTTCGAGGACGGCGTCAGGCACTATTCCCGCATGGTCCGCGACCTCGGGCTGGCGCTCGGCAAGATCGTCCGGCTGGAGATCGTCGGCGGCTCCACCACCATCGACAGCGACATCCTGGAGCAGCTCGACGCGCCGCTCGGACATCTCCTGCGCAATGCGGTGGATCACGGGCTCGAAACGCCGGCCGAGCGCCTGGCGGCCGGCAAGGCGGAAGAGGCCACGATCCGGCTGGAGGCCCGGCACAGCGCCGGCCGCCTGCAGGTGATCGTCAGCGACGACGGCAGGGGCATCGACCTCACCGCCCTGCGGGAAAGCATCGTTGCCCGCCAGTTGGCCAGCGCCGGATCAGCCGTCAGCCTGAGTCCGGAAGAACTTCTGGAGTTCCTCTTCCTCCCCGGCTTTTCCCTGAAGGCGAATGTGAGCGACATCTCGGGTCGCGGCGTGGGTCTCGACGCCGTCCGCGCCATGGCCAAGCAGGTGGGAGGCTTCGCCAACGTCTCCTCGAAGCTGGGCGCCGGCACGAGCTTTCAGCTCGAACTGCCGATAACCCGTTCCGTGGTACGCACCCTGCTCGTGGAAATCGACCGCGAGCCTTACGCCTTTCCGCTGGTCGGCATCATCCGCGCATCGAGCGTGGCTCGCGAAGTCGTGGAGCTTGTCGAGGGGCGCCCGCACTTCCGGTTCGAGGGCCGCCAGATCGGCCTGATCACCGCCCACGAGGTGCTGGAGCGGGAGGAGTGGCAGCCGGGCGGCGACCAGCTTTCCGTGATCGTCATCGGTGATCACGATCATGCCTACGGGCTGATCGTCGACCGTTTCGTGGGCGAGCGCGAGCTTGTCGTCCGTCCGCTGGATACGCGCCTCGGCAAGATCAAGGACATCGCAGCGGCGGCGCTCATGGATGACGGTTCGCCGGTGCTGATCGTCGATATCGACGACCTCCTGCGTTCGGTGGAGAAACTGGCGTCCTCCAGGCAGTTGCGCGCGTTGAAGCGTAGCTCGGACGAAGCCGCCCGCAAGCAGCGCAAGCGTGTCCTCGTGGTCGACGATTCCCTGACCGTGCGCGAACTCGAACGCAAGCTGCTCGATCAGCGCGGCTATCAGGTCGAGGTCGCGGTCGACGGCATGGATGGATGGAACGCAGTGCGTTCTGACCCGTTCGACCTTGTCGTCACGGATGTCGACATGCCGCGCATGGACGGCATCGAACTGGTCAGGCTCATCAAGAGCGACGTACGGCTCAGCGGGACCCCCGTCATGATCGTGTCCTACAAGGACCGGGAAGAGGATCGCCGCCGCGGCCTGGATGCCGGGGCCGACTACTATCTCGCCAAGGGCAGCTTTCACGACGAGACCCTGATCCGTGCCGTCGCCGATCTCATCGGGGAGGCCAACGAATGAAGACAGCCGCGAGTCCCCCATCATGAGGATCGGTATCGTCAACGACCTGCCCATGGCGGTCGAATTGCTCAGGCGCACCATCGCAACCACGGCAGAGCATCACGTGGCCTGGGTCGCGACGAACGGGCGCGAGGCCGTGGAGGCCTGTGCCCTCGACCTGCCGGACCTGGTTCTCATGGACCTGACCATGCCGGAGATGGGTGGCGTCGAAGCCACTCGGCGGATCATGGCCGCCACCCCCTGCCCCATCCTCGTCGTGACGGCGAGCATCGATGCCAACGTGCCCGAGGTCTACGACGCCATGGGATTCGGCGCGCTTGACGCGATCGAGGTGCCGACGATGGCCCCGGATGGGGGAACCTCGGTCCAGGCAAACCAGTTCCTGCTCAAGATCTCCAATATCGCAAAACTCGTGAAGGACAGTCCGCTGACCAGGGGAAACGGGAGGAACACCCGGGCTTCCTTCGCTCCTGCGCGTCGCCTCATCGCAATCGGGGCCTCGGCAGGGGGGCCTGCCGCCGTCGCCGCCGTGCTCAGCAAGCTGCCTAGGGATCTGCCGGCTGCTATTGTGCTGATCCAGCACGTCGATGCGCAGTTCGTTCCGGGCCTGGTAAGCTGGCTCGGGCAGCATACCGCCCTGCCGATCCGCTCCGCCAGGGATGGCGACCGGCTGGAAACCGGCACGGTATTCATTGCCGCGACGAACGATCATCTCGTCTTCCGATCGACGGGGGAACTGACATACACATCCGAGCCGCGGGACAATCTCTATCGGCCCTCCGTGGACGTCTTTTTCGAAAGCGTTGCGCGGCGCTGGCGCGGCGATGTCGTCGCGGTACTGCTGACCGGCATGGGGCGCGACGGCGCCAAGGGCCTCAAGCTGCTGCGCGACAAGGGATACCTGACCATCGCCCAGGATGCCGCGACGAGCGCTGTCTACGGCATGCCCAAGGCCGCCGCGGCGATCGGAGCCGCCGCCGAAATACTGCCTCTCGATCTTATAGCGCCCCGCCTGGTCCAGGCCTGCGGCCACACCGTCTGAAGGACCTCTGCCAATGTCGGAAGATTCAGATCTCGACTTCGAACCCGTCCCGGGGCCCGCCGACAAATACCTGTCGATGGTCCTCCTCGTCGACGACCAGATGATCATCTGCGAAGCCATCCGCCGCGCCCTAGCGGGTCAGCCCGAACTCGACTTCCACTATTGCACCAATCCGTTCGAAGCGATCCGGATCGCCAACGAAACGAAACCCACGGTGATCCTCCAGGATCTCGTCATGCCGGGCATGGACGGGATCGATCTCGTACGCCAGTATCGCCAGAACCCGGCGACGCAGGCCGTGCCCGTCATCGTGCTCTCGGCCAAGGACGAACCGGCGGTCAAGGGCGAAGCATTCAATGCGGGCGCCAACGACTACCTGGTGAAGCTGCCTGACCGTATCGAGCTGATCGCCCGCATCCGCTACCACACGCGCGCCTATCTCGACCATGTGCAGCGCAACCAGGCCTACCGGGCCCTGCGCGAGAGCCAGCGGCAATTGATAAAGGCCAATCTCGAACTCGAGCGTCTCACCCGCATCGACGGCCTCACCTCCCTGGGCAACAGGCGCTACTTCGACGAATATTTCAACCTGGAATGGGCACGCGGACGGCGCAGGCAGACGCCCGTCTCAGTCCTGATGATCGATGTCGACAACTTCAAGCGCTACAATGATTCCTATGGCCATCTCGCGGGCGATGAAGCGCTGAAGCGGGTCGCGCGGGTCATCCAGGACAGCCTCACGCGTCCCACGGACCTGGCCGCCCGCTTCGGTGGCGAGGAGTTCGTCGCCGTCCTCATCAACGGATCCGAGGCCGGCGTACGACAGGTTGCGGAACATATGCTGCAGGCCGTTCGCGACCTCGAGATCCCGCACGGGACGGGACGCGTGACGATCAGCATCGGCGTCGCCAACGCCTTGCCGGACGAGCGTAACTCAGCCGGCGAACTGCTTTACAATGCTGACCAGGCATTGTTCCGCGCGAAGCTCGAGGGTCGCGACAGGGTGGTGTTCCACGAGGCCCCTGCTCCACCGAAAGAGTAGGTCCCGCCTGCTTCCCGGCATCAGTCGGAACGGAATGCGACTCCCGATCAGGCGATCCGGAAACCGGCCGATGTCCTGCCCGAACGCCGGTCTCTACAGACTGCGCACCTGCGGCCTCTCTCCTATTGCAACGAGCATCCGCTGCATGCAGATGGGCATCATCTCGGAGAGGAACGATGAAGATCGGTATCATGGGGGCCGGCGCTGTCGGCTGCTACTATGGGGCAATGCTCGCGAAGGCCAGTCATGGAGTCAGCCTCGTAGGGCGCCCCGCCCTCGTCGAGCGGGTGCGGGCATCCGGCCTGCTCCTCGAAACTTCGGGCTCCCGCCATGCCGTGCCGGCACAGGCGGATACCGATCCATCCGCTCTTGCCGATTGTGATGTCATCCTCTGCTGCGTGAAATCCTTCGATACGGAAGAGGCAGGAAGGGCAATGGCTCCCAATCTGAAGGCGGACGCGGTTGTCTTCTGCTTCCAGAACGGAATCGACAATGCCGATCGCCTGGAAGCCGTCCTCGCGCGGCCGGTCATCCCCGCCGCGGTCTATGTCGCTGCCGAAATCGTCGCTCCGGGTCATGTCAGGCATCATGGCCGCGGCGACATCGCGATCGGCAGTTCACCTTCGAGCCAGGCGATGGCGGAGATGTTCGTCAGGGCCGGCGTCCCCGCCACCGTCTCCGAAACGGTCGTCGAGGCGCTATGGGCAAAGCTGATCGTCAATTGCGCATACAATGCCCTCTCCGCCGTCTCCGGTGCCCCTTATGGTGCCATGATGCGGGTCGACGGCGTGTCGAAGGTCATGGAGGATGTCTTCGAGGAATGCCGTGCAGTCTGCCGAACCTTGCGCATCGGCCTGCCGGAGCACCTGCTGGGCACCGTTCTCGGGCTCGCCGCGACGATGCCGGATCAATACTCCTCGACTGCCCAGGATCTCAAACGCGGACGGCCGACGGAGATCGATCACCTCAACGGTTATGTCGTCCGGAAGGGAGAGGAACTCGGCATTCCCACGCCGGCCAACCGGGCGCTCCAGGTCATGGTCAAGCTGCTGGAGACGTCGCCCGAGGGGACCCGGCGGCGAGCGGGACATGCCGAGGAATAGTAAGCTATCGCAACAGAGGGGAATCTGGAGGATGCGGGCCCTTCCCATGGCGACCGGGATCTCCGCTCCGGTGCTCGGCAACGCCGATCGAGACTGAATTTTTCAGGCTCGACCAGCGATCCGATTGAGGCGGTCCTTGGTGGCTACCGGCAGGTATATCCGCCGTCGATGGGCAGGGACACGCCGGTGATCATTGAGGCGGCGTCGCTGAGGAGGAAGACGATGGGGGCGGCGATTTCGTCCACCGTCGCCCAGCGCCCGAGCGGCATCTGCTTGAGGAAAGGCTCGGCGACATGCGGCTGGCTCCAGTGGCCGGACGAGATCGGCGTCATGACCACGGTTGGGTTCACGCTGTTGACGCGAATTCCGTACTTGCCGAGTTCGAGGGCGGATACCCTCGTGATGTTGTCGAGCGCCGCCTTCGAGGAGCCGTAGGATATATGGCCGTCGAGCGCGACGAGCGACGCCTGGCTGGAGACGTTGACGATAGCGCCACCCTTGCCGAGACGGACCATCGACTGGGTTGCGTATTTCGTGACGAGCAGGGCGCCGCGCGCATTGATGCTGATGACCTTGTCGAAGATCGCAATGTCGGTATCCATCGGCGTCGCTATCTCGCCGCCGAAGCCGCCGCAGTTGACGACGCCCCACAGGTCCAGGCCTTCGAGCGCGCCGCGGATCTCCTGCTCCGACGCAAGGTCGAACACCAGCGTGCGGCAACCGGTTTCCCTCGCGATCTCCTCGAGTGCTTCGTTGGAGCGACCGCTGGCGATCACTTCGGCGTTCGCCGCCTTGAGATGACGTACGGTGGCGCCCCCGATTCCTCCGCTACCCCCGGTTACGAGAATGGTGCGTCCGTTGAAGTCAGTCATTCGTTTTCCTCCTGGGAGTGTTCTTGCGCGAACTTTCTGAATGAACCCTGCGCCGCTCAGTGATGCGCCGGCGCAGGGGTGTCGATTGCGGGAACGCCGGCCGCCACGGAGATCCGGCGGCCGGCCGCATTGAAGAGATGGCAGGCGTCCGCCGGGAACGACATGGCGATCCTGTCGCCGGCGCGGGCGCGGCGACCCATCCCATCGCGGATGACCAATCCCTCCTCGCCGTGCCGAAAGTGGATGAAGGTGTCGCTGCCCAGCATCTCGACCATGTAGGCCACGCCCACATGGTCGCCGGGCCCCTCGCCGAAGGAGAAGGAGATATGCTCGGGGCGGATGCCCAGCGTGACGCTGTCCCCCGGCTCAAGACTTTCCGAAACCGTGACCGGCACCACCGTCCCGAGTTCCAGCCGTATCCTCGCCCCGCTCCCCTCGACCGCCTCCACCCTTCCCTTCAGCAGGTTCATGGCCGGCGATCCGATGAAGCCGGCGACGAAGAGGTTGGCCGGATGTTCGTAGAGCTCCAACGGTGTTCCGACCTGTTCGATACGGCCGGCATTCATCACCACGATGCGGTCGGCGAGCGTCATCGCCTCCACCTGGTCGTGCGTAACGTAGATCATCGTCGAGCCGAGTTCGGCCTTCAGCCGGGCGATCTCGAGGCGCATTCCCACCCGGAGCGCCGCGTCGAGGTTGGACAGAGGCTCGTCGAGGAGGAAGAGCTTCGGCTTTCTGGTGATCGCCCGGCCGATGGCGACGCGCTGCCGCTGCCCCCCCGAAAGCTCCCGCGGCTTGCGCCGGATATAGGAGGACAGCCTCAACTTTTCGGCGGCCCTCGCGACACGCTCGGAAATCTCGGCCCGCGGCGTACGGGCTATCTCCAGGCCGAAGCCGATGTTTCGGCTGACGTCCATGTGCGGATACAGCGCGTAGGACTGGAACACCATGGCGACCCCCCTCTCCGGCGGCTCGGCTTCGCTCATGTCGGCGCCGTCGATCAGGATCCTTCCCGAGGTGATGGGTTCCAGGCCCGCGATGATGCGCAGGAGCGTCGACTTCCCGCAGCCGGAAGGCCCGACGAGCACGCAGAACTCGCCATGCTCGATGGTGAGGGAAAGCTCCGGGATGACCGTGAGGCTTCCGAAGCGCTTGGTGACATTGTCGATCGAAAGCGTCGCCATGGGTTCAGCCTTTCACGGCACCGGCGAGCAGGCCTCGGACGAAGGCGCGCTGGACCAGCACATAGAGGAGGATCAAGGGGAGCGCGATCAGCGTCAGGATCGCGAAGAGGGCACCCGGATTGGCCATGTAGAGCCCCGAATACTGCATCGGCACGATGGTCAGCGTCTTCATCTCCGCCCTGGTCAGCACGATCAAAGCGAGGAAGAACTCGTTCCAGGTGACGATGAACTGCCAGATCGTGACGAAGACGAGCGCCGGCCGGACGAGCGGCAGGGCAACATGCCAATAGGTCTGCCAGGAAGTGCAGCCGTCGACACGCGCGGCCTCGAAGAGTTCCTGCGGGGAATCCTCCATGAAAGCCTTGAGGATCACGATGGCAAACGGCACGCCCAGCGCGGCATAGGGCAGGACAAGGCCGATATAGGTGTTGATCCAGCCGAAGTTCTTCAGAAGGATCGCGAGCGGAAGCACCAGCGAGGCGAGCGGCACCATCAGGGTCGTTAGCAGTGTCGTGTAGAGGACCAGCGTCCCCCTCAGGCGCAGCACCGCGCATGCGAAGGCGAAGAGCGACGACACGGCGACCACGATGACGACTGTCGCCACCGTCACGATGAGGCTGTTGAGGAAGATCCTGCTCAGCGGGTTGTCCCGTATCACCGTGACGAAATTGTCGAAGGTGACGGGCCAGGTGACGAGCGCCGGATCGAAGGCCTGCGCCGGTGTCCTGAGGCCGATGGAAAGCATGTAGATCTGCGGCACCATCCACAGCGCCAGTGCCGCGAAGAGCACGGCATGGACCACGATCGCATGGAGCCGGTTTCGTCCGAGCGCAGTCATGGTCGCTCCTTCGCCGCAGGCGTCAGGCGGGCGCCGAGAAGGATGATCTGCGCCAGGGACAGGATGAGTGCGAGCAGCAGCACGATGACGGAGAGAGCGGCGCCGCCGCCCGTGTCCCCGATCACGAAACTCTGCTTGAAGATGTAGGTGCCGAAGACCTCGCTGGCGCGATTGGGACCGCCCCCCGTCATCAGATGGACGATCGGGAAGGTCTGCAGCGTGCCGATGATGCCGAGCAGCAGCAGCGACTTCGTCGCGGGCGCGAGCATGGGAACGACGACATGCACCGCCAGGCGCCAGCCCGTCGCGCCATCGATGCGGGCGGCATCCAGTATCTCGCTGGGCATGTTGGCGATGCCGGCGATGTACATCAGCATCGAGAATCCGGTCCATTGCCATATGTTGACGATGATGAGGGCGTAGATGGCCGTCTTGGGATCGCCGATGGGCGAGTTCGACATGACGATGCCCAGATGCTTCAGATACTCCTGGGCGATACCGTAATAGGGCGCGTAGATCTGTACCCAGACGAGGCTAACCACTGAGACCGAGGTCACCACCGGCAGGAAGAAGGCCGTGCGGAAGAAGCCGCGCAGTCGATGGGTGTGACGCTCGATGAAATAGGCGAGCAGGCCGCCGATCAGCATCTGCACCGGAATGGTGATGACGGCCCAGAGCACCATGTTGCGCACGACGATCCAGAAGGTCGCATCGCCGAGGACCGCGACGTAGTTGGCGACGCCGGTGAACGCCGTGACGCCGGCCGCATTCCTGCCATACAGGCTCTGGCCCAGCACCCACAGGATGGGATAGGCGATGAAGACGGCGAACAGCGTCGTCGCCGGTATCACGAAGCCGTAGGAGGCAAGGCGGCTGCGGCGCGGCCGCCTCTCGGCGACGAGGACGACCGGTCCCGCCTGCCCGGACTCTGCGTGCATATTCAATCATCTCCGGGAAGGGAACCGGGCGCCGAGCGCCCGGCCGGGAGAGTGCTACTTGCCGTTTGCCTTGTCGGTCGCCGCCTGTACCGAGGCAAGCGCCGCCTCCGGCTCGAGGCTGCCCGCCGCGACACCGGCAAGCGCGTTGTCCAGGGCTTCGGAAACGGCGGGGGAGGCAAAGCGCTGGTTCTCCGCCTTGGGCAGATCGGCCATGAACCGCGCCGACATCTCCTTCACATGATCGGTGATATCGCCCTTCGGCTCGTGCCCCGAGAACGCCGGCAGATCGTTGAGATCGTTGAGAGCCTCCTGCAGGCCGACGCCGTTGGTCAGCTCCGAAAGAAAGGTCCAGGCCTCCGGATTCTTCGCGCCGTTCTTCGTCAGGCCATAGCCGATATCGATACCGCCGACCGGCGGGCTGGCGGCGCCACCGTCCTTGACGGCCGGGAGGTAGAAGAAGTCGAAGCCGTCCATGTTCTGGACGAACTCGGACAGCGGGGGCGGAAACTTGCTTTCCTGCATCCACCAGGAGCCGAGGGCCATCATGCCGACGCGACCTTGGGCGAACAGCTGCGCGCCTGTCGGATAGGCATGGGCGCCGAGAGCACCCTGCTGGAAGATGCCGTCGTCGAACAGGCCCTTCCAGGCCTTCATCGCCGACACCAGTTCGGGGGAGGTCCACGGAGCCTGGCCGGCCTGCGCCTTGTCGATGATGCCGGGAGAGAACTGGTTCGCCAGCATCAGGAAGACGTTCTCGTTCTGCCAGCCGTCGGCGGCGCCCTGGAACATCGGAATGTAGCCGCCGTCGGTAAGCGCCTTGGCTGCGCCCTTGAGGTCGGCATAGGTCTTGGGAACGGAAATCTTCAACTGGTCGAAGAGTTTGCGGTTATACCAGATGCAGAGAACCTGGGACTCCTGCGGGACGATGTAGTTGTTCTTGTCGCCTGCCGGGTTGCCCATCTGCATCTGGCGGCGGTTGACGGGGAACACCTTGTCCTGCCACCCCTCGCCCCAGGTCTTTGCGGCCAGCTGGTCGACGGGTTCCAGATTCTCCCGGTACTGCTGCGTCAGGGATCCCGGCTGAAGGCCGATGACATCCGGCAGGCTGCCAGAGGCGGCCGCAGCTTTCAGGGCCGTGATATATTCAGGCGAGTAGTTATAGTATGTATATGTAACCTTGATGTCCGGATGCGCCTTCTGGAAGGCATCGATGGACTTCTGCATGGTGCTCTGAACGAACCATGACCAGACGGTCACCTCTTTCTGTTGTGCCAGTGCCGACATCGTCGAAAGAGCAAACGCAAGCATGCTTGCGCCCAGCAATTTCCTGCCTCGCATGATATTTCCTCCTCGGTTTATTATATTTTAGAAGCTTACCCGCGTTTCCTCCTTCGCGCATAAGCTCGGTCGTCATGCCGTCTCGAGCGACCGCCCCTTGGTCGGGGGCGGGCTTGGGCGCTCCAGCGAGACGCTGCTGATTGATCGCCATGGGTGGCGATATGGGCCGCAGCCTCCACGGAGCCTTATGGGCGCTTGGCGCCTCTTTTGCCGAGGCCATGCCAACCTGTGCATGCCCTCGAATGAATTAAGAACGATATTTCCAATTTCTGTCAATATCTTTCTATTTTGGCCATCAAAATTCGAGCGAAGCCAAAACAGAAAAAGATAAGATTTCGAAAACGGGCTCCACAGCAGTCACTTGCGATTTCGAGTGCCCCCAACAAGCTCAATAAAAATCATGATCGCACGTATAAAATATGTAAAATCTCAAAATAGTTCAAAAACATCACATATTATTTTTCATATATCACCTATATCTTTGGATAATTGGAATATAGGGAAAAATATCTGACATAAACTTTTCAAATGAACAGATTATTGCATCAAATATCCATACATGGATCAGGTGCCGGCCGGTCGTCCATGTGAAAGGAATTGACAGAAATTGCCATGCGCCCTCATCTACGCGCAGGCCACGCGTACGCCCGAAGTCATGACGCCGCCTCAGGCGGACTGCCCCGCGCCCGTCAGTTCGATGTCGTCGCGTATGCATGCGACCGAGTGCCCCCCTGCCGTCTGCCGCAACGGCGGCACGGCCTGGGCGCACGCATCGAGTACATAGCGGCAGCGGGTGCGGAAACCACATCCCGAGGGCGGGTTGATCGGACTCGGAACATCGCCCCTGAGAATGATCCGGGACCGCCTTACCGTCGGATCGGGGACGGGGACCGCCGACAGCAGCGCCTCCGTGTAGGGATGGCGCGGGGAGCGGAACAGCGCCTTCGTCGGGGCGATTTCGACGATGCGCCCGAGATACATCACCGCCACCCGATCGCACAGATATCCCACCACCGCCAGATCATGGCTGATGAAGAGAATCGTCAGGTTCAGCCTCTTCTGGATGCTGACGAGCAGATTGACGATCTGTGCCTGGATCGACACATCCAGGGCCGAGACGGGTTCGTCGGCAACCAGAAAGCTGGGCTCCGTCACGAAGGCGCGGGCAATGCCGATCCGCTGCCGCTGGCCTCCCGAGAATTCGTGCGGGTAACGATCCGCATACTGACCGGAAAGTCCGACCAGTTCGAGCGCCTCGACGACGCGTGCGCTCCGGGCCGGCTCGCCCAGGTCCGGCCTTTGAATGACGAGCGGCGCCGCGATGATCTGCCTGACCGTCATTCTCGGATTGAGCGAGGAGAACGGGTCCTGGAAGATCAACTGCATGCGCGGGCGCAGCGGCCGCAATTCCCGGCGGCTCAGATGGGTAATGTCCCTGCCCTCGAGGTGGATTCGGCCCTCCGTCGGCTCCGTCATGCGGAGCACGGCCCTTCCCAGGGTGCTCTTCCCCGACCCGGACTCACCGACCAGGCCGAGGACCTCCCCGCGCCCGATGTCGAACGACACGTCCTCGACGGCGCGCACCAGGTCCCGCTTGCCGAGGAAGCCCGAACTGATGCGATACCACTGCCTGAGGTTCTGCACCCGCAGCAGGGACTTGCCTGCCACCTGTATCGCAACTGGATCCTCGGACAACGACATTCTAGGCCTCCGCTCCAGCCAGCGCTCGCCACCGGACACAGCGAACCATATGGCCCGCCTCCGTTGGCTCCAGGGCGGGTATCGCCCTGTCGCAGACGCCCGCTTCGCAATGGGTGCAGCGGGGGGCGAAGGCGCACCCCGGGGGCAGGTCGAGCGGGTCGGGAACGCTGCCCTGTATCGCCTCCAGCATGGTGCCGGGCTCGCCTGCTAGATCCATGCGCGGCATCGAGCGCAGGAGCCCCTGCGTATAGGGCATGCGCGGCTCCTTCATCACCGGCACGACGCCGCCCTGCTCCACGATTCGGCCCGCATACATGACCATGACCTGATCGGCGATCTCCGCCACCACGCCGAGATTATGGGTGATGAAGACGATCGCCATCCCGGTGGTGGCCTGCAATTCCTTGAGGAGTTCGAGGATCTGCGCCTGTACGGTAACGTCGAGCGCCGTCGTCGGCTCGTCGGCGATCAGGACGCGGGGATCGCAGGCAAGCGCCATGGCTATCATGACGCGCTGGCGCATGCCGCCGGACAGATGATGGGGATAGGACTGCAGTCGCCGCCGCGCCTCCGGGATGCCCACTTGCTCCAACAGTTCCTCGGCACGCGCAAGAGCCTGCCGCCGCCCGACATTCCGATGGAACATGACGGCCTCTGCAATCTGGTCGCCGACGCGGTGCACCGGGTTGAGCGACGTCATGGGCTCCTGGAAGATCATGGAGATCTCGTTGCCTCTCACGGCACGCATCGCCTCGCGTCCGAGGGTCGTCAGGTCGCGGGGCGCATCGCCTCCGTGAAGCAGGACAGACCCGCCGAGGGTAACCTTGGGCGCCGGGGGCGTCAGGCGCATGATGGCAAGGCTGGTGACGCTCTTGCCAGACCCGGACTCCCCGACCAGCGCCAGCGTCTCGCCGGCTCGAAGCGTGAACGATACGTCCTGCACCGCGCGGACAGGACCGCTCTCGGTGCGGAAGGTCACCGAGAGATTGCGCACCTCCAGGACGGGAGCTGGGCTGCTCGCCGGGACACCCCCTCCGTTGTCCGGTGCGGTGGTGAGAACTGCTTGTCGATGCGGGACGATACCGGGCATGCCGCTCCTCAGGCCAGATCGAAACGAGCGTCGAGGGCATCGCGCAAGCCATCGCCGACGAAGTTGAAGCTGGTCACCGCCAGTGTGATCATCAGCCCGGGGAAGATGGCGAGCCAGGGGGCGGAGCCGAGATATTGCTGGGCATTGTTCAGCATGTTGCCCCAGCTCGCCGTCGGCGGCTGGATGCCATAGCCGAGGAAGCTGACATAGGCTTCCATCAGGATTGCCCGCGCCACCGTAAGGGTCGCTGCCACGATGATCGGTCCCACCGCATTGCGGAGCAGCTCGTTGAACATGATGTAGCGCCCCGACGCGCCGAGAAGTTCGGCGGCTGCCGTGAAGTCGCGCTCCCGCAGGGTGCGGATCTGGCTCTCGACCACGCGCGCCACTTCCATCCAGCTCGTCGCGGCGATGATGAGGGTCAGCGTCACGACGTTCGGATGAATGAACGCGGCCAGCACCAGCAGCAGGAAGATGGAGGGAAAGCAGAGCACGGCGTCGACGAAACGCATCAGTGCGCCGCCGATCCAGCGCCCATAGTAGCCGGCCGTCACGCCCACCAGAATGCCGATGGCGGTGCTCATGAGCATGGCGGCGAACCCGATGGCCAGCGAGATCCGGCCGGCCATCAGCAAGCGGACCATGAGATCCCGGCCGAGCTGGTCCGTGCCGAACAGGTGCCCGCCCGAGGGAGGCGGCGAAAATCGGGCGCGCAGATCGATATGCAGCTGGTCGAAGGGAATGATCCAGGGCCCCGCGATCGACGCCAGGACGAGCAGGATGATGGCGATCGCACCGAAGACTGCGAGGCGATGACGCAGGAAGCGGCGAACGGCCCGGCTGCGCGGGCGGAACAGCGCGGGGCGGGCAGTCTGGAGGGAGGGAGCGGCGTGGGTCATGAGGCGTCTCCCCTATGTCAGCCGGATGCGCGGATCGGCCACCGCGCAGAGCAGGTCCGCCAGGAGATTGCCGAGCAGGACGAGGATGGCGGAGAACATCAGAATGCCCATCACCACCGGATAGTCGCGATAACCCAGTGAATCGAGGAACAGGCGGCCCATCCCCGGCCAGGTGAATACCGTCTCGGTGACGAGCGCTCCGCCCAGAAGGGTCGGCACTTCGAGCCCCGCCAGCGTGATCATCGGCAGCAGCGCGTTTCGGAATGCGTGGTGGAACAGCACCGTGCGTTCGGGCAGGCCTTTGGCGCGCGCTGTGCGGATATAGTCCTGGTGGATCACATCGAGCATCGAGGTGCGCATGTAGCGGCTCCAGATCGCTACCTCGACGAGGGCGAGCACGAGAGCCGGAGCGATGAGATGATGGACGTAGTCGAGAAAGGTCCCGCTGCCGCCGACGGTCGTCCGGTTGCCTGCCGGCAGCCATTGAAGCTTCACGGCGAACAGATAGATGGTGATCAGGCCGAACCAGAAGGTCGGAATGGAGAGCGCGATCATCGCGCCCACGGTGGCCAGTGTGTCGAATATCGAGTAGCGCCGGACGGCGCCCAGGATGCCGATCGACATGCCGATGACGACCGCGATCAGGATGGCGGAAATCATGAGTTCCAGCGTGGCGGGCAGACGGGCGCCGATCACCGCCAGGACGGGCTGGCTATCGCGATAGGATCGTCCCCAATCCCCTTCCAGCAGGCGGGAAAGCCATTCCCAATATTGCAGAGGGAGGGGACGATCGAGGCCCATCTCATGCGCGATGCGGGCAAGGTCGGCCTGGGTCAGACCCGGCACGAGGGCGAATTGCGACAGCGGCCCGCCGGGTGCAAGATGCAGCACGGCGAACCCGATCATCGAAACCAGCAAGAGCAGAAGCAGGCTCTGCACGAAGCGGCCGACGAGAAAACGCGTCATCCGTGATGCTCCCGGCTGTGGCAGCTGCGCAAGGCGGGACCGATGCCGTTCCCGCCTCGCCGGTTCACACGATCTGTCACGCCGCCGACCAGTACCAGGTGTTGGCGTTCCAGCAATTCTCCTGCACGTTGACGTTCGGCGTGAACCCCTCGAGCTTCGATTTCACGCCCGACACCATGGCGTATTGGAAGATCGGCAGATAGGGCAATTCGGTTCGCGTGACCTCCTGCATCTTCTTGTAGGCGGCCTTGCGCTTCTCGATATCGACCGTCTTGGCTCCCTCCGCGAGCAGGCCGTCAACCTCGGCATTCTCGAACTGGGTGGTATTCTGGCCCGAACCACCCTTGGCGGCAATCGAGCGGCTGGCGAAGAAGTCGGTCGCGTCCGGATCCGGGCCGATCATGAAGCCGATGCCGACCATCGCGCTCTCGAACTTCGACTGCATCCAGTAGTCGCCCCACATCACGGCGGGCGGCAGGTTGTTGATGTTCATCTTGGCGCCGATATCGGCCCAGTTCTGCTGCAGCAATTGCTGGGCCTGTTCGCGCACATGGTTGCCGGCCGTCGTGGAGTTGACGAATTCCAGCCGCACGCCGCCCTTGGCCCGAACGCCGTCCGAGCCCAGGGCCCAACCGGCATCGTCGAGGATCTTCTTCGCCTTCTCCGGATCGAACTCGTGCTTGGGAAGATCCGGATCGAAGGCCCAGGACTGCTTGGGCAGGAAGGATTCCGTCTCGCTCGGCAGGCCGTAGTAGATCTGCTCGATGATGCTCTTCTTGTCCATGCCGTAGTAGAGCGCCTCGCGGACGGCCTTATCCTTGAAGACGGGCAGCCCCGTGTTGACGGCGATGTTCTCGATGAAGGGCTGCGGAACGGGCATGACATTGCGGTCTGCCAGGCCCTTCGCCTCCTCGTAATGATCCGGCGTAATGCCCTGCAGGCCAATATAGTCGATGTCGCCAGTCTGGAACTGCGTGTAGAGAACCGTCAGATCCGGGATGTACTTGACGATCAGCTTCTCCAGGTGCGGGCCCTCGCCGTGATAGCCGTCATGGGCGGTCAGGGTGATGTGATCGCCGGGAACGCGCTCGACCCACTTGAAGGGACCGGTTCCGACCGGATTGTTCACGAAGGCCGGCTTGTTGACGTCGGTTTCCTTCTCCAGGATGTGCTTGGGCACCAGGAAGGTCCAGGACAGGATGGCCGGATAGGGCGCATAGGCCTTCTCCATGCGCCAGGTGATTTCGGTGGGGCTGACGACCTTGATATCGCGCACCAGTTCATGCCCGGCACGCCGGCCGGCGATGAATTTCGGATTCTGGATGAGCTCGATATTGAATTTCACGTCCTCCGCCGTGAAGGGCGTGCCGTCATGCCATTTGACGTTGTCCTTGAGCTTGACGTGCCAGTTCAAACCGTCCGCGGAGATGCCGCCGTTTTCGACCGTGGGTATCTCGGCGACCAGATCTGGCTGGAAGGCGCCCTTGGGATCCACGCGCCAGAGCGCGCTGAACAGGTTGAAGTAGACGGCTTCGTCGACCTCGATGTGGACGAGCAGCGGATGGAAGATGGTCGGCTCCTGGGATAGGCCCACGATGACCTGCCCCGTTGGCTTGGCAGGAGGCGTCGCCGCGCGTGCCTGCTCGACCCACCCCCCGGATGGGCCGAGCCAGGCCATGATTCCGGCGGACGCGCCGAAGGCAAGCAACTGCCTGCGCGAGGGGTTGAAGTGCGACACGCCCCGCGGGCCTGCCGGGTACTTGTTCTGCTCTGTCATGATGATGGTCCCCTGTTTTATTATGTTCTCGCAGCCAGACGATGGGCCCGCCGCGTCTTGGGCCTTGACCGGAAGTCGCTAGATCCCCGCGATGGGACGGGGCTTGGACCCGTCGCTGAAACGGGAAAAGCGGAACTCATGCGGATCGACGATCGGCTTGGCGCCCGTGACGATGTCGGCCACGAGCCGCCCCGCGCCAGGGCCTATGCCGAAGCCATGTCCCGAAAAGCCGGTGGCGATGACGAGGCCGGGCAGCGCATCGACCGGCGATATTACCGGAATTGCGTCCGGCATCACATCGATGAGGCCCGCCCATTGCTGCACGATGTTAGCTCCCGCAAACACCGGATACATGCGCGTGAGCCCATCGAGGGCTTGCCTCAGGTAGCGCTGGTCCGGCGCCGGATCGAGCACCCTGACCTTCTCGTAGGGAGAAACCTGGTCGAACGGCACCGGCCGAGCTTCCTGCCATTCCTGGAGGAAGCGCCCTTCCAGGCTGAGCTTGAGGCTCTTGTGGTCCTCGCGTAAGGCGGGAAGGAACTCCGGGAAGAAACGGAAGCTGTCCGGAACGATCGGGACCACGTTCACATTGCCGTTCGCGATGTTGTAGCCTCCGTCGAGCCGGCGGCGGAAAGCGAATTCGCTACACCAGAGCGCCGCCTGCGGGGCACCATCCAGGGGTGCGGTGCGCATGACGCTCGATCTCACCTTGAGCTGGGGAAGCGTGAGGCCTAGATCCTTGAGGAAGCGCCTCGACCAGGCGCCTCCGGCAACCACGACGCTGTTGCAGCGAATGAGCCCGCGTTCCGTAACGGCGCCGGTGATCCTGCCTCCCGTTCTGTCGAGGCCGCGGACGGCGCAATCCGTCAGAATGACCGCTCCGTTGCGGCGCGCGGCTGCCGCAATCGCCGGCGCCGCCTTCTGTGGCTCGGCCCTTCCGTCGGTGCTGCAATAGAGAGCGGCCTTCCATCTCGTCGCGGCGCCCGGCATGTGCCGGTCCAGCTCGGAGCCGGAAATCAACCGGGCGTCGATCTGATAGGGCCTCGCATGTTCGAGCCATGTCTCGTAGCGGGCGACATCCGCTTCGGTTTCCGCTGAGAACACGATCCCCGTGCGGCGGAAGCCTGTTTCTCCCTCCACCGAGCCGTTCATGCCTTCCCACAAGCGCAGGCTTTCGACGATGAGCGGAATCTCACGAGGATCGCGCCGGGCCTTTCGCACCCAGCCCCAATTGCGGCTGGACTGCTCGCCCGCGATATGCCCCTTCTCGCACAGGACCACCGAAACGCCGCGCTGGGCCAGGTAAAGGGCGGTGCTCGTACCGATGATGCCGCCGCCGACGATGACCACATCGGCTTGCGTGGGGAATGACGTCTCCGGCGCCAGCGTATCGACTTGCGGCCCCATCTCAGCCCGCGCTCCGGGGTGTTGCAACAGATGTCATAGCATTTCTTCCAGGACTGAATTGATGGGGATTTCCGTCACGCTGGCGGTGTTGGGCAGGTCGAGGACCGTCGCCACGAGCCGGGCGACGTCCGCCGGCTGGGTCATTTCCTCGGGGGCGCGGGCCGAAAGGGCGAAGGCCATGTCCGTGGCGACGAAGCCGGGACAGATGGCCGTGGCGCGAATGCCGTCGTCCCATCCCGCATGGCGGATCGCGTGGGTCATGGCGAGGGCTGCGAATTTGCTGGTGGCGTAGAGGCCCGACTTCGCGCTCTTAACCCGCAGGCCGGACAGGGAGACGATGGTCACTACCCTACCCGTTCCCGCGCGAACCAGCCATGGCCAGGCGCTCCGGACGAGGCGCAGGGGGGAGCGTACGTTCACCTGGAAGAGATCGTCGAGTTCGCCGTCCTCCGCTTCGATCACGGTACGGCCGGAAGCGATGCCGGCATTGGCGATGACGGCATCGATGCGACCGAACTTCTCGGCGGTCGCCTGGACCCATTTCTCCTCGGACCCGGGCTGGCGTGCGTCGAACCCGTGCATCAGGACATCCGCCGCGTCGGGACCGGGGCGCCACGCCGCCGGATTGCGCACGCCGAGGCTCAGCGCCCATCCCTGCTCGGACAGGTGTCCGGCGATCGCCGCGCCTATGCCGCGATTGGCGCCCGAGATCATGGCGACGCGCTGCGAGGGATCAGGCATGATCGCCTCCCGCAGCCGCACCGTTCCACCTCAACCCTCGGGGCTGGGGATCATGTCGATATAGGTCTCGTACACCTTGCGCAGCAGCTGCAGCAGGGTCTCGCGCTCGCCGGCCGAGAGTATCGCGAAGAACTCCTCGTCCTGCCGCTTGATCGTCTGCCGGACCCTCTGGACGATGCCCTTCCCCTTGTCGGTGAGGTAGAGCTCGCGTGCCCGCCGCTCCACCCGGGAGATCCGCTGTTCGATGAAGCCATCCGACTCCATCTGTTCCAGCAGCTTGCCCATGGCAGACCGGTCCTTTCGTATGAAATGCGCCAGGACCGAAGGGCGCAGTCCCGGATTGGCCGCCGTCAGCAATATTGTCGAGATCTTTCCCGTGCCACCAGCGAGGCCGAAAAGCGCCGTCTGGCTGTCGAGATCCTTGCTGACCACGATATTCACCGATCGGATATAGAAGCTGAGCAGCGAACCGAACACGTCGAAATCGATATTCTGATAGTCGATCGTCTTGGGTACCTTCGCCGGATTGCGGCGCTGCGCCTCTCGCCGGCGCCGAGTGAGATCGCCGGAACTCATGATGATGTCCACTCCTCTCCCAGGACGGCCTTGCTGCCTGCTGATGGCATCGGATCATGATACACGCAACTCCTTTGGGTTTGCCGAAGAGGTCTCCAAGCGCTCAAAATGGCGGCGGGTCCGCTCCTCCAGCGCGAGCGCGTTGCTGGTCCCGGAGCCGATACCAGGCCAGGAAGAGCCTCGGCGCGAAGTTCATGTAGAAGGGAGCGCTGCGAAGCGGCTCCAGAGGCAGCGCCAGATCCTGCGCGGGGGCACCGAGCGCCCACTCGGTCAGCACGGTGCCCATCATGGTCCCCGTGGGCACGCCGCGTCCCGAATATCCAAGTGACGCCACCACGCCCGGGGCCAGCTGGAACAGCCTGGGGATCGTCTTGGGCTGCATGTCCAGGGCACCAAACCAATAATACTGCCAATCCACCTCCGGCAGATCGGGCAGCAGCCATTGCAGCTTCCTGGCCATCAAGGCCTTCGTATAGTCGATGTCACCGCCGCGCCGCCCCTCCACGAAGGCTGAAGTAACGAGGCGACCTTCCCTGTTGTACTTGTAGATCATCGCGTCGCCGCGGCTGTCCACGACGGTGTTGTTGTTCGGGGCGATGATCTTGCGCAGGTTGTCGCCGATCGGCTGGGTCGCCATCACGGCCACGCCCAGGCGGCTGAAGCTCTGCTCCAGTCCCGGCCAAAAGCCGGTGGTGTAGGCGCCGGTTCCGCAGATGACCTTGTCGGCGGAAATCGAGCCCTTCGCCGTCTCCACCCGCCATCGCATTCCGTCAGGCTTGATGGCGGTGACGGGAGATCCGGTGAAGACCCTGGCGCCGCGCGACATCGCGGCGCGGGCGAGGCCCCTGGAATAGCCAAGCGGGTTGATATGCCCGCCTTCGGGATGGAACCAGCCGCCGTAATAGCGCGGGGAACCGGTCAGACGCGCGACCTCGTCCCGGTCGAGCATGCGCGTCGCCTTGCCGACCGATTGATAATAGCCGCAGCGCTTCTCCATCTTCGAGAGCATGCCGGGGGCGTGTGCTGTCTGGATGTAGCCGGTCTGGACGCCTTCGCAGTCGATGTCGTAGCGACGGATGATATCGAATACCAGATTGGCGGCATCGGTCTGCCGCTTGATGAGGCGCGACGCGAAGGGCTCCCCCAGCATCTTTCGGATGGTCGGGATCTCATAGAAATGGAATGTCGGCGTGCAGTGCCCGGCATTTCGGCCGGATCCACCGTTTCCGATCTCCTTGGCTTCAAGTAGTGCGACGTTGGCTCCACGCTCAGCCAGGTGAAGAGCCGAAGAAAGTCCGGTATATCCGCCACCGATCACGCAGATGTCGGTATTCTCGCGCCCTTCAAGCTCATAGGTCTCGGGCGGTGGAGCTGCCGTCGCATACCACAGCGACGGCTCGATCGGCGCCTCTTGAATCTTCATTTCGGGTACACCTCACGAATTTATTGTCAACGACGAGACAAAAGCATCCAGAGGCGCCAATCAAAATTGACCGGCGGGTCGAAATTATCTGACAGATGAGGTTTCTATACTTCCAACTGTGCGCAATGATGGTAAGCGTCCACTATTAAAGCTGTCAAGTATGCGGGTGCCTACCTGCTGGCGAAATAGGTGGCATGGGACGCCTTATAGGCGAGCAGTCTGCATGCACAGCGCCTGTCCGGCTCGTGATCGAGGCTCGCGTGACTGCGGGAAATGCAAAAGGCCCTGCTCCTGCCGGGAGCGGGGCCTTCCTTTCTGTCCGGGCTGTCGGCCCTGTCTGCTGCAGGCCGGTTCTACGCCGCCTCGCCGGGCGACATGGCTTGAAGCATCTCCGCGGAGGCTACGCCATCGAGCCCCGTCGATCCATAGAGCCAGGCGATGGCGTCATACCAGTCGGCCGGCGACTTCGCGCGCATGATCGCGTTGCGCAGCTGCGCATGGGCACCGGCAGGATGGTAGATATGCTGGCCGATCTCGCGCGACTGGAGCTGCACTCGTGCGGTCCGCAGCGCGCGCTTGCCGTTATAGGAAGGAAGGGCCTTTTCCGCATCTCCGCCGGCGGCTTCCATCTCGGCTACGAGGCAGACGGCATCCTCCATGGCCATGCAGGCGCCCTGCGCGAAATACTGGAGCATGGGATGGGCGGCGTCTCCGAGCAGGGCGACCCGGCCGTCGACCCAGTTGGAAACCGGCTCGCGGTCGCACAGCACCCAGAGCTTCCAGTCCTTGCCGCGCTCGATGATCTGGCGCGCGACAGGCGCGACATGAGCGAACCCCTTGGCGACCTCCTCATGCGTCGCGGGTTTTCCGGCCACGGGCTCCGGCGCATCGTTATGGTACGTGACGACGAGATTGAAGAGCTTCCAGCCTGAAAGGGGGTAATGCACGATGTGGCACTTCGGCCCCGCCCAGAGGGTTGCCGCATTCCAGCGCAGATCCTCCGGCATTTCCTCCGCCGGAATGACCGAGCGATAGGTCGTGTGCCCGGAAACGCGTGGCGCCCCGTCTCCAACGACCTTCTTGCGGATATTCGACCACAACCCGTCCGCCCCCAGAAGTGCCGAGCCACGGATGTGGTCACCACCGGCCAGCACGGCGACGACTTCGGCTCCATCCTGTTCGTAGGTGCTTACTTCGCAGCCGGTGCGCAACTCGACCAGCGGGCTCTCCTGGCAGGCCCGGAGGAAGACCCCGAACAGTTCGCCACGATGAACGACCGCATAGGGATTGCCGAAGCGCTTGCGGAAGGCCTCGTCGAGGGGAATGCGCGTCACTTCGTCTCCCGTGATCGCGTCCATGAACCGGAGGCTGTCGATATAGACGGCCATGCGTCGGGCCATGTCCCCGACACCCAGATAGTCGAAGGCGTGGAAAGCGTTGGGCCCGAGCTGGATACCGGCGCCGATCTCCCCAAGCTGGGGGGCTTTCTCGAGAACGATGGATCGAAAACCCTTGCGGGCAAGACCGGTCGCCGTCGCAAGGCCGCCTATGCCGCCACCGGCGATGATGATGGGAAGCCGTTCGGTCATGCTGTCTCCTCCCAGAGTATCGAACGCCGGCTCCGCGAGGGAATGCCGGACTTCATGGTTATTCGCTGTCGGGCTGTCGTGAGGGATGCGCGGCCGCGAAGGCAGGCAAGGCTTCGCAAGCGGCGCGCACCGACGTCAGGCGTGGCATGGCGGAGAGGTCGACCCCGAAGCGGTCCGCGGAGAAAAGCTGGGGCACCAGGCAGATGTCCGCCAGCCCGGGCCTGTCGCCAAAGGCGAAAGGTCCTTCTGAGGCCGTGCGCGCCAGCAGGACCTCGCAAGCAGAGAGCCCCTCCTCGATCCAGTGCCGGCACCAGCCATCGAGCGCTGCCTGCGGCTGTGCAAGCTCCGTCTTGAGATAGTCCAGCACCCTCAGGTTCTGCAGCGGATGGATATCGCAGGCGATGGCCAGCGCCACGGCGCGCACATGGGCTCGCTCGACGCGATCGACCGGCAGCAAGGGAGGGTCCGGATAAGTCTCGTCGAGCCATTCGATGATGGCGAGCGACTGGGTGAGGATGGCCCCGTCGGCCTGGAGGGCCGGTATCAGCGCCTGGGGATTCAGCCTCCGATAGGCCGGCTTCTTCTGCTCCCCTCCGTCCCGGCGCAGATGTACCGGAGCGAGTTCGTACGGAATCCCCTTCAGATTGAAGGCGATGCGGCAGCGATAGGCGGCCGAGCTGCGAAAATAGCCCTGAAGCGTGATCATTCCGCGGCTCCGATTGTCAGGGAGACTGGTTCGAGGCCATCGATTTCGCCCCGGATCACATTGCCGGCGATGACGGGTCCGACACCGGCGGGCGTGCCGGTGAAGACGAGGTCACCGGGAACGAGATGATAAAATCCCGACAGATGCGCTATGATCTCGGGCACCGACCAGACGAGATCGGCCAGATGCGCATCCTGGCGGACCTGTCCGTCCACTTCGAGGCGGATGCGCTGGGCGCCGACGGGACCGAAATCCTCCGCCTTCGTTATCTCGGAGACGACAGCCGACTGCTCGAAATCCTTGCCGAGGTCCCAGGGACGCCCCTTGGCCCTTGCATCGAGCTGCAGGTCCCGGCGCGTCATGTCGAGCCCGGCGGCATAGCCGTAGACGACGGAAGGCGCGTCCGTGGCACGCACGCGAAAGGCCGGCCGGCCGATGGCAACGACGAGCTCCATCTCATAGTGGTAGTTGGCGGTTCCCGGCGGGTAGGACAGCGTCAGGCCGCTTGTGACGGTGGAGAGCGGCGACTTCAGGAAGTAGAAGGGCGCCTCCCGGTCTACCTCGACACCCATCTCCCTGGCGTGATCGGCATAGTTGCGGCCGACACAGAAGATGCGATGCACGGGGTAGGCGCCTTGCTCGCCGCGAACGGGGATCGCCGGAAATTCCACGGCAGGAAACAATGTCTTGTTTGCGCTCATCGGCTTTTGGTCCTCAGCGAGAAGGTTTTGCGGATCATCCAGGACGAACCGTTTGAAGTTCGGCGGGCAGGCGCGGCCGTCCCTCCGCCTCGACCAGGGCGAGGAGCTCGGCCGGAAAGTCGTGGGTCGATCCGCCATTGCCGAGATCGACGGCATGGAGCCAGATCGACAGGGCGCGTTCGCGCACGGTGTCGCGTGGCGTCACCCGCCGTCCGTCCAGCGTATCGACGGACCAGTCCCAGGCGGCATCCGAAAGGTCCCGCCATTCGACGTTCAGATGTGCCTGGGCATGCTCGAACAGGTAGCGCAGGGCATGCGTGGGCAGCGTGGCGCCAAGCGCTACGTCGTCCGGAGGCTGATCCGGATCCCCGAGGCTTTCCCTTGCCCGCTCCTCGCGCGCCGCCTCGGCAATTCGTGCCAGTGCGCGCGCCTGGTAACCGACATGGGACACGAGCAGGCGTCGGCCACAGCCCGGCAACAGCGATTGCCCCTCCAGGCCGTCGTCGTCGAGCTCACCCAGCTTGCGCGCGAAATAAGCCGCGCCGCGCCGCGCCCACAGGAGCTCGCGAGCGGGAGCGGACGGTGAATCGTAGCGCGCGCCCTGACCCTGGCGCTCGCGCAGGGCCGCAAGTGCCTGTTCCTCCTCGCGCGGCCGCAGCGTCCCGTTCATCCCTGCCGCCCCTCGACATGGGTGCGGGCGAAATGCAACCGTTCCATGATCGGTGCATCGGAGAAACGGAAGAGATCGAAGCTCGTCTCGGCCTGGAGGGACCAGCTCACCCAGGATGGGACGACGAAGAGGTCGCCGACGTCGAGCGCGGTCTCCTGTCCTCCAAGGACGACGGAGCCGCGGCCGGCGAAGACCTGGAAGACCGAGGAGCCGACCTCCCGGCAGGCCGGCGTCTGCGTCCCCGCTCGCAGGCGATGGAATTCGGCCCGGATGGTCGGCATGACGTCGCCGCCGGTCGTCGGATTGACATAGCGCACCGCCGCATGTCCCTGCCCCACCGTGGCAGGCTGCCCTTCGTCCTCGAGCAGGAGCTGCTCGGTCAGGGCGCGATCCGTATAGTCCCAGCGATAGGCCGAGATGGGAGAGCTGACGGTGTTCTGAAGTCCGGACAAGGGCCGAAGGCCCGGGTGGCACCACAGCCGTTCACCGCGGGAGAAACGGGGGGTGGCGTAGTCCGTCACACGTTCGGAGCCGAACTCGAAGAAGCCGACGTCGTTCTGATACGAGAAGGGAATGTCGAGCCCGTCGATCCAGGCCATCGGCTTGTCGGTTTCGTTGTGATGGCCGTGGAAGTGCCAGCCCGGCGTCAGAAGGAAATCTCCGCGGCTCATGCGCACTGGATCCCCGTTGACGACGGTCCAGACCCCCTCGCCCTCGACGACGAAACGAAAGGCATTCTGTGAATGGCGGTGCTCCGGCGCCGTTTCCTTGGGCCCGAGAAACTGGATCGCGGCCCAGAGCGTCGGGCTCACATAAGCGCGGCCGCCGAGACCCGGATTGGCAAGGCCGATCGCCCGTCGCTCGCCGCCGCGCCCCACCGGAACGAGATCGCCGGAGCGGCGCGCCAGCGGATAGAGGTTCGCCCACTTCCAGACGTGGGGGACCGCCTTCGGCTTGGGGTGAATAGGCATCAGGTCGCCGAGTTGCGTCCACAACGGGATGAGATGCTCCCGCTCGAAGCCGGCATAGAGCTCGCGGAGCTCGGGCGTGTCATCCGGCTGCATCGCGTTCTTGACGGCCGCATGGTCCGTGACATTCGGCATGCCGCTCATGCTTGCCTCCTCCGTTCATCGACGGCGCGGCGCGCCTTCGCCTGCTCGACCCACAGATCCCAGGGGCGCTGCATCTGCGCCTCCACATTCCTGACCGCGGCCTCGCTCTCGCCTTCGGTGAGGTAGACGACTTCCCCGAGACGGGAGGCTTCGAGCTGGTAGCGCGCATTGATCTCGGCATAGACCGCCCGGTAGACCACCTGCTGGAGCGAGCCACCGACCACGGTCGAGCCGTGGCCCCGCATAAGGACAATGTCGCTTGCATCGAACTTCTCGGCCAGCGCCGCGCCGAGCCGGCTGCTGCTTATCAGGAGATCGGTCGCCTCTCCGCCCGTCTCCCTGATCTCGAACACGGGCGCTCCCTGTCCCACGAAGCCCGCCATGTGGAAGAGAGCCCTGAGCCTCGTTCCCCGGACCACGCTCAGCGGCACGATCGCATGGGAATGACTGTGAACGACCGCCTGCACATCCGGACGCCGGCGGTAGATCTCGCCGTGGATGAACCGTTCGAGATAGACCTTGCGACCATTCGCATTGACGGCCTCGCCGTCGAGCGTGAATTCGATGATGTCCTCGGCGCCGACCCGGCCCGGCGCCATGTTCCGCGCCAGGAGGAAGCGGTCGGGCCGCTTGTCGTGGCGCACGCTTACATGCCCGAATGCATCGACCACGCCCTGATCGAACAGGATGTGATTGGCGAGGACGAGAGTCTCGATGAGTTGGGCGGAGGAGGCAGTGCTCGTGGGCGCGTTGTCCGCTACGTCGACGGCAATTTGGTGGCTGTGGCCTGCAGATGTGCACATGGCTCGCTCTCAGTTCAGCATGATGTTGATGGTCTTGGCTTCGGTGTAGGAGAACATCTCCTCGATCCCCTCCTCCCGGCCCACGCCGGAATTCTTCATCCCCCCGAAGGGGACGCCCAGGAAGTGGTTCGAGACGCCGTTGATCCACATGTGGCCGGACCGCACGCGGCGGGCGACGTTGAGCGCATTGCGGATGTCGTTGGTCCACACGGCGCCCGTGAGGCCGTATTCGGTGCTGTTGGCGAGTTCGATCGCCTCTTCCACAGTCTTCCAGCGACCGACGGACAGGATGGGACCGAAGACCTCGTCCTGCCACAGCCGCATGCCGGGCCTGACATCGGCATAGACAGTGGGCTCCACCCAGAAGCCCTTCTGGAAAAGAGAGCCCGAAGGCCGCCGGCCGCCAGTCATCAGCCTGGCACCGTCGGACCTCCCCGACTCGAAGAAGGCGAGAACCTTCTCGTGCTGCATGCGTGAATTTACCGGACCCATATCCGTCGCCGGATCGGCGGGATCGCCCAGCCTGAGTTTCGCGACCCGCTCCACCACGCGCTCCAGAACCGCATCATGAATGTCTTCGTGCAGCAGGAGCCGGCTCGTCGAGCCGCAGGACTGCCCCTGCCAGGTGAAATTCATGCCGCGCAGGGCCGCGGCGGCTATGACGTCCGGATCGGTGTCCGGGAAGGCGATCAGCGGGTTCTTGCCGCCGAGTTCCAGAGTCACATGTTTCACCGCCACCTCCGCCGCAGCCCGCTGGATGGCGCGCCCGGTCCCCGGCGAGCCGATGAAGGCGATGCGCTTGATCTCGGGATGACGAACGATGGCGTCGCCCACCGTCGCACCCGTTCCGGTTACGATGTTGAAGACACCAGGCGGCAGCGCCTCCCTTGCGATTTCTCCGAGCACCAGGGCTGAGAGCGGACTCGTCTCGGGCGGCTTGACGATGACCGCGTTTCCAGCCGCAAGCGCGGCGGCGGTGCGGGCCACCGCGAACATCAGCGGGTGATTGAACGGCGCGATACGCGCGACGACCCCATAGGGTTCGCGAAGCGTGATGTGCAGGTTATCCGGCGTCGCCGGAATGGTCTCGCCCTTGAGCTCGTGAATGAGACCGGCATAGTAGTCGAGGCTTTCCACCGCCATGCCCACATCGCCGCGCATCGGCGTGACGGTGTTGCCTGTGTCCGCCACCTCGACATGCAGGATCTCCTCGGCCCTGGCTTTGAGCGCCTGGCCAAAGGCACGCATGCGGGCTCCGCGCTCGCTGGGGGTGGTGGCCGCCCAGGCAGGCCAGGCCGCCTGCGCACCTGCGATGGCGCGGGCCACATCCTCCTTGGTTCCGCGCGGGGAGCGGCCGATCACTTCCTCGTTTGCGGGGTTTATGGATTGATCGAATTCGCCGCTCGAGCTGTGCACCAGCTCGCCGCCGATCAGCATACGATCCGATTTTGTCACGTAAGCCATCGTAGGCTCCTGTTTCAGGGGCAGGCCGCACGGCCACCCGCTCTCAATGGGTGATCATGCCGCCATCGACGTTGAGGAGCTGGCCCGTGATCCAGCGAGCCTGCCGCGACAGGAGGAAGGCGATCGCATCGGCGATATCGTCCGGGCCACCGGCGCGCTTGAGGCATTGCTGCTGGATCATCGCCGCCTTCTGTTCCGGCGTGACGGTCGCCCGCTCCACTTCGGTAAAGGTCGGCCCTGGCGTCAGGGTGTTGACGCGTACGCCGTGGTCGCCGAGTTCCCGCGCCATGGCGCGCGAAAGTCCCATCACGCCGGCCTTGGACGAGACGTAGTGTGCATAATTGGGCCGGCCGAACAGCAGGGTCGAGGAGGCGATGTTCACGATGGAGGCCTCCCCCGAACCGACCAGCGCCTCGCGGGCCGCCCGAGTCATATTGAAGACACCCTTGAGGTTGATGGCCTGGACACGATCCCACTCATCACCGGGAATTTCCCAGAAGGGCCTCATCTGGAGCGTCGAGAAGATCGAGGCATTGTTGACGAGGCCGAATACGCCGCCGAAGGCTTCCGAGGCCCTGTCGACGGCCTCGCGGCAGCTGTCCTCGCTGGCCACGTCCGTTCGCACGAAGAGCCTCCTGCCGTTGCCGGGCGTTTCCTCTCGGGCCACCGCCTCGCCCTTTTCCGCGTTCCAGTCCGCGATCAGGACGTCGACACCTTCGGCGACGAGCGTGAGCGCCAGGCGACGGCCGATGCCCTGCGCCGCGCCCGTGACGATCACGGCGCCTTTTTCGGGATAACGTTGCATGATGTATGTCCTTGTCTAGGCCGCAACCGCTGCCGTCGGTCGTCGCGATGGCCGGTTTCCGATTTCGCGCCCCTCCTCCGTTTCCAGGAGTACGGTGGCTAGAGAGGCATCGCCCTTGCGCACCACTTCGGCTTCGAGGAGCGAACCGCAGTCCGGACAGACATGCTCCCGCAATTCGAGTTCGACGTGCGTGCGGATATGGGGACCGTAGGCGTCAGGCTCCACGCGATAGCTTAGAGCCCGCTCCTTCCAGTTTTCGCTGGCCGAACCGAGATCGCAGCCGCATGAACAGGAGAACCGTCCAGCGCCAAGGCGCATTTCCCCATTGCCAGGACGACGGACCGGCGCCCGCCCAGCGAGACGACGGCTGCGGATCGCATCACGCGCCTTCTCGGTTGCGGCGATATCCAGTTCGCCGTCGCGGATCACCACGCCGTACTGGGCATGCGCGGCCTCGTGACTGACATGGCCGTCCAGAACATCGTTCCGTACGGCCTCGGGCCGGCGCTTCAGCGGATCGCCGTAGCCGCCACCTCCCTGGAAGGCATAGCCGAGGATGTCGTGCGAGGTGAGAGGCATCCGGCCGGGTTTCGGTCCCAGTTCCTCCACCCCTGAAGCAAGCATCTCGTCCAGATTGCCGGCAAGGCCGACGATTTGCTCCACGGAGCCGGCGTCGACCACCCTGAAGTTGCGCCCGCAGGCGCCCGGGAGCCCCCCGAACTGACCTATCGAATTGGGAACCTCGACGCCGTGGCCCAGCATCATGGCCTGCAGTCCGGACGTGCCGTAGGGCGCGATGGCCAGCGCGGTACCAGCGCCTCCCCTCTGACGCCCCGGCCCTCCCGTATCGCGGACGAACGAACGGAACAGATAGAGGAAGGGGCCGTTCGCCTCGTTGGCCTCGACATTGGCAATCGCCGGCCGAGGCACGCAGTAGTCGCCCGAGCCGTCGAGGCCGTCGTGATCCGGAAAGGCCCCACCGCCTCCCGCGGTCGAATCGAGGAGAAATGTGCCGAAGGGTGCGCCGTCCCGGTCCTTGCCCGCGAGTGTCATGACCATCATGTGGCCCTTGGTGACGGCCTGCCCCTCATTCCTGTTGTCGGGAGAGAAGGCCACCATGCGCGATAGTGCGGCAACGACCACATTCTGGACGATCCAGGCCGTCGAGATCGTGCCGGACGAGATCGGCGCCGGCCAGCTCGCATTGCAGAGGATTCCCTCCGGTGCCACGAAGTCGACCGCGTGCAGGATCCCCTCGTTCCAGCGAATCCGAGGCGCAAGGATCGGCAGGAGCCCGGTCAATGCCGCCCCACGCATTCCTGAGGCGGTGCAGTTGATGAAGCCGGGCGCCTGCGGCGAGGTGCCCGTCATGTCGAGGGTGAGGCTGTCGCCTTTCTTGATGGCCGTGACGCAGACCTGGTAGAGCACGTTCTCGTGGCCGTCATGCTCGATATAGTCCCGTGCCCGGAACACCCCGTCCGGCAGGGTGGCGAGAACCTGGCGCATCTGGCGCTCGGAGCTTGCGATCTCCTCGCGCATGATCGTCTCGACGGTATCGCCGCCGTAGCGGTCCATGAGTTCGACGAGCCGGCGGGCGGCGACGTTGTTTGCCGCAATCATCGCCTTAAGGTCGAGGCCGAGCATGTGGGGCAGGCGCGTCATCCCCATGATCATCTGCCAGAGATCCTGGCGCAGCACCCCCCCTTCCACGATCTTCACGCCGGGAAGCAGCATGGCCTCCTGCTGTATCTCGGTGGCGCCTATCGCCCAGGAGCCGAAACTCATGCCGCCGACATCGAGCTGATGGGCGCAGGAGCCCGCCCAGGCGACATGCCGCCCAGCATGGAAGACCGGAGCGACGATGGAGACATCCGGCTGATGGATGGCGCCGCGATAGGGGTCGTTGAGGATAAACATGTCCCCCTCGCGAATGCCGGGATTCTCCGCGAAGTTCTCGTTGATCGATCGGATGACCGAGGACATCGTCCCGGTGTGGAACAGGACCTGCGGTCCCATGGTGACGATCGAACCATCGGCAAGGTAGAGCCCATTGTTGAAATCGGTGGCTTCGGTGACGACCGGCGAACCGGAGACCGATTTCAGCGTGATCGCCTGCTCCTCGGTAATGGCCTGGAGCTTGTTGCGCACCACTTCGAAGGTGATCGGGTCGATGCTCTTTTCAGCGGCGGGCATCTCGGCTCTCCTGGCGTTGCTCGATGGTGATGTTGGAGTGGGCGTCGAGGCGGGCGACCTGGCCTGCCGCCACGAAGACCGAGGTTTCGGGGTGTTCGATGACGGCCGGCCCCTCAACGGTGAAGTCCATCGGCAGATCGCGCCAGTTATGGACCGTGCATTCCATTCGGCGCCCGACGACCGGCTCGAAGATCGAACGGCGGCCGGGTGCCGGTGGCGTGGTCGGTGTACGCAGCGCGATCTCGGGCCGCCGCGCCTTGCCGAACGCCTCGACGCGCACATTGGTGAGTTCGATGCCGGCCTCGCGGAAAGCGGCCCCCTTCCCGTAGGTCTGCTCGTAGGTCTGTTCGAAGCGCGCAGCGAGATCCGCCAGCGAGGTCGCGCCGATCGCGCCGGCCTCGAGGGGAATGATGAGATCGTTGGTCTGCCGCCGATAGCGCAGGTCCGCGCTGCGCACGAGACGGACGTCGCCGACATCGACGCCTGCCCGGCTCATCGCTTCCCGGCATTCTGCCTCGAGTTCGTCGAAGGCGCTCTGGACACGTCCTGCATCGAGCCCTTCGCTCGCCTCTCGATTCCCGCCGCCGCCGCGCATGAGCAGGGCCCGCTCGGCGGAGAACTGCAGGTCGGCCGCCAGCGCGCCATAGGCGGAATGAGCCATGGAAGTGACGGGCACGACCATTCTGGGTACGCCGAGTTCTGCGCCGTAGCCCGCACAATGGACCGGGCCGGCGCCGCCATAGGCGAAGATGACGAAGTCGCGCGGATCGAAGCCTCGCCCGATCGTCACTTCGCGCAACGTATCGGCCATTTGTGCATCGACGATGCGGCGGATGCCGGCTGCGGCCTCCTCGACCGAAAGACCGAGAGGCTCTGCAATCTGCTCCTCAATGACCCGCGCGGCGGCCTCGCGGTCGAGCTTCATCTTGCCGCCCAGGAATGTGTCGGGATCGATGATGCCGAGAACGACATCGGCGTCCGTTACCGTTGGACGGGTGCCCCCTCGCCCATAGCAGACCGGGCCGGGGCGCGCGCCGGCGCTGTCGGGGCCGATGCGCAACTGCCCGTCGACGACGCGGGCGATCGACCCCCCGCCCGCGCCGATGGCCCGCACCTCGATCATCGGTGTGGCGATGTGGAAGCCGCCGGCTTCGTGGTTGGTGGACATCAGCGGCTTGTCGTCGACGACGATCGCAACGTCGAACGACGTGCCGCCCATGTCGGTCGTGATGATGTTGCGGTAGCCAAGCTTCTTGGCCAGATGGATGGAGCCCATTACCCCGCCAGTCGGCCCGGAAGTCACGAGGGTCACCGGCCGGCGAGCCGCCTCCGCCACGGGCATGACCCCGCCCGCCGAATTCAGGATCGAGAACGCGCCCTTGAAGCCGCGCTTGCGCAGCATCTGCTCGATGCCGTCGAGATAGGAGACGACCTTGGGCGCCAGATACGAATTGAGTGCGGCGGTGGCCGTGCGTTCGTACTCTCCGAGGACCGGCGCGATCTCGCTGGAAAGACTGACGAAGGCACCGGGCGCCTCCTCCCGAACGATATGTGCGACCAGGCGTTCATGTTCGGGGTTGCGGAAGGACCACAGCAGCGCGACAGCGAAAGTCTGCACGCCGGCAGCGACCAGATCGCGCACGGCCCTGCGCACTTCCTCCTCGTTGAGCGGCAAGAGCACCTTGCCGGCGTGGTCGACACGCTCGCGCACCTCACGCACCAGGTGGCGCGGCACGATAGGCTCGGGATACCGACGGCGGGAATACCAGCCCAGGCGGTCCACCGGCACGCCGGCGGTGAACCCCATCAGGCGCTGGATCGCGAGCGTGTCACCGAAGCCACGCGTTGTAATGAGTCCCGTCCGGGCGCCGTCCCGCTCGATCACGGCGTTGGTGGCCTGTGTCGTTCCATGGCCGAATGCCGTGACCCTCGCCAGCAGCTCCTCGCCCGTCATTCCGCGCTGCGACGCAGCCTCCGCGACGGCAGCAAAGACACCGAGTTCGAGCTCGCCAGGCGTCGAGAGCGCCTTTGCCGTCACCAGGTCTCCATCTGCGTCCAGCATGACGAGATCGGTGAACGTGCCGCCGATATCCACACCTAAGAACATATTTTCCTCCCCAGATCCCGCTGCGGAGCCGCTCCTGCCTTTCATCCGGCCACTCATGGCCGGACGCGCCGGATCGCCCGTCAGAAGAAATCTGCTTTGCCGCGGTGTCTAAGGCCCCGCTGTATGTCTCGAAGGCTAGCGGGAGGAATGCCTTCGATCCAATATATATTTCTTAGATACTTATAGTCATTTGGCTATGGATGAGCCGCCCTTTCGTCCAGTGGAGCGGGCGCCTTTCATCGCGGCTTCGCCGCGCAGACCACCGGGCGGTCGCTCCCCGACTGCAGCCTCGCGCACGAACTCCATCAGTTTCGCCTGAAAATCGGAGAACCCCTTGCCCCGCCGGTGCACCAGGAAAACCGGGACGGGCAGGTCCAGGCCTGGCGTCCGGACATGGCGCAGCAGGCCTCGCTCGAGTTCGTCGCGAACGGAGGTTTCCATCACGAACGCCACGCCGGCACCGCTGCGCACGGCTTGTTTCATCGCCTCGGGATGCCCGAACTCCAGCAATATCTGCCTGTCGACGATCCCGTGCGCACGCAGGCCGTCCTCCTCCAGTTCGCGGCGGACCTGGTTGCGCGGCGAGGATACGAATGGCAGCACGCCGATCTCCTCGGGCGTCGCGACATTTCCCACCAGCGTGCTGTCGGCAGCCGCCACGAGGATGAGTTGCTCGATCCAGAGCCGTTCGACATCGAGCCCATCGACATCGTGCCGGGGATCGAGAATGCACACGCCGAAATCGCAGGATCCATCGCGCACGGCGGCGGTGACCAGTTGCGGATTGGAAATCTGCACGCTGATACCGCCGCTGGGATGGTGTTTCCGGAAGTCAGCCAGGAGCGGCGGAAGCACATAGGATGCAACGGTCATCGAGGCCGCGAGGATGGCATTTCCCGCTTCGCCATCAACAGAGAGGTCGAGCTCGCGCTCAAGTTCCCGTGTCCGCGTGATGACATCGTTTGCCCAGATGTAGACGCGCTTGCCAGCCGGGGTCAGGACCAGCCGGCGTCCACTTCGCTCGAAGAGTCGGACACCCAGTTTCTCCTCGAGGAAGCGAATATGCGCAGTCACGACCGGCTGCGCCACGCTCATGCGGTCTGCAGCACGCGTAACGCTCTGCAACTCACACACCATGCAGAACAGCTCGAGCTTGTGCAAAGTAGTCTGGGACGCGAAGACACGCTGCATAGCTAAGCTCCAATCATAGTCAATCAGCTATGTATGGTGCAGGAATTATATATTTTTGTGCAAGTGGAACCGCCTGTACCTTTTCGAATGGACGAGCCCGTTCTCAGAGGCTGCCATTTCGGGAGGGGAACATGTTGAAGAAGGTGTGCGGAGCGCTCCTGGCCACCGCCTGTATGATCATACCGGTTACGGCGATTGCCGGTGATCTTTCCGTTGATCAGGCCCGCCAGCCGCTGGCCGCGTGGCCCGGGCCCACCCAACCCGTCCAGGTCAAGTCTGGCAAGACGATCTACGTGATCACGTGCTCCTCGCAGGGAATTGGCTGCGTGCGGGCTGCCAACGGCGTCGTCGCAGCGGGCCAGGAACTCGGTTGGAAAGTCCAGGTCATCGACGGTCGCGGCGATCCCGGCGCCTGGAATGGCGCCATCCTGTCCGCAATTGCGGGAGGGGCGGATGGCATCGTGCTGGCGGCGGTACCTCCGATGCTCGTGGGCGACGCACTCGACCGGGCCAAGTCCGCCGGTATCGTCGTCGTGTCGGTGTTCAACCCGGTGCCTGCCGAGGCGGGCAGCCTGTTTGCCTGGGTCCGGCCGGATCACGAGGCACAGGGCCGGCTCGTCGCCGCCTGGGTGGCCAAGGATAGCGGCGGTTCGGCCAAGGTGCTGCTCGTGGAAGACAACCAGTTTCCCGAGCTTGCCCAGCGGTCCAAGGGTTTCAAGGAAGGTCTCGCCGCCTGCGGCGGCTGTGCGATTGTCGAGAGCGTGGAATCGACGATCGGCACGATGGCCCAGCGCCTGCCCGGCGCCGTCGCCTCCGCCCTGAGCCGGCATCCGGATGCGAGCTACCTCGTGGCCCCCTTCGACTCCAATGCCTTCTTCGCCGGAGAGGGCGTGCGTCAGGCCGGACGGGCCGGTGCCGTCAAGGTCGCCGGCTATGAGGGCGATCCCCAAAGCATCGCCGCCATACGCGACGGCAACCAGGCCATAACCATCGCCAATCCGGCGGAGTGGATGGGCTGGGAGGCGGCCGACGAACTTGCGCGTGCCTTCGCTGGAGCACCCGCAGCCGAGGCACCTGTGCCCTTCAGGCTGATCGACGCCGGCAATGCCCCGGCTACTGCAGGCTGGACGGGCGATGTCGACTACGCTGCCGAGTTCCGCAAATTATGGGTCAAGCAGTGAGGGCGGGCGCTTCCATCCTGTCGGCGAAAGGCATCGTCAAGAGCTTCGGCGGCATCCATGCTCTCTCGGGCATCGACCTCGAATTGAAGAGAGGAGAGGTTCACGCCCTCCTGGGAGAGAACGGCGCCGGCAAGTCCACGGTCATCAAGGTGCTCGCAGGCATCCACCGGCCGGATGAGGGCACGGTGGCGATCGGCGACAGGACCTTGCCGGCCGGGTTCGGACCGGCCGACGTGGCGGCCGCCGGGCTCCGCTTCGTCCATCAGGACCTGGGCCTCGTCGACAGCCTGCCGGTCTACGAGAACATGGCATTCCAGACCGGATTCATATGCCGCGCCGGGATCATCGACAGGAAGGCATGCATCGCAGCGGCATCCGGGGCGCTCGCCCGCCTGGGTGCCGGCATCGATCCCCGAAGGACGGTGGGCGAACTCGCCCATGCGGACAAGACCATTGTTGCGCTTGCCCGTGCGATGCAGGGCGAAGCCAACGTCATCGTGCTCGATGAGGTGACGGCCAGCCTTCCCTCCCCCGATGTGGCTCGCATCCACGATGCGGTGCGGGCCGCCAAGGCGCACGGCACGGCTTTCCTGTATGTGACGCACCGCCTCGAAGAGGTGTTCTCCCTGTGCGACCGGACCACCGTTCTTGCCGATGGCCGCAACGTGGCGAGTTGCGAGGTCTCGGCCATCGGGATGGGCGATATCGTGCGATGGATCACCGGCGGCGACCCACAGCCCCGTGCGCCGGCGGTAGCCTTGGCAATCGACGGATCGAACCGCCTGACAGGCCGCGGCCTGGTCGGTGGAGAGATCGCGGAACCGATCGACATGGACCTCCGCGCAGGCGAGGTCGTCGGCGTAACCGGCATCCGGGGTTCGGGCTATGATCGGCTTTGCCGCTGGCTTGCCGGCATCGAGCCCTGCCAGGGCGGCGAGATCCGGGTCGACGGCAAGCGACTGAACGGCGATCCGCGACAGGCGCGAAGCGCAGGCGTGGACATCGTGCTGGGTGACCGCACCCTCGCTGCCTTCTCCGACCTCAGCGTGCGCGAGAACCTCTTTCCGGCAGCGCTGACGGGCGGCCGGCGCGGGGAAAGCGCACGGGCGGCGGAAACGCTCGGACGCTTCAGCGTGCACCCCCCTCGTTCCTCGGAGCGGGTCATGGCGACCTTGAGCGGCGGTAACCAGCAGAAGGTGATTTTTGCCCGCGCTCTGGAACATCTGCCCAAGGTGATCGTGCTCATCGACCCCACCGCCGGCGTCGATATCGGCGCACGCCGGGAACTCCATGACCTCGTCCGCGCCGCCGCGAGGGCCGGAACGGCAATTCTCTACGGTTCGAGCGATTTCGAGGAAATCACGGATATCGCCGACAGCGTGGTCATCGTGCGCAGCGGTGCCCCAGCCGGCAGGCTGGCCGCGAACGAACTCGACTGGAACACTCTCATGAGGATCGCGCAGGACACCTCCGGCGATCCCGCTGCCCTACGGGAGCTCTCACCATGAACGCCAAGGCCGGTGTCGCGGATGCCGTTCCGCAAACGAACATGTCGAGCCTTGCCCTCCGATACAGCCTGCACCTGCTGTTCGTGGCGGTCATCCTCGCCTTTTCCATCGCATTGCCGAAGACCTATCCCACGCTCATCAATGCGCAGACCATCGCCTCCACGAACGCCGTTCTCGCTTTGCTTGCACTTGCTGCGATCCCGACGCTCGTCGCCGGTCAGTTCGATCTCTCCATAGGGTTCCAGCTTGCCCTCGCCCAGTCGCTCTGCGCGGGCATGATCGTCTATGGAGGACTGCCTCCAGTGGTCGCGATCGGCCTCACGCTTGCCGCGGGACTGGCTCTCGGCGCCATCAATGGCTGGCTTGTCGCCTATTGCGGGCTCAACGCCTTCATTACCACGCTCGCCACCGGGATCGTGATCCAGGGCGCGACCCAGTGGTATACGGACGGAACCTCGATCTTCGGGGCAATGCCGGGCGCATTTCTCGGCTTCGGGCGCGCCAGCCTCGTGGGCATTCCACTGCCCTGCATCTACGTGATCCTTGCCGGCTGCGCGCTCTGGTTTGCCTATGAGCACACCTCCTGGGGACGCCGCGCATTCGCCATCGGAGGCAATAGCCGGGCTGCCCAGCTTATCGGCATTCCGATAAGGCGCATGACGCTGGAGGCCTTCATGCTCGGCAGCCTGCTTTCGGCCGTCGCAGGCATTCTGTCGGCGGCCATACTCGGCTCCGCCAATCCAAATATCGGCGTGAACTTCCTCTTGCCGGCCTTTGCCGCGGTGTTCCTCGGCGCAGCGCCGCAAGGCCCCGGGCGCTTCAACAGTTGGGGAACAATTCTCGCCGTCTACACGCTGGCGGCCGGCATCGCCGGTCTCCAGCAGCTCGGAGCCGCCTTCTATGTGGAACAGTTCTTCAACGGAGGCGCGCTGCTCGTGGCGATTATCCTCGCTCGATGGATAGCCGCGAGGCGGGCTCGGGCGAGCGTCTGAATTGCCGGACACACCGCCTGTCCCCGTTCATTCGAATCTCGCATGGGGTCAGTCGGAAACGTCGTGAGAACTCGCCGGATGCACTCGCTATGATGAGGGAAAGCAGAAACCTCATCATGCGAAGGCATTGACGGAACATCATGACAGGGCTTGACTTCATTTCCCCCGATGAAATTCGCGCGCGCTTCTCCGCCGCCATGTCCATGATGTATCGCGACGAGGTTCCGGCCTACGGCACCCTGATGTCGCTGGTCGGCCATGTGAACGAGCATACGCTGGCCGCTCAGCCCCGACTGCGCGCACGCCTGGAGGAAACCGACAATCTCGCCCGTATCGGCGAGGAACGCCACGGGGCGATCCGCCTCGGCACGCCGCAGGAACTCGCCATGATGCGGCGGATCTTTGCCGTCATGGGCATGTATCCGGTCGGCTACTACGATCTTTCGACGACCGGCGTACCCGTGCATTCCACGGCTTTTCGCCCGGTCGGGGACGAAGCGCTCAAGCGCAATCCCTTTCGTGTCTTCACCTCGCTTCTTCGTCTGGACCTGATCGCGGACGAGGCCCTGAGGGCAGACGCGCAGAAGGTGCTTGCCGAGCGGAAGATCTTTACGGATCGGGCTATCGAACTGGTCGAGAAGGCCGAAGCTGAAGGTGGTCTCGGGCTCGATGATTCCGCCGATTTCGTCGGCGAGGTACTGGAGACGTTCCGGTGGCACGACAGGGCAATCGTCAGCATCGACATGTATGAGCGCCTGCACGATGCCCACCGGCTGATCGCCGACGTCGTCTCCTTCAGGGGACCGCACATCAACCACCTCACGCCCCGTACGCTCGATATCGATGAAGTACAGGCCCTGATGCCGGCTCACGGAATTACGCCGAAGGCGGTGGTGGAGGGGCCGCCCACCCGCAAGTGCCCCATCCTGCTGCGTCAGACTTCCTTCAAGGCGCTGGAGGAACCCGTCTCCTTCATCGGCGAGGACGGCGGCTGGAAGGCCGGTTCGCACACGGCACGTTTTGGTGAAATCGAACAGCGGGGAATCGCCCTTACACCCAAGGGACGTGCGCTCTACGACAAGCTCCTGAACGAGGCGCGCGCCCGGGTGCGCCCTGCCGCGGACGGCTCCAACGCTGCGGAATACGAGATTGCGCTTGGCAAGGTCTTCGAAGCGTTCCCGGATGACTGGAACGCCATCCGCCAGGCAGGTCTCGGTTATTTCAGATATTCGCGCAAGGCAGGGGGGCATGATTGTCTCACGCGGGAACAAGATCTTGAAGCAGCCATTTTGGATGGATCAGTCCAATTCGATCCGGTGGTCTACGAGGACTTCCTGCCCGTCAGCGCGGCAGGGATCTTCCAGTCCAATCTGGGCGACGACGCGGCGCAGGAATTCGTCGCCAGTCCGAACCAGGTGATGTTCGAGCGGGATCTCGGCGCGCCGGTCCTCGATGAATTCGCCCACTATGCCGCAATCGAGCGCGCATCGATCCAAGGCTGCCGGGGCCGGAATGCCATGGCCGCCGAGCCGGCTTGACAGCTGCAGCGATGATCGAAACAGTTCACATTGAGGCGTTGCGCGAATTGCTCGGCTCGAAGGGCCTTCTCACCGAGGCCGGCGAGATGACTGCCTATGAAACCGGGGCGCGCTACGATCGCGGCCGCGCCGCCTTCGTCGCAAGGCCGACGAGGACGGCCGAAGTCTCTGCCGTCCTTGCCTATTGGGTGCACAACGCCATACCGCTCGTGCCACAATCGGGAAATACCGGCCTCGTCTCCGGTTCGACGCCTGATGGTTCCGGCAGTGAGGGCGTGCTCAGTCTCGACCGCCTGGTCGCCCCCTTCTCGCTGGATCGGATCAACCGCTCCGTGACGGTGGGTGCAGGGCTCGGCCTGTCCGAACTCAATCGGCGGCTGGAAGGCGAGGGTCTGTTCTTTCCGATCGACCTCGGCGCCGATCCCCGGCTCGGCGGCATGCTGGCCACCAATACCGGTGGCTCGCGCTTCCTGCGCTATGGCGACGTGCGTCGCAATACGCTGGGCATCAAGGTCGTGCTGGCCGACGAGGCGGGCACCGTGCTCGACCTGGGCTCGGGCCTGCGCAAGAACAATACAGGCGTGGACTGGAAGCAGATCTTCATCGGAACCTCCGGTGCCTTCGGCGTCATCACCGAATGCACCCTCAACCTCGAACCCCTGCCGCGCCAGAGCGCGACGGCTTTCCTCGTTCCCGCTGCGCCCGATCGGGTCGCCGATCTGCTGGTCGCCATGGAAGGGGCGCTGGGCAGCTATCTCTCCGCTTTCGAGGGCATGTCCGGCAATGCCCTGTCAGCGGCTCTCGCGCACGTCCCATCGCTGCGCAATCCCTTCCAGGGCGGCATCGTGCCGGATTTCGTCATCCTTGCAGAGGTGTCGCGCTCCTCCCTGCCCCGTGAGGGCGAACAACCCCTCGATGCAGTGCTCGAAGAGGTTCTCGCCGGCATATGGGAAAAGCCGGAGGCGCCGCTCGCCGATGCCTTCGTCGGACCGCCGCATGAGATGTGGGCACTGCGCCACGCGCTCTCCGAGGGCGTGAGGCACAGCGGCCGGTTGATCGCCTTCGACCTGTCGTTCCGTCGCGGTGACGTCATGCCTTTCCTGGCTCGTATGAAGGCCGAACTGCCGGCCCGCTTCGATGCCGTCACGATCTGCGACTTCGGCCACATTGGCGACGGCGGCGTGCATTTCAACCTGGTCGTCCCCCGCGACGACCCGCGCCTGTCGGATGCGGCGTTCGAGACGAGCCTGCGCGAATGGGTCTTCGAGGTCGCCGTCGAGGACTTCGGCGGCAGCTTCAGCGCCGAACATGCGATCGGGCGGAAGAACCAGGCCTTCTATGAACGCTATACGCCGGCCCCCATCCGCAAACTGGCGGCCGGGCTGAAGGCGATCAGCTCGCCGGGGCCTCTCGGCAGCGTGAACTTTTGATCTCGAGGAAAGGCCGTTGGCGCCCTTCCCAAAATTACAGGAAACCAGGACGATGACGAAGATCGATGTGAAGCAGGAGACGGCCAGGCTTCTGGGCAAGCTCGGGGTACCTGCGAGCGCCTGGCAGGGCGGCGACACTCCCTCGTTCAGTCCCGTCAGCGGCGAAGAAATCGCCCGGTTGAAGAGTGTTTCGCCAGCCGAGGCCGACAAGGCCATCGACGCGACCCACGAAGCCTTCAAGGCATGGCGCCTCGTACCCGCGCCCCGGCGCGGCGAGCTCGTCCGCCTGCTCGGCGAGGAATTGCGGGCCGCCAAGGCGGATCTGGGCCGTCTCGTTTCGATCGAGGCCGGGAAGATCACCTCTGAAGGCCTGGGCGAAGTCCAGGAGATGATCGACATCTGCGATTTCGCCGTAGGACTCTCCCGCCAGCTCTACGGCTTGACCATCGCCACCGAACGCCCGGGGCACCGCATGATGGAGACCTGGCATCCCCTGGGCGTGGTCGGCATCATCTCCGCCTTCAACTTCCCCGTTGCCGTATGGTCGTGGAATGCGGCGCTCGCGCTGGTCTGCGGCAATGCGGTTGTGTGGAAGCCCTCCGAAAAGACCCCCCTCACCGCCCTCGCCTCCCAGGCAATCCTCGAACGCGCCATCGCACGCTTCGGCGATGCGCCCGACAATCTGAGCCAGGTTCTGATCGGCGACCGTACGATCGGCGAAACACTCGTCGACAACCGAAAGGTCGCCCTGGTTTCGGCAACCGGTTCAACCCGCATGGGCAAGGCAGTCGGCCCGCGCCTCGCCGAACGCTTCGCGCGTTCGATCCTGGAGCTCGGCGGCAACAATGCGGGTATCGTCTGCCCTTCGGCGGATCTCGACATGGCTCTTCGCGCGATCGCCTTCGGCGCCATGGGCACGGCGGGACAGCGCTGCACCACGCTACGCCGCCTCTTCGTGCACGAGAGCGTCTACGACCAACTCGTGCCGCGGCTGAAGAAGGCTTATGAGAGCGTGAGCGTCGGCAATCCGCTGGAAACCAGCGCCCTCGTCGGCCCGCTCATCGACAAGCAGGCCTTCGACGCCATGCAGCAGGCGCTGGCTGCGGCCAGGGGCGAAGGCGGCGCGGTCCTCGGGGGCCAGCGTGTCGCGGAAGCCGGCATGGATGGCGCCTACTACGTCAAGCCGGCGGTCGTGGAAATGCCCAGGCAGGCGGGCCCCGTCCTCGAGGAAACCTTCGCTCCAATCCTCTACGTCATGAAATATTCCGACTTCGAGGAAGTCCTGGACGAGCACAACGCGGTTGCCGCAGGCCTTTCCTCGTCCGTTTTCACCCTCGACATGCGCGAGGCCGAGCGCTTCCTGGCCGCTGACGGTTCCGACTGCGGCATCGCCAACGTCAATATCGGCACATCGGGCGCGGAAATCGGAGGCGCCTTCGGCGGCGAGAAGGAGACCGGCGGCGGCCGCGAGTCCGGCTCGGATGCCTGGAAGGCCTATATGCGCCGCGCCACGAACACGGTGAACTATTCCAGGGCCCTGCCGCTTGCCCAGGGTGTCTCCTTCGACATCGCCTGAGTGCCGATGTACCAATCCCGCGGACGAGGCGATCCCGCCGAACGGCGTGTGGTCTCGTCCGCGCCCTGGCCGATCTCCTCGCGGCGGGGCCGACCCTACTGCCGAAGGCCGTCCCAGGGCGGATGTTTTCAATAACCGATATCGTTTCGCGGATTTTGAGAGATGACAATTGATCGAGCTTCAATCCTCTGGAGAGCGAGTTCCCGCGAACAGGTAGAGGCGCCGCCGCTCGATCGGAGCCTGACGGTGGACCTGCTTGTCGTCGGCGGGGGCTTCACTGGAGCAGCCGCTGCCCTGGAGGCGGCACGCCGCGGGGCCTCCGTCTGCGTGCTCGAGGCCGAGATCATCGGACACGGCGGTTCGGGACGAAACGTTGGCCTTGTGAATGCGGGCTTGTGGCTGACGCCGGACACGGTCATGGCCCAGATGGGAGAGGCCGCGGGCAGGAAGCTGATCGGGACGCTGGGCGAGGCTCCCCGGCGCGTCTTCGACCTGATCGAGGGCGAAGGCATAGACTGCGAGGCCACGCGCAACGGAACCCTGCACCTGGCACATTCACCGGCCGGCTTGCGGGACCTGGAAGAGCGGTGTCGGCAGGGCCGCCGACATGGCGCCCCCTTGCAACTCCTCGACAGAGAGGAAACGGCACGCCGTACCGGCACTGGCGCCTATCACGGCGCGCTGCTCGATCCGCGCGCGGGTACGATCCAGCCCCTGTCATATTGCCGGGGGCTCGCGCGAGCCGCCAAGGCACGAGGGGCCGCCATTCATGCAGGCTCGGCCGTCCAGAACCTCTCCCGACGCAACGACCTCTGGGTCGCTGCCGCCAACGGCCACGAAGTGAAGGCTCGGGCGCTTCTGATAGCCACGAATGCCTACCATCTCGGCATCGAGCTTCCGTTCAAACCCGAATTCGTCCCGGTCAGCTACTGCCAGCTGGCCACTACCCCCATGCCCGACGCTGCGCGTCGGCACATTCTTGCCAATGGCGAGGGGTGCTGGGATACCGCGACTGTCATGTCGTCGTTCCGTATCGATCAGGCCGGGCGCATGATCATCGGCGGCATAGGCAATCTGGAAGGACCGGGCGGAACCGTTCACGCCAGTTGGGCACGCCGGAAGCTCCGCAAACTGTTCCCCTCCATTGCCGACCTTCCTTTCGAGCACGCCTGGCGCGGGCGCATCGCCATGACGACGGACCACATCCCCAAGATCGTCGAGTTCGGGCCCCACGCCTATGCGAGCTTCGGATATTCGGGCCGCGGCATCGCACCGGGAACGGTCTTCGGGACGCAGGCCGCGGCGGCATTGCTGGAAGAGTCCCCGGCAGGACTGCCGATGGAGCCTGTCAAGCACTACAGCGAACGCTTCACGGGCATAAAGGCAGCCTATTACGAGCTTGGCGCGACGTTGACCCACATGATCTCGCCCTCGCCGCTGGGATAGGCGCGCTTTCGCCCGCGCTATGCCGGGCGTCCCAGCGCAATGGCGGAGCCGGTGAAAGGCAGCACCAGATCATAGTGCGCCGGCGCCGGCTTGATTGGCGTGGCCGCCGCCGTTCCAAATTGCGTGATGCCGGGACCGAGGTGCCCGGCAAGGTCGTACTGGCCTCCCCCGAACTCGAACGGCGAACTCGAGACCAGCCTCGCGGAGAACACATTGCTGCCGATAGCTGCCGTCGTGGTCGCTCCGACGGAAACGTCCACGGTCGTTCCCACCACCAGGCTTGTGCGGCGGAAGGTGGCGATGCATTCGCCTCGCGCAAAAGAGGCCGGCTCATCGAAAGTTCCCGACGGCTGGCGCTGCAGATAGATCGAGAACTCTCCCACCGGATCGATGCCGAGGGACAGCGCGCCGTTGCCGAGTTCCGGCGCCTTGAACGGCCTGGCGGCGAAGGTGAAATAGGCAGTTGTTTCGGATGGTTCGCCGGCGAACAGCGGTGCATCGATAAAAGGCAAGTGCAGGAAATAGCCACAGTCGGCCAGCCTGTGATCGAGCCTGGTGCGATAGAAGCGGCCGGTTGCGTACCAGGCCAGTTCCCCCGGGAGGAGTGCGATCATGTACGGCCTCTCGTGTGACATATTCCTTGGATCGCAGGCGTAGCATGGCCGGCACGACTTGCTGCACCCGTCATTCTCGCCAGTACCGGGGAGAGCGACGATGTCAGAAACGGCCGATGCCGTAGGGGCTCATGTCGATGGGCGGCGTCACACCCGTCATGAGATCGCCGATCAGCCTGGCGGTGGTCGCCGCGTAAGTCAGGCCCAGATGACCGTGGCCCGTGGCATACCACACGTTCCGACGCTTGGCCGACGGGCCGATGAGGGGAATCGTATCGGGAAAGGCCGGGCGATGGCCCATCCATTCCGTCGCCTGCTCGGGTTTCAGATCCGGCAGCGCATCCCTGGCACGCTTGACAAGGACCCTGGCTCTGCGGAAATCCGGGGCGGCGGCCAGCCCGGCCATCTCCACCGTGCCGCCGACGCGGATGCCTCCGGCCGTTGGGGTGACCATGAAGGCGCGGGCCGGCCAGATGATGGAGTGCCTCATCGATATGCCGGGCGCCATGATCTGGGTGTGATAGCCGCGCTCCGTCTCCAACGGGATCGGCTCGCCGATCAACCGCGAGAGCCGGCCGGTGTAGGCGCCCGCTGCGAGGACGACGCGATCCGCCGCGATGCGCCGGCCATCATCGGTCCGCAGCGCCGTGACACCTCCCTCGCCTTCCTCGAAGCCGGCCACTCCCGCCTGGACGATGGTTCCTCCAGCCGCCCTGAACCTTTCGGCCAAGGCGGTCACCAGCCCGTGGGGATCGGAGATGGAACGATTGTCAGGTAAAAGAACGACCTTGCCGATCCGTGTGGACAGGGCGGGCTCCAATGCCCGGACCGCATCCCTGTCCAGCACTTCATGTCGAAAGCCGAAGCGTTCGAGCATCTCGATATGGTCGCGGTCGGCCTTGAATTCGGCCTCGTCCCCATAGAGACAGAGGCAACCTTCGTTGCTCAGCATATGGGCGAGGCCGGTCTGCTTCAACAGCGCGCCGAGATCTTCATGGACGCGATGGCAGAGCGCGGCTCCCGCCGCTTCGAGCTTCCTCAACTTGGACGGCCTACTGGCTGCCAGGAAACGCAGGAACCACGGGAGCAGCCTCGGCATATAGAAAGGCCGGACGGACACCGGCCCCTCGGGATCGAGCAGCCATTTGGGCATCTGCGCCCATACGCCGGGACGGGACGCGGGCAGGAACTCGGTGACCGCGATGCTCGCCATATTGCCGAAGGACGCTCCCTTTCCAGGCTGGTCCCTGTCAACCAGAACGACGGTTTCACCACACCGATGGAGTTCGTGGGCGATCGTGGTGCCGATGACGCCGGCGCCGACAACAGCGATGGTTGACATGGAGTCCCCTCAGGATTTCCGGATTGGCCCGCAGGCCCGGCGACACCTCGGCGGCCGTCGTGGTCTATGGCCGCCTCAGCCTTCGCTTCCGCGATATCGCCGCGTCTCGGCCGACAGCCAGCCGCGGAAAGCGACGAGCGGCGGATAGGCGTCCCGCTCGACCGGCCAGGTGAGCGAGTAATGGGCATCGCTCTTCAGCGGGCGCGGCAGCACCGGCACGAGGTCGCCCTTGGAGAGTTCCGCCTCGATGAGAAAGGTCGGGAGCAGCGCAATGCCGAGCCCCGACTGCGCAGCCTGGGCCATGGTGCTGAACTGGTCGAAGAGCATCCCGGTGACGCCTTCCGCGGGAACGCAATTGAGATGGAACCAGCGCTCCCACGCATCCGGCCGCGAGGTGAGATGCAGCAGAGGCATCTCGCGCATGACCTCCGGCGTCCAGTCATTCCTGCACGCGACGAAGTCCGGGCTTGCCACCGGCAACGTGACTTCGGTCATGAGTTCGATGCTCTTGGTGCCCACCCACTCGTCGGTATGAAAATCGATGGCCGCATCCATCGTATCGTTGCGGAAATCGAACCGTGTGAGCCGCGAAAGCACATTCACGACCACACCCTTGTTATCCTTGAGGAAGCCCGCCAGCCGTGGGGTGAGCCATCGCGCTCCGAATGTCGGCAGAACGGCGAGGTTCAGCGTCCCGCCCAGGGGATTGGCCCTCAGGTTCAGCGAAGCGGCGCCGATACGGCGGAGGGCGTCGCGGATATCGCGAGCGTAGCTTTCGCCGGCAACGGTGAGACGCACGACCTGCTGGTCGCGCACGAAAAGCTGCACGCCCAACTGGTCCTCGAGCATGCGGATCTGCCTGCTGACGGCGCTTTGCGTCAGGTCGAGCTCCCGCGCAGCCGCAGTGAAGCTTGCGAGGCGCGCCGCTGCCTCGAACGCCATCAGGAGGTTCGTCGACGGCAGGAAACGGCGAGGGATGCGCATCGGGCCTGTGCCAGGAGAAACAGGCCTTAAGAACCATCGATCCCTCAACCGGTCAAGGCTCCCGGCAAGCAGATGGGCCGGGACTGCGGCATTGACCCTCGACATGGGATTGCGAACCTTGCTTGAAGGGCGGCCCGGTCGCCTGCCCCCGACGCAGCCGACCCCATGGACCGGCCTGCCGGAGATATCGAACGAGCCGATCAGGCAGGCATGGGATCTGCAGACCCCATGCCCTGTAGCGAGACTGAAGAAACTACTTGATGAGGCGCGGCTCGCCGGTCGTCGCGGCGGATTCGTTGAGGCCGTACTTGACCAGGAGCTTGGCAATCGTGCCGTCCTTGTGCAGGGCCTCGATATCTTCATCGAAGGCCTTGCCCATCTCGGTGTTGCTCTTGGTCAGGGGGAAGGTGCCCTGCCCGGCTTCCTGGGTGGCGGCGACGCGTGGATCGGGCTTGATGGTGACGATCTTGATGCCCTTGAGCTGGCCCTGCTGCTGAGCCACCACGCCAATCGATTCACCGTCCACGCCGAGGTCGACGCGGCCGGCCATGAGGTCCTGCTGCATGGCGACGGAGTTCGGATAGAGCTTCACATTATCGCCGAAGACCTTCTTCATGTCGGCGTTCCACAGGTTGCCGGCCGTGCTGCCGATGACCTTGCCATCCATCTGGCCGATGGAATCGAAGCCTTCCTTCGAATAGACGGCCATCTGATCGACATAGAGCGGCGCGGAAAGATAGACGACGCGCGCCCGCTCGGCGGTACGATACCAATCGCCGGTGGTCGTATCGGCCTTGCGCCCGATGATGTACTGGATGGCGGCGCCGCCATCGACCGGAATTGCCTTGATCTTGAGGCATTCGAGCTTGGCGATCTCAGCCAGGATGTCCCCGTCGATGCCTTGCAGCACGCCTGCGGCATCGATCAGCGAATAAGGAGCATAGGGTGTCGCAGCAACGGTGATGAAGCCGGCCTCGACGGTGCTGAAACTATGCTTGGGCTTGCAGTCCTGCGCTTGCGCGAAGGTAGAAAATCCGGCGACCATGGCGGCGGCGGTAAGAATGACCCCGAATGTCTTCATTTTTTTTATCCCCTCTGGTGGTAGCTCAACGAACCGAATAAGCGCCCGCGCGGTGCTCGACATAGGAGACGAGAAACGAGCCTGGCACGCAGATCGCGACGTAGAAGAGACCGGCCGTCGCAAGTGCCGGGAAAAAGAAGAAGGTGTTGGTGCCGATCTCGTAGGCACGGCTGGTGAGTTCGGGCAGCGCGATCGTGAAGCACAGGGAAGTTCCCTGGAAAATGAGGATCGAGAAGCCGAGCAAGGCGGGAACGGCGACGCGCAGCCCCTGCGGCAGGATCACGTAGCGCAGCCCGTCCATGGTCGAGAGGCCGAGCGCGCTGACCGCCTCCTTGTGACCGCCGGGCACGGATTCCAGTCCGGCGCGGATGATCTCGCTGGTATAGGCTCCCGTGCACCAGCCGAGCGCCACGACCGCCGACAGGAAGGAAGGAAGCGGGAGATGGAGCGAGGGCAATCCGAAATAGATGAACTGGATCAGCACCAGAGCGGGCGTTCCCCGCCCGATTTCGACCAGAACGAGGCAGAACGCCCTTAGCGGCGCGATCTTCGACTGGACGCCGAGGGCCCAGAACAGTCCGAGCGGGAGCCCGACCAGCAGCGATGCGATCGTCAGCTCGATGCTGATGCAGAAGCCGGCCCACAGGCTGGGCAGCCAAGAGACGAAATCGTCCCATGTCGCGCCCTGAAGAAGCGTTTCCATCATCGCGCCACCTTGGCTCTGAGGTAGACGTCCGCCCGGCGCGACAGCCAGGCCACGGGCAGGCTGATGAGGATGTACATCAGCCCCACCAGCCCGAAGATCTCCAGGCCCTTGAACGTTTCCTGCGTCAGGCGGGCGCCCTGATAGGCCATCTCCGGCACGCCGATCGTCGAGGCGATGGCGCTGTCCTTCATCAGCCCGATGACATAGGTGGCCGAGGACGGGAGGGAGACGCGGAACATCTGCGGGGCTATGACATCCCGGAATGTATTGTGCCAGCCCAGGTTGAGGGCCTCCGCCGCCTCCCATTGACCGTGCTGGATGGCAACCAGCCCGCCGCGGTAGATCTCGGCCATGTTGGTCGCCGCAATCAGGCCGAGCCCTATGAGCGAGGCCGTGAAGGGCCCCATCTCCAGGATTCCGGTGCCGAGCCCAAAGAAGATGATGAACAGCCAGACGAGCGGCGGCACCGCACGAATGAGGCTGATGAAGGCGATCGTGATAATGCGCACGACCGCAAAGCGCGAGTTTCGCAGCGCCATGATCGGAAATCCGAGGATGCAACCGATCAGGAAGGAGAGCAGCGTGACCATGATCGTCCAGGGCAGGCCGCGGAGGATGAGGCTGAGTTCGTAAAGCATCAGCGTTCGTTCACGGCTCGCAGGAACTGCTTGGCCCGGGCCGACTGGGGCGTCCGGATGACGTCCCGGCTCGGGCCGTATTCGAGCACGCGGCCGTCGGCCATGATCGCCACGTGATCCGAGACGTTCTCCGCGAAGCTCATTTCATGCGTCACCACGATCATGGTCATGCCGCTGTCCGCCAATTCCCGCATGACCGCCAGCACTTCGAGGCCGAGTTCGGGATCGAGCGCCGACGTCGGCTCGTCAAACAGCATCACCTTCGGGTCGAGAGCCAGGGCACGGGCAATGGCGATGCGCTGCTGCTGGCCGCCCGAGCAGCGGATGGGATATTGCGCCGCCTTGTCGGCGAGCCCCACGCGGCTGAGAAGCTGCATGCTGATGGCGTCCGCCTCCTGCCGGCTGCGGCCGAGCACCCGCTCCTGGGCGAGGCTGACGTTGCGCAGCACGGTCATGTGCGGGAACAGGTTGAACGACTGGAAAACCATGCCCAAATTGCGGCGAAGCCGCCGCAGTTCGGAGCGGGAAACCTTCGAGCCCCCCTCGACAGTGACGTCCCCGACCGTCACGACACCCGTTTCCGGCGGCTCGATGAAATTGATGCAGCGCAGGAGCGTGCTCTTGCCGGAGCCGCTCGGACCGATGATCGCCAGCACGTCGCCCGTGGGAACGGAGAGGCTGACGTCGTGGAGAGCCGTGAAGGTTCCGAAGTGCTTGGTGATGTTCTCCAGCCGAACATAGGGTTTTTGGGTGCGGATCACTTGGTCCCCTCTACCTCTTTGCGATCCGGCTCCCTCGGCATCGCGAGGCGCGTTCGGAAAGCGGACGACAGGGTCGCTGTCCCTGGCTTGTGCGGGCGGCTCGAATGCGCCGGATGATCGCGGAAGCGAGACGTTGCGATCCGATATCATTGATTTCTCCATGCAGGATTCGGGCCATGCCCACCGAACCGGACGGCTGGCTCGGCCGGTCGAAACGGGATGGCGGTGTCGACAGGGCGCACCCGGCGCCCGCTCAAGGCGGAAGCGATGTCGCGGGCGCATGGCCATTCGGACCGCCTGGAATGTCCGGAGCGGGCGTCCGGCCCGCGGCTCGGGGCGCTGCCTCGTCCCATGGCTTCACGGGGATGATGAGACAGCGCACCGGTCATCTTTGGAGGCCTCGGCGGAGCGTCCCGCAACCGACGCGGGCGCATGCGCGTGAAACGGAGCAAAGCTCGCGCGCTTCCGACAATGACCCTCTGTGACCTGGCTGCACCCGGCAATTCTCCGTGCAGAGTAAAACCGTTCCATCGATTAACCGACAGCGGGGAATTGCTTTCAAGAAGCGATTTGACATGGCTCCATTCCGAAATGGAATGAGATCGACGACAGCGTGATGGCATCTGTCCCCTCATCCGGCTCGGGCGCGCTGGCGCGCGGGATCATAGGGGCTCTCCCCCGCCACGACGGCGTCGAGCCAGCCGTCGAGCACCGGCACGCGCAACCTCGTCCCGGCTCCGGCACAGGCGTCGTCGACGATGGCGAGACCGATCGGTCTTCCGAAATGGAACGACCAGCCCGCCGACGTCATGCGCCCCGCCAGCTTGTCGTCGGCATAGAGTCCCTCTTCGCCCATGGGGCAAAAGCCATCCGCGTCCAGCACGACGGGAACCAGTCGCCGACGGGGCTTGCGACCGCGTTCCGCGAGAACGGCCGCCCTCCCCGGAAACGCAGGCTTTTCAAAGTCGACAAGGTCGAGAAAGCCGCCCTCGACCGCACTGATGTCCGCCGCGGCGTCGGCCGGCCAGAGTGGCGTGGCAGTGTCCAGGCGCAGGGAGCCGAGCGCACGCGTGCCGACCAGCCTGAGGCCAAATGGCTTGCCGACATCGAGCAGAAGGTCGAGCAGCGCTCGCTGATAGGCCATGGGGTGATGCAGTTCGAAGCTCAGTTCCCCCGTCGGACTATTCCGAAGCACGCGCACATCGGGCGCCGGACCAACCTCGAGCGAGTGAGCCGATCCCCACGGCATCGCTGCAGGCGAGACAGCCTGGCCGCAGATGGTACCCAGCAGGTCTCGCGCTGCGGGTCCCGACAGGAGGAACACGCCACGCTCCATCGAGACGTTGCGCAAGCGCGCTGTCGCACCAGGCGGCATCAGGCGCCGCAGTTCGTCCTCCAGCACGGCCTCGGCCTGGGCCGGAGCGACGAGGTAGAAACGATCCTTCGCGAGGCGTGCGACAGCGAAATGCATCTTGACGCCGCCGGCCTCGAACAGCAGCAGCGCCTCTTCCCAACGCCCCTGCGCAGGCAGGCGTGTCGCCAGCATGGCGTCCAGGATGGCAGCCGCATCCGGCCCGTCGACCTCGAATTTCGCCAGGCACGTCAGTTCCGAGAGGCCGACGCCGCTGCGAACCGCCGCGACCTCGGCGGCAATATGAGGGCCCGATGCGGAATGACGGTAGGTCATCGAGTCGTCGCGCGGGACACCCGCAGGCGCATACCAGTTGGGAGTCTCCCAGCCGTTGCGCACGCCCCACATCGCCCCGAGCCCATCAAGCCGGTCATAGGACGGGGCAGTCTTCGCAGGCCGCCCGGCGGGCATTTCGGTACCGGGAATGATGCAGTCGGAATGACTGCCCCAGGTCTCGACGGCCTTGAGCCGTGTCCAACTCCTGGTGGCATGATCGCCGAAACGCCTGGAATCGAGTGCCGTCATGTCGACGGAAGCCTCGCCCTCGACAATCCATTCGGAGAGGGAATGGCCGATCGCGCCACCCCAGAGGATACCACCCGGCACCCCTTCCGCCAGCCAGATCCCGTCGAGCCCGCGGGCCGGCCCCACGAGCGGCAATCCATCCTCGGTCATCTGCATCGGTCCGCGGATGTTCGACTTCAGTCCGGCGCGGCCGAGCGCCGGCACGAGATCGCAGGCGATCTCCAGGGCCTCGGCATGGCCGTCGAGATTGGCCGGCAGAAGGTCGCCGTCATAGGTGCCGGGGATGCCGTCTACCCCGAAGAGTTCCAGCGCTTCCGGCCGCTCATAGGCGCCGAACATCAGCCCGTCGCCCTCCTCACGCGTGTAGCCGAGATAGGCCTCGTCCCGCACGATCGGCATTTCCGACAGGCCGAGGCGCTTGCGCTCGACGATTTCGGGAATGGCATCGGTGAACCAGTATTGCACCACGATGGGCTGGGCCGGAACGTTCAGCCCGAGCATTGCGCCGGTCTGGCGGGCATAGTTGCCGGTGGCCAGGACCACATGCTCGCACAGGACATCGCCCTGCGTGGTCGATACCTTCCATTCACCGCCGGGCTTACGCTCGAAGCCGAGCACCTGCGTATTCTGGGCGATGCGAGCACCGCAGTCCCGCGCGCCCTTTGCCATCGCCATGGTGACGTCGGTCGGCCCGACATAGGCATCGTCCGGATGATAGAGAGCGCCGAAGACCCCATTTGTGTCGCGCATCAGCGGCCACAATTCACGGGTTTCCTGCGGCGTCAGCAGACGGGCATTGGCGCCGATGGCATGCGCCGCGTTCATGTAGCTCCAATATTCGTCCAGGCGCTCCCGGCTGCGGGCAATGCGCATCTGCCCGTTATGGTGCATGCCGGCGGACAATCCCGTTTCCGCCTCCAGCCCTGCATAGATCTCGGTCGTCTTGTTGATGAGCGGAGAAAGCACATGGTGGCGCACATAGGTCGGGATGAAGCCGCCGGCCATCCGCGTCGAGGCACTTCCAAGGGTGCGCCTCTCCAGCAGAAGGCAGTCGCTCCAGCCTCTCTTGGCCAGCCCATACAGCACGCCGACGCCGACGCACCCACCACCGACGACAACGACCCTGGCCGAGCGCTCCATATGGCCCTCCCCGACCGCTCAGCCGGCGGCAGCCAGGCGAGCGGGCTCGCCGGTCGGTTCATTGCGCCCGTCGTCCAGATCCCAGACGGTCACTGCCGCATCCTGCACCGCCTCGGTCACCCCGCGGGGCAGTTTGGCATCGCCCACCAGCCGCACCGCGATCCGCGCGGCGCGCAGGGGCTCCAGAAGAGGGCTGTGGCTGACGATGCTGCCCAGGGACACGACGGCATCGATGTCCCGGAGCGTCGCACGCCTTTCGCCGAATACGCCCTTGAGGACGGCGTCGCGGCCCTCGATGCGCTCAATCTTGGCACGGTCGACGATTTCGACGCCGAACCCGGCGAGCGAGCGCAACAGGGAGTAGGCGGTAGTAAGTCCCTCGCCCTCGCCCGGATGAAGCATGGACGTGACGAAGGTGACCTTCTTCCAACCCTGCGCGAGGCGTTCGGCGGTCAGCATGCCCGGCAGGCGGCCCATCTCGTCATAGACGACGACATGCCCGCCCGCGGCAGGCACATCATAGGGGCCAAAGCTCGGCGCCTCGCCCGTGCCCGCGACGGCCGCCGGTACGGGGACCGAGCCGCTCGCGAGCAGCACGACGGAAGGCTGGAGCGCGCGGATGGTTTCGACGCTGGCCTTTTCCCCGAGCCGGACATCGATGCCCAGCCGCTCGAGTTCGTCTTCCCACCAGGCGACGATACGCTTGAACTCCCGCCGGGATGGCGTTTCCGTCCAGCGTCGCATCTGGCCACCCAGCGCTTCCTCCGCCTCGACGAGCGTCGTGCGAAACCCGCGCAGCGCAAGACGGCGCGCGGCCTCCAGGCCGCCTGGCCCGCCGCCGATCACGACCGCCGGACGTGGAGCCAGGATGGGCCGATCCATGACATCAGCGCGGCGGCCGAGTTCAGGATTGACCATGCAGGCCAGCGATTCATGGTTCATGAGCGCATTGATGCAGACATTTGCACCGACGCAGGGCCGCACCGTCCGATGTTCCCCTTGCCGCTCCTTGGGCAGAAGGCGGGGATCGGCGACATGAGCGCGGACCATGCCGACGAGATCGGCATCGCCACTCGCCAGGATCTCCTCGGCGAGATCCAGCGTGGTGACACGGCCGACGGTCGCGACAGGCACGTCGACGCCGGCGCGAACAGCCCGTGACAGATGGCGGAAAGCGCCGAGCGGCGCGGGCGTGGGCGGCCAATGATCGACGCGTGCCATTTTGCGGGTGTTGTTGCCGGCCGTGATGCTGACGTAGTCGACCATGCCCGTGGCGACGAGGCGGCGTGCAATGGCCGTCGCCTCCGCCGCGTCGATGCCGCCTTCGACGAGTTCGTCGCCCGGCAGGCGGACACCTATGATCCGGTCCTCGCCCATCGCCTCGCGCACGACGGCGAGCACGCGGCGGGGGAACAAGGTACGGCCTTCGAGGTCGCCACCCAATCCATCGGTGCGGCGGTTCATCAGGGGCGACAGGAAGCTTGCCAGCAGCATGCCATGCGCCATGGTCACTTCGACGCCGTCGAGATCGCCCTCGTGGCAGCGCGTCGCGGCGGCGCGGTAGAGCGCCTCGATCTCTGCCAGTTCCTCCAGCGTCGCCTCCCGCGACATGCGCTGGGTCAACTCGGAATGTTCCCAGGATGCCGAGACGATGGCTTCGCCCGCCGTCTCCATGGCTCCGACATGGGCAAGCTGGGCCAGCATGAGGCCGCCCTCGTCATGCACGGCCCTGGCCAGATTGCGATAGCCGGGAATGATACGATCGTCGACGTTGACCAGCGTCCGGCCGTCCGCCCAGACCGCGGACCACATGACGGGCGTCGCCCCCGTGATCTGCATGCCGAGCCCGGCGCGGGCACGCTGTCGATGATAGTCGATATAGCGTTCGCCCGGCAGCCCCCCGTCCGCCAGGCCCGGCTGGTGCGCGGGCAGATAGACCCTGGCGCGCAGTCTCCGCCCCCTCAGCGAAAGCGGTCGGGAGACGTTGGGAAAGGCGGCATGAGTATCGGGCACCAGGGTCTCTCCATCAACTTGCCCGGCGACATGCTTTGGCCAGCCGGTGCGGAACAAACGAGTAGTGCAATCGGACGGCGGAGGACGGGTCCTCCGTCACGCGAGCGAGAAATCGCGCCTAGCGGCGGCGATATAGCTGCCGGCCTGCGCGCTCGCTTCGGCGGCGCTCCAGCCCATGACATCACGTACGGTCTGTGCCACCGGATGGGCGAAGTCGCAGCCAAGCCCTTCGTCCCATCCCAGGCTGACGCGGCGTCGCATGAGGTCGGCGAGGTCGAGAACCTTCTCATGCTGGCAGGCGTAGACCAGGCCCGTGACGCTCGCCTCGCCCCGCTCGCCCTGCAACACCGTCCTGTCGGCCTGGCTCGGCGGCAGCCGGGCCGAGCCACGCAGGGACTGGGACGTCGCTGACGGTTTCAGCCGCCGGCCGATACCGGCCACCATCTCCCGGCCGGCGCTGCGGTGCGTCATGAGAAGGCCTCCGGTATAGGCGAAATAGTTCGGGGCGCCCTCGCTCGCCAGATCGTGCAGCCGCACGGCCGAGCCGCCGGCGGGATGTCCCGTCTTCGCGGTGCGGGGCCTGACCCCTGCCCAGGCGTAGAGCACGTCGGACCGTGTCTTGCGCAGGTTCGGGAAGAGGTAGTTGAGTTCGTCGAGAAGGGCGGCGATCTCGGCTTCGCTGACGCGATAGCCTTCTTCGTCCGGCTCCTGCGGCCGGTTGACCGGCCCGAAATAATGCAGCTTGCCCCACGGTATCACATAGAAGGGCTCACCGCGCCGCGTCAGCCCTTCGAAACCGATACCCTCCAGTTCGGGAGGCATCCTGATCGCGATGTTGGCTCCCTTCTCGCCCTGATTGATACGCGGCAGGCCGAGGCCCGAAGCCGACGCGATGCGGTCCACCCACGCGCCGGCAGCGTTGAGCACCGTACGCCCTCGAAAGGCTGCATGCGCATTGCGCCGGCGATCGAGAGTCGTGACGAGCCAGGTTCCGTCGCCCTGCCTGGCCAGGGACTCGGCAGCCATGTGGTTCTCGACACGGGCGCCGCCTTCCGCCGCATTGAAGACGGCATCGAGGCAAATGCGCTCAGGCCAGTTGAACTGGTGCTCCACGCATTTCACGATGCCCTGGAGGCGGTCGGGATCGCGCAGCAGCGCCAGGCGAGGGTCGCGGCGCGCCTCGGTCGGCTCGATCAACTCCACCGAAAGGGGCACTCCGCCAGGATCGAGCCGCTCCATCAGAGCGAATCCTGCAGCCATGCGTCGTACGGAAACCGGGTCGCCGCGATAGATCGGCAGGAAGAAAGTGACGGGCCGGACCCGCTCGGGGACGGCCCTGATGAAAGCCGAGCGGTCGCGCATGGACCGGCGGGCGAGAGCGACTGCCTCGAAGGCCTGGCGGGGATGTCGCAGCAGGCGGGTCGGCGGGTTCAGGGCGTTGAGGTAGGCGAGGCCGGAATATTGCAGGCGGCTGGTCCGGCCGGTCGTCCCGCTTGCGAAATCCCCCTGGTCGAGAAGGAGGGTCGTATAGCCGGCGGCCGTGAGATGGTTGGCTGCGCTGGCACCGGTGATGCCAGCGCCGATGACGATCACATCGAAAAGATCCATCACGACCTCCGTCGCCCCTCGCTCAGATTAAATTGATACCAAATAGAACTTTCTGGCAAGACCCCACTTGTGGCCGGAGGCTGAGAGCCCATAAAGAATGCACGCCGCTCACTTCGTGATCAGAGTGGCATTTTGTCTTCGGTAGCAGCATAAATCGCCAAAAAACCGCCTTACCCAAGGGAAATTACGAGCACCTGATCCTGTCCTCGGCACCCTGGAGGCTGGCTGCCGCCCACCTCGGAAGAAAGCAAAAAATTCGATTGACAATTCTAAATGGAACTATTCACATTCCAAACTGCGGGATGACAGATAGCCTCGCATCCGCCTCCACCGTAACAACGCCTGCAAGAAGTGGTCCTGCCATGGGTGACTACGACGCACTGCTCAAGCCGCTGAAAATCGGAAACATCACCCTCCGCAACCGCATGGCGAGCACGGGCCATGCGGCGGGCCTTGCCGAAGACGGGATGCCCAAGGACCGCTACCAGCTCTATCACGCCGAGAAGGCGCGCGGCGGCATCGGCCTCACCATTTTCGGCGGTTCTTCCTCGGTCGCACTCGATTCTCCCCTGCCCTTCGCGCAGATCGACGTGACGAGCGATCGCATCGTTCCCTATTTCGAGAGCTTCGCCCGCCGCGTGCACCAGCATGGCGCAGCGGTCTTCTGCCAGCTCACCCATCTGGGACGGCGCGGCCACTACGCCAGCCACCACTGGCTGCCTCTCATCGCTCCTTCTGCCACGCGGGAACAGGCGCACCGCTCCTACGCCAAGGAGATGGAGGAGTGGGATTTCAAGCGCACGCTCAAGGGCTTTGCGGACGCCGCTCGCCGCTGCAAGGAAGGCGGCCTCGACGGCATCGAGATCATCGCGGCCGCCCATCATCTCATCGACAGCTTCCTCTCTCCCGCTCTCAACAAGCGCACCGACAAGTATGGCGGCAGCCTCGAGAACCGCATGCGCTTCGGTCTGGACGTCTTCCGTACTGTGCGCGAGGCCGTCGGGAACGACATCGTGCTCGGCCTGCGCATTGCGGGCGACGAGATGCTCGAGGGGGGCCTCGATGCCACCGAATGCCTCAAGGTCGCCACCGGCTTCGCCAACAGCGGCCTCGTCGACTATCTGAGCATCTATCAGGCGCACGGCGACAACTTCGCCAACCTTTCCGCCATGCTGCCGGATATGTCCTTCCCGCCGGCCGCATTCCTCCATCTCGCCAGCGCCGTGAAGGCGGAAGTCGACGTGCCGATCCTTCACGCTTCCGCCATCCGCGACATCGCCACGGCGAACCGGGCGGTGAAGGAAGGTCATGTCGACTTCGTCGCGATGACGCGCGCCCATATCGCCGATCCGCACATCATGAGGAAGCTGCAGGATGGAAAGGAGGATGACATCCGCCAATGCGTCGGCGCCAATTACTGCGGTGACTTCGCCGGCAATGGCGGCGTAAAATGCGTGCAGAATGCCGCTACCGGCCACGAAGCCTTCCTGCCTCATGTCCACACCCCGACGACGCCACGCTGCAAGGTGGTGGTGGTAGGCGGCGGTCCTGGCGGCATGGAGGCCGCGCGCGTCGCGGCCGAGCGCGGCCATGAGGTCGTGCTCTTCGAGGCCCAGGACAGGCTCGGCGGCCAGATCAATCTGGCCAAGACGGTTCCCTGGCGGGAGAATATGGGCGGCGTGGTCCGCTGGCTGGAGCATCAGGTCCGCAAGAAGGGCGTGAGCCTGCGCCTCGCCACCCGCGCGGATGCGGGCATGATCCAGGCGGAGGAGCCGGATGTCGTCATCGTCGCGACCGGCGGCTCGCCGGCAGCTCCCCGTATCGACGGAGCGGATCTGGCCGTTCCGACTTGGCAGATCCTCGACGGTTCGGTGACGCCTGGCAGCAACGTGCTGGTGTATGACGAGATGGGCCTCCATCCGGGCGCGGGCTGCGCCGACTTCCTGGCCCGGCAAGGCGCTTCGGTGGAAATCGTCACGCCCGACCGTGAGGTCGGAGCGGAGACGGGGCACCTCACCCATGTCGCCTACATGCGCAAGCTCTATGAGGGCAATGTCATCCAGACGCCGAACATGACGCTGCGCTCCGTCTATCCAGAGGGAAATTCGCTCGTGGCGGTGCTACGCAACGAATTCACGGGCGCGGAGGAGGAACGGGTCGTCGACCAGATCGTCTACGAACTCGGCACCCTTCCCAACGACGATATCTATCATGCGCTCAGACCGTTCTCCGTCAATGACGGCGAGGTGGATCTCGAGGCGCTGGTCGAGAGCCGACCGCAGACGGTTGCGACGAACGAGGCGGGCACGTTCAAGCTCTTCCGCATCGGCGATGCCATCTCGAGCCGCAACGTCTACGCCGCCATCTTCGATGCCTCGCGCTTCATGGCGCAGATCTGAGGAACGGCCATGCAGGGCCCCGATCTCGCCGGTCTTGTCCTGCTCCTTGCGATCGCGGGGCTGATCGTACAGGCAGCCAGGCTGTGGTTGCGCTGGCGCAGGGGCCGACCGGCGCCGGTCGACTGGATCGCCGGCATCGCCCGCCTTCCGCGCGGCTATTTCCACACCGTGCATGACGTGGTCGACCGCGATCCCTATGCCTCGCGGATGCATGTATTGGCGGCGGGTGGCCTCGTGGCCGCACTCGTCCTCTCCTTCATCCTGCATGTGGGCGGCTTTGGCGGAGCTGTCGGCATCGTCCTGGCCGTACTGGTCTTGGCAACGCTCGGAGCGGCCGCCGCCGGGGTCTGCCTCGTGGCCTGGCGCAGGCGCCCGCCTCGGCCTCGCCGTTTGACGGGTGGGAAATTCGACTTGCTCCCCCTGGCACTGGGCGGTGCCGTCCTCTTCCTGGGGGCGGCGGCCTTCGATGCCGCCTGGCGCGGTGCTCCTCCGCCTGCCTTGCTGCCGAGCTCCATCCTGATCGCCCTGGTGGGCGCCGCTTCCCTCGGTACGCTCGTGGCCTGGAGCCTGGAGGGACCGATGCGCCATGCCGTCGCCGGCGTGACGAACCTCGTCGTCCACCATCGCCCCCGTCGGGTCGAAGGCCTCGCGGACACGGCACTGCGCCCGCTCGACCTGAGCAGGGCGAGCGTCCCGGGACCGGATATCCCGCAGGCGGGGGTGGCGCAGCCTTCCGATTTTTCCTGGACGCGCCTCGTCCAGTTCGACGCTTGCGTGCAGTGCGGACGCTGCCAGGAGGCCTGTCCGGCTCATGCCGCCGGCCAGCAGCTCAATCCCAAGCGCCTGATCCAGGATCTCGTCGGCGCGACCGCGGCACAGGGCGGGAGCAGCCGCGTGTCTCTAGTATCGGAAGCCGGAGCAGAAGGAGCGATATCGCCGGAGACCCTGTGGGCCTGCACGACATGCCGGGCCTGCGTCTACGAATGCCCGATGCTGATCGAGCATGTCGATGCAATCGTCGACATGCGGCGTTACCAGACCCTTGAGCGCGGCGCCGTGCCGCCCAAGAGCGCGGAGGCAATCGAAACGCTCAGGGCCACGCACACCATCGCGGGCCGCTCCCTCGATTCCCGCCTCGACTGGGCCGTCGACCTCTCCGTGCCCCTGATGGCGGAGCGTGGACGGGCGGAGGTGCTGCTCTGGCTTGGAGAGACGGCGTTCGATCGCAGAAACCAGCGCACCTTGCGTGCCCTCATCCAGCTCCTGCGGCGCGCCGGCATCGATTTCGCGGTTCTGGGAGAAGAGGAACGGGATTGCGGCGATCTCGCACGCCGCCTTGGGGACGAGGCGACGTTCCAGGAGCTTGCCATGCTCAACATCCAGACACTTCGGCGCTACTCCTTCGAGGTGATCCTCACCGCCGATCCCCACGTCCTGCACATGCTGCGGAATGAATACCCGGCCTTCGGCGCGACCTACCGCGTCGAGCATCATTCCGCCTTTCTGGATAGCCTGCTCGCCGATGGGCGACTTGCGGCGGCCGACCTCTCCGGCGAGGCGATGACGTATCACGACCCGTGCTATCTGGGTCGCTACAATGGGGAATTCGCCGCGCCTCGCAGCCTGCTCGGACGGCTGGGCATCGGCATCGCGGAGATGGAACGCTCCGGGCCGCGCTCACGCTGCTGCGGCGGCGGCGGCGGAGCGCCCCTCGCCGACGTTCCGGGGGAGCGGCGCATCCCGGACATGCGCATCGACCAGGCACGCGCGACCGGGGCGGCCACGGTTGCCGTCGCCTGCCCTTTCTGTGCGCAGATGCTCGAGGGCGTGGTTGAGCCGCGCCCCAAGATCATGGATCTCGCCGAGATCGTTCTGGCTGCTGTCGAAGCCGCAGAGCAGGCCTCACCAGCGTTGGTGACGTCATGACTCAGCCTCCACGCGTCCGAAGGGACCCTCGTGACCCCGCCTCCATGCGCATGCGTGTGCCGGAGGCGGCCGCAACCAGGAATGCGGCCGCGAACATCGCCACCATAGCCGATGACGCGCCCTTCGTGCTGGCGGTGGTCGATCTCGGTGCGGGCCGCCTCTCGCGCGAGGATCGCGATCTGATGGGCGCCGCCCGTACCCTAGCCGACGCTTTGTCAGGCGGCGTCGCCATGCTTGCCTTCCTGCCGCCGGGCGGTGATCTGCGAGGGCACCCGGGGAACGAGGGGGCCGACCGCGTCCTGCGGCTGACGGATCCGGCATATGCCGAGGAAGACGCCGAACCGCGTGTCGCAGGCGTACTCGCTGCCGCCGAGGGAAGCGGGGCGCGCCATCTCCTCTTTTCGGACACCCCCCTCGGCAGGGAACTGGCGCGCCGTGCCGCCGCCCGTCTCGGCGACCGTGCAGCCTTGGATGTCAGGCGCCTCGCCGCGGAGGAACTCACGGCCGACATTGATGCCGGGCGCACGGAAGTACGCCGCGCGCTGCCGCGTGTGATCGTTCCCGCCAGGGGGATGTTCGCTTCGCTGGCCGGTCCGGTGCCGCGGGAAGCCCGGCCGATGGCGATCGAGGCGTCTCCTTCCCCGCGGCGGGTGGTGCCAGGTGATGCCCTGCCTCTCGATCCCGCCACCTTGCCCCTTGCCGAGGCCGACCTGATCATCAGCGCCGGCAACGGCCTGGTGGATTGGGAGGCATTCCACGAGGCCGCCCGCCTGCTCGGTGCCGCCGAGGCAGGCAGCCGCGTCGTCTGCGATGCCGGCCTGCTGCCCAGAACCCGCCAGGTCGGCGCTTCGGGCATTCTCGTCGAACCGCGCTGCTATCTCGCCTTCGGCATCGCTGGCGCCAGCCAGCACCTGCAGGGCATTGCCGGCGCCGAAAGGGTGGTGGCCGTCAATACGGATCTGCGTGCCGAGATGATCAAGCGCGCGGACCTCGCCATCGTCGCGGATGCCCAGGCCGTGCTGCCCGCGCTCGTGCGCCGCGCGCAGGCGCGCCGGAGCAGCGGGGCGCCTCCGAGCTCTGCCTTCTCCCGATCGACCTCCGTTTCCGGGGGCGCGAATGACCTGAAAGCAGCACCTTCCCAAAGCTCGGAGTTCGGCGGAGGCGTGCTCGTGCTCGTCTCGATCGGGAAGCATCCGGTCTCTCTTCGCCCGCGTCGGGCCGACTTCGACGCGCGCGCTCTCGAACTTGCCCTCGCGACCGGCCAGCCGGTCACGGCTCTCCACGCGGGCCGGGCCGGCGACAACGAACCGGTGCTGCGGGACTATCTCGGCACCGGAGCAGCCGAGATCATGGTGCTCGGCTGCGCGGCCGATGACGATCCTCTAGGTTTGCTGGAAGACGAGCTTCGCTCTCGCAGGCCACGCCTCGTCGTTGCAGGCAGCCAGGCTGAAGCGGGAGAGGGCAGCGGCATGCTTCCCTTTCTTCTTGCCGAGCGCCTCGGCTATGCCATCGCGACCGATATTGTCGATATCTCGTTCACGCAGACCGGAATCCGTCTCGTAAAGGCGCTGCCAGGCGGGCGGCGGCGTGTGCTGGAAACCACATCCCCCCTCCTCGTCACGGTAGACCGGCGCGGGCCTGCCCCGCGCCTCAGCGCCCGCATGCCGGCCCTGCGGGGGCCGCTGCGGAAATTGCCGGCAACATCGCAAAGCCGCGACGACCGGCTCGCATGGTCTCTGAGGCCCGGGAGGCAGCGACCAAGGCGGCTGGCGGCGCCTTCGATCGGTGGAACATCGGCCGACGGCGATGCCCGCCGCGAGATGATCGCACCCGATGCGGATGCCGCGGCCGAAGCAATCCTGAATTTTCTCGAACGCGATGGCCTGCTGGCCATTGCAAAGGAAGCGAGCTCCTGATGCAGATCTTCGATTCTGAAGACGTCCACAGACTACTCGACTATCCCGCTCTCGTCGGAGCGCTGCGCGCAGCCCACGCCGCCGACAAGATGCCGCGCAGCGACGGTCGCGTGATGGACGAACCGCCGGCGGGAGAGAACAAGTTCGTATCGCTCGTCGCCTGGGCGGCAGGCGACGTGATCGCCGTGAAACTCGTCGGTGTCTTTCCCTCGAACCTGTCCCTGTCCCAGCCGGAGCCATCGGTCCAGGGGCTCGTCGCCCTGTTCAACGGCAAGACCGGAGCCCCGCTGCTGGCCTGCGACGGCGCCGCGATGACCTTCCGCAAGACGGCTGCGGACTCGGCGCTCGGCGCAGCCCTGCTCTCGCGCGAGGACGCGGAGGTGCTGCTCGTCGTCGGCGCCGGCGGTCTTGCCCCGCATGTAGCGATGGCCCATTCGTCCGTACGCCCGTCCATCAAGGACATTCGCATCTGGAACCGCACGGGCGAGCGCGCCGAGGAGGCGGCCGCCGCCCTGCGTGCGAAGGGCTATCCGGCGCGGGCGACGACCGATCTCGACGCCTCGGTAGCCGAAGCCGACATCATCAGCTGCGTCACGATGGCGAAGAAACCCCTCATACGCGGTGGGCTGCTGAAGCCCGGCGCCCATGTCGACCTCGTCGGCGCCTATCTGCCCGACATGCGCGAGGCCGACGACGACGTGGTGCGGCGCGCCCGTGTGTTCGTCGATACGAGGGTAGGATGCGACCATTCCGGCGAAATCGCCGATCCGATAGCCAGCGGTCTCATCACCCTGGACGCGATACAGGGCGATCTCTTCGATCTCTGCACCGGACGCCGGCCCGGACGCCGGTCGCCCGAGGAAATCACGATGTATAAGAATGTCGGGGGTGGCCATCTCGACCTCTTTACGGCCCGCCATCTTATGGATGCAGCGGGGAAGTGAGGTCGCGGCCGGCCCGATACAAGGAGACAGAGCCATTCATATCGCACCGCCTGAACCGCTCGACACGGGAGACATCGATCATAGCCCGCCGACCATGGCGGTCCTCGACCGCATCCTGGCAAGCGGGGCGATCGACCTCGACGGATTTCGCCTCAGCCTCTGGTCGGGCTTCTACACCACGCCGGTCTTCGCCGTCATCGAACGCAATTACGGGCTGCTGCGCGACGAAAACAACCTGCTGTTCTGCCTCGCGCATTACGGTCCGCTGACGGCCAAGAGCGTATCCGACGTGCTCGGGCGGCCGAAGAACAGCATCAGCCGGGCCGTCGAGAGCCTGCTGCGCCGGGGGCTCATACGGCGCGAGCTCATCGCGAGCGACCGGCGACGCGCATTGCTCACCATCGAACCACCGGGCCGAGACCTGATCACCGAGACAGTCGATCTCTTCAAGACCCGGCAGGAAGAGATGCTCGCATGCCTGTCGCCGGTGGAGAGGGTGGCGCTGGACACAATCCTAGCCAAGCTCATGGCCAACGCCGACGGCTGGCTCAAGGCACAATAAGTGGCGCCATCTCGGTAGCCGCGAAAACAGAGGGGAAGACACGATGGACTACAGGCAAGACAGGCGCCCGGTGGCCAAACGGCGATCGGGAATACGCGGCATCATGGGAGCGGCCCTCGGTACGGTCCTGCTATCCCTGCTCTCGGCTGGCGCACCGAGGGCCGACGAGACCGTGACGGTCGACAAGGCGCTGCACGACGCCCTCCCGAAGGAATACCAGGAGAACGGCGTCAAGGTCGCGGTTTTCAACGACTGGCCGCCGGACGAATTCGTCGAGAACGGCGAGCTCAAGGGCTGGAGCGTAGACATGGCCAAGGCGATGTCGGCAAAGCTCGGCGTGCCCTTCCAGTTCACGGGCACGAGCTTCGAGGCGATCCTGCCGGGCCTCGTCGCACGCCGGTTCGACGCCGGCTTCTCCTCCTTCGCCCCCACTGCCGACAGGCTCAAGGTTCTCGACTTCATTCCGCAGCGCTCGGACGGCACGGCCTATGCCTTCCTGAAGGCAAAGCCCCTTGCGATCAACGAATTGAAGGATCTGTGCGGCAAGAGCGTCGCCGTCCTGACCGGCGCCTTCGATTTCCAGTACCTGACCAAGCTCAGCGCGGAGACCTGCGTGACGGGTGGCCTGCCAGCCATCGAGATCCAGCAGTTCACGACGCAGAACAATGCCGAACTCGCGGTCTCCTCGGGTCGCGTGCAACTCGTCGCCGCGGGCTCCGCCAAGCTGCAATACCTCGCCAAGCAGACCGGCACCTTCACCGTATCAACCCTGGCGGTCAACGAACTCTATAACGGCATCGGCGTGCGCAAGGGCGATCCGCTCGGCCCCGTGCTCCAGAAGGCGCTCCAGGGCATGATCGAGGACGGCACCTACACGAAGCTGATGGCCGCCTGGGGTGTCGACAAGCAAGGCATCCTCAAGAAGGCCGTTCTCGTGACCGAGGCCAATCCGGATCCTAAGTAACCCGTGCCGAGCGCACGACCGGAACGTCACCCCGATGAGAGGCGGCCATGACCGATATGACGCCGACGCATTCGCTCCCCCCCTTCCCGGCAAGCCCGGCGCCAGAGCTGACGCGGCCAATCCCGCGCCGGCATCCCTGGCGCTGGGTGGGTGGAGCGGTGCTCATACTCTGTGCCGCCTCCTTCCTGCGCCTGCTCATCTTCAGCGAGAACATGCAATGGAACGTCGTCGCTGATTACCTCTTCGACCATGAGATCCTGTGGGGATTGGTTCGAACGCTCGTCCTCACCGGCCTTGCCATGGCGATCGGCATCATCGTCGGCGTGCTGCTCGCCATTATGCGCCTTTCCGACAACCTCGTCTTCCAGGCCGCGAGCTGGAGCTGGATCTGGTTCTTCCGAGGCGTGCCGCCCCTGGTGCAGTTGATCTTCTGGTACAACCTGGCCCTGCTGATCCCCAGGGTGAGCCTGGGTATTCCCTTCGGCCCCGAATTCGCCTCCTGGGACACCAATATCCTCATCACGCCCTTCAGCGCGGCCATACTCGGTCTTTCCTTCACGGAGAGCGCCTATGCGGCGGAGATGATCCGGGCCGGCATCCAGGCGATTCCATCGGGGCAGCTCGAAGCGGCCGCTTCCCTCGGGATGACACGCCCGCAGGCCCTGCGACGCATCATCCTGCCTCAGGCGCTGCGCATCCTCGTGCCTCCGATCGGCAACGACACGATCTCGATGCTGAAGTTCACGTCGCTCGTCAGCGTCCTCGCCCTGCCGGATCTGCTCTATTCGGCCCAGATGATCTATTCGCGGACATACCAGACGATACCGCTGCTCATCGTGGTCACGCTCTGGTACCTCGTGCTCACCACGGTCCTGACCCTTCTCGAACATCGCATCGAGCACGCGGTCGCCATCGGTCGGCGCCCGCGCTTGAAAACCGGCGGGCCGCGCTGGTGGAGGCTGCGCTCATGACGGTTGCCAAGCAAGGTTCGTCCCCATCCCGCCCCCTGCTCCGCGTCGTCGGCCTGCGCAAGAGCTTCGGCCAGCATGTGGTGCTGCACGACGTCAACATGACCGTGGCGGGAGGCGAGGTCACCTGCATCATCGGTCCTTCGGGCTCGGGCAAGAGCACGCTGCTGCGCTGCCTAAACCGGCTGGAAATACCCGACCAGGGCATCGTCTATCTCGACGGCCAGCCGGTTGGCCTCAACGAGAAAAACGGCCGGTTCTACGAGATGGCGCCGAAGGTTCTCGCCGGCCAGCGCCAGATGATGGGCATGGTCTTCCAGGGATTTCACCTCTTCCCCCACATGACGGCGCTCGAGAATGTCATCGAAGGCCCCGTCACGGTGAAGCGAATGGACCGGGCGGAGGCTGTCCGGGAGGCCACCGAGCTCCTGCGCAAGGTGGGCCTGGCCGAAAAGGCCGACTTCTATCCCCGCGAACTGTCCGGCGGCCAGCAGCAGCGGGTCGCGATAGCGCGCTCGCTCGCCATGAAGCCGAAGCTCATGCTCTTCGACGAGCCGACTTCGGCACTCGATCCCGAACTGGTCGGAGAGGTGCTGTCGGTGATGAAGGCCCTCGCCCAGGACGGGACCACCATGGTGGTCGTCACGCATGAGATGGGCTTCGCCCGAGAGGTTGCCGACAAGGTGATCTTCATGGATGGTGGCTTTGTCGTCGAGACCGGTTCGCCGGGCGATATCCTGTCCACGCCGCGACATGCGCGAACGCAGACGTTCTTGGCCAGGGTGCGCTAAGCGCGCCTCCTTTCAAAGGGAATTGCCATGAATCGCAAAATGCTCATGATTTCTATGGGTTAGGCTGGACGAGCGGTTCGGCCCGGCCGCATTTTACTCTAGGCTTGGATGGATTCGGGTCGGGAACGGCCTTTCGTCGGCATAAGGGGATCGAGCGTGGACTACGATGCTAGGGACAGCGCGATGCAGCAATGGGACGCGGCCTCGCTGAAGGCGGCATTCCAGGCGAGGAAGATCTCGCCGGTCGAGGTCGCGAAGATCAGCCTCGCGCATGCGGAAGCGATCAATCCCCGCTTCAACGCCTTCACCTTCATCGACCACGAGGGCGCATTGGCGGCCGCGCGCGAATCCGAGGCTCGCTGGCTGAAGGGCGCGCCATTGTCCGAGGCCGACGGCATTCCGACGACGCTGAAGGACATTGTCTGGGTAAAGGGATGGAGCGTGCGCTATGGCAGCACGACCACCTCGCCGGCCCCCTTTGGCGAAGATGCCCCCGCCGTTGCGCTGCTGCGCGCCAACGGCGCCGTCTTCATCGGCCAGACCACCACCCCCGAATTCGGCTGGAAAGCCGTGACGGACAGCCGGGCCTTCGGTGTGACGCGCAATCCGCACGATCCGGCGAAGACGGCGGGCGGTTCATCCGGCGGTGCTGCGGTCGCGGCATCGACCGGCGCAGGGTTGTTCCACCTCGGTACCGATGGGGGAGGCTCCATCCGAATTCCCTCGGCATTCTGCGGCATCACCGGCCTGAAGCCCAGCTTTGGCAGGGTGCCGGCCTATCCGGCCAGCCCTTTCGGTACGGTAGCCCATCTCGGTCCGATGGCACGCAATGCGGCCGATGCCTTGGCGATGCTGAAAGCCATGGCGGGACGTGACCTGCGGGACTGGAACCAGGGAGCGGGGCGCCTTCCGCCCCTGGCGTGGGATGCCCTGACACTGAAAGGGCTGAAGATCGGTTATTGGAGCAAGCCGCCCGCCGGCGCGCTGGATCCGGAGATGCAGCGCATCGTGGAAAGGGCGATGGCACTACTGGCGGACGCCGGGGCCGACATCTCCCCCTTCGAACTGCCGGGCAGCGACCTGCTGGAATTGTTCCACCACCATTGGTTCACAGGCGCCGCCACCAGGCTGGCCGCGGTGCCTGAGGAAAAGCGAGAAGCCCTCGACCCGGGCTTCCTGGCGATAGCCAGCGAGGGTGCCGCATTGAATGCGGTAGAACTGGTCCAGGCACAGATGCGCCGTGCCGACTTCGGCGCGCGCATGGATGCGGCACTCTCCACCCATGATTTCATTCTCTCGCCGGCCACCACCATCGCAGCCTTCGAGGCCGGGCTGGAAGTGCCGACCGATTCGGGCCTATCGCGCTGGACGGAATGGGCAAGCTTCAGCTTTCCCATCAATCTCAGCCAGCAACCTGCGGCAGTCATGCGCTGCGGCACCACCCCAGCCGGCCTGCCGGCGGGCCTCCAGATCATCGGCCCGCGCGGCGGCGATGCAAGAGTCCTCTCTCTGGCAGCGACGCTGGAGCCGGTGCTCGCCGATCTATGGGGTTAGGACTGGCTCTCTTGGGTGCGATGGGCAGAAGACTCGATTTTGGCCCAGCGAAGTAACCTTCGCTGGAGATATCTCCCCGTCATTTCTTGAGCTTCAGGGCGGCCAGGGAGGCGACGGATTTTATATGGCCGATACTCGCAGCGTACGCCCCGTCGGCGTCGTGCACCGAAATGGCGGCGACGATAGCCCTCATTTCTGCGATGGCGTTCGGGCCTCGTCCAGGCTCGGAGATGGTCAGAGCCCGCAGATGATTTATTCGCATGTTGAGGGATTGGACGATGGACCAGGCAACTTCCTTGCCGGCGAAGTGAAAGAGAGCCTCGTAGAAATCATTGGTGCCCTTGAGCACCAGGCTTGAGTTGGCCCTGGCGAAAGCCAATTCGTTTCTGTCGATGCAGGCTGCGAGATGGGCCACCCCCTCAGGGGTTGAAATGCGTGCATAGGTGCGGGCCGCTTCTCCTTCGAGCAGGCCGCGGATCTCGTAGATCTGGGCAGCCTTGACCGGATCGGGCCGCGCCACGGCAGGCCCTTGCTGCGGCAGGTTATCGACAAGCCCTTCGGTCTCGAGATGCCTCAGCACTTCCCTGACCACGGTGCGGCTGACGCCGAGGCGGTCGCAGAGCGTACGTTCGACCAATCGCTCACCGGGCTTGAAACGACCTTCCAGGATCGCGTCGCGCATTTTCTCGAGCGTCAGCTCCCGGAGGGTTTTACCCGGGCGCTCAATTCGCAGGTCCTCGAAAGAGGCCGTTCCCTCCTGTCCGTGGGTCGTCTTTTCGTTGGCAGTCATCGAGAGCATCCGGTTGCAGAGCCGTTGGATCACATCGTCGCAGCGAATGGAAGTCGATTTGACATGATCGTAATATGGTATACCATAATACACATCGGATCCCCATTGGTCCATTTCCTTGATTGAAGGTGGCGGCATGGAAGACGGCGTTCGCAAGATCGTGACCTATGTGGAGGACGTCAAAGTCGAGGGCACACGAGCGGTGCCGGGTCCTTTCCTCCTCTTGGCCGCCGCAGCCGTCATTCGAAACCCGTGGGCGGGACAGGAATTTGTCGAAGACCTCAAGCCGGCAATCCACCGTGTCGCCCCCCGGCTCGGTGCGTTGCTGACTCAGCAGATGGTGTCGCTTGCTGGCTCGGGAGAGGCTATCGAGGCCTACGGCAAGGCGGCGGTGGTGGGAACATCGGGAGAGCTCGAACACGCCTCGGCACTGATCCACACGCTGCGCTTCGGCAATCACTTCCGTAAAGCCGTAGGCGCCAAGAGTTATCTCAGCTTCACCAATACGCGCGGCGGTCCAAACTGCCCGATCGTCATCCCGCTGATGGACAAGCTCGACGAAGGGCGCCGCTCGCATTACCTGACGATCCAGTTCTCCATCCTCGATGCGCCGGCGCCGGACGAAATCGTGGTAGCGCTCGGAGGCTCCATCGGGGGACGTCCGCATCATCGCATCGGTGATCGCTACCAGGACCTCAAGGAGCTGGGAGCCACCGACAATGCCTGAGGAACGGCTCCCCCACAAACTACGCGGAATGGATGGCGTCACCCGCGTTCTTCGCTCCGGCAGGGGCGATCCCGTCGTGCTGATCCACGGCGTTGGTCTCGATGCCTCGATCTGGGCGCCGCAATTCGAGGCGCTTGGCGATCGCTTCGATCTGATCGCCTACGATATGCTCGGCCATGGTTGCTCCTCGCTGCCACCGCCGGAGCCGTTCCTTTCCGACTACGCCGAGCAAACGCGCCAGCTCCTCGACAATCTGGGCATCGAGAAGGCCCATATTGTAGGCCACTCCATGGGAGCCTTGGTCGCGCTGGAATTCGCGCTGGACCACCCGGAGCGCTGCCGCTCGCTTACGGCGCTCAACGCGGTCTATTGTCGATCGCCGGCCGAACGGAGCGGCGTGGAACAGCGCGCTGCCAGCTTCGAGAGCACCGGCGCCCAACCCTCGAACGAAGCCGCTATCGAGCGCTGGTTCGGCGCGCCCATGCCCTCCGCCCTGGCCGGCAAGGCCGAGACCGTGCGCGACTTGCTCGGCAAGATCGACCCCGTTGGTTATGCCCGCACCTATCGCCTGTTCGCCACCTCCGACCGCAGCCATGAAGGACGGCTTGGAGCGCTCCGCGTGCCATCCCTCTTCCTAACGGGAGAGCGTGACTCCAACTCCTCCCCCGCAATGTCGCAACGCATGGCGGCGGAGGCTCCGAAGGCGCGGGTCGAAGTGCTTCCGAACGAGCGCCACATGATGGCCTTCGTGAACCCCGAGATGGTCAACGACATCATACTGGGCTTCCTGACCCTGCCGACAACCGATCCAGCCGCTTTCCGTCGGGCGCTTGGCGCTTTCCCGACAGGTGTGACCGTGGTTTCGACGGTGCAGCCCGACGGTACGCCGCGCGGATTCACGGCCAATTCCTTCAGTTCCGTCTCGCTGGATCCGCCGTTGATCCTGGTGTGCATCGCGCGCACGGCCTCGAGCTATCCCATCTTCTCCCAAACGCGCCATTTCGCCGTGTCGGTCCTGGCCGAGCACCAGAAGGACGTCTCTCGCCTTTTCGCCGCCAAGACAGCCGACAAGTTCAAGGATGCGCGCTGGCGCGGCGAGGCGACGGGCAGTCCCGTGATCGAGGAAGCCGCTGCCTGGTTCGATTGCCGCACGCACAACGTCGTCGATGCGGGCGACCATATCATCCTGATCGGAGAGGTTGCCGCCTTTGGCGGCAGCGAGACCAACCCGCTCGGCTACTGCCGCGGCGCCTATGTCGATTTCGCGCTGTCCCAGAGAGCCCTCGCGGCAACGGCCGGCCGGGTCAGTGTCGGTGCAATCCTCGAAAACGAGGGCGCCGTGCTTCTGCTCGATCGGGGCGGCGGCCGGTTCGATCTTCCCGAGGGCCAAAGCCTGGAACCGCGTGCCGACCCGTCCTCCCTCCGCGGCGTCCTCGCCAAGCTCGGCATCATCTCCGAACTCGGCTTTCTCTTCGCGGTGTTCGAAGAGCCAGGCGAGGCCAATCTCCAGCGTATCTATTATCGCGGGTCTCTGATCGCCCTGCCGGAAATCGCCGGGCAGGCCCGGTTGTTCGCCTTTGACGAGATTCCCTGGAGCGGCCTGCGCGACGACGCCGTCCGATCCATGCTGCGCCGCTTTGTGCGGGAGCGCCAAGAGAACGAGTTCGGTGTCTATATCGGCAATGCCGAGGAAGGCATCGTCCACCGCGTAGACGAGTCTGGCAGGCCTTTCAGTGCGAGGAGCCCGGCATGAAGTTCTCTCTCTTCGTCCATATGGAGCGCTCCGACACGAGCAAGCCGCATCGGGAACTGTTCGAGGAATTGGAGGAACTGGCCTGCATCGCGGAGAATGCCGGATTCGAAACGGCATGGATCGGCGAACACCACGGCATGGATTTCACCATCGCGCCGAATCCTTTCATCCAGCTCGCCCATCTTGCCGCACGGACGTCGCGCATCAGGCTCGGCACCGGCAACGTGGTCGCGCCGTTCTGGCATCCGATCAAGCTCGCGGGCGAGGCGGCTATGACCGACGTCGCCAGCAACGGGAGGCTCGATCTCGGTATCGCGCGCGGCGCGTATATGTTCGAGTACGAGCGGCTGGTGCCGGGGATGGACGCCATGGGCGCGGGCCTGCGCATGCGCGAGCTGGTGCCGGCCGTGAAGAAGCTCTGGGCGGGCGACTACGCCCACCAGGGCGAATATTGGAGCTTTCCAAGCACCACCTCGTCGCCCAAACCGATGCAGGCCGAACTGCCGGTATGGATCGCCGCGCGCGACCCCAACAGCCATGACTTCGCCGTCGCCAACGGCTGCAACGTTCAGGTCACGCCGCTTGCCTCGGGGGACGCAGAAGTGGCAAGCCTGATGGAGCGCTTCAAGACCGCCGTCGCCAATCATCCGGAAGTGCCACGGCCGAAAATCATGTTGCTGCAGCACACGTTCGTTGCCGACTCGCCGGACGAGGTGGAGCGGCTCTCCAACGACCTCAGCCATTTCTATTGTCTCTTCGGCGCCTGGTTCCTCAACAAGCGAGCGATCCACCAGGCCATCATGGCACCGCTCTCGGCCGAAGAGAGAGCGGCCATGCCGCATTATTCGCCGCAGGCCGTGCGCAAGAACCTCGTCATCGGCGAACCGGCTGAGGTTATCGCCCGGCTGAAGGGTTATGAGGCGCTCGGCTATGACCAGTTCTCGATCTGGATCGACTCCGGCATCTCGCATTCGCGCAAGAAGAAGTCCCTCGAACTCTTCATCCGGCACGTCATGCCGGCTTTCGCTTGAGGGGGCGCCGGATGACCCGCCCCCGTTTCCAGCTCTATATCGATGGCGCCTTCATCGATGCGGCCGAAAGCTTCGAGAGCCTGGATCCCTCGACCGGCCGTGCGTGGGCGGACATGCCCGCGGCGAGCGCGGAAGAGGTCGATCGCGCGGTCGGCGCCGCGCACCGTTCCTTCCTGGATCCGAGCTGGGCGGATCTGACGGCGAGCCAGCGTGGCAAGCTCCTGATGAAGCTGGGCGATCTCGTCGCGCGAGACGCCGGACGGCTGGCCGAGCTCGAAACCCGCGACACCGGCAAGATCATTCGCGAGACCAGGGCGCAGATCGGCTATGTCGCTGAGTATTACCGCTATTTCGGAGGCCTCGCCGACAAGGTCGAGGGCGCTCACCTGCCTATCGACAAGGCGGACATGGAAGTCTACCTGCGCCGCGAGCCGATCGGCGTGGTTGCCGCCATCGTGCCATGGAATTCCCAACTCTTCCTCTCCGCCGTGAAGCTCGGCCCGGCCCTTGCGGCCGGTTGCACGGTGGTGCTGAAGGCTTCCGAGGAAGGGCCGGCTCCGTTGCTCGAATTCGCACGGCTCGTGCACGAGGCTGGCTTTCCGAACGGCGTCGTCAATGTGATCACCGGCTTCGGCGAGCCTGCCGGGCGTGTGTTGACCAGCCATCCGCTCGTCGCCCGGGTCGCCTTCACGGGAGGCCCAGCCACCGCCAGGCACATCGTGCGCAACACTGCCGAGAACCTCGCCCACACCACGCTCGAACTCGGCGGCAAGTCACCCATCCTGGTCTTCGCTGATGCCGATCTGGACAGTGCGGCTAATGCCGTCGTAGCCGGAATCTTCGCTGCGACAGGGCAAAGCTGCGTCGCCGGCTCTCGGCTTTATGTCGAACGTTCGGTGCAGGACCGGTTTCTGTCCATCCTCAAGAGCAAGGCAGCCGCCATCCGTATCGGGGATCCCCAGGATAACGCCACCGAAATGGGCCCCCTCGCCACTCGACAGCAGCGTGATCGTATCGAGAAGGTGCTTTCCGCCAGCCTGGCAGCGGGCGCGGAGCTCGTCTGCGGCGGCCGCTCCCCGCCGGCGCGGGAGGATGGCTGGTTCTTCGAACCGACGATCGTGCTCGCACGCGACAATACCGTGGCCTGCGTCGCCGAGGAGCTGTTCGGCCCCGTCCTGAGCGTTCTCGCCTTTGACGGAGAAGACGAGGCGGTGCGGCTTGCCAACGACACGCGCTACGGCCTTGCGTCGGGCGTCTTCACCGCCAGCCTGACCCGCGCCCATCGCCTCATAAGGCGCCTGCGGGCGGGCATCGTCTGGGTCAATACCTACAGAGCCGTGTCTCCGATCGTGCCCTTCGGCGGCTATGGGCATTCGGGCCTCGGCCGCGAAGGCGGGCGAGAGTCGATCCTCGATTACACGCGCACCAAATCCGTGTGGATCCGCACCAGCGACGATCCCATTCCCGACCCTTTCGTGATGCGCTGAGGAACCGGGCGATGATCTACGAGATGCGGACCTATCGCCTCCGAACCGGGACGGTTCCTTCCTACCTGAAGCTGGTCGAAGAGGAAGGCATCGCCATCCAGCGCGCGCATCTCGGCCATTTGGTTGGCTATTTCTTCTCCGAGATCGGCCCGCTCAACCAAATCGTGCACATCTGGGCCTTTGCGGACCTCAACGATCGCGAACGACGGCGCGATGCCCTCATCGCCGATCCGGCCTGGCTGGCCTTCCTGCCCAAGATTCAGGCTCTCATCGAGACCATGGAAAGCAAGATCCTGAAGCCTACCCGCTTTTCTCCCCTGGCCTGAGGCCGGCGGGACAAGTCTGACAAAAGAAGACGACCATCCAAGCAACCAAGGGAACCATGCCATGACACGCTTTTGTTCCGCCGCGGCCGGGCTCGCCGCTCTGTCCATCCTGGCGCTCGGCGCCGGCCTTGCGCATGCTGCCGACAGCATGGTGTTCACCAGTTGGGGCGGCACCACGCAGGATGCCCAGAAGCAGGCCTGGGCCGAACCCTTCACCACCGCGACCGGCATCACGGTCAAGCAGGACGGCCCAACCGACTACGGCAAGCTGAAGGCCATGGTCGACAGTGGCAACGTCGATTGGGACGTGGTTGACGTCGAGGGCGACTTCGCCATTGCCGCAGCCAAGGCCGGGATGCTCGAGCCCATCGATTTCTCGATCGTCAACAAGTCGGATCTCGATCCGCGCTTCGTGACGGACCATTCGGTCGGCAGCTTCTACTATTCCTTCGTGCTCGGCTTCAATAAGGACGCACTCGGCGGCAAGGAACCGAAAAGCTGGGCGGATCTGTTCGATACCGCCAACTTTCCCGGCAAGCGCACCTTCTATAAATGGTCGGCCCCGGGTGTGATCGAGATCGCACTGCTGGCCGACGGCGTGGCACCCGACAAGCTCTATCCGCTCGACCTCGATCGCGCCTTCAAGAAGCTCGATACGATCAAGTCCGATATCGTCTGGTGGACAGGCGGCGCGCAATCCCAGCAGTTGCTGGCTTCGGGCGAGGCGCCGATCGGCATGTTCTGGAACGGGCGCATCTTCGCACTGCAGGGCGACAACCCCAATATCGGCATTTCCTGGCAGCAGAATCTGACGGCGGCCGACGTGCTGGTGGTGCCGAAGGGCAGCAAGAACAAGGCAGCCGCGATGAAGTTCCTCGCGGCTGCGACCAGCCCCAAGGGCCAGGCCGACATGGCGGCTGCGACGAACTACGCGCCTACCAACCTCAAATCGGCGGCGATGATGGATGGCAAGGCCGCCGCCGGCCTGCCGGACAAGTTCACTTCCTCGCAGATCAATCTCGACATGTCCTACTGGGCCGAGCATCGCGACGAGATCGGCAAGCGTTGGTATGACTGGCAGGCCAAATAGGCCGAGAGCGGAGTGACGGTGAAGCCATGACGGCGATTTCCCGCCTCAAGGAAGGGCCGGCCCAAGCCGGCCCCGGTCAACGCAACAAGGCGCTGGAGCGCCGGCGGCTGCTTTCGGGCCTCGGCCAGATGTCTCCAGCCTTCGCCGTCATCATGCTCTTCTTCGTCGTGCCGGTGCTGGTGCTGTTGCTGCGCAGCATCCTGGAACCGCAGCCGGGTCTGCAGAATTACGCCGAGGTCTTCGGTTCCACTACCTATATCCGCGTCTTTGCCAATACCTTCCTGGTGGCGGGCGTGGTCACGGCCGTGACGCTTCTGCTTGCCTTTCCTGTCGCCTGGCTGATGGCGATCGTTCCCGGCCGCTGGGCCGATCTGCTGTTCGGCATCATCGTCCTTTCGATGTGGACCAATCTCCTCGCGCGCACCTATGCGTGGATGGTGCTCTTGCAACGGACAGGCGTGATCAATCGCGCTCTGATCGAAATTGGACTGATCTCGCAGCCCCTGCCCCTGATCAACAATCTCACCGGTGTCACCATCGGCATGACCTACATCATGCTGCCCTTCATGATCCTGCCGCTGCACGCCACCATTCGCAGCCTTGATCCCTCGGTGTTGCAGGCGGCATCGCTCTGCGGGGCGAACCGCTGGCAGGTTTTCACCAAGGTCTTCCTGCCCTTGGTCGCCTCGGGCATCGGCGCTGGCGTGCTGATGGTGTTCGTGATGTCGCTCGGCTATTTCGTCACGCCGTCCTTCCTAGGCGGAACCTCCAACATGATGCTGGCCGAGCTCATCGCCCAGTTGGTGCAGTCGCTGTTGAACTGGGGCCTGGCCGGTGCCGCCGCCACCGTTCTGCTGGTGGTGACACTCGGTCTGTACGCGGTGCAGATCCGCTGGTTCGGCTTCGGCGAGCGGCAGGGAGGGCACTAGATGCTGCTCGACTTCTCCCGCCTCGGATGGCTGCGCTGGCTTCTCATCGGCATCAGTGTGCTGGTCGGCCTTTTCCTGCTCCTGCCGATTCTGCTCATCGTCGCGCTATCCTTCGGCTCCTCCCAATGGCTGCAGTTCCCGCCGCCCTCCTGGACCCTGAAATGGTATCGTGCCCTGTTCAGCGATCCCGATTGGCTCGCCTCCCTGCTCACCAGCTTCGAAATCGCCATGGTCGTGACCATCCTCTCGGTGGTGATCGGCTTCATGGCCTCCCTGGCGCTGACACGAGGCCGATTTCCCGGGCGAGAGGTACTGCGCGCCTTGTTTTTGACCCCGATGGTCATGCCGGTGGTGGTGATGGCCGTGTCGCTCTACGCCTTCTTCCTGCGGCTGCACCTCAACGGGACGTTCGTCGGTTTCGTGATGGCCCATCTCGTGGTCGCGCTGCCCTTCGCCATCATCTCGATCTCGAATGCACTCTCCCATTTCGATAGCGCCATCGAGAATGCCGCCATCCTCTGCGGCGCGACACCGTTCGAGGCCAGGCTGCGTGTCACCATTCCGGCGATCCGCCTCGGCCTGCTCGGTGCTGCCATCTTCTCGTTCCTGGCGTCGTGGGACGAGGTGGTTATCGCCATCTTCATGGCAAGTCCGGACCTGCAGACCTTGCCCGTCCGCATCTACACCACCTTGCGGCAGGACCTCTCGCCCGTCATAGCCGCAGTCTCGGCGTTGCTTGTCGGGTTTTCGGCTCTCCTGCTGCTGCTCGCCACATTGCTGCGAAAGGATACTTCCAGATGACGGAACCTTTCCTCGCCGTCCGGGGCCTCGCCAAGACCTATGGCAGCGTCACCGCCGTCGAGCAGGTCACGCTCGACATTGCCCAAGGTGAGTTCGTCACCTTCCTCGGTCCCTCGGGCTCCGGCAAGAGCACCACGCTCTATGTGATCGCCGGATTCCAGGATCCGTCGGCCGGCGACGTGCTGCTCAACGGCAAGTCCATGCTTCATGTGCCGCCGAACGAACGCAATATCGGCATGGTTTTCCAGCGCTACACACTGTTTCCCCATCTCAGCGTCGCCGATAATGTCGGCTTTCCGCTGCGCGTGCGGCGCCGTTCGCGCGCCGACATCGACGCCAAGGTCAAGGCCATGTTGAAGCTGGTGCGCCTCGATGCCTATGCCGACCGCATGCCGGCCCAGCTTTCCGGTGGACAGCAGCAGCGTGTCGCGCTGGCGCGGGCGCTCGCCTATGACCCGCCCATCCTGCTGATGGACGAGCCGTTGGCGGCACTCGACAAAAAGCTGCGCGAGGAGATCCAGTACGAGATCAAGCGTGTCCATCTCGAAACCGGTGTGACCATCCTATATGTCACCCACGATCAGGAAGAGGCGCTACGCCTGTCCGATCGCATCGCGCTTTTCAATCATGGCCGAATTGAACAGCTGGGCAGTGGACGCGACCTGTACGAGGAGCCGGCGAACCGTTTCGTCGCAAGCTTTATCGGGCATTCCAATTTCATCTCGGCCATGTTCGTCAGGGGAAGCGGCAAGGATCACACGGTGCGCCTGCCAGACGGAACACTGCTTCCGGCCTTCAGTTCGGAAGTTAGGAGTGACGACGATGCGGTCGCCGTGATGATCCGCCCGGATGCGTTCGCCCTGTCGCATGCCGACTCTTCCTCGGAGATGGCGAGCATTGCCGTAACCGTAAAAAATGCGACCTACCTGGGCGATGTCGTTCAGCTCACCACGTCGACACCCTGGGGTGAAGACCTTGATGTGCGCCTGCGTCCGGAGACTACGATGCTACCTCAACTGGGGGACGCTTTGAGGCTACGGGTCAATTGCAACAATCTCCGGATTTTCAGTCAGAGGTGAGCACAGTTACCATACGGAGCATCGGAATTGGCGAGCCGATTTCTCGCCCGATCGAGAACCCTCGCCGATGACCTCTGCTCCGCGACAGCGAGGCAGTGCGCCACGAACGATGACCCTGCGCAGCTTCTCCCAGGCTTTATCTTCAATTCGCCAATCTGGCGATGACCAGGTCCAGCATTGCCCGCAGGCGCGTCAGCCTGCGTAGATCGCGATGGTACCCCAGATAGGTATCGCGACCGGGCGGCGCATCTCCAAGGTCGACCGGAATGATCCCGCCCATGCGATCACCGAGAGGTCGGGGCAGGACGGCAAGGCCCGCGCCCTGGCGGCACAATTCCGCCTGCACTTCCCTGTTGTTGCTACGCATCGCAATCTCTGCCCTCGGCAGCATCCGTTTCAACCAGACTGCATCGGGCATTTCGGCGAAGGCACCGTCCATGGTGATGACCCGCAGGCCCTTACCGTCACCGATGGACGCCGGTTCGGTCCCCTCGGCCGTGTAGACGGCGTAGGGAATATGGACGAGGCGACGGGATATGACCTCGGGCTCATCGAAGGGTCTGATGCGGAATACGAGGTCCGCTTCGCGCCTCGGCAGGCTGTAGAGACGCGCGTCGGTCAGAAGCTCAACGCACACCTTGGGATACCGGCGCCCGTATTCCGCAAGCACGGGTGCAAGCATGTAGGTACCGAACCAATCGGACGAGGACAGCCGCAGCAGCCCCTCAAGCTGCGCCCCGCTGCCGGCCAGTTGCCGCTCCATGGCGAGAGCTTCCTCCTCCATCCGCTCGGCATGTCCCAGAACGGCGCTGCCTTCGTCCGTCAGGACAAACCCATCGGCGGTGCGCTGGAACAAGGTCTGGCCGACCGCAGCTTCGAGAGCACGCAGTCGCCGGCCCATCGTCGGCTGCGTCTGCCCGAGACGACGGGCGGCCGCGCCGAGCGTGCCCTCCCGCGCGATCGCCAGGAAGATACGAAGATCGCTCCATTCGGGCATAGGCCACCCAAACAAAAATGTATGGAATTCGTGCAATATCGTCGATTTTCATACGCTTCGTAAAGGCCCACCGTGTGTCCAGGTCGAAGGGAGAGAATGCAATGACCCAGACGATGAAGGCGGCGGTCCTGGAAGCGCATGGAGGTGATTTCCGGATCGCAAGTGTCTCTGTCCCCCAGCCCGGTCCCGGCGAGGTCCTGGTTCGTATCGCTGCCAGCGGTGTCAACCCGCTCGATACCAAGATCCATGAGGGGGCTGCCGCTCACGCCCGCCATCCGCTCCCCGCCGTGCTGGGCATGGATCTCGCGGGCACGGTCGCGGCGGTCGGTGCAGACGTCACCCGCTTCAGGCATGGCGATGAGGTCTACGGCATGGTGGGCGGCGTCGGCGGACTGCAGGGGACGCTGGCCGAGTATGCGGCGGTGGATGCCGATCTGCTGGCGCTCAAGCCGGCCAATCTCTCCATGCGAGAGAGCGCGGTGCTGCCGCTGGTGACGATCACCGCTTGGGAAGGCCTCGTCGATCGCATGGATGTCAAGGCTGGCGACAAGGTGCTGATCCAGGGCGGTGCCGGTGGCGTCGGCCACGTTGCGATCCAGATCGCAAGGGCGATCGGCGCTGAAGTCTATGCCACGGGGTCGGCCTCGAGCCGCGAGACCATCGAACGGTTGGGCGCCGTCTTCATCGACCGCTCCGAGGACTCTGCAAGCTATGTCGATCGCCTGACGAACGGACTGGGTTTCGACCGGATCCTCGATACGGTAGGCGGGGTCGCCCTGGATGCATCCTTCCAGGCTGTCCGCCGGCTTGGCCGCGTCGCCAGCGCCTTGGGTTGGGGAACCCATTCCTTGGCGCCGCTCTCCTTCAAGCAGGCGACCTATTCCGGCGTGTTCACCCTGATGCCGCTGCTCTCGGGACAGGAACGCCGGCACTTCGGCACCATCCTGGAAGAGGCGGCAAGGCTTGCGGAGCGCGGTCTCCTCGCTCCGATCCTAGACAGTCGAACATTCTCGCTGGACACGGTCATCCAGGCATACGGCGCGATCAAGGATGGCTCGCCCAAGGGCAAGCTGGTGATTGATATCGCTCCCTTGAAGACCTGAGCACGGCCCGCTTGCGGACGGTGACGCTTTGCCGAGCGTCATCGCAGTTCACCCGCACCAATCGGCTTCGGACAACCCGGCTGTGGGGAAGCTTCTTGTCCGCTGCGGCGCAAGGATCACGCTGGCGGTGTTCAACGGAAAGATCGGCCTTGTCGAAAGGCCCGCTGTGTCAGCCCGCAAGTCGCGCCGTTTTCAATGTGATGACGACCCGCATCCCCTGCCCTGCCAGCTCACGTTCGATGTCTCCTTCGAACTGTTTCACGACCGTTTCCAGGAGCCTCGATCCAAAGCCATGGCTTTCCGGCGCCGTAGTATCGGCAGTATCGCAATGCTCGGCCCAAACCAGGACGATCTCCTCTCCATTTACGTGCCAGGTGATCTCGATCCGGCCCTTATCGCGCAGGGCTCCGTATTTGACGGCGTTGGTCGCAAGTTCATGAAACAGCAGGGCGAGGCTATTCAACGAATGATTGCCGCAAGACACGTCGGGACCGCGGAGCGAGAAACGGCTCGGGTCTGCTTCACCCGTTTGATAGGGCGCGAGGATTGCACCAATGATGCTCTTGAGATCGAGATGCGATGGCTCTGAGGTGATTGCGTCGGGATCCGGGGTGACCAGGGCGTTTGCGCGTGCAAGAGCGTGCAGGCACTGGGACAGATTGACCTGCATCTCAGCCGGCGTCTGGGAGTGCCTGGCGCTCATGCGGATCAGCGCATCGGTAATGGTGAAGTAGTTATTCAACCGATGACCCATTTCGCGCGCTATGAGAACCTGCTGGTCAAAGGCACTTGCCAGCCTGTCTCGCCCAGACGTGAGTTGCAAGGCCAGGGTCGTAAATGCCGCAATCTCCACCAGCGCGCGGACATGGCCGCCATGAAAGTGCCTTTCTGCGGGCGCGACAATCCACAGGGTGCCGATCGGCTCGACGTCGCCAAAGTACAGCGGGACGAGGAGGACTTCTGGAATTGAAAGTCCCGCTTCGGCCAGCCAAGGGTAGAGCCTCTCAGGATGGCGCGCGAGCACGGTCGCATTATGGTTGAGCGCCGCGCCACAGAGGCTGTCGCTGCGCGGTATGCGCGTGCCGCTGAATTGCCTCAGCTCGCCTTTGACATGCCTCCAGACGAAGATCTCGCCGGCTGCATTTTCGAGCAGACTGAGACCGGCGGCCCTGCCTCCGGCGATTTCCATGGCTCGTTCGACGAAGCGAGGCAGCAACTGGTCCGGAGCATTGGCCATCTGGTGCGCTAGGTCCAGGAGCGAGGCCTTCTCCAGGGTCAAATCGATATTCCCCACCGGGCGGTTGAGCAATTCGTGAGTGATATAGACCGACGCGCGCTCGGGACCGTTTGGATGGTGCTCACTCATGTCGGCTCTTTTGCGGTTCGAGCGCCTGAAGGCGGGAAGGCCTGCGGGCCTTTACAAAGCGGTAGACGCAGCATCGATGGAACGCTCTGGCGGTTGTCAGGTTTACCATCCTGACATCCACCCTCCCCGCTGACGACGCGAGTTATGTTCACGAGTAACACATGCGAGTTTGCGTCGTCCGTCTACTTGTGGACCCTTTGTTCCTGAATTGTGAGGCGAGAACGATGAGCCTACCCCTTGCTGGCGAGTTGATACAGAACCGGCTTCTGGCCCAGCTTCGAGACGACGACCGTAGCCGTCTCGCACCCCACTTCCATCGGTTCGAGCTCGAAGCCAATCATGTTCTGCAAAAGGCGGGGGAGGATGTCGAACACACTTGGTTTCCCTGCGGCTCGGCACTCGCGGCTTTCAGTATCTGGATCGACGACGACGATCACAGCGTCGAGGTTGGCGTGATCGGCAATGAAGGTGCCGTCGGCGGCATAGTTTCCAACGGACATATTCCCGCTTACGCAACCGCCCTCGTTCGATCGCCGGGAAAGTTCCTGCGGATAAGAACGTCAGCGCTGGAACAAGCCAAGCTGGACTCGATCGCTTTGCGGCATTGGTTCTCGCGATACTCCGATTGCCTGCTTGCTCAGATATTTCAGACGGCGGCGTGCAACGCCACGCACACAATATCGCAAAGGACAGCCAAATGGCTGCTTGCCGGCATTGCCCGCACGCAAGGCAAGGAGATCGCCATGACGCAGGAGAATCTCGCACAATTGCTGGGTGTGGGGCGAACATTCGTAACGCGAGTTGTTCACAAGTTGCGAGACGAAGGATTGATCTCGACCAGACGAGGCGTTTTCGTCATCGAGGATGAGGAAGCGCTTCGCAAACGCTCCTGCCCTTGCACGGCGCTGATCGAGGATCACTTCGATACAGTCCTGCACGGAATTTACCCCGTCGACTGATCTTGTGCGGCTGGCCGGTGGAGTAGCGCCGGAACAACCGGATCGACGACTGAGCAACGCGTCGGCTCCTCGGCAATGCCTTTTCCTTTCAGCAAACCCGCCTCATCAGGCGGCTCGATGTTCGGCAGTTCGCCAACGCGAGCCTACGAGTCTGAAGAGTTCCTTGCCGCGGCGTTCGGAGGAAGATTTTTTCAGCCGTCTCGAACCAATTCGCACCCGGCACGTTACGCCTCATCAGTGTTGGACGGACGGATGACAATCAGGAAAGAACTACGTGCTCGTACCGCGGAGGCCCATCAGGTGGTCGATCTGCTCTACTCAGCGCATGATTTGAGTGAGAGGTCCCACTATCGCGAATTCCTGTCGCGGCATGCCAGCGTGGTAGTCCCTCTCGAAGCGAGAATGGAGACCGCCGGTGTTGCCGCCATTCTCCCGGACTGGTCGCAACGTCGGCGTACGCCTGCCCTGCTCGCGGATCTGGCAGCCCTGCGCGGGGCTTTTCAGCCGGCGGCCGTGCCGAGACTCGCGATCCGGGCAGACGTGGTCGGTTGCCTTTACGTGCTGGAGGGCTCGAGGCTGGGGTCGCGCGTTCTGCTGCGCAGCGTCGTCGAATGCGACGGCCTGCTGTGCTGTGCCGCCACGCGCTATCTCTCCCACGGGATGGGGCATGGCCTGTGGACGAGCTTCCTCGCCTTTCTGGACGAACAGCCTTTCACGCGTGGGGAAACCGAGCGAGCCGTCGCCGCCGCTGCCATGACTTTCGAGCTCTTCGCACGTTCCGCCCGAAACGCAACGCCGCAGTCCTGCTGGAGCGACCTCCCCGAGCGCACGCCGTTGAATTGACGGACCGGACGGAGAATGAAGAAGGACCGCGAGTGACCCACGCACAAGACGCTCCCGAACAGCAAGGCCGGCAGACTGAGGCTCTCGTGGACCTGGAGGCCTGCGCGCGCGAGCCTATCAGGGTGCCCGGCGCGGTGCAGCCCCATGGCTGCCTCATGCTGCTGGCACCCGCGGACCTGCGCATTCACCAGTGGAGCGACAACTGTACCGCCATGTTGGGTCTTGCTCCCCGGGAGCCGGGCGCTGCATGCTTGGCTGAACTGCCCGATGCAAAGCCGCTCGCGGAGGCGTTGACGCGATGGGTGCTGACGCAGGACGCCCAGTTTCTGGGCTCCCACACTCACGCCGGCGGGCATTTCGATGTCTCGGCCCATCGCACCCCGCAGGGCCTGATCGTGGAGTTCGAACCGGTCGAGGGCCGGCGCGCTACCCTGGAGGAGAACTACCCCCGCCTTCGCGCGTTCGTCGACCGTCTGGACGGGCTGGAGAACGTGCAGGATCTGTGTGAATCCGGTGCTCAGGAGGTCCGCAACCTCACGGGCTTCAACCGCGTCCTGGTCTATCGTTTCGATCCGGAATGGCACGGCCGCGTCTTGGCCGAGGACGGTGATGGAAAGCTCCCGAGCTACCTCGACCTGCGCTTTCCGGCGTCCGACATCCCTGCCCAGGCCCGAGAGCTCTACCGCATCAACCGCCTTCGACTCATTCCGGATGCCAACTACCAGGCCGTTCGTCTTACGCCTGAGCGATGCCCGTTCGACGACGCGCCACTCGACATGAGTTTGGCAGCCTTGCGCAGCGTCTCTCCGATCCACCTGCAATATATGCGCAATATGGGCACCATTGCCTCGATGTCGATCTCCATCGTGGTCGACAACAAGCTATGGGGCCTCGTCTCCTGCCACCATGCCGAGAGGCATCCTGTCAGCGCTGCCACCCGGGCCGCCTGCGACTTCCTGGGACGTGTCCTGGCCCAAGCCATAGGCGCGCGCGAACGCAGCGCCGAGACGGCGCAACGCCTCGCTCTCAAGGCCATGGAGACGAGCCTGGTCGCGCATCTGTCCCGCAGCACGGGCTTCCAAGCCGGATTGGTCGAAAAGCCACAACAATGGCTTGGGCTTACCAATGCAGAAGGAGCCGCCGTGAGCCTCGACGGCATCGTTCTCACGGCCGGGCAGGCTCCGCCTGCGGAGTCCATCGGCGCCCTCGCCGGCTGGCTGCATCGCGAGAGACGCGGCGAGAGCTTCGCCACAGACCATCTCGCCTCCGTCTGGCCGGAGGGAGAGGCTATTGCGGCGGCGGCCAGTGGAGTGATCGCGACTCCGATTGCACGCCTTCACCCAGGCTATCTGTTCTGGTTCCGCCCGGAGGTCGTGCGTACCGTCAAATGGGGTGGCGACCCCTACAAGGCTCCCGACAGTACCGGCCAGCTCAACCCGCGCAGCTCCTTCGACGTCTGGAAGGAGACGGTGCGCCGACGAGCCGAGCCCTGGAACATGGCGGAAATCCACAGTGCCTCCGATTTCCGGGTGGCGATCGTGGACTTCGTCCTGCAACGCGCCGAAGAGCGCGCGCAATTCGCGGAGGAACTCCAGCGCTCGAACCGCGAACTCGAGGCCTTCTCCTATTCCATCTCGCACGATCTGCGGGCACCCTTCAGGCACATAGCGGGCTATGCGCAGCTCCTGACTGAGGAAGAGCCGGGGATCAAGGCAATCTCCCGCCATTATCTCGACGGGATATCGCAGGCTGCGGTGTCTGCGGGAAAGCTGGTGGACGATCTCCTCCACTTTTCCCATCTCGGGCGCACCAGCATGAAAATGTCGCGCATCGACATGCAGAAGATCGCCGCCGAAATCCGGCACAGTTTCGAGAGCGAGGCCGACAAGCGCAGGATCGAATGGCGCGTCGCCAAGCTTCCCGCAGGCTGGGGGGACCCTTCCCTGATCCGGCAGGTGGTCTACAATCTGGTGGATAACGCCGTGAAATATACGCAGACACGCCCGAACGCCCGGATATCGATATCCGGCGAGGCGCGGGCCGGGGACACCCTCTACACCGTGGAGGACAATGGCGTCGGCTTCGACATGGCCTATGCCCACAAGCTCTTCCAGGTGTTCCAGCGCCTGCACCGGGCAGAAGAGTTCGAGGGCACGGGTATCGGCCTGGCTCTCACCAAGCGCATCATCGATCGCCATGGCGGGATGATCCGCGCCGAGGGAACGCTGGGCAAGGGAGCGACCTTCAGCTTCACGCTACCCAATCGAGCAAAGGACACCAAGAATGGCTAGCCTCAGGCCAATCTTGCTGGTCGAGGATAATCTCGCCGATGTCGAGCTGACACTGGCCGCGTTCAAGCGCACCCAGCTCGCCAATGAGATCGTGGTGGCGCGAGACGGCGCGGCGGCGCTCGACTACGTTTTTGGCGAGGGCGAGTACGCGTCGCGCCAGCCAGAGCCGCCGGCCGTCATTCTGCTCGACCTGAAGCTTCCGAAGATCGACGGCCTGGAGGTGCTGGAGCGGATCAAGAGCCACGACCTGTACCGCACCATTCCCGTGGTGATGCTCACTTCCTCCCGCGAGGAGAGCGATGTGGTGCGGAGCTACCAGCAGGGCGTCAATTCCTTTGTGGTCAAGCCGGTCGACTTCAAGGCGTTCTTCCAGGCAATTCAGGAGCTTGGCGTGATGTGGGCGGTCCTCAATGAGCCTTACCCGGGGCGCTGAAGCTATGGTGAATGGCGGCTCGACCCGCGTATTGTTGCTTGAAGATAGTGCGATCGATGCAGACCTGATCGTGCATCATCTGCGCAAGCTGCCGGGCAAGTTGCTTATCAAGCGTGTTGCCAGGCGCGGCGAATATGAGCGAGCCATCGCCGCCGACAGATACAACATCGTGCTCTCTGACTATTCCCTCGGCGACTTCGACGGGCTGGAGGCGCTCGACATCGCCAAGGCAAGGGCGCCGCTTACGCCCTTCATCTTCATTTCCGGTGTGCTGGGCGAACAGTTTGCAACGGAAGCGCTACGTGCGGGAGCCACCGACTACGTGACCAAGCGCGACATCGAGCGCGTGACGGCAGTGGTGGGCCGCGCCCTCAAGGAGGCCGATGAGCGCCGCGCGCACCAGCGAGCCGTCCAGGCGTTGCGCGAGAGCGAGGCACGCTTCCGCGTCACGGCCGATTCCACCCCCGCACTGATCTGGTCCGTGGGTATCGACGGGCGGATCGACTTCGCCAATACCCGCTTCGAGAGCGAGCATGGCCTGGCCCGGGAGAAACTGCTCGACCAGGGCTGGCTTTCGATCATTGCCGAGGAAGACCAGGCCGAGTTTGCGCGCGCCTTCGAAACCGCCTTCACGCAGCGGGATGCCTTCCGGCGCGAGGTTCGGGTACGCGATCGCCTCGGCCTGACGCGCTGGCTACGCTGCGAGGCCAATCCGCGCATCGACGACTCCGGCAACTTCCTGGGCTATACCGGCTGCGGCGTCGACATCACCGACAGCAAGCTCGCCCGGGAGCAATTGGAAGAGCTTGTGCAGCGGCGTACCCGCGAGCTCAGGGAAAAGGACGAGGCCCTGCGGCAGTCGCAGAAGATGGAATCGATCGGCCAACTCACCGGTGGCATAGCGCACGACTTCAACAACATGCTGGCCGGCATCATGGGCAGCGCCGAGCTCTTGAAGCGCCGGCTGAGAGATGGCCGCTATGGAGAGTGCGACCGCTACATTGAAGCTCTGTTGGCCTCGGCCAATCGCGCCGCGTCCTTGACGCACCGCCTTCTCGCCTTCTCGCGCCGCCAGACGCTCGACATTTCCAGCATCGATACGAACGCGACCATCCGCTCGCTCCATGATCTGCTCGCCCGAACGCTCGGCGCGGAGATAACGCTCGACCTGCAGCTTTCGCCAGAATTGTGGCTGGCGGCTTCGGACGCCCACCAGTTGGAGAGTGCCCTGCTCAACCTTGCCATCAATGCCCGGGACGCCATGCCCGAAGGTGGCCGGCTCACCATCGCAACGCGCAACCTGCCGGCTACGGAGGGAGTTGCTGACGGCACAGGGGGAGAGGTGGGCGGCCATGTCGAGCTCCGTGTGTCCGACACCGGGGTCGGCATGACACGGGAAACGCGTGAGCGTGCCTTCGAACCCTTCTATACTACCAAACCCATCGGCCAGGGTACGGGACTGGGCCTTTCCATGATCTATGGCTTCGTGACCCAGACCGGCGGGACAGTTCGTATCGAATCCTGTCCGGGAGAGGGTACGAGCGTCATTCTCCAACTTCCGCGCGGGGATCACCTCGATGAGGGCCAGAAGGCTTCGGTGGTGCGGCAAGTCGATCCGCCGACCAGTCGCCGCACCATTCTGATTGTGGAGGATGAGCCGATCGTCCGGGTACTGCTTGTCGATTACCTGCAGGAGCTCGGTTACGATGTGATCGAAGCCAGTGATGCTCAATCGGCCATGCCTGTCATCGAAAGTCCGCGCTCCGTCGATCTGCTGCTGACAGATGTGGGCCTGCCGGGGGTGAACGGGCGTCAACTCGCTGATATGGCCCGGCAACACCGTCCGACCCTGCCCATCCTCTTCGCAACCGGCTACGCCCAGGGCGCCGACAGCAAGACCGGGTTTCTGGGTCCCGGCATGGACATGGTCGGCAAGCCCTTCGCGCTGGATGTGCTTGGCAGAAAGCTGGGCGAGATTCTCTCCTGATGTCTCCCTGCCCGAGTTTGCCAGGGCGATACGTGGCCACTCACGGCACCGGACAAGGCTCGACGTGCCAGATTTCCGAGGCGTACTCGGCAATGGTTCGATCGCTGGAGAACTTCCCTGAGCCCGCCAGATTGGAAATCACCTTTCTCGCCCAGGCGTCCGGGTCCGCGTAGAGCTGGAGCAGACGTTCGTCCGCTTCGAGATAGGCCCTCATGTCCGCAAGATGCATATAGTGATCATGCTGGAGCAGCATATCGCGTAGCGGCGAAAAGACGCCGGGTTCGTAGCGGCTGAAGTGGTCCGAGGCGATCAGGTCGAGGGCGGCGCGCGTCTCCAGCTCGTTCTCGTAGTGCCACTGCGGCCTGTACCAGGCACGGCTGGCTGCCACCTGGTCTGCCGTCAGGCCGAAAAGGAAGAAGTTCTCCTCGCCGGCGGCCTGCGCCATCTCGATCGTCGCCCCGTCGCGGGTGCCGATCGTCAGCGCTCCATTCATCATGAACTTCATGTTGCTCGTCCCGCTTGCCTCGTAGCCTGCGGTCGAGATCTGGTTGGAAACGTCCGCCGCCGGGATCAGGCGCTCCGCCAGCGAGACGCAATAGTCAGGCAAGAACACGACCTTGAGGCGCCCCTTTACGGCGGGATCGCCGTTCACCGTTCCGGCAAGATTGCTGAGAAACTTGATGATGAGCTTGGCCAGTTGATAGGCTGGTGCAGCCTTGCCGGCGAAAAAGAAGGTACGCGGCGCTACGTCCAGGTTCGGATTTTCTCGCAGCCGATTGTAGAGCGCGACCACTCTCAGCCCGTTCAGAAGCTGGCGCTTATATTCATGAATGCGCTTGATCTGGCAGTCGAAGATCGCGTCTGGATCGACACTCACATCGGCCGTCGATCGCAGCCAATCGCTGAAACGGACCTTGGCCGTACGCTTGGCCCGGCGAACGGCATCACGAAAGTCTTCGTCCTCGGCAAGCGGGCGCAGTTTCGTCAGTTCGGTGAGATCGGTAACCCATCCTTCGCCGAGGGCCCCGGTGATGGCCGCGGCGAGCGCCGGGTTCGCCAGCAGGAGCCAGCGGCGCGGTGTCACGCCGTTGGTCTTGTTGTTGAAGCGTTGCGGGAAGAGTTCGGCCAAGTCTCTAACCGTCACGCTCCGCAGGAGTTCGGAGTGGATCTCAGCGACCCCGTTGGTGCTGTGCGAACCGACAATCGCGAGATTTGCCATACGGATTTTCCGCTCAGGCCCCTCCTCGACCAGGCTCACACGCTCGACCCGCCCCTCATCGCCGGGAAATCGCGTACGGACATCGGCAAGGAAGCGCCTGTTGATCTCCAGGATGATTTCACATTGCCGCGGCAGCAACAGCTCGAACCATCGCAGCGGCCATCTCTCCAGCGCCTCCGGCAAGAGGGTGTGATTGGTATAGGCCAATGTCCGCCGCGCCAGGTCGAAGGCGTCGTCCCAGCCGAGTTGAGCCTCATCGAGCAAAATCCGAACAAGCTCAGGCACGGCGAGGCTTGGGTGGGTGTCGTTCAATTGTATGGCGACCTTTTGTGGAAAAGTGCGCCAGTCCGCATTGCTGCGGCGAAAACGCCGGACGAGATCGGCGATCGAGCACGCGACCAGAAAATACTCCTGAACGAAGCGCAGACCCTGTCCCTGGCTGGTGGAGTCGTCGGGATAGAGAACCCGGGTCAAGGATTCGGCCGCGAGACGCTCGGCCAACGCGCTGACGAAGGCCCCGGCGCTGAAGGCCTGGAAGTCGAACTGATCGGGCGTGGCGGCAGCCCATAGCCGGAGGGTATTGATGGTCTTGCCGCCATAGCCGACCATGGGGCGATCAAATGGCAAGCCGATGAGGCTGGAGGGTTGGCCAGCCACCAGGCCGAGACTTCCGCCCCGAACCTCGAAGGAGCAGCCGAGCTGAACCTCGACCTTGTCCTGCGGCCTTGCCACCTCCCACGGATCGGGACGCAGCAACCAGTTGTCGGGTTGCTCGACCTGCCAGCCATCGACGATGGATTGTCTGAAGATGCCATATTCGTAGCGCAGCCCATAGCCCATGGCGGGGAGCTGCATGCTGGCCATGGATTCGATGAAGCAAGCGGCGAGCCGACCTAGTCCCCCATTGCCGAGACCCGCGTCAGGCTCCTCGGAGATGAGTGCCGTCCAGTCGATACCCTTTTCCTCGATGGCGCGCCCGATGACGGGATCGAGCATGAGGTTCATGATATTGTTGGACAGCGAGCGTCCGATCAGGAATTCCATGGAAAGATAGTGGATACGTTTGGGATTGACGCGTGCGTAGGTCTCGTCAGTGCGCAGCCAGCGTTGCGACAGCACGTCTCGCAGGGAACGCGAGAGCGCCTCGTAACGCTCGCGAGGCCCTGCCGAAGCCTGATTGATGACGTTGTCGAACATGAGATGGCGCTCATAGAGCGCATCGCTCGTGCCATTGAACCGAACCGGGCCGCAGCCGTAGCGCTCCAGAAGTTCCGCGAGCCCCGTTGTCACCTGCTGCTTTCCGGTGGCAGCAATCCCCGCGCCGTTGCACATGACGTCGTCCCCCCTAGCGGCGTTACGGTCGCGAGGTCGCCGCCTTGGCTCGCCGGCGAGGGCCCCACGCCAGATCTTCACGGCCGCTGGCCGAGCAGCGGCGGTTTGACGTTATCTTTGGTGAATGATGGGAAATGGATTTTCGTTGGGGTGGATTTCTCCGACCGGCAGATGGTTCGACGCGCGGCAAGAAGCGTCCACCGATATCAGCCCGTCGCTCAACAGCGAGTTTGCCATGCCGCGCCGCTCCGATTGTAGGCCGGGGATGCCTTGACCATAGCAGCGTGCGGGAACCACACGCTATTGACCTTTGGAACCTTGGCGTACCCTTGCTGACGGCTACCGTCGCAAGCACAAGCCGGCGGATGCTCGCGGAGGCCCTGCGAGTGCCCGAGATGAGGGCTTAGAAGTGGAAGACCAGGCCCAGGACGGGGCCCTGCTGGATGGCATCGAATACGAAACCATCGTGGTCGTATCGAACGCCGAGCGCGCGATAGCCGCCGACCGCCGAAATGGCGTCACTGAACTTATAGCCGAGTCCAGCCGCGACATCCCAGTCGACGGAAGCACCCCCCGCGCCGATCAGGCCCCACCCGGTCAGATACCAATTGTCGGTAATGGCATAGCGAAAGCGGGCGCCGACCATGGCATCGGCCCAGGTGGCGCTGTCGCTGCCACTGCGTCCGGCCAGAAGGCCTCCGTGGAAGCCGAGTTCGCTGTTGACATTCCACAGCCTCCCACCGCCCACGACGTCGAGATGACTGTCGCCGTCCTGGAAGACCGCGTAGCCGGCGCCCAGCAAGCCTGCGAAGGTGCTCGTCTCCAGTGAAACGCTACCCGCGACGATGCCGCGCGGCGTTGCCGTACCCACGGACAGCTTGGTGTACATGACGTCTCCGAAGACGCTGAACCGCTCGTAGCGAGCCTCTCCGATCGCCATGGCGGCAAAGTCCAGATTCTTGAAGATGTTGCTGAAATCGGCATTGACATGCACTGCGGGCAAGCCGAACTGCGCGACATCACCCGAGAGACCCGCCGCCCAAAAATAGGGACTGACGGCGTACGACCAACCTCCGATCGTGCCCTGCACCGCCTGGGCCGACATGGGTGTGGTTCCGACATCCGCCGCTTGCGACGGCGTTGCCGCAGACGCCACAAGTCCGGCGAGAAATAGAGAGCCTACGGAAACCATGACGCGTTTCATGCAACGAAATCCCCACAGTTCGACATGGTCACCGATTGTATTGAACGACATTCCAACACGTCAGGGCAGATGATCGAGATCGACCAGGCCGATCCGGACCTCCCTTGCGAGGGTTAGCAGCGAGGCACAGAAGAGAAGCAGCGAGGCGATGAAGAACAGGGCGGCGCCCATTTCGTGGTCGTAGCCCATGACGGCGACGGCAAAACCCCACATGATGAGAAGCGTGGTGCAGATCGCGCTCGCCACAGAGAAGGCCAGTGCACGCTGCAACAATTGCGCACGCTTCCGCAGGCGCGGCTTGTCCGACTTCAGCGGCGACCTGTCCTCGTCCTTGTCCTTGATGCCATGAATGGAGCGGCTGCGATCGATGATCACGTTCAGGCGTCCCACCAGAATGCCGATGAACGAGCCGGTAGCTCCCAGCATGAAAGCCGGGGCCGTCGCCTGCAACATGACCCGCGAGATTTGTGAAAGCGTCGGTACGTCGCTTATCATGATGCGCCACGATCCCCAGCGTTCTCGATGGTCGGAGACGCCGGTGCTGCATGCGCCGGCGTCTTCCGGGCAGCCTCACTTCATTTCGATACCCAGCTTCGCCCGCTCGTCCTTGAAGACGACGGCAATCGCCTCGATGATCTTCTTGTCACGATGAGCCTTGCAGTAGACGATAACCTCGTGCTCAGCTTCCTTTCCCTTCTTAAAGTCCAGGAAGTGCTTATGCGCGAGCCCGTTATACCAGCCACTGTACCAGGTCGTGAGGGCGTCGGCATCCTCCTGGTATGTATCGGCGAGTTGGGCGCAGGTCAGGGCCTGCACATCGAGGAAGCCGTTGGCGTCGACATATTTAGAAAGGGGCGTCGCTTCCTGGGCGCGCGCGCCCGCCATGCCGAAGCCCAGGATGGCACCGACAACAAGCAATCTGCATATCCGCATCGCGGCATCTCCGTTTGTTGAATATGGCTGCTGGCTCGGGCTGTCAGCCCAAGCGTTTGACAGGCGGGATGACCCAGGAACCATCCAGGATCGACGGATTGCTCTCTTCCGGCCAATAGAGGCGCATCATCAGATAGAACTTGCCCTTGGGCGCAGGGAGCCAGTTCGATTCCTTGTCCGCGCCCGGCGACTTGTTCTGGATGAAGATGTCGACCGATCCGTCGGGATTGGCCTTGAGATTCTGGCGCGCGCTGATCGAGTAGCGGTCGATCGGATTGGCGACGAAGAAATAATTTTCGTCATACATCGTGATCGACCAGAAGCCGGCCGCCGGTGGCAGATGGCCCTTCTTGAAGTTCACGACATAGGTGTTGGCGCCGTCGTAGCTGCGGGCAAGCGGGCCGTTGCCGTCCTTCAGCGAGGTCGGGTAAACGGCATCCTGCGGCCGGTTGGCGCCAAGTCCAATGGCGGTGACGAGGGCGCGCTGAATATAGTTCGTGCCGTAAAGGCCGGTTTTCGTCGTAAATCCCCAGCCATTGACCTGCTGCACGTCGCCATCGCTGAACTTGAAGTGCAGCATGATGCGGTCGAAGCCTATCGCCGGAACGCGCTTGTCGAAGGTGCTGTCGAGCTTTGACTTGTCAAAGGACTGGCCCGGCACGATGCCGATGGAAGCAAAGCGCTCCAGCACCGGCGCGTCGGCCTCTGCGGGCGGATTGCGCTTCAGGAGTTCGCAGAGCTCCGTGAAATACTCCACGGCGCTCATCCGATTGACCTGCTCGCGCACGGCCGTCTTCATGTCGAGGGCGTGGTCAACCTTGCCTGGCGGCGGGGTATAATCCTTGCCCCAGGTCGAGAGCGGCTGCAGCTTGCAGGCATCCTGAAGCTTGTGGACGGCGGCGTAGTCCTCCGGCGTCCCCGTGCAGTAGATGCGACCGAGGAGCCAGACGATGGCGGTGGGCGATTTATACTGGGTGACGCCAGAGGGAAGCGTGCCCGACCAGCCCGGCCCCGTGATGGCGAAAGCCTGCGCCGCGCCGCCCGTCGTCCGCTTGCCGGGGACCTGGAAAACATTGGTCCAACCGTCGAGCATCGGGAAGAGGAAATAGCGGTCGCCCATGTCCGGGAACGAGAACACCCAAGGCTCGTTTCCTACGTCGATGAACGAGGTCGTATAGAGTGTGTCGGCATTGGGAGCGGTGACATCCCGGAAGGCCGCGTTCGGGTATTCTCGCAGCTTGATGAGCTGGCCCATCGGGCCCCGCGTGCCCTTCACTGCGGCGACGTTGGTGATGACGCGACGCGTCATTTCCATGGTGACGAGCGGATAGCCGTAGATATAGGCATCGACCGCCGTCCAGAAATCGTCCGCGCCGGTAACGAGATCGGCAAGCGGACCATCGAGGGCCCGTGCGGGTGAAACTGCCAGGGCAGCAGCGAGGCTCAGGCCGCCCAGGGCGGCGCGTCGGGTAATATCGGTCATGATCTTGTCCTTACCGGTAGGGCCGATACGCGGGGTAGTAGGGGTGGTAGTACGGGTAGGCGTCGGGAGGCGGCGGATAAGCGTAGGCTGCGTCAGCTGCAGCGCCGGCGTAGAACGCCCCCCGGAATGCGGTTCGCCTGGCTGCTCCTGCAAAGGAGAAGGGCGTGAACGGCAGGCCGATGATGTCGATGAAAATGGAGGCGGGCCCGTCGGCGTCGGCGGGTATCGCGCCTTCCAGGACAGCGACCTCGAATGTGATGTTGGCTCCCTCGGCCTTGGGTGACTTCAACGTCACCACGGCGTCCTTCACTGCGGAGCCATCCTTGCTGAAGACCGAAACGGTGGCGTTGGGCGGGTCCTTGGCGAAGCTGTCGGATCCGGCCGACCATTCTTGGAGAAGATGCGCGGTGAGCGCGTGACCTGCGGCCCGCACCGGCCGGTCGGCAAATATGATTGAATTGGGCGCGGCGCTGACCAGCGTCAGCTGATTGCCCTCGAGCTTGGCGCCGGCCGCGTTCATGACAATCAACGCTGGTTCAACCCGGGTTTTCTGGGCACCGCCTATCGTTTTTTGGGCGGGTGCCTGGATCGCGTCCTGCGCCATCGCCGGCATCCCCACCGCAGCACAAAAAAGGACCGCGGCCGCGGTCAATGTCGGTTTCATCCCTCTTTCCCCCTGATGACCTCGCTATGGACCGCTCACGGCTGCCTTCGACTGCCGCGCTCGATCGGAATGATATTGACGTGCTGCAGCTCGGCCTCGATCGCCGTCAGGGCGCTCCGGATATAAGCGAGCCATTCGAGACGCCGCTCCGCACGCAACGCTTCGTCGAGCTGGTCGACGGTGGCCAGCGCCGCCTCCGCGGCGGCCAATTCGCCACACAGGTCGCGGAAGCTCTCGCTTTCCTGGACGAGCAATTCGATTGCTTGAGAACGGTTGGGAAAATGCTGCTTCGCCGAGCTCACCCCTTCAATGTCCGAGCTGCCCATGTGATTTCCTCTCGCCGTCTTCATGGGATAATTGTAGGATGAGTGGGGGTGGATCGAGCGTAACATTACGCGTATCAGGGGGTGATATTACGCCATGGGCTCGTGGTTCGCCGCTGTCCGAGCGCTAGGGAGCCCATTTGCGCGCGGCGAGCGTGTGGCCTCGCAGATGGTCCCCCTGCCCGCCGAGATTCCTGCCACCGATGGAAGCGTCCGCGTGCAGCTGAAGCGGATACTCGAAGCGCCCGATTTCGAAGCAACCCAGCGCTCACGGGACTTCCTCGCCTATGTGGTCGAGGAGACCCTGGCCGGCCGTGCAGAGCGCATCAAGGCCTTCGCTATTGCAACCGATGTCTTCGGACGCAACAGTAACTTCGATGCCCACGGCGACCCGATCGTGCGGATAGAGGCAGGCCGGCTCCGTCGCGCGCTGGAGCAATATTACGAGGCGGCCGGGCATGATGACCCCATCAGGATCTCGATCCCAAAGGGCGGATATGTCCCGCTCTTTGAGCCGCATGTCCCCTATCAACCGCCAGCGGCGGCAACCAGGCGGCCGTCGCGACGTCTCTTCGTGGCGCTGGCGCTGGCCGCCGGGCTTGGTGCGGTAGCCTCCGTCACCTATGCGCTGCTGACGCTTTTCGCAGCCGGTCCTCCCGTCGCACCCGCCATTCCGCGCCTGATGATCCGGCCTTTTGAGGATCTCACCGGTTCTGGTGCGTCGCGCGTGGTCGTCAAGGGCCTGACCCAGGAGATCATCGGCCAGTTGGCGAAATTCAAGGACATAGTGACGGTCGAGGATGACGGCGGCACCAAGCCCGTATCGCGCAATGCCCGCTACATTCTCGCAGGCGGCGTCAGCGTGTCCGAAGACAAGCTTCGTTTGCAGGCCCGCGTGTCGGATGCCGAAGACTCGGCGGTTCTCTGGGCCCAGACTTATGAAACCGCTTTCGAGCCCTCGCAGATCATTGCCGTCGAATCCGAGATTGCGCGACGGGTCGCGACGGCCCTCGGGCAGCCTTATGGAATTATCTTCAAGGCGGACGCCGAACGCAGCATGCAGGCGACGACCGGCGATTGGTCGGCTTATTCATGCACCCTTTCCTATTTCGCCTATCGCGCCAATCTCGATGCCAAATCCCATCCGAACGTGCGAAAATGCCTTGAAGACGCGGTGGACCGCTTTCCGAACTACGCTACCGCCTGGGCGCTCCTCGCGCAGACCTATATCGATGAAATGCGCTTTGGCTATCCAGTTGATGCATCGACCTCGCCGGCCTCGCTTGAACGAGCCATTGCGGCGGCCAATCGCGCCATGGAGTTGGATCCGCAGAATGTGCGAGCCCTCCAGGCCAAGATGTTGACCCTTTATTTCGACAGGCAGCTCGACGCAGCCTTGAATGTCGGCAAGCGCGCATCGGAGACCAATCCAAACGATACCGAGCTCATGGGAGAATACGGAGCCCGCCTGGCCGATTCCGGACAATGGAAAGAGGGTTGCGCACTGATCACGGAGGCGCTGGATCGCAATCCCGGGCCTTCGGGATACTATGAAACCATTCTCTCGATCTGCGCATATGTTCGCAAAGATTACAAAGAGGCAGCCACCCTGATCAGGAAGGCCGCGGTCATGGACAATCCTGCCTATCACCTGGTTGCGGCTGCGATCTTCGCGGAAGCCGGACTGGCCGATGATGCCGCGACGCAGCGCCAATGGTTGATGACGCATGCACCGGAATTCGCGAAGAATGTAAGGTCTTGGGCAGGCCTGAGGAACGTCCAGCCGGCGGATCGCGAACGATTCCTGGCGTCGCTGCGTAAGGCAGAGTTCCCGATTCCACCTTGAGCGCAACGCGAGGGCACGTGGCAGCGGCTCGTATACGTGAACTCAAGAAGCGCGCGCGGTCTGGAGCGGATGCTCGGCCGCAAGACGGTGGAAGTGGAGATCCTGAAGGAAGTCCTCGATCTGGCGAGCCAAAAAAGCCGTCTTGGGTCTGAACTCGTTCGACAACGACGGTTCGCAGTGAAGGCGGTCGCCGTCGCATTGGGTGTGGTACGCTCCAACCTAGCCGAGCGGGCTGGGAAGCGCTTCATTGGCAATCAAAATCGCACTTATCTTCTGAAAGGCATGAAAATGCCGAAGAATTTCGGCACTCATCCGCACTTTCATCGATCACCACACCGTATAGCCGCCATCGATGACATAGGCGGCTCCCGTCACGAAAGAGGATGCATCCGAGGCCAGATAGACGGCCAGCGGCCCCAGTTCTTCCGGCTCACCCGCCCGGCCCATGGGCACGGAGGCAATGAAGGTCTTGATCACATCCGGGTTCTTCTCCGCCCAGCGACGGTTCGGATCGGTCATGAACAGCCCGGGGCAGATGGCGTTCACTCGGATATTGTACGGCGCCCAGTCAACGGCGGTGCAGCGCGTGAAATGGATCACAGCGGCCTTCGTCGTCTCGTAGTGGCGGCCCGCTATGCCCTTGTTGGCGATCATGCCGCTGATCGACGCCGTGTTGATGATCTTACCGCCCTGGCCGCGCTTGAGCATGGCTCCACCGATGATCCTGGTGGCGAGGAAGCAGTGGGTCAGGTTGAGGTCGACGAAATGCTGCCAGATGTCGAGCGGGGTTTCCTCGATCTTGATGTTCATGCCGCGGTCGCCGACATTGTTGACGAGGATGTCGCTGGGTCCCATATCAGACAGGGCCTTCTCGCAGAGCGCCTCGCATTCCTCCGGCTTCGACATGTCACCCTGGAACGTCCAGGCCCGCCGCCCGCGAGCACGTATCGCATCCGCGGCATCCTCCATATGACCTACGTCCCGACCGGTAACAGCGACATCCGCCCCCGCCTCGGCAAGGGCAAGCGCCATCTCCCGCCCGAGGCCGCGGCTTCCTCCGGTCACGATGGCGCGGCGGCCGTCAAGCTTGAATCGATCGAGTACGGACATGAGGGGACCTTTCGGGGAATGTGAACAGTCAGTTGAGTCTGGCCTTGGTGATGGCGTCGAAGATGTGGAGGCCGTCCTTGAGGGCGACACCGATGCGATCGCCAGGCCTGATCGCAGGGCGTCCGCCGACGACCGCTATCACCGGATGGCCGCCGAGCGAACCATGGACGAGCGTCTCCGCCCCCGTGGGCTCGACAAGACCGACTTCCATCGAAAGGTCACCTGGCCCGTCTGTCACGCCGATCATCTCCGGCCTGAGGCCGACGACGATATCGCTTCCGGGCACTCCCCTGATCGGCAGCGGCACCTTGCCTCCGTCCGTCGTGCGGGCACTGGCGGGATCACCACTCTCGACCTTCGCCTCGATGAAGCTCATGGACGGCGAGCCGAGAAAGCCCGCGACGAAGATGTTGGCCGGACGATCGTAGAGCTCGACCGGCGTCCCCACCTGCTCGATCCGGCCACCATTCATGACGACGATGCGGTCAGCCATCGTCATCGCCTCTACCTGGTCATGCGTGACATAGACGATGGTGGTGCCAAGGCGGGCATGCAGTCCTTTGATCTCGGTCCGCATCTGTACCCGCAATTTGGCGTCGAGATTGGAGAGGGGCTCGTCGAACAGGAAGACCGACGGTTCCCGCACGATCGCACGGCCCATGGCGACGCGCTGGCGCTGACCTCCGGAGAGCTGGCGTGGATAGCGGTCGAGGTAGCCATGCAGGTTGAGGATCCCGGCCGCCTTTTCCACCTTGGCGTTGACCATGTCCGCCGGCTCCCCGCGCAGCTTCGGCCCGTAGGCGATGTTCTGGCGTGCCGTCATATGGGGGTAGAGCGCATAGGACTGGAACACCATGGAGATGTTGCGCTTCTGCGGCGGCAGGTCGTTGGCGCGTATGCCGCCGATGATCAGGTCGCCATCGCTGATCGGCTCGAGGCCGGCCACCATGCGCAGCAGCGTCGACTTTCCGCAGCCGGACGGGCCTACGAGCACGACGAACTCGCCATCCCTGATGTCGAGATTGAGGGCTTCGATCACAGGATGGCCATCATAGCTCTTGGCGATTTTCCTGAACGACAATGTAGCCATCAGTCTGGTCCTGTCCGGTGTTGGCGGGAAAGAGATCGCTTGCGGCCGTCATTTCACTGCGCCTGTCGCCATGCCGCCGATCAGGTAGCGCTGCAGCCAGGCGAAGAGCAGGGCGATCGGCAATGTTGCGAGCAAAGTCGCCGCCATGACGTAGTGCCAGTCGACTTCGTATCGGCCGGCCACCAGCGAGAAGACCTGGATCGGCAGGGTGTAGTTGTCGGGCTTGCGCAGCAGCGTCAGCGCCAGAGCGAACTCGTTCCAGGCATTGATGAAGGTGAAGATCGCCGTGACCGCGATGGCCGGCAGCGAGAGCGGCAGGAAGATGCCGACGAGCGAACGCAGGCGGGAAGCTCCCTCCAGCCAGGCCGACTCCTCCAAGTCGACCGGAATCGAGTTGAAGTAGCCGTGCATCATCCACACCGCGAAAGCGATCTGGAACGTGGCGTAGATCATCACCAGCATGTTGATGGAGTCGATGAGTCCCAGCCAGACCACCAGCCGGAAGAGGCCGAGCACCAGCACGATCGGCGAGAGCATCTGCGTCACCAGCAGGAAATCGGCATAGGGCCGCTTCAGGCGGAACTTGAAGCGCGACATCGCATAGGCGGCCGGGATGCTGACGACGATGGCGCCCGCAGAGGAGGCGACGGCGACATAGACGCTGTTGAGCAGGGCCGGGCCGAAACGCGTCGTCGTCCACATGTCGACGAAGTTCTGCCAGGCGAAATGGCTGGGAAGCCAGGCCCCGGCATTGGAGACCACTTCGCTGCCAGGCTTCAGCGCCGTGAAGAACATCACTGCGAAGGGGAACAGATTGAGGATCACCAGCGGCGCCAGCAGGAGCCAGTTGAGCAGGCTGCGGCGGTTCAGGGCCCTATTCGTCATATGACCTCTTCACGACCAGACGCAGATAGATGAGCGTGAACACGAACAGGGCGAGGAACATCAGGAGCGAGACGGCGGCCGCGTCGTCCATGCGCCCGAAGACGAAGGCGAGCTTGTAGAGATAGGTGACGAGAATATCGGTGGAGTTGGCTGGCCCGCCTTGCGTCATCACCCAGATGATCGGGAAGGAATTGAAGACATAGATGATGTTCAGCACCAGCGCGATGGTGATGAAGGGGCGCATGAGGGGCAGCGTCAGGGACTTGAACTGCTCGAAGGTCCCGGCTCCCTCCAGGGAGGCAGCCTCATAGATGTCCGAGGGGATGGAGGCGAGCCCCCCGAGAAACACCGACGTGCAGAACGGGATCGAAACGAGCACCCCGATGACGATCTCCGTGACGAAGGCGAGATTGGCCGACCCCAGCCAGACGATCGGCTCCTTGATCAGGCCGAGTTCCATGAGGGATACGTTGACCAGACCGCTCTCGCCATTGAGCGCCCAGCGCCAGACGATCGCCGTCATGGTAAGCGAGACCGCCCACGGAAGCATGATGATCACGCGGGCGAGGCCACGGCCGATGAAGGGACGGCTCAGGATGATGGCGACGGGTCCCGACAGGCCGATGGTGCCGACCACTACGCCTGCCGTCCATACCAGGGTCCGCACTGCGCTGCTAGCGAACAAGGGATCGGCCAAGACGTGGACGAAATTGTCGAAGCCGACGAAACCACGCAGCTGACCGAAGCGATTGACCTGATGCACGGCGATCTCGCCCAGTTGGAACAGCGGATAGGCGATGATGAACAAGCCAAGCAGGAAGCTTGGCAGGATGAGGGCGATGGGCACCAGCCAGGCCGGCGGGCGGAGACCTGCCGAGCGAGCTGAACCGACCGCCGCATGCGTTGCGTCTTCGCCCGCGCTCATCGCATCGCTCTCACGCTCGTCCCTCCCGTTCCCTCGTGATCACTGGTCCGCCAGGATGCCGTTGATCTGGTTCGCCGCATCCTTCATGCCGGCCTCCGGAGTGGCCTGGCCGAGATAGATGCCCTGCAGAGCCCGCGTGGTGATGTCGGCCATCTCGGCCCAGTTCTTGATGGTAGGCGTGAACTTGGCGTAGCTCAGACCGCTGGCGAAGGTGCTCAGATCGGGGTTCTTGGTGTAGTAGTCCTGCGCCACGATGTTCTTGGTGACCGGCAGCAGACCCTCGTCATGGTCGAACTGGGAGCGATACATGTCCTGGAACATGAACTGGGCGAAGTCCCATGCTTCCTTCTTGGCCTTGGAGGCGCTGTAGAGCATCATCACGTCGGTGACCCCGAGCGTGCTGGGCTTGAGGTCGGTTGGGAAGGGCAGCACGGCATAGTGGAGGTTCGGAGCCTCGGCCTTGATCTGCGGGATCAGCATCGGAAAGGTGAAGATCATGCCAAGCTTGCCCTGCTTGAACATCTGGAAGATATCCTCGCGGCTATAGGCCGTGGGTGAAGGCTCCGTGAGCTTCTCGTCGATCAGCTTCTTGTAGAAGGCGGCCGTCTTGATGGATTCGGGACTGTCGAGCGCGCTCTTGCCGTCCTTGAGGATGTCGCCGCCGTTCGACCACAACGCGTAATAGAAATACGCATCCGTCTCGACCTCCTTACCCTGCAGCCCGAACCCGTAGACCCCGGGCAGGGCCGAGATCTTCTTCGCGGCCGTATAGAAATCCTCCCACGTCTTGGGCGGTTCGACCCCGGCCTGCTTGAACAGGTCGAGATTGACCATCATGGCGCGTGCCGAGGCCGCCGCCGGAACGCCCATCAGCTTGCCGTCGATGGTCGAGGGCGCAAAGAAGGACGGGATGAAGGCAGACTTGAACTCGGGCGTCATCAGGCCGTCCAGAGGCTCGATCACGCCCTGGGAGGCGAAATCGGGAACCCAGATGGTTGCCACGATCGATAGATCCGGCGGGTTTCCGGCATTCACATCGGTCGTCAGCTTCTGGAGATAGCCGTCCCAGGGGGCAACCTCGACCTGAATGTGCACGTCCGGATGCAGGGCTTCGTAATCCTTGGCGACCTTCTGGAAGAAGGGCAGCGTGTGCTTGGAATATTCGCCGGCCGTGAAGCGCAGATCGACCGCCTGGACGGGGCCGATACAGGCAAGCGCAATCAGTCCGCATGCAGCGCCGGTGAGAAGTCGCGCAAATTTCGAAGCCATGTAGACATCTTTCCTTCGATCGGGAGCGGGCATCCGGCATGCGGACCGCGGTCACTGTCCCGACAGGGCATGACGGTTCCCTGCCTGGCCGCGGAGACGCCGCCATGGTGTCAAGCGAAACTGGAAATACGTCGAACGATACGGACCGAGCGCAGAAGCCATCGGTTATCCGCCGGGAAAGGATCATGGATCGAAGTCGAGGCAGCTGCCAAGAAAAATTTTTATTTTTTTATCATTTCTATTGCCAATGACGACAACATGCGTGTGAATGATCGACAATTGATCAAAAATTGAAAAAATCAGGCAGCCGTCGCCTCTTTTCTTGGCGTCATCCGGCAGCCTGAATCCAGTCCAGCGCCGGCATGGAACCGGCAAGGAGACGATCCATGACTGCTCCGACGGGAGATTTGCGCGACAGCCCGATCGACGAGGCCGAGTGGCGGCTGCGCTGCGACATGGCGGCGGTATTCCGCATCGCCGCGCGGCTGGAATGGAACGAGCAGATCGGCAACCACATCAGCGTGATGCTGCCGGATACCGCCGAGCCACTGTTCCTGATCAACCCGCGCGGCTACCTCTTCCAGGAATTGAGGGCGAGCGACCTCATCGTGTGCGATCTCGCCGGCCGCGTTCTCAGAGGCAAGGGCGAGCTGCGCAAGGTCGCCATGCACATCCACGCGCGCATTCATCTCCGCAACCCCAATGCAACCTGCGTCGTGCATGTGCACCCACGCTGGTCCACGGCGCTTTCCCTGATAGACGGCGCGGAGCTGTCGCTGTCGCATCACAACAATCTCCTGCTCAACGATCGCGCGGTCTACGATGCCCTCGGCGACGAGCCGGTCAGCCACGACGAGGAGGGCGACCGCATCGCCGGGCTGATGGGAGAGCACTCGATCATGATCATGCGCGGTCACGGCCTGACCGTCGCCGGCCCGACGGTGCACGATGCCTTCGACGAAACCTACATGGCCGAACGCACCTGCATGTACCAGCTGACCGCCATGCAGACCGGCCAGAAGCTGCACGTGCTGCCCGAACGCCTGCGCCGGCATCACGAAGGTCCGTGGGGTGACAAGATGGATGCCCGCCTCCATCTCGATGCCTGGCGGCGCATCCTCGACCGGGAGGAACCGGACTACGCGACCTAGTGTATTCCAGTTTCATCCCGAACCGCCGAGAACCATGAATTGCTTTGATAGCAATGAGTTACTCTCAAAGGCCGTCTCGAACTCAACGCGTTTTGCTCTAGTGGCGCGCATCGGCGGCCCTGATCGGAAACTGTAAATTCAGGCTGGGCTGGAGTATGGATGGAAATCAGGTTTCCAACGCGATCGAAGGTTGCATGGACGAGCATACCAGGAAGCACAGGGGCCGGGAGGAACCGGCTGATGCGGCACCTTCAGGGGCTGCATACCCTGCCCATGACATTATCGGCTTCATGCTCGACCACGAAAACGAGTTGTCGCGCTCCCATCGCAAGATCGCCAGGGCGATTCTCGAACACCCCACCACCTTTGTCGAAAAGCCGATCGAAGATCTCGTCGCCTGGCTCGACATCTCGGCGCCGACGATTACGCGCTTCAGCCGCGTCATAGGTTGCGACGGGCTGCGCGATCTCAAGCTCAAGATCATGGCGAGCATGCGGGTCGGCACGCGCTATCTCGAACCCGTGAGGCCTCCCGACACGCTGCGCGAGGTCAGCGAGCGCGTTGCCATGCGCGCCCAACGGGCAATCCTCGAAGCTCAGAGGACGATCGATTTCGCGGCGCTCGAGCGCGCCATCGAACTCGTCAGCCACAGTCGCATGATCTACGCCTTCGGCGGCGGCGGTGTGTCGAGCTGGATGGTGGAGGAAGTGCACAACCGACTGTTTCGCCTGGGCCTTCGTATCAGCACCAGCAGCGATCACCAGATGCAGATGATGCTGGCGGCAACCGTTGAACGCGGCGACGTGGTGCTGTGCTCGTCCCTGAGCGGCAACAACCAGGAACTCATCAAGGCGGTACGCATCGCGGCCGACTATGGTGCCACCACGATTGGCCTGACAGTGGCGAACACCCCCCTCGTCAAGGCCGTGCACCTGCCGCTCACCGTCGACGTGGCCGACGACGGCGACGTAATCGGCCCCACCTGCCTGCGTTACGCATTCCTGTCCGTCGTGGATCTCATCGCCTATGGAGCAGCCATCCGCAGCCGGCCGCTGGCCCAGGAGAAGCTGCGGCGCATCAAGCAGCAATTCACGACCTATCGCGACGAGGATGACAGCCAACCGGTTTCTGACTGAAATTCGGACGACTTGTTCATATCTTCACCAGAAATTTTGCTTTACTGATCATTTTTAGATCACAATCTAGATAATCCGGCACCGCCGCTTCCAAAAATGATAAGAAAATGAAAATTTCTCTTGTCGGCGGGACTTCCCCAGTCCATCATCGCTCTAACATGTCCAGCCAAAGCGTTGGCATCCCCGGCAACAAAACCGGGGGACGGACTTTCATTGCCGAAACGATCCGGTGGTGAGGTTCGTCGATCGAAGCGCCAGCCAATGGCGTCGACAACTCCAGAGCCAGAACGGGAACGCGTGCATGAACAAGTCGTTGGAACGTTTCTTGTTGTCCCGCCGCAGTGTGCTCAAGGGCGCAGCCGCGCTTTCGGCCAGCACACTACTCGGCCGCTCCGCCTCGGCGGCGCCCTCCGCGCCCCTCACCTTCATCGGCTGGCAGTACCAGCCCCAGATCGTCGAGGAGAACGTCAACACCTTCAAGAAGCTCTATGACGAGAACGTCACCTACGAGCTGGTAAGCGGCGACTACCATCCCGTGGCCGAAACCAAGCTCACCGGCGGCCAGCATATCGACATGCTCTACGCGGAAGAGGATCACATCGCCCGCTGGTGCGCCGCCGACTGGGCCCGCGATCTCGACGGACTTCCCGATCTCGACGCCATCAAGGAAGGCATGTTTCCCGTGAGCGTGCAGTCCATGTCGCTGCCGGACGGCAAGCTCGCGGGCCTGCCCTACTACGCCGGGCACAATGCCTTCATCTACAACGAGGAACATCTGCAGAAGGCAGGGATCTCCGCACCGCCCGACAGTTTCGATGCCTTGCTGGACGCATGCCGGAAGCTGAAGAAGGACGGCATCTCGGATGCGCCCTACAACAGCGCCTGGGGCCAGAACTGGCCCGAACTGTCGTGGAGCCTGTTCTCCTGCTGGTATGCCGAGGGCGCCCCGGTCTTCGACGACAAGAACGATCTCGTCGATGATGCGGCGCTGCGCAAGGTGCTGGAAACCCACCAGACCCTCTACAAGGAGCAACTCGTCACTCCCGACATCATGACGCTGCCGAACGAAGGCGTGCCGAGCTACGCCACTGGTCGCCACACCTTCATGGTGCTGCATGACTACGACCAGAAGGTCGCCAACGATCCGAAGCTTTCCAAGGCGGCCGGCAAGGTCAAGAACGCCCTGATGCCGGGCAAGACCCATTCCACCTTTGCCTGGACGGCCGTCTACATGATGGGCAAGCAGCCCGTCGACGTCGACCGGACCTGGCAGCTGCTGCGCTTCTTCGGCGGCAAGTCGAAGGATGGCCAGTACCACGTCATCAAGCGCTGGGCACTCGAGTTCGGCCTGGGCTCGGCCTACAAGGAAGTCATGGCCGATCCGGAAGTCGTCGCCAGCTTCAGCAAGTGGCGCGACCTCGACATCACCAAGAAGCAGCTCGAACTGGCAACCTCGCGCAAGGTCGCCAAGATGATCTGGTTCCCGGAATGGGACCTGTTCATGATGCAGCGGACCCAGGAATATATCCGCGGCAACATGACGACCGACCAACTCGTCGAGGCACTCAGCAACAAGGTCGCCGACCTCAAGAAGCAATACCAGTAAGGGCATCGGCGGCGCCGCGCCGTCGCTCCCTTGCGTTCGGCCGGCATCTCTCCCGTGCCGGCCGAGCATCCTATCGTCGGGCTCGTGGCCGAGTCCCATGACGGAGGCCGTAATTGACCACAACGATCGCCCAGTCCCAGCCCGTCGCCGAGCGCCGCCGAAAGCGCGTCGCCGGCGTGCCCGCCTTCGCCTATGGCGCGGTGGCGCCAACCTTGATCATCGTGATTGCCGTCGTCGGCCTCCCGCTCGTCTACAGTTTCTACCTCAGCCTCAATCGTACCAATCCCATCACCAAGCGCTGGATCTTCGTCGGCCTCGACAACTATACGACCATCCTGAGCAGCGGCGAGTTCTGGCAGGCTTTCGGGCGCACCGTGTATTTTGCTGCCTTTTCGGTCATCGGCACGACGCTGCTGGGCATGGCCATGGCGCTTATCCTCAACCGAAGCTTTCCCGGCCGAGGCTTCCTGCGCAGTGTCATGCTCGTGCCCTGGGCCATGGCCCCTGTCTCGGTGGGGGTGCTCTGGTCCTTCATCTTCGCCGGCAATTACGGAGTCCTCACAGGCCTGCTCAATGACCTCGGCCTGGGCTCCCTGGCGCTGCCATGGCTGGGCGACGGCTTCCGGGCGCTGAATCTGGTGGCGTTGACCCATGTCTGGAACCAGGCCCCGCTCACGGCGCTCATGCTGCTCGCCGGCCTGCAGTCCATGCCCGGCAACCTGCACAAAGCGGCGATGCTCGATGGAGCAGGACCGCTTGCCCGCTTCTTCGCGATCACCCTGCCGTGGCTGAAACCGAACCTGCTCTTCATCTCCATCATCGCCACGATCAATGCGCTGATGGCCTTCGACATCGTCTGGATCATGACGCGCGGCGGTCCTGGATCGGCTACTACGGTCTTTGCCTGGCTCGGTTATCTCTACTCGTTTCAGTTCCTGAAATTCGGAGAAGGCGCCTCCATCCTCTACTGTCTCACGGCGCTGAGTTTCGCCCTCGCCATCCTGTACTTCGTGGTGCTCGGTCCCCGCAGACGGCCACGCCAGCTGTCCGCCGCATCCCCCGTTCCGATGGTGGAAACACAAGCCGTCATCCGCCGCCACCAGATGATGACGCTTCCGCCGATCCCTCGGCGCAGACGCCTCCCGCCGGCCCTGCAGAAGGCACTCGCCCGTCTCGGCTTCGTCCTGGCCGCCATTGCCCTATTCCTCTGGTCGGCCATGCCCGTGGTGTCGCTCCTCCTCATGAGCCTCACTCCCGCTTCCGATCTCATCCGCACACCGCCGACCCTGGTGCCGAGCGGCTTCACCCTGGAGAACTTCCAGGCCGTGCTGATGCCCAACATACAAAGCGGCATCGCGACAAGCGTGCAGGCCCAGCGCGTACCGCTTTCGCTGCTCAACAGTTTCATCGTCGGCGCCGTCGTGGCCCTGATCAGCGTGGTACTCGGCACCTTTGCCGGCTATGCCTTCGCGCGGCATGCCAGGAGCCGCTTCTTCGGTGCCAGTCTCTGGGGCCTGCTGCTCACCCGCATGACGCCGGCACTCACCATCGTCCTGCCCTTCTTCGTGATCTTTCGCACTCTCGGCTTGATCGATACGCGCACGGGCCTCGTGATCGCCTATTGCAGTTTCCTGCTGCCCCTGAGCGCCTGGATGATGAAGAGCTACTTCGAGGGCGTACCGGCAAGCCTAGATCGCGCCGCCTTGATCGACGGCTGCACGCGCATGCGGATGATGTGGCAGATCCTGCTCCCCGTCGTCCGCCCGGGCGTCATAGCGGCAGGCATCTTCTGCTTCCTGGCTGCCTGGAACGAGTTTCTCTTCGCTCTCATCCTCACCTCCACCCCGAGGGCGCAAACCATACCCGTGGTGCTCTCCGGCTTCCTCAGCCAGGCGCGCTTCTATGAATACGGTCCGATGTTCGCGGCGAGCGTGCTCTCGATCACGCCCCCCGTGATCGTGGCCTTCGTCTTCCAGCGCTACCTCATCCAGGGCGCGCTATCGGGCGCCGTCAAAGGCTGATCCGGCCGCTTTGGAGTTCGTGCATGACGTCGATCAACATCAAGAATGTCTCCAAGAGTTACCATAACTACGCCGTGCTCAAGGGGCTCAATCTCGACATCAGGGACGGGGAGTTCATCTCGTTCCTCGGCCCCTCTGGCTGTGGCAAGAGCACCCTGCTGTTCTGCATCGCCGGCCTGGAAGACATCACCTCCGGTTCGATCCTGTTCGACGGCCGGGACATCACCGGCGTTTCCGCCCGCGACCGCAACATCTCGCTCGTTTTCCAGGACTATGCGCTCTATCCGCACATGCTCGTGCGCGACAACCTCGCATTTCCTCTCCGCCAGCAGAAGTTGCCGGAGGAGACCATCCGGCGGCAAATCGCGTGGGCGGCGGAAATGCTCGGCCTGGAACATGTGCTCGACCGCCTGCCCGCAGAGCTCTCCGGCGGCCAGCGCCAGCGCGTGGCCGTCGGACGCGCCATCGTCCGCAATCCCGCCGCCCTGCTGATGGACGAACCTCTCTCCAATCTCGACGCCGGCCTCAGGGTCAAGACACGCACGGAGATCAAGCGGCTGCAGCGCGAGCTCAGGATGACGGTCATCTTCGTCACCCACGACCAGGAGGAGGCGATGGTGCTCTCCGACCGCATCGCCGTGATGAACAACGGCATCGTCCAGCAGTTCGCCGAGCCCATGACCATCTATCGCGAACCGGCCAACCAGTTCGTCGCCTCCTTCATCGGCAGCCCGCAGATGAATTTCCTGCCTGGATCGAGGACGGCTGGCGGACATGGCGACGGGCGCCTGGTTGGCGTACGCCCTCACGACCTGACACCCCTTCCCGATGCCGGCGGCACCGACGGCTTCACGCTGACGGGCGAGCTGGCGCTGATCGAGCCCGCAGGCCCGGTCCACTATCTCGACGTGGTCGTGGGCGACCAGATCGTGAAGGCGACCTGCAACGATCCCGCGTCGCTGCGCCTGGGCGAGCGCCTCACCCTCGGCGCACCGCCCAACGCCGTCTATCTTTTCGATCGGGAGAGCGGCGCCCGCATCTGACAGGTTTCATCACCCTCGCGGGCCTGCGCCCCTTCTTTCTCCAGGAACAAGAAGTACTGCTTTCATGTCTTTTGACCTCATTCTCAGAAACGGCCGCGTCATCGATCCCTCGCAGGGGCTCGACCGCATAACCGATGTCGCCTTTGCGGAGGGAAAGGTTGCGGCCATCGGCGACAGTCTGGACGCCGGCGGCGCAGAGGTCCGCGACGTGGGCGGAAGAATCGTCACGCCGGGCCTGATCGACCTGCACACCCATGTCTATTGGGGAGGCACCTCTCTCGGCATCGATGCCGAGGAGTTCGCGCGCGTCAGCGGGGTCACGACCTGCATCGACACGGGCAGTGCCGGCCCTGGCAATTTTCCGGGCTTCCGCAGGCATGTGATCGATCCCTGCCAGGTCCGCATTCTGGCCTATCTCCACGTCTCCTTTGCCGGCATTTACGGCTTTTCGAGCCGTGTCATGGTCGGTGAGGGCCATGACATCCGCCTGCTGGCGGCCCGCGATGCAGTGGAGGTCGCCAACGCCAACCGTGACGTCGTCATCGGCATCAAGGTCCGCATCGGCCGCACGGCAAGCGGGCCGGCCGGGATCACGCCCCTCGACGTCGCCCTGCAGGTAGCCGACGAAACCGGCCTGCCCCTCATGGCGCATATCGACGAGCCGCCTCCCTCCTATGAAGCCGTCGTTTCACGCCTGCGCCCGGGCGACGTCCTCACCCACTGCTTCCGGCCCTTCCCGAACGCCCCGGTGGACGGCAATGGAGAGATCAAGCCTGAGGTCCTCGCTGCCCGCGAGCGCGGCGTGCTCTTCGACATCGGACACGGCATGGGCTCCTTCGGCTGGAAGACGGCCCGTGCCATGTTGGCCAAGGGCTTCAAGCCCGATACGATCTCCTCGGACGTGCACGCGCTGTGCATAGCCGGCCCCGCCTATGATCAGGTCACGACACTCTCCAAGTTCCTGGCACTCGGCATGCCGCTCGGCGAGATCATCGCCGCCTCCACGGTCAACGCCGCCAGGGCGCTTCGCCGTCCCGAGCTCGGCAGCCTGAAGCCGGGTAGCGTAGGCGATGCCTCCATCCTGTCTGTCGACGAGGGAACCTTCCCCCTGCAGGACGTGCGCGGCGAGGTGGTGAACGCCGAAAGGCGCATCTTCGCCCGTGGCGTCGTCGTTGCGGGCCGCTGGTGGCATCCCGTCTGAGTCATTTCGATCATCGCATCATTGGAAAACGGCCATGGAACAGACCAAGCTCGATATCCTGCGCAATTTCATCGATGGCACCTGGGAAGCCGAGCCCGACCTGATGCCTGCGATCAATCCCGCCACGGGCGAGAAAATCGCCTGGCTCCCCAAAAGCAGCCGTGAGACCGCCAGGCGCGCCATCGCCGCGGCCAAGCAGGCCAGAAAGGGGTGGGCCTCCCGCCCCGTTTGGGACCGGGCGGCCATGTGTGTCGCCATCGCCGACAAGATCGATGGAAAGAGGGAGCAGATCGCCAGGGTCCTGAGCACGGAGCAGGGCAAGCCCCTTCCCCAGGCCATCGGTGAAGTCGCCAAGGCGGCCGACGGATTTCGTCTCGCCGCCGAACTCGTGAAACAGCTCGGCGGAGAGACACCGCCGGCCGAGGACCCGAGCAAGCTGGTCATCACGATCCGCCAAGCTCGCGGCGTCTATGCCGTGATCACCCCATGGAACTATCCGGTCAACATTCCCACTGAATATCTCGCGCCGGGTATCGCCACAGGCAACGCCATCGTCTGGGTACCGGCACCGACCACGTCGATGGCGGCCGTGGAACTGATGCGTGCCATCGAGGAAGCAGGCCTGCCCAAGGGCGTGGTCAATCTCGTGATCGGCGAGGGCGCCACGGTGGGCGACGAGATCGTCGTCCATCCCGATACCAACGGCATCGGCTTCACCGGCAGCGCCGCGACGGGCCGGCGCATCGCCGAACGTGGTGCAGGCAAGCCTATGCTGCTGGAACTCGGCGGCAATGGGCCGGTGCTCGTCTTCGAGGACGCCGATCTCGACAAGGCGGCGGACGCCGCCGCTGTCGGCGCCTTCTCCAATGCGGGCCAGATCTGCGCCGCGACCGGCAGGGTGCTCGCCCACCGCGCGATCGCGGAACCGCTGGCGCGCAAGCTCGTGGAACGGGCCGAGCGAGAGATCCTCGGCGATCCCCTGCACCAGGGAACCACCATGGGGCCGCTCAACAATCCCAAGGTGGCGGCGAAGGTGAGGGAGCATGTCGACGATGCCGTCGCCAACGGCGCCACGGTTCTCACCGGCGGCAAACCGCGTCCGGACCTTGGCAGCGATCTCTTCTTCGAACCGACCGTAGTGACGGGAGTCACCCGCGACATGCGGATCAATCGCGAGGAGACGTTCGGACCCGTCATCCCCATTCTCTCCTTCGATGACGACGAGGCGGCGCTCGATCTCGCCCTCGACAGCGAATATGGGCTGAGCGTCGGCATCTTCACCCAGAACATGGACCGTGCTCTGCGCTTCGGCGAAGCGATTCCCGCAGGGATCGTGAACATCAATGCCAGCAGCACCTACTGGGAGATCCATCTGCCCTTCGGCGGGGGATCGGGCACCAAGAGCGGCATCGGACGCCTCGGCGGACGCCTCACGCTGGAGGCCATGACCGAGCTGAAGATGATCACCATCACCCGGACGGGTGCCTGATGAAGACATGCAGCCAGAACGACATGCCGAAGAGGCTCCTTCCATGACCATCGATACCCTCCGTGCCGAACCCGAAAGCCGGATCGGGCCATCACCCGTCGATGCCGCCGAAATGCTCGCTGGCCTCGTGAACGTCCTTATCCCGGGCGACACCGGCTGGCCATCGGCGTCCGCCGTGGGCGTGCAGGCATTGCTGGCGACCCGCCTGATCGAGGAACTCGGCCGCGTCCAGTTCGAACGTCTCTTCACCGCCCTTCTCGCGGCGGGAGCTCCGTTCACCGGCCATGGCGAAGACGAGCAGGTTTCCATCGCAAGGGCGTTCGAAACCGCCGAACCTGCTCTGTTCGGCTGGGTCCGCGATGCCGCCTACATCGCCTATTACGAGAGCCCGTTTGTAGCCGCCGCCATCAATGCTCATGGGCATCCCTACGACCTGCGTCCGCACCTCAAAGGTTATGCCCTGCCTCCCTTCGACATCGAGCGGCAGACACCGCGCCACGGCCGCGGGCATTACATCCCGACCGATGGCGTAAGGCACCTCGACATTTCAGGCCTCGACCTCGCCACGGAACGCACGCAATCCTGGGGATTGAAACGATGACCAAGAATGAACCCTGCGACATCCTCATCATCGGGGCCGGCGCAACCGGCTCGCTTGCTGCCACTGTCCTCGCAAGGGCCGGGCTCGATGTCGTCTGCCTCGAACAGGGCGAGTGGGTCGAAGCGGGCGATCATCCGCATTACAGTTCCGACTGGACCTGGCAGCGCCGCACCAACTGGAATTCGGACGTCAATCGCCGGCGCCATCCCGACGACTATCCGGTGATCTCCGACTCCTCCCAGGTCCTGATGTGGAACGGGGTCGGCGGTTCCACCAATGTCTACGGCGCCATCTGGCCGCGTTACCGTCCGTCCGATTTCCGCAAGCACGACGAGCACGGGCTGCAGCCGAACTGGCCTATCGGCTACGAGGACATAGCCCCCTTCTACGAGGAAGCCGACCGCATGATCGGCGTCAGCGGCCTTGCTGGCGACACGGCCATGCCGCCGCGCGACAGGCCGCCCACGAGGCCCCTGCCCTTCACCAAGGCGGCCAGCAGCCTCGCAAAGGCCTTCGACAAGCTCGACTGGCACTGGTGGCCGGCCGAAGCCGGTGTCATCTCCGAGAATTACGATGGACGCCCCGGCTGCAATGGCTGCGGCATCTGCAATGGCTGCCCGCGTGGCTCGATGAGCAAATATTCGCTTTCGATCTGGCCCAAGGCGCTGGCCGCCGGAGCGAAGCTGCGCACCCATGCCCGCGTGCTGCGCATCGAGAGAGGCACGGACGGGCGAGCCACCGGTGCCCTCTTCATCGACCGGAACACGGGAATCACGGAATTTCAGCCGGCGAAGATCGTCATCGTTGCTGCGAACGGCGTGGGAACCCCGCGCCTCCTGCTCGCATCGGACAATCTCGCCAACCAGTCCGACCAGGTCGGCCGCAACCTGCTCCATCACACGCTGGTCAGTTCGGAAATGTGGGTCGATGAGCCGATCGACAGCCATATGGGCTACGTCGCCTCCGTCATTTCTCGCGAATTCGCCGAGACCGACCTGAGCCGGGGCTTCGTCAACGGCTTCAACTTCAACTGCCTCACCTCGACATCCTCGGCTGGCGAGGTCGCGGCGGGCTGGATCACCGACACCAAGGCGCCCTGGGGGCGAGACCATCACAAATGGTTCGAACGCCATTTCGGCCGCTGCATCGGTATCCACGCGATTGGCGACGACCTTCCAAACCCCGAAAACCGCGTTTCGCTCGATCCCAACGTCTGCGACAAGGACGGCATCCCGATCGCCCGTCTGCACTATCTCCCCGGCGAGAACGACAAGCGCATGATGAACTACATGCTCGACCGTCTCGTCGACATCGCCAAGGCGGCGGGAGCGTTCGAGTACAAGCTGCAGGACTACCGCGACAAGGATGGTGTCTATCGCACTCCCGCATGGCATATGATCGGCACCTGCCGCATGGGTGACGACCCCGCGACCTCGGTCGTCAACAAGTGGAACCAGAGCTGGGACGTACCCAACCTGTTCATCGTCGACGGCAGCGTGCTGACGACGGGCGGGGTCGTCAATCCGACGCCGACGATCTCCGCCCTGGCCCTGCGCGCTGCCGCCTATATCCGTGACAACGTGTTGGAATTGAGCCGTACGACCCATTCGGCCGCCGCCTAGGGTAAAAGGCGCTCAGGGCGAGACATCGTCTTCGTCAAGATCCGCTGTGCCGATCTGAAGGTGAAACGTATTGACCGGAACGTCCGCGCCATGATGCAGCGCCCGCCCGCCGAGCCGGGAATGTCGATCGACGAGATCGACACGCCCGCCCTCGTCCTCGATCTCGATGCCCTCGAAGCCAATCTCGATCTCATGGCGAAGCTCGCTGGCGCCGCGGGCGTGCGGGTGCGCCCTCATGCCAAGACCCATAAATCGCCGGTGATCGCGCGGTTGCAGATGGATCGCGGCGCCGTGGGCCAATGCGTGCAGAAGGTCGGCGAGGCCGAGATCCTCGCCTGGGGCGGCGTGCCCGACATCCTCGTGAGCAACGAGGTGGTCAGCCCGGTGAAGCTGGCGCGCCTCGCCGCTCTCTCGAGGATCGCCCGCGTCGCCGTCTGTGCCGACAACCTTCTCGGTGTGGCGGCGATCGAGGCAGCGGCCGCCGACGCAGGCGTCAGGATGCCGGTGCTGATGGAGATCGAGGTCGGCTCCACCCGCTGCGGCCTGCCGCCGGGACCCGAGGCGCTGGCCCTCGCGCAACGGATCGCCGCGAGCCCTCATCTCGTCTTCGGGGGCCTCCAGGCCTATCACGGGCGCGCCCAGCACCAGCGCAGCCTCGAGGAGCGCGGCGCCAGTATCGGACGCACCGCCGAACTCACGGGACAAATGGTTGAGGATCTGCGCCGGGCCGGTCTCCCCTGCCCCATCGTGGGCGGCGCGGGAACCGGCACTTTCGCGCTCGAAGCGGCGAGCGGCGTCTTCAACGAGCTGCAGGTCGGCTCCTATGTCTTCATGGACGCGGATTACGGCCGCAACGCCCCGGCGCCGCCGTTCCGCCAGGCCCTCTTCGTGCTCGGCACGGTGATGAGCGTGCCGAGCCCGGACACGGCCGTCGTCGATGCCGGCCTCAAGGCCCTGGCGACGGACAGCGGCCTGCCCCTCCTCTGGCAACGGGACGGCATCGCCTATGTCGGAGCCTCCGACGAACACGGCAAGCTCGCCGTCGAACCCCACGCCACACCCCCGAGGCTCGACGAGCGCGTCATGCTCGTGCCCGGCCATTGCGATCCCACCGTGGATCGATACGACTGGTATGTCGGCGTGCGATCCGGCCGGGTCGAGTGCCTGTGGCCGGTGGCCGCCCGCGGCGCGATGAGCTGAGTGATGACCGCTTGCGGTCAGTTCACGGAAGTCTTGCCTTATTCGCTTAGAGCGTTGTGTATTTTCATTGAATCAGGCGTTTCCCAAATCGGTCAGGAAGTGATCCAGGATAGCTGCGGAGGCCGCGGCGCATGGCACGTCCTTATTCGATGGATTTCGCGAGCGGGTTATCCGAGCGGTGAAGGAAGAAGGGCTTTCGCGCAATCAGGCGGCCAAGCGCATCAACGTTGCGATCTCGACAGCGATCCTCTGGCTTCAACGCGAGAAGGCGACGGTACGCGGCTCCGGCAAAGATGGGTGGCAACAAGCCGCGCCCGATCAGGGTCGAGCATCATGATTGGTTGGTCGAGCGCTGCCACGATGGCAGCCATTTCACGATCGCCAGGCTGATCGAGGAACTGGCCGAGCGCGGGGTGAAGGTCGACCTCCACAGCATGTGGAACTTCCTCCACCAGCAGAAGCCGACTTTTAAAAAGAACGTTGGTCGCCAGCGAGCGCGAACGACCCAACGTGGCCCGGCGCCGCCGGCAATGGGCCAAATACGCTCGCCTGATCGATCTCAGACGGCTTGTCTTCATCGACAACCAGAAGGGCAGCGCAGAGCAGCGAGACCTAGACTAAACGCCTAGAGCACCTCGATACTGTGAAAATCGATGGCAACAGATACGCGGTCGCGGATCGGACGGTTGCCTTGCCCGATCGGATGTACGCGCCGTTTGGTCGGGAAGATCAGCCCCCCGAACGCGACGGGGTCGGTTGCATAATTCGCGCTCGATGTCCCGCCCATGATGTCGACACTGTAGTCATGCCGCTTCACAATCCCGGCGCTATCGAAATAAAAAACCTGCTCGGCTGAATGACTATGGATGTTGGGTGGGAAGGTTACCTTCAACCGACGCCATGTCTCTCCGTCCTCATCCCAGGGGGCGATTTCCTCGGTTACAAAGCCCGGAAGCTTCAAAAGAAAGGGTGTGGTCAAATAGGTCCACATCGCATAGCCCGTGAAATAGATCAGGTGATGTGCGTCCCAGGGTGTCGGGATGATATGGCCTTCGAACGCCTGACGAGGAGACCGGCGCTCGTCGACGAGTTGACCGTCGTCGGTCAAGATTGCAGTGCGCTCCGGCTCAAAGAGAGTATGGCGGCCAGCCTGTTCGAACGGCGAATATTCGGCATGTTGCCGACGGGTGTCGATCGAAACGCGCGTGTCGACAAAAACGTCAGGCCAGCCCTTCAAACCCCAGACGGCGCCTGCGATCCCTACATGGGCGCTTAGCCTCTTGGTCGCTTGCCAGCGTTTCCAGCCGCCATGCGCCTCGACGGCAAGATCCAATAGCTCGCTCATGCACGATTTCTCCGTCGGCTGTAACGGTGTTTTCCAATAGGTTTAATTTCGAAACCCTTAGACTTTGTGATACCGTTAGTTTAAATTTGCAACTGGATTTGTCTCAGGGCGGAAAGATTGGATGAAGGGCAAGCGTACAGACCTCGGAAAGTCGGCGTGCGGCATCGCGCGAGCGCTCGGAGTGGTGGGAGATTGGTGGTCGCTCCTGATCATCCGTGACGCGTTCAAAGGTCGTCAGCGCTTTTCCGAGTTCCAGAAGAGCCTTGGCCTTGCGAAGAACATCCTGTCGATCCGTCTCCGGAAGCTCGTCGAGGAAGGAATCTTCACGATTGAGCCTGATCCCGGCTCCGCGCAAAGCCACTTCTATGTTCTTACCCCCCGAGGACAACAGCTGGGGGTGATCCTTGTCGCTCTCTGGCAGTGGGGCGAGGAGAACTGCTTCCTGCCGGGCGAGCTCAACTACGCAATCGTCGACGCACCGAGCCGGCAGCCGCTCCCCAAACTACAGCTAAGGGCCGAGAACGGCCGAATCCTCAAGCCCACGGAATTTTATGTGGAGGCACGACACGTCTGACGTGATCCGGCATTCGCTTGACGAGATCACTGCTCCTTGCCCAATGTCGATTGTCACAATCCTCGCGTGGCGTCGAAAATGACCATTGGTTGGCCTGCCTTGTCGAGCCACCGTTGCAGAGTCGACAGGCAACGCGTTCGACAGTGCATGCCGCCGACCTCGCGCAATCGGAGTGCTTTGCTCCAATTTCGTCGACGTGTTAGGCATGGGTTTCCTGGACACCTGTGCGGCTGCCTGGATCAATCAGCCAGTTACGGGTTATGGAGTTCATGGCCTTGGATGAGCAGAAGATCGCTGTGCCGGCGCCACGGCGCGCGACCACGGCGCTCGGCGAGGTCGAGTACATCGATCAAGGCGAGGGGCCAGTTCTCCTCTCCATCCATGGCTTGACCGGCGGATGCGACCAGTCCTGGCTCTTTGCGCGGGCCCTGGCTCCGGACATCTCCGCCCGCCGCGTCATCGCGGTGTCACGCCCCGGATATCTCGGCACGGCGCTGGATCTCGTCGGCGCCCAGCAGCAGGGCGATCTGTTGGCTGCCCTCCTGCAAACCCTCGGTGTATCGCGAGCCACGGTCGCGGCCACGTCGGCCGGCGGTCCCTCGGCACTGCACCTCGCCGCGCGTCATGACCGCCTCTGCGACAGGCTGATCTTGGTGTCGGCAGCCACACGCGACCTGCCTGAAGCTCCGGAAGCGGCTGAACGCATCCGCATGATGAAGCTCATGGCCGACAATCCGGCCGCCATCGAATGGGTCCGGCAAAAAACCCTCGCCGATCCACAACACGCCTTGAGCCGAACGATCCCCGATGCGGCGCTGTGCGAACAGACCCTCGCGGACCCTGAAGCCGGCGCCCTGCTGACCGCGTTCCTGGCCACCACCATAGACAGGCTGGGTCAACGCCTGCCGGGTTCAATCAACGATATGGAACAGATAATTTCCTTGGCGCCCGCCCCCTTCGCCGAAGTCAACGCGCCCACCCTGATCGTTCATTCGCAGGACGACCCCGTGGTGCCCTTCTCCCATGCGCTTGCCGCCGCCGCGGGAATCGTGCCGGCGGAACTCATGGCGCTGCCGATTGGTGAGCACGCCTGCATCTTTACCCATCTGCGTGCGATCCGCGCCAAGGCGGCTGCCTATCTGGCAGCCTGACCGTAGACGATCTGAACCACTTCTAGGGGGTCAAACCGACCGCCATGTGAGGCCACGGCGGTGAATCCGGGTTAACGATCGAGGCCTGTCCGGGACGGCAGCCCGTGGCATCCGGCCGCACCGCCGCCGCCCAGGTAAAGAAGATTTCCGAGAACAACTCTGCATCCATGCAGTTCAGGAGGTTTGAATCAGAGATCACCCGCGGCGGGAACAGCCGTTAACCTCGATTCATCGCTGTGACATGAAGCGGGGGCCCTTGTGCTCGGCGAAATACAGAGTATTGTGCAGTGCAGCTAAGGCTCAGCTTGCCGACTCGTTTGGTCGGGCGCGGGGCGCCGCCGGCCCAGTACTTGCGCATGTATGGATTCCTGCGTGCCCTACCGTTTTGACTTGAGCCTTAATCATAGTTTCCAGCAGAGCGCGGCGGCAAACGCATGACCGCGCTGCTGCCAGATAGCGTGATGCAGTTCTGCAAGGCGCCGCACCAATTCCTGCTGGACACGGCCATCAGCGGTCCCGCTGCGCAGTTCCGGATGAACGACGAGACCTTCATGGTCCTTTCAGATCCAACGTCGATCCATGCGGTGATGAACGGTAAGCTGGAGGATTTCGAAAAAGGCGCCCTGACGGAAATCCCCCGTGTCTTTTGGCGCGACGGGATCCTCAGCGTCGAAGGCGACGAGTGGATCGAGCAGCACTCGATGTTCGCACCGCTGTTCGCCCGCCGCCGCATCCGTCGGCTGGAGCCGTTGATCGCCGGCTTGGTCACGCGCCTGATGGAGACGTGGGCCGCCCTGCCCCCCGGTGAGCCGCTCGACATCCTGGCGGCGGCCAACCGGCTGGCTTTCGAAGTGGTGTCGATCGGCCTTCTGGGCATCGGCGACACGCCGCTCTCCCAAGGCCTGTTCAACACCCTGGGCGAAGTCGATAGCCCCGAGACCGTCCGACTGAACTATCTCATCAAGAGCTTCGGCAAGGAGGTGCGAGGCGGCTTCTCGCCCAGCGCCCACAGCGAGTCCCTGAAGCGCCTGAACAGCCTGGCCAGGGCGGCGGCCGAAGAGCGTCTGGCGCGCGACACGCCGGGCGACGACGTCATGAGCGACCTGATCGCGACGGAAGCATTCCAGTCTTTCGATCGCGAACGCCAGCTTTCCTTCATATCGGACCAGATCGCCACGCTGCTGTCCGCCGGCTACGTCACCACGGGCGAGAGCATCTTCTGGGCGTTCTATATGCTGGCCAAGCACCCGGTGGCGCAGTCGCGGGCGCGCGCTGAAATCCTGGCCGAGACCGACGCCGGCGCGGGCGGCGTGCCGATCGACGCCCCGCCGTTCCTGACGGCGGCGTTCAACGAGAGCCAGCGCCTGTACCCCCCCGTCTGGTTGGTGGGGCGGGTCGCCCGACGAGCCGTGAGGGTCGGCGACATCGACATCCCGGCCGGCACCCGGGTGATCTGCAGCCCTTACGTGCTGCATCGCATGCCGTCGCTGTGGTCCGACAGCGACCAATATCGACCGGAGCGCTTCCTGCCGGATGCAGACCCTCCCGTTACGCCGCGGACCCTGATCCCCTTCGGCACCGGCATGCGCGCCTGCATCGGCCGCGGCCTGGCGCTGATGGAGATGTCGGCCGTCGCCTGCGCAACGTTGGCCCGCTTCGAACTCGAGGCCATTGGCGACGCGCCTATTGTCTTGCCGGCGACTTATTCGGTGCATCCGCGCGAGCCGATCCTGTTCCGGCTGAAAGGCTTGGCGTGACCATCACCTCGCCGATACCAGCCGTCTGCGCTGACGATGAGTACCGTGACCAATGGCGCCCGTTTGAAGACGACCCTGGCGCCTTGGTCTTCCTGGTCGGTTGCCAGCGGTCGGGTACGACATGGCTGCACCTGCAACTTGCCCAGAGCGGTGCGTTCCGCTTCATCAGCGCCTACGATGTCCGCGCCCACGCTCGCGGGGAATGGGTGCACAACCATCGGCGCGGTGTGGCCGAGGAAGCGCGGACCGCATTCGACGACAGCCTCCTGGGATCGGAAACGGACCGCGGGATAGACACGATCCCGGCCGGTTCGAACACACCAGAAGAGTACGGGCTGCTGATCGGCGACGGAGCCCTGCGCGGTAGCCAGCCAGACACCACGCCGGACACCCTGCCGCGGTTGCGCGAACTCTGCGCAAAAAAGGCGCTGCTGGAGGGGCGTGAACGGCCGCTGCTCCTGAAGTCCCCGCCGGACTATCCGCAAGCCCTGCCCCTGCTGACCGCGACTTGGCCCCGAGCGCGCCTCATCGTCATGCAACGGCACCCGCTTCGCACCCTGCAATCCCAGGTGAACGCCTGGCGTCGCCTGGTGCTGCGCGAGAACCGTTACCTGAGCATACTCGAACGTGGCTATCGTGCGCTGTTCGACGACCCGGCCCGCCGGATTCGCGCGGGTCTGTTCCTACATTCTCCGGCCGGCGTCGGCCTGCTCGCCGACAACATCCTCAACGCGCATCTGGGCTTCCTGGCCTGGTTGGATAGCCAGCCGGATATGTCGATCCTGACGCTGCGCTACGAAGACATGTGCACTCGGCAGGTAGAGACTTTCGCCCGCGTCGGTGACTTCCTCGGCGCCGCGCTACCGCCGCCCGCCCAGACGCCGCGGCCCCGCGCCGGCGCGATCGCTGCGGACGTGCTGGCCGCCTACGAGACGCGCCGCGCCGCCTTCAGGCCCTTCCTGGACCGATACGGCTACAGTGGAGACATCGGAGCATGACGGCCTCTTTAGAGTCCGGATCGGTGCAAGACTCCGAACAGCTATCGCTTTTGGTCGGCCAGCGCCTCGAGCGCATGGCAGCTGAGCAACCGCATAAGACCCTCTACACGCATCTCATGTTCGACGACAAGCCGCCAGTCCGCATCAGCCGCCGGCAGGCCTGGCGGGGCGCCTGCGACCTCGCGGGTCGGCTAGCCGTCCGCAACCTGCGCCAGCGCCCGATCCTGCTGCTCTACGAGGCCGGGCCCGAATTCGGTCTCGCATTCTTGGGCGTGTTGCTGGCCGGTGCCATCGCCGTCCCAGTACCCGTGCCGCAGTTCGCCGCCCAGTTCGATCGCCTCGGCCGGGTCGTCGACGACTGCGCGCCAAGCCTGATCCTGTCCACCGGCGACCTGCAGGCAAAAATCCTGGCCAAGCTTTCGGCCGACTCCCCGTTGCGTCGGCTGGAGTGGCAGGCCACCGGCGCCTCAAACGACAGCACCGATCTGCTTCCGTCGCTCCCGCCGGTGTCTCCTAGAGACATAGCGCTGCTTCAGTACACTTCCGGATCGACGTCGGAGCCGAAGGGTGTGACGCTGACGCACGCCAACATCGCTCACAACCTGGATATGCTAGCCGAGGCGTTCGAGCCGGTGACAGGTGCCCGGATCGTCTCCTGGCTCCCGCATTTCCATGACATGGGGCTCGTTACGGGCCTGCTAGGGCCCATGACCTGCGACGGAGAGTCGATCCTCATGTCGCCCCGGTCCTTCCTGCTCCGACCGATGCGCTGGCTGCAGGCGATCTCCGACTATCGCGCCGAGATCAGCGGCGCCCCCAACTTCGCCTACGAACTCTGCACACGTTGGGCGGATCGAGGCGAGCGCGCCGCCCTGGACCTCAGTTGCTGGCGGAGCGCCTTTGCCGGCGCCGAGCCTATCCGCATGGCTACGCTGAATGCGTTCGCCGAGCGCTTCCGCAGCGAGGGTTTTGCCCGTTCCGCGATGACGCCCTGCTACGGGATGGCCGAAGCGACCTTGCTGGTCACCTGCAAACGGGCCGGCGTAGCGCCCGCCACCTACCGGCTGGCGCGCGAGGCTGCTGGACGCGGCCACGTTGATCTTTCTGATGATCCGGCGAGCCTGACGCTGACAGGGTGCGGCCATCCTACCGCCGCCACAAGGCTGCGCATCGTGGATCCGGAAAGCCACGTGGTGCTGCCGACGGGCCGGATCGGCGAGGTGTGGATCGCTGGTCCGCAGATCGCTCGCGGCTATTGGAACCGGCGGGGCGACCACGACCCCTTCGGCACGCTCCTGGGCGAAGATGATGGCGCGCACTGGCTGCGGACCGGTGATCTGGGCTTCGTGACACAGACGGGCGAGTTCGTGTTCGTGGATCGGCTAAAAGATCTCATCATCGTCAACGGCCACAATTATGCGTGCCATGACCTGGAGCTGACGACGGCATCCAGCCACAAGCTGCTGTCCGCGGAGGCCTGCGTGGCGGTCGGCGTCGATGTCGGTGCTCAGACCCACATCGCCATAGTGGCCGAGTTGCCGCCGTTCGCAATCGCCGAGGCCGACGATATCGTGTCGGCGATCCGCGACAGACTCTTCACAACCCATTCCCTCGCCGTGCGCACGATCGCCTTTGTCTCTCCACGCAAGCTCAGCCGCACCACCAGCGGCAAGCTGCAGCGCCGGCTGACGGCGCAGCGCCTATTCGATGGCACACTGCAGTTGCTCGCCCAATACGGCGATCAACTGACCGTCTCCTAGTCACTCCTCCAGGATCCCCCATGAGCAACCACGATCCCGCGTTACTGACACACGCCCAACTGACCGCCGCTCCCGCAGAAGCTCGCGTGCGTCTTGTCGAGGCCTATCTGCTCGCCTCGATTGCAGCCTTCCACCAAAACACGACCCCGGCGGCGAACGCCTCGAGCCGGCTGTCCGATATCGGGATCGACTCGATCCAGATCGTCGAACTGAAGTTCGGCCTCGACCAGCTGCTGGGTCACGAACTGGACATCGAGCGGATCGTCACCAATCCGACGGTCGGCGAGCTGGCCGCCGGCTGCGTCCGCGACGCCGGCCTCTGATCCGAGCGGGAGCAGGCCATGCCTCGCGTCGTCTTCTATGGCTTTCCTGTGCGCGGCCACACGACTGCGAGCCTGGCTGTCGTGGCGGAACTGGCGCGGCGCGGCGTCGATGTCAACTACCATTCCGTCCGCGCCTTCCAAGGATTGATCGAGGATACCGACGCCCGTTTCACCGCCTATCCTCCCGATCCCCACGGGCTGCTGGAAGGGCCAGCGGATACGGGCGAGCATCTGGCTCGAACCCTGGCGGCGGCGCGGAGCCTGCTGCCGACGCTCCTGACGGATGCCGAGGCCCAGGCGCCCGACCTCGTGATGTTCGACGGCTCGGCACTATGGGGCGATGTCATCGCGCGCCGGCTCGGCCGGCGAAGCGTGGCGTCGATCACCACCTTCGCCATGACCCGGGTTATGCTGCAGATGCTGAACACGCCACCGATGCCGGAGTGGGGACACGCCATCCTGCGTCAGGTCAACGCGGACTATGACGCGAACTTCACCGACCAGTTGGACCTCATGACGCCGAGGGCGGACCTGAAGCTCGTTTACACCAGCCGCACGTTCCAGCCGGCCGGTCGCTTCCTCGACGAAAGCCATCTCTTCCTCGGCCCCCTGCTCGATCGGCGTCCCCGCGTCGGCGATCGGATCCGCGTTGAGGGACAACGGCCGCTGGCGTATGTTTCCCTGGGCACGATATTCAATCGCGACCGGACCCTCGTGCGCGTTATCAGCCAGGCGCTTGCAACGCGCGGTTGGCGGGTAATCGTATCGCTTGGCGACGCCTCCGCCGTGGAGCGGCGGCCATGGCCGGAGCATGTCGAGGTGCACCCCTTCGTCGATCAGATCGGCGTGCTCTCCCAGGCGCGGCTGTTCGTCACCCATGGGGGCATGAACAGCGTTTCGGAAGCGATAGCGCAGGCAGTGCCCATGATCATCGTCCCGCAAGCAGTTGATCAGCACTTCGTTGCGAGGCAGACGTCCAACCTCGGCGCGGCGGTGGTCATCGAGCGCGACATGGTCTCTGCCGACAGCGTGGCCGCCGCTCTCACGCGCATTGAGAGCGAACGAGCGGCATTCGATGCGGCGGCGACACGTTTGCAGCAGAGCTTTGCCACAACGACATCCCTCGCCAGCGCCGTCGATCGAATGCTCACCCTGATCGTCCCGGAGCGCGGGCGATGAGCGAAGGCCTTGTCGATGCAGCGGCCGACGCGCGGGAGGCGGCCACCTTGGCCGCGTTGCTCCACGGCGCACGCCTCCGCCGGCAGGCGGCGTACGAAAGATCGCCGGCGACACCCCGTTTCCTGCTCGAGAGCGCGCAATCGATGGCCGCCCACATGGCCATGTCCGAGCAACGAATGCAGGAATGCCTCGAGCCGATGGCGCTATGGCATCTGTATCTGCCGTCTGCCTTGGGGACCAGAACCTGGGATTTCGACGCTGTACGCGAACACTTTCCGTTATCCTACGCGCGAATTTGGGCAGCGTTGGCGCAGCAGGAGTCACGGCCGCAATTGGTGACCACCGTCTTCCACATGGCCGCCTTTCCGTTGGTCTGCATTCTGGTCGGCGCGGCGTGGGCGAACGTGCATGACGGTCCGCTGCATCTCCTAGTCGCGCGCAGTAATCTGAGCTGGCTACGCACAGAAGGTAACCGCTGGATCGGGGAAACAGTCAAAGTGCTGGGCACCAGCCCCGCGGGACTAAGAGAGATGCTCGCCGGCCTGAGGGCGGGCTCGATCCGTAGGATGCTGATACTGGCCGATGGTCCCCAGGCGCCCGGCGCTGCGGGCACTCGCGTTCTTGATGGAATCAGCCCGCGGCTCGGCATCAAGACGACACTGCTGAACAAGATTCATGACCTGGGAATCCCGCTGGCGCCGATCGCGCACGACTGGGAAGCGGATCGCCTGATGATAACGCCCTGCCCGTTGCTGGACCCTGATGTGATCGGCTCAACCGAAACGCTAGACGCCATGGTGGGACACATCGAAGCCCTGTTGCGCCGGCGGCCCGAGCAATGGCTCAACTGGGGTGCCGCGCGCATCAGGACCTGACAAGCGGACAAACAAGGTCAGGTCATCGGCGTTTGGTAACACTGCAACGAGTGCCGGCTGCCGGAACGACAAAAACCCGCGCTCCAAAAAGGTGGGGGTTATGCAAGGATCATTGATTGCGAGGAGCACGCAATCGCCGAGACGAATATTCAATATAATTAGCCATTTAGGAAGCACATACTATAAATTAATCGTCCGTAAGTGCAATTATTGTTTTATAGACTCTCAAAAAAGTAGACTTTTCATCACAAATATACATATAAATTACTTAACAATTGTCTACGCCTCGACGCAGCATGCCTGCAAATACGTGCTGAGAAATTTTAGTGCCGCCTTGTTAGGCTAGGGGCATCCGACGGTATGCCCGTGCGCGTTGGTTAAGCCGTGAGATCCATCGCCGTTTGGGTCCGTTGGTGACAACCCGGAGATATGGGTGAGGATGCATCCCCGTGGAGCCCGTTTTTATAGACAAGAGCGCTAGCTCCCTGCCCGAGAAACAACTATTGAATTTCAAAATCAATAGTGCTTAGCTAGATATGTCACCTAGATGATATGTTGATATCGAGGCGTATGTGATCAGCGACGCAGTTCAACAAACCCTCGGACGAGGAAGCGGCGGTTTTTTGTTCCTACAGACGGGTAAACAGGCCGCATGTGGAGAGGCTCGGCCACAACCGGCATGTCGTAGGACTATGAGGCCCAATGACTTCCGCCGATCCAGGAGATTGGTTGTGCATAGGCCGGCTGCCCTCCACCGCCCCCTCCAGTGAGAGAGAGACTTCAGAATGCTTCACGGCGATATAGGATCAAGCAAGGACACCGTTGGCGTTGCGGTCGTGAATTACAAGATGCCGCGCCTGCACACAAAGGCCGAGGTGCTGGCGAACGCGAGGAAGATCGCGGATATGGTCGTCGGTATGAAGGCCGGTCTGCCGGGCATGGATCTCGTGGTCTTCCCTGAGTACTCGACCCATGGGATCATGTACGACAGCAAGGAGATGTACGACACCGCCTCGGCTATTCCCGGCGAGGAGACCGAGATATTCGCCAACGCCTGCCGCCAGGCGAAATGCTGGGGCGTGTTCTCGCTTACGGGCGAGCGTCACGAGGATCATCCCAACAAGGCACCCTACAACACACTGATCCTGATGAACGACAGGGGCCAGATCGTCCAGAAATATCGTAAGATCATGCCCTGGGTGCCGATCGAGGGCTGGTATCCCGGCAATTGCACCTTTGTGTCGGAAGGCCCAAAGGGTCTGAAAATCAGCCTGATCATTTGCGACGACGGCAACTATCCGGAAATCTGGCGCGACTGCGCCATGCGCGGCGCGGAACTCATCGTTCGTTGCCAAGGCTATATGTATCCCGCCAAAGAGCAGCAGGTCGTGATGGCAAAGGCCATGGCATGGGCAAACAACGTCTATGTGGCGGTTGCGAATGCGACTGGCTTCGACGGCGTTTACTCCTATTTCGGGCACTCGGCAATTGTCGGCTTCGACGGCCGTACGCTCGGTGAATGTGGAACGGAGGAGAACGGCGTGAACTATGCGCAGCTCTCCACCTCACTGATTCGCGACGCGCGTCGAACCGGCCAGTCCAACAACCATCTCTTCAAGCTGCTTCACCGAGGCTACACGGGTATGATCAACTCCGGCGATGGGGACAAGGGAGCGGCAGAATGCCCCTACGACTTCTACAAGCGCTGGATTGCCGACCCAGAAGGCACGCGCGAGATGGTCGAGAGTATGACGCGCCCGACCATAGGCGTCAGCGAATGCCCGATAGAAGGTCTGCCGACAGCCGCCACGCCCCACCGCTAACCGAAATACGTACCCTCTCAGCCACGCCATCCCCTCTCTTGCGGATATCCCATGCTGCAGATCAACGGCGTGGTCGGCGACAGCGCCGACCCCTCGCTTCACGAGCGCCTCCACCATCTCGAACACCACGGCGCGGTCGACGAGGTGACGATTCCGCGTGCCGACATGTCGCGCAGGCGGCTGCGGATCACGACGCCGAAGGGGGTAGATCTTGCAATCGCCCTGCACCGCGACCAGAAACTCTTCGATGGGGCCGTGCTCATGATCGATAACGTGCGCGCCATCGTGGTGCGAGCGGAAATCGAGCGTTGGCTGCAGATCCAGCCAGGTTCCATCGCACAAGCCCTCGAACTGGGCTACCATGTCGGCAACCTGCACTGGCGGGTCCGCTTCAAGAACGAATGCATAATGATCGCGCTCGAGGGACCAGTCGAGGCCTACCAAGCCCGCCTCGACAACATTCTTGCGGGGCGATACGTCAGAACTTTGCTCGTCGACGAGGCCGCGGCCACATGATCGCGGAATTGCTCGCCATCTGGCAGGCTGATGCAGCGTTTCCGAGCGGTACGTTCGCATTCTCCAACGGTCTTGAAGGATTGGCGGCGATCGAAGGCGGCATGACCACGGTGCGGCTCGGGTTCGTGATCGAGGGAGCGCTTCGTCGCCGCTGGGCGACGGCCGATCGCGTTGCACTGCTCAGGGCGTTCGATCATGCCCGCGATCTCGATACCGTTGTCGAACTCGATCATGAGGTCGAGGCTACCACATTGTCGGAAGCTTTTCGTTCCGGCTCGCGACGCAACGGTGCCGGCCTGTTGGCAGCACATGCCCGACTTCTCACACCTGGCGCCGCCGAATGGCAGGCGCGGATCCACGCAGGCGCAACTCCCGGGCACCTTGCAACCACACAAGGTGTCGTCTGGCGTGGCGCGGAACTCGGCCGTGACGGAGCCGTGCTTGCTTCCGGCTATATGGTCGTGTCGGGCTTCACGACCGCGGCGGTCCGCCTCGGCCTCATCGGTGCGATCGCCGCACAATCGGTTGTCAGACAGCTTTTGCCGGTTGTTGCCGAGCTCGCTGCAGGGGATGTTCCAAAGCGAATTGAGAGCTTCGCGCCCCTGCTCGACATCGCCGCCGCACGCCACGCTCGCGGCGAACTTCGCCTTTTCTCGAATTGAAGCGATTGAATCCATGCTGCTGACGCCCACCGAACTGGAGCGCCTCACGATCTTCACCGCTGCGGAACTTGCCCGTAAACGCCGAGCGAAAAGATTGAAGCTCAACCATCCAGAGGCGGTCGCCATCATCACGGATGAGATTCTGGAGGGCGCACGCGAGGGCCGCTCGGTCGCAGAACTCATCGGTTTTGGCGCAACTGTGCTGACGAGCGACGAGGTGATGCCGGGCGTGCCGACCATGATACCGATCCTGCAGGTCGAATGCACTTTTCCGGATGGAACCAAGCTCGTGACCGTGCATGAACCAATCCGCCCGGCGGAAGGCTCAACCTCCGATCCGCTTCAACCGGGAGAGACGATGACGGTCGAGGGCGAGATCGAACTCAACGAAGGTCGGCCACGCATCAACCTGGTTGTCACCAATACCGGCGACCGCCCGGTACAAATCGGCTCGCATTTCCACTTTTTCGAGATCAACCGTGCCATGGAATTCGACCGTGCCATCGCCTTTGGCATGCGGCTCGACGTACCCGCCGGCACAGCCGTGCGTTTCGAGCCCGGTCAGACAAAGGAGGTCACGCTGGTCGCCTTCGGCGGCAAGCGTTTCGTCGGCGGCCTCAATGGTCTCGGTGGAGACACGACCAGCGATGAGGCAAAGGCAGCCGCGCTCGAAAACGCCCGAGCTGGCGGCTTCCGCGGCGCCTGAAGGACAGGAAACATGGTCAAGATCACCCGCCGGGACTACGCTAGCATGTATGGGCCGACCGTCGGGGACGGTTTCAGGCTCGCCGACACCGTCCTCGTCGCGGTGGTCGAGAAAGACTACACAACCTATGGCGACGAATGCCTGCATGGCGGCGGCAAGACGCTACGCGATGGCCTGGGTCTCGCGGCCGGGATTACCAATGCCGACGGAGCGCTGGATTTCCTGCTCTGCAATGTCACCGTGATCGATGCCGTCCTGGGCATCGTCAAGGGCGACCTCGGGATCAAGGACGGCAAGATCGCCGGCATCGGCAAGGCCGGCAATCCGGCAGTGATGGCTGGCGTCGATCCACGCCTCATTGTCGGAGCCGGCACGACGGTACGCGACTGCGAAGGCCTGATAGCCACCGCCGGTGGCATCGATGTCCATGTGCACTTCGATTCGGCGGGTCTGGTGGAGCACGCGCTCGCCAGCGGCCTCACGACCATGCTCGGCGGCTCACTCGGGCCGATCACGGTCGGCATCGACTCCGGCGGTCCGTTTAATACGGGCAAGATGCTGCAGGCCTCGGAAGCGTGGCCGATGAATTTCGGTTTTCTCGGTCGCGGCAACAGCCACATTCCCAGCTCGTTGAAGGAACAATTGGAGACTGGTTGTCTCGGCCTGAAGATCCACGAAGATTGGGGAGCGATGCCGGCAACGATCGACGCCTGCCTACGCTCGGCCGACGAGCTTGACTATCAGGTACAATTGCATACCGACACGCTGAACGAGAGCGGCTTTTTGGAAGATACATTGGCCGCCATCGGAGGGCGGACAATTCACATGTATCATACCGAAGGCGCAGGCGGCGGCCATGCGCCGGACATTATCCGGGTTGCCGGCATCGCCCATTGCCTCCCGTCGTCGACCAACCCGACCAACCCCTATACGGTCAACACGTTCGATGAACATCTCGACATGACCATGACCTGTCACCACCTCAATCCGGCGATCCCGGAAGACGTGGCCTTTGCCGAGAGCCGCATCCGTGCACAGACCATCGCTGCCGAAGACGTCCTGCACGATATCGGTGCGATCGCAATGCTCGGTTCAGACAGCCAAGGCATGGGACGCATCCACGAAGTGATCTGCCGGACTTGGCAGCTCGCCTCCAAAATGAAAGAGCAACGCGGGGGCCTGCCGGAGGAAAAGGCCGGCTTCGGTGATAACGAACGCATCAAGCGCTACATTGCGAAATATACTATCAACGCCGCCAAGACATTCGGCATCGCCGAATATATCGGCTCTCTCGAAGACGGTAAAATGGCCGACATCGTGATTTGGCGACCGGCTTTCTTCGGGATCAAGCCGGAACTTGTCATAAAAGGTGGCTTTATCGCCTGGGGCGCGATGGGTGACAGCGCTGCCTCGCTGATGACGTGTGAGCCGTTGTTGCTTCGCCCGCAATGGGGAGCGTTCGGCAGGGCCGCTGCAGCCCTTTCGGCGTGTTTCGTCCATCCGCTGGCAATGGAACGAGGCTTACGCGAAGAGCTGGACCTATCGAAGCTGTTGTTGCCGGCCCGCGGCACGCGCGATCTGAAAAAAGCCGACATGCTTCACAACGACGCCCTGCCGAATATCCGCGTCGACCCCCAGACCTTTGATGTGTTCGTGGACGGAGAGCTTGCGACCTGCGAACCCGCCGCCGAGCTGCCGCTGGCGCAGCGCTACATGCTGAGGTGAGGCCAATGTTGGAAGTCCATTCCCCCGAGCTAAACACTGCACCCCGCAGCAGCGCGGCGCGGATCGGCATCGGTGGCCCGGTCGGCTCCGGCAAGACCGCACTGATCGAACAATTGATTCCGGTGCTACGCCGGCGCGGTATCGATCTCGCCGTCGTCACTAATGACCTTGTAACCAAGGAGGATGCCGAGCGCCTGCGCCGTTCCGGCCTGATCGAACCGGAGCGTGTCCTTGCCGTCGAAGCAGGCGCTTGCCCCCATACGGTGATCCGCGAGGATCCAACGCTTAACATGGCCGCAGGCGATGACCTCGAGGCGAGCTTTCCGGGGCTCGAGCTTGTGATCTTCGAGTCCGGCGGCGACAACCTCGCGTCAACCTTTTCGCTCGAGCTCGTCGATTGGTGGATCTTCGTGATCGATGTCGCCGGTGGCGGCGACATTCCGCGCAAGAAGGGACCCGGCGTGCTGAAAAGCGACCTGTTGGTCGTCAACAAGATCGATCTTGCCCCTCATGTCGGCGTCGACCTTTTGCTCATGCTTGAAGAAGCGGATCGCGTGCGCGCCGGCAGGCCCGTGCTCACCACCAATGCCCGCTCAGGAGATGGCGTCGATTCCGTCGCCGACGTGATCTCGCGCGCTGTGCTGTTCCGCGCATGAAAACGATGAATGACGCCGGCCTCGACCCCATTGGAGGGCGCCGTCGCAACGCCGAATTGGTCTTCGCTCTGGGCGGCGGCCGCTCCACGCTGGTCCGGCAGATCACACCCTACCCGTTCCACATCACCAGGCCCTTCGCTCTCGATCGTGCCCGCCCGGAGCTCGCGACGCTCTATCTGCAGTCGGCTTCCGGGGGGATATACCGTGCCGACAGGCTTGGTCTAACCTTGATGGTGAGGGCTGGTGCCGCGGCGCACGTCACGAGCCAGGCTGCAACCATCGTCCATGACACCGGTACACAACCGGCGAGCCAGACAACGGTCATAGGCGTTGCGGAGGGGGCTTTCGCTGCGTTTACCCTCGACCCGCTGGTATTGTTCCCCGGTGCGGCGCTCTCGGTCTCGACTAGGATCCACCTCGCGGCCGGCGCAGCCTGCATCATTGCCGACGGCATCGCCTGGCATGATTTCACGGGTGAAAATCGCCCTTTCGGTTCGATCACAACGACAACCATCGTGACCAATGCGGACGGCCAAATCCTGGTTCGCGACCACTCCACCGTGTACGGGACGGAATTGGTCGGCGAGCGTTCGCTTCTTGGCCTGAACGGGGGAGCGTATGGCTCGGCAATGCTGCTCGGGGCAAAGCCAAGGCTCCCGTCGGGCGCGGCGCTCGAAACCGCGCTCGACGCGGTCGCCTGCCGTGCAGGTGTCTCGGCCCTACCGAATGAGTCCGGGCTCGGCGTACGCATGATCGCGGCGAACGGCGGATGTATCACCCAGGGCACGGAATTACTGTTTGCGCTCGGCGTCGAAGCAATGCTTGGCTTTCGCCCTGCCCCGCGTCGCAAATGAGCCTGGCTCAGAGCCGCGCCAGCCGGAAGTAAAGTTCCGATAGCTTGGCCGGCAGTTCTTCGAGCTGCTGAACAGCGATGGTGTTGGCGCGTCCGAACACGTGGTGGGCTTGCGCAAGGCCGAGCGTTACGCCGCATACGTCGACGCCCCCTCGCTTCAGATCAAGCACCGCTCGGCGCGCATCTTCTGCAAGATCAAGAGGATCTGCAACGTCGATGTCGGAAGGTTCGCCATCCGTGAGGGCGATGATAAGCTTGCGATGAACTGGCATCGCTTTGAGTTCCACACCGCAATGGCGGAGCGCCGCACCGAGCCGTGTCGACAAGCCCGATCTTGTCCCGGCAAGCCGCGCTATCGCAGTTCCGTCGAAGGGATCGGAAAAATCCTTGATGCGGATGAGACGGACGTCGTCCCGGCCACAGGATGCGAAGGCGCGAATCGAAAAAACATCCCCGATCATATCCATCGCCCGACCGATCGCTGCCACCGCGAGCTTTTCCATCTCCAGCACCGAGAACGGGCCGACGCGATCGCGAGTGGACTCCGACACATCGACCAGCAAGGTGGTCGCGATGTCTCGGGCGCGTTTGCCTGGCGCACGGTGGATGCGGTCGTCGGGAAGGTCGCCTGCTCTGATCGCGATTGCAGCATCCACGATGGCGTCCAGGTCGAAATCGAAGCCTTCGACCTGCCGCTTCAGCCGCACGGCGTGGCCGATCCGAGCGCCGCGCACCAGCCGTGCGATGCGCTGGCTGAAGCCATTGAGTTGATCGAGACGGGATTCAAGTGCCGAAGCGTCCCCGTGCGTAGCCAGCGTGTCGCGCACCGTGGTCCAGTTCGCTCGCTCGACGCCTGCCGCACGGTCCCATTCGGGATAGGTTGCGATCGTCAAATTGTGCTTTTCGGCCGTGGCCTGACGTGCCCGTCCCGCCTTCTCCTGCGGCGCCTCGTTCGACTGCCGGCCGTCGTCGCCCTCCTCGGGCTTTGGGCGTGCGGCTTCGATCGCCTTGTCGATCTCCTCGGCTTGCTGGTCCGGCGGTTCCTCGAACTCCCAGAGCATCAGATTGTCGTCCCGGTACTGCGGCTCGACGACATAGGCCTTGGCGTCGAACCGCAGTCGCATTTGGCCGAGATCGTTACCGAGCAGGCCACCAATTGCCCGAGCCAACAGGGGATCATCGAGGTGGTCCGCGGCCTCGGCAAATAACCTGCGGCCCTTGACCACGAACCCGTCATCGTCTTGGTAGCTCGGATCGAACAGTGCGCGGGAGAGACGCGCCATCAGGGCGGGGGCCGTGACGGCGGCACTGGGCATCGCCTCGTGCCATGGGATCCATAGTGCACGAAGCCCTGGAAAGCGCTGCATCGCGAGCATCTCGATCCGGGCATCCTCGATAAGGCCGATCAGAGCCAGTTGAAGCGGCCTTAGCGCGCCAACCCGCTGCCGTGTGCCGAAAGCGAGATGAGCCTGGGCATGGGCGAGCGCGGCGCGGTAGAGCACCTCCGCCCGCTCTTTCGCAATGCCTCGATAGACATGCGGCAGTCGCACCAGATCGCCTACGATTGAACAACGCTGGGCCGCAGGAGCATTGCCGATACCCTCGAGCTGAATCAACCTCGGGCATGTGCCCCAGAGGGCGCGGCCAAAGACTCTCAGGCGGTGCTCCACGTTCTGGAAGCCGACAGTGCCGCTCGCCCGCTCCAACAGCGTTCGTGCCCCAGGATCGGCAAGCGAGAAAAACGAGTATTGTCGAGCACGGGAGCTGCCGGTGGCTTTCAACCCCGCCGCAACGAAATTCTCGAACGCTTCGCCACCACCGATGTCGAGAATGGTCGACATATTGGCGGTCACAAGCGTCACGCAGTGCGGCGCCTCGTGGGCAATCCGTGCCAAGCCTGCCCACCAGCGCGTCCGATCTCGGTATGGAGAAAGTTTGCGGACAACAACCGGCGTCGCCTCAAGGCAGGCAAGCGCCGCGGCAGAGCCTGCAAAATGGGCGATTTCGGCTGCACCGCGCGCATCGGCAGCAAGTGCCTCGGCTGATTGGTCACGATAGAAGGCATCCGACAGACGGAAGAAGGCTGCAAGGCTCTGGCCGCCGACATTGGCATGGGCGAGTGCGAGAGCGCCCTCTGCCCAGATCTCAACCCTTTCCCTACCCCATCCCTGGTCAAGCCGAGCAAGCGTCTGCGCAACTATTTGACCAACGTCCGTGCGATCGAGAAGCAGTCGCTCGATCGCTGTGCGATTAGGCCCTGTCGCGGCAGCATCCAGCGTGCCAAGTGTCATTGCAGGCGAAACCCTTCCGGCAGCGCTGCCGCGATGGCGGCACCGAGCGCCTCGCGAATATCGGGTTCGTCGGTGATCGGCAGAAGGATTGCAGCGCGGAGCGCGGCGTCGATGCTTGCACCGCACTGAACGAGTTTTGCCGCGTGGATGAGCATGCGCGTCGAGGCACCTTCGAGCAGGCCATGGGCGCGAAGATGCCGCGATCGTAGTCCGACTTCCACCAGGTCGCTCGCAAGCGATGGTGTGACACCCCCCTCTCGCGCGATGATCTCAGCTTCGACGGCGGGCTCGGGATAACTGAACTCTATCGCGACGAAGCGCTGCTTGGTCGACTCCTTCAGATCCTTCACTGTGCTCTGATAGCCAGGATTATAGGAAATGGTCAGCTGAAAGTCGGGATGGGCCTGAAGGAGTTCGCCCTTCCGTTCCAGGGGCAAGGCACGCCGCGCGTCGGTCAGCGGATGGATGACAACGGTCGTGTCCTGGCGAGCCTCCACGATCTCGTCCAGATAGCAGATCATTCCCAGACGCACGGCGGCCGTCAGCGGTCCATCTTGCCAGACCGTTCCTTCCGGTGCGAGTAGATAGCGCCCGACGAGGTCGGCGGCCGTCAGATCCTCATGCGCGGCGACGGTGGCAAGTGGCTTGGCGAGCCGCCAAGCCATGTGTTCGATGAAACGGGTCTTACCGCAGCCAGTGGGCCCTTTGAGCATGACAGGCAGACGGCCCGCATAGGCAGCAGCAAAAAGATCCACCTCGCCGCCAACCGGCCGGTAGAACGGCTCGTCCCGGATCGTGTGGGTGGTTAGAACGGTTTGCAAATCTGCCGACATCAGACACTCCGGATCCTGAGATGCTTTGGACACTGGCGAATAAAACTGGCGTGGACCGGCGCCTGTGCCGGAGAGCCACGCGGCCCTACTGATGGACACCATGGCCTTTGCGACAGCAACGACCGTTTAACACTGATCAAACTCGCCGCTTCGAGCTTCCCCGCAGGTCAGAGGTTCGTCAGCCCACGCGAATTGCTCGCAGTGGCTTTTCGAGGCGCACTGCGGCCGCTCATCCAGGGCGGGAGGATGAAACGCTCGGTATTGTAGGGTTCCGGCGCGATCATCGAGAGGGGCTTTCGATGATCCTGGATCTGATAGAAAATATGCGGCATGCCGAGCGATGGGTCATGCGTGACGACCGGATAGGGTACTGCCGCCTGCCACTCCGGATGGTAGCGAATGGTACCATGCACGCTGCGGTAGATCATTCCCTTTAACGCGAAGGCAACCTTGCGATTCTGCTCAAAGTCCCCGGGCGGTCCGGAACCGCCCGCCATGGCCGCGGCAACGGCGTATTGATGCATATGACTGTAGGACTGGCAGCCAATCGTCGCGGTGGAGCCCTCACCGAAGCGGGCATTGTAGCGAGCCTCGAAGCGCTTTCCCATCTCGTCCCGCAACAGCCCGATCACTGAGGAGACGATGATGCCGGTGCTGCTCTCCTGAGCGATGTCGGTGAAAGTGCGATGCATTGCTCCATATTGGAGATAGACGATGCAATCGATTGGGTTCTCCATGAATTGCCGCTGAAAATATGCGAGATCCCCTGCATAGAAGTGCGTGTTGGCAATCACGGCGGGATGCGTTGTGCGGACCTCCGCGATGACCTCGCGCCACTGATTGGTGGGCGTCTGCACGATCTTCGGGCCAAAGCACAGCCGCCAGCCATAGTCGGACGCCGCGTTGGCCATCGACTGTGCAATGACGATACTATAAGGCTTTGAACCGGAAATGATTGCGAGCCGATCGGAATTCGGCGTCCACTGGCCAGAATCTCTCAACCATGAGATGAATTTGATGAAGCCGGGACCATACCAATAGTCGGCCGGATCGGCCATGAAACAGCCGAAATAGCGATCGGGATCGCTCATGACCGTGTCGTGGTGCTGAAGCAGCGTATTGGCATGGATGTAAATGATGCCGGCATCCGCAATCGGTTCGTACTCGGAATTTTGTGGCCCGATATTATAGCCGTTGATGATCGCGTGAACTTGGTGTTTCTCGATTAGCCTACGCGCGGCAGCGACCACTTCCTCCGCCGTTTGTCTGCAGGTATCGGCGAAGATCGGCTGGAATTTGCGGCCGAGCAATCCGCCGCGTGCATTCAATTCCTCAACGGCGAGAATCATGCCTTTACGAAACTCTGCGCCGTCGGCGGCGGAAGGTCCCGTCAACGGGACCATGCTTCCGATCGGAATGGTCGTCTGGTCGCCTGTCAATTTAGCTCCCCTCGGATGGCAATTTGGACTTCGGTCCCGATCGTGAGATGAGCTTGAGCCCGATATTACGCAAACTGCGGGTCTCAGAACCGGGATATCCGCTACCTCTTTGATTTCTGGCGTGGTTTTGATCTCGATGGTCGCTCCTGACGCCATATCGCAATGTTAACTTCGAAATCACCACGCCAGGTTCAGGTTAATCCTGGCTCGAACAAGAGATTGTGCATCAAGACTCGAAGCCTCGGAGGGCTGACTGGCTTGATCAGGACTGGGAGATTCGCCTCACGTATGCTCTGGAGGACGCGCGGCTCGGCGTCCGCCGTCACGATCATCGCCGGCGTATCGGCGCCGAATTCGTGCCGCAACGCCCGTACGACGTCGATGCCGGTTCGGCTCTTGAGATTGTAGTCGGCAACGATCAGGCGGACCGACAGCCCGCCGTGAGCGAGCTCCGCGGCCTCTGCTTCACCCGACGCCGCATGCACTTCGATCCCCCAGCGCTGAAGCAGCTGCGTCATGCTCCGACGCAGGATATCGTCGTCCTCCACCAGAAGAACCGGTGTGCCCACGAACTCGCCCGCCACCGTCTCACTGATTTCGACGCCGCTTCCCTCGCTGTGCCAGATGTTTCCGAGCGGTACGGAGACTGAGAATATCGACCCCCTGCCGACTTTGGAGCGAAGCTGCACGGGGTGTTCGAGTAACTCGGCTAGGCGCTTGACGATATTCAGCCCGAGACCAAGGCCGCTCTTTTTCCCCCGCGGCTCCTCCGCCGCGCGGAAGAATTCATCGAACACACGTTCTTGATCAGCTTCACGGATTCCTCGGCCTGTATCGATCACCTCGATACGCAGTCCCCGTTCTTCTTTACGGCATCCGATGAGCACCGTTCCAACTTCCGTATAGCGGATCGCATTCGCGACGAAATTCGACAGGATGCGTTCCAGCAGCGCGCGGTCCGTTGCAACCGTTCCACGTGGGACCACAAAGCGCAGCTTCAGCCCCTTCTCCTCGGCTTGGTGACGGAATTGGATATCAAGGCGCTCAAACAATTGAGAAAGCTGAAAACTCGTGACGCGCGGTTGGATTCGACCCGCGTCAAGCTGACCGATCTGCAGCAACGCCCCGAGCAGATCCTCCATGATGAGCGCTGCAACACTCATAGCATGAAGCATCTCGGCGCGAAGCGCCTCATCCTCTTCCCGCATGCAACTGTAAATGAGGATCTTCAGCGATGCTAAAGGCTGCCGGAGATCATGGTTTGCGGCACGTAAAAAGCGCGATTTTGCTTCGTCGGTGGCCTCGGCACTCTCCTTGGCCTCGCGCAGTGCTTGCTCGTTCCGTTTGATCGTCGTTACATCCGAGTAAATGGCGGACATGCCGCCGTCGCGCGTCGGACGTTGGGACACATTCATCACGGTCCCGGCCGCCAGGACATAGTCGACCGACTTCTCCCGGCCAAAATCGCTTGCTTCGCTCTCAATCCAAATGTCGGGCTCAGTCAAGACGAGTTCACGCGATTGCGCGACCCTGGCTATGAAGTCGTCGAATTGCTCGCCAGGCATGGGCGTTACGTCGAGGCTGCGCCTCAGCGTCTCGTTGATATAGGCGAGCGTGCGGTCGGACGCCCAAATCGCGATCCCGTTGGGTAGAGCATCAAGCCCGGCGCGGATCGTGTCGTCGAGTGGGCCCACCGAGCGATCCTCTGCCGGGTCGTCAGCCACGTTCCGAAGCCGCAGGCGTGCCGTAGTGGCTTATGGCGTAGTGCACGGCTTCGGAGCGGTCGCGCATATTCAGTTTCTTCATGACGTTGCCGAGGTGGACACGAATGGTTTGGCTCGACAAGTCGAGCTCGTCGGCGATCCGCTTCACCGAGTAGCCTTGCCCCAAGAGCAGCAGCACGTCCTTTTCCCGCAAGGTAAGGCTGTCGGCGTCGCGTTCGGGCACGGAAGGAGTGGGTGGTGCAGGCGGGGAGACGGACCTTGCCGGCGACGTGGAGCGTTCGAGAATCTTTCGCGGAAACGAAACTTCCCCCGCCAATACGCGTTCGAGTGCCCGCTCGACCTCCGGTCCGCCTGCGGACTTGGGGATGTAGCCGATGACTCCCTGTTCAAGAGATCGCATGACGTGCTCAACGTCCTCATGCACGGAAATAACGACGACCGGCACGTCCGAGAAGGAGGCGCGTAAACGGCGAAGTCCATCGAATTCCTCAAACCCCGGCATGACCAGATCGACAAGCATGAGATCGATGTCCGGGTGCCGATGCAAAATTGCTTCCGCCTGGGCGAAGGTCTCAGCCTCGAAAACGTCTAGCGTCTCTTGAAGACGACGCATGACCTGTTTGAGAGATTCTCGCACGATCCAATGGTCATCGGCGATTAGTATCTTCATATGAGCATGTGCCGCATTTTAGATGCAATAAGGGGAACGAGGGTCGCATTACCTCGCGTTCGCGTAGCCTTATCTCCCAATTGCACACCTCTTTCCAGAGCCTGGAAGAATGATCCCCCACAATCTTTGTCAATTGTGGAACAAACTAATCGAAACGTCTAGATTAAAATCGGCACTTCGACGGATCTCATGCCCCCATATCCAGGGATTGTAGGATATTTTTGATCGCTCCAATCTGCCTAGTGGAACCGCCAGAATGGTCGCCAATCTCGCTTAATGCTTATTATATAGGCCGTTTCTGCCCAGATCACTCGCCTCTTGCACAGCAAGAAAGCAATCGAAGGCCGCCCTGCAGGGAAACATTTCTGCCTATAGAGAAAGTGATTGACGGTTCGCGCGCTCCTATCATAGCATCTAGATGTCGCGGCGGCGCCACTGCGAATTTCGATTAAATCGCTGCTCTAGCGATCCATCCATCGCTGTCTCAGGGGAGACTGGACCCATGGACTTCACGCGTCGCAGCTTGCTTGCAAGCGCCGCCGCTGCCACCGCAGCACTCGCCATCCCGAATATCGTCACCTCCAGCAAAGCTTATGCGGCGCCTTTGAAAAAAGGCGAACCGCTCAAGGTCGGTTTGCTGTTCTCGATAACCGGCGCGCTTGCAGTGCCGGAAGAGGACTCCACACTTGTCCTTCAATATGCCTTCGACGAAATCAACAAGAATGGCGGCGTCGCCGGCGTACCAGTCGAACCGGTAATCGTCGACGCAAAGTCGGATTTTAACGTATATTCCGAAAAAACTAAGGAACTTATTCTCCGAGACAAGGTCATAGCACTCTTTGGTTGTTATACGTCGGCTAGCAGAAAGGCGATATTGCCGACGGTAATGCAAAGAAATCACCTGTTATATTACCCAACATGCTACGAAGGTGCGGAGTGTACACAGAATACCATTTGTACAGGTCCGCTCGCCAACCAGCACTCGAAGGATCTCATTCCCTTCATGGTTGAAAAGTTCGGCAAGAAAGTCTTCTTCGTCGGCTCGAACTATGTGTGGCCGAAGGAATCGAACAAGAATGCCAAGGTCTGGCTGGAAAAGGCCGGCGGCGAGCTTCTTGGCGAGGAGTACATCCCGCTTGGGAGTTCCGAGTTCGGACCTGTGCTCGGCAAAATTCGTGACGCGAAGCCGGACTTTATCTTCTCGACCGTGGTCGGTGCGTCTGACATCGCTTTCCACAAGCAGTTCAAGCAGGAAGGCTTCAAGGTCGACGAGATGCCGATTGCCTCGCTGACGACGGGCGAGATCGAAACCCGGGCCATGGGTGCCGAATTCGGAGCCGGTCATTTCCTCTCGGCGCCATACTTCCAGACTCTCGACAATCCGACCAACAACAAGTTCGTCGAAGGCTTCCTCAAGAGCAAATACGGCAAGAACGGCGTCACCCACTACAACATGGAAGAAACTTATCTCTCGGCCTATGTCTTCAAGGCAGGCTTCGAGAAGGCCGCAGCTGCCGTCGGCTTCGAAAACGTTACGCCGCGAGCAATCCGCGACAACTCCGGTGGTATCCGCATTGAGGACGCGATCTCCCCGGAAGGTCTGATCTGGATCGACGAGAATAACTTCAACACCTGGCTCAAGCCCAAGATCGGCCAGTGCCAGGCCGATGGCACCTTCAAGGTGGTAAAGGCATCGGACGCCCAAGTCGCACCGGATCCGTACTCGATCTATCCAGACGCAGGCGTCTGCACCAAGGATGGCCTGAAGGCGCCTGACGGCAAAGTCCGCACCAGCGTCATCTGATGTCGTTCGATTCCGCGCCGCGTTAGTGGCGCGGAATCCCTATTGCCATATCGGCGTTCGTGGCCAGACCAAAAATGGCGACGGACGTTCAGAACTCGAGTGGATGATGAGACGATGGATCTTGGCTCACTCCTCAACGCCGTAATTCTCGGCGTGAGCATTGCCAGTATCTGGCTGATTGCGGCGCTAGGGCTGACGATCATCTATGGCACCGTCGGCGTCATCAACATGGCGCATGGCGAGTTCATCATGCTAGGTGCCTACAGCTCCTATATGCTGCAGTCCTATTTCGGCCTGCCGTATCCGCTATGCATTCCGGCCTCCTTCGTTATCGTAGCAGCGATCGGACTCGTACTGGAACGGGGATTGATACGCTACCTCTACAATAGGCCGCTCGATACGCTCCTGGCCACCTATGGCGTATCGCTGGTCCTCATGCAGGGTGTACGCCTGATCTTTGGCAGTGATCCGAAATATCTTGCCGTCTCACCGATCTTTTCGACGACTATTTCGATTGGCATTGCCTCGATCTCGACCTTTCGGGTCATTATCCTGGCCGTCACGGCCCTGCTTATTTTCGCGCTCTGGCTCCTGTTCTACAAGACGCGCTTCGGCGTCCAGGTTCGCGCGGTGATGCAAAACAAGGAGATGGCCGCCTCCTTCGGCATCAATGCCGGCCGCGTCTACATGCTGACCTTCGCGCTCGGCGCCGGCCTGGCCGGTGTTGCCGGATCACTGTTCGGCGTGCTTGCGATCGTGCTGCCAACCATGGGCTCAAGCTATGTCGTGCAGGCCTTTTTGATGGTTGTCGTCGGCGGCGGGTCTCTTGCTGGCTCCATTGCGGCGAGCGGCGTCACCGGCGAGTTGCAATCAGTGCTCGCCCTTTTTTCAAATGATACCCTCGCCCGCTTTGTCATCTTTGTGCTGATCGTCGTTTTCCTCTGGTTCCGTCCGCAAGGCTTGTTCGCGCAAGCAGGCACCAGACGATGAATAACGGCCCAGATCTTCGGAAACCCACGAAAAGAGCCCGATGACCCGATGGGAAACCTCTACCATAACAAGACCGCACAATGGATCACCTACGCGGTATTCTTCGCGATGCTCGCCATTGTTCCGATAGTGGTCACGGACTCCTTCCTGCTGAACCAACTGGCGACCTATGGTGTCTGCGGCATGCTGGCTCTGTCTATCAGCTTGTGCTGGGGCTTCGGTGGCATCCTGAACCTCGGACAAGGCATTGCGTTCGGTCTAGGCGCCTACGGCATGGCGATGACGATGCAGATGCAGGCGCAGGACGCGTCCAATCCGATTCCGCCCTTCATGCTGAACAACAGCCTCAACCACCTGCCATGGTTCTGGGAGCCGTTCTCGAATACGGCCCTCGGTATCCTCCTCGCGGTTGCGATACCGACCCTATTCTGCGCCGTCTTCGGCGGCATCATGTTCCGGGCGCGGGTATCGGGGCCCTTCTTCGCGATCATGACACTTGCGATGTTGTCGGCCTTCTACACGATCATCCTCGATCGCCAGCCTTATACCGGCGGCGTCAATGGCATAACGCCGCCCTCGCCGCTTCAGATCAGTGGCGTGGAAATCGACCCTTACAGCCCGACCGCGTATTGGATCGTGTTCGGCTTGTTGTCGGGCGCAACGGTAATCGCCAAGCTTCTCACCCAGAGCGCGTTCGGTCTCGTCACCCAAGCGATCCGCGATGATGCCGAGCGCGTCCGGTTCCTGGGCTATAGCGTCGCGGGCTACGAGACGGTGATCTATACGATTTCGGGCATGATTGCGGCGATCGCAGGGTGCTGCCTTGTCATGCTCGTACAGTATGTATCGCCCGCCCAGCTCGACGTCGGCTACAGCCTTTCGATCGTGATATGGGCTGCAATCGGCGGGCGGCTGTCGCTGCTCGGCTCGATGATAGGCGCATTTCTGATCCAGGGTGCGCAAAGCTATCTCGGCGACACCTTCCTCACGACCTGGCTGCTGATCCTTGGGGGCTTCTTCATTCTTGTCGTCCGCTTCCTGCCAAACGGTCTCGCCAGTCTGGTCGAAGCTGCGCTGGGCCTGCTTTCGGCTGCACAGAAAAGTGCCCCTACCAGCGAGCCGAACGGCGACTCCAAGTCGATGCCGGCGGAATAGGGAGGAACACGATGCCCGGACTTCTCGAAATCCGCCACCTGTCGAAGAGCTTCGAGGCTACCAAAGTCATCAACGACTTCAGCATGGAAGTCGTCGAAGGCACCTTATGTTGTCTGGTCGGCCCAAACGGCGCGGGGAAGACCACAACGTTGGACCTCATTACCGGCCGCATCAAGCCGACCTCGGGTGAGATCTTGTTTGCCGGTGAGGACATCACTGCCAAGACCGAGCATCTCATCGCGCGCGCCGGCATCGGACGCAAATTCCAGGTTCCGGCCGTACTGCGCAACCTTACCGTCCGCCAGAACTTGGAGGTTGCGTATAGTCGGCAGACCAACCCATTCTGGAACCTTTTGAAGTTCCACAAAGCGGGCTTGAGGGAGAAGCTCGACGAGATTGCGACGCTCGCAAGCCTTACCCATCGCCTGAATGAACGCGCCGGGATCCTTTCTCACGGCGAGACCCAGTGGCTGGAAATCGGCATGGTGCTGATGCAACAGCCACGACTTCTGCTGATGGACGAGCCCATAGCGGGCATGACCGAGAACGAGATTGAGAAGACCGCCCGCATCTTCCGGGATTTGCGCAAGACAGCGACCCTCGTCGTCGTAGAACACGACATGGGCTTTGTTCGCGAGATCGCGGACATCGTCACAGTCATGCACATGGGATCGCTGCTAGCTCATGGCTCAATCAAGGATATTGAAGCCAATTCCCGCGTCCGCGACGTCTATCTCGGCGAGAAGGAGGCTGCATGAGCCCGGTACTCACTTTCGACAACGTCACATCCTACTACGGTGCGACCCGCATCCTCAAGGACTTCTCCTTCGCGATAAAAAAGGGGCAATGTCTTTGCGTTCTCGGTCGCAATGGCGTCGGCAAGACGACGTTGATGCGCACCATCATGGGGCTGACCTCTCGCTCAACAGGCGCAATCAGAATTAACAGCACGGAGATCGGCGGCAAGCCGCCGCACCAGCGCGCTACTTACGGGCTCGGCTACGTTCCCCAAGGGCGCGGCATCCTTTCGGATTTCACTGTACGCGAGAACATTCTACTCGGCACCTTTGCCCGCACCGACAAGGTCTCCGATATTCCGGAGATCTGCCTGAAGATATTCCCCTATCTCAAGGAGAATCTCGATCGGCGCGCCGGCCTGCTTTCCGGCGGCCAGAAGCAGCAGCTGGCCATCGCCCGCGCCCTCGCCGTGAACCCTCAGATCCTGCTGCTCGACGAGCCAACCGAAGGCATCCAGCCCAACATTGTTCACGAAATCGGTGAAATCCTGAAAATGCTCAACAAGGAGCACGGTATCAGCCTGCTTTTGACCGAACAGCACATAAAGGTCGCTCGTAAGCTCGGCGATGCCTTCATCATGGTTGATAATGGCCGCGTCGTCGCCCGCGGACCGATCGAAGAAATGACAGACGAACTAGTTGAACGCCATCTAACCATCTAGATATATAGATTTTTCATCTAATAATTTTATCTGAACACATTGACCCATCACCAATTTCGCGATAACCTAGAAGTAATAAAAAAGTAAATCTCGCCACAATTCAGTCGGAGTGGCCATAAAATACTTTTTTATTATTTCAATAAACTGCCACCAAGACTGATTTAATTCAGAGAGGACCGAAATGATCTCAATTCCGAAGAAAGGCACGCACGAGCGCGAAGCTATGATCAAGGAACATAGAGAATGCGTCGACTCGATGAAGGGCGTCGCCGGATTTTCCGTCCTGAAGTGCGCGACGCCTGGCGATACCACGGTCGTCACAGGAGGGGTGCACGAGCACCCTGACCTGCGCCGCGTGTTGCTGCGCATGCGCGGTGAGTCCCCTAAAGGCAAGCTGGTCGTAATCTGCACCAAAGTCGATGCCGAGTGGCGCATTGGCCGACTGTCCGGCATCCGTGGAGTGCCCCCCGAACTCGTCAACGATAGGGTCTATACTGACGAACAGGAGATCCAGCATGACATCTTTCTGATGCGGCTGGACGAACTGCCGGAAAATGCCGGCATGCCCGAACATTATCACGAGGGCTGGAAGCACAGAGACGATAACTGGCCTGTGACCTGAATCGTCCCCTTCCAACCTACGCGGTCCAAGCCGCTTGATTCCGATCCTGATGAGCGGCCACCGCGCCGAGTGGCTAGTTGTTGCCGCTCGCCCCCTGTCGAAATTCTGGAGAAAACGCGATGTGCGCCATGCGGCTGACCGGCTACGCCGACAAATTCGGTGTCCACCCCGGCGACAAGATCAAATTCTATGTCAATTGCGACGGCCCGACTGAGTACAAGGCCGAGATCGTCCAGATGATCCACGGCGACACGAACCCCCGCGGCCCAGGCTTTATCGAGAAGTCAATAGAATCCGACATTGCCGGCCCTTACAAAGGCCGCAAACAGATTATCCACAGTGGCTCCTATGGTTATGTCGAGGATGCCCCACAGTTTCACATCGAGAGTTTTACACTCCAGTGCTGGATCTGGCCGACCACACCCAAGACACATCCGCGCTATTGGAAGCACGGAGCTCAAGGCCTGGTAACCAAATGGACAAATGGCAGAGGGTACGGCCTCTTCATCAATGAAGAGGGCCAGATCGAGCTGCGCATCAATGAGCATAAAATCACGACGGGCGTACCGATCCGGGATCACGCCTGGCACTTCGTCGCTGCGACTTTCGACGCCGCAACCGGCGAAGTGGTGCTGTATCACGAACCGCAGATCGTTTATGCGCTCGATCCGGTCATCGAGCCGATAAAGACCATGCTCAAGACCAAGATCGTCCACACTTCCGCCCCGATCGCGCTCGCGGCCTATGTCGAGAAGATGGACGATGACCCTCTGGCCGATTCCTCGCTGCCAGCCGGTGTCTGGTTTACCGGCAAGTACAATGGCAAGATCGACAGCCCCCGCATCTGCAAGCGCGCACTCAACCGCTTCGAGATCGAGCAGATGAAGGCAGGCGCACAGCCTGGTCTCACCGAGCGTCGCAATTCAGGACCCACTGGCGATCTTTCCAGCGTCATCGTCGCCGCCTGGGACTTCTTCGACGGCATCAGCACCATCGTCGCCAAGGATAACGGTCCCTACCGTTTCGACGCCACGCTGGTGAACTGCCCGACCCGCGCACTCACCGGCTACAACTGGGGCGGCGTCAATTTTGACTGGAAACATGCCGAAAAGGAATATGGCGCGATCCACTTCCACGACGATGACGTCGATAATGCCCGCTGGAAAGCGGATATTACTTGGACCGTTCCTGAAAAGATCAAGAGCCGTTTCTATGCGCTGAAGATCACTACAGCCGAGGGCGACGAGGACTACATCCCGTTCTGGGTCGTGTGCCGGGTCGGCCAGGAGCAGTCCAAGATTGCGATGATGGTGCCGACCATCAGCTACATGGCCTATGCCAACGAGCACGTGGCCTGCAACGCCGGTGGCGCGGAATTGTTCGTCTATCGCGTGCCGATCATGCAGCACCAGAACATGTTTCTGGCCGAGCACCGGGAATATGGTGGCTCGATCTACGATACCCACACCGACGGTTCCGGTATCTGCCTGTCCTCGCGGCTGCGTCCAATCCTGTCGATCCGGCCAAAATACGACCACTTTCTCGCGCAGGCGCCCTGGCAATATCCCGCCGATCTCCACCTCATCTATTGGCTGGAGACGTTGGGCTATGAATACGACGTCATCACCGACGAGGACGTCACCTATGATGGCCTTGCCCGGCTCGAGAACTACAACGTCATCATCACCGGCTCACATCCCGAGCACAATTCGGGTACCCAACTCGATGCGCTGCACAACTATACCCAAAGGGGTGGCCGCCTGATGTATATGGGGGCTGATGCTTGGTATTGGGTGCATTCTTACCACCCGGCATATGACGACCTCGGCCGCGGCGTGCTCACCGAGATGCGGCGTTGCGAATCCGGCATCCGTACCTGGCGCGCCGAGCCTGGTGAGTACTATCATCAGGGCACCGGGGAACTCGGTGGCATGTGGCGCTATCGTGGCCGCTCGCTCTACTCGGTGGCCGGCGTCGGCATGACCAACGAAGGCTTCGACATCTCGACATATTACAGCCGTACCCCCGACAGCCTGGATCCCCGCGTCACCTGGGCCTTCGAGGGTATCAACTATGACGAACCGATCGGCAATTTCGGCCTGGTCGGCGGCGGCTGTGCCGGCCTGGAACTTGATATTGTCGACGTCACGCTGGGTTCGCCCCCGCATACTCTGGCGGTTGCCACCTCCGCTGGACGGCATACCGAGGCCTATCTTCTCGTCATGGAGGATTTTGGCTTCAACCAGCAGGGCCTTGACGGCACGACCCATCCGCGCGTGCGCGGCGACATCGCCTATCATGAAACGCCAAACGGCGGCGCGTGCTTCTCCTTCTCGTCCATCGCCTTTTGCGGCTCGCTGCCGTGGAACAACGGCGAGAACAACGTCTCCACTCTGGTGAAGAACGTGCTCGACCGCTTCTCGAAGGACGGGCCGCTGCCGCCCCCCCCGGCAGATGCGATCAAGCACCGCGGCCGCGCGGACTACGAGTCGCCTGCCCTCGCGAAGGCCTGAGCTTCGCCCGAACCACTCCCCGGGGGGCTCCCCCGGGGTAGCTCTTCCATAGCGAACAGGCGTTTCCATGCTGCATCGTCCCGACCTCGGCTACTATGATGAGGGCCACGATTTCACCAGTGCGACCTTTTACGAAGCCAGCATCGCGGCTGACGTCGAACCATCGGTGCTGCCGCCCGCGGCGTTCCGCTCCCTCACCTTTACACAGTTGGAAGATGAGGCGATCTGGACGAGGGACTGGATTTGCGTCGGCGCGCACGAGGCGATCCCAGGCATCGGTGACCTTCTGCCTTTCACGGTCGGCACCCACGGCTTGCATGTCCAGCGCATGGAGACCGGACTTGCTGCGCGCTTCAACAAGGCCCAGCATGGCGGTTGCCGCGTCGTGCCGTTGCAATGTCAGACCGGCGCCAAGACACGTTGCTCCTTTACCTCTTGCGGCTACAGCCGCGACCGCGCTGCCATTCCCGCCGGCGAGCTCGGCGACGGCACGCCGCAGATGCACCAATATCTGGGCCTCAGGCCCGAGCGCCTGCTCACCGCCCATGTGCGCAGTTGGGGACCTCTGATCTTCGTCAATCTCGACGTCCGTCCGCCCGACATCGACGATATGCTGTGTCGGTTGAACCGCGCCGGCGCCTTCTTCGGCAACCACAAACGGATCCACCGCCCGGAACAGTGGATCGAGCTCGAAGCCAACTGGAAGCTCCTCGCCCAGCACCTCAGCGCAGGCACCACCGTCGAGGAAGACGCCGAGCGAGGCCTCCTGCTCGCACGCACCGTTCTTTCCGACGGTCGTGAAGCGCGCACTGCCTGGCTGTTTCCAAACCTCGTGTTCATCGCAACCGACACCGAAACTTGCGCGGTTGTGCTGCAACCGACCGCAATCGACCAGACGCTCTGCCGTGTCCTTGTCTATGGCGAGGGCACGAATAACGACGCCTTCTGGCAGGCCGAGATCGCCATACGCGCTGCCAGCGCCGAACAAGAGCACGTCGAGACAGCGCGCTGGGCGACCGGCTCCCGCCCCGACACGATCGGCGCGCCGCTGCCGCGCCAGACACACCCGCAGGGGATCTTCCTCCAGCGAACTCTCGCCGGTCGCGTGCGGCGGATGTCCGGTCAGGAGATCGCGATGCCCCTCTTCCAAAATCCGAGGATGTGACGCCGTGCTATCGCTGCATATCGAGGTCGGGAATGCCGGCATGCTGGCCGATGCCATCGCCGCCTACAAAGAGGGTGCCTTCGAGACGGCCTTCGAGCGTTTGCTGGCGCTAGCCGAGGCGGGCGATCCCGACGCCAGCATGTGGCTGGGCACCATGTACGCCCATGGCGACGGCGTTCCGACATCCCTCGCCGACGCCTTCCGCTGTTACCTCGTCGCCGCCGAGGCCGGCCGCGCTCCGGCGCAGACCAATATCGGCGCCATGCTGGCGATGGGCCAAGGCGTGCCGCAAGATACGGCCGCTGGTGCCGCATGGCTGGAGAGGGCCGCCGAACAGGGCGACATTTTCGCCCAATACAACCTCGCGACCTTGCTTTCAAAGGGAGAAGGCATCGCCCGCGACGAGGCTGGGGCGGCCCGATGGTACCGAGCTGCGGCCGAAGCCGGACACTACCCCTCCCAGGCGCGGCTTGGCTTCGCCTATCTCAACGGCATCGGCGTTGGGAAGGATCGCGTCGAGGCCTTCGTGTGGTTCTCTCTCGCCGCTCAGCATGGCATCGGCAGTGCCCTGAATGCGCTTGAGGGCGTCGTTGGGCAGATGTCGGTCGAAGAAAAGCGCAAGGGCTCAGCGTTGGTGGAACGCTGGCGCTCACGTACGGCCGACACCTCACGGCTCGCCCGCATCATGCCGGCACCAGGGTAGAGCCAATGGTCTACAGCGTGCAGCAGATCAAGTTCGAGTTCCTATCCTACATCAAGGAATTCGGAGGGTCGACGAACGAGTGGCGCGTGGGCACAGGCACCGATCCTGAGGTGGAACTGTTTGAGGCGCACTCGATTGATCGAAAACAAGATATCTGGCTGTGGAAGCCAATGCTCTCGCCAGCAGCGGCGATCATCGTGCTTCGCTATTTCGTCGACAAGTTCGGCATATCCAAGGCTGAGTATTCTGCCGCCGGATCAGTTGTCTACCTATTCAGGAAGACGGAGCAGACGCTTCACAAATAGACAAGCACTCTGGCCATCATGCCAGATCACCTTCATTAGATTGCCCTGGCGCCCTCGAAAGTAAAATAGATGCCCATTGAGCGGATCACGTTTGAGCACTTCCTGCACCTGCCCGGCTAGGCTCGGAAAGCCGCGCCGCATGTCTGTGTAGCCGATGGCCAGCCACTAGGCTGCGCGGAGCAGTCATCAGCCGAATCTCCCTGAATGGCATATTTTGCGCCTTTATATTTTTGGTTTAGGTCAGCTCCTGGCATTGCTGCAACCGCGGCTGGTGTTCCCTAGTTCCTTCTGAACAGGATCATCGGCGCCCTATTCCCGATTCGCCGCGTGCCTCTATCGGTACATTGGAGTGGCAAGTCCAAGGTCGAGCACGTGATGTGCTGACCTAATAGCCTCGTACGGCTGGAAAGGTCCCGACGCCCCGTTTGCTTCAGCCCACGGAAGGGTCCGGAACTTGCATGCCTCCCCCAACGTTGCAGAGCGCCACAGGGAGAAACGCATGCATATTCGCTACGGGTTCGATATAGAAATCGACATCTCCCAGCCCACCCATCTTGTGACTTTGATGGATGTGGCCCCGGAGCGACGCGTCGACATTGTGGAAGAACGGCCTCTCTCCGTTTCGTGCGGTGTCGCTGCAGAGCTTTATACCGATGCTTTCGGCAATACCTGTCGACGCATCCAAGGGTTTCCCGGCACCGTTAGGATCATGTCGGAAGGCATCATTCAAGTTGACGGGACCCCCGATACTCTGCTCCCTTGGGCATCGGAAACACCCATCCCCGATCTGCCCTCCGACGCGCTGCCATATCTTCTGGCAAGCCGGTATTGCGAAACGGATCTTCTCATGCAGACGGCATGGGACCAGTTTGGATGGGTACAGGGAGGGTGGGCCAAGGTCCAAGCCGTTTGCGACTTCGTGCACGGCCACTTACGGTTTGACTACGGCAGCGCTCGGGCGACTCGCACTGCTGCCGACGCGATGAACGAGCAGGTGGGTGTGTGTCGCGACTTCACCCATCTCGCGGTCACACTGTGCCGGTGTCTCAACATTCCCGCTCGCTACTGCAACGGCTACCTCGGCGACATCGGTGTACCACCCGATCCGGCGCCGATGGACTTCAACGCCTGGTTCGAAGCCTATCTCGGCGGGCAGTGGTACACGTTCGATGCTCGTCACAACATGCCGCGTATTGGACGCATCCTGGTCGCTCGAGGACGTGACGCTATGGACATACCCATGCTCCACACGTTCGGCCCTCACAATCTCCGAAAGTTCCTGGTGATTACGGAGCAGATCGCGAGCGATAAATCGTTCAGCTAGCGAGCCGGCTAGCAAACGGAACAAACCGAACCAGCATCGGTTTGCCTTGCATGTGGTATTGGCTGTGGTCCTTCCGTCGGTGATCGAGGCCATTTTGCGTCCCGCCGATCCCCTTGGGGAGTTTCTTTCGGAATTCGCCGCTCGCTACAGTCCCCCCTCGTCCCAGCGAACCGGGATGCTCACTTCCGGGGCGCAACTCGACATCGTCGCGAGCAAGCTCAGGGATGCCGGATATCCGGACATCTATCTCTTCGATTTGCCAGGCCCCGTCGAGGACGTCCATGTCGTACGCGCGCTGGTCCCAGGTCTCCGTGCCTTCGTTGAAGACGGCGTATCGGATATCACCTTGGAGGATCTGATCGGCGCGGCTCCGTGAGGTCCCCGCGAGCATCTCCCAATTGGCGCCGCGCAAACGCAAAAACCCCCGCCATTTTGGGGGCGGGGGTTTTTTGCAGGGAACGTTGGTTGCGGGGGCAGGATTTGAACCTGCGGCCTTCAGGTTATGAGCCTGACGAGCTACCGGGCTGCTCCACCCCGCGTTGAGGTAATGTGCGCTGTGCTTGACGGGCGTCGGGACGAAGGACGCGCTTGTTACGCCGCGGTGGCGTCGTCGAGTTTTGCGCAAGTGACCGGACATTGTGTCCGAAGGGTTTGGTTGTTTGTTTTCATGGTGATGCGAGATTGTCTTTGGCAGGCCTGGCAACGACCTACTCTCCCAGGTCTTGAGACATAGTACCATCGGCGCTGAGGAGTTTAACGGCCGAGTTCGGGATGGGATCGGGTTGAGGCTCCTCGCTAGTGCCACCAGGCCGGCGAAAGACAATTGAAGCCGTCGCGATTTGCATCTGCAAACCGTCGACAATGCGCAGTGACAACTCCGCGGGGGTTGCCCGCAGGGTCTGTCACGAGAAGCGCATAAGATGGTCCTTGCGATCCCGAAGGGATCGTTACGCGTGACCGCATCGACATGGTTTCATGCCGCGATAAGGTCACTTTGTCTCACATTGTGTGAGTATCGATAAATGAGAGCGATCAAGCCGATCAAGCTATTAGTACCGGTAAGCTGCACGGATCACTCCGCTTCCACACCCGGCCTATCAACGTGGTGGTCTACCACGGCTTTCGAGGGAGAACTCATCTTGAGGTGGGTTTCCCGCTTAGATGCCTTCAGCGGTTATCCCGACCGTACATAGCTACCCTGCACTGCGGCTGGCGCCACAACAGGTCCACCAGAGGTACGTCCATCCCGGTCCTCTCGTACTAAGGACAGATCCTCTCAATTCTCCTACGCCCACGCCAGATAGGGACCAAACTGTCTCACGACGTTTTGAACCCAACTCACGTACCACTTTAATCGGCGAACAGCCGAACCCTTGGGACCTTCTCCAGCCCCAGGATGTGATGAGTCGACATCGAGGTGCCAAACGATTCCGTCGATATGGACTCTTGGGAATCATCAGCCTGTTATCCCCGGCGTACCTTTTATTCGTTGAGCGATGGCCGTTCCACAACGGACCACCGGATCACTATGGCCGACTTTCGTCTCTGCTCGACTTGTCAGTCTCGCAGTCAGGCGGGCTTATGCCATTGCACTCGACGAGCGATTTCCGACCGCTCTGAGCCCACCGTCGCACGCCTCCGTTACTCTTTGGGAGGCGACCGCCCCAGTCAAACTACCCACCATACACTGTCCCGGGCCCGGATGACGGGTCGCGGTTAGACATCCATGATCGTAAGGGTGGTATTTCAAGGGTGGCTCCACCAAGGCTGGCGCCTCGGCTTCAAAGCCTACCACCTATCCTACACATGCAAGCACGAATGCCAGTGTAAAGTTATAGTAAAGGTGCACGGGGTCTTTCCGTCTAAGCGCAGGTACCCCGCATCTTCACGGGGAATTCAATTTCACTGAGTCTATGCTGGAGACAGCGGGGAGATCGTTACGCCATTCGTGCAGGTCGGAACTTACCCGACAAGGAATTTCGCTACCTTAGGACCGTTATAGTTACGGCCGCCGTTTACCGGGGCTTCGATTCAAAGCTTGCACCTCTCCTCTTAACCTTCCGGCACCGGGCAGGCGTCAGACCCTATACGTCGCCTTGCGGCTTAGCAGAGCCCTGTGTTTTTGTTAAACAGTCGCCACCCCCTAGTTTGTGCCCCTCGCCCGTGGTTGCCCACAAACGAGGCCTCCTTATCCCGAAGTTACGGAGGCAAATTGCCGAGTTCCTTCAGCATAGTTCTCTCAAGCGCCTTGGTATACTCTACCAGTCCACCTGTGTCGGTTTCGGGTACGGTCTCATGTGGGAGCTATTTCCTGGAACCTCGTGATGGCATGCTCAATCCAATAAGAACACACCACGGAAGAGATCCGTCACTACCCACTGGTCAAGGAATATTCACCTTGTTCCCATCGACTACGCTTTTCAGCCTCGCCTTAGGGGCCGACTAACCCTGCGCAGATTAACTTTACGCAGGAACCCTTGGACTTTCGGCGACAGTGTCTCTCACACTGTTTGTCGTTACTCATGCCAGCATTCGCACTTCCAATACCTCCAGGCGTCCTCACGGATCACCCTTCACAGGCCTATGGAACGCTCCGCTACCGCGCATTGCTGCGCCCACAGCTTCGGCTCGTGGCTTGAGCCCCGTTACATTTTCGGCGCAAAGACCCTTGTTTAGACCAGT
>NZ_AP048537.1:590000-1285000 GCF_059699065.1 Labrys sp. ALF-8
ACGAGCGTGAGGCCTCTTTCAGCGGCGATTTCCTTCAGCAAGCCCATGATGGCGTACTGGCTCATGGTGTCGAGCGCGCTGGTGGGTTCGTCGGCGATCAACAGAGCGGGCTCGCTCACCAGCGCCGCGGCAAGGGCAATGCGCTGCTTCTGGCCACCGGAGAACTGATGCGGGTATTTGCGCGCGCTCGCCGGGGGATCGGGAATCGACACGCGTGCCAGCCACGATTCGGCGAGGCCGCGTGCCGCCCGCCAGGTCCCGCCGCGATTGACCACGCGTGCCTCGGCGATCTGCTCGCCGACGCGCATCAGCGGATCGAGGCTGCCGCCAGGATCCTGGAAAACCAGGCCGATATCCCTGCCCAGCCGCGGCGGAGCAGCGAAGCCCGGCCGCGACAGCATGCCATTCGTCTCGGCATTGGCCGGCAGCAACCCCGCCAGGGCCAGGGCCAGGGTCGATTTGCCGGAACCACTCTCCCCCAGCACGGCAAGATGGCGGCCTGCGGGAACATCGAGGTCGATTGCCTCGACGGCCGGATGCAGTCCGCCGGAATCGCGATAGCCAACGCCGAAGCCGCTCAGCGAGAACAAGCTCATGCCACAGGCTCCCTCACACGCAACGCCTTGGCATAGCCGCGCCCGAGAAGATGGATCGCCAGCACGGCAAGGACGAGGGCCAGGCCGGGAATCAGCGAAAGCGACGGCGCGCTGCGCAGCATGGCACGTCCCTCCGCCACCATGCTGCCCCAGCTCGGCCTGTTCGGATCGCCGAAGCCGAGGAAGGACAGAGCCGCTTCGATCAGAACCGCCGCCGCGGCGATGATGGCGGCCAGCGAGATCACCGGCGTCAGGGCGTTTGGAAGGATCTCGCGGAAAGCGATCGCAAGTGGATGCATGCCGGCGACGCGCGCGGCGGCGACAAAGTCGCGCTCCCTCAGCGAACGAATCTCGGCACGCGCGATTCGTGCCGGCTGCGGCCAGGCGCCGGCAGCGATGGAGAGCGCGATGGCCGGCAGGCTCGGACCGATGACGCTGATCAGTGCCATGGCGAGGAGGAAGGCCGGCACTGTCTGAAAGGCATCGCTGATCCGCATCAGCACATCGTCGATCCAGCCGCCCAGGAAGCCGGCGAGCGTGCCGACCACACTGCCGAGCACCAGAGATGCGAGCACGGAGGCCAACGCAACCGCGAGGGTGGTCCGCGCTCCCCATGCGAGTTCCGCGGCAATGTCCCGGCCGAGCCGATCGGCCCCGAGGAGATGGGCGCCGTCCGTGAACGGAGCCTGCAGCGGGGGAGCGGAGATCGCCAGGGGATCGCCGGGAAAGACGAGCGGAGCACCGAGGGCCAGAAGCGCGAAGAACAGAAGGAGCCCGGCGCCGATCCTCCCTTCCCCGCTGCGAAGGATACCCGCCAGGACGCTCATGCGTAGCGCTCTCCAGCCCCGACACGCGGATCGAGCCAGGCCTGCACGAGATCCGCCAGCATGTTCATCGCCACGACCACGACGGCGCTGAACAGCACGACGCCGAGCAGCAGCGGCGTGTCGCGCCGCGAAACCGCCTCGGCGGCAAGGCGTCCGAATCCGGGAATGGCGAACACGCTCTCCACCACCACGCTGCCCCCGAGCAGCGAGGCCGATTGCAGCCCGAGCATGGTGACCACCGGCGCAAAGGCATTGCGGGCGACATGCCGGAAGGCAAGGCGAAAGCCCCGAACGCCGCGCGCGCGGGCGGCACGCACGAAGTCGGCATGCCAGACCTCTTCCATGCCGTCCCGCAGCAGGCGCAGGAACAAGGTCATATAGAGAAGGCCGAGCGCGGAGACGGGTAGTGCGAGGTGCCAGGCGATATCGGCCACGCGAGCGAGGCCGGTCTTGCCCGAGGCGATCGTCTCGAAGCCGCTGGACGGCAGCCATCGCAGGCTCACCGAGAACACCAGGATCAGGACGAGGCTGAGCCAGAAGCCCGGCATCGCGTAGAGGGCAAGCGATCCCAAGGAGACAACGCGATCCAGCCAGCCGTTCGGCCGGGCTCCGGCGGCAAAACCGAGAAGAATACCGAGAAGAAACGCGAGCGTGAGTGCCGAACCCATGGTGATCAGCGTCACCGGCAGGCGCTCAAGCAGGACATCGAGCACCGGACGCTGGAAGCCGGTGGACCAGCCTAGATCCCCATGGGCCAGAGCTGCGAGATAGGCCTCCAGGCGATGCATCGGCCCCTGGTCCAGCCCCCAGGCAGCCCGAAGCTCTGCGATGCGCACGGCATCCATGCCCCCGATACCGGCGACATAGGCATCGATGGCGTCGCCTGAGGCAGCTTCCAGCATGAAGAAGGCGCCGACGATGACGAGGGCGAGAACGGCGATGGCGCCGACGAGGCGCCGGAAGACACGCGCCACCAAGCGTCACCCCCGCGGCCGCGGATATCCCGTCCGCTCTTGGAAGCGCTGCATTCCGCGCGCGGGAAAGGACATCATGGCGACATCACCGGCAGCGCCGTGTCGGCCCAGTTCGAAACCACCCAGCGCGGATTGTTCGACACGTTCTGCACGTTCTCGCTGGCGACGGTAATGAAGGAGAACTCCGTCACGTTGATCAGCGCGAGGTCATCCACCACCATCTTCTGGAACTGCTTGTAGAGATCGGCGCGCTTGGCGGCGTCGATCTCCACCGCCGCCTCTGCAATGATGGCGTCCACCTTGGGATTGGCATAGCCATACTGGTTGGAGAAAGGCACCCCGGCCGGGATGCCGCTCTGGAACAGGATGGTCGTGGAGATAGCGGGATCCTGGCGATAGACCGGCGTGCCGACGGCGAGATCGAAGGCGTGGTCGGTGTAGATCGCCTTCAGATGGGCCGGCGAATCATTGGCGACGATCTCGGCGTCGATGCCGATCTTGGCGAGCGCCTGCCTGAGATAGGCGCCGAACTGTACCGTCTCGTTGAAGAAGGGCGCCGGCAGGAGCTTGAGGTGGAAGCGAATGCCATCCTGCCCCTTCTTGTATCCTGCCTCGTCCAGAAGTGCCTCGGCCTTGGCAGGGTCGAACTCATAGCGCTCGACATCGGGATTGTAGAAGGTCTTGTCCGTCTGCGGAACCGGCCCGGTGGCGGCCGTGGCGTAACCGCGAAAGATCGCCTGCACCACGAAGCCCTTATCGATCGCATGAGCGATGGCCTGGCGCACCCGCAGATCCGCCAGTTCCTTGCGGGCGTGATTGATCTCGACGATCATCTGGTAGGTCAGCGCCTCATAGCCGTTGGAATAGACCTTCAGACCCTGCACCTTGGAGATGCGGTCCAGGTCGGCCAGCGGCACGGCGGAAAATGCCGCCAGCTGGATTTCTCCCGATTCGAGCGCGGCACCCGCGGACTCGCGGTCGGCCAGCACCTTGAACAGAATCTCGCCGATCTTGGGCTCGTCCGGCGCCCAATAAGTCTCATTTCGCCGAAGCAGGTAGTATTCACCGGGCTTGTGCTCGACATATTTGAACGGCCCGGTGCCGACGAGCTTTTCGTTGGCCGGATTCGTCATGATGTCGGTGCCTTCGAAAACATGCCTGGGCAGCACCGCCGTCAGCGCCGGCAGCGCGTTGCGGATCAGCTGGAAGGGCGTAGGCGCCGAGAAATGCAGCACTGCGGTAAGGTCGTCGGGCGTATCGACGCTTTCGAGATCCTTGAAAACGAGGCGACCGAGGTTCTGCAGCTTCTTCCAAACTTCCAATGCCGAGAAGGCGACATCGGCGGAGGTGAAGGACTTGCCGTCGTGCCACTTCACGTTCGGCCGAAGCTTGAAGGTCACCGCCTTGCCGTCGGGCGAGCCTTCCCAGGAAAGCGCGAGCCGCGGCGCAAGCCCGTCGGCACCGTTGTAGTCCGCTTCGGCCAGCGGCTCGATCACCTTGCTGGCCACGAAGAACACGCCGTTGGAGGCGACGATGGCCGGATTGAGATTGGTCGGTTCCGAATCGGCGGCGACGATCAGCCGACCGCTTGGGGCATCCTCGGCCCGGACACGATGCGGCAGCGCCATCGCCAAGGCGGTTCCCGCGCTGGCAAGAAGGAAAGTGCGGCGGCTAAGCAGGATCGACATGAGCGACCTCCCAGGACGTCGTCTTATTAGAATCAGCCAGATTGGAAGCCGCCCCGTCGAGAATGGCAAGGGCCGCGTTCACGCCGGCGCCGGCATCGCTGCGAATGCCGAGATGGTTCAGTGCACCGCCGAGGGCTGCAATGGCGGTGACGGCAAGCATGGGCTCGGCGCTCGGCCCCATATGGCCGATGCGCAGAACCTTGCCGGCCGTGAAGCCGCGGCCCAGCGAGAGCAGCACGCCGTAGCGGTCGAGCAGCGTATCGCGCAGGGCCTTGTCGGAGAGCCCGTCGGGAACATGAAAGACGGTTGCCGAGGGTGCCGCGATCGACTCCCGCACAGGCCAGAGTTTCAGCCCCAGCGCCTTCAGTCCTGCCCTTGCGGCCGCGGCGGTGCGGGCATGGCGGGCCCAGACGCGCTCGGGTCCTTCGCTGAGATAGAGGTCGAGCGCGGCATCGAGACCATAGATCTCGGCCAGCGAGGGCGTCACCGGAAAGGGGCGGCCGATCTCCGCCGCAAGCTCCCAATCGAGCAAGGAAAGGAAGGAAGCGCGCGGCGCATCGGGATTGGCCTTGATCCTGGCCCAGGCCCGCTCGCTGATGCCGAGCAGCGTCAAGCCAGGCGTGGCGCCCAGGCACTTCGCGGCCGAGGTGACGAAAATATCGATGCTGGCCGCCTCCGGATGCACGTCGAGGCTGCCGAAGGAGGAAACCGCGTCCGCAATGACATAGGCGCCGTGATCGCGTGCGATGCGGCCTATCTCGGCCAGCGGGTTGAGCGTGCCCGAAGGCGTGTCGTGATGGCAGACGGCGATGACGCCGATGTCCGGCCGGGCCGCCAGTGCCCTGCGCACGGCTTCCGCTTCGATCGCCTGGTCGAACGGCACTTCAAGCTCGATCACCTCGCCGCCATGCCGGCGAGCCCAGCCCGCATAGCCCTTGCCATAGACCCCGGAGACGAGATTGAGAACGACGTCGCTGCGGCCGATCAGTGAGGCCGCGGCCGCCTCCAGGCCCAAGAGGGCATCGCCCTGCAGAACCAGCGGCTGGTTGGCGAGGCGCATGGCCGCCCGCAACTTGCCGATCATCCCGTGATAGAAGTTCTGGAATGCATGATGGCCATCATAGACAGCCGGCCGCGCCATGGCATTGAGCACTGCGGGATAGGCCGTCACTGGGCCGGTCGTCAGCATGAAGGGCGGCGGAGCTGGCATCGGACAATCGCGAAGCAAGTCGGGGAAGGCTAGACCCGCCGGACGCGGGTGGCAATCGAGGAATTACATATATTTAATGCCCCCTATCATATTAAGCACATGACAGGCGCGTTAATATCCACACCTCAACCGGCGCGCGCGTTCTCAGAATCCTGCCGCTTCCCCGTCTTGTGTTCGACACGATCCCGTTGTTTATGGCTATTCCAGCCTACGCTCGATGACCCGTTTCGAAGACGAGTTCGAACCCCTACCCAGACGGACGTGATGAAGAACAAGCTCGAATATGTTTGGCCGATCGTCGGGCTCGCCGCCGTCGTCTTCTCGATCTACCTGCTGTCCAAGGAGCTCAAGGGCGTGGAGGTCGGCCAAGTCTGGCAGGCGATCCTCGATCGCGGCCCGGTGATGATCCTTTGCGCCTTCTTTTCCACGCTCCTCGCCTATGCCGCCCTCGCCTGGTATGACCGCATCGCGCTGATGCATGTGGGCCGCAAGCTGTCCTGGCCGGTGGTGTCGATCGTTTCCTTCGTCGCCTACGCGCTGGGCCACAACATCGGCGTCTCCGTATTGTCGTCGGGCCTGGTGCGTTACCGCGCCTATTCCCGCATGGGGCTGAACGCGGCCGAGGTCGCCGTCGTCACCGCCTTCTGCGCCTTCACCTTCGCCTATGGGGCCGTCTTCCTCGGAGGTATCGTGCTCGTGGGCGAGCCTGCCCTGCTCTCACGCCTGTTCAGCTTTCCGGTCAGCATCGCCTTCATGCTGGGTGTCGGCATGCTCGTGCTCGTCCTGCTCTACCAGGCGGGCTCGATCCTGCATTTCAAGCCGCTGAAGGTCGGCAAGATGCTGATCGCCTATCCCAAGCCCGGCATTGCCTTCCGCCAGCTCTTCGCCGCCCCGATCGAGATCATCGGCGCCGCCGGCATCATCTATTTCGCCCTGCCCGACAGCCTCAATCCGGGCTTCTTCGTCGTGCTGGGCATGTTCCTGGCATCCTTCTGCGCAGGCCTCATCTCCAATGCACCGGGTGGCGCGGGCGTGTTCGAAGCCGTGTTCTTCCTGGTCATGCTGCCGGCCGGCGCCAATCCGAGCGACCCCGCGGTGATCCAGTCCAAGGCCGAGATCCTGGCTGCGCTGCTGATGTTCCGCCTGTTCTATCTCCTCATCCCGCTGGCCCTGTCCTGCATCGTCGTGCTCTACACCGAGCGCAATAATTTCGGCGGGCTGCTGGGATCGATCCTCGGCAACAAGAACCGCCCGATGGAAAGCGTGGCGCCGGCACCGGTCAAGCTCGATCCGGTCCGCCAGGATCCGCCGCAACATTCATAGCGGCCTGCTTCTACGCAGAAGCTCCTCCCTGGGGAGGGCTTGAGGGGGAGCACGCTTTCGGCCGCGACGCATTTTGCTGCGCCGCCCCTTTCATCATGCCAGGACGAAATCTTTCGGCATGGGAACGGCGGGCAGGTCCGTCTCTCCCAGATCTTCGAGGACGTTGATCTCGATGGTGCGGCAGATCGCCATGACCGGAAGGCTGTTCTGCGTCGTGCCGAAGGGCGCCACCAGTTCATCGCCCAGCACATCGAGGCCAAAGAAGGTGTAGGACACGATCGCAGCGATCAGCGGCGTCCACAATCCCATGCTGTCCGCAAGGCCGAAGGGCAGCAGGAAGCAGAACAGGTAAGCGGTGCGATGCAGCAGCAGTGAGTAGGCAAAGGGCAGCGGCGTCAGCTTGATGCGCTCCGCAGCCGTGAGATCCGTGGAAAGGGCCGACACCTTTTCCTCCAGGGTCTGCGCCATTTGCGCGGAAACCTGGCCCTGCGAAAGCGCTGCGGCAATGGCGCCGCTCATCCGGGCCAGCAGCCGGTTCGGCGCGTGCTTGGCTCTCGTCACCAGTTCGCGATCGACGGCATCGAGATGGCGCAGGGCGTCCTCGTCGGGCCTCTCGTCACGCAGGTGGCAGCGCACGAGGTCGCTGAAGGCCGTGGCATATAGCGCGAGACGACGTGCCGTGACCGGATCCGGCGAGAGATAGGCGATCGACTGCCGGGAAAGGCCCCGGGCATCGATCACCATCGAGCCCAGAATCTTGCGCGCCTCCCACCACCGATCATAGCTCGCCGTGTTGCGAAAGGCGGAGAAGATCGACAGCGCCACGCCGATAAGCGAGAAAGGCAGCGCCGCTATCGGTGCGATATGCACGTAGCCGCGCGTCTCGAGAAGTGTCACCGCGATCGAGATCAGGGCCACCACCAGCATTTGCGGCCAGATCTGCGGCACGATGGAGCCGCGCAAGATGAAGAAGAGTTCCCACGGCCGTGGGCTTTTGCGAACGATCATGCGCAAATGATTCCTAGAGAGCCAACCTGCATTGTGTCATGCCGCTCCGGAAATTTCGCCGTACAGAAGCGACGTGATCTTTCTCGCTATATCCACCTGGGAATAGCCCGCACCGGTGACAGGATGGACTGAGCACGATAGGCCTTCCAGAGGAGGTGATCGACATGACGCAACATCTCGGAGCCATAGCTCTGGTGGTCAGGAGCTACGACGAGGCGAAGGCCTGGTACAGGGATGTGCTGGGCTTCCAGGTCGTGCAGGACGTCGACATGGGCGGAGGCAGACGCTGGCTCACAGTGGCGCCGCCGGGAGCTCGGGAGACCACGCTGCTGCTCGCGCAGGCGGCTGGGCCGCAGCAGGCGGAGTCCATCGGCAACCAGACCGGCGGGCGCGTCTTCCTCTTCCTGCACACAGACGACTTCTGGCGAGATTATCGGCTCTATCGCAGCCGGGGCGTACGATTTTGCGAGGAGCCGCGCGAGGAAGCCTATGGCACCGTGGCGGTATTCGAGGACCTCCATGGCAATCGCTGGGATCTGCTGCAGCCACGCCCTGCAAGTCCCTGATCTACAACGATTTATGATCTCGTGCGGTAAACGCAAAACAATCCCTTGCGTAAGGGCAGTTCTGCGAACGAATAATCCAGATATTTCGAAGTTGGATATCACCGTCTCGATGAAAATTGGAACCTTCCAAGATCCCTCAGGTTGAATCGACAGGCCCTATCCACTGGGCATTACAAAGACAATCCATGGAGATCGATCATGAAAGGCAGGTCAATTCTTCTGGCCGGAGCAGTTGCGTTTTCGCTCGTCGCGCCAGTTTCATCCTATGCACAGGGCGTCCTCGACGGCGCACAGGATGGTGCCGAACAAGGGGCTCATAGTGGCGGCCCAGTCGGCGCCGTCGTCGGAGGCACCGTCGGCGCCGTGACCGGCGGCATAAACGGGCTGGTCGGCGTCAGGGAGCGGCCCCGCTTCCGGCGATACGTCATCGAACAGCATTTGCCTTCCTACCAGTATGAGGAGCCGGTCGCCGTCGGTGCCGTGCTGCCCGAGGATGGTATCCAGTATTATGACGTGCCGGCCGAATATGGCGAGGTTCGCTATCGCTACACCGTCGTGAACGACGAGGTCGTGCTGGTCGACCCGGGTACGAGAAGAATCGTGGAGGTTGTGCCGTAGGCCGCGAGGCCGTGGCTTCCTGCGATCCGCGCGAAGGGGGAGGGCCGATGGCCCCCTCTCCTTCGACATATTAGGGTACCAAAATTTCATTACGCCCCTCTTCAACGGCATTGACGGCGGCCATGTATCTCTTTAAGTTAGCGTTCGTTCACTCACTTAATATCCGGCGGCAGACCGATGATTCTCTCCTCCCCCTCGCAGCCCCGGGCCAGCGTCGGCCCGTTGTCCTGCTATATGCTCGCAAGTCTGGGCCTTGCTGGCCTCTACTGGGGCTTCATCCGGTTTCTCGACAGCCTGCCATGCGGGGAAATGCTCTGTAACCTCGATTGGATGCTGGCCTTTTTCATACCGGTCGTCATCGTGGCGATCCTCACGCCCCTGATCAACTATGCGCTGCTGCGGTGGGGCCATGGCACGATGTCACCGATGGGGGCCATGGTTCGCCTTGCCTTCGGCGCGATCGGCACCGGCTTCTCAATTCTGGTCGTTGCGGCCTTTGCCGACAGCCTGGCCGGCAGTGGGCTGGCGAGCATCGACCTCTCTCCCCAAGGCCTGATCGCCGCCCTGCTGTTCGGCGGTCTCACCTGGCTGAATCTCCACTGCGTGCGGACAATTCTGCAGAGGGCATGCCCGATCGATTGAAGCGCGGCGTCGGGCCGAGAGTGCGCCTTCGCGGACCATAGCGTCCTAGCCGGAATCTGTCGCCGGCGGAATGAAGGCGGCCAGCTCCCAGGTCGAGATCCATTAATCGATGGGTGACTATTGGGAATATAAGGTTAACGTCGAAAATTAACCACGATGAAGTTGTATTATTTTTAGAGGTGAGAGATTTTTACATATTTATGGCCTTCGTGATCAATATTACGCACTTATGTGCTTAAAAAAATGGCATATCCCACCTGGGAGATCACCAAGCGACACATTGACATTTTAACGATATGGGTCATCGTGGTGTCGCAGCCTATTATGGGTTCGTCGGAAAGATAGTTTACCATGCTCCAACGTGTCTGGAAGCTGCCGCTACTTGATCAATTGATACATTCCGATCGTATTCAAATTGCTCATAGCCCCGACGATGAGGTTCAGTGGGGGTATTTCGATTCTCATGAAGAAGCGAAGACGGCGCTAAGGCCAAACAGTGGCCTCCCACATCAGAACGACAACATCGAACCTGGCGATGGGCGCGCAATTTCGCAGGTGAGTTCATTCGATTACCCGGTCATGTTTTTCCTTCAAAAGCTTTCGATGGAAGGAAAACTGAAAATTGTGACCGATCTTCCCGGGGGAAGCAGGCTCAAATATGCCGGCTACCGGACATATGTGGACTTCCCTGACGACCTTATCTGGCAGGTGGTCGAGCGCGGCACCTCGCACCACAACAGCCGGCATCCCGCATCGGGGCATGGCGCATTGCGCTTCCACGACGATATCGCGGGAACAAAACCGTGCAGCGCGCTGATCTGCTGCGGTGGCCTGCCTCGTCTCAATGTTCCGTTCGAGCGAATACTCCGAGCTTTTCGAACAAGACCTCCGATGGTCATACTCAACGAGGTTTTCGTAGCCCGGAAGGCGGGCCTCTACATGCTGGAAACCGTCGGTGGCCGTCAGATGCTCCACCGGGCGCTGGCCTTGCCCGAGCTCGAAAGGCTTCGGGAAGATCTCGGCTACAAGCTCCTCTCGCGCTGGGATATTCCCGAACGCACCCTCGTTCTCGATCCCTCGAAGGGGTCCGAAGCGGTCCAGATGATGGGTGAGGCCTGGAGCATCTAAATCTTCAGGCTCGACCTCCCCTCCTCTTCGGTACGGAGCCGCAGCGTCACCGAAACTCCCGAATTATCCTTGCGTCATTGTCGAACCCGATAGCGCTATTCCTTCATCGATACCATAAAGTATACCCATCACTCATTGGAGGTGGAGCGACCATCCAAAAAGGCATTTTCTGGCGCTCTTGACCCTTTATCGGCCATTATTCAGGCCATTTCCCGGAAAATCCCTTCATTCCTAAGGGAATGAGGGGGACTGGCTTTTCGGCAGGAGCAGTGCCAATACGACGCCTGTGGCACTGATTTCGGTCTTGCGATTGGAAAAGAGGTCCACAGGTCATCCACTCCGCGATGCCTTGAACGGCCTGCTCTCCGGAGGGCGGGACAGAGGCGATCTTGGTCTGGCACGTTGGGGCGGCGGCCGCGCTGCGGCCAACGGGATCTTGCGGGCGGCATCAGGTCGGTTATAGCCACATGGAAGAGACAGGATTTCCTTGCCGTGGGAGTTGAGAGCATCGCCCTATCCAAGAAAACTGCCGTTGCGGGCGTTTGGAGCGTCGGTGCCCGGCTCCTCGCCAAGTCCGTCGATTTCGTATCGCTGATCCTGCTCGCCCGTTTCCTGGGTCCGGCCGATTTCGGTCTCGTGGCGATGGCGATGACGCTCATCTTCGTCGTCGAGGCCATTTTCGAGATGCCTCTTTCGGCCGCCCTCACCCGCATTCCCGATCCCACGAGGCGCATGTATGATACCGCCTTCACGCTGAGCACGCTGCGCGGCATCGCTATAGGTACAGTGCTCGGGGCCATCTCGTGGCCGCTGGCCCATTTCTATAACGAGCCACGCCTCGTCTACCTGATCATCGCGCTCGCGTTCGCGCCGATCCTGCGCGGTCTCGTCAGCCCGCGCATGGTGCATTTCGCCAAGCAGATGGACTTTCGCCGCCAGGCCTTCATGGATGTGCTGAGCAAGGTCGTCGCCGGTATGACGGCCGTCGCAACCGCGGCGCTCACACAGAGCTACTGGTCGATCGCGCTGGGCACCATCCTCACGCCCACCATCCTCATGGTCGGCTCCTATATCCTGGCGCCCATGCGTCCCCGCCTGACGCTGAAGGACTGGCCGCTCTTTGCCGACATGGTGGGCTGGAGCATGCTCACCCAGATCCTGCTCGCCATCAACTGGCAGCTTGGCCGCTTCATCCTGCCGCGCTTCGTCGATACCGTGTCCTTCGGGCGCTACGCCATGGCGAACGATCTGGCGGGCATTCCCTACCAGACGCTCGTCGCCCCGCTCGACTTCCCGCTCAATGTCGCCTTCGTCACCGCCCACCAAAAGGGAGACCTGAAGAGCACCTATCTCAAGGCTTCGGGCGCGCTCATCATCCTGCTTCTGCCGATCTTCACCTTCGCGGGCCTGATGTCGGAACCGCTGATCGATCTATTCCTCGGCAGCAAGTGGCAAGGCGCGGCGATCCTGCTGAGCGGTCTTGCGCTCGCCAGCATCGTGCAGGCTCCGGCGACGCCGATGCCCATGCTGGCCATCTCGCTCAACCAGTCGCGCCGGATCACCCTGCGAAGCCTGGTGCAGTGTCTGGCGCTGGTGCCGCTCACCCTTCTCGGCGTGTCGCTCTACGGCGTCTACGGTGCGGTGATGGCCAGCTGCGCCGTGGCCTTCATCGTTACGTTCATGACGATGTTGACGGTGCGGGCGATGATCGGGGCCAGCATGAAGGAGCAGTTGATCTCCATCGCGGGACCCGCCATGGCGGGCCTGGCATCCGGTGCGGTTCTCTTCTACGGAACGTATTTCTTCACACCGAACGTTTCCTTCCTGATGCTGCTCGTGCAGATCGGCATCCTTGGTCTCGTTTATGTCGGCGCCTATGTCGCAAGCATCTATGCCGTGTCCCGCTGGTTCAAATCGACGGCCGGGGCCGAACAGCTTATCGTCTCGATGGGCCTCGCCACCCTCGCCAAGGTGCGACGAACCGCCCTTCGCGGCTGAGCCCCTGCGCCGACGGCCGTTTCAGCGCAGACGGACCTGGCGGAAATGGGCGTCCGGAACGTTCGCATCCGATTCCTGGTTTAGAGGAACCGGGCCATGCCGTTGTCGCGTCGGCAGGATGCTCGAGCGGAAGCACTGACGGATCGAGGACACAGCATGCGGACGTTTCAGGGAATCGGACGGGCGCTGGCGGTAGCCTCGGTGATCTTCTTCTCCACGCAGGGCGCCCTGGCGGAGGTGAACGCCGGCAACCGGCCATACAGCACTTCCCGCCCCTTCCGAGTCACCTCGCTTGCAACCTTCGACACCCCCTGGGCTATCGCGGTGATGCTGGATGGCCGCCTGCTCGTCACCGAGAAGGGCGGCCGCCTTTTCCTGGTCACCGAAAGGGGCGAGAAGAAGGAGGTGTCGGGCATTCCGGCCGTTCAGGCAGGCGGCCAGAACGGCTTGCTCGACGTGGCGGTCTCCCCTCGTTTCGGCACGGATCATTCCGTGTATCTGAGCTATGTCGAGCCGGGCGGCGGTGGCAGCCTGGCCCTCGCCAAAGCGCAGCTCGTCGAATCGGACGATACGGCGAGTCTTACGGATCTTGCTGTCATCTGGCGCCAGATGCCCAAGGGCCCGGGGGGCCAGCCCGGCGGCATCATCGCCTTTTCGCCCGATGGCCGGCACCTCTTCCTGACTTCGGGCGATCGCATGCGCCCGCAGACGGCGCAGGATCCCGACCAGACGCTCGGCAAGATCCTCCGCCTCAACCTCGACGGCTCGACGCCTTCCGACAATCCCATGGCGTCGCAGGGCGGCATACGGGCGCAGATCTGGAGCATGGGCCATCGCAATCCCTATGGCCTTGCCTTCGCGCCCGATGGTGCTCTCTGGGAAAACGAGATGGGACCTCGCGGCGGCGACGAACTCAACCGGATCAAGCCCGGCCGCAACTACGGCTGGCCACTGGTGTCCAACGGCGACAACTATGACGGCACGCCGATTCCCCGCCACCGCACGCGCCCCGAATTCGAGGCACCAGTCGTCTATTGGACACCGGTGATCGCGCCGGCGGGCCTTGCCTTCTATTACGGCACGATGTTTCCGCAATGGCGCGGCTCGGCCTTTATCGGTGCACTGCGCCAGCATGCGCTGGTTCGCATCGCGTTCGACGGCGAGGGCGGCGCCCGCGAGGCGGATCGCTGGGACATGGGCCAGCGGATTCGCGACGTCGTGGTGGCTCCCGACGGCGCCCTTCTCCTGATCGAGGATGCCTCGGACGGACGGTTGCTTCGCCTGAGCCGGCCGACAGCCTCCAACTAAGGCGGGATTCGTCCCGATCGAACCGTTCGCCCTGTGAAAGCCATGCGCGTGAGGCGATGCGGCTGCCACGATCTCGCGTCTCGACCGGGGTCAGGCATCCACCTTTCGCACAGTGCTCGGAAGTCGAACTGGCGAGCACGAAATTGCGGGCTATTCTGCGACTGTTCGAAAGAGGCAGGTCCGCCGTCCATGGCAGCTGAGAGCAACAGACTATCGAGGAAGACCGCCAAGGCCGGCATCTGGACGATCGGCGCGAAGCTGGTCGCCAAGGGCGTCGACTTCGTGGCGCTCATCTTCCTGGCGCATTTCCTGGCGCCCGCGGATTTCGGCGTCGTCGCCATGGCCATGACGGTAGTCTACGTGGTCGAAGCCGTCTTCGAACTGCCCCTGGCCTCGGCACTCATTCGCATTTCCGAGCCGACCGAGCGCATGTACGACACCGCCCTCACGCTGAGCACGCTGCGCGGGCTGCTGGTAGGTCTGCTTCTCGTCGCCTTCGCCTGGCCGCTGTCTCTGATCTATGCCGAACCGCGCCTCATCCCGCTGGTGCTGGTGCTCGCTCTCGCACCGATCCAGCGCGGGATGATGAGTCCGAAGTTGACCCTGTTCGCCCGGCGCATGGATTTTCGTCGCCAGGCCGGACTCGACGTCGTCAGCAAGTGCCTGGCGGCGGCCGCTGCCGTGTTGGTCGCAGCCCTGACGCACAGCTACTGGTCGATTGCGCTCGCCACCATCCTGACACCGGCCGTGTTGATGATCGGCTCTTACTGGCTTGCGCCCATGCGACTGCGCTTCACCCTGAAGGACTGGCCGATATTCGCCGACATGGTGAGCTGGAACCTGGTTTCGCAATTGGTGACCGCGATCAATTTCCAGTCAGGAAGGCTGGTGCTGCCGCGCTTCATCGCGCCCCACGCCTTCGGGAACTTCGCCATGGCCGGCGACCTTTCCAACGTGCCGTTCCAGATCATCGCGGCTCCTCTCGGTTCCCCCCTGAACGTGGCCTTCGTGGCAGCCCACGAGCGGGGAACGCTGAAGGAAACCTACCTCAAGGCGGTAGGCGGCGTATTCATCCTCCTGGCTCCGGTCTTTTGCGTCGCGGCGTTCCTCGCCGAGCCGCTGATCCGGTTGTTCCTGGGTGAAAAGTGGATCGAGTCGGCTCCGATTCTCGCAGGGCTCGCCTGGGTCTGCTTCATCGACGTTCCGCCGTTGCCCATGCCATCGCTGGCCATCGCCCTGAACCAGACGCGCCGGATCGCCATACGGAACGTCAAGCAGGTGCTCGTCCTTTTCCCCGCCACCGTGATCGGTGCCTGGATCTGGGGCATACCCGGAGCCATCGGTGCGGCCGTCATCACCGCCGCCTTCGTGACCTTCCTCAGCATGCAGGACGTAAAGGCCATGACGTCGGCCACGCTCCGCGAGCAATTCATATCGCTCACCGGCCCGTTCGGCGCGATCGTGGTCTGCTCCCCTATCCTGATCTATGGCAACGCACTCATGGGCGGCGAGCGGGATGTCTGGCTGCTGGCTGCCTATCTCGCGGCGACCGGCGTGCTCTATCTGGGTTGCTACTTTGCCCTCATCTACGGTCTCGGCGTCCTGTTCAAGGACCGGGACAATGCCGAGAACCTCGTACGGCAGTTCGTTCATGTCGGAATGGCCCGGGCGGGCTTCGGCGGCGCCGTCAGGCCCTGAATTCGGCCAGGGGCACATGGGACGCCGCTTCGCGCGGAAGGTGGCCCGTCAACCTCGGATCGGGCTGCACCTCGACCATGAATTCATAGGGGGTGAAGCCGGATCGACGATAGAAGCCGAGGGCGGAAGGATGGTCGAAGGTGCAGGTATGAACCCACAGGCGCTCGATCGGCCTGGACCACGCCTTGGCCAGCGCCTGGTCCATCAGGAAGCGTCCCGCGCCCCGGCCTATCGCCTCGGGCACCAGTCCGAAAAAGGCGAGTTCGCATTGCCCTTTCTGCCGGAAGTCGAGCTCCAGCAGGCCGAGTCTCAGGCTCGGACCGCCGAGGACATACACTTCCACGTCGGGATTCCCGAGGATGGCGAGAAGCTCCGCGTCCGCCATCAGCAGGCGCGAGCACCACAGCCAATCCTGCCCCACGGCTCGGAACAGGGCACGATAAGCCGCGATGTCGGGCTTCTCCATGCGCTCCAGCGTCATCGGCCGCTCTGTCGGACGCAGGGGGCGAGGTTTCGGCTTTTCGCGCATTTCAAGGCAGGTCACGACATTGGCAAGCATGCCTGACGGCACGGTGGAGTAGCCGAGGGAGAGCATCGAGGTCATTGGGCAAGGGGCGGTTGGAGAAGGGACGAGGAGACGGAATTCACAAACAAGTACCTATTCCACCGCGGTCGGCATGCCAAGAACGGGTTGGGGGCGTCCTCCTCAATCCCGCTCCACCGTGTTCACTTCTGATTGCGAGCCGTCGCGCCAGGTCAGCTGGACGCTGATCGACTTCGTGTTCGCCGGGACCTTCAGGTAGATCTTGGCGTTGTTCGGGATCGAGAACGGATCCTTGGTATTGCACGCGGGCAGGTCGAAGCGTGTCAGCGGCGGAGCTCCGTTCAGGCCATAGCGCACCTCGGTGATGGCACAGCGGTAGCTCAACAGCGTCGTAAAATAGACGAGCGTGCCATTGAAATCGCGAAACTCCACCCAGCTTCCGGCGATCTGCTCGAGGTTCTGGCGCTGATTCTGGAAAAGCGCCACATCGGGATCGAATCGGATGGGAAAGGGGCCGACGTCCGTGCCATCAGCGGTGCGGTAGCGCACCTCGATCACACCGGCAGGCGCTCGCGGCGACAGCGCGAAGGAGGGGTTGGGCATGCGCGCACCCGTCCTCTGATCGAGTACGTCGAGCAGCCCCGTCTCCTTGAACTCACCGGCATTGCCGACACGGTAAGCCAACGCCGTAGCCGGCTCCGGAAGGGAGATCGTTACCGTCCATCCGGCATTGGAGCGCATGAAGCTGGCGATCGGGGCACGCGCCAGGGATTGCGACGTGCCGGGCTGCGCCTTGTCCCCGAGCTTCGAATCGGGCTGGAGCAAGGCGAGTTGCGAGCCCGTCGCGGTCCCGCCCTGCTGCAGGTTGAGCGACTTGGCAGGATCGTTGGCGGGCGGATTGGCAGGATCGAGCACCGCCATCCTGGCGTCCTTGTTGCCGATCACCACGCCGGGACCGATCTTGGTGCCCGCACCGATCCGCACGCCTGCCCCTGCCTGGACCTGCCCGGTGATGTTCAACTCGGTCTTGATGTTCGGGCCGGTATTGCCCGATGGCTGAATCACGGCCGGCTGCGAACCGGCCTGCGCGGCGGCGTCCGAGAGGACGACATCACCGATGACCTGGTCATAATAGGCTGGCGTCTGGTCGTGACCCACGCTGGCGGCCAGGGCACGCACGTCGACCTGCGTCCTCTTGGCGATCTCGACGAGAGTCTGGCCAGGTTTCGCCAGTTCGGCCAGGAAGGAGCGGGTAAACACGGAATTGGGGTTGCCGTCCTGGTCCGATAGCCGGTCGAGCGCCTCCTGCTTGGCGCCCGCCGACATCAGCACAAAGACGCCTTCCGGCGCATCGACGCGGGCAAGGCCGCGGCCAAGCGCTGCCGAGCGGGTGAAATTGCCGGCGAAGGGGTTGTCGCGGCAGGCGTCCAGCACGAGGATGGCGACCCCTGCGCCACGCTGGCGGATGCCATCGATGATGCGCCCCACCGGGAAGGACGCATCGCGGATCAGGTCCTCCTGATTGGCCTGCGCGGCAGGGACGTCCGTAGGCAGGAGATAGTTGGTGCCGTCGATCTCGAAGCCGTGACCGGCATAGAAGAACAATGCTCGGTCGCCGGGCTGGATGTCGGCATTGAAGGCTACGAGGGCGCGGCTGAAACCGCGCTGGTCGACATTCTCGGCGCGCCTGACCACATAGCCGAGCTTTTCAAGTTCATCGCCGATTGACTGCGCGTCGCTCGTTGCCTTCTGCAGCGAGGTGACGTTGGCATAGCTGTCATTGCCGATCACGAGGGCCAGGTTGCGGGCCCAGGCTCCGCCGCAGTTCATCAGGCCGAGGCCCAGCGACAGGAAACAACCGATCAGCAAGCAGATTGGACGGCGCATGACTTCCTCGAGAGATCTGGTGCGCAAACTATAATTTGCGGGCGATGAGGATGCACCCGATTTCCGTTCGCGGGCGTGCGAGCGCGCACGGCCGGCCGTTGTTCCCCGGCGGCCGCATCGAGGTTGGGGGATATTCCTGCGGCAGGCAGAGGCGGCCCGGGTCTGCTCTCCATCCTCACAACGACATCACACGTCGACGCGCAAGTACTCCGGGATACCGCCACAGGCCATTGTCCGGAAATACCACGTTGGCTGGCAATCCATTGCTGCCCGCCTCGTTTGCATGAGGCGCCAGCCTGCCTCCCCATACTGCTTATGGGGTAGATTGCCCGCCGTGGCCCTCCCATAAATCCTTACTCGGGAATCACCGAAAGCGGCCGGCCGCGCTCCTCGCCGGAAAGCGAAATATTTGAGATATTCTTTCTCGGTTCGCCCGACATTTCACATGGCGAAATACAATAAATCCGGGAAAGTCTAATGTTGGACAGGGTCTCGAATACCCAATCGAACAGCAAGTGGTCGACGATCGAGTCGATCGAGGAATGCCGGAAGATGCTCCATAACAATGCGTTCGTGGTGCATCACGCGCTCGCCGGCCACCCTCTGTTTACTGTCGAAGCCCTGGCGAAGGTCGCGGAAGAAGCGGCCAAGCGCAAAGACGATCTCTATTGGGATGCGGGTGACCTTTCCATAACGGACAAGTGGGGCTCCGTTCCCAAGCCAGACATGACCATCCGCCAGGTGATCGACCGTATCGACACGGCGGGTGCCTGGATGGTGATGAAGCATGTCGAGGTCGACCCTCGCTACAAGGCGGTCCTCGACGAGTTCGACGCCTTCGTCCGCGAGATTGCAGGCCCCGAGGGCTCGAAGCTCCTCAGCAACACCGAGATGCTGGTGTTCATCACCTCTCCGAACCGCAAGACGCCGTATCACTTCGACGCCGAGGTCAATTTCCTCACCCAGATCCAGGGCTCGAAGGATATCTGGGTCTGCCCGCCGCATGACCGCACGGTAACGACGGAAGACGAGCTTGAACGCTACTATGCGGTGACGACGGGCGCGGGAAATTACAAGCCGGAGGCCGAGCGCACGGCACGCAAATATGTGCTGCGGCCCGGCGAGGCCATCCACCTTCCTGCCCATGGCGCGCATTGGCTGCAGAATCACAACGACGTCTCGGTCGGCCTGGCGTTGAACCTCGAATTTCCCAGGTGGAAATACGCCGACGTCTACCGGGCCAACTACTTCATGCGCCGCATGGGCCTCAGGCCTCGTCCGCCGGGAGGCTCGGTAATCGTCGATCGCTCCAAGGCGGCCGCGATCGGCGCCATGCGCCAGGTCCGTTCCATCGTCCGGCGATAGGCCGCGCGGTCGGGCATAGGTTGAAGGGCGGGTGGAACCACCCGCCCTTTCCATTTCCGCCTACAAGGCCCGAACCTTGTCGCCGAGCACCTTGCGGGCGGCGTCGGCCCTGTCGCGAGCCTGCTTGACGGCCGTGTCCAGCTGGTCGAGCGACTTCTCCTGCGCGAGCATCTTCTGCGAATAGAGGCGGGCGAGATCCGACCCCTGCGGCGCGGCACTCAGGTTCTGGCGCAGGCGTTCCTGATCCTGCGTGATGCCCTCGCGCTGCTCCTCGAGGCGGCTGACCTCCGCCTGTGCCTCGTCACTCGCCCTGGCGGCTTCCGCGACCGTCGCCAGGCGCGCCTTGGTCTCCTCGTCGATGCCCGGCGCGATCATCAGCGCCTCGATGCGCTGGCCCGATATGTCGGCGATATCGACAGTCTCGACCAACGGGCGCTCGAGCGTCACCTTGTATTGCTTCGACTGGTTCGCGTCGACGTCGAAGCGCAGACGGTAGGACTGGCCGGCGATGGTGGCTTCCTCCGGCCTGGGCTCCACCAGCGACCAATCGGTCATGCGCGGCTGCTCGATCACCATGTGGCGCAGATCGGACGAGCCGTTCTTGACACGGTAGGTCGTGGTCTGGCGCATGCGGCTCTCGATCTGCAGGGTACCGTCTACCACCTTGATGCGGGTGATCGCGGAGGCGGAGGCGGATTCGCTGTCCACGAGGACCTTCTGGTCTGCGCCGAAGCCGATCAGGCGGAAATCGCCAGCCGGAAGCAGCGGGAATTGTGATTCGCCGGAAAAGAGCGGGCCCGCGTCCGTCGCTTCATAGATCGTGGCCGATCCAGCCGGCAGCGAGGTGGGACCGTCATTGGTGAGCGTCAGCGCCTGCCAGGGATTGCGGCTCCCCCCCTGATACCAGGCCACGGCCTGCGAGGGCACCTGCAGATCGACGAAGGGAATGGTCAGGCTGTCTCCCGCCCCCACACTGACTGGCAGGGAGAGCGCGAAGCTCGCACCGGCGGCATTCTCCTCCGCCGCACTGCCCGGTTCCTGCGAACTGGAGAGATCCGCTTCCGCCACCGGAGCCTCCGTCGGGGAAGAGGCTCGCCGCGCGGTAAGAGCAAGCTTGGCGCTGGGCGCGGCGGGAGCCGGCGCCGCGGCATCGTTGGCCGCCCCGCCGCCCATGGCGAAGTTCTGGGCCACCGCCTGCTGGCCGGCATCCGTGCGAGGCAGCGCGGCGCGGCTCACGGGCGGCGCGATGGTCTGGCGAGCGACGTAGTAGGGATCGTAGAGCGCCTGTCGGAAGGTCACGGGAGCAGCGGAAGACAGGGTTACCTGCACATCCTTCCAGGGATTTCCGGTCATGTTCTCCAGCACCACCCAGCCCTGCAGGCGGGCCTTGTCCTCACCGGCCTTCGGCAAGGTCAGACGGTAGGCTGCCTTCCATACCGGGGCCTCTGCGACATAGCCGATGCGCACCACGCGTTTGCCGCCTTCGGCGAGCTGGATGGTGATGTCCCGGCCTGACCGGTCCTGCGCGGTTCGCAGGGCCTTCAACGCGCTTTCGACCTGCTCGCCGAGACGGGCATCGGCAAATTGCAATCCCTCAGCCTCCTCGAGGATGAACTGCTCGATCGAGCTGCCGGTGAAGACGGAGACGCGCGTACGCGTCATGGTGCCACCGTCCTTCCCGTTGACGGTCTCGCTCTGCACGCTCGCGATGCGCCCCGTGATGCTGCGCGGCCCACTGAGTTTGATCTCCGCGCCCTTCAGGGCTGTGATCAGCGCCGGCATGGAATCGAGATCGGATTTTGCGAAGGGGAGCGAAGCGAAGACCTCGTCTGCCCCCGCCTTGCCGGGCAGCGTGGCCGAGGCTGTGCCGGACGGATCCAGGATCACCATGCTTTTCAGGATATCGTCCACCTGGTCGAGGCGGGCGCGAAGGGTCAGCGTATCCTTGCCGGTGACCTCGGCCGCATATTCGAAATAACCGACGCCGCCTGTGCCGAGCACGGCGCGCTTGAGGACGAGATCTGCAGCTTGTGCGGTGCCGGCGAGCATGGTCGAGGCCATCAGAAAAAGGAGGATCGAAGAGCGCATGGGAAACCTTTATTCAAGAGTTGCGCAACGTCGGGGCCCTTGTATCAGGAATGCGGGTCCCAGGTGGTGTAATCGGCGATACAACCATGAGACGCAGCAGGATGCAGTTTCCTCAGTGCCTCCGGAAAAATTCTGCAAGGACGTCGCGGCATCTCCGTCGACCTGTTCCCTCCCCGATTGACATTCGCCTCATACGCTCCTAAACGAAGTTTTGTTATAACATAACATTTTTGAGGGGAGCTTGGGCTGCCCCCAGTTTCATGGAGAACGTGATGCGTTCGATTCTGTTCGGCGCCGCCCTGCTGGCGCTCGGCACGGTTTTGGCCGGCCCCTCCTTCGCGGCGGACAAGGTAAAGATCATTGCCGCCGAGAACTTCTATGGCGACCTCGCCGCCCAGATCGGCGGCGACCACGTCGAAGTCACGTCGATCCTGTCCAATCCGGACGACGATCCGCATCTGTTCGAATCGAGCCCTTCCACCGCCAAGGCTCTCTCCAGCGCCGATATCGTCGTCTACAACGGGGCGGACTACGACCCGTGGATGGACAAACTCCTCTCGGCCTCCACCAATGCCGACCGCAGCACCATCGTGGCGGCGGACCTGACCGGCCACACGAGCGGGGACAATCCGCATCTGTGGTACGATCCGAAGACCCTGCCGGCCGTGGCCTCCGCCATCGCCGGCGAACTTGAAAAGCGAGACAACGCCAACGCCGATGTCTATAAGGCGAACCTCGCCAGGTTCGATGCCTCCTTCGCAGCGCTGACGAAACAGGCCGATGCGCTCAAGGGCAAGTATCAGGGTACCCAGGTCACCGCCACCGAGCCCGTTTTCGGCTATATGGCCGAAGCTCTCGGCTTCAAGATGCTGAACTATGATTTCCAGGTCGCGACCATGAACGACACCGAACCGAGCCCGAGCCAGGTGGCCGCCTTCGAGAAGAGCCTGAAGGACGGCTCGGCCAAGATCCTGTTCTACAACAGCCAGGTCAGCGACGAAACGACCAAGCGTCTGCTTCAGCTCGCCAAGGACAACAAGGTGACGGTGGTGGGCGTGACCGAGACGGAGCCGGCCGGCAAGACGATCCAGTCCTGGTTCGGCGGCCAGTTGCAGGAGGTCGGTTCCGCCCTCGATGGTCTGACGCAGTGAGTGCAATCGATTTCGAGAAGGTCAGCCTGACCCTCGGGAGACGCCGGATTCTGTCCAGCGTCTCTTTTTCAGTCGCCGAGGGCCGTTTCGTAGGCGTGCTCGGTCCGAACGGCGCCGGCAAGACGACGCTGATGCGCGCCGTCCTCGGCCTCGTCACGCCGCAGGGCGGGCGCATCACCGTGCTCGGCGAGACACCGCGCCGGGGCAATCCCCGGATCGGCTACATGCCGCAGATGCGTCGTGGAGCCGCCCAGCTCAGCCTCAGCGGCTATGAAATGGTGCTCGGCGCCGTCGGCGGCACACGCTGGGGCTGGCCCCTTGCCTCTGCCGCCGACCGGGATGTCGCCTGGGCCGCCATCGAACGCGTCGGCGCCACCGATCTCGCCCGCCGGCCGCTCGCCCAGCTTTCGGGCGGCGAGCGCCAGCGCCTGCTCATCGCCCAGGCCCTGATCGGCGAGCCCCGGCTGCTGCTGCTGGACGAGCCCCTGGCGAGCCTGGACCCCGCGCACCAGCGCGGCATCGTCGAACTGATCAAGGAGGTAGCGAGCGAGCGCGGCATCGCCGTGCTGTTCTGTGCCCACGAGATCAACCCACTGCTCAATGCCGTCGACCAAGTGCTCTATCTCGGCAACGGCCGTGCCGCCATCGGCACGGTCGACGAGGTGGTGAATCGCCATGTCCTCTCGGATCTCTACCGTACCCCTATTCATGTGGCGCGCGTCAATGGCCGCATCTTCGTCATGGCTGAGGAAGGCGAACTCGAAAGCTATGCGCATGAATGAGGGGCCGGTCTTCGGCACTTGATTCCGGAAAATGTGGCTTCCTTTTGCCGTGCCCGGGCCTATCCCGGGTGTTGGGCCGGCGTCCGCAAGGTTTGCACGTTCCCGGATTGCCTGGCCAAGACCCACGATGACAAAATTCGAGCCTGCGACGATTTTCGGTTAGGCTCCGGGAATCGAGCGTTCTTGGACGAGATGTATCATATGGGTGGGTTCGAGGACCCGTCCCCGATCGAGTGAGTGATGTTCGAGTACGAATTCATGCGCAATGCCTTCGCGGCGTGCACCATCGTCGGCATCGTGGCCGGGGCTGTCGGCTATTTTCTGGTTCTGCGTGGCGAGACCTTCGCCGGCCATGCCCTCTCCCATGTCGGCTTTCCCGGCGCGACGGGCGCGGCTCTGCTCGGCCTTTCCCCTTTCTTCGGCTTAACCGTCTTCACCATGCTGGCGGGCATCGGGATCGGATTGCTGGGCGAAAGGGCGCATCGCGACGTGGCCATCGGCATCGTGCTCACGCTCTCGCTCGGCATCGGCCTGCTTTTCCTGCACTTCTACACCGCCTATGCCGGGGCTGTGACCAACCTGCTCTTCGGCAATGTGCTGGGCGTGAGCCAATCGACGGTGTGGGTCCTGGCCGGGCTCGGCCTCGCCTGCCTGCTCGGGCTGGCCGCCATCGGCCGCCCGCTGCTCTTCGCCAGCCTGCAGCCGGAACTCGCCGAAGCGAAGGGGGTGCGGCTTGAACTCGTCTCTGCGCTCTTCATGCTGATCGTGGCGGTCACCACGGCGGAAGCCATGCAGATCGTGGGCGTGCTGCTCGTGTTCGCCTTGATGGTGGCGCCAGCCGCCTCGGCCATGCACCTGACGCGACGCGTCTACCAAGGCATCGCCTTGTCGGTGGCAATCGCGGTCGTGACCGCCTGGATCAGCCTCGCCCTGGCCTTCTACACGGATTGGCCGACCAGCTTCTGGATCACCGCGCTCGGCTCGCTGGTCTACCTGCTCTCTACGCAGCGGGCACGCCAACAGCGTCGGTGAACGGACACGCGGCTCCCACTGCGCCGATCAATGAGAGAACAGCAGGCGGTCCCTCCACATAGAAGCGCTGGAACCAGGCCGAGTCGCCACCCGGCAGCGGCGACTTGGCGAGGGTCAGCTCGGTCGGCGTCGGGGCAGCCCGCATCGCAGAGCGGAAATGCAGGTGATCGAACAGCTGCAGGGCATTGATGGCATAAGCCGTGGCAACTCGCTGGTCCTCGATCATCTCCAGATTGTCGCCATTGCCTTTCTCGCCACCCGGTGACACCGCGCTTCTCACGGTGGACCGCCGCAGCCCCGACGCGACTTTGCCTCATCGTCGTGAAGGGCTCGTGGCTTTCCCTCGTTCAAGGATGATCAACCGCCACGCCGCGATCAGGGTTATGCCTGCGGAGCAATGGCTGGCATCTCGACCGTGGCGGGTTGTCGATCATGGCCACCCATATCTCTGTTGAATAATTTTTAGCCCAAAATGTCAAAATGTATACAATAGATTTAGTATGCCTAATTGTTGAAATAATTATATAAAATCGCAATTTTATGGGAAAAAATATCAAATATATGACCAATTTGTTCATTTCTGGCGATCCACCCAGAGACGATTGGTATTGCTTGATTCGATATTGCTAGACTCTGATTAAAATAGAGGCTATTTATAGATAGTTGCATACAATTGTTTTTCTGCCTGGTGAGGCGACGTCCGCCTCCGAAAAGCCAGTTGTCTGAATCCACGAGGCTCGACTCAAGATCAAGAATGTAGACCCGGTGCCTGCCACTGAGGTCTCACGCGCACTAATTGTGGTAAAATTATACCGTAAACGACTCGTGTGAGATGGAAATCCCGGAGCGCTTTGTGTTTTGACGGAAATGTAAAAGCATAAAACGCATTGGAAAACAAATGGTTAGAGAAAAGTGACGTTTCTACCTAAACGCGCTTTGCTCTAGAGGGGGGATGATCATGAAATATACAGTTCTGGCGATCGGCTTCATTCTATGCGCGGTCTTCTTCATGCCGGCGACAGCCAATGCCGCGGCTTGCGGACCCGGCAAGATGGAGCCCAGTTGTGTCCGCGCTCATGGCGGCGCCCAAGTCTCCGCGCCCGTGGTGTCCGGCGACGTCGGCATGGCCTGCAGGGTTTCGCGGGGAATGCGCATCTGTCCGGGCGTGGTGGCGACCCAGCCGGTGCAGGACGTGCCCGGCTGCCGGATTTCTCGCGGAGTTCGCGCCTGCCGCTGAATCCTCGCATCCAAAGCGTTTTGTGTTTTGCCGGAATCGGCAGAACGCAAGGACGTGTCGAAAAACAAAGAGCCGGAGAAAAGCGGCGTTTCCACCTAAACGCGCTTTGCTTTAGGCTCGGCCCGACGGACTACAGCGGAGTAGTTCACGGCATTGCGGCCATGGCGGGCTGCGATGCCGCGAACGTTTCGTCCTGCCGTGCGCTCCGCCTCCCGCCCGCCGGTAAGCACGGCGACGAGCGGGCGATCGATGGCTTTCAACAATTATGCATGCGGGCCGGGAACTACATCTGTCCCAATGTCTCCTCCAGGATCTCGAAAATTCTCCTGTCGCCGCATTGAGCGACATTGAAGCGCATGAAACGGCCCGCGCTATGGGAGACGCTGAAGACGTTGCCAGGAGCCAGCACCACCCCCTTTTCGAGTGCGCGCATGGCAAGGGCGGCCGAGTCCAGGCCATCGGGGAGTTCGGCCCACAGGAAAATGCCGGCCTCGGGGCGAATCCACGGCCGGAACCCCAGCCGCTCCAATCGCTCCACCGTGCCCGCCATCGCCTTTGCAAGGCGCGGACGCAGCGCGTCGAGGTGACGGCGATAGCTGCCGTCGGTGAGAAGACGAAAGGTCGTTTGCGCGGAAAGATCGTTGCTGCCAAAGCTCGTCGCCAGCGCGAGGTCAGTCAGGCCTTCGATCCAGTCGGATCTCGCCACCACGTAGCCGCACCGCAGGGCCGCCGTGAGCGTCTTCGAGAAGCTACCAAGATGGATGACACGCTCGAAACCGTCGAGTGCGGCCAGTCCGGGCGAGGGTCTCGGCTCGAAATCGGCAAAAATGCTGTCCTCGACGAGAATGAGGGCGTGTATCTCGGCAAGCTTCAGCAGCCGGTGCGCGACGCCGACTCCGACGGTGGCGCCCGTCGGATTATGGAGGACCGCATTGGTGAGATAGAATTTGGGCCGGTGTTCCTGGCATAGCGCGGCGAAGCGTTCCAGGTCGGGCCCGCTCCGCGTGAACGGAACGCCGATCACCCTGGCGCGCTGGGCCTGCAGCATGGACTGGAAATTGAAGTAGCAGGGGTCGTCCACCAATACCGCGTCGCCCGGCTGCAGCAGGAAGCGGCAGATGAGATCGATGGCCCGCGAACCGGAATCCGTGAGCAGGATGGCCGACGGCTCAGCCTGCACCCCGCGTTCGCCAAGACGCCGCGCGAGATGCTCGCGCAGGGGGCGGAAGCCCTGCGGCACGCTGTAGGTCGCGATGTTCGCCTCCTCGTCGCGGGCAATGCCACGCAAGGCACGGCGAATCATGTCCGTGGGCAGCCAGGAATCGGGCAGCCAGCCGCAGCCGGGCTGCAGTGCAGGATCACGCCGGTCGAGGGATTGACGCATGATCCAGAGCGGATCGATGCCGCGATCGAGCCTCGGCCCGCTCTCGGCCAGCGTAAAGGGCTTCACCCTTGCGGTCGCGAAGAAGCCGGAGCCGGGCCGCGCCTCCACCGCTCCTTCGGCAACCAGCCGGTCATATGCCTCGACGATGGTGGACTTCGACACGCCCCGGCGTTCGGCCAGGAAGCGAATGGAGGGAAGGCGTACGCCCGGCGCCGCCGCGGAGAGCCCCCTGATTTCCGCCATGGCCATTTCGATCAGTGTTGAGCCCCTGGTCTGATCGAGCATCCGTACTCCTCTCCGATCCAGTACAGTAAGGATTGATTGTACTGGCCTGTCCCTGTCCTGGCCAGCCCCAATCTGCAAAGGTGGCAGCGCTGGCGACCGGCGAGAAATCGCGACCCCGCCTGTGGAGGCGGGATCCTGCGGTCGGGCGCCATCACCCAAACGGAAGTGCGTGATCATGGACGAGAAGACGGCCGGCTGGCTGAACGGATTTCTGGGGGTTGCGATCTTCTCCGGGTCGCTGCCGGCCACGCGTATCGCCGTTCACGATCTCGCCCCCCTTTTCCTCACCACGGCCCGCGCCGCGATCGCAGGCCTGATCGGCATCGTGCTTCTGCTTCTTCTCAGGCAGAAATGGCCGCAGCGCAGCCAACTCGGCTCGCTCGCCATCGTATCGCTGGGCTGCGTCGTCGGCTTTCCCCTGCTCACCGCTCTCGCGCTCCAGAGCATCACCTCCTCCAGAGCCACGATCTTCATCGGCCTGCTGCCGCTCTCGACCGCCATATTCGGCGTCGTGCGCGGCGGCGAACGCCCACGTTTCGGCTTCTGGCTGTTCTCGCTCACCGGTGCGGCGATCGTTGCGCTGTTCGCGCTGAGCCAGGGCAGCGCAGGCGATGCCTGGGGCGACGGACTGATGGTGGCCTCCATCCTCGTCTGCGGCCTCGGCTATGCGGAGGGTGCCCGCCTGTCGCGCACGCTCGGCGGCTGGCAGGTGATCTGCCTCGCCCTGGCGCTGTCCTTGCCGGTGATGCTGCCGCTCGCCCTCTGGTGGCAGCCGGCCGACCCCGGTGCAATCGACTGGCCGGCCCTCTCCGCTCTCGCCTATGTCTCCCTGTTCTCCATGCTGATCGGCTTCGTGTTCTGGTATCGCGGCCTGGCGCAGGGCGGCATCGCCACGGTGGGGCAGTTGCAATTGCTGCAGCCCTTCCTCTCTCTCGGGCTGGCCGCGCTGCTGCTGCATGAACAGGTCGCCCCGCTCGTATGGGCGGTCGCGGCCGGCGTGGTTGCCTGCGTGGCCGGCGCCAAGCGGTTCGCATGACGCATCGATGCATGTCCCGCAGCTGAACCATTGCCATAAGCCGGCGCAATCATTGTAGAAGGGGACAGAAAGGAACTCCGCTCCTCATGACCCCGCGTGACTTTCCGGTGCTGCTCCGCCGGCGCACGGCGACTACAGCCGGCGCAATCATCCTCGGACTGGTGGCGCTTGCCTTCGCCTGGAGCGCCGACCAGGCCTCGAAGCTCTTCGAACAAATGGTAGCAAAGGCACCTTATGCCCCGCTTGTCGTCACGCCCGCCGGCCTTGCACTGCTCGTCTACCTGACCCGCCGGCTGGCACCGATGGCTCGCGGCTCGGGCATTCCCCAGGTCAGCGCCGGCTCGGAGGATCCAAGGCACGCGGTTGTCGCCGGCCTGATCTCGATGAAGACGGCAGCCTTCAAGTTCGTGGCAACGGTAGCCGCCCTCCTGCTCGGCACGTCCGTCGGGCGCGAAGGGCCGACAGTGCAGATCAGCGCAGCTATCATGGCCTTCATGCACCGCACGCTGAGGATCGAACTTTCCGCAGCCGTGGTGATTGCGGGCGGGGCCGCGGGCGTCTCCGCCGCTTTCAACACGCCGCTCGCCGGCATCGCCTTTGCCATCGAGGAACTCGCGGCCTCCTACCACCAGCGGCTCGCCCTGCTCGCCATGGCGGCGGTGATGATCTCGGGGCTGGTCAGCCTCGGCATCGCCGGCGACTATGTATATTTCGGCGCGGTGCACGAGATGCTTCCGCTCAGGGCTTCGCTCATGATCGCGCCGGTTGCCGGCATCGTCGGCGGATTGACAGGCGGCCTGTTCTCGAAGGCAGTCCTCGGCTTCGGGTCCACGGTGGCGGTGCCCGTCGCGGCCCTCCGACGCAAGCCTGTCCTGCTCGCGGCCCTCTGCGGCCTGCTGGTAGCCCTTTGCGGCATCGCCACGGATGGCGCCACATGGGGTGCCGGCTACGACGTTGCCCGGCAGCTGGTGGAATCGCATACCCAGCCCCTCTGGTTCGGGCCGGCGAAATTCTTCTCCACCTTGGTGACGATGCTCAGCGGCGTGCCGGGCGGCATCTTCGCGCCTTCGCTCGCCACCGGCGCCGGTGTCGGAAACCTCCTCGCCTGGATCTTCCCCGGCCAGCCGCTCGGCGCGGTCGTCCTGCTCGGCATGATCGGCTATTTCGTCGGCGTGGTGCGCGCGCCGCTGACGGCCGTGATCATCATCTCGGAGATGACCGACAGCCGCGCCATGGTGTTGCCGCTGCTCGCGGCGGCGATCATCGCGGACGGCGTCTCCGCCCTGGTCTGCCGCGAGCGGCTCTACCACGCTCTTTCCAAGGCTTTCACCCTGGCGTCACAGCAAGAGAAGAGGCACGCTGAAGTTAAGGCCTGATTCAGCCTGTTGCAGATTTATGGCATTACGCGCAGGGAGCGGTATTTTTTGCCGTTTCCTTCAACAATTTTTAAGTTGGCGCTCCTAGTTTGAGCTTTGCATGGTCATTTGAATTGTGTGAGCGTACCCATGACCGAAGTTCTTCGCCCCCGGGTGAAATATGTTATCGGCCCGGACGGCAGCCCGTTGACGGTTGCGGATCTTCCTCCTCCCGGCACGCAGCGCTGGGTGATCCGACGCAAGGCCGAGGTTGTCGCCGCCGTGCGCGGCGGTCTCCTGAGCCTTGAGGAGGCGTGCAGCCGCTATGTGCTGACCACGGAAGAGTTCCTGAGCTGGCAGGCCTCGATCGATCGTCACGGCCTCGCGGGCCTGCGCACCACGCGCATCCAGCACTACAGGCAGTAATTCCCCGGATCCTCCCGGGATCCGCCAGCATTCCTTGGACCGCCAGCATCCTGCTGGCCCTTGAGCATCTCGTTACGTAGGAAGGGCGCGGTCTGCGTTGCAGGACGCGCCCTTCCTGCGTTCCGTCTCTTGCAGTTGTCGGAATATCCGGGAACCGCGTCGGTTCAAGGGCCAGCAGGATGCCGGCGGGCCCCGAGAACTATCCGCGCAGGTCCTTCCTGAGGATTTTCCCCACGTTGCTCTTGGGTAGATCATCGCGGAACTCCACGAATTTCGGCACCTTGTAGCCGGTGAGGTGTTGTCTGCAGTGAGCCCGCACGGACTCTGCCGTCACCGCATCATCCATCCGCACGATGAAGGCCTTGGGAGCCTCGCCCGCCGCCCCGTCGGGCACGCCGACCACGGCCGCTTCCTTGACGCCCGGCATCTTCACGAGGATGTCCTCGACCTCGTTCGGAAAGACGTTGAAGCCCGAGACGAGGATCATGTCCTTGCGGCGGTCGACAATGCGAAAATAGCCCGCCTCGTCCATGGTGGCGATATCGCCGGTGAGAATCCACTCGCCACGCATCACCTTGGCGGTCTCGTCGGGCCGGCGCCAATACCCGGCCATCACCTGCGCACCCCGCACGGCCAGTTCTCCTGGCATGCCGGGCGGCACTTCGTTGAAGTTGTCGTCGACGCATTTGGCATCGGTGTCGGGAATGGGGATGCCGATCGAGCCGTTATGCCCCGATCCCAGGGGATTGAAACAGACGACCGGTGAGGTCTCGGTGAGACCGTAGCCCTCGCCAACCGGAACCCCCACGATCTTCAGCCAGCGCTCCGCCACCGCCTGCTGCAAGGCCATGCCGCCCGCCACGCAGATCTTCAGATGCGGCTTCGGCAGGGTGGTGAACCAGGCTTCGTTGAGCAGGCCGTTGAACAGGGTGTTCACGCCGGTGATGAAGCTGATCGGATATTTCTCGAAGGCCTTTCGCAGATTGGTCAGGGGCCTGGGATTGGGAACCATGACGACATGGGCGCTTCGCGCCGCGAAGGTGAGGAAATTCACCGTGAAGGCGAAGATGTGATAGAGCGGCAGCGCCGTGAGGATCGCATCGTCCCGCGAAATCTTGCTGCCGGCGAAATACAGCACCTGCATGACGTTCATGATCAGGTTGGCATGGGTAAGCATGGCGCCCTTGCTCACGCCGGTCGTGCCGCCGGTATATTGCAGGCAGGCGACCGCCGTCGGCTGCAGCGTCCCGCCGATGTCCGATATCCTGAGCCCTCGCACCATCTTCGCCCGGCCGAGCGCCATGGCCTGCCCCAGACGAATGTGCGGAAATCTCGGCGCTGGAATTTCCTTGCGCACGTGCTTCTGGACCAACCCGATCACCGTGCGCGGCAGGGCCGGAAACAACTCGGCGGCGCTCACCAGGATGACCGTTTTCACGGGCACGGCGGCCAGCGCCTGGGCGGTGCGATCGGCGAACATGTCGATGACCACGAGCACGGACACGCCGGCATCGGCAAAAACGGCTGCGGCTTCCTCGCCCAGGTAGAGCGGATTGACGTTGACCAGCGTGCAGCCCGCCTTGAACACGCCGAAGGCGACCACCGGATAGGCAAGGCCGTTGGGCGCCTGGATCGCCACGCGCGAACCCGGCGGCAGTCTCAGTTCAGCATGGAGATAGGCCGCGAATTGATCGGAGAGCCGATCGACATCCCGATAGCTCAGGGATCCTTGCATGCCATTGGGCATGACACAGGTGAACGCCGTCTTGTTCGGCGTCCGCCTGGCGCTCTCCACCGCAATGTCACCCAGCAGCCTGTAAGGCACTTCCTCGACATGCGCTTTCATCTCTCCGCTATAGGAAGCCAGCCAAGGCTTCTGCGCAGACGAAACCGCCATGATTCCTCCGGAACGCTTGTCGTTGCGGATATCATGCTGCTTTTACGGGGTTGGGCAAGTGCCGGCGGGATCCTGGCTCGGAAACGCGCCGGCAAGAACGGCCTCGCCCCCTACCCCATCTTCACCATCACGTGCCGCGCCACGGTATAGTCCTCCAACGCGTACATGGAGAGATCCTTGCCGTAGCCGGACGACTTGACGCCGCCATGCGGCATCTCGCTCACCAGCATGAAGTGGCAGTTCACCCAAGTGCAGCCATATTGCAGGCGCGAAGCCATCTGCATGCCCCTGGAAACGTCGCGGGTCCACACCGAGGAGGCGAGGCCGTAGTCGGAGTCATTGGCCCAGGTCAGCGCCTCCTCGACTTCGTCGAAGCGGGTGATCGACACCACCGGCCCGAACACTTCCCGGCGCACGATCTCATCGGATTGCAAGGCTCCGGCCACCACCGTCGGCTCGTAGAAGAAGCCCTTTCCGGGCGCGAGGTGGCCGCCCGTCGCGATGTCGATATGCTTGTGCTCGGTGGCGCGCTCCACGAAGGAGGCGACGCGCGAGCGTTGGCGGGCCGAGATCAGCGGGCCGATATCGTTTTCGTCGTCATTGGGCTGGTTGTATTTCAACCCCTTCACGGCCGAGGAGAGATCGGCGACGAGGTTGTCGTAGATCTTCTTGCCGGCATAGATGCGGCAGGCGGCGGTGCAGTCCTGGCCGGCATTGTAGTAGCCGAAGATTTTCACGCCTTCGACCACGGCGTCGAGGTCGGCATCGTCGAATACGATCACCGGAGCCTTGCCTCCAAGTTCGAGATGGGTTCGCTTGATCGTCTTGGCGGCTGCCTGCAGCACCTTCTTGCCCGTGGCGACGTCGCCCGTAAGCGATACCATCGACACCTTGGGGTGATGGATCAGGGCATTGCCGACGCTCTCGCCGCGCCCCACCACCACGTTCACCACGCCCTCCGGAAAGATCTCGGCGATGGCGGTGGCGAGCTTGAGCATGGTGAGCGGCGTCTGCTCGGAAGGCTTGATGACGATGGTGTTGCCGCCGGCGAGCGCCGGTGCCAGCTTCCACGCCGCCATCATCAGGGGATAGTTCCAGGGGGCGATCGAACCGACCACGCCGACCGGATCGCGGCGGATCATCGAGGTGTGGCCGGGAATATATTCGCCCGCCACCAAGCCGTGCATGGTGCGCGCGGCGCCGGCGAAGAAGCGGAAGCAATCGACGATGGCGGGAATCTCGTCCTGCAGCACGCGGATGCGCGGCTTGCCGCAGTTCAGGGCCTCCAGCGTGGCATAGGCCTCGGCATCCTTCTCGATGGCGTCGGCAAGCTTGAGAAGCAGCGCCGACCGCTCGGCCGGCGTGGTGCGCGACCACGTCGCGAAAGCCGCGTCGGCGGCCTCGACGGCGGCGTCGATCTGCTCGACGGAAGCCTCGGGCAGGTCGATCAGCGTGTCCTCGGTCTTGGGATTGAGCACCTTTTCCGGCGCCTCGGTGCCCGTGATGAATTTCGAGCCGATCAGCATCTTGGTATCGAGCATGGGGACTCTCCTTGGAACATGATGGACGGAAGACACATTGTCGTTCCCGGCCGTACCCTCACTGGCCTTGCTTGTGAATGGCAGCGGGGGGACGGGAGCACGGGGGCCGGAGGCACGGCGCTTGAAGCATCACTTGCCGGACCCCGCGATATTTTCGCCCTCGCGCGTGAAGTAGTAGGCAGCCAGAATGGGCAGCGCCGTCACGAGGATGACGATGACGGCGACCACATTGGTGACGGGGCGCTGGCGCGGCCGGATCAACTGATCATAAAGCCAGATCGGCAACGTCTGCTGCTGGCCGGCCGTGAAGGTGGTCACGATCACCTCGTCGAAGGACAGGGCGAAGGCGAGCATGCCTCCGGCGAGCAGCGCCGTGCCGATGGCCGGCAGCACGACATAGCGGAAGGTCTGGAAACCATCGGCGCCAAGGTCCATCGAGGCCTCCATCAGAGACGGAGACAGGCGCCGGAACCGCGCGACGGCATTGTTGTAGACCACCACGATGCAGAAGGTCGCGTGGCCCAGCACGATCGTCCAGTAGGAGAACGGTATGTCGGCCTGGTGAAAGGCCGACCGAAGTGCGATGCCCGTGATGATGCCGGGCAGCGCGATCGGCAGGATCAGCAGCAGGGAGATCGCTTCCCGGCCGAAGAACCTGGTGCGCGACAGGGCTGCCGCGGCCAGCGTCCCGAGTACCAGGGCGACTGCGGTCGACATCAGCGCAACGCGGAAGGAAAGCGACAATGCGTTCCAGACATCCGGCCTGTTCCAGGCCACACCGAACCACTTCAGCGTGTAGCCCGGCGGCGGAAATTCATAGGAGTTCTCTTCCGTCGTGAAAGCGTAGAGAATGATGAACAGCAGCGGCAGGTGCAGGAAGACGAGACCGGCGCCGGCCGCGAGGCGGAGGAAGAGCGGGGAGCGGGAGTCGGTCATCGAGCGCCCTCAGGAGCACGGACATCCTGTCCGCTCTGGATTTCGCGGACGACAACGGGCACCGTCCTCCGCGCCATGGGCCTCGTTTGCAAGAGCGGACAGGATGTCCACGGTCCCAAATCACAGCGCATCGAAGGCCCCCATCCGCTTGGCGATGGTGAGGAACACACCCATGATGACGATGGGCACCACCGAGAAGGCCGCGGCCAGCGGGATATTTCCCGCATTTCCTTGCTGTGAGTAGACCACCTGGCCGAGGATCATCGAGGAAGGACCCACGATCTGCGGCACGATGTAGTCGCCCAGTGTGAGCGAGAAGGTGAAGATGGACCCGGCAATCAGGCCCGGCAGCGCCAGGGGAAAGATCACCTTCCAGAAAGTCTGGCGCGGGCTGGCGCCGAGATCGCCGGATGCCTCGATCAACGAGCCGGGCACGCGCTCCAGGGCGGCCTGCAGGGGCAGGATCATGAAGGGGGTCCACAGGTAGAGAAACACCAGCACCATGCCGGTGTAGCTGACCGACAAGGACGGTCCCCCAACCAAGGGCAGGTTCAGCCAGGCCTGGAGCAGCCAGGAGAGCCCGAGTTCGTTCATCACCCAGCCGACGATGCCTTCCTTGGCAAGCAGAAGTTTCCAAGCGTAGACTTTGACGAGATAGCTCGACCACAGCGGCATCATCACAGCAAGGTAGAAAGCGGCCTTCACCCGTCCCTTCGCGTAGCGCGCGGCATAGTAGGCGATGGGGAAGGCGATCACGGCCGAGAGCAGCGTGACGATCACCGAGACTGAAAAGGTGCGAAGGATGACGTCGAGATTCGCGGGCGTGAAGAGTTCGGCATAGGTCTTGAGCGTCGGCTCCCGAACGATGGTGCCGGAAAACTCGTCGATCGAATAGAAACTCTCCGTCAGGAGCGCGAAGAGCGAGCCGAGATAGACGATGCCGAGCCACAGCAAGGGCGGCACCAACAGCAGCATGAGATAGAGCCCGCGCCGGGCCACCAGCACGTCCGAGACGCGGCGCAGCCAGGTCTCCCGGGGAGCGGCGATGGCGGCGAGCGAACTCATGCGCCCTCCATCAGGTGCAGCGCGTCACGCGAGAAGCGCACGGACACCGACGCCCCCTGTGCGAGGCGGACGGGCGAGGACGCGGATACGGAGGCGAGCAGGCGCCCTCCCTGGCCGGTCGTCACCTCCACGCGGTTGACGGCGCCGTGATAGAGCACCTGAGTGACCGTGCCGGGCACCACCACGCCGTCCCCGGCGGCAGCGCCTTCGGGCAGGATCTCGATCTTCTCGGGCCGCAGGCTCGCGAGCTTTTCGATCCCGATCCAGGCCTTGGTCATCGAGGGTTCGATCACATTGGAGCTGCCCACGAAGTCGGCAACGAAGCGGGTTGCCGGACGCTCATAGATATCCTGCGGGCTCGCCACCTGCACGATGCGTCCTTCGTTGAAGACGGCCACCCGGTCAGCCATCGAGAGGGCCTCGCCCTGGTCGTGGGTAACGAAGACGAAGGAGAGCCCCAGCGAGCGTTGCAAGGCCTTGAGCTCGCCCTGCATGTCCTCGCGCAGCTTGAGGTCGAGGGCGCCGAGCGGCTCGTCGAGCAGGAGCACCTTGGGGCGCACCACCAGGGCACGGGCAAGCGCCACGCGCTGGCGCTGGCCGCCCGAGAGCTGGCCGGGCTTACGCGTCTCCATGCCGGCGAGCTTGACGAGAGCAAGCGCCTCGCGACCCTGTCTGTAGCGATCGCCCCTGGCGAGACCGCGCACCATCAGGCCGTAGCAGACATTGTCGAGGATATTGAGATGGGGAAAGAGGGCGTAGTCCTGGAAGACGGTGTTCACGGGACGACGATAGGCCGGCATGCCCTCGACCGTCTCCCCGAAGATCTCGATATGCCCGGCCGTCGGCTGCTCGAAGCCGGCTATCAGCCGCAGGCACGTCGTCTTGCCCGAGCCTGATGGACCGAGCATGGCGAAGAACTCGCCGGGCGCGATGTCGAGATCGACGCCGTCAACCGCGCGTATGGGGCCGAAATGGCGCTCGACACCGCGAAAGGAAACAGCGGGAGTGGTGGAGGATTCAGCCATAAGAGCCTGGTAGACCTTGAGAATTCTGTCGTGGATCGGCCCGGGACCGCAGGCGTCTCGCCTGCTCTCGAGCCGCATCGCTTCTAAGAGCCGGCGAGACGCCTGCGGCCCCGGGAAGGCCTCGGAGACGGGGCATCCTGCCCGCCCCTGAAAGCGATGCGCCTCAGGAAAGAGCCAGCAGGAGGCCCGCGTACCGGGGAAAACGCGGGTCCGGAGACCCGTCCTCCACTCTTACCGTCCGCCGATCACGGCAATGTAGTCGGTGACCCAGCGATAGTACGGCACGCAGGTTCCCTGGGTCGTACATTTCGAGACCGGAGTCTTCCAGAACCTGATCTTGGCGAAGTTCTCATAGCCGTTGGTCTGGCACCCGGTGTCGGTCAGCAGGCTCGAGGCCTTGCAGGCCGCTGGCACGGACGGGAGCGAACCGAACCAGGCGGCGACATCGCCCTGCACCTTGGGTTCGAGCGAGTGCTCCAGCCACATATAGGCGCAATTGGGATGGGCCGCTTCCGCCGCCATCATGGTGGTGTCGGCCCAGCCGGTGGCGCCCTCGGCCGGAATGGTGGAGGCGATCGGCTTCTTATCGGCCTGCATCAGGTTGACCTGGAAGGGCCAGGAGCCGGAGGCGACGACGCCCTCGTTCTTGAAGTCATCGACCTGGACGTTGGCGTCGTGCCAGTAGCGCTGGATCAACGCATGCTGCTGGCGCAGGAGCTCCAGGGCCGCCTTGTACTGATCCTCGTTCAGCTCATAGGGATCCTTGATGCCGAGTTCGGGCTTCTTGGACATCAGGTAGAGCGCGGCGTCGGCAATGTAGATGGCTCCGTCATAGGCCTGGACACGGCCCTTGTTGGACTTGCCATCCGGCAGCGTCTGCTCCTCGAAGACGACGCTCCAGCTCTTGGGCGCCTCCTTGAAGACATCGGAGTTGTACATCAGGACGTTCGGCCCCCACTGATAGGGCACGCCGTAGTGCTTGCCGTCGACCGTGTGCCAGGGCGCGTTCTGCAGCCGCTCGTCCACCGTCTTCCAGCTCGGGATCAGGGAGGTATCGACCGCCTGAACGCGCTTGCCCGCGACGAGGCGCAGCGAGGCATCGCCCGAGGCAGTGACGAGGTCGTAGCCCCCCTCGTTCATCAGGGCGACCATTTCGTCCGAGGTCGAAGCGGTCTTCACGTTGACCTTGCAGCTCGTCTTCTTCTCGAATTCGGTGACCCAGTCGTAATTCTTGTCCGTCTCGCCGCGCTCGATATAGCCCGGCCAGGCGATGATATCGACCTCGCCCTCTCCCTTGCCGAGTTCCGCCGCGAGCGCCGGTACGGCCAAGGCCGCGGCGCCGGCGAGCGCCAAGATCCATTTAACCCCGGACATGATGTGATCCCTCTGGTTGCCGTCAGGTTGAACGCCGAATGGCTTGTCGTGTTCTGGGTGGTTTTCTGAATTGGGATCACAATGACTCGGCTTTACAAGGCATGCCACACCATTCGGGAGATTGAAGATATCGGAAAAACCGATAGGTTGAGCAAGAGATCGCCGGGAGCGCGCGCATCGTCGTCCGCTCCTGGAGGCGCCGACATCGGAAGCGGGAGACAACCGCAGGACTACCTTACGCGCTACCGGCGCCGATATGTCCGCGCCACCGCCACGAATTGCTCGGCGATCGGATCGAGCGGCGAGCCCCGGCGCCAGCCGATCATCACTTCCACCGGCGCCAGCATCTCGGAAAGGTCGCGGGCCTCGATCTTGTCGCCTTCCAGCGACCACGGTCTATAGGTGAGTTCCGGCAGGATGGCGACGCCCGCCCCTGTCGCCACGAGGCTGCGCGCCGCTTCGACCGAACGAGTCCGTATCGCCACCGGCGGGCGCACGCCCGCGCGGCGCCAGGCATATTCGGCGGCCTCCGCGATCTCGTCGAGCATCAGCAGCACGAAGGGTTCCTCGGCAAGATCGCCGATGCCGATGCTCTCGGCCTCCGCGAGGCGATGGCCTATCGGCAACCAGAGCCGGTAGGGCGAGGCCTCCATCGTCTCGACATGCAGGGCCGGGGCGCTCTTCTCCGTGCCCGCCACCATCACGGCGACATCGAGCTCGCCGCCTACCAGCAGGTGGTCGAGATAGTCGCGCCCGTCCTCGACGATCTCCACCACCACGTTCGGGAAGGCCCTCCGGAAGCGCGCGAGGAGATCGGGCAGGACATAGGCCGCCACCAGCGGCGTGACGCCGAGCGCCAGGCGCCCTTCCACCGGCACAGCCTCGCTGCGCAGGGCGCGGCGGGCATCGGCGATCTCCGAGAGGATCTTGCGTGCATGGCGCAGGAACTGATGCCCCTTGAGCGTCAGCTCCACCCCATGAGCCCGCCGCTCGAACAGGGAGAAGCCGAGATCGCCCTCGAGCTCGCGTATCGCCTCCGTCACCGTCGACTGGGAGATCGACAGTTCGTGCGAGGCACGCGACACCGCCCCGTTCTCGGCGACGGCGACGAAGTACTGGATTTGGCGGAATGAAAAGGCCATGAGGGCAGTGAGCATAGACCGATCTGGAAATAAAGAGACGCCGTGACCGCCTCCAACGACATCACCATCATCGGCGCCGGCCCGGCCGGGCTGATCGCGGCGGAAAGGCTGGCGCGAGGCGGGCGCAGGGTGGCGATCCATGAGCGGATGCCCTCCCCGGCGCGGAAGTTCCTGATGGCGGGGCGCGGCGGGCTGAACCTGACCCATGGCGAGGATTTCTTCGCATTTCTCGCCCGATACGGTCCGGCCCGCGGCTTCCTCAAACCGGCGCTGACGGCTTTCGGGCCAGCGGACCTTCGCGAGTGGGCCGAAGGGCTTGGCCAGAAGACCTTCGTGGGTTCGAGCGGCCGGGTCTTTCCCGAGAGCTTCAAGGCCTCCCCCCTGCTCCGGGCCTGGCTGGCGCGGCTCGACAGCCTTGGCGTCGAGTTCCATACGCGCTCGCTGTGGACCGGCTGGGACGGAGAGGGTGCTCTCACCTTTGCGCAGGCCGACGGGACGACGTTGAAGCTGATGCCGCAGGCCACCCTGCTCGCACTCGGCGGCGCATCCTGGCCACGGCTCGGGGCGGATGGTGGCTGGGTTCCGTCTTTGCGCAAGAGGGGCATCGACATCACCGACCTCGCGTCCTCCAACAGCGGCATCGAGATCGGCTGGAGCGCGGTCTTCCGCGAGAAATTTGCCGGCGAGCCCTTGAAGCGCATCGCCGCCGGCCTTGGCGGGGAAAGCCGCCGCGGCGAGGCCGTCATCACGGAGCAGGGCCTCGAGGGCGGTGTCATCTATGCTCTTTCGCGACCGATCCGCGAAGCGATCGCGGCGAGCGGTCACGCGCAGTTGTGGCTGGACCTGAGGCCGGACATAAGCGAGGATACCCTCGCAAAACTCCTAACCCGCCCGCGCGGTGGACAGTCGCTCTCGACCTTCCTGCGCAAGAGCCTGAAGCTTTCTCCCGCTGCCGTCAGCCTGCTCCGGGAGGCAACGGGCAACCGCCTGCCCGAGGGCAGTGCAGGGCTCGCCTCGCTGGTCAAGCGGGTGCCTCTTCTGGCGACCGGCCAGCGGGGACTGGACCGCGCGATCTCGACCGCCGGCGGCATCGCGCTGGATGAGATCGATGCCGGCTTCATGCTGCGCAAGCTGCCGGGGGTGTTCGTGGCCGGCGAGATGCTGGACTGGGACGCGCCGACCGGCGGCTACCTGCTGCAGGCCTGCTTCGCGACGGGCGTCGCGGCTGCGGCGGGCATGGCGCTGTGGCTGGGAAAGCGATAATCCCGGCGCGCGGACGTCCGTCCACTCATGAATCACTTCGGTAGACAACCATCGCAAACGTCTGATCTTGCGAGTGGATTCAGCCCGCCCTCAGCAGAGTCTCGCGATAAAGCGCCAGCAACTCCCGCCCCTTTACCGCGGTGCAGATCCTGTGGGCCGGCCGGCCGTCCCATTCGTTCGGCGGGAAGCCCACATGGGCGGGACGCTGGATGGTCTGGCCGAAGGCAAGGCCATCGCACACCACCTTGATTGGCCCGACACGTGTCTCGAACAGCTCTGGCGCCACCAGGTAGATCGCGGCCGAGGCATCGTGCACGGAAATGCCGGCCAGCCCCTTGTTGATGTAGAAATTTTCGTAGAAGCGCGAGATTTCCCAGGTGAACCTGCCGGCGTCGCCAGCCTCGGCGGCGAGTCGCTGCAGGTAGTCCCGCGACATCAGCACCTCATGGGTGACGTCGAGGCCGATGACGCTGATCGGCCACCGCGCGGCGAACATCTCCTCCGCCGCCTGCGGATCGCCGTAGATATTGGCTTCCGCGCATGGCGTGACGTTGCCCAGATGGCCGTTATAGCCGAAGGCGCCGCCCATGATGACGACATCCTTGACGAGGCCGGCGATCCCCGGATCCTCGCGCAAGGCAAGAGCCAGATTGGTCATGCGGCCGACGGCAAGCAAGCGCACCTCGCCGGGGTAGCGCCGCATGGTCTCTATGATGAAACGGTGCGCCGGCAGATCGACTGCCTGGACATCGATGTCGCCCGACAGTTCCACTTCGCCGAGGCCGTTCTCGCCATGCACTCCGCTCGCATGGTGGGCATCCTGCCCCGTCACCGGTCCGGCCGCGCCGCGCGCCACGGGCGCCGCGATGCCGAAGCGCTGCTTCAGGTAGAGGGCGTTTCGGGTGGTGATTTCAACGGAGGCGTTGCCGTGCCCCGTGGTGATGCCGATCAGATCTATGTCGGGGTGGTAGTGCAGGAAGAAAAGCGCCATGGCGTCGTCGACGCCGGGATCGGTGTCGTAGATGACTTTCTGGACAGGCATGTCTGGAAACCGGGAGGGGAAGAAAGGAAAGGCGTGGTCTGCGCCCGCGGGTAAGCGAAGTCAATGCTTGCCGGCGGCGTCTGGAGCACGGACATTCTGCCCGCCTCTGCCGTCGCCTGGAGCGCCATCCTTCCAGGATGCAGCGCGGATGTCCGGGCCAGCGCTCACGCATCCCACTCTGGAATCCTTATAAACTATTGAAAATAAATGATTTTTCCTTGAATCCCATGCTTCGTCGTGGTCATATGCGCCATGGCAATGCCGGGGCCTTGAACCCTGCGGATTGAAGGATGACACCATGCCACTGCCCAGCCCCGCCGTTGCACGGCCCGTCGGCTATCATGTCGACGCCCCTGCCGAGAACCTGCTGTTTTCCGTCTATCGCTGCTGGATGGCGGGCTTTGCCACAGGCGACGCAGCCTGCTGGGACATCGCCTGGGAGGCACTTGCAAAGGAAATGCCGGAAGACAACGCCAAGCCGCTGTTCGGCGAGTTCCATCACTTCGCCCGGACGCTGCGTGCCCATGCGACGACCGAGATCGGCTGGCGCCCCGCCGCCTGCCGGGCGCTCTGCCGCGACGAATGCCTGATCCTCGCCATGGTCGATGCCGCGCAGCGCGAGGACCGCGTGCAGCTTCTCACCGCCGCCTCCCATCTGCTGCGCAGCGAGGGCCTGCAGAGGGCGCTCGACGCCACCACGGCGCTCGCCAAGGCGATGGCGCGCGTGGGGCTCTTCATCGCGCCCGTGAGCGCCGGCGCCCTCGATGTCATGATGCGGATGAAGCCGCCCTCGGCGACGGCGCACTGAGCCCCTTCCTCCCTGGGCATCGTTCGAATCTCAAGGTAACGACACGCCGCGCCCGATTAGCGATCATTCCCGCATGGGTTTATAGTCCTTCTTCGGACGACGACCACGGGAGGGAAGTGCGATGGCACTCGTCGGCGCGGTGTTCCGGCGCATCTTCGCCGCCGAGCGACCATCGGTGTGAACATGCCGGATGCCTCGCTCGCTGCCCGGACGGGCGATGTTCTGGCCCGCGAAGTGAAGCGCGACGATCTTCTGAAGGCGCTGATCGTCGTCGGCCCTCTGGTGGTGGCCTATTTCCTTTCGCGCGAGCCGGCCCTTCTCAATCTCGGCCTGATCGCCATCTCGCTTCTCATTCCGGCCTTGAAGCTCCGGCTCCCGCCCAAGGCGGTGGCATTTCACTTCCTGGCGATCCTCCTCACCTTCGCCTTGCTCTTCCTCGCAGCCCCCGAGAAGGTCCTTTTCGTGCTGCTCACCGCCCTCGCCGGTTTCGCAGCCGTCGCGGTGACATGCTATGGCGAGGCCCTGCGCACCCTGGGCAACTGGGTATTCATCCCTGCCGTCTACCTTGCCTGCGAAGTGCGGGAGGGAATGGCACCGGGCGAAGCGATGCACCATGCGGGCGTCATCGCCGCGACCTCTCCCGTGGCGCTGGCCCTAGTCTGCGCGGTGCAGATCCGCGACGGCAGGCGCCGGACGCAGGCCACGCGCCCCGACTACGGCCCCCTCTCCGCCGACTGGCTCCTCTCCGCCTGTGCAACCGCCATGGCCGTGTTCGCCGCCGCCGCATTGGTGGAGATATTCGATCTTTCACAGGGGCAATGGGTAATCTGGTCGGCTGCGAGCGTCGTCGTGGGCGATCTTTCCGCATCCACGGACAAGCTGAAGCTCAGGGCGATCGGGGCGCTCGCCGGCGTGCCGCTTGGTCTTCTCGTCGGATTTGCCATGCCGGAAAGCAGGATCGGCTATTCCCTCGCCGTGCTCGGGGCCACGCTGACCCTCATCGCCTTCTCGCGCTACGTCGTTGGCTTCGGCCTGCGCTGCTTCTTCATCGCCCTGGCGGCTTCATTCGTAGGCGGCGCCAGCGGTATCGCCCAGGAGCGGGTGACGAACGTCCTCATCGGGGGAGCCTTCGGCCTCATCGCCGTGGCCCTCGTGGAAATCGGCCGGCGACGCCTTGGGCGAAAGCCCGCGCCCCAATCGGAAGTGCCGCAATGAGGCAGGGGTCCGCCGCCCGCACCGGATCGCTCCGAGAACATCACCATGCTATGAGGCTCGTCTCAACGGGTGAGTCCTCCATGCAGAATCCGGTCCGCACCATCGAACATCTCACGATTCCCATGGCCGACGGAGTCAGGCTTGCCGCACGACTGTGGCTGCCGGAGAACGCGGATAACGAGCCCGTGCCGGTGCTGCTGGAATATGTCCCCTACCGCAAGCGCGACGGCACCCGCTCGCGCGACGAGGCCATGCATGGCTGGTTCGCGGCGCATGGCTACGCAGCTATCCGCGTCGACATGCGCGGATCCGGCGAGAGCGAGGGTCTGCTGGACGACGAATATCTACCCATAGAGCAGGAAGACGCCTGCGCGGTGATCGCCTGGCTGGCCGCCCAGCCCTGGTGCGACGGCAAGGTCGGCATGATCGGCAAGAGCTGGGGAGGCTTCAACGCATTGCAGGTCGCAGCCCGCCGCCCTCCGGCGCTGAAGGCGGTGATCAGCGTCTGCTCCACCGATGATCGCTATGCAGACGATGTGCATTTCATGGGCGGCGCCCTCCTCTCGGACAATCTATGGTGGGGCTCGGCCATGATGGCCTGGCAGGCGTTGCCGCCGACCCCCTCGCTCTTCGGCGAGACGTGGAAGCGTGCCTGGGAGGAGCGCATCGACCACCTGCCTTTCTTCCCGGCCATCTGGGCATCGCAGCAGCATCGCAATGGCTATTGGGCGCAAGGCTCCATCTGCGAGGACTGGTCGCGCATCGAGGTCCCGGTCTTCGCCGTAGGCGGCTGGGCGGACGCCTACTCCAATGCCGTGCCGCGCCTGCTGGAGCACCTGCCGGGACCGCGGCTCGGCCTCATAGGCCCTTGGGCACACCACTACCCCCATCAGGGCGAGCCAGGCCCCGCCATCGGCTTCCTCGAGGAAGCCCTGCGCTGGTGGGATCACTGGCTCAAGGGCAGGGATAGCGGCATCATGGGCGAGCCGATGCTGCGCGCCTATATGCAGGAGCGGGGCAACTCGGAAGAAGGACGCAACGGACGCTGGATCGGCGAGGCCTCCTGGCCTTCGCGCCTGATCACACGACGCCCGATGTTCCTGTCACCCGGCCAGCTCTGGTGGCGGCCCGCCCCTTCCGCCGAACTCACCATCCGTTCCCCACTCTGGTGCGGCGCGAGCGCGGGCGAGTGGATGAGTTCCGGCTCGCCGGGCGAGGCACCGGCCGACCAGCGCTTCGATGACGGGCTGTCGCTCGTCTTCGATTCGAAGGAACTTGCCGACAGGACCGAAATCCTCGGCGCGCCCGAACTGGTGCTGGAGCTCGCCTCGGACGCGCCCACCGCCCAGATCTGCGCCCGCCTGTGCGACGTTGCGCCGGACGGCAGCTCCGAACGCATCTCCTATGCGATCCTCAATCTGGCCCACCGAGGCGGCCATGCCGAGCCGGCGGCGCTCCGGCCGGGTCGTTTCGAGGCCGTGCGGATCAGGCTGAACGATTGTGCGCATGCCTTCGCGGCAGGCCATCGCATCCGGTTGTCCCTTTCCACATCCGCCTGGCCGACCGTCTGGCCCGCACAGGATATGGCGACGCTGACGATCCGCACCGGCGAAGCCGCGCTCATCCTTCCCGTGCGCCGCCCGCGCCGGGAGGATGCCGCCCTGACGTTCGCCCCTGCCGGCAGGGGAGCGGTCGGAGCCGTCAGCCACCTCCGCCCCGCCAGGGCCGAGCGCAGCTTCAGTCTCGACCTCATCGGGGGCACGGCGCATCTGGTCGTCGACGGGGACGCTTTCGGCGGCGCTCCCCTGCGGTTCGAGGACATCGCCACCGACTTCGCCCACAAGCTGCGACGCGAATTCGCCATCCGCGACGGCGAGCCGCACAGCGCGAGCCAGACCGTCAACCATCACTGCACACTGACCTGCGATGGTATCGAATTCCGGATCGAGGCCGAGGCGCGCATGGTGGCGACACGCGAGGCCTTCGAGATCACGGCGCGGGTACAGGCTTTCCAGGACCGGCTTGAAATCGCGGAGCGGATCTTCAGCGAAACGATCCCGAGGGTGCTGGTCTAGCGCGGTCTTCCTTCAGACCGGGGTGATACAGGATCGCAAAATTCTGCTGTCATCAATACTTTGGTCTGGAAAAACGACACTGTCCGAATGCATTTTACGGTGGTGCGCTTTCACCCTTCGGATTGAGCGGCGGGACCACCGGTCCCGGCCACTGCAATGAGACCTGGAACGACGCCGTTGTGCGACGGAAACATGAAAAGCTTCAGTCCCTCGGTTTCGCCGTCATCCTTTATGGGGCCGGGACGCGCCACGGCGCCGCCCGACCCCATGAGTTTACAACCGTATACTTACAGTCTGGCTCACGACATCACGAAAGCGAACTTCATCCATTTGACGATGGAATCGATCTCGCTGTTGTCAGGCATTCGCAGCGGGCTCTGCCTGGGCGTGAAGCCACGCGAAAGTGCCGAGTCGGGATCGGCGAGCAGGACTCCTATGAAGGTGGAGGCCACGAGCCAACTGCCGAGTTCGCCGAGACGGTTACCGCCGCCCGCTTCCGCTTCGGCGAGAAGGTAGAACCAGAGCGGCGTGCGCTGGTGCAGGCCGGATGCCGAGCCCACGAGGAAGGCGGCGAGGGCCGGCTTGCTCGCCGCGAAGATCGTGCTGACATCCGCGATAGGCCCGGACTGCACGGCACCATGCTTCTTGAGATAGGCGTGGAGGGCCTGGCCCGTTGGCAGCCGCAGATTGTAGCCACGCCTCAGATTGCGGCGTGCCAGGTTCTTGAACAACTCCTTGAGCTGTTGGGTCAGGCTGGGATCGTTGCCTTCCTTGACCATGTCCCCGAGCGGTGGGGCGAGGCCGGTGTCGATCTTACGGGCGAGCCGGGCCGGCTGGCCGTCGGCGGCATCGTGCGGATTCGTGCCGAGGAAGCGTGACCAGTCGATCACCCAGTTGTGCGGAAGCCGCTTGTCGGCATCGAGCCGCCCTCCTCCCCCCGTAAAGCCGAAGAGCAGGTTGAGGGGAGCGGTCTGGAGAACATGGGCGGCGTCGGTTCCACGGCCGAAGCTACGGTTGTAGTCGTAGTCGGCACGCACCATCGAATGGCCGAAGCGATAGGCTGCAGCGGCGAATTCGAGCGGCAGTGCATTACCGAGGCGAGCACCGCTGCGACGGCCGTCGTATTCGGCCCTGAAGCGGAAGAAATGCGAGGCGCGATCGGCGACGACCGTGTCCACGACATTCGGATTGCATACGCCCTTCAGATAGCCCTCGACGATCAACCACTGGTAATGCAGGCGCGTGAGCATCTGCGCCGAGTTGAAATCGGCGATCCATCCCGTCTGGTGGCCCGAGAGATAGTCGACCGCCTTGTTGTGGAACCGCAGGAAACTGAGATGGAACTGCGCCACCACAAGGTTCTCGTCGTTGCGGGCGTCGCCGATGAGAGCCCGCTGCGGCAGCTTCTGCAGGAAAGCCTGCGCGTCGGCCGCCGGAAGAGATGCTTGCGCGAGCCGCTGCGCAGCGTCGAGCACGCCCTGCTGCACCTGGACATAACGGGGCAGGTCGCGATGTTCGTCGAGCGCGTCCGGCAATTGAGTGGGCCCGATGGCCGTGCCCACCCGCATCTTGTTGTGGAGGGTGGGATGACGCATGCCGGAGATGACCATGGCGACATCCGCCGATACACCCTCCCCGAAGGGAGAGCCGCCATAGACGCTATCGAGGTCGAAGCGCGGCGTGCGGGCGTTGCGCAGTTCCTTTTCGACCGTCGAGGCCGCTTGAGGGGGATGTGCGGTCGACACATTGGTGACGGCGCCCTCGCGATCGGTGCGCAGGGTAAGTTCATGGTCGAGGAACTGGCCCCAGTAGGTGAAGACCGGCGGCAGCGTAGAGTCCCCCGAGGGATTCTCCACGCCCGCATCGATCATCTTCTTGCCGAGTTCGTCGAGATCATCGACGGTCGACTGGGCTGCCGGCAGATAATTCTCGGGTGCGTCCAGCGGCGGAAAGAAATAGCCGAAGTCGGCCTGCTCATCGACGGCGATGTCGCCGCCAGTCGGAGCCAACCCCAGACGATTGGGCGAGTCGGCGGCTGGCTTGGCCTCCGCCTCCTTGCCACCATGCGACTTGAATACGATGGACATGTCATCTCCCTTCTGGATTCGCGGTTGAAGGTGGCTTGCCGATGGACGCGGATCGCCACGGCACAGCCGGTCCCGGCCGGCGACCAGGGTCCCCCTGGCCGGGTCTTCTTTGCCCACTGGGGCGAGGTCAGTGACTGGTCGGAGAGCGGGGCGGTGCCGCGCCATCGCTCCCGGAAGCAAGTCCAGGGATGGGGCGGCGAGACAGGGTGGGAGGATCATCACAGAACCTTCCCCGTCATATGGGCACCGCCCCCTTACGCTAAGGCAACAAGACTCGACGTATTTCTGAATTTGAGTAGGATTCTGGGCCAACAGTATTCAGTCCTGCATCACGAGATGCAGGTTTAACTGGAAGTCGATGCTCGATCGAAGAGGGTGTTACTTCGATTTCTGCAATCTATGATTGTAATCTATATAAATTGCGCGTGACAGTCCCGTGATTCTTCCAGGCCTCCCCTTCACTGCAATCATGAGAACTGTTTATTATTTGAAACAGAAGAAAGCGCGGGCCGAGGCTTCAGGCCTGTCCTCGTTTCCTGAGGTGCAGGCGAAAGCAGGCCCCCCTCTCGCTGTCCACGAAATCGATGCCCGAACCGCTGCCGGCAAGCAGCGAGCGGGCGATCGGGAGGCCGAGGCCGGTGCCTCCCCGGTCGCGCTTCGTGGTGAAGAAGGGTTCGAAGAGCCGTTCGCGATCCGCCAGCGGGACACCGGGTCCGTCATCGGAGACGGTGAGGTCCAGATGGCCGTCCTCGGCGGTGGCGATGATCATGATCCTGCCGGCGCCTGCCTGTCGGCTGTTCTCGATCAGCGTGGTCAGCACGGCTTCCAGCACCTCCAAGGGAACGCTGACGTCCGGGAGATCGGAAGCAAGACGGGTCACGATGTCGAAGCCGGCATCGCGCCGCGCATCGGCAATGCGATTGACGGCCTCGCTCACCGGCGTCGAGGACTCTTCGTCGGCATCCGCCATGTCGGCACGAGCGAGTTCGAGCAGGCGTGCCACCAGCCGTGACAGGCGCTCTGCGTCCCCCTGCGCATTTGCGATGAAGCGCTGGCGTTCCGCGGCGCTCATGGTGTCGCCATGCTCGTCCAGCAGTTCGAGCGCCCCCCGTATGCCGGTGAGCGGCGTCTTGAATTCATGGCTCATAGCGGCGGCAAAGTCCCGCAGATAGCGGGAGCGCTGGTCGATCTGCGTCGCCATGCGGCGGAAATTGTCGAACAGCGCGCGTATTTCGATCGTGGCGGTAGCAGGCGTGGGCGGAACCTCGCTCCCGCCGCGACCGACATGAGCACTGGCTTGCGTCAGCAGTTCGATGGGCCTGGCGATCGCGCGCGACAGCAAGCCGGCAAGGCTGACGATCACGATGACGATGATGGCGAAGCCAAGCGCGATCTTGCCGAGATCGTCATAGATGCCGCGAAACAGGGCGCGGGGGGAGCGCGAAAGCAGCAAGACTCCGACCGTCCTGTCATCGAGCATAATGGGCCGGGCATAGTGCACGCGGATGGCCGAGGCGCGGCTCAGCACCTCGAAGGCATAGCGAGGCTGGTAGTCGCCACGCCGCCGCAACAGGGATTGGGAACGGCCAGCCATGGCCGACTGCACTTCCGGAAGGAAGGCGTAGCTCTTGCCGAAGAAGGGCCCCTGCGAGAGAACGACCCCCCTGGCGTCCAGGATGAGGATGGCGGCCAGGGTCGTGCGTCGCGTCTCGGCAACCAGGGGCTCGATCTGCCTGGCGGCCGCCAGCGCATCCGGATCGGGACCCGGCGCGGCGTCTTCGGGCTGGGGACGCTGCGGCAGGATCGGCATCGTGTTGAGATCGATGGTCAGGGCGTCGGGCGTGAAATAGTCCGGTCGGGAGGCATCGCTGCGGCCATAGGAGCGCGACGCGTCGTCGTCCGGCGCTGGAGGCGGAATGGGTCCCTTCGGTCCAGGCCACGCAAGATCGAAGGCGGCGTCATAGGCGGCGGCCTGCGCTATCAACTCGGCTTCGGTCTGGCGTACCAGCACGTTCTCGTAGACGCGCAGGAAGATGGCGCCGAGCCCCGGCATCAGCGCAGTGAAGAGCAGTACCCCGAGCAGAATAGAGCGCAGGCGCAAGGCCGGCCAGTGCGCCTTGGCGGCGTTCTTGGCCCAGTGGATGGGTCCCGTCACGCCGCCTTGCCCGTACAGGCGCCGATGCGGTAGCCGATGCCGGCCCGGGTCTCGATGACATCCTCCGCACCGACGCCGGAGAACTTCTGACGGATGTGGCGGATATGGCTGTCGATGGTGCGATCGGTGATGGCAAAGCCCGGCCCGTGCAGGCGGTCGATGATCTCGTCGCGCGAAAACACCTTTGACGGCGTCGAGGCCAGAATCTGGAGGAGTTGGAACTCCTTCGCGGTCAGGCCCACCTCCTGGCCGGCCCATTGGGTGTGCCAACCCTCGGGGTCGAGATGCAGGAGCCCGCGCGCCAGTGCCGCCGCCGTCGTGGCAACGGGCGGCCTTGCGGCGGCCCGTTTCAGGATGACGCCGACGCGCGCCACGACCTCGCGGGGCGAAAAAGGCTTCACGACATAGTCGTCCGCACCCATTTCCAGGCCAAGGACACGGTCGATCTCGTCGTCGCGCGAAGACAGGAAAAGCACCGGCACGTCTTCATGCACCTTCAGGCGACGGCAGACCTCGAGTCCGTCCATCCGGGGCATGTTGATGTCTAGAATGACGAGATCGGGGGCGTGGCTGCGGGCCTTGGCCAACCCCTCCTCGCCGTCGCCGGCCTCGATGGTTGTCATGCCGGCCTTGGCGAGGGCGAAGGCCAGCAATTCGCGAATGTGGGGGTCGTCGTCGACGATCAGAATGGTACGCGGCATCAGGGATGAATGTCATTTCGAGGGTTGGGTGTCAAAGCCCGCCCCGACCGGCCCGGCAGGTCCACTTTCCCGCTTCCCGCCGGCGGCAGGCACCAGGCCTCATCCACGCATCGAGGATGAGGGCATGGCATCCAGCCAAGATCCAGGCGTCATAACGGAACGATGGGAGGCCGGTGCAGAAACGGTGCAGGGCCTGCTACTCGTCCGGCTCGAGCACCCGCGCCTCCTCGGGCAACATGATCGGAAAGCCCTCCCGAATGGGATAGGCAAGCTTGGCCGCGCGCGAGATGAGTTCCTGCTTTTCGGCGTCATACTCCAGCGTCGTCTTGGTCAGGGGGCAGACGAGCAGTTCCAGGAGTTTGGGATCGGTCAGCGGCGGGGGACGGTGGGGAGGAGGATTGGCCATGACATCCCTGCCTTATTGCAGCGGCGTATCCGAACCGTCGCCACCCTTGGCCAGATCGATCTGGGTAATGGCGACCAAGATTTCGGCGCGTTCACGCAGGCTCGCGGCCTCCAGCAATGCCTGCTTCTCACGACGGCCGAACGGACTCATCATCGAAAGCGCGTTGACGAGCGCCTCGTTGGGAGCCTCGTGGATCTCCTTCCAGTCGACCTGGAAACGATTGACGCTGAGATAAGCCTTGAGCGTGTCGATGAGCGCCTTCCGGTCGACCTCGTCCTCACCCGCGCGAGGGGTGAAATCCAGCGCGAAAGGCTCGGCCGTGATGCGGCATTGGCGATAGGGTGTATCGACCACCACTTCCTCGACGACCCTGAAACGCGAAATGCCGGTGAGCTGGATAAGGTAGCGCCCGTCCCCCGTCTCGGCGAATTGCGTGATGCGCCCCACGCAGCCGACCTGGAACAGCGGGGGCTTGTCCTCCGGCTCTTCACCTTCCGGCTGGATCATGCCGATGAGACGCGAGCCACGCAGGACGTCGTCGATCATTGCGAGATAGCGCGGCTCGAATATATTCAACGGCAATTGCCCGCGCGGCAGCAGCAAGGCTCCCGAAAGCGGAAAGACCGGAATGACGGAGGGCAGATCGGCCTCCGTCTGAAACAGCGGGTGCATAGAGCGGCTTTCCCCGAGCTTGCTGGCGCCCCGAAGGGTCAGGAGAACAGGATCGACGACAGGCGACGCCGGCCGTAGATCGTGCTTTCGTCCATGGGGCCCCAAGCCTCGAAGAATTGCACAAGTTGCTTGCGCGCGCCATCGTCGTTCCACTTGCGGTCCCGCCGCGCGATGTCGAGCAGTTGGTCGACCGCCTCCTCGCGCTTGTTCGCGGCGGCAAGGGCCAGGGCATAGTCGAACTTGGCCTGGAAGTTCTTCGGATCGGCCTCCGCCTGGCGGGCCAGCCCCTGGAGATCGCCGAGTTCGCTCGCCTGCTCGGCGAGTTCCACGGCGGCACGGGCGCTGGCGATCAGCGGGTCGCTCTCCTTGCCCTTGGGCACCAGGGACAAGGTGGCCTTGGCCTGTTCGAGTTCGCCGGCAGCTATCGCCACCCGGGCAAGACCGGCGATCGCCTTGAGGTTCTCGGGATCCTGTTCGAAGATCTGCGCGAAGATCTGCGCGGCTGCTTCTCCCTCGCCGTCCACGAGCAGGGCATCCGCCTCAGCCAGCATGGCTTCGGTATCGGGATCCCCGCCGGGCCCGGCGATGCGGCCGATGAATTCCTTGATCTGGCTTTCGGGGATGGCGCCCATGAAGCCGTCGACGGGCTGGCCCTTCGAAAAGGCGAAGACGGCTGGAATGGACTGTACGCCAAGCTGGCCGGCGATCTGGGGATATTTGTCGATATCCATCTTCACCAGCTTCACCTTGCCCTTGGCGGCAACGACCGCCTTCTCGAGCAGAGGCCCCAACTGCTTGCACGGTCCGCACCACTCGGCCCAGAAGTCCACCAGAACCGGCTGCTTCATCGATTCCTGGATGACGTCAGCCATGAAGGTCTGCGTCGTGGTGTCCTTGATCAGACCATTCGTTCCGGCAGCGTCGTTGCTCATCGCCAATACCCTAGAAGACATCGTTCACGGTTAGATGGGGGTAAATCGACGGGAAGGCAACCGTCAGCTTATGACGAGCCGTACGATAAAATAGAAAAGACGGCACTCCATGGCGCTCTGGAACAAATTGTACTTCGCGACCCATTTGATCCGATACTGTCGATCAATCATGAGTGGCGGCCGCAAACCCCGTCGTGGCGGCACAAGAGCCAAGTCCGAGCCAAGACAAATCCGCACGCTTTTCGTGGCACATCCCTGACAACGACAACAAATAAGCTTGGCCACCTTCACCATACAGTTAAAATATAACCTTCGTATTATATTATTTTATTTCGGAATCGTGCCTTATATATTGCCTGCATCCAAAAAACACACGGCGACAGGGAACATCAGAGCACTACAGCACGTAGTATAACACCTTCAGGGGATTACGGTGCGTAAATCTCCTTTTGGGCTAACCCGAAAAGAATTCAAATTAGCGCTCATTATATGAGATAAAAGAAAATCGTCAGCTGTCGTTCATTCAATGAGCCGATTCTGCGTAAATCGTTTTACTTTTTATGCAGATGCGTCACCGGATACATGACAACGAATACACGCAATGTATCGTCCCTGTGCCCATTGTTGCAGATCGCCGGGCAGCGAAGATCAAGAACAACAAGGGCAGACAGCACTGCAATTGCTAATCGTGAAACTAAAAGATTGACCGTCGGGATTTTGGGACAAAGCAACGCCGAAATTCAAGAGGCCTCACCATGAGTCATCCAGCCGATTTCAGGAACGGGGACGACCACCATGATCCCGACAGTTCAGATCTTGCGGTCGACTTTTCGCATTCCCGGAGCATCGTACTTCTGATCGAGGATCGCCCCTTCATGGGCGAGATTTTCTCCCGAGCCCTCATGGACGCGGATGAGGATATCGACGTTCGCATCGTCGGCAGCCTCGACGAAGCCGACCAGCCCGCTTCGCTCGCGGTACTGAGCTTCGTGCAACGCAGTTCCGATCCTCTCTTTATCGCCTTCCTCGTCCAGCGGCTGAAGATCCGGATCGGGTCCCTACCCCTGCTCGTCGTCACCGACAGCGCCGATCCGGCCGTAGGTGACGTGCTGGAGGAAGCCGGCGTCCGAAACTGGCTGACAGCCGCGATGGGCTTTGCCGCGGTGATAGCGGCCGTCCGGGACTCCCTGGCCCTGGCTCCCCGCACCGGGCCCGGATCCCAGGGATTTCAGGCCGGGCAAAGCCGTGCCGCGCGACGGCTGATGCCGGCGCAAAATCCGCGCTCCGAGATCCATCTGGCGCTGACCGAGCGGGAAATCGATGTTCTGGCGCTGCTGCAGAAGGGCAAGCAGAACAAGATCATCGCCCATGCCCTCAACATATCGGAGAGCACCGCCAAGGTTCACATCCGCAACATCATGCGCAAGTTCCACCTGCGCAACCGCACGGAGGTGGCCCTCATGTGCGGTGCGTCGATGAACCGGCCGGAGGACGTGCTGGTGGCGGCGCCCGGCCTGGACGGTGACCAGATGGGAATGCCCGCCATCATCTATTGAGCGCCGCGCGGGAGCCGGATCGATCAAGCCGCGTTGGAAACGGCCAGGATCTTCGGCTCGTGGCCCGTTGCCCTGAGGAATGCAACGAGATCCTCGCGCGCGATCGTGGTGGTCGCAGTATTGACGAGCGGATGATGATTGAGCTTGGCGTTGTCCAGCAGCGACTTGTCGAGCACCACCGTCACGCGCCCCTCCCCGTCGTTGATGGCCCCGAACGGCGTGACCGCGCCTGGCAGCACGCCCCAGACTTCGGTGAGAAGATCGGCCGAACCGAACGACACCTTGCCCTGCCCGCCGATGATCTCGTGGATGCGCTTGAGATCGACGGTCGCGTCCTCCTCCAGCACCACGAGGAAGAGGGATCCCTTGCGGTCCTTCAGGAACAGGTTCTTGGTGTGGCCGCCCTCGATCTGTCCACGCAACGCCTTCGAGTCCTCCACCGTATAGAGCGGAGGATGGTCGACGGTCGTCGTGGCAATACCGAGCTTGTCGAGGAAGGCGAAGAGGTCGTCGGGCGTCGCGGGCATGGGAATCTCCGGAAGAGGCTCCTGACTAAAGCGGCGGCGCACGAGGCGCAAGACAGGGCGCGTATCACACAAAAAGGGCCCCGCCATCGCGGAGCCCCCAAAGCAGGCCGGTCGGAACCGGATCAGAACTTGTAGTTCACCCCGGCGCGCACGGTATGCATCGCAACGTCCGGCTTGGCTGTGATGCGGCTGATGTCGTCGCTGGTCGGCTTGTCGATCGTCTTGCCCTTGCCGAGATCGACGTAGAGATACTCGGCGCGCAGCGTCCAATTCTGGGTGAGCGCATATTCGACGCCGCCCCCGACAGTCCAGCCGAACCGCGTATCCGAACCCGACATGGACTCGCCGGGAACGCTGAGCTTCGACTTCACCTCGCCGTAGGCCAGACCGCCGGTGGCATAGACGAGGAAGCGGTCAAAGGCATAGCCGCCGCGCAGGCGGGCCGTGCCGTACCAGTCGACCTTGGTCTTCAGCGTGATCGGATTGTCGTCATCGCCTATCGCATGGGCGGTGGAGTCGATGCCGGAATATTGAAGATCCGCCTCCGCACCGACGACCCAGTTCTGGTCGAACTGATAGTTGTAGCCAAGCTGGCCGCCGCCGATGAAACCGCCGGCCGTATCCTTCACCTTGCCGAAGCCGCCGCCTACCGCAAAGCCGATTGCCCGCGTCAGCGGTGCCGGGGCGGCGGTCGGTATCGCCCTCAGATCCGTGTCGAGCGTGCCGCGGCCGTACCCGGCGTTCAGGCCCATGTAAAAGCCGGTCCAGGTGAAGACAGGCTCGATTACGGGAGCCACCGGCTCCACGGGCCTCGGCGCCAAATCCGCGGCGAATGCCGCCACCGGCATGAAAACAACTGCGCCAGCAAGCATAACATTCTTTAGAACTTGCATTTTAATCCTTCAGCACTCGGTACTTTATTGTCGCCTTAATTCGAGATACCCGCTCATCAGCATAAATCCTATGATATAAATGCAACAGTCTGTGTTTATTTAAGCGAAACACCCGAACTATACTTAAAGAACATAGTTAATAGGTTAATTTCGGAATCGAAAAACCTCACCGTGGGGCGATGGTGCAACCGACACCTTCAGGTCCGCTCCAGGGTGGCCAGAATCAAGAACAGCGTTCCCTTATCGGGCAAAATCGCGTAAAGGAGCGCCGTCGCAGAGACCTTGACCCTCTGTCGGACAAGAGGTTGCCATGCTGAACTCGCTCGACCTGCCGCGCCGGCCGCAGGATACCCGCGTCGTTGTCGCCATGTCCGGGGGCGTCGACTCCTCCGTATGCGCCGCTCTTCTCAAGGAGCAGGGCTACGATGTGATCGGGGTGACGCTGCAGCTCTACGACCATGGCGCCGCCGTGCATCGCAAGGGCGCCTGCTGCGCCGGCCAGGACATCCACGACGCACGCGAGGTTGCCGACCGCATCGGCATTCCCCATTACGTGCTCGACTATGAAAGCCGCTTCAAGGAGGCGGTGATCGACCGTTTTGCCGAGTCCTACGTGGCGGGCGAGACGCCGATCCCCTGTGTCGAGTGCAATCAGCGCGTGAAGTTCCGGGACCTCCTCGGCACGGCCCGCGATCTTGGCGCCGACGTACTCGCCACCGGCCACTACGTCGCCAGCCGCGCCGTCGCCGATGGACGCGCCCTCTTCCGCCCGCGCGACGCCGAGCGCGACCAGAGTTACTTCATGTTCGCAACCACCAGGGAGCAGCTCGACATACTGCGCTTTCCGCTCGGCGACATGACCAAGCCCGAGACGCGCCAGGCCGCCGAGCGCTTCGGCCTGTCGGTGGCCGCCAAGCCCGACAGCCAGGACATCTGCTTCGTGCCTTCGGGGCGCTATGCGCAGGTGATCGAGAAGCTCAAGCCCGGCGCCGCGCGGCCCGGTGACATCGTGCATATCGACGGCCGCGTGCTTGGCCAGCATGCGGGCGTGATCCATTTCACCATCGGCCAGCGCAAGGGCCTGGGTGTCGCGACCGGCGAGCCGTTGCACGTCATCAAGCTCGACGCCGAGGGCGCGCGCGTGATCGTGGGCCCGCGCGAGGCGCTGGCGACCCGCAGCGTGGCACTGCGCGACGTCAACTGGATCGGCGACGGCGCGCTGCAGGATCTTCCGGCCGACGGGCTGGAAATCGCGGTTCGCGTACGTTCCACCCGCGCGCCCAAGCCGGCGCTGCTCCGTTTCGGGACGGATGGCCCCGCGATCGAGCTTGCGGAAGCCGAGGACGGCGTGTCCCCCGGCCAGGCAGCGGTCTTCTACGATCACGCCGACGGCCAGGCCCGCGTGCTCGGCGGCGGCTTCATCAAGGGAGCCCGGCCGCAGGCCGTCTTCGCCTATGGCGGACAGGCGGCTTGAAGCTCGCCATAGTCGCCAGCCCCTGCCGCCCCATCTCTTCGCTGCCCACATTGATGGCGTGTGCGAAGCATTGCATTAGGGTATTGTCTGGCAAGTCATAACCTTCCCTGCTAGGGAAGGCATGAATGAGACGAGTTCGAGCGGCGTGGTGCGATGGCAAGAGACCTTGATCCTTACAAGCTGTCTTCCCCGCGGATCTTCTTCATCCGTATGCTGGTCTTCCTTATCCTGGCGGCTTGCGTCGCCGCCGTGCTCTATCGTCAGCTCTTCGATGCCTTCATGGCCAATCCCGGCCTCAACGGCCTAATCATCTTCACGCTGCTGCTGGGCATCGCATTCGGGTTCCGGCAGGTCATCCGCCTCATTCCCGAGGTGCGCTGGGTAAACGCCTACCGCCTGCGCGATCCGGGCCTGGAGTTGCGCGACCAGCCCGTGATGCTTGCGCCGATGGCCACGCTTCTCGGGGACAAGGTCGGCAGGCGCTCGATCTCGCTCTCCACGCTGCGTTCCATCCTCGAATCGATCGGGATGCGCCTTGACGAGCAGCGCGAGATCTCGCGCTACCTGACGGGCCTGCTCGTCTTTCTCGGCCTGCTCGGCACCTTCTGGGGCCTCATCGAGACCGTGGGCTCGGTGGGCAACGTCATCAATTCGATGTCGGTGGGAGGCAGCGATGCCTCCACCGTGTTCGAAGGCCTGAAGAGCGGCCTCTCGGCCCCGCTCAAGGGCATGGGCGTGTCGTTCTCGTCCTCGCTCTTCGGCCTCGCCGGCTCGCTGGTGCTCGGCTTTCTGGACCTTCAGGCAGGCCAGGCGCAGAACCGTTTCTACACCGAACTGGAAGACTGGCTCGCCGCGACCGTCACCGACATCGAGGCGGAAGGGCTTGCCCGCGGGGGTTCGGATGCGGAAATGGCCGCGATCAAGACGGCAATCGAGCGCATGGCCGACGGCTCTCGCGAGGCCGGTTCCGGCCGCACCGCGACTGCCGCCATGGCGCAGCTCGCGGAAGGCATCCAGGGCCTAGTGCAGCACATGCGCTCCGAGCAGCAGATGATACGGGACTGGGTGGAGAGCCAGGCCGAGCAGCAGCGCGACATCAAGGCCGTGCTGCAACGCTTGACGCAAGAGCGTGAGAGGAACTGATGGCGCTCAGTCGCGGCCGTCGTCGCAGCGAAGGCATAAACTACTGGCCGGGCTTCGTCGACGCCCTGTCGACGCTGCTTCTTTCGATCATCATGATCCTGTCGATCTTCGTGCTCGGCCAGTTCTTCCTGTCGCAGGAAGTCACCGGCAAGGACGAGGCATTGAACCGGCTCAATGCGCAGGTTGCCGAACTCTCCCAGCTCCTGGCTCTGGAGCGCTCGAACGAACGCAACGCCCAGGAGCAGCTCTCCGTTCTGAACGCCAGCCTCGACAAGTCCAACAACGAGAAGGGCCGACTGCAGGGGTTGCTCGACGCGGCGCAGAGCGATGCCGCCGCCGCTAATGCCAATAGCGGCCAGGTACAGCAGATCCAGGGCGAGCTCGACAGCCAGAAGCGCCTTTCCGGCCAGGCGTTGGCCCAGGTCGATCTCCTCAACCAGCAGATCTCCGCCCTGCGCCGTCAGATCGCAGCGCTGGAACAGGCGCTTGACGCCTCCGAATCGAAGGACCGCGAGAGCCAGACCAAGATCGCCGATCTGGGTTCGCGCCTGAATGCGGCACTGGCCCAGCGCGTCCAGGAGCTGTCGCGCTACCGTTCCGACTTCTTCGGCCGCCTGCGCGACGTGCTGGGCAACCGGCCCGACATCCGCATCGTCGGCGACCGCTTCGTCTTCCAGTCCGAGGTGTTCTTCCAGCCTGGCCAGGCCGCGCTCCAGCCCGAAGGCAAGGCCGAGATCGACAAGCTCGCGGCCGCCCTCCTCGACCTCCAGGACAAGATTCCCAACGACATCCCCTGGGTGCTACGCGTCGATGGCCATACCGACGACCGGCCGATCAACTCCCCGCAATTTCCTTCGAACTGGGAATTGTCGGCCAGCCGCGCCATATCCGTGGTGCAGTACCTGATCTCCAAGGGAATCCCCGCCCAGCGCCTCGTCGCGGCTGGCTTTGGCGAATTCCAGCCGATCGACACCTCCGGTACCGAGGAGGCTCGCACCCGCAACCGGCGCATCGAATTGAAGTTGACGGAGCGATGACACCGGCCTTCGTCACCCTCCGGGCGGCGGAGCCGCGTGACGAAGCTGCGATGCGAACCCTGTGGTGCGAAACCTGGGCTGCGACCTATCCCGCCTTCGACTATCAGGCACGCTGGCCGAACATGTGGCTGAAGTGGAAGGAACTGAAGGCGGAGATCCATGTGGCCACGCGCCGGCACGACCTTGTCGGCATGCTCGTGCTGGTACCGGTGAGCGACCAGGCCATGCTGCTCGAACAGATCGTCCTCGCGCTGGGCGAGCAGGGCTCGGGCACGGCGCATCTGCTGATGAACGTTGCCAAGCAGAAGACCGGCTTGATCCTCAAGCTCTCGGTGAATGCCTTCAACAAGAGGGCGATCCGGTTCTACGAGCGCGAAGGCTTCGTCCGCACGGCGAGCGGAGTGAACGTCGCCTCGGGCCTGGCGACCTATGACTATGAGTGGCGGCGATAGCGGCGGCTGCCAGGCGATGTCGCCGAAGGAAGAGGCGGACGAAGACGTCCGCGGTCCCAGGCGTAGTGCTCCTCCAAGTAAGCCCTGCATGTGATCCCGGGTCCATCGGCTTCACAAGCGGCCCCGAGACGCCACTCCGCGAAGGAAGCGCCGTGGCCTCGAAAGCCCTTGTTACGCTTGAAAATAATTTTTGAAACATTTGGTGCGAGCCTTCTGGCATAATTGGTTCAGGTAATCTCGAGGTTGACCGATGAGTCGCAAATATTTCGGCACGGACGGCATTCGCGGCCGCGCCAACAGTTTCATCACGCCTGAACTCGCCATGAAGGTCGGCATGGCCACCGGCCTTGCCTTCCAGCGCGGCGAGCATCGCCATCGCGTCGTCATCGGCAAGGATACTCGCCTGTCCGGCTACATGATCGAAAATGCCCTGGTCGCCGGCTTCACCGCCGTCGGCGTTGACGTGATGCTGCTCGGCCCGATGCCGACGCCCGCCGTCGCCATGCTCACCAATTCGCTGCGCTGCGACATCGGCGTGATGATCTCGGCCTCCCACAACGCCTATGACGACAACGGCATCAAGCTGTTCGGCCCCGACGGCTTCAAGCTGTCGGACGAGACCGAGCGCACCATCGAAGCGCTCATCGACACCGACCTTTCCTCCCGGCTCGCCGGTTCGCGCGATCTCGGCCGCGCCCGCCGTATCGACGACGTGCGTGCCCGCTACATCGAATTCGCCAAGCGCACGCTGCCGCGGCAGCTCCGCCTCGACGGCCTGCGCGTTGTGGTCGACTGCGCCAACGGTGCCGCCTACAAGGTGGCTCCGGAGGCGCTGTGGGAACTCGGTGCCGACGTGATCCCGATCGGCGTCGAGCCGGACGGCTTCAACATCAACAAGGATGTCGGCTCGACAGCTCCGGAAGCGCTGTCGAACAAGGTTCGCGAGTTGCGCGCCGATATCGGCATCGCCCTTGACGGCGACGCCGACCGCGTGGTGATCGTCGACGAAAAGGGTCATATCGTCGATGGCGACCAACTGATGGCCGTAGTGGCCTCGGCGTGGCAGGAAGACGGTCGTCTCACCCAGCCCGGCATCGTCGCCACGGTCATGTCCAATCTCGGGCTGGAGCGCTATCTGGGCGGCCTCGGCCTGATGCTCGAGCGCACCGCCGTGGGCGATCGCTACGTGCTCGAACGCATGAGATCGCAGGGCTACAATGTCGGCGGCGAGCAGTCCGGTCACATCATCCTCTCCGACTTCGCGACCACGGGAGACGGCCTTGTCGCCGCGCTCCAGGTGCTGGCGGTACTGAAGAAGGCGGACAGGCCGGTGAGCGAGGTATGCCACCGCTTCGACCCGCTGCCGCAGATCCTGAAGAACGTGCGTACGCGCGGCGGCAAGGTGCTCGACGATCCCAAGGTGACCACCGCCATCGAAGGCGCCCGCAAGCAGCTCGGCGATTCCGGCCGCCTCGTCATACGCCCCTCCGGCACCGAACCCGTGATCAGGGTGATGGCCGAAGGCGACGACCGCAAGAGCGTCGAAAGCGCTGTCGACAACGTGATCGAGGCGATCTCGAAGGCGGCCTAGAGCGTTTTGTGTTTTGACGGAATCGGCAAAACGCAAAGACGCGTCGAAAAACAAAGAGTTAGAGAAAAGCGGCGTTTCTACCTAGACGCGCTTTGCTCTAGCGCTCCGGTTGCCAGGCATTCTCCCCTGGGATCGCAGGCATCTTTGCCTGCCTTCCGGAAATCGTGCGTGAGTGCGGACGGGGTACGGACGCGGATACCTGCGACGCCATCAAAAATGCGGCTTTCGCTCCCCGATCCGCACCGCGAGCGGCGGTGTTCCCACGCATACCGCCTCGGCCATCTGCCCGATCTTTATCGGGTGAACGCCGGTCGTGGCGCCGGCGGAGATTACGTCGCCCTTCCTCAGCCCTCGCCCACGCGTGGCGAGATGGTTGACGAGAAAGAGGCACGCATCGAAGGGACCGCCATTGGGGCCGAAGGCGGCCCCATCGCCGACGAGGGCGCCGCCGATGAGCGTCTGCGTCCTCAACGTCTGGAGCGCACCGTCCCGCCAGCCCTCTATCTCGGCGCCAAGAGCGATGGCGGTGTTGTTGCCGAAATCCGAGATCACGGCCATGGGGCCGATATCGTTGATGGTCGGCAAGGGCGAACCGGCGATCTCCATGGCGACATGCACGCTGGCGATATGGGCTAGAAGGTCTCCCATGGCCCAGGGCCCGGGCCTCGGTGCGATATCGGATCCGATCATCACGCCGATCTCCGTCTCCACCGCGATGAAGCCGTCGCGGATCACCGCGACCTCCCCCGTCTCGCCGGGCGCGAGGAGATGGACACCGCGCGAGAAGACCGGGCCCGACAGGCGGGCAGCAAGGAAGCGCTCACGCAGATCCGGATGTATGGCCGCGACCTTCCAGCCCCTCACCTCATCGGGCCACAGGCCGATGGCTTCCTCCTGGATGGCATAGGCCCCAGCAAGCGTTTCCGGCAGCGAGCCCGGAAACTCGGGAAGCGGGCGCGCCTCTCGACGGGCGGCGTGGAAGCGTTGGGCGATGGACTGCATGTGACCTCCACGTTCTCCGCTATGCCTTGATCCTGTAGCCCGTGCGGAAGATCACCGCGATGGCGACGAGGCATAGAGCCATGAACACCAGCGTCATGCCGAGGCTCACCCCGACGTCGACATCCGAGATACCGTAGAAGCTCCAGCGGAAACCACTGACGAGATAGACGACCGGATTGAACAGCGTGATCTTCTGCCAGAGTTCCGGCAGCATCGAGATCGAATAAAAGCTGCCGCCCAGGAAGGTCAGCGGCGTGACGATCAGCGTCGGAACGATCTGCAGCTTCTCCCAGCCGTCCGCCCACACCCCGATGATGAAGCCGAACAGGCTGAAGGTCACCGAGGTAAGGACGAGGAAGGCGATCATCCATAGCGGATGCTGGATCGAGAAATCGACGAACAGACGGGCCGTGACCAGGATGATGAGCCCGAGCAGCACGGATTTGGACGCAGCCGCCCCGACATAGCCGATGACGATTTCCACCACGGAGACGGGAGCGGAAAGCACCTCGTAGATCGTGCCGATGAACTTCGGCATATAGATCCCGAAGGAGGCATTGGAAATGCTCTCCGTCAGGATCGCCAGCATGATCAGGCCGGGCACGATGAAGGAGCCGTAGCTCACCCCGTCGATCTCGTTCATGTGGGCGCCGATGGCCGAGCCGAACACGATGAAATAGAGCGAGGTCGAGATCACCGGCGAAGCGATGCTCTGCAGGAGCGTGCGGAACGTGCGGGACATCTCGAAGACGTAGATCGCGCGGATGGCATGGATATTCATCAATGCGTTCCCACCAGGCTGACGAAGATGTCCTCCAGCGAGGACTGGCTGGTCTGCAGGTCCCTGAAGCCGACACCCGCCTCGCCGACATCGTGAAGCAGGCGGGCCAGGATCTCGGGATCGTCCTTGGCGTCGAAGGTGTAGATGAGCTGGTTGCCGTTGTCCGCGATGTCTAGACGATAGGTGTCGAGCGCCTGCGGCACCCGTTCGAGCGGGTGCTGGAGGGTAAGCGTGAGTTGCTTCTTGCCGAGCTTACGCATGAGCTCGGCCTTGTCCTCGACCAGGATGATCTCGCCCTTGTTGATGACGCCGATGCGATCGGCCATCTCCTCGGCTTCCTCGATGTAATGGGTGGTCAGGATGATCGTGACCCCGCTTTCCCGAAGGGAGCGCACCATTTCCCACATGTCACGCCGCAGTTCGACGTCGACACCGGCCGTGGGTTCGTCGAGGAAGAGGATGCGCGGCTCGTGCGAGAGGGCCTTGGCGATCATCACACGCCTCTTCATGCCGCCGGACAAAGCATTGATCTTGCTGTCTCTTTTGTCCCAGAGCGAGAGGTCGCGCAGGATCTTCTCCAGAAAGGCCGGATTGGGCGGCTTGCCGAAGAGGCCACGGCTGAAGCTCACCGTCGCCCACACCGTCTCGAAGGCGTCGGTCGACAGCTCCTGGGGCACGAGGCCGATCTTGGTACGGGCGGCCCGGTAGTCCCTGACGATATCGTGGCCATCAGCGAGAACGCTGCCGCCCGAGGGGTTGACGATGCCGCAGATGATCGAGATGAGCGTCGTCTTGCCGGCACCATTGGGGCCGAGCAGCGCGAAAATCTCGCCGCGGCGCAAGGTCAGGTCGATGGTTTTCAAGGCCTGGAAACCAGACGCGTAGGTCTTGCTGACGCCCGCGACGACGACGATGGCGTCCTGCGCGGACGGCGTGTTGTTCGCTTTCATGATGCCTCCGTGGGCGGATGTGGCCGCTTTCTCCGGGGAACGCAACAGCGTTCACGTTTCATTAGGGTTAACAAAGGTTTAAGACATGCTGGCTCACATTGCGGCCGAAGACCCGAAGTGAGTCGCCTCGCAAGCCGGCGGCCAAGGAATGAGAATGCGCCGCTTCGCCCTGCCTCTCCTCGCCGGCCTGGCCGCCGCCCTCCCGCAGACGGCGGCGCGGGCCGGCCTGCTGCCGCCCCTCCCCTCGCTCGACCAGGTGAACGGCCTGGACGACGCGCAGAGCGGGGCGAACTGGTATCTTCGAGGCTCCGCCGGCGTCAGCTTGCCGGGTAGCCCGGGATTGCGTCCCTTCGCGATCCCCGGCGCCGGCACGAGAGGTGAGGATCTCAAGACCGGCTGGAGCGCGGGGGGCGCTTTCGGCTATCAATGGGGCTGGCTTCGCACGGACGTCTCGCTCGATTATCTCGCCGCTCGCGATTTCTCCGAACGCTTCGCCGGTACCTGCGGCAAGGCCTGCGCCGGGGCGCTTGGCGGCAGGTTCAGCGCCGTGCCGGTGCTTGCCAACGTCTACTACGACATCGGCACCTGGAAAGGGCTGACACCCTATCTCGGAGCGGGGCTCGGCGCGGCTCGCCTGCAATGGGACGACCTCAAGCTGGCCGGCCAGTGCATTGGTCCCTGCCCGTCCGCTTCGGGCCGCAACGCATGGCGCTTCACCTGGCAGGTCGGCGCCGGGCTGAGCTATGCGGTGACCGAAAAGATCTCAGTGGATGCGGACTACCGCCTGCTGAATCTCGGCGAGGCGGGAGCAGGATCGACGGCCAAGGGCAATATCGCCGCCGATACGATCTGGGATAACGAACTTCGCATCAGCCTGCGGTACAAGCTGAACTGATCCCCAGCATGGAATAGTCCGTCCTGGGATGGCAGGCACCTCGCCTGCCTTCCATCTTCCACCGGGCTGCTCGCCTCCTGGAGAACCGGCAAGACACTGGCCGCCCGAGGACCGGGTGACGGTTGCCGAGCGCACGCCGCTTCCCCTTGCCGGATGGCGAACTCTTCGGCTACCACTTTCCGTCCGACAAATTAGCCCGGCAAGGAATGTGGCATGGCCTCCGTGGATGTCATCGACGTCAAGAAGTCCTATGGGGCGCAGCAAGTCATCCACGGTGTTTCGATCAGCATCAAGGATGGCGAGTTCGTGACTCTCGTCGGCCCCTCGGGCTGCGGCAAATCCACCCTGCTGCGCATGATCGCCGGGCTCGAACCCATCACCGACGGCGGTCTCAAGATCGGCGAGCGGTTCGTCAACGACCTGCCGCCGCGCGACCGCGACATCGCCATGGTGTTCCAATCCTACGCGCTCTATCCGCACAAGACGGTGGCGGAAAACATGGGCTTTGCCCTGAAGATCCGCAAAACCCCGAAGGCCGAGATCGACGAGCGCGTGAAGCGGGCAGCCGAGATCCTGGACCTGGGTCCCTATCTCGGCCGCTATCCGCGCCAGCTCTCGGGCGGCCAGCGCCAGCGCGTGGCCATGGGCCGCGCCATCGTGCGCGCGCCGCAGGTCTTCCTGTTCGACGAGCCGCTCTCAAACCTCGATGCCAAGCTGCGTGTGCAGATGCGGGCCGAAATCAAGGAACTCCACCAGCGCCTGAAGACGACGACGATCTACGTCACCCATGACCAGATCGAGGCCATGACCATGGCCGACCGCATCGTCGTGCTGCATGACGGCATCATCGAGCAGATCGGGTCACCGCTCGAGCTCTATGACCGCCCGGCCAATCTCTTCGTCGCCGGCTTCATCGGCTCGCCGGCCATGAACATGATCAAGGGCCGGCTGGAGAAGAGCCCCGTGCCGCGCTTCGTCACCGACGATGGTGTCGAACTCCCCGTCGCCGGCGTCCCCGACGGCAGCGAGGGCAAACGCGTCGTCTATGGTATCCGGCCCGAGCATTTCTCGCTTGGCGGCCCGCTGGAGGCGACTGTCAGCGTGGTGGAGCCGACCGGATCGGAAACCCAGGTCTTCGCGCATATCGGCGAGCAGAAGCTGCTCGGCGTCTTCCGCGAACGCGTGACGGTTGCTTCGGGCGAGCCTCTGGCGCTGACTCCGGCGCTCGACGCGGTACATCTGTTCGATGCACAGACCGGGCTGCGGTTGAATTGAGGCTCGCGAGGAAGCGAGCTGTTCTCGTAATTGGTCAGACCTATCAGCGAAATTGTCGTGTCTCCGAAGCGATCTATGCCGGAGATCATTGCCGCTCACGCACAATTGGCGAGGCATACCATAAGTAATATACTTCATATTATCAATGATAAAACAGAATTTACTCAAGATGGATTTCGTAAATTTACCTTGAACGGCGGTAACCTAATAATATTCATCCATATTCCATCACCCACAACGGGAATGCCGAAAATATACCCAACCCGCCAATTCGGCCGCCCGGATGATCGGGCGATGTCGATCGGCGAATTACTCAGGATCGTGTACTATTTTGTTGACAGCATCGGAGGCGTCTTCCTAGCATCCCAACGCTCGACATTATCAGGGATCGCGGCTTCCGGCCGCCTGCCGCGCACAAGCGCAGCCAACAAGAACAACGAGCTGTTTCGAAACGGGAGGATTTGACGTGAGACTGGACGATTACAAACGTTTTCTCGCCCTCCAGGCAAGCCGCCGCGGGCTTCTGAGGGGAGCTGCCGGTGCCGGTGCCCTCGCGGCGCTCGGCGGTCTTGGCGCAAGCGCGGCCATCGAGCCCGCCTCGGCCGACGAGGCCAGCGACCTTCGCGCGAAGATCCTGCAGATCCCGGGCGTCGGCAAGGGTTCCCCGACGGACGCGGACTGGCAGAAGGTGGGCGAACTCTGCCTCGGTGCCACCAAGGACAGCGTCAAGGAGGGCGAGTTCGCAGGCGTCGAGCTGTCCTTCATGGGCCTCAACAACCAGAACCTGCACAACCTCCTGTTCCGTGGCTTCCTCAAGCCGTGGGAAGCCTATACGGGCGCCAAGATCACCTGGATCGACCTCGCCCAGGCCGACTACAATCCGCGCCTCCAGCAGGCGATCGCCACCGGCACCGTCGACTTCGATATCCTCGAAATGGGTGCGCCCTTCGAAGGCGACGTCTGCGGCAAGGGCCTGGCTTCCGAGATGCCGGACTGGGTCAAGAAGCAGATCGACATGGACGACCTGGTCAACTACCTCAAGCCTCCGGTGGGCACCTGGGACGGCAAGCAATACCGTGTAACCATCGACGGCGACACGCATAATTTCAACTACCGCACGGACTACTTCAAGGACGAGGCGCTCGCCAAGGCCTGGAAGGACGCCGGCAACGCCACCGAATGGGCGGTGCCGAAGACCTGGCAGCAGGTGCAGGCGGTTACCAAGTTCCTGAAGGGCAAGCAGATCGACGGCCAGGAAGCCTATGGCTATCTCGATCCCTGCAAGGCCTGGGGCGGATTCGGCTTCTACTTCCTGGGCAGCCGCGCCACGGCCTATGCCAAGCACCCCAGCGACAAGGCCTGGCTGTTCGACGTCGACACGATGAAGCCGCGCATCAACAATCCGGCCTGGGTTCGCGCCATTCAGGACGTGCTCGACGCCCTGCCGTCGGAGCCGGCCGACCAGCTCAACGCCGACCCCAACACCACGGGCTTCCAGCAATTCCTGGGCGGCACCGGGGCCATGTGCGTGTGGTGGGGCGACATCGGCTCCAACGCCAAGACGAACGACTCCTCCGTCATCGGCGACAAGTGCGCCTTCGACATCCTGCCGGGCTCCGACGACGTCTACAACGCCAAGTCGGGCCAGTGGGAGAAGCTGCCGAGCGGCCCGAACTACGCGCCGAACCTCGCCTATCTCGGCTGGGGCGTCTATGTGATGGCCCGCGTCGACAAGGATGAGAAGAAGCACAGGGCCGCCTGGAGCGCCGCCGCCCATCTCGGCGGCAAGGATCTGGCCTTGTGGACGGCCGTCTACCCCTCCGGCTTCCAGTGCTACCGCAACAGCCAGGGCCATGTGGACGAGTGGGTGTCGGCCGGCTACGACAAGGAGTTCATCTCGAACTACCTCGCCTCGCAGTTCAACTCCTACAATCACCCGAACGGGGCGATCGAGCCGCGTATTCCCGGCATCTTCCAGTATTACAGCCTTGCAGAGGACATTCTCGCCAAGATCTTCGCCGGCCAGCTCAAGGCCCAGGAAGGCGCCGACCAGATCGCCGCCGCCTGGGAGAAGCTGACGGACCAGATCGGCCGCGAGAAGCAGGTCGCGCTCTACAAGGCCTCGCTGGGCATGTGAGGCTCTAAGCGGCGGTCTCGGGCCGCCGCTTCCTGTCCGACAATGCCACCTTTCCAAGACCGGACACGGCGACATGCACGCATGCCGCTGTGGTATCCGCCCAGCCGGGGAGCTTCATGACGCCCTCCACCACCATCCCCTCCTCGATCTCGGGGGGACGTCTCACGGCCGGGCGCGTCATCATCGCTGTCGCCTCGCTCCTGCTGATCGCCGTCGCCCTGGTGCAGTTCCTGCACGAGAACCAGGGGCTTGCCCTCGGTTTCGCCAATTGGCGCCCGGTGCTCTACGCCTTCGTGCTGTGGTCGATCGCGCTCGGCATCGGCCAGGTGCTGATCCGCGGAGAAGCGGGCGAGCGCGCGCTGTTCATCCTGCCGGCGGTGCTGTTCACCGTGGCGATGGCGATCTTTCCCACCCTGTTCGGCTTCTACATCGCCTTCACCGACTGGAACCTGAGCTCCTTTGCCGGCCAGCGCTTCAACGGGATCGACAATCTCGTCGCCCTCTTCCACGACGCCGACTTCTGGAACGCCCTGCTCAACATGGTCTTCTATGTGTTGATGGTGTTCGTGGAGTATGCCATCGCCTTCGGCCTGGCCTTGCTGCTCAATGCCGAGATCAAGGCGCGCAAGTTCTTCCGCGTCGCTTTCCTCCTGCCCTTCATGCTGAGCCCCGTGGCCGTGAGCTGGATGGTCGGCAAGTCGATGATGGAATATCGCTACGGCCCGGTAGCGCGGCTGATGCGGGAAATCGGCTGGAAGAATCCCTCCTTCTTCACCGATCCATGGGTCGCCCGCATCTCCATCGAAGCGATGGACGCGTGGGTCTCCATCCCCTTCCTGATGATCCTGCTGCTGGCCGGCCTGCAGGCCCTGCCCCGGGAGGTGATGGAGGCCTCGAAGATCGACGGCGCAAGCGGCTGGCAGCAGTTCAAGGAGATGATCTTCCCGCTGATGCTGCCGGTGAGCATCACGGCCATCGTGCTCAGGATCATCTTCAAGCTGAAGCTCGCCGATATCGTGATCAACACCACCTCGGGCGGCCCGGGCGGCGCCACGGACACGGTATCGAGCTTCATCTATCGCGAATATCGAGACAGGTCGAACGTCGGCTACGGTACGATGCTGGCGATGTTCTACCTCGTGGTGATCATCGTCTTCGTCACCACGCTGCTGAACTTCGCCAACCGCTTCATGCAGCGCAACAACTAAGCGGGAGGACCGGACCTTGGCCAATGCCGCCGCCGCGACACCGATCGCCCCGCCCCGGGACACAGCCTTCAAGGCGACCGTCGTCCTCAGCCGCGTGCTGATCTACGGCGCGTTGATCCTGTGGGCCTTCATCTCGCTCTTTCCGATCTACTGGACCCTGTCCACGTCGATGAAATCGGCCGTCGACGTCACGCAGGGCCACCTCCTGCCCTGGATCGACTTCCAGCCGGATTGGAAGGGCTGGCGCTCGCTGGGCCTTTCACCCGATACCGTCTTCGCGACCTCGACGGCACGCGACGAATTCGTCGCCCGCTTCTCCAACAGCGTCATCACCTCGCTCGGTGCATCCCTGCTAGCCGTGGTGATCGGCTCGCTCGCGGCCTACGGGCTCAGCCGCTTCCAGTACAAGTTCGCCTGGATGCGCAACCGGGACATCTCCTTCTTCTTCCTGTCCCAGTTGATCCTGCCGCCGGTCGTGCTCGCCCTGCCCTTCCTGGTGCTGTACAGGGAACTTGGGCTGCTCGACACCCGCATCGGCCTGATTCTACTCTACACCCTAACGGTCCTTCCGATCGTGATCTGGATCATGCGCGACCAGTTCGACACCATCCCGACCGAACTCGACGAGGCGGCATTGGTGGATGGCCTCTCGCTCTGGGGCGCCTTCTGGCACATCATCCTGCCCATCGCCCTGCCGGGCATGGTCGCCGCCTTCATCCTGTCACTGGTGCTGTGCTGGAATGAATATTTCTTCGCGGCGCTGCTGACCTCCACGGATGCCAAGACCCTGCCGGTGATGGTGGCGAGCCAGACCGGCTCCCAGGGCATCAACTGGTGGTCGATGGCCGCCCTCTCGACCACCGCCATCGCGCCGCTGGCAGTCATCGGCATCTTCCTCGAGCGCTATATCGTGAAGGGCCTGACGGCTGGCTCGGTGAAGTAGAAGCGCCGGAAACAGCCGCCCCACCCAGCAAATGTGGACGGACGCCGCGAGCCGCTCGTACAGCAGCGGCGAGCCAGAACCATGGCCAATGCGCCGCGGCGTTAAAACGGGCTCGGACCGACAGGACGGCTCGCATATCCATAGGCAAAGACCTGGAGTCAGTTGGTACGGCATTTTCATCGGTTGCTTCTTCGTCATGCCGTTGCGATAATTGTCATATATTCAAAACATTCTTCCGAATTTTATTCGTATTTATATAGAATGATCTAAATTTATATAAAAAGCTCAATATAATTTCGAGATATTATTGACTAATATAGCAACATTCCACTTAAGAATCCCTAGTTCGCGAGGGGCCTGGGGTGGAATCATGAGCGAGTTCGGAACAATTCTCTATAGTGTCTTTGCGGCAATGCTCGTCGCATCGGCTGCTCGCACGACTGCACCCTGGCCCTCGAACCCGACAAGGCCCTCCCCGGCGCGTTCTGGATGATTTCCCGCGTCGATGCCGGAGCCGATGCCCAGGCGTCGGGCTTTGGAATACCCGAACGCAGGCAAGTTCCTGACCGTCGCGACGGTAGGGAAGTCCGGGACCGAAATAATCCGTGAAGCACGGATCGAGCAGGCCGGAACCAACGGAATGCGTCTTCCAGGTTGTGCGAAATCGCACATACACGCGCCCATATTCTCTCAAATACGTGCCTTTTCACACCAAACGATCAAATCACGAACAATGACCGCTCAGAACAAGAAGCCCGCGGGCTCCGCAGACAATCCTGGTTCCGGACAGAAGAACCAGCCGATCAAGATCGCCACAGGCGCCGCAACCTGCCTCCTCGCCCTCGCACCGTTCAGCAGGGCGCAGGCACAGAACGTGACCGTCGACAACCAGACGGTGAATGTCCCCGGCACCCAGTCGAGCCCCTGGAATCCGGGCGTCAATCTTCTCATCGGAATGCCGAACACGGGAACGGTGAACGTCCTGACCGGCGGCAGCGTCAACCTGACCAATTTCATATCGGTGGGCAGGACCGGAACCGGCTTCCTCAACGTCAGCGGCGGCGGCCAGGCCAAGGCCAATTCGATCCGCATCGGGGATCTCGCCGGCTCGACGGGAACCACGGTCGTCACGGGGGCGGGTTCCTCGTTGTCCGGCAACGGTCTCATCGTCGGCGTCGTAGGATCTGGCTCGCTCTCGGTCCAGGATGGCGCCAGCGTAACGATCTCCTCCGGGACCACGATCGGCAGCCTCGCGAACTCGACCGGCTCGGTCACCGTGACGGGCAACGGCTCCACGCTCTCCACCGGCAATACGCTCGTGGTCGGTGATGCGGGCAAGGGCACTCTCAGGATCGAGAACGGCGGAAGCGTCGCCAACACCGTTGCACCTCCGGGCGGCCTTGCGCCCCTGACGACCATAGCACGGCAGTCCGGCTCGACCGGTTCCGTGGTCGTGACGGGCACGGGATCGACCTTCAACGCCGGCGAATCTCTGATCGTCGGCGACGCCGGCTTGGGTTCCCTGCGCATCGAGGGCGGCGCGACGGCCTTCAGTTCCTACGGGATCCTTGTCGCCAACCAAGCCAGTGCCAATGGCTCGTCGATAGTGGTCACCGGCGTCGGTTCGACCTTGAGTTCCAATGGCATTGAAGTCGGTGGAGAATATTCCAACGGTCCTGGCGTCCCCGCCGGCGGCGAAGGATCGCTTCTCATCGAGGCCGGAGGGCAGGTCATCACTCCCAATGCCGCGATAGGCAATTATGGATTGCGGTCGGTTGCGACGGTGACGGGCGATGGTTCCAAGTGGATTGCGGCAAATGGCATAGGGATCAACTCAAGCACGCTGAACATCGAAGATGGCGGCGTGTTTCAAAGCAATGGCTTCGCTTGCATTCAGTGCCGTGAGGTCGATGGCTTGAGCGAGATCAACGTCACAGGCAATGGTTCGAAATTCGTCAGCTCGGGCCAGCTCTCGACTTTGTATGGCACCACCACCATCGATGCGACGGATGGCGGCTCGATCGAAACCGGTGTCACCCATCTGAGCTACTACGCGGGCTCCAGCACCACTGCCACGGTGAGCGGCGCCGGCTCGAACTGGACCACAACCGACACAATGACCGTCGGTCGCCTCGGCACGGCCAGCCTGACGGTCGATGATGGCGCCAATCTCGCGACAGCCTCGATGACGATTGCGCAACTCGAAGGCTCCAGCGGCACCGTAACGATCTCCGGCGCAGGATCGGCCTGGCAGAACGCCGGCAGCCTCGTCGTCGGCGATAACGGCACGGCCAGCCTGACGATCGAGGACGGCGCCCAAGCCACCAGCGGGGACACCACGATCGCGCGCTTCGACGGTTCGGACGGCACGGTCACAGTCACGGGTGCAGGCTCGTCCCTCGACATCACGGGCAACATGTCCGTCGGCAACAGCGGCGCGACCGGGGTCGTCAACCTCGCCAACGGCGCCCTTGCCTCGGTTTCCGGCACGGTCGGCGTCGGCGGAGGCTTCTCGCCCAACGGCACCGGCACCATCAATATCGGGACCGGCGGCGTCGCGGGAAACCTGACGGCGGGCCAGATCGTCAGCTATTCGCAGGCCGGGGCGACGATCAATTTCAACCATACCGACGACATCGTCTTCTCGCCGCCGATGACAAGCGCGTCACCCAATTACAAACTGGCCGTCAACCAGATGAACAGCGGCACCACGACGCTGACCGGCCAGAGCAGCTATTGGGGCCTGACGACCGTTTCCGCCGGCATGCTGCAGGCCGGCGTCGCCAACGCCTTCAGCCCGAACTCTGACGTCAACGTCACCGCGGGCACGCTGGATGCCAATGGTTTCGATCAGACCGTAAAGTCCCTGACGAATGCCGGCACCGTCGCGACCAATCTGAAGGGCGGCACGGCCGGGACGACATTGACGGTGAACGGCGACTATGTCGGTGTCTCGGGCAGCACGCTCGTGCTCAACACCTACCTGGCCTCGGACAATTCGCCCACCGACAAGCTGGTCGTGCACGGCAATGTCTCGGGCACGACGACATTGCTCGTCAACAATACCACAGGCCCCGGCGCTGCCACGAATGACGGCATCGAGGTCATCCACGTCGACGGCACGTCGGAGGCGGGAGCCTTCTCGCTCGGCGCGGCGGTCTCGGCCGGCGCCTACGACTACGGTCTCTATTTCCAGAACCTCGCCCAGACCGACCAGAACTGGTACTTGCGCTCGACGGGCAAACTCGCCCCCACCAGCCAGACGACCCTTCCCTATGCCGACGTGCTGTCGCATTTCACGCAGGCGACGCTCGGCACCCTGCAGCAGCGCACCGGCAACCGCATCTGGCCCGTCGGCGTGTCGCGCCTCGCGGCCGACCTGCCGGCCGCGCAAGCGACGACATATGCCAGGGGTGGCCCCGCACTGATCGGCCAGGGTGCATGGGGCCGGATCGGCGGGCAGTATTCGTCCTTCGCGCCCAGGGCCGGCTCGGCCTACACGCAGAGCATCGGCTTCATGCAGGCCGGCTACGAAGGCGTGGCCAAGGAGACGGCCTGGGGCGATCTCACGCTCGGCGCCTATGCGACCATCGGCACCTCGACGGCGCGCATCGACGTGACCCGCGATCCCGTGACGGGTGCCGCCCGCTCCAAGGGCAAGATCACCACCACGGGCTACGGCGTCGGCGCCAACATGACGTGGCTCGGCAATGACGGCCTCTATGCCGACGCCATCGCCCAGTTCACCTGGTACGACTCCAGCCTGTCGAACAAGAACGGCCACAACCAGGGCTGGTCGAGCGCGGCGAGCCTCGAAGTCGGCAAGCGCTACGAGCTCGGTTCGGGCTGGGCGGTGGTGCCGCAGGCGCAGCTCGCCTGGACGCATGTGGACTTTTCCAGCTTCACCGACAACCTGGGCAACCGCATCGCGCTCGGCAAGGGCGACAGCCTGCAGGGCCGCGCCGGTGTCCGGCTGGAGAACCTGTCGGTCTGGCAGGACGCCAACGGCCAGCCCAACCGCCTGCAGTTCTACGGCATCGTCAACCTCACCTACGAGTTCCTGAACGGCACCAGCGTCAAGGTGGCCGGCACATCGCTGGTCCAGGGCAACCGCCGCCTGTGGGGCGAGGCCGGTGTCGGCGCCACCTATTCCTGGAACAAGAACTGGAGCGCCTATGGCGAGGCCGACTACGCCATGGCCCTCTCCGGAAAGGGCGGCGACAACTACACCGTCAAGGGCACCGCCGGCCTGCGCTACAGGTGGTGATCCGTGCAATTATCCCTGCCACCTCATGCATATTGAGTGGCAGGGATAATATTATATAGCTTATTTTAAATAAAAGATTCTTACTTCAGATTATAATACACGAAACTACCTCATTTTAATTTTAAAAATTTAACAATATACGTCATTAATAAATAAAAACACAGAAATATATGTTTAAATAATTACAAATCATAAAATACATACAAAATTTAGAACTACATACCGATATATTCTAGAATTAGACAATATTACAAACCTATGATAGCAAATTTCCCCACTAATACCGTAGGGGAATATGGGGCATGTTATATAATAAATACCTATGTTTTGCGTTTCATCTACCACTTTTGTGGGAGATTGAAGAATGAAACGGTGGTTAGGGACAGCTGGTCGGACGTCAATCATAACTGCTCTTGCATCGGCGGCATCGGCGGCACACGCTGCCGGCACGTGCACATCGGATGCCAATGGCTCCTACATCGCCGGATGGACGGGCAGTCCCTATGGAGTGGCATGCAACCAGGTGCCCGCCACGACTGGATCGCCGACGACGTTGGGGAGCGGTGCTTCGTGGTACGTCCTGGCCCGCAGCAATCTCTCCGCCGCAGATGATACGGTCACGATCGGAGCGGCGAATATTTCCTACACTGGAACCAATGGCTTCGCAGTAATTGGCAATCAGTACCTGACGCACGGAAGCATCAATTTCACGGATGTCACGGCGACGGTGACCAATAGCGGCGCCGGCGGCGGCATCAACGGCCTGGGCACGCACAGCACGGTTGCAATCAACGGAAACAACTTCACTCTTACGTCGAACAGTACCTACACTGGAGGAAACTCGAGCGGTGGGGTTGCATCCTACGCCATCCTCGCCGGCTCGTCCGTCATTTCGGGCGAAGGAGGCGCGTCGGCGGCCAACAACGGCAAATTTTCGACAATAACCCTCAATAACGCGACCATCGATCAGACCACCGCCGGCGGACTGGTTCAACCGGTCCTCAACGCCGGGCTGCGCGCGATCCAGGGGGCCTATCTGAACGCCGGCAACGGCAGTTCCGGCAAGATCGTCATCAATGGCACCCTCGACATGACCCTTACCGGTGAGCGTGTGGAGGGTATCTACATTTCAGGAGCAGCGTCCGACAGTTCCGGCAACGAAGCCGTATCGCAAGTCATATTGAACGACAGCAATATTCATCTCATCCACTCCGGATCGAGAACCTTCGACAGCAGCGCGATCAAGATCGGCAAGACCCGCGCAGTCGGCACCGGCAAGGGAGAGCTCTATTCGAACGGAGCCATGACCATCATCATGGATCCGGCCTTCGGCGGCAGCCAGCCCTATTGGGGAGCTGCCATCAAGATGTCGGTCAGCGGTTCGAAGCTCATGGCGAATGGCCCCAACAGCTCCACCAACATCCTTGCCAGCCGCAGCGCGTTGGCGATCGGGATCGACGATTGGGGCGCGAGCGTCGATTCCGGCGGAGCGCTCGGGCCGGGAATCATCGCCTCCTTCGGGGACGCCACCATCCGGACCCAATCGACGACCGCTCCGCTGCTGCTGATCGATGGCGGACAGCAGGACGTTCAGCTGCTGTTCGACCGGCAGTCGGACCTTCTGGCGGCAAGTGACGGGTATATCCTGGATGTGATCAACTACCGCAACGTCGCAACGCCCAGTTCCGTGCAGGCGACCTTCGACAATGGAACAACCATAACCGGCTTGGTCAACAAGACTTACGCCAACTCGACCGTCGATCTCGCCTTGAGCAATGGGTCCACCTGGAATCTGGCCGAGAAGACGACGGGGGCCGTAGCGACCTCCACTTTCGACACGCTGACGATGACGAATGACTCCACGCTCAATGCCTTCAAGGGAGGCGCCGGCGCGTTCATCATGATAGGCGATGTGTCTTCGACGGCCTCGACCATCAGCCTCAGCGACGGCGTGGTCGGTGATCGCCTGACCATCCAGGGAGACTATGTAGGCGACGGCGCTGTGCTCAAGCTCGATACCTACATGGCTTCCGACGGAGCGCCTTCGGACGTTCTCGTCATCGATGGAGGCACGGCGACGGGATCGACCGAAATACAGATCAACAACGTGAATGGTCCCGGCGCACTGACGCAGGCCGACGGCATCCTGGTGGTGGACGCCATCAACGGCGCCACGACATCGGACACCGCCTTCCATCTCAATGGGGCGATCTCGGTCGGTGCCTACGACTACAATCTCTACTACCAGAACCTCGCCCACACCGACCAGAACTGGTACTTGCGTTCGACCCAGGAACTGGCTCCGACCAGCCAGACGACCCTTCCCTATGCCGATGTACTGTCTCATTTCGCACAGGCGACGCTCGGCACCCTGCAGCAGCGCACCGGCAACCGCATCTGGCCAAATGGAACGCCGGCGGAGGCGATCTGGTGCAAGGACCCGACGCAGAACTTCCGCTGCACGCCTACGGCGGCGCAGAACGAAAGCTACGCCAGGGGTGGCCCCGCACTGATCGGCCAGGGTGCATGGGGCCGGATCGGCGGGCAGTATTCGTCCTTCGCGCCCAGGGCCGGCTCGGCCTACACGCAGAGCATCGGCTTCATGCAGGCCGGCTACGAAGGCGTGGCCAAGGAGACGGCCTGGGGCGATCTCACGCTCGGCGCCTATGCGACCATCGGCACCTCGACGGCGCGCATCGACGTGACCCGCGATCCCGTGACGGGTGCCGCCCGCTCCAAGGGCAAGATCACCACCACGGGCTACGGCGTCGGCGCCAACATGACGTGGCTCGGCAATGACGGCCTCTATGCCGACGCCATCGCCCAGTTCACCTGGTACGACTCCAGCCTGTCGAACAAGAACGGCCACAACCAGGGCTGGTCGAGCGCGGCGAGCCTCGAAGTCGGCAAGCGCTACGAGCTCGGTTCGGGCTGGGCGGTGGTGCCGCAGGCGCAGCTCGCCTGGACGCATGTGGACTTTTCCAGCTTCACCGACAACCTGGGCAACCGCATCGCGCTCGGCAAGGGCGACAGCCTGCAGGGCCGCGCCGGTGTCCGGCTGGAGAACCTGTCGGTCTGGCAGGACGCCAACGGCCAGCCCAACCGCCTGCAGTTCTACGGCATCGTCAACCTCACCTACGAGTTCCTGAACGGCACCAGCGTCAAGGTGGCCGGCACATCGCTGGTCCAGGGCAACCGCCGCCTGTGGGGCGAGGCCGGTGTCGGCGCCACCTATTCCTGGAACAAGAACTGGAGCGCCTATGGCGAGGCCGACTACGCCATGGCCCTCTCCGGAAAGGGCGGCGACAACTACACCGTCAAGGGCACCGCCGGCCTGCGCTACAGGTGGTGACGCAGGCACGATAGCAGCAGCGACGAGACGCAAGCTGCCATCGCCCAAGTAGCCATCGCCACGAGCAGGACTTGTGGCAATGGCGAAGACGACGGAGAGCATGAGGGAAAATCGGACGGGTCTGCTTGTCCGTTGCTTCCTCCTCATCGGCTTTCAGGGAGCCCAGAACTTCTTCCACAACCGGAAATTGAATACAGATATACTGCAACCAAAAATTGAAGCGTCTTGAGTATAAAATCTAATTTAGACTCAAAATAGTCAATTTATATAAAATTATGATCACTTCATGTGATACTTTACCTAAAGGTATCTGGTAGCGTCCCGAGCAGAAATCTTCAATCAGCGATTTTTGTCTGAATCTGCGCAGGGTCCAATGTCGTTCTCACGTCTCCACTCCCGTCAACCCGGCCGAAGCAGCGAAGCCGTGGGGCATGTGGCATGGATGGCGGCATCATGAGCGAAGCTGCCGAAACCGCCTACTCGGTCTCGCCCGGGTTCGTTGCGACCCTGGCGCGGCTGAATCTCTCGGTCGCCATCTCCTCCTATCAGTCGGGCAAGTTCTACCTGCTGGGCCGCAATCCCGCGGGCGGCCTGATGGTGGACGAGCGCCTGTTCCACAAGGCCATGGGCATCGCCGTGGAAGGCAACGCGCTCATCCTGGCCACGCTCTTCCAGATACACCGCTTCGAGAACGTGCTCGAGGAAGGCCAGTTCATCAACCACACCTTCGATGCCTGCTACGTGCCGCGCATCAGCTTCACCACCGGCGTCCTCGATGCCCATGATGTCGGGCTGACGGCCGAGGGCGAGGTCGTCTTCGTCAACACCCGCTTCAACTGCCTGGCGAGCCTCGCGCGCGCTAGGAGCTTCACGCCGATATGGAAGCCCCCCTTCATCTCGCACATCGTCGATGAAGACCGCTGCCATCTCAACGGCATGGCGATGCAGGAGGGCCGGCCGGCCTATGTCACCGCCGTGAGCCGCTCCAACACCATCGACGGCTGGCGCGACCGGCGCACCGGCGGCGGGGTCGTCATCGACGTCGCCACCGGCGATATCGTCTGCGAGGGGCTGTCCATGCCCCATTCGCCCCGCCTCCACCAGGGGCGGCTGTGGATCCTGAACTCCGGCGCCGGCGAGCTTGGCTGGGTCGACCGCGACAGCCGGACCTTCCATCCCGTCGCCTTCTGCCCCGGCTTCCTGCGCGGCCTGGCCTTCGCCGGGCGCTACGCCCTCGTCGGCCTCTCCAAGCCGCGCTACGAGCGCTTCGAGGGCCTCCCGCTCGACCGCAAGCTGAAGGACGCCGACTCCGAGCCATGGTGCGGCCTCCAGGTCATCGACCTCGACACCGGCACCTGCATCGACTGGTTCCGCATCGATGGCGCCGTCGCAGAGATCTACGACGTCGCCGCACTGCCCGGCGTCGCATGCCCGATGTCGCTCGGCTTCGCCTCAAACGAGATCCAGACCCTCATCACACATGAGGACTTGCCCGGCAGCACGGCAGGAGCGGAACCGCCCGCTTCCAGCCCGCACGAGGCTTCCATCACGCTCGAACCGGGAGCGCCGTACAAAGCGGCGCCTCCTGCCCCGGCATACGCCACGGAACACTGACAACGGGACATATCATGAAGCTCAACAAGCAATTGAGAGGCAGGCTGGCGCTCACGACCGCCGTGATGGCGGTGTTCGCAAGCTATGGCCGGCGCGCCTATGCGGCCTGTTCCGGCGGCGCGGGAACCTATGACTGCTCGGGCGCAACGACCGGCCCGGTCTCGCTCTCCGGCTCGCCGCTGACGGTGACGACCTCCGGCGCGTTCAATGCGACCTCGGGCGCCGGCGGCTTCTACCTTTCCGGTACCAACGGTGTGAATTTCAACAACAGCACCGGCGGCTCGATCACGGCAACCAGTTACGGCATCTATTCGAGCAACACCGGAACGAGCGGAACTTCCATCACCTCGACCGGCGATATCGTTTCGACCGGAAGAGTGGGAATCGAGGCCGTTAACTTTGGCGCTGGTGGGACGACCATCAATGTCGGCTCGGTATCCGGCGCCATGACGGGTTATAATTTCGGCATCCAGACGTGGAACTACAACGGGGCACTCAACATCACCAGCACCGGCACGGTCAGCGGCAACACCGGAATGTTCCTGCGCTCGACCGGCGGTCCCGTCACGATCAACGCCAACAATGTGACGGGTGTCACCTATGCCCTTGCCGTTCGCAGTTTCGGCGGGGGTGCGACGACGATCACGACAACCGGCGATGTGGTCGGCAGCAAGCTGGCTGGCATCTCGGCTCACAACTATGTCGGCACCACCGACCTGACGATCAATTCGGCAACGACGACCGGCGGCATCGCCGGCATCGCCGCCTTCAACGAAGGCACAGGTGACACCTCGATTACGACGAGCGGGACGACGACCGGCAACGGTGACTATTCTTCCTACACGTCGGCGACCCCCAACTGGCCCATTGCCGTCAAGGGCGCGGGCATCTTCGCGCAGAACGGCGCGGCTGCACGCAATCTGACCATTACGACAAACGGTGCGACCACAGGCTTCGGGTCCGGCATCTATGCCAACAACCAGGGCACCGGTGCGACGACCATCACTACCAACGGCGCAGTGACGGGTAGCGGCACATCCTACAAGGGTGCTGGCATACGTGCCCTCAACGGCACCACCGCCACCGATCTGACAATCAATGCCGCCGATGTGACCGGCCCCCAAAATCAAGCCGGGCAATACGGCATTCATGCGTATAACGAGGGTACGGGAGCCACGACCGTCACCACCACCGGCACGGTGACCGGATACGGCGGCATTCTTGCCTGGAACGCACCCACTTCCCCAGGTTCGCTTTACTCCACCGCCACCAACCTGAAGGTCACGGCGTCCGGGCCCGTGATCGGAACCGGGACGAGCGTCGGGGCCGGCATCAACGCCCTGAACCTGGGTACGGGCTACACCAGCATCTCCGCAACCGGTCCGGTAACGGGCGGTGGCGTCGGCATCGCCGCAGGGGGAGGCAAGACCACGACCGATTTGTCGGTCTACGCCTCCGGGAGCGTAACCGGCGGCACTGTCGGTATCGATGCTGCAAACCTCGGGTCCGGCACGACGACCGTTACCACGACCGGAACGGTAACCGGCAGCAGTGCCAGCGGATATGGTATTGCGGCCAGCAACATTTATGGCGCCGGCCTGACCGTGAAGGCATATGGATCCGTCACCGGCGGCAGGGTAGGCATTGGAACCGTGGATACGGATGGCGGCGCGACGACGATCATCGCGACCGGCGCCGTTACGGGCGGCACTACCGGTATCACCAGCCAGAACGCCTACGATCCCCGTGGCCTTGGCTACGCGCAGGCAACCGATTTGACCATCACCACATCCGGCCCTGTGACCGGTGGCCAGACCGGCATCGCCGCCAGCAATGCAGGCACGGGCGCAACGACCATTACGACAACCGGGGCGGTCACAGGCACATCCACCGCCGGGATCGTAGCCATCAATCAAAATACCGCGACGAGCCTGACGATCACGTCGTCCGGACCCGTCACGGGCGGCGCATACGGCATCGAAGCCCTCAACCTGGGCACGGGCACGACGACGGTCACCGCCGGTGGCACGGTCACGGGCACCAGCGCCGCCGGTATTGCCGCCATCGGCTACACACCGATTGCGATCAACGTGGAGAAGAGTGGCCTCGTGCAGGGCGGCGCGACCGGCATCCTGGTCTATCCGGTGAATGGCCAGGCGGCGACGATCACCAATGCCGGCACGATCCAGAACCTGTCGGGTGCCTCGGACGCGCTGGCGATCGCATCGCAGGGTACAAGCTCCGCCGCCATCGCGAACACGGGGCTGGTGACCGGCACGGTGAACCTCCGCACCACCAACAACAGCTTCGACAACCAGGCGGGCGGCGTGTGGAACACGGCGGGCGGGGCCAACGTGCTCGGCCCCGATACCTCCAGCAGCGTAAACAACGAGGCGGGCGGCACCATCATCGCAGCTGCCAGCGGCGCGAGCGGCCCGACCGCCACCAGTTTCAGCGGCCTGGGCACCTTCACCAATGGCGGCCTTCTCCAGATGCAGAACGGGGTGGTCGGCGACACGACGACCATCGCCGGCAATTTCGTCGGCACCGGGGGCACCGTCTCGCTCGACACCCAGCTGGGCGGCGACGGTTCACCCACCGATCGCCTCATCATCAACGGCGATGCCTCCGGTTCGACGACGCTGGCCATCCGCAATGCCGGCGGCGCCGGCGCGCAGACGACCAACGGCATCGAGGTCGTGGAAATCAACGGCGGCACCTCCACCGCCGACGCCTTCCATCTCGCCAGCGCCGTCGCCGTTGGCGCCTACGACTACGCCCTCTACTACCAGGACCTCACCAAGGACGACCAGAACTGGTACCTGCGCTCGACCGGGCAGGCGAACGCCTCCGCTCAGACGGCGCTGCCCTATGCCGACATCCTGGTCAACTTCGCCGATGCGACGCTCGGCACCCTGCAGCAGAGGACCGGCAACCGCATTTGGCCGAACGGCACGCCGCAGGTCGCGGCGGACCTGCCCTCCAGCCAGGTCATGAAGTATGCCGCTACCGGCCCCGTGATCTATGGCCAGGGTGCCTGGGGGCGCATCGGCGGGCAATATACGTCGATCGATCCCAAGTCGGGCACGCCCTATACCCTTTCGCTCGGCTTCCTGCAGGCCGGCTACGAGGGCACGGCCTACGAGACAGGCGCGGGCGACCTGACCGTCGGCGCCTATGCCATGGTGGGCACCTCGCACGCCGATATCGACGTTTCGCGCGATCCGGCCACGGGAGCGGCCCGCAGCGGCAAGATCACGACCACCGGCTACGGCCTCGGCGGCAACCTGACCTGGCTTGGCGCCGACGGCCTCTATGCCGACGCGGTCGGCCAGCTCACCTTCTACGAGTCCAGCCTGTCCAACAAGGCCGGCGGCGACAACCAGGGCTGGTCGGGTACGGCCAGCCTGGAGATCGGCAAGCGCTTCGAGCTGGGCTCAGGCTGGTCGGTGGTGCCGCAGGCCCAGCTTGCCTATACCCATGTCGACTTCGACAGTTTCACGGACATCAACAGCTCCCGCGTGACGCTGGGCGACGGTGACAGCCTGCGGGGCCGGCTGGGCCTGCGGGTGGAGAACAACGCGAGCTGGAAAAACGGCGAGGGCAAGACAGACCGCCTGCAGATCTACGGCATTGCCAACCTGAGCTACGGCTTCCTCAAGGACACCAGCGTGGTGGTAGCCGGCACGTCCCTGGAGCAGCAGGACAAGCGGCTGTGGGGCGAGATCGGCGCCGGCGGTACCTATGCCTGGAACGACAACTGGAGCGTCTATGGCGAGGCGGACTACGCCACCGCGCTCTCCGGCTCCGGCTCCAACTACAGCCTCAGGGGCACGGCAGGCCTGCGCTACAGGTGGTGATCCCGCCGAACGAGCATGCCGCCCGGCGAGCAGTCCGGGCGGCATCGCTACCGATGCGAAGAACGTGATGACCTGCTACTCGCCGGGCAGCGCGGCGCGGCGAAGGGAATGATGAAGAAACTGTCATCCCCGGCGAGCCGCAGACACCGCGAGGGAATGCCGGCGTCGCAAGAGATCCCGGCCGCCCCCCGGAAGGAGACGGCCGGGAATGATCGTCCCGGTGACCGATCTCTAGGCAGGAAGGCTTGAGCTTGGAATCCAACGGACGACGGCCGCGCCTTCAAAAATTTCCTGCAACCGACCATCGAATGTCTCTTGACGTCATCCCCTCCTCCGAGGCATACGGACGGCGGGACATCCCTCCCCAACGAGGGACGCCCATCTGCGAGGATGGAGACATCGCGATGACTATACCTATGCCGGCGGCACAGACCGCTGTTGCGACGACGCCTGCAGTGAAGCCCGCTGTGGTGAATTTTTCTTCCGGCCCCTGCGCCAAGCGCCCCGGCTGGAATCCCGAAGCTCTTAAATCCGCAGCGCTGGGCCGTTCGCATCGTGCGAAGATCGGCAAGACCAAGCTCGAACAGGCTATCGAGCTGACGCGCGAGGTTCTGGGCGTACCCTCGGACTATCGCATCGGCATTGTGCCGGCCTCCGATACGGGCGCCGTCGAGATGGCGCTGTGGTCGCTGCTCGGCGCCCGCGGCGTGGACATGCTGGCCTGGGAATCCTTCGGCGCCGAATGGGTCACCGATGTCGTCAAGCAGCTCAAGCTTGCGGACGCTCGCGTGTTCAAGGCAGGCTATGGCGACCTCGTCGACTTCACCGAGGTCGATGCCAAGACCCGCGACATCGTCTTTACCTGGAACGGCACCACCTCGGGCGTGCGCGTCCAGAACGCCGACTGGATCCCCGCCGACCGCGAAGGCCTGGCGATCTGCGACGCCACTTCGGCGGCCTTCGCCCAGCGTCTCGACTGGCCCAAGCTCGACGTCGTCACCTTCTCCTGGCAGAAGGTGCTGGGCGGCGAGGCGGCGCATGGCATGCTCATCCTTTCGCCCCGCGCGGTCGAGCGGCTGGAAACCTATACGCCGGCCTGGCCGCTGCCGAAGATCTTCCGCCTCACCAAGGGCGGCAAGCTGATCGAGGGCATCTTCAAGGGCGAGACCATCAACACCCCGTCCATGCTCTGCGTAGAGGATTATCTCGACGCCCTGAACTGGGCCAAGGCCGTGGGCAGCCTCGACGGGCTGATCGCACGTGCCGATGCCAATCTCGCCGCCGTCGAGCGCTTCGTCGCGGCGACGCCCTGGATCGACTTCCTCGCCAAGGATCCGGCCACCCGCTCAAACACCTCGGTCTGCCTCAAGGTGGTCGACGAGCGCGTCGCCGCGCTTCCGCCCGAGGGGCAGGCGGCCTTCGCCAAGGCGCTGTCTTCGGCCATCGAGGCGGAGAAGGCGGGCCTCGACATCGCCTCCTATCGCGATGCCCCGCCTGGCCTGCGCATCTGGTGCGGCGCCACCGTTGAGACCTCGGACGTCGAGGCCCTGATGCCCTGGCTGGAATGGTCGTTCCAGAAGGCCATCGCCACGCTCGGCTGACTCTTCCCTGGTACATACTGTTTTCAAAAGCGGACGCGACGTCCGCGCTCCCAGGAGCTGCCCATGCCCGCCCCCAAGGTCCTCATCTCCGACGCCCTGTCCCCTGCCGCCGTCCAGATCTTCAAGGATCGCGGCATCGACGTCGATTTCCAGCCCAATCTCGGCAAGGACAAGGACAAGCTGGCCGAGATCATCGGCAACTATGACGGCCTCGCCATCCGCTCGGCCACCAAGGTCACCTCCGCCATCCTCGCCAAGGCGACCAATCTCAAGGTCGTCGGCCGAGCCGGCATCGGCGTCGACAATGTCGACATTCCCGCTGCCACGGCGCGCGGCGTCATCGTGATGAACACGCCCTTCGGCAACTCCATCACGACCGCCGAGCATGCCATCGCGATGATGTTCGCGCTGGCTCGCGAGATTCCCGCCGCCGACGCCTCCACCCAGGCCGGCAAGTGGGAGAAGAACCGCTTCATGGGCGTCGAGATCACCGGCAAGGTGCTCGGCATCATCGGCTGCGGCAATATCGGCTCGATCGTCGCGGACCGCGCGGTAGGCCTCAAGATGCGCGTCATCGCCTTCGACCCCTTCCTCAGTGCCGAACGCGCGCTCGAACTGGGCGTCGAGAAGGTGGAACTCGACGATCTCCTCGCCCGCGCGGAATTCATCACGCTGCATACGCCGATGACGCCGCAGACGCGGAATATCCTTTCCCGCGAGGCACTGGCCAAGACGCGTAAGGGCGTACGCATCATCAACTGCGCCCGTGGCGGCCTGCTGGACGAAGAGGCGCTCGCCGAACTCCTGAAGGCCGGACACATCGCCGGTGCGGCGCTCGACGTCTTCGTCGAGGAGCCGGCTACCTCCAATCCCCTGTTCGGCCTGCCGAACGTGGTATGCACCCCGCATCTCGGTGCCTCCACCACCGAGGCCCAGGAGAATGTCGCCCTGCAGGTCGCCGAACAGATGTCCGACTATCTGCTGCGCGGCGCCATCTCCAACGCCGTGAACTTCCCCTCGATCACGGCCGAGGAAGCCCCGCGCCTCAAGCCCTTCATCTCGCTCGCCGAAAAGCTCGGCTCCTTCGCCGGCCAGCTGACCGAGACCGACATCAAGACGGTGCGGATCATCTATGAGGGCGACGTCTCCCGCATGAAAATCAAGGCGCTGACCAGCGCCGCCGTGGCCGGCCTGCTGCGTCCGATGCTGGCGGACATCAACATCGTCGCGGCTCCGAGCGTGGCGCGCGAGCGCGGCATCGTGATCGAGGAGACCACCCGCGAGAAGACCGGCGACCATGATTCGCTGATCACGCTGGAGGTCCAGACGGAGAACCTCACCCGCGCCGTGGCCGGTACCATCATTGCCGGCACCAAGCCGCGCATCGTGCAGATCAAGGGCATCAATGTGGAGGCGGACCTGCTGCCCCGCATGCTCTACATCACCAACCACGACCGTCCCGGCTTCATCGGCCGCATCGGCACGCTGCTCGGCGAGAACGGTATCAACATCGCCCATATGCAGTTCGGCCGTGACTTCGAGGGCGGCAACGCCATCGCGCTCGTCGGCATCGATCAGGTGGTGAGCGATCCGCTGCTCAAGGAGATCAACACGATCCCCAACGTGGTGCAGGTGAAGGCGCTGACGTTCTGAAAAACCTCGGCGTGGCGCCTGTGTCCTTCCTGGGACCGCAGGCGCCCCGCTTCTCGTGCCCATGGCATCAGGCGGAACACGCGTTTCCCTCGGGGGTAGACGTGAGTGGTGTGATCTTGTGGCGGCCCGTCGGGCCGCAGGAACTGAAACTAATCAGGACCAACGGCATGAGGGCATTTCCTCCGCGCCTGCCGGACCAGCCGATATTCTATCCCGTCACCTCCGAAGCCTACGCAGTCAAGATCGCCCGAGACTGGAACGTGCCGGCAAGCGGCGCCGGCTTCGTCACACGGTTCGCCGTCGACAAGGCCTATCTCGATGCCTATCCGATCCAGGATGCGGGCGGCCGTGACCATCAGGAATACTGGATCCCCGCCGAGGATCTCCCTGCTTTCAATGCGGCCATCATCGGCCTAATCGAGGTCGTGGTCTCTTTTCCCTGATGACATTTCCGGGATGGGGGCTATCAACCGCCCTATTTCCATCCCCTTCCCGTCCCGTCCGCGCAGCCATAGGGCGGAAGTGTCTTGGCGCCGAACGTCTCCTTCAGCCGGCGGCAGCCATAGTCGCGCACCGGGCCGGGCATCATGTTGTTGAGGTCGATGCCGACCTCGTCGAAGGGCGTGTCCGTGTTGGCGATATAGCCGTACCACTGATATCCGACCACAGCGACCACAGCCACCAGCCCCCCGAACAAGATCGATACCAAACGCTTCATTTTCACGTGTCCTTGCCTATCTCGTATGGAGCATTACTCTTTTCCGCGGTGGAGCGGGCTGCTAAAGCCTTCCACAGCTTAGTATGATTTCAGGTGAGCGATGCGTCTCCTCGTCGTTGAAGGCAATGTGCGTGCTGCGCGTGAACGCCACCGCGCGACCTATGGTCTGACCCCGTCCGAATCCTATGCGGCCGTGCTGAAGAGCCTCGCGCCCGATGCGGTGTGCGATATCGCCCTGCCGGCCGACGAAGGCGCCAACCTGCCCGATTCGGCCGGTCTCCAGAGCTATGACGGCGTGGTGATCACCGGCTCGGGCCTAAACATCTGGAAAGTCGAGCCCGAATCGATGCGGCAGGTCGAGCTTGCCCGCGAGGTCTACAAGTCCGGTACGCCCTTCTTCGGCTCATGCTGGGGACTGCAGGTCGCCACCGTGGCGGCAGGGGGTTCCGTGCGTGTCAACCCCAGGGGACGGGAAGTGGGCATCGCCCGCGATATCACGCTGACGCCGGAGGGGGGCAACCACCCTCTCTACAACGGCAAGGCGCCGATCTTCACCAGCCCTTGCGTGCATGGCGACGAGGTCGAGGCTCTGCCGGAAGGCGCGATCGTGCTTGCTTCGAATGCCGTCAGCGACGTGCAGGCGGTAGACATCAGCTACGACGGCGGACGTTTCTGGGGCATCCAGTACCATCCCGAGTTCTCCCTGAACGAACTGACCGCGATCCTCCGCCGCTACAAGCCGACCCTGCTCTCCGAAGGCTTCTTCCGCGATGGGGACACGATCGATCGCTATCTCGGCGACCTCGAGGCTCTCGTTGCCGACAGGCGCCGCACCGACATCTCCTGGCGCTATGGCATCGGTCCCGACATCCTGGATCCCAAGCGCCGCCTCAAGGAGATCGAGAACTTCATCGAACTGCGTGTGAAGCCGGTGATTTCCGAACGCGGACGGGCTTAGGGGGGAGCACGGACTTCCACTCCGCCGTTGGAATGGTACCCACAAAGAGAAAGGCGCTGCGACATCGGCAGCGCCTTTCTGCATTATGGCGTCTCGCGCGTTTCACTTTCATCCGGAATCGCTACAAATCGCAGAATGCCTGTGATTCCCCTGCGTTCAGCTGGACGAGTGGTCCGGCCTGACCGCATTTTGCTCTGTAGCAAAGCCGCAGATCGCTCCTGAAGCCGGCTGCCCGCCTATGCCGTCTCCGCCAGCAGCACCTCGAGGGTCTGGCCCACCGATGTCGCCTGGATTGCCGCCACATAGCCGCCATAGGCCTTGGCAAAAGCCTCGTGATCGGCCAGGCCGAGCTTCTCGAAGGGGCTGGTGCGCAACAGATCAATCGGATTGCCGCTGCGCAGGAGCGCCCAATCCCCCTCGCTCAGGCGAGGCTCGACGACCTCGAAGGCATCGCCCTTGTCGTCCTTGCCAGTGAGATAGGCGCCGAAGCAGGCGAGGAAGAACGCCTCGCGGCGAAGATCTCCGCCATCAGCGAGCAGCATTTCCAGCGTCCTCGAATGGAAGACCGGGATCTTGGCCGAGGTGTCGAAGGCGATGCGCAGCAGTTGATCGTTGATCGCCGGGTTGGAGAATCGCTCCAGCACGGCCTTCTTGTAGGCTTCGAGCGATACGCCCTTCGGACCCTCGATGCGGGGAATGGCGTCGCGGTCGAGGAAGGTATCGAGCAGGCGATAGAGGCGCTCGTCGGCCAGCGCCTCATGCACGATCCGATGGCCCATCGTAATGCCGGGCATTGCCAGCAGGATGTGGGAAGCGTTGAGCATGCGGCCCTTCATGAACTCGAAGGCCGGCACGTCGTCGCGCATCTCGACGCCGACCGCGTCGAAAGGCGGGCGACCCGCCCGGAAATCATCCTCGAGAACCCACTGGATGAACGTTTCGCCAAGAGCCGGCACGGCATCGTCGATACCGCTGCGCTGGTTCAGCCGGTCGCGGACGGCCGGCGGAATCTGCGGCGCAATACGGTCGACCATCGAATTGGGGAAATCCACATTCGCATCGATCCAGGCACCAAGCTCGGCATCCCTGCCCTTGGCGAAGGACACGATGGCCTTGCGCGCGGTGTCTCCGTTGTGGCGCAGGTTGTCGCACGACATCACGGTGTAGGGGGCGATCCCCTGCTCGCGGCGCCGCCGCAACCCCTCCGCGATAAAACCGAAGGCAGTCCGAAGCGGACCACCGGCAAGGTCATGTGCCACATCGGGTGTGTCGAGCTTGAAGACGCCGGTCGTCTCGTCGAGGTTGTAGCCGCCTTCCGTGATCGTGAGGGAGACGATCCTGGTATCGGGATTGGCAAGCCGCGCCAGCACCGCCTCGGGGTCGGCCGGTGCGTGCAGATAGTCTACCATGGCGCCGATCACGCGGGTCGAGGCCGAGCCGTCCGGAGCATATTCGGTCACCGTGTAGAGGCAATCCTGGCTTCGATAGGCCTCTGCCTTAGCTTGCGTGCCGGGATTGTCGATGAGTTCGACACCGCAAATGCCCCAGCCCTCGTTGCCGGGCATGTGGAGGCAGCGGTCGACATAGACAGCCTGATGCACGCGGTGAAAATTGCCCAGCCCAAAATGGACGATGCCGGGACGAACGGCGGAGCGATCATATTTGGGAATGGCGATCGAAGCGTCGAGGCTTCCAAGGGACAGTTGGGAAAGCTTCTTCAAGGTAGTCTCCATGATGACAGGTGCCGGCAAGCCGACAAGGGTCACGAGGCCAAGCGAAACCGGCGAAAACCGGCCGCAGCCTCTCCGTTTCAGTGATTCTTCCGCTGCCGGGAAAGGAGCTGCCCCTCCTGTCGCCGGCATTGCGGATCATGACGCATGGCTTATAGCCATGTCGCTTACCTTGGGGCTCGGCCCACAGGCATTCCTAGATGCTCCTTCTTTCGGCCGTTTTGCAAGAGCTTGTTCCAGGCTCGCCGAGAATCGGCTCGTAAACTCGTTTGTACACAAACGAATTTCTGCTATGAAACGAAGCGGCAAACGTGGATTGGTTCTAATTCACGCAAATCCACGTTTATTTATTTGATTGCCAAATTATTTGCGTATATCTCCACTGCGAGACAAGAGACGAGCGAGCGGCGAGGCAGCCAGCATGAGTAATTTCAACGAGGAAAAGGTCCTCAGCGTCCACCACTGGACAGATACCCTTTTCAGTTTCACCACCACGCGCGACCCCGGCTTTCGCTTCGAGAACGGCCAGTTCACCATGATCGGTCTGCCGGTGAACGGGCGCCCCCTGCTGCGTGCCTACAGCCTCGTCAGTGCCAACCACGAGGACACGCTGGAATTCTTTTCCATCAAGGTGCCGGATGGCCCGCTGACCTCGCGCCTGCAGCACCTGCGGGAAGGCGACAGCATCATCGTCGGCCGCAAGGCCACGGGTACCCTCCTCCTCGACAATCTCAAGCCGGGCCGCCACCTCTACCTCGTCGGTACCGGAACCGGCCTGGCTCCCTTCATGAGCCTGATCAAGGATCCCGAGACTTACGCGCGCTTTGAGAAGATCGTGCTGATCCACGGCTGCCGACATGTACAGGAACTCGCCTATGGCGAGCGCATCACGCATGAATTGCCGGAGCATGAGTTCTTGGGCGAGAGCGTTCGCGAACAGCTCATCTACTATCCCACCGTGACGCGTGAAGCCTTCCGCAACACCGGCCGCATCACGGACCTCATCAAGTCCGAAAAGCTGTTCGAGGATATCGGGCTGCCCGTGCTGGACGTCGCCCAGGACCGCGTGATGATCTGCGGCAGCCCGGAAATGCTCCGCGACCTGAAGACATTGCTCGAAGAACGCGGCGCGGTGGAGGGAAACCAGGGCGAGCCTGGTGATTTCGTTATCGAAAAGGCTTTCGTCGATCGCTAGCGCAGGCTAGCTTCGCCGCAAGAAGATCGAAGTGCTGCCGGCGATTCCGGCGGGTTTCTGTTGCGGAATACAACGTGGCTGACCTCGACATCAAGTTGCCCGACATTGCAACGGACTATGTTCTGGATGATCAGGTCGGTTTCATCCTGCGCCAGGTCTACCAGCGGCACGCGGCCCTCTTCGCCGACCAGCTTGGCGAGGACCTGACGCCGATGCAGTGGGCCGTGCTTGCCAAGCTCGCCGAACTCGGCACCTGCAGCCAGAACATGCTGGGCCGGCTGACCTCCATGGACGTGGCGACCGTCAAGGGCGTGGTCGAGAGGCTGACCCGGCGCGGCCTGATCGAGACCAGGCCCGATGCGGAAGACCGCCGCCGCCTCGTGCTCTTCCTGTCCGACGACGGACGAGACCTCTACGCCCGCCTCGCCGCCGCGGCCAGGCAGGTTTCCCATCTCACGCTGGCGCCGCTGGACAAGGCGGAGCGCGACGCGCTTCTCATCCTCCTGAAAAAGCTGCGCTGATCACGCCCGGCAAAAGCGGGCAGCCACACCGCGGCCCCCGTCTTGGGGGAGAGGCGGGCGCATCGCGCGAGAGCGGAAATAAATCGATTGCCTACGCCATTCCTCCGCTTGCGCTGTGCTCCGATGAATGCATTCTAGAGATAGAAACTGGGCGTTCGCGTACGACCTGGGCAAATACTCACGAGGGTGGAACGAAATGAGCGACCTGGGCGACCTGCAAAGCCGCAAGCTCGACCTCGCAACCAGGGCGGCCTGGCTCTACTACATCGATGGTGCGACGCAGGATGAAATCGCCTCCCAGTTCGACATTTCCCGCCAAAGCGTGCAGCGCCTGATCGCACTGGCCGTATCCGAACGGGTGATCGAGTTCCGTATCCAGAGCCCCGTTGCCGAGTGCACCGCACTGGCCCAGCAATTGCGCTCACGTTACGGCCTGTCGATCTGCGAGGTGGTTCCGAACGGGCTTCATGACCCTCTCGGAGCGGTCGGCCTGGCCGCCGCGCAGATCCTGGAGACCCAGTTCGGCCAGCGCGGCTCCGGTGTCTTCGGCTTTTCCACCGGCCGCACCCTGCTGCGGATGGTCAAGGAGGTATCCGCCCGCTCGCGCCCGGAATTGAAGATGGTGTCGATCGTCGGCAATGCCGCGCGCGACGGCTGCGTCAGCCCCTTCGAGATCGCGATGCGCCTCGCCGACAAGCTGGGCGCGAAATGCTACCCGTTGCAGATGCCGGTTCTCGCGGCCACCGTGGAGCATTGCGAAGCGCTGAAAAGCCAGCCCGTTCATAAGCTTCTACGCGAAATGGTGGAAACCGCGCGCGCCGTCTATGTCGGCGTCAGCGACGTCACATGGGGATCTCCGATCCAGCAGGACGGCTTCGTGCTCGAGTCCGAGATGCGCTACCTCATCGAGAATGGCGCCATCGGCGAAATCGCCGCCTGGCCTTACGACAAGGATGGCCGCATCCTGCAGAACGACTATACCGACCGCCTGCCCGGCTTCCGTCCGGATCGCCTGGCGCGCTTTGTTCCGGTGGTCGGCGTCGCCGCCGGACAGCGGAAGATCATGCCGATCCGCGCCGCGCTCAAGGGAGATCTCCTTTCCGGCTTGATCACCGACGAGCAGACGGCCGCCGCCCTGCTGGAACAGCCCTGACGTTTCCTCCGGGCTGCCTTTCTGACTCAACGGCCGCGCCCGCCTTTTTCGGAGAGGCCGAAGCCTGTCTCCTCGCCGGCCACGCAGCCGCCGTGCCCACCCGTCCCAGGACTGCCCGGAATTTGCTGCACTGCATACAATGTTGTTACGCACGCCCGCTTGACAATCTGTCGCGCCGTTGAGAACATGCCCGCGTCTTGGGCGTCTGCTCAATGCCCAATAAGCCGATAAATGGCATTGCATTTTCTCACGGGAGGTTTTGGTGAAGACTGCAAAAACCCTAATTGCGCTGGCAGGCATGCTCGCCTGCAGCGTTTCGTTCGCTTCGGCCGAAACGCTGACGATCGCCACCGTCAACAATGGCGACATGGTCCGGATGCAGAAGCTTTCGTCCGAGTTCACGAAAGCCAATCCTGACATCACCCTCAACTGGGTCACGCTCGAGGAGAATGCGCTGCGTGAGAAGGTCACGCAGGACATCGCCACCAAGGCCGGTCAGTTCGACGTCCTCACGATCGGCACCTACGAGGTTCCGATCTGGGCCAAGAAGGGCTGGCTGGTCTCGCTCGACAAGCTCGGCGACAACTATGACGTCGATGACCTGATCAAGCCGATCCGCGACGGCCTGTCTCTGGACGGCAAGCTCTATGCCGCGCCGTTCTACGGCGAGTCGTCGATGATCATGTATCGCAAGGACCTGTTCGAGAAGGCCGGCCTGAAGATGCCCGAAAGCCCCACATGGGATTTCGTGGCCGATGCCGCCAAGAAGCTCAAGACCTCCGACACCTATGGCATCTGCCTGCGCGGCAAGGCCGGCTGGGGCGAGAACATGGCATTCCTGACCGCCATGTCCAATTCCTTCGGCGCACGCTGGTTCGATGAGAACTGGAAGCCACAGTTCGACTCCCCCGAGTGGAAGAACACGCTCACCTTCTACGTGAACCTTCTCAAGGAAGCCGGCCCGCCGGATGCATCGTCCAACGGCTTCAACGAAAACCTGACCCTGTTCAACCAGGGCAAGTGTGCGATGTGGATCGATGCCACCGTGGCCGCCGGCTTCGTGACGGACCCCAAGCAGTCGACCATCTCCGACAAGGTCGGCTTCGCGCTGGCTCCGAATACGGGCCTGGGCAAGAACGCCAACTGGCTGTGGTCGTGGGCGCTCGCCGTTCCCGCCGGCTCGCAGAAGACGGAAGCCGCCGAGAAGTTCATCGCCTGGGCGACCAACAAGGACTATGCCGCGCTCGTCGCCAAGACGGAGAACAACTGGGCTTCCGCCCCTCCCGGCACGCGCACCTCGCTCTACGACAATGCGGACTACAAGAAGGCTGCACCCTTCGCCCAGCTGACGCTCGACTCCATCATGTCGGCTGACCCGACCCATCCGACCGTGAAGCCGGTTCCCTATGTCGGCGTGCAGTTCGTCGCCATTCCCGAGTTCCAGGGCATGGGCACCCGCGTCGGCGGCCTGTTCTCCTCGGCCCTGGCCGGCTCGACCTCGATCGACGACGCCCTGTCGCAGGCGCAGACCGACGTGACCCGGACCATGACCAAGGCCGGTTACATCAAGTAAGACTTCCTCCCAGGACGGCCAATTTCTGACCTTCCTGACACTGGGCTGCCCCGCGTCTCTCTCACAGCCGGGGCAGCCTCTTTCAATATCAAACAGAAATCGCCCAAGGTTTCGGTCTGTGGGGAGGACCTAGGATGGCAACGCAGCAGACCCGCGTTCTCGCGAGGGTGGCCGTCGCACCTTCAGTGTTGATGCTCTTCTTGTGGATGATCGTCCCGCTCGTGCTGACGATCTGGTATTCGCTCAACAACTATACGCTCGACGATCCGACGAACTTCTACTGGAACAGCTTCGCCAACTACAAGTTCTTCCTGACCGATCCCGCCTTCATCAAGTCCTTCGTGGTCTCGCTCGAGATCGTGCTCAGCGTCCTGGTCATCACCGTCGTCGGCGGAATCCTGATCGCGCTGCTGATGGACCAGCCCTTCGTGGGCCAGAGCATCGTGCGGCTCATGGTGCTGGCTCCCTTCTTCGTGATGCCGACCGTGGCGGCGCTGATCTGGAAAAACCTGTTCATGAATGCCGACGGCGGCATATTGACCTGGGTATCGCAGGTGCTCCACCTGCCCGTGGTCGTCTGGTTCACCAATTACCCGCTGCTGTCGATCATCATCATCGTCGCCTGGCAGTGGCTGCCCTTCGCCACGCTGATCCTGCTCACCGCGATCCAGTCCCTCGACGAAGAGCAGAAGGAAGCCTCCCAGCTCGACGGCGCCAAGCCGCTCTCCTACTTCTTCTACATCGTGCTGCCGCACCTCTCGCGCGCCATCACGGTGGTGATCCTCATCGAGACGATCTTCCTCCTCAACATCTTCGCCGAGATCAAGGTGACCACCAACGGCAGCCTGGGCACGGCCAACCTGCCCTTCCTGGTCTACCTCACCGAGGCGGGCGACCATGATATCGGCTCGGCTTCCGCCGGGGCGCTCGTCGCGGTCGTGCTGGCGAACATCGTCGCCTTCTTCCTCATCCGCATGATCGGCAAGAATCTGGAGGCTTGAGAAATGGCGCGCGCAGTCTCGACCCGACGCAAGACCATCGTCACCGCGGCCGCCTGGCTCGTCGGCTTTCTGATCTTCTTTCCAATCCTCTGGATGGTAATCACCAGCTTCAAGACGGAAGGAGAGGCCGGCATCCTGCCGCCGAAGTTCATCTTCTTCACATGGACGCTGGAGAACTATCGGAACATCTTCAACGAATCGAATTATATCCGGGCGGCGCTCAACTCGATCTTCCTTTCGCTCGGCTCCACCCTCCTCGGCCTGATCTTCGCCGTTCCCGCCGCCTGGGCCATGGCTTTCGCGCCGGGCAAGAAGACCAAGGATCTTCTGATGTGGATGCTTTCCACCAAGATGATGCCGGCGGTCGGTGCCCTGATGCCCCTCTTTCTGACCTTCAACGCCTGGGGTCTGCTCGACAGCCGCTGGGCCGTGATGGTGGTGCTGTTCCTGATCAACCTGCCGATCGTGGTGTGGATGCTCTACACCTATTTCAAGGAGATTCCCGGTGAAATCCTCGAAGCGGCACGCATGGACGGTGCTTCGCTCTGGCGCGAGATCGTCTACGTGCTGACGCCGATGGCCGTGCCGGGCATTGCCTCGACGCTGCTTCTCAACACGATTCTGGCCTGGAACGAAGCGTTCTGGACGCTGAATCTCACCACTTTCGACGCCGCTCCCCTGCCGCAGTTCATCGCGGGCTATTCCGCCAAGATGGGTCTTTTCTGGGCGACCTTGTCAGCAGCGTCGACACTCGCCATTCTGCCGATCGTGATCCTTGGCTGGTTCTCCCAGAAGCAGCTTGTCCGCGGCCTGACTTTCGGCGCAGTGAAATGATGAAAAACAACACTATTGATTGGGGAGTTGCGTAAAATGGGGCAGTTCAATCTTCGTAATGTGCGCAAGGCCTTCGGCGAAGTCGTCATTATTCCGAATCTCGACCTCGACATCGAGGACGGCGAATTCGTGGTCTTCGTCGGCCCGTCGGGTTGCGGCAAGTCGACGCTGCTGCGTCTGATCGCGGGCCTGGAGGACGTCACCGCCGGCGAGATCAAGATCGACGGCGTCGACATGGCCAATGCCCCGCCCGCCAAGCGGGGCCTTGCCATGGTGTTCCAGTCCTATGCGCTCTACCCGCATATGAGCGTGCGCAACAACATCGCCTTCGCCCTCAAGATGGCGGGTGAGTCGAGGGATGTGATCGAGCAGAAGGTGGCCAAGGCGGCCGCCTCGCTGAACCTCACCAACTACCTCGACCGCAAGCCGCGCCAGCTTTCGGGCGGACAGCGCCAGCGTGTCGCCATCGGCCGCGCCATCGTGCGCAATCCCAAGGCCTTCCTGTTCGACGAGCCCTTGTCGAACCTCGACGCCGCGCTACGCGTCAACATGCGCATCGAGATCACGCAGCTCCACCAGGACCTGAAGACCACGATGATCTACGTGACGCACGACCAGGTCGAAGCCATGACCATGGCCGACAAGATCGTGGTTCTCAACGCCGGCAACGTCGAGCAGGTCGGCTCCCCGCTCGAGCTCTACAACAAGCCGCGCAATCTCTTCGTGGCAGGCTTCATCGGCTCGCCCAAGATGAACTTCCTGAAGAACGGCGCGGCATCGAACTACAACGCCACCACTATCGGCATCCGCCCCGAACATCTCAACCTCTCGGCAACGGAAGGGCAGTGGAAGGGGACGATCACGATCTCGGAGCACCTGGGCTCGGATACCTTCTTCCACATCGACCTCGATGATGGCACGCGCGTCACCGCCCGTGCCCCGGGCGAGTTCAGCCTGGGCACAGGCGACACGATATATCTGACGCCGCAGGTCGATCGCCTGCATCGTTTCGATGACAAGGGACTAGCCGTTCGATGACGGATACGAGGCGGGCCTGTCCCGCCTCGCTTCGTCTCAGCACTGGCGAACGGGATGCGGGATCGGTCGTCGCCCTCTCCTCTCGCCTGGACATTCGGCCGGCGCTCGGCGCCCGCCTTCACGCCGCCATGTCCCGCTGTTCTTGAAAGGCTCACGTCGATGTACATGCAGAAATATTTGCTGACCGGCCGTCATGCGCTGGTCACCGGCGGCGGCCGTGGCATCGGGCTCGCCTGCGTGGAGGCTCTCGCGGAAGCGGGTGCCCGGGTGGTGATCGCCGATTTCGACATGAAGGTCGCGCAGGATGCACAGGCGGAGCTGCGCACCAAGGGCTACGAGACGACCATCGTGAAGATGGACGTCACCAAGCCGGACCAGGTCACCGCGCTTGCCGACGACCTTGCCGCCGACGGGCGGGGCATCGAGATCCTCGTCAACAATGCCGGCATCGCGCGCTCGATGACGCCGGCCGAGACGGTCGCGGACGAGCACTGGCTCAACGTGATCGACGTCAATCTCAACGGCGTGTTCTGGTGCTGCCGCGCTTTCGGCAAGCACATGCTTGCGGCCGGGAAGGGTTCGATCGTCAATATCGGCTCGATGTCCGGCTTCATCGTCAACAAGCCGCAGGAGCAGTCCTACTACAACGCCTCCAAGGCGGCCGTGCACCATCTCACCAAGTCGCTCGCCGCCGAATGGGCCCCGCGCGGCGTGCGCGTGAACGCCGTGGCGCCGACCTACATCAACACGCCGCTGACGGCTTTCGCCGCGAAGGACCCGAACAATGCGGAAATGTTCAAGACCTGGCTCGACATGACGCCGATGGGCCGCATGGGCGAAGTCGACGAAATCGCCTCCACCGTGCATTTCCTCGCCTCCGATGCCGCCAGTCTCCTGACCGGCTCGATCGTGGTGGCGGACGGCGGCTACACCTGCTGGTGACGTCGCGTGGCTTGCGAAATCGCCATTTCCGATTTGTGCTGATTTCCAACAAATTCCCGCGGACGGGCTACGACGAATCGCCGACGGGCTTTAGATTTCGCGCCCGGCGCATCGACCCCAAGAACAGCCCGACTGCGCCTCCCCGACCCGTTCGGGGATGAAACGCACGAGAGGATGTCCACGATGTACAAGAACAAGCTCGACCTCACCGGCCGCCATGCACTCGTCACCGGCGGCGGGCGCGGCATCGGCCTTGCCTGCGCCGAAGCCCTGGTCGAATTCGGAGCCAAGGTGGTGATCGCCGATTTCGACATGAAAGTCGCGGAAGAAGGCCAGGCTGCCCTCGCCGCCAAGGGCTACACCACCGAAATCGTGCAGATGGACGTCACCAAGCCCGAGCAGGTCACGCAGGTCGCCGACGATCTCGCCAGCCAGGGCCGCACCATCGAGATCCTCGTTAACAATGCCGGTATCGCCCGTTCGATGACGCCGGCCGAGACGGTCGCGGACGAGCACTGGCTCAACGTGATCGACGTCAACCTCAACGGCGTGTTCTGGTGCTGCCGCGCCTTCGGCAAGCACATGCTGGCGGCCGGGAAGGGTTCGATCGTCAATATCGGCTCGATGTCCGGCTTCATCGTCAACAAGCCGCAGGAGCAGTCCTACTACAACGCCTCCAAGGCGGCCGTGCACCATCTCACCAAGTCGCTCGCCGCCGAATGGGCCCCGCGCGGCGTGCGCGTGAACGCCGTGGCGCCGACCTACATCAACACGCCGCTGACGGCTTTCGCCGCGAAGGACCCGAACAATGCGGAAATGTTCAAGACCTGGCTCGACATGACGCCGATGGGCCGCATGGGCGAGGTCGACGAGATCGCCTCCACCGTGCAGTTCCTCGCCTCCGATGCCGCCAGTCTCCTGACCGGCTCGATCGTGGTGGCGGACGGCGGCTACACCTGCTGGTAAGACGCCTGTCTCCGGCAGACCGGGCCGGCGCCGAAACGCAGAATGGCGGTCACCGACCGCCATTCGTCTTCATATCATGAGCAGACCGCCGCCGGGAGCGCCTGCCTGCGATCGCTTCGTCAGGACGCCGCGCGGTTGTAGACGTCCTCGATGCGGATGATGTCGTCCTCGCCGAAATAGCTGCCGGTCTGCACCTCGATCAGTTCGAGGTCGATCTTGCCGGGGTTCTCCAGGCGGTGGGTGGCACCGAGCGGGATGTAGATCGACTCGTTCTCGTGCAGCGTCTTCACATTGCCGTTGATCGTCACGTTGGCAGCACCGCGCACTATGATCCAGTGCTCGGACCGGTGGTGATGCTTCTGCAGCGAGAGCTGGCCGCCGGGCTTCACCATGATGCGCTTGACCTGGTGCCTCGAGCCGAGATCCAGCGACTTGTAGGATCCCCAGGGCCGGAACGACTGGAGATGCTCCTGCGTGAGGTTGCGGTGGCTGTGCTTGAGCTTCTCGACCAGCGCCTTGATACCGACGGAGTCGTCGCGCCGGGCCACCAGAACGGCATCGCCCGTTGCGATCACGGCCAAATCGTCGAGGCCGACGACGCAGACCACCGGACGCTCGGTCGAAACCAGGTTGTTGCGGGCGTTGACGAAGACGCCGTCGCCCAGCCTGGCGTTTCCGGCCTCGTCCTGGGCGGTCAGTTCGCGCACGGCGCTCCAGGAGCCCACGTCCGACCAGTCGAAGCTGGCGGGCACCACGGCTGCGACCTTCGTCTTCTCCATCACCGCATAGTCCACCGAGCGCTTGTCGGCGCGCGAGAAGGCAGCGGCATCGATACGCACAAACCCAAGATCGACCTGCGCCTTGGAAACGGCCTCCTTCACGGCCTCGACGGTACGCGGTTCGCGTACGGCGTATTCGGAAAGGAACTTCCCGGCCAGGAACATGAAATTGCCGGAGTTCCACAGATAGCCTTCGCGGACATAGCGCGAAGCCGTTTCGGCATCGGGCTTCTCGATGAAGCGCTGGACCTGCTGCACACCCTCGGTGAGAGCCTCGCCCACCTCGATATAACCATAGCCGGTGGCCGGATGGTCCGGCACCACGCCGAAGGTCACGATGGCGTTCAGCTCGGCGCCGTTGCGCGCTGCAACACAAGCCACCCTGAAGCCTTCGACGTCACGGACCCGATGGTCGGCCGCGAGCGAAAGCACGGGCGTATCGGCACCGTAGCGATCGGCGATGAAAGCCGCGCCAGCTGCGATGGCCGGGCCGGAATCGCGGGCCTCCGGCTCGAGCAGGATGTCCGCCTCGACACCGATGGAGAGCAACTGGTCCGCCACCAGGAAGCGATGATCCTGGTTGGTGACGATCACTGGCCTGCCAAACAGGCCGGCGTCGCTGACGCGGCGCACGGTCTCCTGGAAAGTGGAGAGATCACCGAAGAGCGGCAGGAACTGTTTCGGGCGGCTGGCGCGCGAAGCGGGCCAGAGCCGAGTGCCGGAACCACCGCAGACAATCAGGGGAACGATCAGGGAAGACATCATCCACTCGTGTTTGGGAAGGAGGAAGAGCCGTTGAAGCTTTGCTATGCCACACTTATACCGCTACCGGCATGCGATTTTCAGGCCCGCTTTAGACTACCATACTCCCCTATTGGGATTCCAACATGACGATTGCTAATGCTTCCGGCTACATCCCCTAACGGAATGCTCGAAATTCCGCCACGAAGGCGGTCAATGCCTGCTGCCAAACGGCAGGGAAACAAGACATGCATCCGGGTCTGATTCTCATCGGCCTCTGGCTGGCCTGGGCGGTTTCCTGGATCGTCGCGGCACGCTGGTCGAGCACGGCCCGCAGGGTTGCGGGCGGCAGGCAGGTCCTGCTCTACCGTCTGCTGATGCTCGCTGGCGGCGCCGTTCTCGCAATACCCGCCCGCACCAGTTGGGCGCTGCACCTTTGGTGGCCAACACCCGCGGAGGCCTGGCTCTGCGTATTCGCCGCCTTGGCGGGCTTTGCCTTCTGCTGGTGGGCCCGCCTGCATCTGGGAACGCTGTGGTCCGGTTCGGTCACCATCAAGGCGGACCATCACATCATCGATACCGGCCCCTACGCCCTCGTCCGCCATCCCATCTATAGCGGCCTGCTCCTGGCCTTGCTGGCGACGGCGCTGATCAAGGGGACGGTTCTCGGTTTCGCCGGCGTGGCAATCATCCTCGCCGGCATCGTGATGAAGGCGAAGCTCGAGGAAAACGTGCTGCGCGCAGACCTCGGCACGCAAACCTATGACGCCTATGCCCGGCGAGTACCGATGCTGGTGCCGTTCTGGCGAAACTGATCACTCGGCCGCGGCAAGGCCGTCATTGTCCTGCGCGGGCCCGTTGGGATCGCCCGGCGCGGTCTCCCACCCGAAATCGGGGATGACCGCAATGCGCGCTCCACGCATATCGACCCGCGTCATCACGAAGTCTGCATTCTGCAGATGGCGGATCTGGCTGCGGGCACGCCCGCCGGAATGGCTGCCGCAACGCCGGGCAATCTCGGCATCAGCCGGACAGGCCTGTCCCGTCATCGCGGCCCCGGCAAGAATGAGGAAGACCGCCTGAAGATCCGCAGGCACGAGGCGAGCCTGGTCAAGGGCCCGCTGCCACTCCCCGGCATCCACCGCATCCGGATCCAGTCCCGTGCGAGCGGCATTCAGCAGGAACTTGAACTGCGCCATCGCCGGCGGCGTACCGCCCAGACGCTCGATCCGGCAACGCACGATGAAATCCTGGTACAGCACCGCTTCGGTGCGGAATGTCGCATCCGGTTCCTGCAGGATTGCAAAGGCAATACGGGCGAAGGCGCGCTGCAACTCCTCCGGCGGCATGGCCGGCACGGCCTCTTCCCCCGCGTTCTCCGCGGGTCTTTCGCGCACGAGCTGCTCCAGGATCTCTGTCGTGGACATCGGGACCGGTGTCGCGGCACGGCGCTCGGGACGCGGCCGGGGCGCCGCGACGGGCACGGGGGCCAGGATGAGGTCGCGGGCCGCCTCCCCTGCTTCCGGCAGCGGCGTCAGCTTCGGCGTCGCCACGCGTGGGCGCGTTTCAACAGGCCCCACCTTGATCGGCAGGGGACGGCGTGACAAGGCAGGGCCAAGCGCAACGAACTGGCCGCGCTGCAGCTCACGAAAAGTCTCCGCCTGGCGCCGGTCCAGGCCGAGAAGATCGGCGGCGCGTGCCATGTCGATATCCAGGAAAGTCCTTCCCATCAGGAAGTTGGAGGCTTCGGCCGCGACGTTCTTGGCCAGCTTGGCAAGGCGTTGTGTCGCGATGATGCCGGCAAGCCCGCGCTTGCGCCCTCGACACATCAGGTTCGTCATCGCCCCGAGGGAGACCTTGCGCGCATCCTCCGCGACATCGCCCGAGGCGGCGGGGGCGAAGAGCTGTGCCTCGTCCACCACCACCAGCATCGGGAACCAGTGGTCTCGCTCGGCATCGAAGAGGGCGTTGAGGAAGGCTGCTGCGGCCTTCATCTGCATTTCGGCGTCGAGGCTCTCCAGAACCAGCACCGCGGAGACGCGATGCTGGCGCACGCGCTGAGCGATGTGCTCGAGTTCGGCAAGGCTGCGCTCGCCGTCGATGACGACATGGCCGTAGCGGTCGGAGAGACTGGCGAATTCGCCCTCGGGGTCGATGATCACCTGCTGCACATGCGGCGCACTCTGTTCGAGCAGCCGCCGCAGGAGATGCGACTTGCCGGATCCGGAATTGCCCTGCACCAGGAGGCGCGTTGCCAGCAATTCCTCGATATCGAGCATTGCGGGCGCACCGCCCGGCGCGGAGGCGGTGCCCATGTCGATTTCGATCTTCATCTCAAGCTGTGATTCCGGTTCCGCCTCCAGCCATACAATCCAAGCGGCCTCGCCAACAACCCCCGGGGCTTCGGAGCAGCGGATTTCCACATGCGCAAGCGGGCTGCGTGCCATTCCCGCAACACAGCGCAGCCAAGTCCATTCCGAGTGAGTGCGCGGGCTTGCGCTTCGGCTTCCCAGGCGAGAGGATGCCCGCGGGCGGGCTTCTTGTGAAATCGTGTGCGCGATGAAGACCCTCTTGCTTGGCCTCGGCCTGCTGGCCGCGACTGTCATGCCTGCCCTGGCCGATGGTGCAGCTCCGGGGTGGGCGCCGGCCAATCCCGTGCCACCAAGCTACTTTCATCCGCCCGGCTATACTCCCACTCCCCTGTTCCTGCCCGCCAAGCCCGGCCCGACTCTGCCTGGGTTTCCCGATGTGCGGGCGTCACCCGTTTTTTCCCTCCGGCCACCGCCGCAGAATACCGGGCCCATGAAGGTCATAATCGTCCGGAGCAACGCAACGGGTTGCGCCGATCATTGCGCGGAGTGGATTTCAGCCGAAGGGCGGATACAGGCAGACACGGCGCCGCTGTTCCGCAAGGCCCTGGCCGCGATGGGAAGCCGCAAGCTGCCGATCCTCATATCGTCGTCGGGCGGCCAGGTTCAGGCTTCGCTGTCCATCGGCCGAATGATCCGCGCCAAGGGTCTCGACGTCGTCGTCGGCCGCAGCACGCTTGTGCCATGCCGCACGGAAGACAAGGCCTGCAGCGACGATGAACTCCTCGGGCGGAAGGGGAGCGTGATGAGTTTCACGTCCTTCTGTGCCTCGGCCTGCGCCAACATCCTGGCCGGGGGAATGCGCCGTATCGTGCCGCACTCTTCCCTGGTGGGTGTGCACGACATGTTGGTGATGCGCTTCTGGCACACGGTAGAGAGGATCCCCGTGCGCAATCCCTTCGGACAATACACCGGGTACCGAACGAAAGTCATCGACAGCCCCAGCTGGCCGGAACCGGCGAGCCCCGGCCAATACAAGATCCTCCAGACCTATTTCAGGGAAATGGGCATCAAGGAGAGCATCGTAGACCTGATGCACCTGGCCACGCCCGAGCAGATGCATTGGCTGACGGCGCAGGAACTCGGCGACACCGGACTTGCCACGGAGACACTGGCAAGCGAGGACTATATCGGCGCCATCGATCATCCTGGAGCACAGTCGCCGGTCTCCGGCGTCCCGCCGGTTCCCGCCCCGACGACACCAGCCCCGCCTGCACCGCTAGTACAGACGGTCGCTCCTGTCCAACCCGTGCAGACCCCACCGCCGATGGTTGCTTCCTCGCCGGCCGTGCCAACTCCCCCGGGACCCCTGGATGTTCGCGCGGTGCAGACCCAGGCGGCCCACGTGCCGGCCGGCTCGCTCCTCGCGCTCCCGGCGCCTGCCGACAGCGATGCCGCCCCCGTCTTTGCCGCACCTCCGGCTGGGGTGCTCCAGACATCCCAACCCTCGCTGACAACACAGTCTCCGCCTCCTGCCGCGCCATCCCCTTCCTCCACCAGGCTCGCGGCGATCCGCCCAGCCTCGCTTCCCGCTGCCAAACCGCCGAAGGCCGGAACGGCCGCTGCCAAGCCGGCTGGCAAGACGCCCGCTCCCGCCCAGCCGGCGAGGAAGCCCGCAGCCGCCTGCAGCGCATCCATCCGCACGGTGCCTGCCGCGGGCCGGCGCCTCTCGGGAGAGGTTCGCGTCGTGATGTCACCGGCGGCTGGATCGATGATGCTGCAGAGGGTGGAGGAGACGACCCATGTACAGGCCAGCCCGAAATATTTCGGCTACCAGCGCTTGGGCATCTGGGTCTACAGCGACGGCATCCCGGAACCGGGCACGGCCATCGCACCGCATGGCCTGAATGTGCAGCCGGGCGACCTCGTCACCATCGTCACCCGGCATCAGGACGCCGCCCTGCCCTGCCATTTCGTGCCCAACCTCGTGGTCGCGGTGAGGCACAAGGCCTGACGGCCCTACTCGCCCGTGCGATATTCCGTGAGGCGTCTTTTCATGCGCTGGAAGCGCCGCACATGGGCTTCGTCGCGGCGTAGCGCGACGGCCGTGGACAGCACGTCGATCACAACCAGCGCGGCGATGCGCGATATGGTCGGCGTGTAGATGTTGGTGTTGTCGAGGGTCTCCACCAGCAGGGTGACATCGCAATGGGTGGGGAGCGAGGTCTCGAAGCCGGTGATGCCGATCACCTTGGCACCGTTGTCCTTGGCCGTGCGGGCGACATCGATGATGGACCGGGTCCGGCCGGTGTTCGAGATGACGACAGCCACGTCTCCCGGCTTCATCATCGATGCCACCATGATCTGCTGGTGCGAGTCGAGCTGGGCTCCGCACGGCACCCCGAAAAGCGGGAACTTCTGCTGGGCGTCGCGCGCCACGATGCCTGACGCGCCGAAACCGAAGAATTCGATGTAGTTGGCTTGCTCGAGGATGTTGATCGCCTGCTTCAGCGCCTCCTTGTCGAGATGATGGCGCGCCCAGTCGAGGCTGGTGATCGTATAGTCGAAGATCTTCTCGACCACGGCCTCCGGCGGATCGGTATCGAGCAGCACCGAATGCGTGGCAGGCGTGCCGAGAGCAAGGCTCTGGGCCAGCCTGAGCTTGAAATCCTGGAAACCGTTGCAGCCGATGGCGGTGCAGAAACGGATGACCGTCGGCTCGCTGACGCCGGCGGCAAGCGCCGTCTCCGCCACGGTGGCGTTGAGGATGCGATGGGGATCGGCCAGGATGAGATCGGCAACCTTGCGATCCGACTTGCGCAATTCGCCAAGCATCAGGCGAACCACTTCCAGCACATTCTGGATGGTGGCCCGTGGAGCAGGCTGGGGTGACGCAACAGGATCAGGCAGGGCCATGGCTTGATTCCCCGATATTATGTCCCTCACCTATGGCGGAAGAACTGGTTCAACAACGTAAGGCAGGTTTTACAACCTATACTCGATTCCTTCGCGCGCCCGAAGCAGTCTCGTCGGTCCCGTCAGCGCCGTCGCCTTGGCGTCGATGCGCTCGGGTGCGATCGTGTTGAACGCGAACATGCCGTAGTGATGCGCCAGGACAACGGGGATGGCGCAGGCGGAAGCAACCGACACAGCCTCGTCCAGCGTGAAGTTGCCGGCGATGCCAGCCGACCGCAACGCCTCCGAACGGCCATTCACCGGGAAAAGGGCGATGTCCGGTCTCAACGCCTCGATCTCCGACCGCTGTCCCTCGAAGGGGATCGTATCGCCCGAATGGAAGACGCGCACCCCGGCCAGATCGAAACCATAGCCGAGGAAGAGATGGTGGCCGTCCTCGTCCCGCTTGAGTTCCTCATGCGCCGCGCGCACGGCCGTGACTTCGTCTTCCATCCCCAAGGCCAGGGTCTCGTCGGCATCGATGCCGATGAAGCTGTCCGGCCCGAGGCCGGTCTTCTCCCGCGCTACGCCGACGGAGGCTTTCGGCACCACGATGCGCATGGCGGGAAATCGTTCGGCGATGGGCGCCAGGGTCGCACCGTCCATGTGATCGGTATGGAAATGCGTGCAGAATATGAAATCGATCGGCGGCAGATCGGCGATCTCGATCGGCGGCGGCATCATGCGCTCATGCGAGAAGCCGCGATGACGATATTTCTCCGCCAGCGAATCGGACAGGTAGGGATCCACGAGCAGGCGGATGCGGCCGGTATCGATCAGAAAACCCGCCTGCCCCAGCCAGTAGAGCGAAGCACCGCGCTCCGGGCGCCCGGCGGCAAGCCTGCGTGCAAGCGTTCCCGAGAATCGCAGCGCCGCAAAGGCCATGTCAGCCCTCCCCTCTGCTCAGGGCGTCCATCAGATTGGCGACGGCCACCTCCGTGGCGCGGTTGACGCTTTCCTGCGTGAAGCCGCCGACATGGCTCGTGGCGATCACCTTGGGATGACCGGCCAGTGCAAGGCTGGTGGGCGGTTCGTCGTCGAAGACGTCGGTTGCATAGCAGCCGAGTCCGCCCGCATCGAGCGCAGCGAGGATGGCCGCCTCGTCGACCAGCACGGCGCGCGCCGTATTGATGAGGATCGAGCCGCTGGGCATGGTCGCGAGTTCGGCGGCGCCGATCAGCGGCCTGCCATCGGCCGGCGCGGGGCAATGCAGGGTGACGATATCCGCCTCCGCCAGGATCTCGGCCACTTCGGTCCAGCGCAGGCTGCGCTCGTCCACATTCACATTCGGGCGCATGGGGTCGAAGGCCAGGATACGCGCACCGAGTGCGGCGGCGAGGCGCGCGACCTCCGCGCCGATGGCGCCGCACCCGATCACGCCGACGGTGCGGCCACGGATCTCGGCGCCGATCCGGCGCGGCCACTGCCCCCGCTTGATGCCGGCGTCGCAAAGCGGAATCTGTCGCAAGGCCGCGAACATCAGCCCGATGGCGAGTTCCGCCACGCCGGCCGCGTTCGCGCCCGCTGCGATGCGCACGGCGATATGGCGTTCAAGCAGCGCCTCGATCGGCAGATTGTCCGTGCCCGTTCCGTTTCGGCTGATCACCTTGAGCTGGCTGGCAGCCTCGATGACGCGCGGCGAGATCTTCTCCACGCCGGCCAGCCACCCGGTGACCCCCGGAACGAGAGCGAGCAGTTCGGCTTCGTCCGGCGACTTTCCGGGTGCCGGCATCACGATTTCGTGCCCCTCGTCGCGCAAATGCTCGATGAGCGGATGAGGTGTTGCCGTCAGAGAGCGCGGCGTAACGAGAATGCGCTCCATCGCTCAGCCCTTTGCCGCTTCGATGGCAATCTCGCCCAGCCTGTCGAAGGCGGGACCCGAAGTCGGAATATCGATATGAAACACCTCGGCGATCACCTGCGTCCAGCCGTGGATGAAGTAGGTCCAGCCATCCTCGATCTGGAGATGGCGAGCGGCCTGCTGCCTGCGCGCCTGATCGAGGAAGACGAGGTCGCCCCGATAGTTGAGGTCCCAGACGATGCCGCGATCGGGGAAGACCACCGCATCGGTAAGGGGGGAACCGGGCGCGTCCTTGCCGAGACCCGTTGCATTGATCACCACCGAGCCCGGCTTGAGGGTGGCGGTAACGGCATCGTTGTCCGCCGGTTTTGGCGCGAGCACATAGTCTACCGGCACCGTGAGGCCGATTTCCTTGTGAATGCGTGCGATCTCCTCCAGCCGGTGCGGGCTGCGGTTGGACACGATGATGCGCGAAGGCCGGTCGGCGCCTCGCTCCTCGCGCCCCATGTGCCAGGTCAGCGCGATGGTCGAGCCGCCGGCACCGATCGAGAACAGTTCGGCCTCGGTGCGTTCGAAATGGCCCTTCGGGATGAAACCGTCGAGTGAGAGGCCGGAGGAGATCGGGTCCTTGGCGTGGCAGATGAGCTTGCCGTCCTTCTTGGAGATGCAGCTCGTCTCCTCCATGCGCAGCGCGAAGGTGTCGATCTCCTCGAACATGTCGCGGCAGGCCTTGTAGAGATCGATCTTGTGGGTCGTGACCAGGGCGCCCATCGAAAGCGGATCGGCCTTGATGAAGGCCACTGCCTCGCGATAGGCGGCTGGATCGGCATGAAGGGGGAAGTCGATGCCCTTGATCACCGCGTCCTCGAGGCCCAGATGCCTTGCCCAGGCGGGAAACACCCGCATGATGGAGCTCTTGGTGGTGGTGACGCCGATGAAATAGAGGGTCGGCTCCGTGGCGGGCTGGTAGATGCTCATGCTTCACCTGCGCGGATGGCCTTGGCCCGTTCGACGGCCGCCTTCGCCTTGGCCGTGATCTCCGCAAACCTGCCCTCGCGCATGTCCTCGGGCCGGGCGATCCAGGTCCCTCCCACGGCAGCGACGAAGCGATGCTTCAGCCAGTCGCCCATCGTCTCCAGACTTACGCCGCCGGTGGGGATGAAGCGCACGCCCAGGTGGTTGAAGGGCGCCGCGATCCCCTCCAGGGCCTTGGGGCCACCGGCAATGCCGGCCGGGAAGAACTTGCACAGGCGAAAGCCGGCCCTGGTCGCGAGGGTCAGGTCGGTCGGCGTCATGATGCCGGGGGCGAAGGGCAGATCGATGTTCCTCGCGGCCGCCGTGATCTCGGGATCGAAGCCCGGGGAGAGCGCGAACCGGGCACCATTGTCCTTGCAGGCCTTCACCGATTCCAGGTCGAGCACGGTGCCGGCGCCGGCAAGGAAATCCGGACGCTTATCCTTGAGGATCGCCAGCACTTCAGCGGCCGCCTTGGTGCGGAAGGTGATCTCGGCGATCGGCAACCCGCCTTGCGCCAGCGCGTCGGCGAGCGGCAGGGCGTGGTCGGGGCTTTCGATCGCGATGACCGGTACGACGCCGATCGCCTCGATCGCCTCAATGGGATTGGTGGCCATTCCTGTTTCTCCTGGGACCGCACGGGAGAGCGATCCTATATCGATGCCATTTTGTAGCAATGCTACATATCAAGGAAAAATATCGCAAGATATGGAATATTATTGCTGCATCGCAGCATAAATATCCCTCAATTTCCGGTTGACTGCCTAGCCTGCGCGTAGCATCACTCCAGAAATATGCCTTCATTCAAGGTGAGGATGCGCGCATGAGCAAGAGCCGAAAAGAGTTTGCATGACCAGGGACCTCATCCTCGCCATCGACGTCGGTACCGGCAGCGCCCGCGCTGCCCTGGTCGACGCGGCCAGCGGGGCCATCCTCGAGATCGCGGCGAGCGAGTATGACCAGATCGTTCCGGCTTTCGGCTGGGCGGAGCAGCGGCCGGCCGACTGGTGGGCCGGCACCGTGGTGGCCATCCGCACGGTCCTCGGCAGGCGCCAGGATGCGAAGGCGAGGATAGAGGCCGTCTCCGCCTGCGGGCAGATGCACGGCACGGTTCTCGTCGACGGCAACGGCCGGCTTACCCGCGAAACCGCCCCCCTGTGGAACGACAAGCGCACGGTGGGGCTGGTCGCGGAGTTCGAACGCACCAATCCCCCCTCCTCCTACCTCGCCGAGAGCGGCAACCCGCCGACACCGGCCTGGCCAGGCTTCAAGCTCGCCTGGCTGCGCGACAACGATCCCGAGGCCTATGCCGCCGCCGCCACGGTGCTGATGCCGAAGGACTACATCAATCTCCGCCTCACAGGCGAAGCCGCGATGGACGAAGGCGACGCCTCCTGCAGCTTCCTGATGAACCCGCAAAGCGGCCAGTGGTCCGCAGCGATGATCGAGCGCCTCGGCCTCGATGCCTCCAAGCTTCCGCCCATCCGCTCGCCGCTCGAAGTCCTCGGCCATATCACCGTCGCGGCCGCCGCCGAGACGGGCCTGCGCGAAGGCACACCCGTGCTGGTGGGCGGCGCCGACTATCCGGTTGCCGTGCTCGGCTCGGGCGTGGTGAGCCCCGGTACCGCGTCGGATGTGATGGGAACCTCTTCCATCATCACCCTGGTCACGCCTCAGCCCCTGCTCGATCCGGAGATCTGCAATGTGCGGACGGTTGAGGGGCACTGGGGACCCTTCACGCTACTTGAGACCGGCGGCGACGCCATGCGCTGGGCAAGGCGGGCCTTCCATGAAAAGGCGCTCTCCTATGGGGAGATCGTCGCCAAGGCGGCCGAGGCGCCTGCCGGCGCCGAGGGCCTGTTCTTCCTGCCGTTCCTGGCGGGTGAACGGCTCGGCGCGCATCGGAACGCCCGGGCGCAGTTCTTCGGCATCGGCGCCAAGCACGGCCTCGCTCATCTACACCGCGCGACGCTGGAAGGGGTCGCCTTCGCTGTGAACCGGCATATCCGCGTGATGGAAGCTTCCACGGGACAGAAACTTGAACGGGTCGTCGCATCGGGCGGCGGAGCCAAGACGGAGCTTTGGCTCAAGATCAAGGCGAGCGCGTATAACGTGCCGATCCTGGTACCCCGGGAAACCGAATGCGGCATCGTCGGCTGCGCGGCCATGGCGGCGACGGCGCTCGGCCGCTTCGCGCGCCTGGAGGATGCCGTCGGCCGCTTCGTCCAGTACGAGCAGGAAGTCCTGCCGGACCCGGCCTGGGCAGAGACCTATGCGCGCATGCAGCCCGTGTTCGACAAGCTCTACCGTCATTCCCAGGCGCTCTACGACGATCTCGACGGGTTGGAGCAAGGCTAGACCCGTGGTCGAATCGAAGCAGAACATGGCTGTGATCCCCAAGGCAGCCAAAGTCCCCGGGACGGGGATGACAGCCCGAGTTGCGGCCCTTCACATCTAGGCCAAACGACAATGGCATCCAAGGAAACCCCCATGCAGGACATTCTCTCAGCCTTTCGCACAGACCTCTTCGCCGGCAAGACCGTGGTCGTCTCGGGCGGTTCCAGCGGTATCGGCCTCGCCATCGCGGAGGGCTTTGCGCGCCTCGGCGCCGAGGTGATCGCCACCGGCTCGACCAGCGCCCGCCTTGCCGCTGCCAGGACGGCGCATGCCGACAGCGGCATCCGCTTCGAACAGCTCGATGTGCGCGACAAGAAGGCCGTCGATGCCTTCTTCGCCGCCCTGCCCGCCCTCGACGTGCTGGTCAATGCCCAGGGCATCGCCCGCCCCGACGCGGAATGGACCGAGGAGACCTATCTCGAGGTCGTCGACGTCAACATGAACAGCGCCATGCGCCTCGCCATGGCCGCCCATCCCCTGCTGGTGAATTCGCGTGGCGCAATCATCAACGTCGCCTCGATGCTCAGCTATCTCGCCGACGACAGCGTACCGGCCTATTGCGCCTCCAAGACCGGCATCATGGGGCTGACCCGCGCTCTCGCCCACAAGTTCGGCCCCGAGGGCATCCGCGTGAACGCCATCGCGCCCGGCTATCACAAGACCGACATGACCAAGCCGCTGTGGACGGATCCCGTGCCAGCCGGAAAGATTGCCGCGAAGTCGGCTCTCAAGCGCTGGGGTACGGTCGAGGATCTCGTAGGCACCGCCGTCTTCTTCGCCTCCCCCGCGTCCATGTTCGTGACGGCCACGACATTGCCGGTCGATGGCGGTTATGTTGTCGGCGGATTCTGATACCAGGGGAAGAGAGCCATGGATCTCGGGCTGAAGGACAAGGTAGCTGTCATCACGGGCGGTAGCGTCGGCATCGGCCTCGCCATCGCGGAGGGGCTGGCGGCCGAGGGGGCGCATGTCGTGCTGGCCGCCAGGCAGGCCGAGCGCGTGACGGTCGAGGCCGAGCGCATCGAGACCGAATTCGGCGTGCGCGCCATCGGTGTCGCCTGCGATGTCGCGACGGTGGAGGGCATTCGCGAGCTGGTGGACCAGACAGCCACGGCTTTCGGGGGCACCGACATCCTGATCAACAATGCCGGCACCGGCTCGAACGAGACCATCATGGATGCGCCGGATGAAAAATGGCAGGCCTACTGGGACCTGCACGTCATGGCGGCGGTCCGTCTCGCCCGCGGCTTCGTGCCCGCCATGCGCCAGCGCGGCGGCGGGGTTATCCTGCACAACGCTTCGATCTGCGCGCTGCAGCCGCTGTGGTACGAGCCGATCTACAACGTCACCAAGGCGGCCCTGATGATGTTTTCGAAGACGCTCGCCGAGGAAGTGATCAAGGACAACATCCGCGTCAACACCGTCAATCCGGGTCTCGTGCTGACGCCGGACTGGATAAAGACCGCCAAGCAGCTCACCGCCGACAAGGGGGGCGACTGGCAGGGCTATCTCGACGGCGTCGCCAACGAGAACGCCTCGATCAAGCGCTTCTCCTCGCCTGAGGAAATGGCGAATTTCTTCGTCTTCCTGTGCTCGAACAAGGCCACCTATTCGGTGGGCTCCGCCTACTACGTCGATGGCGGCATGCTGAAGACGGTATGAGCGTGCTCCACGGACAGGAGCCAGACGCCGGGGTGGCCTGAGCCGCTCCCTGGAGAATCGCTTCGCCCCCTTCGCCCGATTGCGGAGGGGGGCCCCGATGCCTCGTGGTTTCCGCGCAGGCGTTACCTCGCCCCGGCAACCGCGTCGGTTTTTGCGTCGCACCTGCGTTTCTTCCTCACCACAGGTCACGCTCTGTCAAATCTCGGTGACTTCGCCTCCTGGTTTGTAGCCCGGCATAATTTCAGCGCTTTTCCTCAAGCAAAGCAGAACTGGAATTTCCGATCTCCACCAGAGGCCGTCTCATCATGTCTTTGCCCCTCTCCCGCCGACACGTCCTTTCGCTCCTCGCCGGTGGCGTGGCCTCGGCTGCCCTGATGCGCTTCGCCTTCGCCGACGATCTCGGCCTGGGACAGATGGAGATGAAGGAAGGCTACGACTCCATCGCCAGTCCCCTCGACGCGACTATGAGTTCCTCGCCCCTGCTCTCGCCCGGCACCATCGAGGCCACGCAGCGTGCGCTGGCAAAGTATCAGGAGATCGCGGGCCGGGGCGGTTGGCCGCAGGTGAGCGGCAATGAGCGCCTGCAGCTCGGCGACAGGAACGAGGATGTGGTGTCGCTGCGCCGCCGGCTGGTCGCTTCCGGCGACCTTGCTCCCTCCCTCGGCGGCTCCCCGGTGTTCGACTCCTATCTCGACGGTGCCGTGAAGCGCTTCCAGGCCCGCCACGGCATCGAGACGAGCGGCGTGGTCGGCGATACCTCCCGCGCCGCGCTCGCCATTCCGATCGACGTGCGGGTGAAACAGCTCCAGATCAACATCGTGCGCCTGCGAGAGATGGGTAATCTGGGCAGCCGCTACATCATGATGAACATCCCGGCGACGGAGGTGGAGGCGGTGAGCAGCGGCGTGGTCGAGCAGCGCCACAACACCGTCATCGGCAAGCCGGACCGCCCCTCGCCGATCCTCTCCACGCTGGTTCAGAACGTGAACTTCAACCCGTTCTGGACGGTGCCGCTTTCGATCATCAAGAAGGATCTGATCCCCTTGATGCAGAAGGACCCGACCTACCTCGCCGAACATCATATCCGCATCTACAACCCTCAGGGTCAGGAGATCCAGGCCAGCCAGATCGACTGGAACACCGACGAGGCGACCCACATGCGCTTCACCCAGGATCCCGGCTTCGACAATTCGCTCGGCCAGGTGCGCATCAACATCGCCAACCAATATGGCGTCTACATGCACGATACGCCTGAGAAGTCGGTGTTCGGCTCCGAATATCACTTCGATTCCTCTGGCTGCGCCCGCGTGCAGGACGTGCGCGACCTCTGCGCCTGGATCCTCCAGGGTACGGAGTATACCCGCGACCGTATCGACGAGGTCATTCGCTCCGGCGCCCGCATCACGGCGACGCCGGTGGCGAAGGTGCCGGTGTTCTGGACCTACGTGACCGCCTGGGCCACCCCCGAGGGCCTCGTGCAGTTCCGGGACGACGTCTACAACAAGGACGGCTACGCGAACCTCGCCGTGGTGAGCGCCGACGACGCCGGCTGAAGATCGCCGCGGACGCATGTCGGCATGACGGGTCCAGGGGATGCCTGGGCACGCCGGCTCGCCGCAATTCGGCCCCGATCGGCCGGCATCCCGCCGCTCGGGGGGTATCGAGAGAATCGCGTATGTCCCCCACCGCCACGCCGACGGCTTCCCCCGTTCGCCATCACTATGACCGCGTTCAGCGTGCCTTCCACTGGCTGATGGCCGCCATCATCCTCGTCGCCATCGCCCTCGGCATCTGGGCCGCCTGGCTCGAACCCGGTACCTCGCCGCGGCGCGAGATCCTCGACATCCACAAATCGCTGGGCATGACCGCGCTGGTGCTGGTGGTGTTCAGGCTGATCTACAGGCTGGCCGCGGGTGAACCGCCCTATCGCGCCGCCCCGCCGGTCCTCACGCATTTCGCCGCGCGTCTGGCCCATGCGGCGCTCTACGCGCTGATGTTCTTCATGCCGCTGACAGGTTATCTCTTCTCCGCGTCCGGCGGCTATTCCCTGCCCTGGTTCGGCCTGTTCTCCTGGCCGCGACTGCTGCCGCTCGACAAGGCCAGGGCCTTGTCGGGGGAATATCTGCACGATCGCGGAGCCTGGGTTATCGGAGCGGTTCTCGCCCTGCATTTCCTGGCCGTGGCCTGGCATTCTCTCGTCAAGCGGGACGAGGTGCTCGCGCGCATGCTGCCTGACAGATAGAAAGCCGCCCGGTCTCGAAAGACCGAGCGGCCCGCATGCGTGACGAACGCTTTACTCGCAGGGAGGCAGGCCGGGACGACCGCACCGGCGGCCGGCCGGTGCCACGGGCGCCCGGGGTTGCGGCTGGGGACGCATCTGGGGCTGCGGCCGCACCTGCTGCTCCGGCGCCTGCCGCATCTGCATCTGAGGTTGTGGCCGAGGCTGCGTTTGCTGGCGTGGAGCCGGCTCACCCGCCGGTGGCTGGAACTGCATCCGGGGCTTCTGGCCGCCCTGCTGCTGGTTGAAGCGCTGCGGGTTGTTCGTCTGCGGCTGCCCACCCTGCAACGGCGCCTGGTTCAGGCGCTTGTTGCGTGGCAATGGCTGCGCATCCCCCGGCTGGGCTGCGCCGGGCTGGAATTGCGGCTGCCCCTGCGGACGCAGCTTGCGTCCACCGGGCTGGTTTGGCACGCCCGGCTGGAGAGCACCGGGCGCCGTCGGAGCCCCTGGTACTCCGGTCCGCTGGCCTGGCAGGCGCTTGCGGCCCGGCAGCTGATCGGCGGGAGCGGCACCCGGCAGGGGCTGACCTTCACCGGCTCCGCCGGGGACACCCGGTTGCTGGCCTGGCAGGCGCTTGCGGCCTGGCTGTGGCGTGGCGGGGGACGTGCCGGGCAATGGCTGCTCCGTCTGCGCACCGGGAAGAACCTGGCCGTTCGGCAGGGGTGGCACTCCAGGCTGCTTGCGCTGGCGAAGATTTCCCTTCAGGCGCTGCTGGCCCGTCTGAGCCGGCTGGACGCCCTGTTCCTGCTGGCCGCCCAGGCTGGGCTGTCCAGCGGGGCCCGGCCTGACGCCCTGTCCCGGGAGGTTCTGCTGCCCGGGAAGGAAAGTGCCGGGCTGGTTCTGGTTACCCGGAACCACACCGGGCCGGAACTGGCCGGGCTTCTGGCCAGGCACTGCACCGGGTTGCGGCTGACGCCCATTATTGAGCGGCAGGGGTTGCCCGTTCATGCCGGGAAGCGCCTGTCCCGGAAGGGGCTGCAAGGGTGGCTGGCGACCGGGTTGCTGGGCGGCGCCAGGCAGGATGGGTGCGCCACCGATGCCGGGTTGCCCTGCAGCGGGGGGACGATTGGCGCGGTTCCGCAGGAAGGTCGGCAAGGCGACGGCAGCCGCCGCCCCGGCACCGATGGCCAGCGCGGCGCCAGCCTTCTCGCCCGTCGTCAGCCCGCCGCCGCTTGGCGGCTCGTTGATCTGCTCATTGATCACGCGAGCGTCGTGGATGTTGTTGAAGATGAAATTCTGCGGTGGTGGCTCCACATAGCGCGGCGGCCTCACCCATTGCGGCACCGCCACGAAAGGCGGGGTCGGCAGGAGGTATGGATCGCGCGGCGGGGGCGGCGGTGCCAGCACGATGAAGTCGCGCGGCGGCGGCGGCAGGAAGATCACCGGCGGCGGGGGTGGAGGCGGCAGGTCGAACTCGGGATCGCTGAAGATGAAGACCGGGCGGTCGACATAGACGATCTCGTCCTCTTCCGGTGGCGGGACGTCATAGTCGATCACGTCGAAGGCCGGCGGTGGCTCCAGCGCGGCCGACAGGTAGTCGAGCCGGCGACGGGCATCCCAGGCATGCGGGCCACGGGGATAGCGCCGGAGATAGGACCAGTATGCATTCGGCGTATCGCGGGTCCAGGTCTCGCGCCATGTGATGGCTTCGCGGCGAGCAGCGATGATGGCGCGCACGCGCTTGGCCATCGGATCGCGCGGATAGGCCGTGATGAAATCCTGATAGGCGGGCATGGTATCGCGGGCCACGGCGGCGGCATAGGCGTCGTGTGCGTCGAAATCCGCGATGCGCTTGGACTGCAGCGACTTGTCCTCGTAATAGGTCGCCTGGGGCGGTGGAGCGCCCTCGCCACGGTCGAAGAACACGAAGGGTTCGCTGATGCGTGACACGCTCCAGGGGAGCATCGCTCCCTTGGTCTGCTCGTTCACGCGCAGGCGCACGCGGTCGAATACGTCGGCGATCGGCAACCCGCCGGCGCGCATGGTCTCAGCCAGGGCCTGCGCATAGGCGCCATAGGGTCCCTGCTCCTCGGGCGCTACCGTTCCGGGCGCCGCGTTGAAGGCAACGAGCGAGTTCGGATTGGCATCCATCAGGGCAAGCCCGCCGGCCAGTGGCTGGTCGCCGCGGGCGAAGTCATTGGCCCGGGCCGCGTCGAGGACCACCATGTTGGCCTTCAGCCGCAGGCCTGCCAGCGGCTGGATGAGATCGGAAATCCGAATGGCCTCCGAGGGAACGGAGGCCGGCGACGCCAGCTTGGCGTCGACAGGCACGAAATAGTTCTGGCCCTCGAGCTGGACGCCATAGCCGGCGAGATAGACGAAGGCCACCGTATCGGGTCCGGACTGCGCAGCCTTGTCGAGGAAGTCCCGAAAAGCGTGACGCAAGGCATCCTGGTCGAGATCGCGTGCACCGACGACGTCGAAGCCGGCGGCCTGCAAGGTCTGGGCGATCAGGCCGGCATCATTGGCCGTGGTCGGCAGCGCACCCTGTGAGTACGCGGCATTGCCGATGACGAGCGCGATGCGCTTTTCCTCCTGCGATTGGGGTGTTGGCGGTTGGGCGTCCTGGGCACGAAGCTGTGCCGGCAGGAGCAACACCATCGCCGCCATCAGAACGAGAAACGTCCCAAAGGCAGCCCTAAACCTTGCGATCATTATCCTGGCCCTCGTTTCTTACCGGGCTCCCCCGCACGCCGATGCGACAAGTGCGAGGAAGCCGACTCGGCCCCCAGCCAATCATTACGCGTTCCCCACCGGGATAGCGCGCTTTACTTGTATAGGAGCTGAACGAAACAAGGCAGCTTTGCGGCCATGCCGCAGAAGTTTTTCACAACGCCATCGCCGCAATAACGACAAAGGCCTTCCGCTCAATGCTGATCGGAGCAGAGGATGATGGGAGCGGCAAGGGAACCGACATAGCCGCTGCCCTGATAGACGATCGCATTGTTCGACCCCTTCGGCAGCAGGAATGAACCACTGACGACCTGGGGAACGTTGTTCGGCAGGAGCAGGCTCCAGCTGAAATTGCACAGCTGCGCCGGCTTGGCGGGAGCAAGATGGCTGCAGTTGAGCTGCGCGCCGCCGAGCATCGCCGCCCCGCCGCAACTCACGAAACTCGGCGCTGCCCTGGCGCTGCCAGGGGCAAGAATGGCAAAGACGGCCATCCCCAGCACGGCGCCTGCCGCCCAGAGCAGCCCTTGCCGATCAAATCTCGCGTGATAGCGGCCCATTCCGGTCATCGGAGCCATTTCAGTCGTTGCAATACCTGCAACCTTGTTATAGATGATATGGATCATAAGCAACCTTATAATTAACACGGTCTGTCCTGATCATGCTCACACAACCAACCCTTGGCTTTGTCCTGCATGACGTGGCCCGCCTCCTTCGCAAGCGTTTCGAGCAAAGGGCGCGCGATCTGGGGCTGACCCGTTCGCAATGGCAGACCCTCGCCTATCTGTCGCAGAATGAAGGCATTCATCAGGGCGGGCTCGCCGACATCCTGGAAATCGAGCCCATCACGCTGGTGCGCATCCTCGACAAGCTGGAGGCACGCGGCCTGGTCGAACGCCGCCAGCATGCGGCGGACCGGCGTATCTGGCTGCTTTTCCTGACGCCCGAAGCCCACCCCCTGCTCGGCAAGATCCGAGGCATCGGCGAGGTAACCCGTGCAGAAGCCCTGACCGGCATAACGGATCAGGAGCGCGTTCAATTGCTCAACACCTTAACAATTATGAAGTCCAATCTGCTGGAAGCCTGCCGCTTGCCGGTCGATGGCAAAGAGGCGAGTCATGGCTGACGGAAGTAATAATGTTACGCGTATCGATAATCGCGTCACCAGCGAGAAGCCGGCCACAGAACAGCCGGCCGAAGATACACCTGTCTCGCAACAGCCTGCGCCCGCCGCGCCGGCCGCCACTGCCGCCCCGAGGAAGAAGCGCTCGCTGACGCGCCCGTTCCTCTTCGCGCTGCTGCCGGTCGCGCTGGTGGCCGGCGGCTATTATTACGTCACCGGCGGCCAGATCATGGAAACCGACAATGCCTATGTCGGCGCTGCCATGGTGGGCGTCTCCACCGACGTTGCCGGCACGGTGATCGAGATCGACGTACACAACAACCAGTTGGTCAAGAAAGGCGACCTGCTCTACCGCCTGCGGCCTGACACCTACAAGATCGCCCTCGCCGGGGCGCAGGCCCAGCTCGGCACCGTGCGCAACCAGGTAGTGACGCTGCAGGCAAGCTACACGCTGGCTCTTGCGCAGATCGAGCAGGCCAAGGCCGACATTCCCTTCTACCAGCTGCAGTTCAAGCGGCAGCAGGACCTGCAGTCGAGCTCCGCCGCCTCGAAGGCGAACCTGGACTCAGCGAGGCACGACCTCGACGCGGCCAACCAGAAGGTGCTGGTCGCGCAGGCGCAGGCCCAGGCGATGCTCGCCCAGCTCGGCGGCGACGCATCCCAGCCCATCGAGCAGAACCCCTTCTACCTGCAGGCCAAATCGGCGGTCGACAATGCGCAGCGAGACCTCAACGACACCGTCGTGAAGGCGCCGTTCGACGGCATCGTCACCAATGTCGACAGCCTCCAGGCCGGTGCCTATCTCCAGGCCTCCCAACAGGCCTTCAACCTGGTTTCGACGACCGACATGTGGATCGACGCCAGCCCGAAGGAGACGGAACTGACCTATGTCAAGCCGGGCCAGGAAGCGACGATCACCGTCGACACCTATCCGGGCGTCGAGTGGAAGGGCACGGTGCAGACGATCAGCCCGGCATCCAGCTCGAGCTTCTCCCTGCTGCCGGCGCAGAATACCACCGGCAACTGGGTGAAGGTGGTGCAGCGAGTTCCCATGCGGGTGGCGATCGAACCCGACACGAACAAGCCGCAGTTGCGCGTCGGCATGAGCGCCGAGGTCAGCGTGGATACCGGCCATGCACGCGGTCTGCCCGACTTCGTGCAGAATCTCATCGACCGCTGGGAGGGCAAGAAGCCCCAACCCGCCAAGGCGTGACCTGAACGGTTAGCCTGTGGCCGCCAACTGTACCGGGATCTGCCTTACTCCGGCGGGGAAGGTGCAGGAGGACTGAGGTCCATCGGAACGGGCAAGCGCTCATTCGGTTCGCCTCCGTCCTCGAATCCCTCCCATGTCGGGGAGGAAACGGCTGGGATCGTTCCCCGGCCGCCCTGAATTGCATCAGTCAGCGCCCCGGTATCCGGGACGCATTTCGAGACCAAGTCCCTTTTCCAAAAGGCCTTTTCAAGGACAGCCCGCCATGAGTGCGTCCGCCACCGCCGCCCGGGGCCCGGCGCCGATCGCGATACCGGCCTTCGTGCCGGTCGCCAATCGCGGCGCCATCACGGCTTGCGTCATCCTCGCGGTGATCATGCAGGCCCTCGACACCACCATCGCCAACGTGGCCCTGCCCCATATCCAGGGCGACGTCGCCGCCAGCGCGGACCAGATCAACTGGGTGCTGACTTCATACATCGTCGCGGCCGCCATCATGACACCGCCCTCCGGCTTCCTCGCCGCCCGCTTCGGGCGCAAGCGCGTGCTGCTGGCGGCGATCATCGGATTCGTCATTGCCTCCATGCTCTGCGGCATGGCGCAATCGCTTCCCCAGATCGTCGGCTTCCGCTTGATGCAGGGCTTCTTCGGCGCTTCGCTGGTGCCCCTGTCGCAATCGATCCTGCTCGACATCTACGCCCCGGAAGAGCGCGGTTCGGCCATGGCCCTGTTCGGCGTCTCGGTGATGGTCGGCCCGGTGCTCGGACCCGTCATCGGCGGCTGGCTCACCGACAACATTTCCTGGCGTTGGGTGTTCTACATCAACCTGCCCATCGGCCTTGCCGCCATGCTGGGCGTGATGGCCTTCGTCACGGAGACCAAGAGCAACATGCTCGCCAAGCTCGACTGGCTGGGCTTCGGCATGCTCTCCATCGCGATCGCCTCTCTGCAGATGTTCCTCGACCGCGGCGAGCAGCTCGACTGGTTCTCGTCTGGCGAAGTCCAGATCGAGGCGCTGATCGCCGCATGCTCCTTCTACATCTTCTTCGTCCACACCTTCACGGGCGAGAATACCTTCGTGAAGCCGCGCCTCTTCCTTGACCGCAACTTCTCGGTCGGCATGATCTTCATCTTCATCGTCGGCGTGACCTATCTCGCCTCGATGTCCCTGATGACGCCATACCTGCAAACGCTCATGGGCTACCCGGTGGTGACGGCCGGCCTCGTGATGGGGCCGCGCGGCGTTGGCACCATGGTCTGCATGTTCCTGATGGGCCGGCTGATCGGCAAGGTCGACACCCGCATCCTGCTGCTGATCGGCCTTGGGCTCACGGCCTGGGCCATGTACGACATGACGGCCTGGACGCCGGACGTCTCGCAGACGCGCATCGTGGTCACGGGCTTCGTGCAAGGTTCCGGCCTCGGCTTCCTGTTCGTGCCGCTGACGACGGTCACCTTCGAAACCCTCAGCGCCTCGCTGCGCGGGGATGGCACCGGCCTGTACAATCTGTCGCGCAACATCGGCTCCAGCGTCGGCATCTCCGTGGTCTCGGCCCTGCTGACGGAAAACACCCAGGTCAACCACGCCAACATCGCCGCCTATGTGACACCCTTCAATCCCGCAATGCGGGAGATGGCCTCCAGCCATGCCATGCATCCCTTCAGCGCGAGCGGCCTGACCTCGATCGACGGCATGGTCACCCAGCAGGCCACCGTCATCAGCTTCATCGACGACTTCAAGCTGATGATGATCATGTCGCTGGCGGTGATGCCCCTGGTTTTCCTGCTTCGGAAGGCCCAGCAGCCCCAGAAAATGGACCACAGCGCGGTGATGGAGTAGCCGGGAAGGGCCGCGGCGAGGCTTTCCCAAGCACGACGGCACCGAACGCGCGTTAGGCTCTCTTCCTGGCCTCCACGGCGCTGATGAACCCCGCGTAGCTCCAGGCGAGGTGCTTGGCGGAGGTGTGCTCGCCAGTCCTGCGGTCGAACTGCTCGGACATCTCGCCATCCTCGGGCGTGTAGGCGCGGATGGTCTCGAGATAGGCATCGCCCCGTGCCCTGAGGCGCTGGGCCGCCTCGGGATCATCGCCTCGAAGCGCCGAAGCCCGCAGGTAACAGAGCTCCGCGGCGCCGTGGGTCGAGAAATAATAGGCCCCGCCCGAATAATATTCGTCACCGTGATAGCGGCCGAGAGCCGGCCCGCGGCCCGCCGGACGATCTCGATTGATATCGTAGTCGGCCTCGAAGAGCGCGTCGAGCCGGTCCAGCGTCCTCTCCACCTTCGGGTCTGCGGGTGAATGGGCCGGCGAGGTTCCCCCGGCGTGGATGACGGCGAGGATCACCGCGATGTCGAGATCCTTGGGCGTCGGCTTGCCGTCGTCTGTCAGGCGAGAGCGGTAGTAGCCAGGTTCGGCCTGCCAGTAGCGATCGAGCCGCCCGCGAATCTCCAAGGCCGCAGCGCGGGCCTGGTGCCCGGCCTCTCCGTCTCCCTCTCCTGCCAGCCAGGCCGCCCCCTCCTCCAGCGCCGCGCACTGGATTCGCAGCGTGTAATAGTGATGCGCCTTCTCTTCTTCCCAGATGTCGTAGCTCGGCTCGCGCCAATGGGCGAGGACAAAGCGGATGTCCTCGTCGAGAAGTTCGGAAACGGCATCGTCATGAAGGCCTCCGAAGGGGCCGCGGCACTTCACCCAGCGCAGCACAGTCAATATGCGCGCGGCAATGCCGTCATATTGCGGCCGGTTCCAGCGCGAAATATCGAGCGACCCGTCGGGGTTGACGCGTGTTTCCCCACGCACGACGACGGATGCGAGATCATCATCCTCCCGCACGAACTGCTTGAAGTCCTCGGCAACGCCCTCGCGCCATGCCTTGTCCTCGACGAGATCTCCTCCGCGCAGATCGTTCAGTCCGAGGCTGAAATCAACGAAGTCGCAGAAGTGTGCGCTGGCCTCCTCTGTTTCCACCAGCCGCAGGGCATCCATCACCACGGCCGAATCGCGATACCAGTGGAAGAAATAATCGGGGTCCGGATCATAGGAAGCAGGTATGGGCGAGGCGACGACAGATCCCTTCACCGGCACGACGGTCTGGCCGAAGCCGGGACGCGGCTTGGTGACGCCGGTCGCCGAAATGCTGCGCAGCATATTGGTGACGGCAAGGGGATATTGCCGTTCGATCCAGCTCTCCAGGCTTTCGGTTTCGCTCATCGCATCTCTCCGATTCGGGCAGACGGCAGGATTATCGCACGGGTTACTTGAACAGAAGGCATGAGGCGTTATGCAGGGTATATCGCTCCCGGGATCACGAGCGTCGCGCCCGTCGTCCCCGTAGCCAGCCCGGAAGGACAGCCAATGAGCCGGATCGATACCCTTCTTGCAAAGATGACGCTGCGCGAAAAGCTCGGCCAGCTCAATATGGTGGCGTCCGGCTACGCGGTGACCGGCCCTCTGCTCGGAGGCGATTCCCCCGACGCCATCCGCGCCGGCGACATAGGCAACCTCCTCAATATGGTGGGCGCCGATCACGTCAACGAGGTTCAGCGCATCGCCGTCGAGGAGTCGCGCCTCGGCATCCCTCTCTTGCTCGGCTTCGACATCATTCACGGCCACAAGACCGCCTTCCCCGTGCCGCTGGCGGAAGCCGCGATGTTCGACCCTGCCGCCTGGGCTCGCACGGCCCGCATAGCGGCGGTCGAAGCGTGGAACGACGGCGTGGCGCTGACCTTCGCACCCATGCTCGACGTCTCCAGGGACCTGCGCTGGGGCCGCATCGTCGAGAGCGCCGGCGAAGACCCGTGGCTCAACGCGCAGATGGCGACCGCGAAGGTCAAGGGTTTCCAGGGATCGGACCTGTCGGCGGTCGGCTCGCTTGCGGCCACGGCCAAGCATTATTGCGCCTACGGGGCCGTGCTGGCGGGGCGAGAATACGCCAGTGTCGACGTCTCCGAGCGGGCGTTGCATGAGGTGCATCTGCCGCCGTTCGAGGCAGCCGTGAAGGCCGGCGTCGCTGCGATCATGCCTGCCTTCACCAGCTTCGACGGCGTCCCCATGACGATACACGAGCCGCTGCTGAAGGACTATCTGCGGGGGAAACTCGGCTTCGAGGGCGTCATCATCAGCGACTACAACGCCGTTGCCGAATTGCTCAATCACGGCGTGGCCGGCGATCTCGCCGAAGCGGCGGCGCTCTCCCTGCGCGCCGGGGTCGACATCGACATGGTGTCCAACGCCTATCGCAACCATCTGCCGGAGGCACTGTCGCGGGGTCTCGTCACCATGGACGACATCGACGCCTGCGTGCGCCGCGTCCTCGCCCTGAAGGAGCGGCTCGGACTGTTCGACGCACCATACCGTCGGGGAGCGGCACCGCTGGCGGCCCTTGCCGGCAGGATCGACCATCACGAGGTGGCGCGGGACACGGCCCGCAAATCCTGTATCCTGCTCACGAACTACAACGGTGCCCTGCCTCTGGGCGGCAATGAACGCATCGCGCTGATCGGACCGTTGGCCGACGCCCAGGCCGATATGCGCGGCCCCTGGGGCGGTGCCACGGTGGCCGAGGACAGTATCACTGTCCTGAAAGGGCTGCGCGAGGCAGTCGGCAATGTCGGCTACGCGGCCGGTGTGAGTATCGATGGCGGCGACATTTCGGGCATCGCCGCTGCCGTGGAAACGGCCAGGAATGCCGACACCGTCGTGCTGTGCCTGGGAGAATCGGCTCCGATGAGCGGGGAGGCGGCAAGCCGCGCCCATCCGGAACTGCCCGGCAGGCAGCGCGAACTCGCCGAAGCGATCCTGGCCCTGAACAAGAAGGTCATCGTGATCCTCTTCGCGGGGCGCCCCCTCACCCTGCCCTGGCTTTTCCCCAAGGCTTCCGCCGTCCTCATGGCCTGGTTTCCGGGCGAACAGGCGGGCCACGCTCTCGCCGATCTCCTTCTGGGGAAGGCCTCGCCTTCGGGGCGCCTTCCGGTGAGCTGGCCGGATGCAGTGGGCCAAGCACCGCTCTTCTACGCTCAATATCCGTCGGGTCGCCCCTTCAACCCGAACGATCACTACACCTCGAAATATATCGACGCCCCCAATGCACCGGCCTTCCCCTTCGGCCACGGCCTGACCTATGGCGAATTCGCACTGTCGAAGCTCCAGGTGAGCCGGACGGAGTTCGGCCCCGACGACAGCATCGATGTGACGGTCACCGTTGCCAATTCAGGCAGGGCCAAGGCCGAGGAGACAGTGTTCCTCTTCGTCCACGATCTCGTGGCAAGCGTTTCCCGCCCTCTCATCGAGTTGAAGGGGTTCGGAAAGATCACGCTGGATCCGGGCAAGAGCGGTACCGTCACCATTCCCCTGCACGCCCGGGATCTCACCTTCTACGGCAAGGAGCTGAAACCGACGCTGGAGGCCGGCGATTTCGAGATCAAGGTCGGCTCCAGCGCCCGCCGCAGCCAGTTGCTCAATACGCGTGTTACGTTGAAGCTCTGAAAGAGGTCTTCACGCAGCGGATTTTCGTGCCAAGAATGTGGACCATGACAAGCCGGCATCTCCAACCAGACCGGTGGCCCCTTCCAGTCGCAGGACATCCAGATGCGCTACCGGCCCGTCTCCCTCGCGCTCACAGCCTTGCTGGCCGCGGCGCATTCTGCCCATGCCGACTGCACGGTGGATTTCGCCACCGTCATGAAGGCCTATCACGACGCAGGCCCGCGCAAGGTGGAGACCGAAATCACCTTCACCTCCAGCAAGCCCGGCGAATCCAGCACCCGGACGAGCATCGCGCGGATCGTCCTGCCCGATGCGCTGGACCTGCATATGGCGGACGGCGCGGACCGTGACCAGAGCGAGGCTGTTCTGGTTGGCGGCAAGGGATTCACCAGGATCGACGGCGGCTGGAAGCCCCTCCCTGACGAAGCCGTGGGGGAATTGCGCACGCTCTTCCTTGGAGGCGGCTTCATGGGCGAGGAACCGAGGAACGTGCAATGCCTCGGCACGCGCAAGCTCGGCCACAAGCCTTTCTCCGCCTACAGTTTCGAGATTCCCGGCGTTCCGAAGACCATGACGGTGACGCTCTACGCCGACCCCGCGACTGGACGCCCGGTCGAGGCAACGGGCGCGGCCGTCACCCACCTTTCGGGCGAGGAACTGAAGGTTACCTACACCTACGATCCGGGCATCAGGATCGAGGCGCCGAACTGACGGCCGACCGGGCGCGGAAGGTTTATCCGCGCACCATGACCGGTCCACCAGCGGCCTTCTCGGCCTCGCTGAACCTGGCGGCGGCGTAGAGGAAGCTCACGCCACCGACCACCAGGGCGACCTGGATCCACAGAGCATTATGGCCGGTCAGCAGCAACACCTGCCCGAACGCAGCCACCAGCGAGAGGAGGAAGAACACCAGGAGGCTGTGGCGGCCCAGCATGATCAGCGGCTGCATCACGCGTAGCGAAGCGAGCTTGGGCGAGATGCCGAGGGCGTAGATGAAGTAGGCCAGGCCAAGGAAGTGGATAAGACGGCCGAGGCCGAGATTGGTCTTGTCGAGATCCAGCCAGCCATAGACGGCATCACGCACGCCGAAGGAAAGGTCGAAACCATTTGTGACCACGAAGGCTCCGGCGAACACGATCACGCTCGCCAGGATGAAGAGCGGCTTCGACCGCACCAGCCTGTTTTGTTGCATGGCGAGGCCGGCGGCTATGCCGATCGCCATCAGGAACTGCCAGGCGAACGGATTGAAGAACCAGCCGCCCGAGACAGGCCAGTTGGGCAGGTTCCAGCCGTAGAGGCGGGTGAGCGCGTAGAGCGCCGCCGAAGCTGCCAGCATCGCGCCGATATGGATGCGGGCCAGGTAGAACAGGGCCGGCACGGCGACGATCAGGGCGATATAGAGCGGCAGGATGTTGAAGTACCCGAGTTGGTGGCCGAGCGAGACGGTACCGATGAGGAAAGTGTCCGCATCCTTCACGAAGAGGTCGCGGCCATGCATGCTCATCAGTTCGGGTGCATGCCATGCAATGGCGCCGGCGGCGAAGATGGCTATGCCGGCCAGCGACAGCAGGAGGTGCACGCCATAAAGCTTCACCGCCCGTTTGAGCAGCACCAGCGAGACGTCGCGTTCCCTGCCCGCATTGAACTTGCGGCCATAGGCGAGCGCCATCGCCACGCCGGACATGAACACGAAGGCTTCGGCCGAGTCGGACAGGCCGATATTCCGGAACGTGATGGCTTCGAAGACATTCCCCGGCATATGGTTGATGAAGATCGTGCAGAGCACGAAACCGCGCCACATGTCGACCGAGACGGCCCGCTGCTTGGGCTTGGCGCCATCCCCCACGGCGGCTCCCGCCGGAACCTGGCGCGCGGGGGCGGCTCCCACCTTCGCCACATGCTGGAAAACCAGGCGCACGCCCTCGCAAGCGCCGAAGATCACGACGGCGCTCAGGGCGTAGAGCGCCAGCGCCGGCAACTGGGCGGGCGAGAGCCAGAGCGTGTAGAGCGGCTCGATGAAGAAATAGGTGGCGATGAACACCGTCAGCAGGATTGCGAACAGGCCAACGCCGAAGCCGAAGAAGACCTCGGCCAGCGCCACCGCCGGCAGGAACAGGAAATAGGAGTAGCCGTGCCAGTGCAGCGGGCCGCGCAGCAGGCTGAACGGCAGTACGAGAAGAACTGTGAGAAGGAAGGGGCGAAGTGATCTGGCGAACTGGGAAGGACCAAGTTGAATATTCATGCAGTAGGCCTTCCACTCTTCAAGTTCGTGTCCCAGCAGCGAGACTGGATCCGTACGGTTTCCATCATGGCGGAAACCTTTGCTGAGCGCCCCATCCTCACCCGTTTTGCCTGACGGGCCGAAACGCGGGCGGGAACCGTCCGCGGATTTCCTGGAGCTTGCACCCATAGTGATGCCCCCATCCTGTACGGGGGATGAACGAAGTTCCCGAGAAAAAGTTGCATGCCTCAGCCGCCAGCTGTTGCAACCTCGCAACGCCGGCAAAAAAAGAAGGAATTAGAGGACTGTTAACCTGAATTCTGCATTGCCGTTCTAATTTGTGACACAAGTTCCCGCCACTAAGATCGCATCAATTTGAAGTGAAATGCGCAGTCGGTGCGCCGGGTGTTTCCCGAGGTCGTCTGGCCTGAATCCTGCATGATTTCACTTGGTTCGATCGCACACCGAAAACACGAGCTCTGGATACGGCATGCCCTGGCCCGCACTCGCAAAATCATCCCGGTCATCGCGCCCCCTCATGCGCGGCCTGCTCGGTGCTCTCCTGGGAATGGCGATCGGAGGCCTCGCCGCGAAGGCGAGCACGCTCGAGGAAATGTCCTTTCCGAGCAAGGCGTTGGGCCGTTCGGTCACCGTGTCGGTCTATCGCCCCGATTCCCCGGCGCCGCCGAGCGGCTGGCCGGTGCTCTATCTCCTGCACGGCCTCGACGGCAACAATCGGGACTGGTCTGTCCTGGCCAACATCAAGTCGACGCTCGACGGCATGATCAAATCGGGCAGGATCCACCCCATGCTGGTGGTCATGCCCTCTGCTGGAAACAGCTGGTATGTGGATTCGGCCGATGTGAAGGGCCCCGGCAATTACGAAACCGCTCTGATCCGAGACCTCCCCAACGCCTTCGAGAAGCGTTTCGCGCCGCATTGCCAGCGCAGTTCCCGCGCCATCGCCGGCATTTCCATGGGCGGCTTCGGAGCCTTGCGCTTCGCCTTCAAGCAGCCAGACCGCTATATCGCCGTCGCCAGCATGTCCGGTGCGATCTGGCAGAACATTCCCGTCGACAAGGCCCGCGATCCCTGGGCCGGCTCGACCGGCACCTATTTCAATCGCATCGACCAGGCCACCGTGATCGGCGGCATCGATCTTCCGCCGGAAGGCGCCCATTTCGGCAGCGCCTTCGGTACCCCATTCGATGCCCGGCGCTTCAACGACGCCAATGTCTTCACGCTTCTCGCCAGGCAGGTCCAGGCCGGAGCGCAGCTTCCCGCCATCTTCCTCACCGTCGGCGACAATGACAGCCACAACCTCTGGCGCGGATCCATGGCGCTCTACGAGACGCTGATGGCCGACAGGGTGAAGATCGAATTCCGTGTCACCGACGGCGACCACACCTGGTCGCTCTGGCGCCGTACCATCGAGGACGCGCTGGAATTCGTCAGCTCGAAGTTCACGGCGCCGCAGGCCGCTCCGCTTGTGGCCTCCTCGCCGGCCCTGCCGAGCAGCAATGCCGCGGCGCCCAACCCGAAGATGGCTGGCGGCGAAGCGATCGTTAAGTGAGGCGGGCGGGCAATCGAGACGCCGCGACGCGGATATCGACGCCTCCGGGCATGCCTATCGCTGTGCCCTTCCGGGGAGATTGCCCATCACGCGCAGTATTTCATAGCAGGCGCCGAAGGGATGGTAGTCGGTCTTGCCCGGCGGGCTCTTGAGATCGTCATAGCGCCGTCCGTCCGGGGTGGTGATGCGATACCAGCAGCCATAGTACTGATCGATCTGGTGTTTCCAGCTATAGGCCCACAGGCTGTCGTAATCCTGCCAGAAGCGGGCCTCGCCCGTCCGTTCGGCCAGGCAGGCAGCAGCCGCCACGGTCTCGCAGAGCACCCAGTGATACTTGTCGAGATCGTAGAGCCGTCCATCCGGACCGAAGCTGAAATGCATGCCGCCATTTTCGAGATCGGCGCTGTTGGCCAGGGCCGATTTGTAGAAATGGCGCGCCCTTTCCAGCATCCAGGGCCTGGAGTTGTAGCGATCCAGGATCATGAGCAGCTTTGCCCACTCCGTCATGTGGCCGGACAGATAGCCATAGGGCCGGAAGTGGTGCTTGGGGTCGTCCTTGTTGTAGTCCCAGTCGATCTTCCAGTCCTTGGTATAGTGCTCCCAGACGAGCCCCCCAGCGCGGGCGGCCAGTTCCACGCAGATGCGATGGGCCACGGACTCGGCCCTGTCGAGATAGCGCTTCTCGCCGGTTGCCTCGAAGGCGGCGATCAACGCCTCGGTCATATGCATGTTGCAGCTCTGGCCGCGATAGACGGAAACCGGCTTCCAGCCACGCGAGAACTCCTCGGCATAGAGCCTGTCCCTGGGCAGCCAGAAGCGCTCCTCCAGCAGGTCCCAGGTCTGCGTTATCTTCTCGGCCATGCCGGGAAGGCCTGCCTTGGCCGCACTGGCATAGGCGAACAGCACGAAGGCATGGCCATAGCATTGCTTGCTGTCGTCGCGCGGATTGCGGCCATCCATCACCCAGAAATAGCCGTCCTTGTCACCGTCGTAATGAGCCGTTTGAAGGTAGTCGAGGCCATGGGCGGCGGCCCTCCGGTAGTCCGACCGGCCGAAGAGGGCGGCACCCAGGGAGAAATTCACGATGAAGCGCGTCGTCGAGACCAAGTGCTGGGTCTTGCGGTCGGTGATGCGGCCATCGTCGCGATATTCGTTGTAGTAGCCGCCATCGGCCTCGTTGATGCAGATCGGAAAATAGAAATCCATGATCCGGCGCATATGATCGACGAGGAACTCGGGCGAACGGAAATTCGGCGCGCTCATGGCTGGATTTCCCTCACTCCGGCAGCACGATGCCGAGCTTGGCCATCACGCCGCCATCGACCTTGAAGTCTGCACCGGTGATGAAGCGGGCCTTGTCGCTGGCCAGGAACGCGACCATCTCGGCAACCTCCCAAGGCTGGCCGATGCGGCCGAGAGGATGACCCTTGCCCCAGGCTGCAAGTGTCGCCTCTGCCGTCGAACCACCCTTGTAGAGGTCCGCTGCCCAGCGCAGCATCGGGGTATCGACGGAGGCGGGACACACGACGTTGACCGTGATGTTGTCCGCGGCATGGTCGAGCGACATGGCTCGGACGAGCGCGTTGATGCCACCCTTGCTGGCCGTATAGGCCGCCACGGAGGATTGGGACGCATAGGATTGCACGGATGAAATTGCGACGATCGCCCCGCCGCCGCGCCTTCTGATTTCCGGAACGGCATATTTGGAGGCGAGGAAAATGCCCTTGAGATTGATGTCGAGTACATCGTCCCAGACCTCTTCCGGCGTGTCCACCACACTGCCGTAGCGCTGGATGCCGGCGCAGCACACCAGGATGTCGAGGCCACCGAAGGCTTTCACGGCTTCAGCCGTCGCGGCCTCCATGTCCGCCGCCTTGCGTACATCCCCCACGAAACCCCGTACATCGCCGCCGAGTTCCCGCACGGCCGTCTCGGTGGATGCCGCGTCGTTGGCGACGATCAGTACCCCCGCACCACCCTTGGCGAAGCGCGTGGCACAGGCCAGGCCCATGCCGAGGCTGCCGCCGGTGACGATCACTGACTTGCCGGCGAAATCGCCCATCTTCACTTCCTTCCCGCTCAGCAGCCATCTAGCGCCCCCGCTCCACAAGCGGGGACGACGATTGGTCTTTTCGTAATGGTCTGGATGTCCGGCCCTGTTCCCGAGCGGGCCGCGGAGCGCATCCGGCTCCTCCTCTACCGCGGCTGGAACGGCGCGGCGCCCGCCCGCCGATCATCGCATCGTTCTCCGGTACGACGACCGCCGTGACCAGCGCCGCGAGTTCACGGAGCAAGGACCATTCGAGACTCTCACGGATGAACTGCGCACTCGGCAGGCTCGCGATGCGTTTCGGTGCGGCGAAGGTACCATATTGTGGATAGATATCGACCGGTTCTTCGCCGCAATATCGGATTGGGCAAAAATCCCCGATTTTCCCGGGCGGACGACGGGCATGACCGTTCTCCGGACACCACTGGTCCAACACCATGTTGGCGGTGTCAAGAGAATCGGGACGGGCGCTCAGGTAAAGAGCTTTCTGCGGACGTTCCAGCAGCAACTATAGTCACGACAGCCATGAGAGCGAAATAGTCGCAGTTGCTTATTTCCTGATCGGTGGCAATGCCTGCAAACGCGGCATGCTTGTTGCAAAAATGTCCCATTGCCCCCGGCTCGCCCATGCCGCGACTCTTTCGCCCATGCCGGCCATTGACCCGGCGCCAGAGAGCTTCCTAGATTGAAAGCTAGGCTACTTATTTGATTTGTGTTTTTACTTCTGGTTCCAGCTCGTATTGTGGTGCGGTATCGTTGCCTGATGCCAACGCAGAGTCCGCAGCGGCTGGCATCACGCGACAGGACGGGCAATGATATCATTGATTGTACGGCGTTTTATTTCCTCCAGCGCGTCTGTCGCTGCTCGTCGGCCTGCCAGGGCGCTGGCGCTCGCCGCTCTTTTTGCCTCCGCGGCCCTGCCCCTCTCGATCGCGCCTGCTTCGGCCCAGATGCCTAACGCGCCGCCTCCAGCGGTCGGCTTCATCATCGCCAAGAAGACGCCGATCACGCAGACCCAGCAGTTCATCGGCCGCATCGAAGCGGTGAATCGCGTCAACATCGTCGCACGCGTGACCGCCCAGCTCGAAGAGACGCCCTTCACCGAAGGCGCTGAAGTGAAGAAGGGCGACATGCTCTATCGCCTGGAACGCCCGCCGTTCGAGGCACAGGTCGATTCCAGCCAGGCCACCATTGCCCAGTACGAGGCCCTGCTGCGCAACGCCATCCTTACCACCAAGCGAGCGCAGTCGCTGCTTTCGAGCCCTGCCGGCCAGCAATCCGCGGTCGACAGCGCACTCGCGCAGCAGCAGGCCTACGAGGCACAGCTCCTGGGCGCCAAGGCACAGCTTAAGACCTCTCAGATCAATCTCGACTACACCACCATCACCGCGCCGATCGACGGCAAGATCGGCCGTAACGCGGTGACTGTCGGCAATATCGTCGGTCCGACCTCGGGCACGCTCACGACGATCGTGAGCCAGGATCCGATGTATGTCACCTTCCCCGTTCCCTCCCGCCAGTTCCTGAACCTCGGCACCTACTATGCCGGCAAGGGCGGCTTCAACTCCGTGCGCATCAAGGTGCGCCTGCCGGACGGCACTCTCTATGGCCCCGAGGGCAAGCTCGATTTCGTCGATCCGTCGGTCGCGGCCAGCACGGACACCGTGAACCTGCGCGGCCAGCTTCCCAACCCTGCCAATCCGGACGCCAAGCCGGGCGACCTCAACCGGCGCGAACTCGTTGACGGCGAATTCGTCACCGTTCTCCTCGAGGGCGTCGAACCGATCCTGGCGCTCGCCATACCGCGCTCGGCTGTTCTGACCGACCAGCAAGGCAGCTACATCTACGTCGTCAACGACGACAACACCGTCGCCCAGAAGCGCATCACCCTAGGTCAGTCCACACCGGCCGTCGCCACCGTATCGGCCGGCCTGAACGAAGGCGAAAAGGTTGTTGTCGACGGTATCCAGCGCGTGAGGCCGGGTGCCAAGGTCACGCCCTCCCCTGCCCCCGACGCTCCGGTGTCGACCAACGCGGCTGGGCAGTAAGCCATGTTTTCTTCGATTTTCATCGACCGGCCTCGCCTGGCCATCGTCATTTCCATTGTGATCAGCATCGCCGGCGCGCTGGCGATGTCGCGCATTCCCGTCGAGCAGTTCCCCAACCTGGTGCCGCCGCAGGTCCAAGTGTCGACGACCTATCCGGGCGCTTCCGCCGCCGTGGTGGAATCATCCGTCGCGCAGCCGCTCGAAGCCCAGATCGTGGGCGTCGACAAGATGATCTACATGAAGTCGAACAGCGGCAATGACGGCAGCTACAGCCTCACCGTCTCGTTCAACCTCGGCACCGATCCGGACATCGACACCGTCAACGTCAACAACCGCGTGCAGGCGGCGCTTTCCAAGCTGCCATCCGCTGTGCAGCAGCAGGGCGTGACGGTCCAGAAGCGTTCCTCCGCCATCCTGCAGTTCCTGTTCCTTTATTCGGACAACGGCAAGCAGGACCCGCTGTTCATCACCAACTACGCCACGATCAACGTGCTCGACCGCCTGTCGCGCATCGAGGGCGTCGGACAGGCCAGCCTGTTCAGCCGCCAGAACTATTCGATGCGCATCTGGTTCGACACCCAGCGGCTTACCAATCTGGGCCTGCAGGCGTCCGACATCGCCAATGCCATCGAGGCGCAGAACGTGCAGGCGCCCGTCGGGCGTATCGGCGCCCAGCCGGCGGCAGCCGACCAGCAGCTCCAGTTGAACCTGCAGACGCTGGGCCGCCTCGAAACGCCCGAGCAATTCGGCAACATCATCATCCGGGCCAACCAGGACGGCTCGGTGTTGCGTGTGAGAGACGTGGCGCGCATCGAGATGGGTGCCCAAAGCCTCGACACGACCTCACGCCTGAACGGCAAGCCGGCTGTCGCCATCGCCATCTATCTCTCGCCGGGCGCCAATGCCGTGCAGACGGCCGAACGCGTGAAGAACGCCCTGGCCGAAATGCAGACGCGGTTTCCGGAAGGCCTGAAGTCGCGCGTCGTGTACGATACCTCGGAATTCGTCTCCGACACGATCGGCGAAGTCATCCGCACCCTGGCGGAAGCTTTCGTGCTCGTGGTCATCGTGGTGTTCCTCTTCCTCGGCAGCCTGCGGGCCACGATCATTCCCGCCATCGCCGTGCCGGTCTCCCTGATCGGCGCCTTCGGCATCATGCTGGCGCTCGGCTACTCGGCCAATACGGTGTCGCTGCTCGCCATGGTTCTGGCCATCGGCGTGGTGGTGGACGACGCCATCGTGGTGGTGGAGAACGTCGAACGCGTGATGGAGGAGGAGCCGGATCTCAGCCCGGCGGACGCCACCAAGAAAGCGATGACGCAGATCACCGCGCCCGTCATCGCCATCTCGCTCGTGCTGTTGTCGGTGTTCGTGCCGGTCGCCTTCATTCCCGGGCTCACAGGCGAACTCTTCCGCCAGTTCGCCGTGGTGATGACTTCGGCCATGGTGATCTCGGCCTTCAACGCCCTGACGCTCTCGCCCGCGCTCTGTGCGGTATTCCTGCGCCATTCACGCAAGGGCCCGATCATGAGGCGCGTCATGGGCGGCATCGACAAGATGCGCGATGGCTACGCCGCCGTCGTGCGCCGCCTGGTACGCGTCTCCATCCTCAGTCTCGTGGCCGTCGGGGTTTTCGGCGCAGCGATCTATTTCGCGGCCCAGCCGAACGTGACGCCCACGGGCTTCGTGCCGGAAGAAGACCAGGGCGCCTTCTTCGTGGTGCTGCAGCTGCCTGACGGCGCTTCGGTTAACCGCACGACGGTCGAGGTCGAGAAGGTCGAAGCCATTCTCAAGCAGATCCCGCAGATCCAGGACACGCTCGCCATCGTGGGCTTCTCGATCCTGGACGGCGGCGCCCAGCCCAACGCGGCCTTCATGGTGGCGCGCCTGAAGCCCTTCGCAGACCGCAGGGGCGCCGCAGACTCGGCGCAGGCCCTGATCGCCAAGGTATTCGGCCAGGCCCAGGCGATCAACACCTCCTCGGTGATCGCCTTCAACGTTCCGCCGATCATCGGCCTTTCCACGTCGGGCGGTTTCGAATACCAGCTCGAAAATCTGGAAGGTGCCGCTCCCGCCGCCATGGGCAGCGTGATGCAGGGCCTGATCGCGGCCGCCAATCAGGATCCGCGCCTGCAGCGCGTGTTCTCCACCTTCAGCGCCAGCAACCCGTCGATCTACCTCGACATCGATCGCGACAAGGCCCAGGCGCTGGGCCTGAGCATGGCCGATGTCTTCGCGGCGCTGCAGACGACATTGGGCGGCACCTATATCAACGACTTCAACCTCTACGGCCGAACCTGGCAGGTGAACCTGCAGGGCGAGATCGCCGACCGCAGCGACATCGATTCGATCTGGAAGATCTATGTGCGCAACAAGGCCGGCGAGATGGTGCCTCTGCGTTCCATCGCTTCGATCCAGACCCAGCTCGGGCCGCAGACGATCAGCCGCTACAACAACTATCGCTCGATCACGGTGAACGGCTCTCCGGCTCCCGGCGTGTCGTCGGGCACCGCGCTGCAGGTGATGACGGACGTCTCGGCCAAGACCCTACCGCCGGGCTACGGGTTCGAATGGACGGGCACGGCCTACCAGGAACATGAGGCACAAGGACAGACCGGCGTGGTTCTGGGCCTGGCCGTGCTGTTTGCGTTCCTCTTCCTCGTGGCGCTCTACGAGAGCTGGACCATCCCGATCCCGGTGCTGCTCTCTGTGTCGATCGGCGTGCTCGGTGCTTTCGCGGCCATCCACTTCATACCGTGGGTGCTCGGAAAGTTCGGCGTCATCCCCGTTCCGCTTTCGCTCGACATCTACGCACAGATCGGCCTCGTGGTACTGATCGCGCTGGCGGCGAAGAACGGCATCCTCATCGTCGAGTTTGCCAAGGAGCGGCGCGAGGAAGGCCTGCCCATCCGCGAAGCGGCGATCCTCGGCGCAAGAATGCGATTCCGTGCGGTGATGATGACCTCCATCGCCTTCGTGCTGGGCCTGCTGCCCCTCGTCATCGCCACCGGTGCCGCCATGATCAGCCGGCGCGACGTCGGCACGCCCGTGTTCGGCGGCATGATCGCGGCCAGTCTCATCGGCATCTTCCTGATCCCGATGCTCTACGTGCTGTTCCAGTCGCTCCGGGAAGGCGTGAAACGGCGCTTCGGCGGCAAGCCGCCGACACCGCACGACACGCCCGCACCGCCGCATTGAGGCGGTGCTGAAGAGAGTTCCAAGCCTCGGCTGCTTTATCGGCAGCCGGGGCTTTTTCTTGTCCTGCGAAGTCCGGCTCGCTTCATTTTCGGGGCGGTAATCGCCACGAATCGCAAAAGACTCGTGATTTCCGAATGTCAGGCTGAATGAGCGATTTGCCTGCCCCCAGCTGGCTCTAGACCGGGCTGACGCCAAAGCGCCCGAACCCCGGAAGTTCCAGGGCTGGACGTCGCAGGTCCACGGCAGCGGTGAGTCCGGCAAGCGTGAGTTCGATACCGTCTTCCCAACCCAGATTGAGCCCCAGCACCCCCCAGAGGGAGACGCGGAGGCCGCGGCCGCCCGGCGAGAGGGTGACGAACGTCCCATCGGCGAGCCACGTCTTACCGATGGCGGTGGCGGGCTGCCGGATGCCCAGTTCCGGTGCGGTCGCGAGGATGGTGGCGACAAACGTGTTCGAGTTGGGACCTGGCCAGATCACATAGTCTCCGGGATGTCGCCAGCGATAGGTCTCGACGGCGGCCATCATGCGCGGAATCGCGGCCTCTGCCGCCGCTCCCGCCGCGCGCCCGATAAGTTCCGGCTCGTTGCCATACCAGCGCCCGTCTGGAGGATAGGCATTCACCCGCACCGGCGAACCCCATCCGACCACGTCGTATCGTGTCCAGTGCTGCGCGCCGGCGGGCTTCAGCACGATCCAGCTATGATGGGCGACGGCGCCCTTGAGGCCACCGGTCCGCGCCACGAAGACCCGGATCTCAGCTTGTGGCAGCGAGGCCGCTGCCGGCAGCACACCCGCACTCGACCAGTCAGCCTCCCGCCATGAACGGGGATGAGGGCTGAGCCACCATATAAGCGTATGCGCTGCGGCAGGGACCAGGAAGACAAGCAGGAAGAAAAGAACGAAACGGCGCAAATACTTCATGCCGATACATAAACAGTATCTCAAGGCGCCATTACGGCAGGGTGATGCAAACTCGATGCAGGATCGGTTGAAAGCGAATGGAGCTGAAGTAATCAGATCCGGCAGCGCCCTCGAGTGACATGCTGCTGTGGAACGGGTGCCTGTACAGGAAAAGCGAACGGGGACAGCCTTGCCTTTCTCAGCTCCGTTGCTCGCCCCTGCTTCAGCCTCTCCCGTCACAGGCCGGGATATGGAACTTCGTGATGAAAAGGGCCATCAGGCATGACCTATCCGGTACTATACATTGGTAAATGCAATATATGACGAATGAGTACCCTTCGCCTGCCGAACGGCCGGATTCCTCTCCAATGGACCCCACTAACACTTTTGAGCCGCCACCTCCTTTTGTTGGTCGCCGAAAGGAGAACCCTCACCCTGGGATCAATCCATCTGATCCCCGGCTGGATCAATTCGATTCTTGACTGCGTGAAGAGAAAAACAGTATTTATTTATTCGTACTCGATATTGTGACGCTATTCACAATTTGCTTAATTATTCAAGGCTTCCGTCATTGCTAGATAGAGCGCACAGCAGCGGTGGATTGCCAAACGATATTGGCATCGAGCCACCTGTACCCATTGATCCCCTGGTACCGACGATATTTCACGAACCCTGGTGGCTTAGTGCCGCCACCGGAGGTCGAGCGGAGGTCGTCGAGGTGCGCGAAGGCGGGCGGACCGTGGGTCGCCTGCCCTTTGTCAAGGAAACCAGATTCGGGCTGCATCGCAGCAACATGCCGACCCTCACCCACTTCCTGGGACCTGGGATCAACGACGGCTCCGGCAGCGAACCCAATCGCTTCGTAAAGCGCCAGGCGATCACGCGCGAACTCATACGAAAGTTGCCGCCTTTCTCCTCCTTCCGTCAGAAGCTTCACCGGGACATGAAGGACGTCCTCGCCTTCCAGGCTGAGGATTTCGACGTCACGGTTCAGTTTACCTTCGAGATCCATCCCGCCGCTCATGATGTCATCTGGAAGGCAATGCGGGACAAGACGCGAAACGTGATCCGGCGTGCGCAGGAAAGCTATCGCGTGTCAAACACGATGGATCCGGAGTCCTTCCTGCGCTTCTATGCCGCCAATCTCGGCGCGAAAGGCGAGGATGCCAATATCGACCTGGCCACCTGCGGGGAGGTAGCCACCCAGGCTCTCGACCGGGGGCGGGGCCATTTCTGGGTAGCGAAGGACAAGAGCGGGGATCCCAAGGCGGCGATCTTCTGCGTGTGGGATGCAAGGCTGTGCTACTACATGCTCTCGACGCGATCCGCCGACAGCAGCAATGGAGCCATTCCGTTGCTGATCTGGCACGCGATGAAAAGCGCAGCCTCGATGGGCCTCGTCTTCGATTTCGACGGCGTGGCCAATGCCGGCTCGATCCTGCTGTATGCGGGGTTCGGCGGCACGGTGTCGCCGCGCTATATCGTGATGAAGTCCAGCCCCTTTTACAAAGCCCTGCGCAAGATCCGCCGCGTCAATCCCGAACTCTCGAATCGCTTCCTCTGACGCGTTCGGGAGTTGCGGGGATACGCCAGCCTCACGACACCGGCTCCGCGGCGGGGGCCGCCTTGCGGATCCGCAGCAGGGTGAAGAGGCGAAAAGGCGCAATCTGTCGTTCCTCGACGATAGCCGCCGCCGGATGGTCGTTCATCCAGTCGCCGATCACGGCGTAGGGGAAATAGGGCCTCCAGCCCAGCCAGGCGCCCGCACCGGCCAGCCTCTTTTCGAGATTGGAGCGCAGCCCCTGCTCGGCTGAGAAATGACCGAGAATGATCATCTCGCCACCAGGCCTCGTCACTCGCCACATGTCGTCGAGCACGACACCGGGCTCGGTCGTCACGCTGAGAAGATAGGGCGCCAGCACGACATCGAAGCTCGCATCCTCGAATTCGAGGGCCCCGGCATCCATGACGCGCAGAGACTTGACGTGATCGAGCCTCTTATGGGCAACACGCGCGCGGGCGAGATCCAGCATGGGGCGCGCGAGGTCGACACCGGTGACCCTGCTGCCACGGGGCAGCAAACCGAGTTCCAGGCCCGTACCGACACCCGCGACCAGGACCCTGCCATTGGCAGGCAACGTCTTCGCAACTGCCCTGGCCGCCGCAAGGCGACCCGGATAGAAGGGCCAGTCGAAGATAAGATCGTAGAAGCGAGCCCATCGATAGTAGGTGCGCGCGGTCGACGGTTCAGCGGAACTTCGCTGCTCTTGCCGTGCCAATTCGATATTCAAAGGCTATCCCCCTTGATTTCGGACAGGTCTTTCCGCCGTCTTTGAAGTGCATCGGAATCCGCTGGATTATCTATGAAGGGTGCAAGGGCGGCAACCGTTTTGCAACCCGCGCGACGATGAAATTACAACTTCAACCACCGATCGATGGTTTCCTCGCTGGATCAAATAATTGATTGCGTTCTACATTTCGGAAGAAAGAGTGCGGTGGTCGGGCAATTCCCGGGAGGCCGCAGCAACAGGAGGAATACGCCGATGCCGTCGCACAAGATCGCAGTCATCGGAGGCGACGGCATCGGCACGGAAGTGGTCGAGGCTGGCCTTCGGGTGCTCGACGCGCTCGCAGGCGTCGAACACGGCCTCGCCTTCGATTTCAACCGGTTCGACTGGGGCTCGGACTATTACCGCCGCAATGGCCGCATGATGCCGCCGGACGGTCTGGCGCAGATTCAGGACTTCGACGCCATCTATTTCGGCGCCGTCGGCGATCCCGACCTGCCCGACGACATCACGCTATGGGGCCTGCGGCTCGCCATATGCCAAGGCTTCGATCAATATGCCAATGTGCGGCCTACCCGCCTGCTGCCGGGGCTGAAGGGTCCGCTACGTCCCGAGCTCGGCGAAAAGATCAACTGGGTGATCGTACGGGAGAATTCCGAAGGCGAATATGCCGGCGTCGGCGGCCGGGCTCATCGCGGCTTGCCGATCGAGGTAGGCATGGATGTTGCCGTGTTCACCCGCACCGGCATCGAGCGCATTGCCCGCTTTGCCTGCGACCTGGCCATGTCGCGGCCGCGCAAGCTCCTCACGGTGGTCACCAAATCCAACGCGCAGCGCCACGGCATGGTGCTGTGGGACAACGTGATCCGCGAGGTGATGGAGGACTACCCGGCGCTGACGGTCGACTGGATGCTGGTGGACGCCATGACGCAGCGCATGGTCAACAAGCCCGGTACGATCGACACGGTATTGGCCACCAACCTGCATGCCGACATTCTTTCCGATCTCGCCGCGGCACTGGGCGGTTCGCTCGGCATCGGCTCGACCGCCAATATCGATCCCACTCGCCGCCGCCCTTCCATGTTCGAACCCATCCACGGCTCGGCTTTCGATATCATGGGCAAGGGCATCGCAAACCCTCTGGGTTCGTTCTGGACCGCCAGCCTCCTGCTCGACCATCTCGGGGAGAGGACCGCTGCCCGGCGGTTGATGTCGGCTATCGAGATCGTGACCGCCCGCGGCGAGGCGCTAAGTCCCGACCTTGGTGGCACGGCGGATACGGCTGCGGTGACCGACGCGGTGATCGCCGCGGTCAGGGGCGAAAACAGCTGAAACGGCAGAGCATCCTGATCGAAATGTGAATCCGTTGCCAGCGAGGTTCGACAAAGGGCCGGATGGCGCTGACAACCCAGCGCCCTTCATTGTGACGGCGGCGCGCAATTGGTCCGTCCCGACACGACGCAGTTGAGCTCGTCGTTCCTGCTCTTGAGTTCGCTGAAGACCCAGACGCAAACCGCGACCAGCACGATCACGAAGATCAATGCGGCAACGGTCGCGCGATCACTGGAGTCAGGTGGCCTGTTCTTGTCGGCTGGCATGACGGATCGTCCCTGCAGAAGTTCCAGCCCGCCCTGGCCAACCATTCTGGTGCCCTACAAAGAGGGCCGACGCAACGGGGGACTTGCTCCCGATCCGCTTCGGGGCGTCATCGCCAGGCGCCAGTTACTTGCATAATGATAGTTACTCGTTTATAGAGACTATCATTATGCAAGTAATGCGAGAGGCGAAGGTGCAGCGCAAGAGCTTCCAATCCATGCAGTGCCCGATAGCCCGCAGCCTCGAACGCGTGGGGGAGTGGTGGAGCATCCTGATCCTGCGGGATGCCATGAGGGGGCTGACCCGCTTCGACGAGTTCCAGAAAAGCCTCGACATCGCGCCGAACATGCTTACGCGGCGCCTGAACGCGCTGGTGGAGTCCGGCCTGCTGGAGCGACGTCGCTACAGCGAGCGTCCGGTCCGCTATGAATATGTCGTCACTGAGCGGGGTCTCGATTTCCGCCCGGTGCTGTGGAGCCTGATCAACTGGGGCAACAAACATTTCGCGCCCGAGGGCACCAGTGTCGTTCTTGCCGATCGCGAAACGGGTATTTGGGCCGATCCCATCATGGTGGATCGCGCGAGCGGCAAGCCCATGACACCCGCCACATTCGAGGTCGTCGCCGGACCGGCGGCAACCGAGCGCACGCGTTCGCGCTACCGTCATTCATCGGCCGGCCCAGGCACGCCCCTGCGGCCGCTGGCCGAGCAGGATCACGGCCCCGAGGCATCGTCATGAACAAGGCCGTGACCGAAGCCGAGGTGACGGCGGGCGCAGCGGCCCTCAAGTCCAGAAAGCGTTCCCGCAAGCCGCTCGTCTTCCTGGCCATCGCCACGGCCATCGGTGCCGGTGGCTGGTACGGCTATGATTGGTGGCAGAACGGGCGCTGGCTGGTATCCACCGATGATGCCTATGTCGGCGGGAACGCGACGCCGCTCTCTCCGCGGGTCTCCGGCCACGTCGCGGAAATCCTCGTCAGCGACAACCAGCACGTCAGCAGCGGCCAGCTCCTCGTCCGCATCGACGAGCGGACGTTCCAGGCGGCTCTCGACAGGGCGGCCGCCAGCTTGAAGCAGCAGGAAGCGACGCTCGAGAACCTGCGCGCAAAATATACCCTGCAGCTCTCGACGATCCGGCAGGCGGAGGCCGATCTCGCCGCCAAGAAGGCGGCCGCCATATTCACCGCACAGGATGCCAAGCGCTATCAGGTGCTGGCGAGTTCCAACACCGGCTCCGAGCAGACGGCGCAGAAGGCCCTGGCGGCCGACCAGCAGGCACAGGCAGCCATCGATGCTTCAACGGCGGGTCTCACCGCCGCCAACCAGCAGCTTGCCGTGCTGAACACGGAGATCGCGGAAGCCGAAGCGACCGTCGCCGGAGCGAAGGCAGATCTCGAAACGGCCCGACTCAATCTCGGCTACACGGAGATACGCTCTCCCATCGATGGCTTCATCGGCAATCGAGCAGCGCAGGTCGGCTCCTATGTGGCCGATGGCAGCTACCTCCTCACCGTCATTCCCTCCGGCGACCTTTGGATCGACGCCAACTTCAAGGAGGACCAGCTGGAGGACGTGAAGCCCGGCCAGAAGGCGACCATCACCGCCGATGTTGCGCCCGGCAAGGTCCTGCACGGCCACGTCCTCTCCCTCGCACCCGCGACGGGAGCCGTCTTCAGCGTAATTCCGCCGGAGAACGCCACCGGCAACTTCACGAAGATCGTGCAGCGGGTGCCCGTGCGCATCGCCATCGACCACAGCTCGGGTGCCGCCGTGCCGCTGCGCCCGGGCCTGTCGACGACAGTGACCGTCGACACGCGTACGCAGTAGGAAGCAGGGACCGGCCTTGTCGAGCGAGACATCTTCGTCGAACTGGATCAGGAGTCTCATCCCCTTCGTGGTGATGTGCGTGGGCATGTTCATCGCCTTGCTGGACATCCAGATCGTGGCCTCGTCGCTCCAGGATATCGGCGGCGGGCTTTCCGCGGCGCAGGACCAGATCAGCTGGGTTCAGACCGCCTATCTCATCGCGGAGATCATCATGATCCCGCTATCGGGCTGGCTCACCCGGGTCTTCTCGACGCGCTGGCTGTTCATGGCCTCAGCGGCCGGTTTCACCGTGGCGAGCCTCTTGTGCGGCCTCGCCTGGAACATCCAGAGCATGATCGTGTTCCGCGCGCTGCAGGGCCTGCTCGGCGCCTCGATGATACCGACGGTGTTCACTTCTTCCTTTCACTATTTCCAGGGCCCGCGCCGCGTCTATTCCGCCGCCGTAATCGGCACGATCGCCTCCGTCGCACCGACGCTCGGGCCGGTAATAGGCGGCTGGATCACGGATACGCTGAACTGGCACTGGCTGTTCTACGTCAATCTGCTGCCCGGTCTCGCCATCACGCTGCTCATCCCTGCGCTGGTGCGGATCGACGAGCCAAACCTGCAGCTGCTGCAGGAGGCGGACTACCCGGGCATCGCCCTCATGGCGGTCTTCCTGGGTACGCTCGAATATGTCCTGGAGGAGGGCACGCGCTGGAACTGGTTCGACGACGAGACGATCCGCATCTGCACCTGGGTCGCCGCCATATCGGGCGTCCTGTTCGTCGCCCGAAGCCTGACCTTCGCCCGGCCCGTCGTCGACCTGCGGGCCCTCACCAACCGAAATTTCCTGATCGGCTGCATCCTCTCCTTCATCACCGGGATAGGTATATTCGCGACCATCTACCTGACGCCGCTGTTTCTTGGCTATGTGCGCGGCTTCAGCGCCTGGCAGACCGGTGTCGCGATCTTCTCGACCGGCGCCGCCTCGCTGGTCGGCGTCCCCGCCTACATCGTCCTCGCCCGGAAGTTCGATACCCGCTGGCTGATGATGGCGGGTCTCGCCTCCTTCGGCGCCGCGATGTGGAGCTACAGCTTCATCACGCATGAGTGGGGTGGGGACGAGTTGTTTCTCCCCCAGATCCTGCGCGGCCTCCCGCAGGTCTTCGCCGTGGCGCCGAGCGTCACGCTCGGTCTCGGCAGCCTGCCGCCGGAGCGGCTGAAATATGCCAGCGGCCTTTTCAACATGATGCGCAATCTCGGCGGCGCCGTCGGCATAGCCGCCTGCGGGGCCATCCTCAACGTGCGCACCAACTTCCATTTCCTGTCGGTCGCCTCGAATCTCACGCCGGCGAACGGCGCCATGATACGGCTCGTCGACGAGGTGGCCGACCGATATCGCACTGTGCCGGGAGCCGCGCAGGACGGCCACGTCGCCGCCCTGAAGCAGTTGTGGCAGCTCGCCTATCGCGAAGCCTCGACGCTTGCCTACGCTGATGCCTTTCGGGCCATCATGGTGGCCTTCGTGATCGCCACCCTGCTGGTTCCGCTAATGCGCAACGTCGCCGCGCCGCGAACTCCGCCCCCCGACGCTCATTGAAGCAAAACGCGTTCAGAAAAACGGAACGGGCCCGATCCTGGGATCGGGCCCGCCTTGGGATGCGAAATCGGATTTGGGGCGTCAGGCCGGATAGCCGTCGGGATTGGACGACTGCCAGCGCCAGGTGTCGCTGCACATCTCCTCGAGGGAGCGGCGCGCACGCCAGTTGAGCTGCCTTTCGGCCTTGCTGATCTCCGCCCATACAGCGGCGATGTCGCCAGGGCGGCGCTCCACGAGCCGGGACGGAAGGTTCTTGCCGCAGGCGCGGCTGAAAGCGGTGAACAGTTCGAGCACGCTGCGCCCCTGGCCAGTGCCGAGGTTGTAGGTATGGATACCTGGCCCGCCCTTATGGGTGCGCAGGGCCGCGACATGCCCCTCCGCCACGTCCACGACATGCACGTAATCGCGCACCGCCGTACCGTCGGGGGTAGGATAGTCACCGCCGAAGATCGGCAGATAGTCGCGCCGCCCCACCGCGACCTGCGCCAGGTAGGGCATCAGGTTGTTGGGCACGCCGCGCGAGTCCTCGCCGAGCGTCCCGCTTGGATGAGCACCCACCGGATTGAAATAGCGCAGGATCGTCAGCGACCAGCTGGAGTCGGACTTCGCCAGGTCTTCCAGGATGTGCTCGATCATGAGCTTGGTGCGGCCATAGGGATTGGCGGCTGAGCGGGGACTGTTCTCGGTCACCGGCATGCGCTCCGGCTCGCCATAGACAGTGGCCGAGGAGGAGAAAATGAAATCGCGCACGCCGGCCTCCTGCATCGCGGCCAGGAGGTTCAGCGTTCCCGTGACGTTGTTGCGATAATAGTCCAGCGGCTTGGCCACGGACTCGGCCACGGCCTTCTTCCCCGCAAAATGGATCACGGCCTCGATCTTGCGACTGCGGAGCAGTTCGACCATCAGCGCAATGTCGTTGATGTCGCCGATATGGCACTCCGGCTTTACGCCAGTAAGTGCACCTATAGCGTCGATCACCGCCAACTTGCTGTTTGACAGATTATCGAGAATGACCGGCGTGTATCCCCCCTCGATCAACGACACGCAAGTCAGACTGCCGATGTAACCAGCGCCCCCCGTTACCAGGATATTCACGCGCCACCCTCACCTCTTGAACCTCCGATGCAAGCGGCCACCCGCCGCCGCCATCGCTTTCCATTTTTCATCCTACAATATCGCCTTCGATTCTGTAGGAAATCAAACACCCCATAGGGATAACCGTCGCATCCTTTCTGCCGACGCCGGCTCATCGCCCCGGACCGCTCCTAGAGCAAAGCGCGTTTAGGTAGAAACGCCGCTTTTCTCCAGCTCTTTGTTTTTCGACGCGTCCTTTTGCGTTCTGCCGATTCCGTCAAAATACAAAACGCTCCTAGCTCGTGTAATAAGCCTGGAACGCCCGCCCGCGATAACCCTCGCTGTGCCGCAGGGCCGATGGTTCGGCCCTGTTCAGCAGGATGCCGATGAGCCTCTCGCGGATGACGTCGGAGCTCGAAAGCGCTTCGAGGACGAGCTTGCGGCTGCTCGCTCCCCATTCCGCGACATAGACGAAGCCATCCACCAGATGGGCGGCGGCCTTCGCGTCGACGACGGGCATGAGCGCCGCGAAGTCGATGAAGACATAGTCATAGACGCCGCGCGCCTCCGTCAGCAGGCGATTCATCTGGACCGAACCGAGAATCTCGGCCGCATTCACCGGACGCCTCTCCGTCACGCAGGGCAACACGTCGAGACCGGAACTGCTCCGCGTATGGACGAGTTGGCCAAGGCGGGCCGGATCGATGAGGGCCTCCATGAGCCCGCCGCCATCCGCGTCCCATGCCAGCGCAGACGTCACCGCCCGGCGATGGAGGTCGGCATCGATCAGGAGCGTCCGGTGACCAGTGCTAGCCACGAGGCTTGCCAGGTTGCCGGCGATGGTGGTCTTGCCTTCGCCCGGAACGGCCGAAACGATGCCGATAACCCTTACGTCGCGTGTCAGGCGGATGCCATCGATCGACACCTTGACGTTGCGCAGCGCCTCGCTGAAGCGTGAGAAAGGCTCGTCCAGCACGTTCTCGCAGACCGTGGCGGCGGCAAGCGCCTTGCGACTGCCGCCGCGCCGGCGTCCGTCCTCCAGCCGGCGCAAGCGGCTCTTGCGACCGATCCTCACGGTCGGCGCGGTCCCCAGGCACTCGAACCCCGTGCTGCGCTCCACTTCGTCGGAGCTGCGGAAGACGTCGGCCGACAATTCGCGGGCAAGCGTCGAACCGGCGCCGGCGAACAGGCCTAGCAACAGCCCGGCGGCGATGAAGAGCACGGTCTTCGGCGAACTCTTGAACAGGGGCGGCGTCGCCAGCGTGATGATGCGGGTATCCGTGACCGGAGCGCTCTGCTGCTGGATCGATTCCTGGAACTTCTGGAGATAGCTGTCATACAGCGTGCGATAGGTATCGGCCGTGCTTTCGAGGTCGCGCAGCTTGACCTGAGCGATGTTGCTGGTGTCGGTTTCGTCGACCAGCGCCGCCAAGCTGTCCTCCAGGGATTTCTGGCGCGCGTTGGCGATGGCGTAGTCGCTGGCATAGGCGGCCGCGATGCGCTGCACCTCATTGGCGATGGAGTTGCGCAGTTCGGTCATCTGTTCGCGAAGCTTCACGGCTGCCTGGTGATTGGGGCCCAGCCGTTGCGAAAGGCTGGCCTCCTGGGCCGACAGGTCGAGATATTGGGCCCGGAGCCGCGTGATGACGCTGTTGTTGAGCGCATCGGTCACCGTGCCGTCGAGCAGCGAATTGCCCTCCACATGCTGGATGCGGTCGAGACGCGCCTTGGCCTCGGCCGTCGCAGTCTTGGTCACGACGAGCTGGCTGTTCAGGTCGGCAAGCTGCTGCTGGTTCATCAGACCGCGCCCGGTATCGATGATGTTGCTCTCGCTCTTGAACTTCTGCACGGCGGCATCCGCCTGCGCGGCCTGCGTCTTCAACTCCTTGAGGCGATCCTGCAGCCAGCCAGCTGCGCGGCGGGTGGAGTCGATCTTGGAGTTCAGGCCCTGGTCGATATAGGCCCCGGCCACAGCATTGGCGATGCGGGCAGACTTGTCCGGGTCTTCGGATGCGAAACTGATGTCGATGACGTAGGTCATGCCGACGCGCTTGGCGGTGAGACGCTTGGAGAAGGTCTCCACGGCGATCCGCTGGGGCGTGTCATCAAGGCTGTTGGCACTGTCCGAACCGAGGCCGAACGCCTGCTTCAGATTGGTGAAGGCCTTGTTTGCCTGCCACATCAGGATGCCGAAAGCGCTGACAGGGGGACCGACGAACTCCCTGTCCTTGTCGAGGCCGAGCTTCTGGATGACGGACAGCGCGATGCTCTCCGAGTTCAGCAGCTCGACCTGGCTGTCGACGAACGAACTGTCGACCGAGGAATCGGCGATGATGTCCTGCTTCTGCAGGAACTGGTTCATACGCGTATCGAGCAGGATGCTCGAGGTGGCGGTAAACATCGGCGTCGCCAGCACGATATAGGTGCCGGCCAGGGCAACGCCGATGAAGGCGCAAACCAGAATGAACAGCCAGCGCCGGCGTAGCGCATTGAAAAGGTTGCCGAAGCTGATCGATGACTGCTCTTCGGGGCCGAAGGGGCTGTCCATCGGGATCGGCAGTGAACCATTTCGAGTGAGCATGTTACTTTCTTTTCCGGTTCTAGAAGCGAAAAGTCTCGATGCGGCCGGGATGATCAATCTCCCGGCAGACGCGTTGGATCGGGTATGTCGAGGTTCCCCACGCCCGTGGGGCCAGGCTTGGGCATGAGATCCAGCCCGGCTCCGAAACGGTCCTCGACCTTGGGCGCCTCCATCCCGACCGGCTGGGAGGTGTCCGAGTCATCGCTGAGGGACAGGGCCTGCTGGTAGGAAGCAACGACATCGTGCATGGGCAGTCTCGCGACCCATTTCTGGATCCGTTCGGAGACGGCATTGTCTGCGAGTCGGCAGAAGATCGTTGCCCGTGCCAGTCCAAGCCCGATGGCGCCCCGCTGGCGCCTGTCCGCGCTCATGAGCAATTTCCTGAAGACATCGAGATCACGGGGGCGCCCTGCCGCGAACTGCATGGTGAAGACGCTCAACCCATATTCGGTGGTATCGCGCCCAAGCACCTTGGTGGGATCCTGGATGAAATGATCGGCAATGGTGGGCGTGAAGCGCGGCCCTTCCTGCGGCTCGCAAGCGGCCATCGCTCTGCCTGAGGCCAGCGGCATGCACGCCAGGAGTGCGGCGACCGCGGCCCAACGGTACCGGCAGGCGCCGCTCTCCCGCCCGGCGGTACAGGCCTTCGAATATCGAGGAGCGCTTGTCACGAGCAGCGTCGTTTCCTTTCAGTGTTGCGGCAATCTGGCAGCCAACAGGCTGCCTGCCCGCCGAGACGATCGGAAAATGCCGGACTGGCTCGCAGTCCTCTTGCAGCACACCATCATCTCAGATGCCTTGCTGCACCGCAAGATAAAAAGCATTACCAAGTGCAAATATCAGTATATCAATGTAATGGTGTAGAGAATGACAAAGCTCCGCCATAAACGCATAAATACCAATTCCTACCAATTAGCGGCAAAAATTTGGCAATTTATGCGACTTAATAATCCAAATGGCAAGGTTTTATCTCATTTCGAGACAATCACCATTTATGCTGCATCGCAAAAACATACTAGACGTCTCGCGCCATAAGAGATAATGTTTCTTCAATTGAACGATGATAGAAATGAGATCTGGCGAAAATTACTGATTTTTTCCAGATCGATCAAAAAATCACCGCCTTCAATACCTAGGAAAAAGAACGCAGGAGTAAGCGATGCGGATATGCATGGTTGGATCTGGATATGTCGGGCTCGTGTCCGGCGCCTCGTTCGCGGATTTCGGACATAACGTCATCTGTGTCGACAAGGACGAGCTCAAGGTCGCAAGACTGCGGGCGGGCGAGATACCGATCTACGAACCTGGCCTGGACACGCTGGTCGAGGAGAACGTCGCCTCGGGACGATTGACCTTCTCCTCCGAGATCGCGGCCGCCGTATCCAAGTCCGATGTCGTATTCGTTGCCGTCGGCACGCCGTCGCGCCGCGGCGACGGACATGCAGACCTGAGCTATGTCTATGCCGCCTCTCGCGAGATCGCAGCGGCAATCAGCGGTTTCACCGTCGTCGTCACCAAGTCCACCGTGCCGGTAGGCACAGGCGACGAAGTCGAGCGGATCATTCGCGAAACCAACCCGGACGCCGACTTCGCCGTGGTCTCCAACCCCGAATTCCTGCGCGAAGGCGCCGCCATCGACGATTTCCGTCGCCCGGACCGCATCGTCATCGGCACAGAGGACGAAAGAGCCCGCGAGGTGATGTCCCAGGTCTATCGTCCCCTGAGCCTCAACCAGGCGCCACTGGTCTTCACCTCGCGCCGGGCCTCGGAACTGATCAAATACGCCGCCAACGGCTTCCTCGCCATGAAGGTGGCCTTCATCAACGAGATCGCCGATCTCTGCGAACAGGTGGGCGCCAATGTCCAGGACGTCGCCCGCGGCATCGGCTTCGACAAGCGCATCGGTCCGAAATTCCTCAACGCCGGCCCAGGCTACGGCGGGTCCTGCTTTCCCAAGGACACGCTGGCCCTCGCCAAGACCGCCCAGGACGCCGGTACCCCGGTTCGCCTGATCGAGACCACCGTCGCCATCAACGATCAACGCAAGCGGGCGATGGCCCGGAAGGTCGTTGCTGCTTGCGGCGGCGACATTCGCGGCAAGACGATCGCAGTGCTCGGCATCGCCTTCAAGCCGAACACCGACGACATCCGCGAAGCCCCTGCCCTGTCCATCATCCAGGCGCTTCAGGACAATGGAGCCCGCGTCAGGATCTACGATCCCGAGGGCATGAAGCATGCCTCCTCGGTTCTCGACGGCGTGGTGTTCACCCAGAACCCGTATGAATGCGCCGAGAGGGCGGAAGCTCTCGTCATCGTGACCGAATGGAACATGTTCCGGGCCCTCGACTTCGAACGTCTCCGCGGTGTCATGGCAGCACCGGTGCTGGTGGATCTCAGGAACATCTACCGCCGCGAAGAGGTCGCGCGCCATGGCTTCGCCTATTCCTGCGTGGGACGTCCCGGAGAGGAAATTCCCTCCGACAAGCCCGACCGCCAGTCGGCGGCATGAGATCGGGCTTCCCCTCGATCAATAGGGCGGGACGGTTATGCCGTCCCGCCTTTTTTATTGTCGCTCGGTGAGTGCACCTTCTTCCCGCCAGCGCCCGACCAGGAAATCGGCGCCCGCGGCGGTGAGGTGGCCATAATCCCATTGCACCGGGACATCGCCGCCGACGGTCGTCCGGCAGGCCTGCGCCGGTTGCGGGCACAGGGTCTGATAAGGCGAGAGATACGTCACGTTGCCACGACCGGCGAGAGCGGTCCTGAGCATCGCGTCGACGCGGGACGGCTCGTCGCTACGCTGGCTCAGCATGAGGCTGGGAGACTTGTCCAGGGCCGCATGGGCCAGCACGCGCGGCAGGGCATCGTGATATTCGACGATCGGGCCGGATACATAGATACGAGGCACTCGCGTCGCGAGGCGATCGACCGTCGCCACCAGCAGCGGCACATCCTCGGCTTCCCAGCGCGCCGACAGGATGACTGAATCGAGACCGCCCTTGGCCGTCTCCTCCTCCAGGCCGCGCTGCATCAGGGCCAGGCAGGTGGGATGGCCCCGTCCTCCCAGCACCGGTTTGCAGCCCGAGGCGGTGATCTGGAGAACGGACGTTCCAGGCAGCTGGTCGGCGAGGCCGCGCCACAGATGGGCGGCATGGCTGTCGCCGACCAGAAGCATCGCAGGCTTGCCCGCCTGGCGGGCAAGACAGGTGTCCGCGTCGAAATCGGCGAGCGCGTTGGCATGCGAATCGAGGAAGCAGGTACCGCGGCGATAGACGGCCTCATCCTCGTAGTGGACGTAGTTGGCGAGCGTCACGACCTGGGCTGGAAAGGCGCGTGCGAGGCCGCCGGAAGCGAGGAGGCCCAGCCAGAGCGCAACCAGGCCGGCCACACCGCCGGCCGCCGAAAGGCGAAGGGTCGACGGCGAGGCGGCCACCGCCCTGCGCTGGAAGGGTTGCTCGATGAAACGCCAGGAGAGGACCGCCGCGGCCAGGCTGAGCGCGAGCAGCAGGGCGCCTTCGCCCGGACCGATCGGCCTGGCGGACCAGATGCGGAAGAAGATGATGATCGGCCAGTGCCACAGATAGAGCGAATAGGAAATGAGGCCGATGAAGACGAGCGGTCGCAGCGACAGGATGCGCCCAACGACCGTCGAACCCGACGTACCGGCGTGTATCAGCAGCGCGGCACCGATGCACGGCACCAGCGCACGCTCGCCGGGGAACGGCATGTTCTTGTAGAAGACCAGGCACCCGGCAACGATCAGGGCGAGCCCGAGGCCGGCGAGCGCCTCCCGCAGCCAGACCCACTCGATCTTCGGCACGGCGCCGAGGGCAAGCAGGGCGCCGACGAGAAGCTCCCACGCGCGGGTCGGCGCCATGTAGAACGCGGCGACCTGGTGGGAGCGGACGAAGATCACCGAGAGCACGAAGGAGGCCAGCGCGAGGAGGATGGTAACCGCCAGGGTCCATGGCCGGCCGGCTCTGCCGAGCGCCCAGAGAAGGAGCGGGAACACGATGTAATACTGCTCCTCGACAGCCAGCGACCAGGTATGGAGCAGCGGGTTGCTGTCGGCCGCGACGTTGAAATAGTCCGTCGCTGACATGAAGTAGAAGTTGGAAGAGAACAGCGCGGCCGCCAGGCCGCTCTTCGAGAAATCGAGGATATCGGGTGGCAGCAGCAGCGCGACCGCGAGGATGGTGGAAACAAGGAGCACCGCGAGCAGCGCGGGAAAGATGCGCCGGATGCGACGGTCATAGAAATTGAGCAGGGAGAACGTCCCCGCCTGGATTTCCGACTGCAGGATGCCGGTGATGAGAAATCCCGAAATGACGAAGAACACGTCGACGCCGATATAGCCGCCCTTCAGCACCTCGCTGCCGAGATGAAAAAACAGCACGGGCACGATCGCCAGTGCGCGCATGCCGTCGATGTCGAGGCGATGCCCCGCGACGGCACCAGCCGGAGCCTGAGTCCTGGCGCCTGCCTTGCCGGCGGCGGCGTAACCGCGATGTTCTGCCAGATCCGTCATTATATCGTGCTCGGCCTCCTCGCCAGGGTGATGCGCGAATGCAGGGTTGAGATCGGAGCGGCGATCGGCGACCGCCGTGCCTCCGGATCAGGCCTTGGCCGCGAAGGCCTGCGCCATCGCCTGGCGCATCGGCTTGGGTTTCAGATCGCCATCGAAGGGCAGGCCACGGGAGAGTTGCCCGTCCGGCCACTTGTAGTCCGGATAGTTGGACAGCCAGGAGTAGCGGTCCGACAGGCCCCAGGTCAGCACGCCCAGCATGGCGGGGCTGGCCAACGAGACGTCCATGAAGCTGCGCGTGATCGCCGCAACGTCCGCGTCCCGCGCGGCGATGTCGGTGGGGCCGCCTCTGTCGGCAACATCGAACTCGGTGACCATGATCTTCAGCCCGAAGCCGGCGACATCGCGCAGGAAGCGGGCGTAGAGGTCCTCGTCGAACTTCGCCTTGTAGGGCTTGAGGTGCCCCTGCACGCCGAAGGCATCGATGGGAGCGTTCTGCTTCTTCAGGCGCTCGAGGACCTTGAGAACGGCCGTCCGCCTTCTCTCCTGCCAAGGCGCATCCATCTCCACATCATAGTCGCCATAGAAAAGCAGCGTGTTGGGATCTGCCTCCCTGGCTGCGTGGAGGGCAATAGCCATGTAGTCTTCGCCGAAAGCCTGGTACCAGGGAGACTTCACGCGCAAACCATCCGGATGGCCCTCCGGCGGCTCGACCACCTCGTTGAGGACATCCCAGGAATGCAGCCGGCCCCGATAGTGCCTGCAGGAGCGCGTGATCATGTCGGTAAGCAGGCTCTCCGAACGTTGATCCTGCAGTTTCTGCTCGAGCCACGGCGGCGTGCCGTAGTACCATACCAGCGTATGGCCGCGCATCTTCAAGCCATGCCTGACCGCAAAGGTATAGAGGTCGTCGCCGCCACCGAAATCATATTGCCCCTCGACGCGCTGGACGAATTCGCGCTTCAGTTCCCATTCAGGCACGATGATGCCCACCTGGGCGGCGACGAGCGCGGCGAAGGAGCGATCGGCGGCGATCCTGTCGCTGCCCACGGCACAGCCGTAGAGCAGCCCCTTGGCCGAGGCGTCGTTGGCCAGAGAGGGAACATCGGCCGCCGCTGGTTCCAGCCAGGTCGAGGCTGTCAGCCCGAGGCCGGCGGCAAGCAGGGCGCGTCTGGTTAGTTCAGTCATGCCGATTTCTCCGTTCCGACAGTCGAGCGCCGCCAACTGCGGATCGCGACGACTACGTCGGCCCCATCCCGATAGATGCGGCCGGGCACGACGATCTGCGCCAGCACCACCATGGCGAGGCGCAGTCCGTAGGAGCCGCTGGTGAGAGCGGCGAGATAGAGCCCCAGTGCGGCGAAAGGCCTGGTCTTGAACAGCCCCTTCGCCACATGCCAGCCGCGATAGCCCAGATAGGCCTGGCGGGAGATGAAGGGCTTGAGGTCGTAGAGCCACTGCAGGTCGCCGCTCTCGAGCCTGGTATTCGAGAGACGGCCGGGATCCGGACCGTCGTACCAGACGACACCCGGCTGATCCGCCATCACGAAGGTATAGCCGGCGAGTTCGAGCCGGATGGCGAAGTCCGTGTCGTCACCGTAGCGCACATCCTCGCGGTAGCGCACCTTGCGCGCCGCCTCCGTCGGCACCACGAGGCCGCTCGTCTGCACGAAGCCGCGTTCGCACATGAGGTAGCTGGCCATCGTCTCGCCCTTTCGGACGGCACGATGCGGCTTGATCAGATAGCCCTGCGGACCCCGATAGGCCCTGACGGGCGCATAGGCGATCAGGTCCTGGGAACCGCGCAGGAGCCGGGCCATCACCTCCAGGTGGTGGGGCAGGAACACATCGTCGGAATCGAGGAAGGCGACGAAGCGCCCCCTCGCCAGGTCGATGCCGCGATTGCGGGCCGCGCTCGCCCCGCTGTTGTGCTGGACGACAAGCCGCACGCGCCCGTCCGCCATGGCGGCGACGCGGGCGCTGGAATTGTCGACGGAGCCGTCGTCCACGACGATGATCTCGAAATCCTGGAAGGATTGCTGCAATACCGATTCAACCGCATCGCGAATGACGCGCGCGCGGTTGTAGACCGGAATGACGACCGAAAAGAACGGCTTCATGGTGCACCGTCCGACATTGTTTCTCCGTCGGTACGGACTGGATATGATTGCTGAATGCGCGCGGGCATTTGGTTCGCTTCAGCGTGAGATCGGGCTTCAGAGATATGAGCCTTCAAACCTGCCTCCCCCTCCGGATCAAGCTTGCTGCTTCTTACGGGTACCTGTGAGCTGGACGACGACATCGGAAAAGCGACGATAAAGGCCGTCCGGCACGAATATCTGGAAGAAAATAACGCCTGCGAGTGCCGGCGTATAACAAAGGTGCATGAGCGCCGTCAGATAGAGCTTCAGCGCCTGTGTCTTGCTGGTCTTCGCCACCCCCTTTGCAATGTGCCAGCCTCGATAGCCGTAATAGGCCTTTCTGGAGATGATCGGCCGCATCTCCTCGATCCAGGGCAGCAGCAGCGCTCCCTTCCGCGCGGCCGAGACGCGGCGAGGATCGAAGGCGTCGTTCCAGATCGCACCCGGCTGGGGCGCCATGGTGAACCGGCAACCCTCGCTCGCAAGGCGGATGGCAAAATCCGTATCCTGGCCGAACGGCATCTTGTCGCGATAGCGCACCTGCCTGGCGAGCGGCGTGGGGACAACGAGCGTGCTCGTCTGCACGAAGCCGCGCGAGCAGCACAGATATTCTGCCATGTCCTCTTTCTCGCCGATGGCGCGCGGCGGCTTCAGGAATGTCTTGCCGCTCTGCCGGTCCACGATCACCTGAGCGTAGGCGACGACATCGGCGCGCCCACCAAGAAGCTGGTGCATGACCGACAGGTGATCCGGCAGGAAGACGTCGTCGGAGTCCAGAAAGGCCACGTAACGTCCGCGCGCCTCGTCGATCCCCCGGTTCCGGGCCGCACCGCCGCCGCCGTTTTCCTGCCAGACGTAGCGGATACGGGGGTCCTCGAAAGTGGCGATGACGCTGGCGAGGTCATCCTTGGAACCGTCGTCGACAACGACGACCTCGAAATCGTCGAAGGTCTGCGCAAGCACGGAATCGAGCGTGCGCCTGATGACGCCTGCCCGGTTATAGGTTGGAATGACGACTGAAAATTCGGGCCCGCTGGCCATGACTATAAACTCCGTCGCAATAGAACCGCAGTGGTCTCAGGTGCTGGCAAGGCGCCTGCGCAAGGTGCCGACGATGCCGCCGATGCCCTTCTCCTTCACGCGGGAGGGCAGGCGCAGGACGAGGGAGCGGGTACGCTCGCCGATCGCGCTGGTCATCCGCGTGGTGAGGGCGACGGCAGTATGCAGCGAACCGAACCGGGCATTCTCGAATTCCAGCCGGCAGACCTCACGATTGTAGATGAGGGAATACTGGGCGTTGACGTTGTAGTGGACGAGAACGGGATCGGATTCGACATTGCTCTTGCGGAAGCGGGCCAGTCCCTTGAGCACGTTGATCGAGTGGCCGCTCTGCATGTTGATGGCCGTCTGCATGCCGTTGTTGCTGTCCCAGGGGTCCATCTCGATGCCGCAATGCTCCATTGCCACCGCAAAGGCCGGTTCGTCGGCAATCGGGGCGTTCTTGAAGCTTACGAAACCGAGGCTGTCCCGCTTCTCGTAGACGGTGCGAGCCTCTTCGAACAGCTTGGCCGCAAGGGGCTCCTTGGTGAAGAAGAAGACGCCGCTGTTGAAATGGGGCAGCCTCGCAATGCCGTTGCGGCGCAGGAAATCCGAGGTGTTGCGCACCCATTCATAGGGATTTTGCCGTTCATAGTCGGACTTGCCCGTCAGATAGCGCCAGCCGCGGACGCTGAAGGGCTTGCCGGCGTAGAGATTCCAGAGCCGCTCCGGGGACTTGTAGAAGATGCAGTCGGAATCGACGAACAGCGTCTCGTCATAGGGCGAGTAGAGATCGGCGTGCAGCTTCTGCACCACGCCGGAGCCGTACGCCGGATTGTAGGGAATGACCTGGTCGAAATAGGCGGACATCTCGGCGGCGTTGGCCTTGTCCGTCACGATGGCCATGGGCAGCGTGGGATGGAGGCGACGGTAGGAAAGAGCCAGAGCCCGCGCCATGCGGATATATTTCTTCGGTCCGTATGCGATCGTCATAAGGCCTTGCGACATGCGAACCTCTCTCCGATTGAAGGCATGTTAAGCGGCGGACTGTTCGGGTACCGCCGCGATTTCGGTTTGTGCGGGAGGACGGCCGGCCCGGTCAGGCCTGACTCTTGTCGAAGCACGATGCCATGGCGGTCCACATCGGCTTGCGGTTGAAATCGCCGTCGAGCGGCAGCCCGCGTGACAGCTGGCCGTCCGACCATTTGTAGGCGGGCGTCACCGACAGCCACGAATATTTGTCCGTCAGGCCCCAGGTGATGCAGCCCAGCACGGCCTTCTTGGAAAAGGCAACGTCGAGGAACATCCGGGTGAGATCGGCGACCGCCGTGTCGCGCTGGGCCGGGTCGGAAGGGCCGCGAATATCGGCTACGTCGAACTCGGTGATGAGAATGGGCAGGCCGAAAGCCGCTACCTCGTCGAGAAACTTGGAAATGACGGCTTCGGAATATTTCGAGCGGAAGGCCTTGAGGTGGCTCTGCAAGCCGAAGCCCTGCAGGGGCACGTTGCGGGCAAGAAGCCTTTCGATGAGCTTCAGCGTCGCGATCCTGCGGGGTTCGAACCAGGCATCGTCGCCCTCCAGGTTCGTCTCGTTGTAGAACAGCGGCGTCTTCGGGTCGGCCTCTCTCGCGGCATGGAAGGCGGTCTCGATGTAGCTTTCGCCGAAGGCCTCGTACCAGATCGAGTTGGTGCGCAGCCCGAGCGGGTGGCCGTCTTTCGGCTCAATCGCCTCGTTGACCACATCCCAGGACTGGAATTGCCCTTTGTAGCGGGTGCCTACCTTGGCGATGTAGTCCGTCAGCAGGCGCTCGTCCTTGGAAACCGGCAGTTCCGCTTCGAGCCAGGCCGGATTGGCCTCGTGCCAGACCATGGTATGGCCGCGCATCAGCTGGGTATTGCTGTGGGCGAAATTGAGGATGGCATCCGTGCCGCCGAAGTAATACTGGCCCTTGGCCGGCTCCATCGCCTTGCGCTTGGTCTCGCTCTCGGCCACCAGGATGCCCGCCTCGGCCGCCACGGCCTGGGCAAAGCGAGGGTCGGCCTTGAGATTACGGCTGTCCACGGAGGTACCGTAGAGGCGATGATTGCGCGCTGCACGGACCCTCAGCCCATCGCCGCCCGACTGCGCGCTCCAGGCCGGAGACGCGCAGAGAGCGGCCGACATGGCCAGGAAAGTCCGACGATCCATATTCAGCATATATCCGCTCCTGTGGATTTCTTCAGGTCGGGGCCATCACACGCGCTCGCGCGCGGGAAGCATCGGCCGGCTTTGCGGCATGAGCCATCGCGGCAGCTCACGGCGCCTCTTGCGTTCTCGTTCGCGGTCCACGGCCACGTTCTGAACGAGACAGATGGCGATCACCACGAACATCCAGCTTTGCTTGTCGGCCGCGAAGAACTGGCTTTCAGTAAAGTTCTGGAGGACGCCGAACAGCCAGAGCGACATGCAGAGCGCGCCGAGGCTGGCATCGCGCGGCTCGATCGAGAGAAAACGGTAGAAAGGCCAGAAGACCAGCGCGTAGAGGGCCAGCACCAGTCCGACGATGCCGCAGGTCACGAGAATCTCGAAGTATCCGCTGTGCGAATGGCCGACGCCATAGACGAAAGGCTCGATCGCGATGGCATAGATCGGGGAATTGTAGCCGATCGCCCAGAACGAGCCGTAGCCTGATCCCAGCCACAGATGGCCCTTGATATAGGTCAGCAGCGATGTCCAGATCGCCACGCGGCCGGAGATGTTGGCCGGATCGCTGAAGAAGATCGTGATCTGGTCCCACAAGGCGAAGCAGATCACGGCCCCTGCCCCCAGGAAGCAGAGCACCGAGGCGAAGAACAGCTTCAATCCGCGCTTTTGAGCGGCCATGCGATACAACAGGCCCACCCCGAGGATGAAACCGTCGAGCGCAAGCGAAGTCTTCGACTTGGTGCCGACCAGGAAGATGATCGACCCGATGAAGAGCAGCCAGTCGATCTTGCTTTTCCGGTTCAGGGCAAAGTGCAGGAAGACCACCGAGGCATGGGTCATGACCGCGCCGGCGACGTTCTTGTGCATCATCACCCCGCGCCAGGCTCCGATCAGCGACGTGTCGACCTCATCCGCGGGATGAAGGGCGAAGGAGAAGACCGTAATGCCGGCCATCGCACCGACCACCGCCACGAATGAGGTAACCAGAACGATGGCCATGAACCAGTAGACGACCTGCAATGTCCGCTTCGGCCCGAGAATCCGCACGCTGCTGCCGATGACGAGCAGGATCATCACCATCGACAGGGAGCGGCGGATGGAAATGCCGGGATCGATGGCCCACAGGCAGCTCAGGATGCTCCATCCCGCCGCCAGGCGGTAGGGAATGGAGATGGAATCGAACATCTTCTGCCAGCCCGAGAACATGAACACGCTGGTGAAGAACAGGATGTAGAAGAACTTCTTCGAGTCATCGCCGTCTGCGGCCTCGAGCAGGGCCGCCACGTTCTGGTCGGGATCGCTGGCCGGAGCGGCGGCCAGATAGGTGATCTTCACCAGAATGAGGGTCATGCAACCGAAGAGAACCGCGGCGCAGATCCATTGCGAGAGCTGCATCCCCTTGATGGTAGACCTGCCTGCCCTTTGGGGCAGGCTGACGACGTCTGCGAATGTCATGCTAGATTTCCACTCTGTCCTTGCGGCCTGGGAGTGTCCGGGTGCCTCAATTGGCGACCGCCTTGGCCTGGCGGAGCTGGCCGACCATGAGGAGTTCGGCCATCGACAGGAGCCATTCGCGGTTGATGAACCAGCTGCAGGCGAGATAGGTGGCGGTACCGACCACCCCGCCGACGATCAGGCGAAGCAGCGGCGCCTCGACGAAATGGAGGACGGCCAACCCGCTGAGCGCCGCACAGAGCGTCGTGATCGCCGGCAGCAGCAGAACCTGGTGGTACTCGGCGAAGCCTGCACCGCAGGCCGGCCGCACGAGCGTGGCCCAGAAGACCGGGACCAGGATCGAGTAGAGCACGGTGAGCGAGACCGGTATGCCGAGGATACCGAACGGAGCCCCCAGATAGACGAAGACAAAGACCGCGATCGCGACGCCAAGCGCGGAATATGTCGCGCGCTTGGTTTCTCCGGTGGCGAAGAGGAGGCTGCCCACGGGATTGCCGACCGAACGGACCGCGCACCAGATGGCGAGGACGCGCATGATCGGGCCGGAGGCGGCCCATTTCGGACCGAGCGCGATCGCCACGACCTCGGGGCCGAACACGGCCAGGAAGGCATAGATCGGGAAATTGACCGACGCCGTCATCTTAAGCGCCTTGAGATAGACCGTCTTCACCCTCTGCTTGTCATGAGAGACGGAGGCGAGCAGCGGAAAGCTCACCCGCGTGACGATCGGGTTCACCACCAGCATGATACGCATGCAGATGTCGCGGGGCTGGAAGTAGTAGCCGAGCGCCGAACCGGTGATCAGGCGCCCGCCCAGTATAATGTCGCCGTTGAGCGCCACCGCGTTGAACATCGAAATGGCGACGACGTTCAGGCCGAACTCGATAAAGCGCCTGGCCGCCTGCCAGCTGAAGGAAAAGGCAGGACGCCAGCCATCGGCAAGCAGCAGCCATGACAGGATGGTGACGCCGGCGACATTGACGAGGTTGCCGGCGACGATCGACATGGCGCCGAAGCCGAGCAGTGCCGAGGCAACCGCGAGCGCGAAGCCTGCGACGGCTGAGATCATGTCGATCCTGAAGAGCACGTCGAAGCGCAGGTTCTTCTCCGCCATCGCCCTTTGCTGCTGGCCGAGCGAGGTGACGAAGAACACCGTACTGGCGACCAGCACCAGGGGAATCAGCCGGCTGTCGCCGTAGAACGCCGCGATGAGGGGGCTTCCCGCCGCCACGACCAGCGTGACCAGCCCGCCCATGAAGACATTGAGCCAGAAAAGGCTGTTGAGCTCTTCCTTCGTGACATCGCGGAAACGGATGAGCGCATTGGAAATGCCCATGTCGGTGAACACGATGCCGATACCGACGATGGTGACGGCGATGGCGACGAGCCGGAAATCGGCCGGGTCGAGAATACGCGACAGCGTCACGATCTGCGCGAAGGCAATGACAGCCCGGCCGAGCATGGCCATGCTCGTCCACCGTATCGCCGAAAAGGCAGCATTGCGGATCGTCATGTTGTTCCTTGCAGTAAGATGGCCACCAAGCGGGGCGTCAGTTCCGGGCCGTCGTCTGTGCCCCCGATCGACCGGGGTCGAACAGGAAAGAGGCGATGCGTGAGATCACCAGTTCCGAGCCTTCCGGCGTCAGGTGCCCGTAGTCGAACTGGATAGGCTTGTTGTCGCCGGTCCAGAGCGTGCACCGGCCCGCCGGGCAAACGGCGTCGTAGACGGAGATGTAGTCGGCCCCGGCCTTGGGAACGGCGCCGGCAAAGAGCCTGTCGGTCTGAGGGACGGCGTCACGGCGATGGGCGGCAACGATGGCCTCGTCCTTTTCGTAAAGGCTCTTGGCCAGCACGCGGGGCAGCGCAATGTCGTACTGGACGATCGGGCCGAGGACGACCACGCGCCGCGCATATTGCTTGGCCTGCCCGATTTCGCGCAGCAGGCCGGGCAGGTCCGAGTCCACCCAAAGCGCCGAAAACACGACCGTATCGACGCGATGGCGCGGCAGGAACTCGTCAAAGACGAATTTGACCAGATCGGTACAGCGCTTGTCGCCATGCGTGTCGAAGATCGGTTTGCAGCCCGATGCGGCGGCCTGGAGGATGTTGACGTCCTTCCCGACCGCAAGCATCCCCGGATACATGTGAGCCGCGTGGCTGTCGCCCACCAGGAGATAGTTCGGCTTGCTGTCGGACAGCGCGAGGCACGTATCCTGCCTGAACATCGAGAACTTGTTGAACTCCGAGGTCAGGAAGCACTGGCCGGTACGATAACTCTTGTTGGCGTCGTAGTTCGCGAAGGAGGCCACTTCCTCGACCTGCGGAGGAACGCGCCAGTAGGCCGAAGCCGCCGGCGGCACGAGGAGGGACGCAATCAGCACCGTGACCATGCCGAGGCTGGCATAGCCCAGCGTACGGATGGGGCCGGTGCGGTAGGGCTTGGTCCGGAACGGTGCCTCGATGAATTTCCAGGACAGCGCCGCCAGGACGAAGCTCAAGGCGATGTAGCCCAGCCGCCCCACGACGTCATGCGCCTCGTGAACCTGGTTTCCGAACACCCATACCGGCCAGTGCCAGAGATATAGAGAATAGGAGATCAGGCCGACGAAACGCACCGGCGCCAGGCTGAGAAGCCTGCCGACGATGGTCTGCGACGAGGAGCCGGAATGGATGAGCAGGCAGGTACCCAGGCATACCGGCAAGGCCCCGAGCCCCGGAAAGGGCGAGGTGTTGTTGAGGAGAAGGACGCTGCCGGCGACCAGGGCCACCCCAAGCACGGCGAGGATGTTCGATAACAGCCGCGAGGAAACGGCCGGAACGACCCCAAGTGCCAGCAGGGAACCGGCCAGGAGCTCCCAGGTGCGATACTGGACGAGGTAGAATGCGGCCGAGGCGTCCTGCTGCACCATGAAGGCCGATGCGACGAAGCTGACCGCAGCCACCACGCCGAGGATGATCAGCACCGTTCTCCTGGGCAGCTTGCGCAGCGCGTAGAGTGCCAGCGGGAAGAAGACGTAGAACTGCTCCTCCACCGACAGGGACCAGGTGTGGAGCAGCGCGTTGAAGTCGCTGCTGGTGTCGAAATAGCTCGCCTGGGAGTAGAAGTTCACATTCGAGACGAAGAGCAGGGAGGATATCGTGTTGCGGATGACCGCCGATACTTCCGACGGCATCAGGATCAGGAAGGAAGCGGCCAGCACGAAGGCATAGACGGTGAACAGCGCCGGGAAGATGCGCCGCACCCGCCTGTTGTAGAAATCGACCAGGCTGAAACGCCCCTTCTCGATATCCGCCGCCACGATGCCGGTTATCAGGAAGCCCGATATCACGAAGAAGATGTCGACACCGACAAAGCCGCCGGGGAAGTAGCGCGCGAAGCCGCAGTGGAAAAGCACCACCGAAACCACGGCCACGGCGCGCAGCCCGTCGATATCGTTGCGATGGCTTGAGGCAGAAACTGTCATCGATCAATCCGGATAGGCTGCGACGCGCGGCGACGAGCCGGCGGTCTCTTCTTCGCCGGCCGAGACGGGGGGAAAGCCATAGGCCCCGAGCATCGCGGCGATCTGGATGTCGTTGCCGTCCTCGCCGACGACGTTCTGGTTGTAGAGAGCGACCTCCTGCCCTCCCCGCCAGAGGACGAACCGGCGAACCGGACCCACCTTGCGAAACCGCGCCCCGTTGAGGGCGGCCATCCAGTAGAGCCAGATGTCGTCCCCGGTCGGGCAGTACAGCCGGAAGAGATCCTCGCGCATCACCTGGGCAGGAAGGATGCCGGGCCGGTAGAACACGCCACCGAGTCCTGTCGGGAAGGTCGAAAGAGAGGAGGAAGCGTCCGCGGTGTCGAATTCCCAGGTCCGGTACGGTGCCGGCATCCCGTCGCCACGCAAGGTGATGCGATGGCCGCGGTGGCAGAGCACCTCCCAGACGGACGGGTCGTAGGCATCGACGAGTTGCTCGAGCCAGGTCGGCCAGTAATAGGCGTCATCGTCGGCGGTCACGATCGCGGCATCCGGATGCGCCGCCAGGGCAGGAATGATCTTCTTGTAGGATTTCGTATCCTTGCAAGTGCGGATCGACAGACCATGGGCGCGCAGATCCAGCACCGCCTTCGGGAGAACATCCAGGTCCTTCTCCGCGACCCAGAGTTCGACATGGTCAGGCCGCATGCTCTGCATCAGCAGGCTCTTGAGCGTCATCGCCAGGGTGGGAAACCGCGGCGGGTAGGACGTCAGCGAGAGAACGAGGGGATGGCCGAGACCGCTCGGCTTGCCTTGCCGTCCACGGCGGAACTGCCAGCGCAGCGACACCCAGAGCCCTGTCGCTTCGGACAGGACGTCCCGCATAAGCTGCTTGGCGGCTTCGATTGCTCTACGCACGCGGTCGTTCCTCATGAGGTTGCCTTGGGGGCGATCGTTCCGGCGGCCACCGGCGACGCCTCGGATGGGATACGGTGTCCTGCGGACGCGGACGCCCGGCCGTATTCTCGGTAGCGAAGGCCCAGCAGGCCCGACATCTCGCCGAGCGCACGGGCGGACAGCGACAAGGCCTCCATTTGCCTTGCCCGCCGGACGGGCCCACGCAAGAGAGTGCCCGCGGCAAGAGCAAGATGCCCGAATGCCTTGGCCAGGATGAGAGGCCGGCCGAGCAGCCCATACCGCCAGCGGCGCTGGACCAGCGCATTGGTGCTGCCGATCCGGAACGAGCGACGGAAGACCCAGTCGGGCCGCACGCGGCGGTCCGGCACGTCCTCGTACATGACCGCCGCCGCCGCCCAGGCGAAACGCGCATCCCTCGTAGCGGCACGGGCAAAGAACTCCATGTCCTCCCCGCCCGTCAGCCCGAGAGCGGGATCGAACCACACCGGTCCCGTCCTTTCCAGGACCGAACGGGTGAGCATTACGTTGCAGGTGCCCCAAACCATCTTCGATGGACCGTCCGGCTGCACCTGCCGATATAGCTCGAATTCTCTTGCCCAGGTCGGCGGTTCGCCCTCAAAGGCCGGCAGCATCGTGCCGCCGACGATCTCCGCGCCGGTTTGCCGCTGCATGGCAAGCAGTTCCTTCAGCCATTGCGGCTCCGGCCATTCATCATCGTCCAGCAGCGCCACGAACTCGACATCGGGTGTGGCCAGGGCCGCCGCGAACAATGCGTTGCGCACATGGGAGACACCCTGGTCGGCGACCTCGAGGACCCCGATCGGAAAGCGGTGGTGCGGAGCGGCGAGGCGGACCACCTCCCTGCCCTGCCCGCCGGCCGGATCGTTCTCCGCCACCAGGATCGAGATCTCGACATCGGTATCGAGGGTGTCGAGACGCTCAAGCGCCTTCGCCAGGCCCTTTGGCCGACGGAAGGTCGGGATGAGGATCATACCGCGCCGCATCACAACACCGCACTCGTCTTGAATTCGGCCCGCTCCATGGCGGAACCGGGATTGGCGCGGCGCTTCAATCGGGCTTCGAGCATCACCATGGACAGGTTGGTGACCGCCTGGCCCAGAACGATGCCCAGCAGCGAGTAGATCGGAGCGACCGTCAGGACCAGGATGGCGACGGCGAGGATAGCCAGCGCGGCACAGGCGAGGCCCCACATGGCCAGGGGCCGAAACCACTGCGCCGCCTGAAGCAGGATGCTGGACGGCATGGACCAGCATTGGAGCAGCGAGATCACGGCCCAGAGGCTGAAGGCGATCGACAATGACGGTAGATCGTAGGAGCTCTTGAACAACAGGTGCGGATACCACGCGAGAACGAACACGCCGGCGGCGATGGTCACGGACCAGACGCCCAGCACCGCGGTGCGGAAGCGACGAACCCCGCGCAAGGCAGCGGGCATGTCTCCAGCCGAAAGGCAACGCGCCATGGCGGGGCGCTCGAGCTGGGTCAGGGAGGTGAGGGCCAGGGCGATCGGCTTGACGAAAAGCGATGTCGCCGCGATCGGCGCGAAGGCGGCCGGCCCGGCGCAGAGCGTGACGGCATAGGCATGCGCATTGGCGGTGGCCTCCGAGGAGACGACGCCGAGCAGCGTCCAGCGCGATTGCTCCCGCCATATGGCGCCGTAGTGCCGGAGCGATCCGGCCCACGCGCGGCGGAATTGCTCGACCATGAAATCGCCGCCCAGGGCCACAAGGCCCGCGATCGTCGCGAGACTGACCGTCAGCGCGCCCATGGCCAGCGACAGTCCCATCAGACAGGCCGCGCCGAGTATCACGACCAGGGCTAGAGAATAGATCAGGTCCGAGGCCGCCGCCTGGATCGGGCGGTGCAACGCATAGAGATGGGCGCGGCCGAACCAGCGGATCATGGCCAGGAAGCCGAGGAAGGCGAAGAGCCACGCCTCGTGCGTCGCGCCGAGAACCGCAGCCGCACCTCCGCAGACGGCTCCCCAGGCGACCGAAAAAAGCAGGTTGACGGTGAAGAAGGACAGCGCCTGCTTCGGCTCGAAGGCCGGGGCATTGATGTTGACCGTGTAGGGCGTCGAGATCAGGGCATTCGACAGGCCGTACCCGAATTGGACCAGGCCGAGAATGAAGGCAAACTGCCCGAAGGCGGCGGAGTCGACGAAGCGCAGCAAGGCGAGCTGCAGCAGGAACTGCGCAGCAGCAGCCGCACCCGGCGCCGAAGCGGCGAGACCGTACCGGATCAGGGCTGAAGCCCTCTCGTTCATGCACCAGCCCCGCGGGGACGAGAGCTCGTCTGCGTCAGCAGCAGAAAGATCGCGACGGGATTGGTGGTCAGGTAGCGCCAGAAAAGCTTGCGCGGGTTGGTTGCGAGGCGATGAAGCCATTCAAGCCCGGAGCTCTGCATCCATTGCGGCGCTCGCGAGTAGCTGCCCACGACATAGTTGAAGCAACCGCCGCAGGTAATCAGCCAGCCGGCCTTCAGCAGGTTCTTGTTCCGGACGCAGAAGGCCTGCTCGTTCGGCTTGCCGAGGCCCACCCAGACCACGTCGGCTCCCGAGGCGTTGATGCTCTCGCAGATCGCCGCCTCGTCGCTGCGGGAAAAGTAACCGTTTCGCCGGCCGACGATCTGCAGGTCGGGATAGAGCGCCCGCATCTTGGCCTCGCAGAGGGCATTCACCTCTTCGGTCGCGCCCAGCAGGAAGAAGCGGAGTCCTGCCCGACCCGCAAGGGAAGCCGCGTCGTGGAAAAAGTCCGTCGTGGCGCTGCGCTCTGGAATGGGAGCGCTCGTCAGGAGGCGCGACGCGGCCACGATGGCCTGGCCATCGGCATGGACGAGATCGCCGGCCGCCAGGTCGCCACGGAAATCGCGATTCCAGAAGGCAAGTGCGAGGGCGTGGCCATTGACGTCGAAGACCAGCTTGGGCTTCGAAGCGCCGGAACGGGCCGCGAGGCAATCGCGCAACATCAGGTCCGCCATGTCCTTGCGCGACACACGTGAAGTCGCGACGCCGCCCACCAGGACGGTGTTGGAACTATCCATCTTGGTCATTCCCGGAAGATGCAGGGTTGAGGGTTCGAGCCCCGCCTCATGAAGGACGGGCGGAGCTCTCTCTGGCTCGGTGCCTAGAAGTTCGAGTGCGTCACGGCCGCCGATTCCGAGATCGAATAGGCGTTGGAGGTGATGCCGCTCAGGATGTTGAGGAACTTCTGCAGATCCGTCGAAGGCGACTCGGAGACGAATAACAGATCCTTGTCCCGGATGTTGAAGCTGTTGGCGAGGAAGAAGTTGTCGCCCTTTCTGAGATCCGCGGTGTAGACGGTCGGCACGAGGTCGCCCGAATATTTCGAGATGTCGATGCCGGCACTCGTCAGGGTGCTGCGGCGCTCCATGCGGAACAGGAAGACCTCCTTCGGATCCGCACGAGAGGTGTCGAGGCCGCCAGCCTTGGCGAGCGCCTCGGAAAGGCTCATCGTATCGTCGTCGAAGGAGAAGCGCCGGTTGTTGGTGCCACCGATCGAGCCCGGGCTCGGGGTCGCGCCCAGCACCATGAACACCTTCTGGTCGCGTGTGAGGTAGACGACGTCACCCGGCCGAAGCGGAACGTTCTGGCTGGGATCGCGGATGATGGTAGACATCCCCGCCCGCCGCGTCACGCCGCTGCGCTGGATCGAGACCGTGGTCTCGTAGGGAGGATTGCGCGGACCTCCGGCCCGGGCGATGGCCTCCAGCAGCTTGATCCCGCCGGGATCCATCGAGAAATGCAGGGCCTGGTTGACTTCGCCCAGCACACTGATCTCGTTGCCGCGGTGTTCGACGACGGAAACCACCACCTGGGGTTCGATGGCGCGCGCCTTGAGGCGGCTGGAGATCTCAGCGGACACTGATCGTGTCGTCCGCCCAGCCACCCGTACAGATCCGTCGACATAGGGGATGGTGATGGTGCCGGAACGATCCACCTGCTGGTTCGGGATCTCGACGAAGTTGCCGGATCGCGAGCCCGCCTCCTTGGGAATGAACAGGCCGCCCGACTCCGCCTCGAAAATCGTCACGCTGAGAATGTCGCCGACACCGATGCTGACATCCGGGCCGCTGCCGCGCGCCATCGACCCGAAGCGTGGCGTTGTTGACAGCGTGCCCCTGTTGGCAGCCGCAAGCGAGGCCGGATTGAGGTCAACGAGCACATAGGGGATCGCTTTTGGCGCGTAGGATGCCTTGACGGCTGCACCGTCCCGCACCGCGGCCCCCGTGGGTCCGTCCTTGGAGACGATTGAGCATCCTGCCAATCCGACAGCCAGACAAACCGCCAGTCCGCGGGCGATGTACTCTATTGGGTTCAATGTACAGCCTCTCACAAAGGCCAATCGCCGTGCTGCATGCTACAGGACGATCGGTACGCCTACTTACTCGAACTCTGCCGCCCCCGGCCCACGATTGCACTTCATCCCAACGAGTGGATGACACTGCCCCACTCTTCTTAACGAATTCTGGAAGCGGTGCCCCCAAGCTACCGCAGTCCGGGTGAAAATGGATTTCACCCGGACAAAACTCAAGAATTCGGACGCCGCAGCCTTAGGCCGCGACGAGATTATTGCGCTTTGCCTCGGCGTAGACGGACATGCCGAATAGGCTGAGGAGAAGGTTCACCCGGCCGCGTGCGTCCAGCGAGACGACCTCGCCGAGAACGTCCGCGAAGGGACCGGAAACGAGACGCACCCGGGCACCGGGCTGAATCGGATCGGCAAACTTGACCGTTCCGTCCGGCCCCACGGAGTCGACGATGGTCTCCACGACGCCCGGACGAGCAGGAAGCGGCCGGTCTCCGCTCATCACGAGATGGCCGATGCCGCGCGTGCCGTTGATGGACCGCCACGCCGTCACGGTGGGATCCATACGGATGAAGATGTAGCCCGGGAACAGCGGGTCGATCGCCTGCACGACCCGTCGCGCATGACGCTTGGTGACGCGCAGCCGCGGCAACAGGAATTCGAAGGACTGGGCCTTGAGGTTCTCGGCCGCCACCAGTTCCTGCCGTGGCAGTGTGGTCGCGGCGAACCAGCGCATGTCCAGGTCAGCATTCATCGGGATCGCCTCGCTCTTGGAAAAGCAGACATCTCGGGCCGGCAACCACCTCGAAACCGAGGTAGCCAGGCGTGCTCAGTGGACAGTCCGATCAATAAGCAGCCCTGTCGTGGAAGGCGAGCAAGGCCGTCTTCGCCGCGATGTAAAAATCGAGCCGCAGCGAAAAATGGTTGATGTACCAGAGGTCGTGGGCGACGCGAGCCTCCATGTGCTGGACGGTCGGCGTCTCGCCGCGATGCCCGTTGATCTGCGCCCAGCCGGTGATGCCCGGCTTGACGTGATGGCGCATGGCATAGGTCTCGATCAGCGGATCGTACTGGTCGTCATGAGCCTGGGCGTGGGGCCGCGGTCCGATCAGCGACATGTCGCCCACAAGGACGTTCCAGATCTGCGGCAGTTCGTCGAGGCTGTGCTTGCGCAGGAAGGCCCCGAACTTGGTAACCCGTGGATCATGGCGCTCGGCCTGCCGGATGACAGGGCCGTTCTCTGTAACGCGCATCGTCCGGAATTTCAGGATCTGGAAGGTTCGGCCCGCAAAGCCGCGCCGGTGCTGGCGGAAGAGGATGGGCCGCCCCGAGGTGATGAGGACACCGAGCGCCACCAGGGCCAGGAAGGGCGAGAGCAGCGGCAAGGCGGCACCGGCGACGGCGATGTCGACGGCGCGCTTGCCGGCACGTTCGCTCCAGCTCAGCGGCGCGCGCTGGATCTCGAGCCCGGAAAGGCCGGCGAGATCCACCGGACGGGCATTATGCGCATCGAAGGCGAAGGTGTCGGGCATCAAGGTCACCGGCACGGGCACTCTGCGAAGCAGGTGCTGCAGGCGTCCCAATGCGTTCTCCACCCGCCACGGCGCCATGATGAAGATCTGGTCGCAGCGGGAGGCGGAAACCGCGATACGGGCATTGTGCACGGCCTTGGCCAGGACGGCCTCCCGCATCTGATCGGAGCCGATGAGATTCGCGGCCGGAATGCTGTAGAGCCCGGACACCATGATCCCCCTCGACCGCAGCCGGGAAACCGCGGCATCGGCATCCCTGCGTTCGCCGAGCAGGATGAGAAAGGCCGAGGAGACCACGATCTCGTGGCGCTGCAGACGCTGCCGCAGGGCGTCGAAGATGGCGAAGCGCGCGGCGCAGGCCAACGCCAGCCCTGGCACAAATGCAAAGAGCATTCCGCCGCGGGAATAATCAGCGCTTGTCTGTGTCATGAAAGCCTCGATCATGACGACCAGAAAGCCGATCAACCAGGCCTGTAGATAGGTAGAGAGCTGGCTGCGCAGCGATATGAGGTTCTTGAACTCGTAGCTGCGACGCACAATCAAAAACAGGACAGCGACAATGCCGGATTCGACCGCGACCTTGAGAAACGGAGAAAAGCCAGGATATGCGCCCGTAGAAAAATAAAGGTATATTACAGGAGCAAACGTAATAGCCGATAAGATCAGAATTAGATCAATACCTGCCATTGTGATACGCAGGCCACTCTCCGAAAAACGAAATGGTCTGGTAGATCCAAATTCAGCAAGTTCGGCAGCCGTCGCGAGGGATTTCTGCTGGAACATCATTACCTCTAACGTCGTGCAGTTGCGTGAAACGAGCGCCCCCGGCTACCAGAAATCCACCTTCAAAAAAGGTAGATCTCGGATGCCCTCCTTTCAACTTTCAATGGAAGCCTAGCGGGCTTGATCTTCTGTGTCCACCCGTTCGCGATTTTGTCATACGCCTTTCGGATAGGTTCCAGCTCAAAAGTAGAGCTACCGCCGGGGCATCACTTACCCTTTTTCGCTCAATCGTTGTGCATCGCAGCATGAAATAAGGTTAATCTTGCGGGTAATTGTCTAAGGAATAAGCTTCGAGATGTGTCGAAATGTCGCATCGCCTATTTCAAGGTCACATTCCGGCATCACCCCGGTTGTTTGCATTATTGCAAACTTTACGAACCAGTGAGCCATCTTTCATTGCTGCGCCGGCGTCGGTCCCCGCCATCGGGTCGAGTCGCCGGCTCTCGCGCGTGCTCCCCCGAATGCCCCGTCGGCGTCGGATTTCGCGTTCGAAGCAGGGGCGTCTCCGACGTGGCGACTCTCAGGCAAAAGCGGTCCCCCGCAGGTTTTTGAAACCGGAGAATCACGCCATTTGACTCCTCTCTGTCTGGTCCCTATCCCTGCGTGATCGGCGGTATTCGGATATCCGGACAAAGGGACGCCGGACCGAGGAAACGGTGCCATGAATGCACTCATAGCTGCTTTTGTCCTACCGTTGGTCCTGGGTCGTTTCTTCTCCTTCCTCGCCTTCGTAATCGTCTGGCTCGCAGGCATGGTCATCTATGTGGCATGGCTATTGCCCAGCGACCTCTCGACTTCCCGAAGCGTCCTGATGGTCGTCGCCGTGGGCGTTCTGGCGCAGGCGGGTTATTTCGCGAACATCTTCATCCGTTCGATGCTCGACGACGGCGGCAACGGCCCGGCCCAGTGAAGCCATTCTGCGTAAACGGCATGGAGCGAGCAATCTCGGTGCGGTTCTGATTGACCGATCGCCCGGCTGGGATACCTTCGCCGCTTGCCTGCCCCCAACCATCTTCCGAGGCATCCATGGTAGTCCATCGGCTCGAAGCGACGTCCTGGCACAATACGCTCGGCTCCCATGAGCCTGTCCTGCGCTGCGCCGACGGCGACACCGTGATCACCGGAACGATCGACGCCATCGGATATGACAAGGATGGCGTTCGCCGGGCTTCTCCCCCAAACCCCGTGAACGGCCCGATCTTCGTCGAGGGCGCGGAACCGGGAGACGCGCTTCGTGTCGAGATCGTGCGCATGACGCCGACGCGTGATACCGGCTGGACCAATTCGGTGCTGGCGGCCAACGTCGTCGATCCCGATGCCGTGCGCCGCCTTCCCCAGCCGGAGCGCATCACCTGGCTGATCGATCGCGGCGCCCTCACCGTCCGGCTCGAGAAGCCGCCCGCGGGACTTGAGAACTTCGTCCTGCCGCTTGAACCTATGATCGGCTGCTTCGGCGTGGCACCGCGCCACGGCGGCGCCATTTCAAACGCGACCAGCGCCGAGAATGGCGGCAACATGGACTATCGCGGTTTCGGCCCCGGGACGACGGTCTGGTTTCCGGTGGCGGTGCCCGGCGCGCTGTTCGCGCTCGGTGACTGCCACGCCGTACAAGGCGACGGCGAGATCGTCGGGACCGGCATCGAGACGACGTTCGAAGTCGAGATCCGCCTCGGAGTCGAAAAGAAGCGCGCCATCGTGTGGCCGCGCGGTGAGACAGCCACCGACATCTTCACCGCCGGCAACGCCCGCCCGCTCGACCAGGCGCTCCAGCACGCCACCACGGAAATGCTGAACTGGCTAACGTCGGATTACGGGCTCTGCGTGAACGCGGCGAGTCATCTCATGGGGCAGGTCGTGCGATACGATGTCGGCAACGTCTTCGACCCCGCCTATACGATGGTCTGCCGCATCGCGAAGAAATGGCTGCCGGCGAAGGGCTGACACGTCCGCGTCATTTCATAGTGGGGCCGCTTGCTGGTCCAGGCCTCCGCGTTTGACACGGAGCCGTAGGAAAATCATGCGTGGTGCCCCGAGCTATTGAGAGGTGTTCCCTACGGAACAGCCTCCGTTCCCTGCAAGCACGCAAGCTCGCCCTGTCACTTCTGCTTGCTCGGAGCAGCTGTTTCCGGAGGCTCGTCGCAACAGCTTGCCTTTTTCCTGCGTAAGCTTTGGACTCGCGCATCTCGTCTAGTTGTGTAAAAGACCTTTTTGCTTTTAATAGCGTATATCGCTTTCCTCGAACCATCACTCGCAAAATGTCAGATCGCACTATTTTACCGGATGGAGAGAACAGTATTACCATACCTCCAAGGAATGAAGGGACCGTAGACTCGAAAAAACGCCGTAATGTGGAAAAGACTATAAGTGAGAGGATCGTTAGAGACGTCCTTGGCGCCGGCTATACCATTACCATTCACAATGGCGAGCGCCTGGTTCTTGTTCAATCCGCGGGGCTGGACGAGATCCTTGAGGCCTTGTTCAGCAGCGGCGAGGACAACCTGAAGCTCTATGCGAACGGCGTTTTCCGCCACTGGATCTATCTGGTCTACGGCAGGGGCGGCCATGATGTCATTGCCGACCACAGTTTCTCCGCAGAGGCCGTGCTTGCCGGCGCGAAAGTCCTCGCTAGGGACATCGCAGCCGGCCGACTTGATATGGACTGAATCGCCGCGCAGCAGTGGGCTCATTGCGAAGAGCTTGGCCGGAGCCAGGAGAAGAGCCAGCTTCCCGATCGGAACGATCGCCTGTCCGCCGTGCCGCTCCGATCGCCGGCGATGGCGATCACGCCGACGATGACGAACCCGGTCGCCATCAGCCTCACGCCGGCATCCGCTCCGAACGTATTGAGCATGATCTGCAGGAAGACGAGGAACAGCGAGGCGCCCCAGACCCCGGCCACGCTTGCCCGTCCCCCGCCGACAAAGGTGCCGCCGATGACGACCACAGCGATGGAGGCGAGGAGATATTCATTGCCCAGGTCGATCGAAGCTCCGCGGAAATAGCCCGCCAGCAGGGCTCCGTTCAAACCGCCAAGTCCCCCACACAGGATGTAGGTCAGACAGCGAATGCGCGCCACCTTTATACCGGCGAGCCAGGAGGCCCGCAGATTCTGGCCGATCGCCGTCACCGAATAGCCGAACAGGGTCCGGTGCAGCAGGATGGCAGCGAGCACGCTGGCGGCGATAGCCAGCAGGACGAAGACGGGGACACTCGCGATACGCTGATCGGTGAAGGCGGCGAAAGCGGGCGGCGGCTTGATTTGAAGGCCCCTTCCATAGCTGATGTCGGCGGATTGGATGACGAAGGAGGCGGAGAGCGTGGCTATGATCGGCGGAATGCGCAGGGCCGCGATCAGCAGATAGTTGATCGCACCGATGGCGGCACCGCAGGCGAGGGCCGCGCCGATCCCGAGCGGGATCAGGGCGTCCGAACCGTCCATCGCCTTCATGGCCAGCGCGCTCGCGAGGCCGATATTGGCCGGAAGGGATAGATCGACATTGCCTGGGCCGAGCGTGATGACGAACATCTGCCCGATGCCGACGACCACCGTGAACACCGCCAGGGAAAAGGCGGCACTCAGCATTCCGGCCGCGCCGTTGCCGCCGGTGGCCAGGACAGTCGCGGCGTAGACCAGGGCAGCGCCGGCGAAGGACCAGATCCAAGGAGAGGCGAGAATCCTGCGGGCCTTTTCCATCGTTCAGGCCCCCCTTCGCGAGATGAGCGCCCGTGCCGCCAGGATGACGATCAGGATGGCGCCGTTTGCACCGACCTGCCAGTCCGGTGGAACGTGCATGAAGCTGAGCAGCGAGGAGGATGCGAGAGCCAGGGTCAGGGCTCCGATCACCGCTCCTACGGGCGAAACCCGACCGCCGACGAACTCTCCGCCGCCCAGGATCACGCCTGCGATCGACAGCAGCGTATAGCCATTGCCGATATTCGCGTCGCCTGCCGTCGAAAGGCCCGTCAGGGCAAATCCGGAGAGCACGCCGAACACGCCCGCCAGCATGAAGGACACGATCTTGATGGTCAGCAGCGACCAGCCGGCGCGACGGATGGCATGTGGATTGCCGCCCGCGCCGCGCAGGATCGTGCCATAGACGGTGTGCTTCAGCGCGAAATGGACGACGAGGGCAATCAGGGCCGCGGCAAGGACCGGCATGGGTATATAAGGTGTCTTCAAGATCATCAGCGCATGCAGCCATTCGGGCGCCCTGCCGCCGGGCTGCGGCAGCAGGAGAATGGCCGCCCCCTGCCAGAAGAAGCTCATCCCGAGCGTGACCACGATCGAGGGAAGGCCGCGGAGATGAATCAGGGCACCGACGAGACCATAGATCGCGACGGCCGCGATGATGACTGAGCAGCCGAGCAGCGGCGTCTCGACCAGCCAGGTCGCGGTGACGCAGCCAATGAAGCTGACGAAGAAGCCCAGCGAAAGATCGAGATCGTTGACCGTGATCACGAACATCTGGCCGATCGTCACCAAGGCGAGCGGAATCGCCAGGTTCAGCATCAGGTTGAAGCCGAGATAGCTGATGGCGCGGGGATTCAGCCAGCCGATCGCGCCGAGAACGATAATGAACGAGATCGCGGGCAGGATGGCGCGAAGCGTGGATCGCCAGGGGAGCATTCCGACGACGACGCCTGCATTGGAAGGAAAGCTCATGCAGCCTCCGCAAAGGAGGATTGGATGACCCTTTCCTCGGTGATCTCGTGACCGGCCAGTTCGGCAACGATCGTCCCGTTGCGAAAGACATAGACCCGGTCGCAGTTCTCCAGTTCCTCCGTCTCGGTGGTGTACCAGAGGAAAGTCCGGCCGGCGCGAGCCTCCTCGCGAATGAGGGCGTACACCTCCAGCTTGGTGGCGATGTCGACGCCGCGCATGGGGTCGTCCATCAGGACGATCCGAGCTTCCGAGCCCAAGGCTCTCGCAAAAAGGGCCTTCTGCTGGTTGCCCCCCGACAGCGTGAGGATATTGTCTTCCATGGCGGGGGTACGAATGCGCATCCGCCGCTGCCAGACCTCCGCAAGCTGCGCTTCTTGCCGGGGAGAAATCAGGAGACGGCGCCGGAGCGCCCGCATTGAACCTATCGCGATGTTCCGGGCAATGGATGAAAGCGGGAAGATTCCATCGCGCTGCCGGTCCCCGGCAACGAAGGCCACGGGTGAGAGCACCTCCAGGCCGCGGGTTCGCCCACGACCGGCCGCGGTGAAGAGGTCGATCAGCATCCTGGTCTGGCCATGTCCTGCCAGGCCCGCGAGGCCGACGATCTCGCCTTCCCGCACGAGCAGTTCCAATGCCTGGTCATGGCCGTGCGCACGGGCACGCATGCAGACGCGTCCCCCTTCCCTGGCCGGCCCGGTCCTGACCGGGGTGCTGTTCTCGGCGCCCATCGTACTGACGAGCTTGTGACGGTCGAACGCCCGGGCAGGCCCGTTGGCCACAACCGCACCGTCGCGCATCACCACGATGCGGTCGGCGTTTTCGAGGATCTCGCCAAGCATATGGGAGATCAGGACGCAGCTGACTCCTCCGGCAACCGCGCGGCGCACATAGCCGAGCAGTTGGCGGGCCGTGTGGCTGTCCAGGGAAGAGGTCGGTTCGTCGAGGATGACCAGGTGCAGCGGCGCATCGGTCACGGTAAAGGCGCGCGCCACCTCGACCATCTGCCGGCGCCCGATCGACAGATCATCGACGATATCGCTCGCGGCGATGCCGTGTCCGGGGAAGATCTCGTCGAGTTTCGCCTTTATCAGGCCACCGGCCTTCCTGCGCCAGCCGAACCCACGCAAGGAGCCGTGATTGACCAGCGTGTTTTCCGCCACCGTCAGGTTGGCGCAGAGCGACAATTCCTGGAAGACGCAGCGAATTCCGAGACCCTGGGCCGCCGTGACCGTGTAACCCGGCCGCGTCCGTCCCGAGATCTCTATCGTTCCCGAGGTTGGCGGCAGCGTGCCGGCCAATACGTTCATCAGCGTCGACTTGCCGGCCCCATTGTGGCCGACCAGCCCGATGCACTCACCGGGGGCGACGTGAAAGTCCACCCCGGCGAGCGCCTTGACGGTGCCGAACTGCATGGTGACGCCGTCGAGGCGAACGATGTCGGCCGGACGTTCCGTCATAGGGGGAAACCCCGTCCGATGGCTGGGCCACCCATTATTTCGCGCTCTCGATCGCCTTGATGACCTCGTCCTGCGAGTATTCTCGATTGGCGACGCCACCAACCGGGGTATCGGCGAGATACTTGTCGAGTTCACTCGCCTCGATGGTGAGGATCCCCATCGGGACCTGGTTCGGCACCTTCTTGCCATCGAGAACCTGCTGGGCCACCCAGAAAGCGAAGGTGACCATGCCGGGCGCCTCGGAAGCGGACCAGCTGTCGTAGGTGCCGGCGCCGCGCTGTTCCTTCCACCAGGCAAGCTCGTCCTGGCGATTGCCCAGCATGATGAGAGGCAGGGTCCGGCCGGCGGCCTTGAATGCCTGGGCCGTACCGTAGCCGTCGCCGCCCTGATCGATCACCGCGGCGATCTCCGGAAGAGACGGGAGGACGGTCGTCACGGCCTTCTGCGCGGTCGTCTGGTCCCAATTGCCGTTGACCTCCGCCACGATCTTCAGATTGGGGTGCTTCTGGACCTCCGCCATCACGCCCTTGGTGATGTCGTTGTCGATGCTTGTGCCCGCCAGGCCGCGCACATAGAGGACATTGCCACCATTGGGCAGGCGCTTGGCCACCTGGCGCACCTGCTCGGCGCCATAGGTCTCCGCGAGATCCACCGTCACCTTGTAGGCGCAGGGCTCCGTGACGAGGCCGTCGAAGGCGACGACGACGATGCCCGCGTCGCAGGCCTGCTTCACGGCACCGTTGAGCGCTTCGGGAGAAGCAGCATCGATGACGATCGCATCATAGCCCTGCAGGATGAGGTTCTGGATCTGGGCGGCCTGCGTCGGAGCCTCCTTGTCGGCCGTGGTGAAGGCGTCGGCGGCAGCGATGATCTTGTCTCCGACAGCCTTCTTTCCGATCTTGTCCCAGCTCTGCAGCATCGCCTGACGCCACGAATTGCCGGCATAATTGTTGGAGAGAGCGATCCTCTTGCCCGAGGTATCGGCGAGCGCCGGTCCTGCCAGCAGCAGGGCCAGTAGCGGTGCGAGAGCGATGGTGGCCTTCATGGAATCCTCCGGTCCGACTGTTCTGATGTTTTGATTGCGGCACCCGTCGAAGCACTGTGCTCGCTTCGAAGGCAGGCTGCTCGCCTCGGGGCAGCCGTCGCCCTGATGAGAGTGCTGCGACTTGAAGTTGAACCTAAGGTACAATATGCCACCGGGTCAAGCGGCCCCGTGGAACATTCTCGAATGGCCGCCGGAGGAAAAAAATGACGACCACGTCCTGCTTCGAAATTCTGGATGAGCGCTTCCGCCGGCTGTTCGTCGGCACTGCCCAGCTCGACCGGCTGCATACGGGCTGCCGATGGGCCGAGGGGCCTGCCTATCTGCCGGCAGCGCGCAGTCTCGTCTGGTCCGACATTCCCAACGACCGGATGTTGCGCCTCGACGAATGCAGCGGCGCCGTCAGCGTCTTCCGCCAGCCCGCCGGACATTCCAACGGCAATACGGTGGATCGGTCCGGACGGCTCGTCACCTGCGAGCATGGCGGACGGCGGGTGTCGCGCACCGAATTCGACGGCCGAGTCATCACCCTGGCGGATCGCTACGACGGCAAGCGCCTCAACAGCCCGAACGACGCGGTGGTGAAATCGGACGGCAGCATCTGGTTCACCGACCCGACCTATGGAATCGACTCGGATTACGAGGGCCATCATGCCGAGAGCGAACAGGGAGCCAATCGCGTCTACTGTCTCGATGCATCGGGCCATCTGCGTGTCGTCGCGGATGATTTCGTCCAGCCGAACGGCCTCGCCTTCTCACCGGACGAAAAGCACCTCTACATCGTGGACACCGGGCGAAGCCACCGGCCGGACGGCCCGGCCCACATGCGCCGCTTCGCCGTCGCGGAGGACGGCAGCCTTGCGAGCGGAGACGTGTTCGCCGATTGCACGGCCGGATTCTTCGATGGCCTGCGCGTCGACATGCAGGGACGAATCTGGACGAGCGCAGGGGACGGCGTCCACTGCTACGAGCCGGACGGCAGCCTCATCGGCAAGATCCACGTGCCGGAAGTGGTGGCCAATGTCTGCTTCGGGGGCCCGAAGCGCAATTACCTGTATATCTGCGGAACGACGTCGCTCTACGGGGTCAGGCTCCCTGTCAACGGCGCCAAGACCTTCTGAAGCAAAATCGCCCGGCCGGCTCAATCCTGCCGGGAGCCATTCGAGATGAGCCCCTCCTGGAGGGCCTGGACATAGGAATGCCGCGTGTTGAGGATGTGGCGTACCAGGATCGAGTCGAGTTCGACGAGGTCACCGCGCTCGAAGGCGGCCATCATCTCCTTGTGCTCGACGTAGGAGCGATCCTGCACGCCGGCCAGCGGCACCGAGAGATGCGTCCGGAGCGTGGCGATCGGCCCCGATACCATGGCATATCCATCCTCCAGAAAGCGATTGCGGCAATTGCGTATGAAGGACTCGTGGAACATCGTGTCGGCGCGCGAATAGGCGATGGGATCCTTCCCGGCCCTGGCCGCCTCCATGGCGGCCTGCGCCTGCCCCAGCATGTCAAGCGTCTCCGAGCGGCGGCGGGTAAGTGCGAAGCTGACGGCGCGGCATTCGAGCAGGATGCGATAGTCGCAAAGATCCACCAGGTCCTGCTCGGTCGGGAAGAAGACGTAGCTCCCCTTCTGCGGCACGATCGTCACCATGCCCTGCAACTGCAGCATGGAGAGGGCTTCGCGCACAGGTGTCCGGCTCACGCCCAGCTTTGCGGCGAGGCCGAGTTCAGAGAGTTCGCTGCCCAGCGGAAGTTCGGAATCGATGATGGCCTGGCGCAGTCTCTCGGCCACGGTGACGGTGAGCGAACGCGGCCGATCGATCGACAGCGCCGGGGACGAGGCCGACGACACGTTGTGCAATCTCCTTGGTTTCTGGTTCCCCTCAGTATGCAAGATGCTGGCATGGCGGGCAATGGCGGCCTGAGCTCACCCGTAAGATGTCACTGAAAGAAAATTTTCTGAAGTACTGTACTTCAGATGGTTGGACCGATAGGCTTCGAATGGGCGCGTGGATTCACCCACGCCAGTGCAGGCTGTCATCTGCGGCCCAACGGGTTCCCGACCGGAGACTGAAGTGTTCAAACCCAATCACCTGAAGCGACGGCTGGCCGCCGGCGATGCCTTGTTCGGCGCGTGGATCGAAACGGGAAGCGCCACGAATGTCGAGATCCTCGCGCAGCAAGGCTTCGATTTCCTCATCCTGGATCTCGAACATGGCTTCGGCGAATTGCGCGATGCGGTCGACATGCTGCGGGCTGCCGAGGGAGCGACGCCGTGCATCGTGCGCGTGCCGTGGAACGATCCCATCATCCTCAAGCGCCTGCTCGACGCGGGTGCGGACAGCCTCATGATCCCTTCCATCGAGACGGCCGGTGAAGCGGAAGCGGCGGTCGCGGCCTGCCGCTATCCCCCGCAGGGGCGCCGCGGCTATGCTGCGCCGCTCGTGCGCGCCTCCACCTTCGGAAAGGTCGCCGACTACATGGCCCGGGCGAATTCCGAGCTGCTGATCGTCGCCCAGCTCGAATCCGCCGGGGCGGTCGGGCGTGCCGCTGAAATATGCGCCGTCGACGGCGTCGACGTTCCGTTTCTCGGCGTCAACGACATGGCCGGGTCGATCGGCCTTCTGGAGCAGCTCGACAGGCCCGAAGTCCGGACCCTCGTCGAAGCGGCAGAGACGGCGATGATCGCCAGCGGGAAGCCCATGGGCACGGTCCCCAGCGCAGGCGCCACCTGGCAGAGCCTGGTGGAAAGCGGTTATCGGTTGATCCCGGTCGCCAGCGACGTCAGTCTGATGCGCGATGCAGCGCTGGCGGTCGTGCGGGAACAGGTGCGCTTCCGTAAGGAGCGTCTGGGCAGCACCGTCGGCGATACTTCCCTCGTGACGGATACTCCCCATGCTTACTGAAACGTCGGCGCAAACCTCGGCCGAGGCCATCGGGCAGCTCGAAGCAGCTCTCGGCGCCGCCGCAGTGCTCTCCGGAAGCGACATCCCGGCACGCAACCTGCAGGACTGGAGCACATTGGGGCCGGTCCAGCCGCTTGCGGTGGTCCGCCCTGCCGATCCGCAGGGGGTCGCAACGGCCATGGCGATCGCCTCGCGGCATGGCATCGCCGTCGTTCCCCAGGGTGGCCTGACTGGCCTCGCGGGCGGGAGCCGGCCGATCACCGGCGCGATTGCCCTGTCGCTGGAGCGCCTGGTCGGCATCGAGGAGATCGATCCGGCCTCCGCGACCATGACCGTCCGGGCCGGCACCACCCTTGAAGCCATCCAGCAAGCCGCCGACGACGCGGGCTTCTTCTTCGCCCTCGATCTCGGGGCACGCGGTTCCTGCGCCATCGGCGGGAACATCGGCACCAATGCGGGCGGCAATCGGGTGATCCGCTACGGCATGACGAGGGACATGGTCCTCGGGCTCGAGGTGGTGTTGCCGGACGGCACGCTCGTGACCAGCCTGAACAAGATGATCAAGAACAACGCGGGCTACGATCTCAAGCAGCTCTTCATCGGCTCGGAGGGAACGCTCGGGATCGTGACGCGGGCCGTTCTTCGCCTCTTTCCCAAGCCCAACTGTACGATGGCGGCCCTGTGCGGGCTCGCAACCTATGCGGACGTCCTGTCGCTGCTGGGCAGCGCCCGTCGCTGGCTGGGACCGACACTGTCGGCGTTCGAGGTGATGTGGCCGGACTACTGGAACGTGGCGACCAGGCGCGTACCGGGCATTCGCAGCCCCGTGGCCGGCGAACACGGCTTCTACGTCCTCGTCGAAAGTCAGGGTGGCCATGAGGACGACAGGGAGCGCTTCAATGCCTTCCTCGAAAACCAGGCGGAGGCCGCGATCATCGAGGACGCGGCCGTGGCGCAGTCCCTCGCCGACGTGAAGGCGTTCTGGGGATCGCGCGACGCCGCAGCGGAATTCAAGCTGGTGCTTGGCCCCCACAGCTCGTTCGACATCGGTCTGCCGATCGCCGGCATGGACCTCTACGCCCGCGATTGCCGGGATACCCTCGCCCGTGAAATTCCTGGTTGCGAGAGCTTCTTCTACGGGCATATCGGCGACGGCAACATGCATATCATCGCCTGTGTTCCGGGCGCCCAGGCGCAGCCCTACGACGCGATAGACGAGATCGTCTACCGGCTCGTGCGCCAGTATGGCGGCACCGTTTCGGCCGAACACGGCATCGGGCTGAAGAAGAAGAAATTCCTGCCCTATACGCGTTCGGCCGAGGAACTCGCCCTGATGAAGACGATCAAGAGGGCGCTTGATCCCAAAGGACTGCTGAACCCCGGGAAGGTACTCTGACGCCACCCGGTCGTATGCGTCGCTGATGATCGTCAGTATGACGAAGTGGCGTAGACGAGCCGGCAGGAGCACGAATCCGATACCGCGATTGGCTATCGCACATGGCCCGGATAATCCAAAAAGGCCAATGGCGCTGGGGTCTTAGCCTATCTAATCTCTGTTTCCGCGCGATATGCCCGGACCCAGTGGACAAGGCATTTCCCGCCTCAAATGGCTTTCCACCTGGAACTCGTGCAGTGGACGATCGTCTCACCAAGCTCACCGTAGATATTGTCGGCGCATACGTCGCCAACAATTCCATCGCCTCTTCTGGGCTTTCGGGGCTCATCACCCAGGTCCATGCAGCTCTCGAGGGGTTGATCAGGGGTCCTGTGATCGAGGAGCCGGCGGCGCCGAAGCCGTCTCCCGCCGTGCCCGTCAAGAAATCGGTAACACCCGATTTCATCATCTCCCTCGAGGACGGCAAGAAATACAAATCCCTCAAGCGCCATCTCACCGTCGCCTACGGCATGACGCCGGAGGAGTATCGCAACAAGTGGGGATTGCCGTCGGACTATCCGATGGTCGCACCGAACTATACGCGTCGGCGCTCCGAGCTCGCCAAGAAAATGGGCCTGGGGCTTCGGCAGGGACTGCGAAAGGGCAAGTCCTAGAGCGTTTTGTGTTTTGACCGAATCGGCAAGACACAAAGACGCGCCGAAAAACAAAGAGTTGGAGCAAAGCGGCGTCTCTACCTAAACGCGCTTTGCTCCAGGTCGCGACAGGCCGGCTCACCAACCGAAACGCTTCTCCGCGCGCCCCACGAGGTCGCGCGCGATGGGAATGGCCGAGGTCGCGGCCGGCGACGGCGCGTTGCAGACATGGATGCTGCGCGCCGTTTCCCGGATCAGGAAGTCGTGCACGAGGGTTCCGTCAGCCAGGACCGCCTGCGCCCTTACGCCGGCCCGATAGGGCGTGAGATCGTCGAGCCGCAGCTCCGGGCAGTAGCGCTGGCACAAGGCGAGATAGCGCCGCTTGCTCAGAGAGTTCCACATTTCGGAAAGTCCCGAACGCAGATGCGTCCGGATGACCTTGCGAAAACCGGAATAGCCGATCATCTCGGCCAGGTCCCGAGGATCGACATCCCGGAAGCGGTAGCCCTCGCGCGCGAAAGCCAGCACCGCATTGGGACCGACCGTAACGTAATTGCCGATCATGCGCGTCAGATGCACCCCCAGGAATGGCAGCCCCGGGTCAGGGATCGGATAGATGAGATGCCGGACGATCTGGTCCCTGTCAGAGCCCAGGCGGTAATATTCGCCCCGGAAGGGCACGATGCGAAAATCGAGATCGATTCCGCAGAGCCGCGCCAGGCGATCGGCCATCAGGCCGGCGCAGGCGATGAGATTGCGGGCGCGAAGCGTCCGCCCGCCTGCCTCGATGACGACTTCGCCGCCCTCCTCCCTTATGCCTGAGACCTCCCGTCCGGTGAGGATGGCACCACCCGCGGCCTCGATGAGTTCGCCCATCCGGCGCGCTATGGCCCCGTAGTCGGCGATGCCGGTCGTCGGCACGAAGAGCGCGCCGACTCCCCGGACATGCGGTTCGCGACGGCGGAGTTCGGTCGCATCGAGGCGCTCTACGGGAAGGCCATTGGCCATGCAGCGCTCCTGCAGCGCTGCCATGCGGGCGAGTTCCTCCGCCTCCGTCGCAACCAGTAGCTTGCCGCATTGTTCATGCGGCAGGCCGTTCTCCCTGCAGAACCCGATAGTCGCCTCGACGCCCTCCTTGCAGAAGCGGGCCTTCAGGCTGCCCGGCTGATAGTAGACACCGGCATGGATCACCCCGCTGTTGCGCCCGGTCTGGTGCCGGGCGAGGCCATCCTCCTTTTCGAGGACGGCAACGGAAAGCGCCGGGTAGCGGCGCGTGACTTCGAGGGCGGTCGCCAGGCCGACGATTCCGCCCCCGATCACCGCAAGATCATAGACCATGAAGAGACATCCTGACGATGCGCGGGAGGGAAGAGGCGCTCACGCGATCGGCGTGATCCTCTGCTTTCCGTGCTTGCGTTCCCACTCGGCCCAGGCGTCGTGCTCGTTGATGTCCCTGAGGGGATCGGGATCAGCATAGACGATATCGGCGATCTCGTCCTTGCGAAGGAACGTTACCCCCTTGTGCCGGCTGGCATATTCGAGGAACCGCCCCAGCGAGCGCACGCGGTAGGGACGCCCCTGGATACGGTCATGTGTCGAGATTGCCATCATCCGCCGGCGCGCAGCGCCTTCCTCATAGAGCTGGTCGAACTCGTCCTTGAGCTGCTGCTCGAACTCCAGGGTCGAGAATCGATAGGCTTCGAACTGGATGATATCGTTGAGGTTCAGTGTGTAGGGTACGATCGCCATGTCCTTGTCGCGCACCTTGATCAGGAATGGCTCGTCGCGGCTGACGTCGTCGATAAAATATCGGAAGCCGAGTTCCTGCAGGATCTTCAGCGTGTTGATGGTGCCGCGCATGGCTGCGCCGTTATAGCCGACAGGCGTCCTGCCCGTGGCTCGCTTCACGCTGTCGATATTGTCCTGGATGAATTTCTTCTCGGCCTCGTAGTCGAGATCGTATTGCTGCACCCAGTCACGGCCATGGGCGGCGGCCTCATGCCCGCGGTCAACGATCTCCCGCGCCACTTCCGGTGCCCGATCGACGGCGGAGCCGACCATATGCGAGGTGACCTTGATATTGTAGCGGTCCCACAGGTCGAGCATGCGCTGGATGCCTTCCCGATAGCCGTATTTGTACCAGGACTTGGTCGGGAAATCGGGATAGGCGGGATCCATGTCGATGAAGCCCGAAAAGGGGCCGCCGGGTCCGTAGGGGGCCTCGCCGCCGGCTTCCATCTGCATCGAGATGGAGATGACCAGCCGGCTTCCGTCCGGCCAATGCGCCTTGGTCATGGGTATTCTCCGTTGTAAATGGGATTGGTGGAGGCCGGCTCACTTGCCGGCCCAGATCCTGGCATAGGCGTCGCGATAGCCGTTGTCGGGGTCGTAGGCGTTCTGCGATCCGCCATCGGAGCCTATGTTGCCCTCCGTGACGAGGTGGACGGGAGCCGCGAATCCGGACGGTGCCTGGCCGGCAAAGGCCCGGTTGAGTTCGTCCACGGCCTGCCAACCATGCAGGCGCAGCGGTTCCGCCACGGTGCCGGACTGGAAGAATTTCGTGCGGATGCGCTGGAAGGCCGCCTCGCTGCCGTCACCGGCCGAGATGCTGCGCGGATGGCCGTCCTGCGCAATGCCGGCCGAACTCAGCGACGCCGACATGAAGTCGAAGGTCAGGTCGTTGATGCTCAGCGCATAGGTCCATTCCTCGCCGAATCGCTGGAGCAGCGAGGTCGTCAATTGCGGGATGCGCGTGCTCGCCTCCGCAAGCGGCGTATCCTCTACGTCCAGGACCTTGCACCCGCCGCATGCCTTTATGACCTGCGCCATGGCGTCCGACTTCGCCACGGCGATGGCGTAGGTGGAGTCGGTGAAGATCACCACGCCCGCCTTGCCGCCGGAATCGGCGACAGCGAAGGAAGCGGCCGCCTTGGCCACGTCCAGCGGGTCCGTGGCGATATTGGTGAAGAGCTTATATTCGGGCGAAGGCCCCGGATTGGTCACCGAATGCCAGCCTACCACCTTGATACCGGCAGCGGAGGCCTGTGCGATGAGTTCTGCCTGCTCCTTCGCGTCCACGGTGCCGAGCACGATTCCATCGGGCTGCAGGGCGATGGCCTGCTGCATGGCGGAGGAACGGCCCGAAACAGAGCCCTGCCCGTCCAGCACTCTCACCGTCCACCCGATGGCCTTGCCGGCCTCCTCGACGCCCTGGCCGACGCCGAGGGCACCGCCGTTGCGCTGGTCGGCGGAGACATAGACGATGGTCTTGCCGGCCTGTGCCTTCGGTCCAGCCGTCGGCCCGGTCCAGGGCGGGTTGGGCTTGGCGACTTCGCCGACATAGGCCTGTGCTGCCTGTACGCCTGCCTCCTGGGCGAAGCTGGCAAGGGGCGTGAAGCAGGTCGCCAACAAGGCGAGCGACAGAGTCCGACACGCGATTCGGGCATGGATCATGGTTTTTCCTCCGGTTGGTTCTTGCTTTGGTTTCGATCTCTCCGGGCGCACGTCAGTTGCTTGCGCCCGATGGACGCCGCCGGCTGACGGAACGTCGGCGTTGGGAGTAGCCGGCGATGCCGATGGCAACGAGCAGCGTCGTCCCGTTGAAGAGCGGTTCCACGAAGAAGGCGCCGCCGAATTGCTGGATGCCCGAGATGCCGACTGCGAGAATGGCGACGCCGATGACGGTGCCCCAGACATTGACCCGTCCGGGCTTGATGGTGGTGGACCCGAGGAAGGCTCCCACCAGTGCCGGCAGCAGAAACTCCAGGCCCACGCTCGCCTGTCCGATGCGCAGCTTCGCGGCAAGGACAATGCCCGCGAACGCGCCGAGGAGACCCGACGTGACGAAGGCGCCGATGACGAAGCGACGTGTCCTGATGCCGTTGAGCGAGGCGGCTCGCTGATTGGCGCCGATGGCATAGAGCATGCGGCCAATCGGCAGATAGTCGGCGACGATCCACAGCAGGATGCTGATCCCCAGCACGTAGAAGGCGGCAATGGGCAGGCCGAAGAGATTGGCCGCATAGAGATTGGTGAATTCGGCGGGCAGCGTCCCGAAGATCTGGCGCCCGCCGGTATGCCAGAGGGCCAGCGCATAGAGCACCGTGCCGGTCCCCAGCGTCGCGATGAAGGAATCGATCTGTGCGATCTCCACCAGCACCCCGTTGATCAGGCCCAGCAGGGCTCCGAGCGCCAGGACGATGAACACGGCGGCAAGCCAGCCGAAGCCGAGTTGCGTCTGCAGGCTGATGGCGAGGATGTGCCACATCACGATGCCGTAGCCGACCGTGAGGTCGATCCGACCGGCCATCATCGGCACCATCGCCGCCAGGGCCAGGACGCAGATGATCGATTTGTCGCCCAGGATGGACCTCAGGTTGAGGAGGGTCGGAAATGTCCGGGGCAGAAGGATGCAGAACAGCACGATGAGGGCGAGCGTGAGCAGCGGCAGGCCGTAGACCGGCAACACGCGCAGGATACGACGCACTCCAGACAGCTCTGCGAGTTCTCGTGGGGTCGGCTCAAGCGCCGTAGATCTGATGGATTCCATGATTGTCCCTCCCTGCGGCGGCGCCGTCGTGGCAGCGTTCTTCTGTTCGTGCCGGATTGGTCATGCGGCCGGCGAAAGCGAGGCGGCGTTCAGCAGGCTCGCGATGGAAAGCTCCCGTTCCGCGAGCTCGGCTACGATCCGGTTGGCGCGGAATACGTAGGCGCGATGGCAGATTGCCGTGACCTCCTCGAAATCCGTGGAGATCAGCAGCACGCCGAGCCCGGTCCCCAGCGCTTCGGCCAGCAGCCGGTAGATCTCGGCCTTGGCGCCCACATCGACACCCGCCGTGGGATCCTCCAGGATCAGAACTTTGCCGCCTATGCGCATCCAGCGGGCCATGACCACCTTCTGCTGGTTGCCGCCGGACAATGATTCGATAGGGGCCGAGGGCAAGTTCGGGCGCAGATGCACCGCGGCGCCGAGGCGCTCTGCCTCATGGGCCTCCGACGCGGCGCTGCGCAGGCCGAGAAGCCCTCGCCCGGAGGCCACGGGATTGAGGAACATGTTCTCGCGCACCGTCAGGCCCGGCGCGATGGACTCCGCATTGCGATCGCCCGCCACCATGAGGACGCCCTGGCGGATCGCCTCCAAGGGATCGCCGACCTCATAGGGACTGCCATCCAGTACGATCCGCCCGGATCCGATCCCGCCGATGCCGAAGAGAGCCTTGCCCACCGCATCCTGGCCAGCTCCACGCAGCCCCACCAGCCCGACCACCTCGCCTTGCCGCAGCCCGAAATCAACCGGGCCGACCGGACCGATCCTCACATTCTCGACCGAAAGGACCCTAGGAGGATCGCGGGGGACAGGCGGGCGGATGAAGACCTGCTCGGGCGGACGCCCGATGATGGCCTGCACCAGCGCATCCGCTCCGATCTCCGCGGTCCTGGCCGTCGCCGCGACCACGCCGTCGCGCAACACCACCACCCGGTCGCACAGGGCGTAGACCTCATCGAGCCGATGCGAGACATAGATCATTCCGACCCCGCGCCGGCTGAGCTGTCGAAGAACCTCGTGAAGGCGATCGACCTCGGACTGCGGCAGGCTTGCGGTCGGCTCGTCGAGCACGATCAATTCCGCGCTGCTGGCGAGCGCCCTCGCAATCGCGACCAGGGATTTGTCGGTACGGCTCAATCCCTCTATGCGGTCATCCGGATCGATGTCGCCGCCGACGTCGTGCAGAGCACGCTGAGCAAGGTCCCGACCCGCCCTCCAGTCGATGAGGCCGCCCCGGCGTGCATAGCGGGTGCCGAGCATCACGTTCTCGGCGACGGTCATCCAGGGAATGAGTCCGAGATCCTGGTGAATGAAGGCGATGCGCCGTGCCTTCACGGCGGCGGGCAGCGGCCCGCCCCTGAACTGCAGGCTGCCCGCATCGGCCTGGAACACCCCGGCCATGATCTTGATGAGGGTGGACTTCCCCGCTCCGTTCTCGCCGAGCAGGGCGACGATCTCACCTGCGGAAACACGGAGCGACACGTCGCGCAGGGCAACCGTGCCGCCGAACCTTTTGCCGATGCCGGAGATCTCCAGGATCGGCAGATCTGCGGCCATCTGCGGACCCACATCCATGTCTGATCCAGTCGTCACGCGGGACGTCCCTCCTCCATGAGGCAGGTCTCGGTGTTTTTCCCGGTTGCCTCTTGCAGGTGAAAACGTGCCACGCTATGGCTAGGCCGTCATTCGGAAATAGGTCATTGTTTTTCGAATATCGGCCAAGTTGAGATCAGGGGGAGATAAAGGAATGAGCCGCATCGAAATGGCTGCCGGTTGCCCGCTTGGAGGAAACGGAGCCGGCCCCACGCGCTTCCTCCTGGGCGAACGCGACGGCCGTTTCGCCGTGGCGGCCGACTATCCGACCCACGCCGTCAGCCTGGACCTCAACTCCTTCGACGCCAGTTCCCCACGGGAGATCGGCGGCATGCTGGTCTGCGTGCATCGAGGGGAGATAAAGTTGCTGGGGGCATCGGGCTGCTGGTCCCTCGCGCAGGACTACATGGTCTACATACCGGCCGAACGTTCCTACCGGCTGATGGCCCATCGCCCCACCAGCCTCACGCTGGTGAAGTTCACCGGAAGCGAGACCATATGGCCTCACGTCGGTTGCTGGGCCGCGCCGATATCGCCGCTTGCTGCGGAAATGACGGCCTTCGCCCTGCGCTGGGGTCCCTACCGCGATCCCGACGATGCACTGGCCAACGATTTCTTCGCGACCCTCGGCAAGCTCTTTCCGATCTGGTTCGAGGGCAAGCGCAAGATGTGGACGCCTTTCGGCAATGCGCCCGACATGGACAAGGCCATAGCCTTCGCGCGCAACCATCTCGAAACGGCATCTGTAACCGATACGGCGAGCGCTGCGGGCATGTCCGAACGCACGCTACGCCGGCGTTTCAAGGACGAGCTCGGCATCAACTGGCGTGATTTCATCAATGAAATCCGCATGAGCGAGGCCATGAAGCTGCTTGGCGAGACGAACTCGAGCGTCACGCAGGCCGCGTATGCCGTCGGCTTCAACAGCCTGGGCGCCTTCACGGTGGCCTTCACCAACTATACCGGCAAGACGCCGAGCGCCTTCGCACGAGAGCACCGGTCCGTGCGGATACCCCACCGGCATTGACGAGCCGCACGCCGGGGAAGTGTCTTGATGCCGGACGGGCGTCCCGGACATCCCGATCCGGAAGACGATGCTTCAGGATCGATCGCGGCAACAATCCGGCCGGAGAGCCGGAGTCCACGACCACAGCCTTCGGAAGGCAGTGGTCGCCCGGAATGAATGCCGCGACCCGTTGTAAGTCGCGACGTTCTACGGTGCCCCGTAGCCGACGATACCCTTGATCTCGAGGAAGTCGTGAATGCCGAAATCGGCGTATTCGCGGCCGTTGCCGGACTGCTTGTAGCCGCCGAACGGGGCGAAGGTGTCCCAGTCGGGATAGTTGAGATAAACCGAACCGGCCCGCATCTGCGCGGCCACGCTGCGCGCGTGGGCAATGTCGCTCGACTGCACATAGGCAGCCAGGCCGTACACTGTGTCGTTGGCGATCTCGATCGCCTCTTCCTCGTCCTTGTAGGGCATCACCGACAGGACCGGGCCGAAGATTTCCTCGCGTGCGATGGTCATGCCGGGCGTCACGCCGCCGAATACCGTGGGGCGGACGTAATAGCCACGATTGAGACCGTCCGGCCGGTCCGGGCCGCCGGTGACCAGCGTCGCGCCTTCCTCGATGCCCGCACGGATCAGACGCTGGATCTTGTCGTATTGGAGCTGGCTGACCACCGGGCCGAGGACGGTTTCCTCCTTCCGCGGATCGCCGACCTTGTGCCGCTCGGCCGCCGTCCTGGCGATGGCCAAAGCCTCCTCGTGCCGGTCGAACGGCACCAGCATGCGGGTCGGCGCGTCGCAGGACTGGCCGCTGTTGCCGAAGCAGCCCTCCACGCCCTTGGTGACGGCGGTGGCGAAATCGGCGTCAGGCAGGATGATGTTGGCAGATTTGCCGCCCAGTTCCTGCGCGACCCGCTTGACGGTATCGGCCGCCGTCTTGGCGACGATGATGCCGGCGCGCGTCGAGCCGGTGAACGAAACCATGTCGACGTCCGGATGCCCGGCCATGACCTGCCCGACATCCGGACCCGTTCCGTTCACCAGATTGAACACGCCCTTGGGCGTACCGGCGGCATGCATGATCTCGGCGAAGATGATGCCGCTGATCGGTGCGATTTCGCTCGGCTTCAACACCATGGTGCAGCCGGCGGCGATGGCCGGCGCGACCTTGCAGACGATCTGGTTCAAGGGCCAGTTCCAGGGCGTGATCAGCGCGCAGACGCCGACGGGCTCCTTCACCACGCGCGTCGTGCCGCGCTGATGCTCGAACTCATAGGTCTCGAGCGCCGCTATCGTGCTTTCGAGATGGCCGCGGCCGGCCCAGGCCTGGGCTTCACGGGCGAAGCCGAGCGGCGCACCCATCTCCTGCGACACGGCCTGGGCGATATCCTCGAAGCGCTCGTTGTAGATCTCGAGGATGCGCCGGAGCAGGGCGAGGCGCTCGGCCTTGGTAGTGCGCGCGAAGGCGGGGAAAGCCGCCTTCGCGGCGGCGACGGCCCGGCCGACATCCGCCTGCGTCCCCACCGAGATGGCGGTATAAGCCTCCTCGGTCGACGGATCGATCACGTCGAGCTGCGCCGGCGCCGCTGGATCCACCCAGGCTCCGCCGATATAGAACTTCAGATGATTGGACATGTGGGATTTTTCTCCAGGACGGAAAGGACGATCAGTTTGAACGAAGAAGCCGTGCAGCCCCGGAGCGGACGCTCAGGTGAACGGCCTGGCCGGGCGCATAGTCTGCGCCGATGTCGCTGCGCGGAACATCGATCGTGAGGCCGATCCCGTCTGGCAGCTCCGCATGAAGGCGCAGGGTGCGGCCATGGAATACGGTGCCGACCACTCGGCCCGGCACGCCACCGGCCTCGATGAGGACATCTTCGGGTCGAATGCCTGCGATCAGGTCGCCGTCGAGCGGCATGTCGCTCCCGGCTACGGCTTCGAAGGTCAACGACCCGGCGGCCACCAGGAAGGAGTCCGCCCGGCGCTCGACCAGCCGGCATTCGAGCACGTTCATGGTGCCGATGAAGCCCGCCACGAAGCGGGTCGCCGGGGCGTCGTAGAGAACTGCCGGCGTGGCGATCTGCTCGATACGGCCCCGATTCATCACCACGATGCGATCCGAGATGGACAAGGCCTCGGTCTGATCGTGCGTGACCATGATGAAGGTTGTGCCGAGCTGCGCCTGAAGGCGCTTGAGCTCCACCTGCATCTGCTCGCGAAGATGGGCATCGAGGGCGGAAAGGGGCTCGTCGAGCAGCAGCACGCGGGGCTCGCAGACGATCGCGCGCGCCAGGGCGACACGCTGGCGCTGCCCGCCCGACAAGGCGGTGACGCGGGCCTCGATCTTGTCCGCCAGGCCCACCAGATCCAGCGCGGCCCTGACCTTGCGCTGGATCTCCCCGGCACCGAGGCCGCGGAGGGACAGGCCGAAGCCGACATTCTCCTCGACATTCATGTGGGGGAACAGGGCATAGTCCTGGAAGACGGTATTCACGGGCCGGTCATAGGGCCTGCGCCCGGTGATATCCTGCCCGTCGAGCAGGACACGGCCGGAACTCGGCTCCTCGAATCCGCCCACCACCCTCAGGCTCGTGGTCTTCCCGCAGCCCGACGGCCCCAGGAGGCTGAGGAATTCGCCTTGTCCGATGTCGAGGTCGATGGCGTCGAGACCGACGGCGCCGCCGGGGAATATCTTGGACACCGCCTCCAGCCGCAGCAGCGTGTCAGGCGCCATTGCGAACCTCCGAGGGTTTCACGGTGTTGACCCAGACGATCTCGCAGGGCTGCGAACCGGCATTGCAGAATGAATGGGGCAAAGTGCTCTTGAAGGCAAAACTGTCCCCGGCCTTGAGCGTATAGAGAACGTTGTCGATCGTCAGTTCGACCTCCCCGGTTCGCACGAGGCCGAACTCATGTCCGGCGTGGGCATAGGATTCGGCGGTTCCGCCACCCGGCTCGACATAGACCAGCAGGCCCGTGAGAGCCGCGCCGGGTGGCGAAAGCAGCTCCTTTTTGATGCCCTCTGACCAGACCGGCACCTGACGGCGGTTGGCTGCCCGCACGCAATAGAGATCACTCTCCTGCTCGCCCCCCTCGATCAACAGGCTGTGCGGCTCGACGTCCAGCGCGGCAGCCAGGGGCCAGAGGACGCGGACGCGGAGCGAACTGAGGCCCCTCTCGATCTGACTGAGCGCTCCAACCGAGATGCCCGCCTTCTGCGCCACATCCGCAAGGCCGAGACTGCGCTCGAGCCGCAACGCCCTGATCCGTCGCCCGACGCGAACATCCGCCTCGGTCACCTCCGGTGCCGCCTTGGACGACACCGGTTCAAGCGTATCGCTGAAGTCTTCCGAACCCACGATCAACCTCTCCTGCGAGACGGCCACGTCGTCACCGATCACGTGGCCAGGCCTCCTGCTCACCCACCCGCCTTGACCTTCTCGAACATCTTGGCGAGATCCTCGTTCTGCTTCATCGGCCCCGTGAACACCGTCGTCTTCAACGCCACTTCCGGGTCGGACGGCAACTGCAGCCGGTCGAGATCGGACTTGGGCACTAGGGCGAAGGCGGCGCTCGACGCGCTGCCATAGCCATACTGGGTGATGAGTTCCTTACCCGATTCGGCCTCCAGGCGGCTGTTGATGAAGTCGTAAGCGAGATCGACATGCTTGGCATCCTTGAGCAGCACGATACCGCAGGCCCAGGTGAGCATCCCCTCCTTGGGCTTCATGAACTCGACCTGGACGCCCTGCTTCTTCAGGGTCGTGGCCGAGGCATTCCACGTCATGGCGGCGACGAGTTCACCGCTCGCCAGGGACTGCTCGACCGACGTCATGTCGGTGGTGTAGCTGCGCAGCAGGGGGCGCTGCTCCCGGAGCTTGTCGGCGACCTTGTCCATCTCGGCCGGTGTCATGTCGAAGGGATTGACGCCGGCAAGCAGGGCCGCGACGACAGGCGTGTCATGCACGGCGTCGATGGTGGCGATGCGGCCGGCATACTCCTTGTTCCACAGGAGGTTCCAGCTCTGCTCGGGATTCTTGATGAGGTCGGTGCGATAGAGGATGGACGTGTTGCCCCAGTCCCAGGGCACCATCCAGACCTTGCCGTCACCGGCCTGGATGTCGGGGAGATTGCGGAACACCGGGAAAATCGTATCCCATCCCTTGATCCGTTTCGTATCGATCGGCTGGATCAAGCCCGCCTTCTGCCAGCGCGACACCTTGTCGTAGCAGGGATGAGCGATATCGGGGCTGAAGCCGGCCTTGACCTTGGTAAAGGCATCATCGTCGTCGCCGAACACGGAGGCCTCGACGCCATCCGGATGGGCGGCGAGGAAGCTCTTGTTGAAGTCGGGCAGTTCGTATCCCGACCAGGTGAAATAGGTGAGCTTGTCCGCGGCCTGTGCCGCCATGCTGGTCATGGCTGCGACCACTGCAAACGCACCGGCAAGGCTGCGTGTCAGCGCTGATGTTCTTTTCGATTGCATGGCTAGTCCCCTCTCTTTTTTTCTAGAAGAAGCACATTCGGGTTGAGGCGAATTCTCCGGATTAACCCATTGGTACAAAGCAATTTTTTACCTCCCGGCATCCCGCTTGCGAACGAGATGCGCTAGGAGGAGGAAAGCGGACCGACTGCGCCGGTCGGTATCGCGGCCTTTCCACTCAATCCGCGGCGACGGACCAGTTCGGCAGCCGTCGCGAGAACGACGGAGACGGCAAGGATCACGGTGCCAAGGGCCATGACGCCCGGCAGCGCCTTGGGAAATCGGAGCTGGCTCCAGATGAAGACCGGCAGGGTCGGATCGGTACCCGCCAGGAAGAAGGCGACGATGAACTCGTCGAACGAGGTGAGGAAGGAGAGCATGAAGGCGGAGGCGATGGCGGGCGCACTGAGCGGCAGCATCACTCGCCGGAATGTCGTCCACTCTCTTGCGCCGAGGTCCATGGCAGCCTCCCCCAGGCTGCGCGGCAGGACGGCGAAGCGCCCGCGCATGATCACCACGCTCGTCGGCAACGCCACGAGCGAATGGCCGAGGACAATCGCCATCCGAGACGGTCCGAGACCGGCCAGATTCGCCAGGATGAGCAGGGCAATGCCGACGATCACGCCCGGGATCAGGATAGGCAGGCGCGAGAGAACCGATATCGCCGAGGCAATGCGCCCCTGCCCGCTGATCTCCGAATAGGCGATCGTGACACCCAGGGCCGTTGCCAGGCCTGCTGCGCTCAAACCGACGACGAGGCTGGTGAACAAGGCTGCATGCAGCGCCTCGTTGTCGAACAGGCTCCGATACCAGGCGAGCGTGAATCCCTTCAGCGGAAATGCGATCTGGATGGAATCGTTGAACGAGAACAGCGGGATCAGGACGATCGGCAGGTACAGGAAAACCAGATAGGCCCCGACATAGGCCCCCAGCCAGGGATTGCGCGCCTCGGATCCCGCCATGCTCATGCGCGGACTCCCGTGCGCCGGCTGGCAAGCGCGGCCAGCAGGATGACCCCGGCGATGACGAGCATGACGAGGGTGGAGACCGCGGCGCCGAACGGCCAGTCGTTGGCCTTGCCGAACTGTGCCTGGATGATGGAGCCGATCATGGTGCTCGAAGGCCCTCCCACGAGCGCCGGGGTGACATAGTCCCCGACCGTCGGCACGAACACCACGAGAGCGGCGGACAGAACCCCTGGCATCGACAGCGGCAGCACGACGCGCCGGAAGCGTGCGAAGGGATGGGCGCCGAGGTCGGACGCAGCTTCGAGGAGCGAGCGCGGGATGGTCTCCAGCGCCACGTAGATCGGCAGTATGGCAAAAGCGGCATAGGCGTGTGCCAGCGTCACGACCACGGCGGCCGGCGTATTGAGGAACGCCAGGATCGGCTCCGAGGTGATGCCCGTGCCCATGAGGGCCGAGTTGAGCACGCCGTTGAAGGCGAGCACGATCTTCCAGGCAAAGACGCGGAGGAGATAGCTCGTCCAGAACGGCAGGGTGACGAGGAAGAGAAGCAGGCCGCGCCGCCGGCCGGCATGAAAAGCCAGATAGTAGGCGACGGGATAGGCCGTCACCACGGTCGCGGCCGTCACGAGGCCGGCTATCGCAAGCGAGCGGAGGAGAACCGCGGCATAGAGAGGATCGGTGGCGGCGCTGGCGAAGTTGGAGAAGGTGAAGCCGCCGCCCAGCAGCGAGCCATCATTGATGCGAAACCCCAGCATGAGGATGATTGCCAGCGAGAACAGCACCAGCACGCAAGTAGCGAGGCCGCCCGGCAGCACTATGCCCAGCTTGAAAAGCCAGGGCCGGTGACGAGATCTGACAGAGGTCTGAGGAGAGGAAGCGACCGACATCGATTATCACATCGTGAAACAGCGCAATAATTTTCATATTTATGAAAAAGTCAATCGCAACTATCGCTCCATGGCATCCAGAAGGCGATACCAGGCGATCGCCGCGCCGATGCCGATGTGCCGGAAGCGATGGAATGGAATCGGCCTGATCGGCGTCAGTTCGAAGGGCAGGACGCGGCTATCGCCGCTCAGAACGTAGTCCGAAAGTCGTGGTCCGAGCGCGGTCATCAGCGCCACGCCGCGCCCCTGGCAACCGACGGCGGCGATCAGGCCGGGCTCGGGTTCATGAAGATGCGGGAGATGGTCGGGAGTCATGGCGATACGCCCGAACCAACGCCTCTCGATGGGAACAGCCCCGAGGTCGGGAAAGAGTCGAACGAGGGCACGTTCGACATGCGCCCAGTGCTCCGGCCGCGTCGGCTCCCGCATCGAGCCCCGACCGCCCAGCATGAGGCGACCGTCGGGGCTCCTGCGATAGTAGACGAGGATGCGCCGCGAATCCGACACGGCCTGCCCGCCCGGCAGGATCCTCGCGAGTTGCGCGGGATCGAGCGGCGCCGTCGCGACCTGGAAGGAATGCAGCGGCAGCAGGCTGCGAGCGAGGCCGGGCACCAGTTCATCGGCATAGGCATTGGTCGCAACGATGACATGGGCGGACCTTATCTCGTGGCCTGCGGGCGTCCGGACGCACCATTGGCCCGCTTCCCGCCTCAGGCTGGCAGCCCGTGCGCCTTCGGCGATTCGTACGCCGGAAAGCGACGCAATGCGCGCCAGTTCCAGCGTATAGGCCAGGGGATCGACGACGCCGGCGCGAGGGTCGAGCCAGCCGCCCACATAGCCGCGGGCTCCCGTCAGGGCAGCGATTTCCGAGGAAGAAAGAAGCGTGGCGGCCACGCCCCTGGCCGACCATTGACGCGCCCGATTTCCGGCAATTTCGGCCGCCTTGCCGGTATGGGCGGCCTGGATCCAGCCCGTCCGTTGCCAGGGGATGTCGAGTTGCTCGGCCGTGATGAGATCGAAGACCTTGTCCGCCGTGGTCGCGGCGAAATCGACGAGTTGCTCTCCTTTCCCGGCACCGAAGCGCTGGAGCAGCCAGTCCGGATCATATTTGAGACCGGGGATGACCTGCCCTCCGTTCAGTCCGGACGCTCCGGCACCGATCCCCGCGGCCTCGAGGAGACGGACGGACCGACCGGCGCGGGCGAGATGCAGCGCACAGGACAACCCGAGTATGCCGCCCCCGATGACGGTGACGTCGGCACGCTCCCGATCCCCCAACGGAACCACGGAGACGGAGCGGGGTCGAGGAGTCCAGAGCGCTCGAAGGGGTAACGCAGGCAAGCCCGGGCCTCATGAAAAGCGAAAACGATTTTTCACATATGAATAAAATTCTCGCTCGTGTGCAAGGGCTGCAATCTCACGAATTCAATCGGCCGGGCCTTCCCTTCCCGGTCGCGGGGAAAGCCGGCCGTTTGCCAGACGAGGAGTGCGACGTACCCTGGGCCGACAGGTCAGTTCGAGGAAGGATGGCCGGCAACGCGGATATCGAATGCCTGTCGATCGACACCGCCGGCATTCTGGTCCGAGAGCCGGGATTCCGCCAGCCAAATCGCCAATTCGCGTGCCTGCCGTGCGATATCGACCACGGCGGTGCTTTCCCACCAGAGGCCCCGCAGCGGGGGTCCAAGCGCGAACAGCCGCTCGCTGGTCGTCCCGTCACGGCCAACGACACGGTAGTCCGGCCCGGCGTCGATACCCAGGCCGAGGGGGCCGGGTCTCACCATGCCTTTCCGGAGAAGATTCTGCGGAAGCGGTTGTTGGACCAGCCGCCAGTCATAGTCGATGCCGCTCGATACGATCACCGCATCGTAGGATCGGCCCTGCAGGTCGTGTGAGCCGGCGGGACGGAACCGGACCTGTGGCAATCTGTGGCTCGAGTCGATTTCCACGACCGTGCCTCGGCTCTGCCGCAAGCGACCTTCCGCCACGAGCCGGTCCACGAGAGCCGCCGCCACGGGAGGAGCCCGATGATGGTGGCTTTCCCAGAAAGGGCGGACATGACGTACGAAGGCGCGGCGCTGCCTGTCGTCCGAGGCGTGCCACAGCCGGCCGATGTGGGGTCGGACCATGTCGAGAGGTGCTTGCCAATCCTCCCCGGCCTCCACGGCCTTCAGGCATTCTGCTCGCACCGCTCGGGTAAGGCGAGCGAGCGACACGCCATCGGGCACATCGGCCAGAAAATCCGGCCACTCCCGCGGCAGGCGCCGGACGTGAGGCCTCAATCCATGGCGCGAAATCACCTCGATGGGGCCGCGATGTCCGGCTGCCTCCAGCGACACGACGGCATCCACCATTGTCAGGCCTGAGCCGATGATGGCCACGCTGGCTTCCGGCCCGCCGATATCCTCCATCTCCAGGTTCCAGGGATCGATGACGCGGCGCGACCGGGATCGGCCGGCAGGGCGAGACTTGGAGAAGATGCCGGTGGCAAGGACGACGGCGGAAGCCTCGAGCGTAGCCCCGTCGAGGAGATGGACGGCGAAGCCTTCCCTTCCCTCGATCACATCGACGGCGCGTGCGGGAACCCATTCGAAGCGACTGCCCTTGTGGGTATTGCGCGTTACGGCCTCGGCAAGCAGATCCTGGACATAGAGTCCATACACCGATCTTGGCGCAAACAGATCGTCCGCCGGTGCAGCAGGCGCTTCGGCCCAGCCCCCCTTGCGGACGAAATGCTCGAGCCAGCGGGTGAAATGGGCGGGGTCGTCCGAGTCCGCGCTCATCCTGCCGGCGTTCGCGTTGACGAGATGAAGGCGCCCGCGGCCGGAATAGGCAAGGCCGCGGCCCGGCGGCCCGCCATCCTCGACGACGACGACATGCCGCCGGCCCGGTGCCTCCAGGAGACGGGCGGCCAGCAGGGCACCGCTGAAACCGCCGCCGATGATGACGATAGGGGCAGGCGGGAAGGAGTCGGCAACCAAGTCAGGCATTCGGGGACGGTCCGAAGAAGGGAATCTTGTAGTGCTCCTTATACTCCGCCTTCACGGCATCCCACTCGCCATTGTTCTTGGCATCCAGATAGGCCTTCGGATAGGTCCATCCTTCAGGCTTGGGCAAGCCGGCCCATTCAACGTCGATATCGAGCGGCGTGATCTCCCCCTGTGGATCCCAATCCGTAGGATGGGCGATCTTGGACATCCTGCGATAATCGAACGGCAGGACATCGCCGTTGTCGACATAGCGCTTGAGGTAGACGTCGACGTTCTCCCGGGTCGTGATCACCGAGTGCCAGTTCAGCAGGCGCTCGGACGCGCGAGGTTTCCAGCCGTTCAGCACATCGTAGAGATAGGCCGTGAAGAAGCCCGCCTGGAATGCCGGGCAATTGGCGCTCGTGGCAAGCTGCACGCCGCTCTTGATCGCACGAGCGCCTTCCGCCGTGCCATCGGCGCCGACGACCAGCACATCCTCGCCGGCTCGCAGACCTGCGTTGCGCAGCGCGGCGATCACGCCCTGTGCCACGTCATCGTTCTGGGCGACGATGCCGACGACGTCGCTGTGGCGGGCCAGCAGCGCCTGGGTCGCCTTCAGCGAGTCCTCGCGATTGAAAAGCCCCGGCAATTGGTCGACCAGTTGGGTCTTGGGAAAGGCCTTGAAGGCTTCGTCCCGTCCGCGGCTGCGCACCGAGTCGGTCGAAAAGCCGGGTACGCCGGTCACCCCGAGAATCTTGCCGCCGCCGAACTTCTCGGTGACCGCCTTCAACAGCACTTCCGTGACGCCGCGGTGGGCCGTAAACTCCTCCGGAACGGCATAAAGGGCGTAGTATTCACTGGCGTCGAACGGCGTGAACCACGGAAGCGTGGCCCAGACATTCGAGAAATAGGCTTTATTCTGCTCAGCGAGCTGGGCGATGCGCTTGACGGCACTGCCATCGGGGGCATGCAGGATGACGGCATTGGCGCCGACGTTGAATTGCTCTTCCGCCTGGTTCAGCTGGCGCTGGCTGTCGACCTGCCCGTCGAGATAGCTGTAGCCCAGACCGAAAGCCTGCGCCGCCGCCTGGGTGGCCTTGCTCGCCTGAACCATGAACTCGACGCGGCTGGTCCAGGCAAGATAGGCCAGCTTGCCGGACGGAGCGGCTACCGCAACGGAGGGGCTGCCCAGGAGCCCGGCGCTCGCACCGGCCGCAACACCCGCCGAAGCAAGGGCGAGGAAATCGCGACGCGAAACGCCGTGGGTATCGAGGCGGTCGAGGTGGCGATCGACGACGCGCTTGTCGGCAAGGTCGCCGAAAGCGAGGGGGTTCGTTCTGAAGGGCACTGAGGCCTCCTGTTGCGATAGGGCTGATAGGTCTTGGGAAGGTTGCTCCTCCTCGGCGCCCCGAAAGCGGGCGGCCGACGGGCCACTGGCGCTGGACCCGGCTGCCCCGCAGGGGCAGCCGGAAGGCTCGAGCGCTTGCCCGATCGACCGGAAGCGCACTGGCATGAGGAGCCGGCCGTCAGGCCGGGAAGAACTTGTCGTCGGGAACCACGCCCAGGGAGATGAAAATTCGGTTGGTGTGGTTGAACCAGGCGCTGGTCTCGACAGCTTCGAGGATGTCGGCATCCGAGAGGCCCGCATCCCGCAACCTGGCGAAATCGTCCTCTCCCACGGACTTCGGCGAGAGCGTGATCTTGCGGGCCAGGTCCACCAGGGCTCTTTCGCGACGAGAGAGAGGCACCAGATGGTCATCGAGCGCGATACGTTGGGCTCTCGCATGGTCCTCGATGACTTCCCCGAGCGCGCGCGTGTGGTGGATCGTGCAAAGGCCGCAGCCATTCGTGGCCGACACGATGACCGCGATGAGTTCGCGTTCGCGCAGCGGCAGGCGCCCACGCGGCGAAAAGAGGCTCTCGAAATAGCCTGCGAAACGGTTCACCGTCTCGCCGTTGACCGAGAGGGAACGCACCCAGTTTTCCTGATGATGCGCTTCGACGACCTTGCGGATGTCGCCCGCAAGGGCCTCCGGTTCGGGCACCGGCAGGCGGGAGATCGGATGCTCGGCATGCTCTTGCAGCAGGGTGGTCATGGCTTTCCTCCTATGAAGACGGGCTATTCGGCGGCTTCGCTCCGGCTGGCACGAAACCGCGTGGCCGGGTGATTGCCGCTGAGAAAGGCTGGCCGTCCGGGAAACAGGCGCTCACGCAGTGTGCCGGGGGCATAGTCGCGCTGGGCGAGGCCGCGCTCGCGCAGCACCGGCATCACGTGATCGATGAATTCGACGAACGATCCTGGGGTGGTCTGGTAGGCTACGTTGACGCCGTCGATCCCCGCATCCTGCCAGGCCTCCAGCCGGTCGGCGATCTGCTCGGGAGTGCCGACGATGCGGCCGTTGTAGGACATGGCCGTCACCAGATCGATCAACCGCGCCTTCCTGCCCGGATTGGCTTCCTCGAAGAACTGCGTAAATCCCTGGAGCCCCTCGATCCGGTAATCAGCCACCGGCCTGTCCGGGTCGAGCAGGCCGAAATCGATGCCGAGGTCGCGCCCGACATGGGCCGCCAGGCCGTCTGTGCTGACATAGTCGTCAAGGGCCCTGGACTTGCGCCACGCTTCCTCCTCGGAGCTCCCCACGACGAAGGAGAGACCCTGAAAGAACAGCAGGTCGTCGGGACGCCGCCCCGCGCGGGCAAGCTCCGCCCGAATATCCGCAACGGCCGTGCGAGCCGCCTCGGGCGTCAGGCAGACGACGAAGGTCGCCTCGGCGTTGCGGGCAGCGAAAGCCCGCCCCGCTCGGGAGGAGCCGGCCTGGATCAGCACGGGTGTGCGTTGCGGCGAGGGTGCGGTGAGATGCGGTCCCGCCACGCGATAGCGCTGGCCCGCATGATCGATGGGCCGTATCCGATGCGGGTCGGCGTAGACCCCGGCCTCCCGGTCGAGCCGCAGGGCATCATCGTCCCAGGATCCCTCCCAGAGCTTGTAGGCAACCTCGACATATTCGTCCGCCCAGCGATAGCGCTCGTCGTGCGGGACCGGCTCGGCGAAGCCGAAATTGGCGGCGGCGTTGCGGCTCGTCGTGGTGACGATGTTCCAGCCGATCCGCCCGCCGCTCAAATGGTCGAGCGTCGACACCCGCCGGGCAAAGTCGAAGGGATGGGACTGGAGAATCGAACTGGTGAACATCAGTCCGAGTTCACGCGTCGCCCCCACCAAAGCCGCGGCCAGCACCGAGGGGTCATTGGCCGGGAAGTGGATGCCTTCCTTGAGATAGATGTCCCAGGTGCCGTTGTGCCCCTTGTCGACTCCCACGACATCGGCCAGGAACAGGGCATCGAAGCGCCCCTCTTCGAGGATGCGCGCGAGCTCGACCCAGGTCGAAAGCTGGTTCAGTTCGGTCTGTCGCGTCTGCGGATGCCGCCACAGGCCATGATAGACATGCGAGACGGCATTCATCGAGAAAGCGTTGAATATCAGTCTCTTGCGCATATTTCCTCCTATGCCGCCGGCTGGTTGCGCTCGCGGCTTCCGACGAACGCACCGCGATAGCGGCTCGCCGGGTGGCGATCGGGAAGAAGTGCTGGCCGGCCGGGAAACAGGCGCTGCCGGAAGCTGCCCTCGGCATAGTCGTTCTGCGCGAGACCACGCTTTTGCAGGATCGGCGTGACGTTCTCGATGAAATCGGCGAAGGAGCCTGGCGTGGTGTGATAGATCAGGTTGACCCCGTCGATGCCCGCTTCCTGCCACTCGGCCAGCTGGTCGGCGATGGTCTCGGGGGTACCGACGACCTGGCTGCTCAAGGCATAGGCACGGCCCAGATCGGCCACGGTGGCCCTCTTGCCGGGGTTGCCCTCCTCGAAGGCGCGGATGATGCCTTGGACGCCCTCGATTTCGAGTTCGTCGACCGGCCTGTCGGGGTCGAGCAGGCCGAGGTCGATGCCCAGATCCCGGCTGATATGGGCGAGCAGACCGTCGACGCTGACATCCTGCTCCAGGTCGCGCGCCTTGCGGCGGGCCTCCTGCTCCGTGCCGCCGACCACGAAGGACATGCCCTGCACGAAGAGCAGGTCCCCGGGGTCACGGCCGGCGGCCCGCACCAGTGCCCGCGTCTCTTCGATCTGCCGGCGGGCTCCCTGGGGATTGACCGCCGCGATGAATGTTCCCTCGGCATGACGAGCGGCAAAGGCCCGGCCCGCACACGAGGAACCGGCCTGGAACAGGACGGGCGTGCGCTGGCGGGAGGGCTGGCTGAGATGGGGGCCGAGCACCTTGTAGCGCTGACCGTGATGATGGATGCGATGGATCTTCGCCGGATCGGCGTAGACGTTGCCGGCCTTGTCGTCGATCACCGCGTCGTCGTCCCAGGATCCCTCCCAGAGCTTGTAGACGACGTCGACATATTCCTCGGCCCAGCGATAGCGCTCGTCATGCGGCACGATGCGATCGAAACCGAAATTCTGCGCGGCATTGTGGCTCACGCTGGTGACGATGTTCCAGCCGACGCGGCCTTTGCTGAGATGATCGAGAGTAGAGAGCTTGCGCGCAAAGTTGAACGGATGCTCCTGCAGGATGGAGCTGGTCAGGGTGAGGCCGAGATGCTGGGTCGACTGGATCAGCGCTCCGACGAGCACGCCGGAATCGTTGATCGGGATCTGCACGGCCTCCTTGATGTAGGTATCCCACGAGTCTTTGTAGACGGCGTCCACGCCCAGTATGTCCGCGACGAAGAGGGCGTCGAACTTGCCCTTTTCCAGGAGCCTTGCGAGTTCTACCCAGGTCTCGAGATCGTTGAAGCGGGTCTGGGCCGTAAGGGGGTGGCGCCAGAGCCCGTGATAGACATGAGACACGGCATTCATGGAAAAGCCGTTGAAGATCAGTCTCTTCGGCATGAGGCACCTATTTGACCACAGCAATGCGGGAACGATCGCGGCTGACCAGGACTGCGGCGATCACCACCACGCCCTTCACCACCATCTGCGAATATTGCGAGACCCCCATCAGGTTGAGGCCGTTGTCGAGAACGGCGATGATGAGGACACCGATGAGCGTGCGATGCGGGCCGCCGACGCCGCCCGACAGCGAGGTGCCGCCGACGACGATGGCGGCGAGGCTGTTCAGCAGGAGATCGGAGCCGAGCGAAGGGCCCGCCGCCCCCAGCCGCGCGACCGAAAGCACCGCGCCGATAGCCGCGAGCACGCCCGACAGCATGAAGGCGTAGATCTTGTAGCGCTCGACCGGAATGCCGGCGGTGCGGGCGACGGTTTCGCCTCCCCCTATCAGATACATGTAGCGGCCGAAGCGCGTGCGGGCGGCAATGAAGACGGCGACCAGCCAGGCCGCGAGCGCGCAAAGCGCGATGTTGGGCAGCCGCGGGATCAACTGTCCGATGGCGATCTGCTCGAATCCGGCGAGATCGAACTGGATGGCGCGTCCGTCGAGAATGGTGAGCGCGATGCCGCTGAAGACGGAGAGCGTGCCGAGCGTGGCGATGAACGAGGGAATGCGGCCCAAGGTGTAGATGACGCCGTTCACCAGCCCCAGCATGCCCCCGATCACCGCGACGACCGGAAGGACGGCAAAACCGAGGGGCGTATCGTTGAGCAGCGTCACGGCCGCCGCGCCGCCCAGCAGGACGATGGCGCCGACCGAAAGATCGATGCTGCCCATGAGCACCACGAAGGTGCCGCCGAGGCAGGCGATGAGCAGGGTGCCGGCCTGACCGCTGACGGCGGTGAAATTGCGGAGGGTGGCGAACGAGTCCGTCGCAAGGGAGAAGAAGGCGAACAGGAAGATCACGACGCCGATTGGAAACCACAGGCTGGTGTCGACAGAGCGAAGGTCGAGGGAAAGCAGCGAGCGGCGTGGCGGCGTATGGAGCGGAACTGTCGTCATGGTACGATCTCGAGATTCGGTTGCAGCGTGGACGCCTCGGTCTTCTCCGCGCCCTGGGGAAGCATCCAGGCGACGACTTCACGCTCGCTCGGCTTGGCCTCGACGGGGGCGTCGATCTCGGTGACGATGCGGCCGCGCTGCATGATGAGCAGGCGGTTGGAGAGGCCGATCAGTTCCAGGAGTTCGTCGGTGATGAGCAGGATGCCGACCCCCTCCGCCGTCAGATCGCGGATCAGGCGGTAGATCTCCTCCTTGGCACCGGCGTCGACACCGCGGGTGGGATTGTCGAGGATGAGCACATCGGGCTTGCGGGCGAGCCAGCGGGCCAGCACGACCTTCTGCTGGTTGCCGCCCGAAAGCCTGGAACTGCTCAGGTTCGGGGTGGCGGATTTGATCGAGAGTTCCTGGGCGAAGCGCCGGGCGACGTCGACCTCCTTCTGCCGTCGCCAGATGCCGAGCCGGTTGGAGAAGTGGTCCGCGCCGCTGGCAAGCGAGATGTTCCAGGCGACGCTGAAGGAAGCGATCATGCCTTCGGCGAGCCGCTCGGCCGGAACATAGGCGAGGCCCTGGTGGACGAAGCGGCTGATGCGCGGGGAAACCGGCCTGCCGCCCCGCAGCGATACGGCGCCGGCTTGGGGCGGCACCACTCCGGCGATCGCCTTGCCGACGGCGCTCTTGCCCGAGTCGAGAAGGCCGCCGATGCCGACGACCTCCCCCGCCCTCACCGACAGGGAGATGTCCTCGAACTGGCCCGGAGCGCTCAGCCCCTCCGCCCGGACGACGGGGGCCGCATCCTCGACACGACGCTGGCGGCGCTCGTGATAGTAGTCCGCCGCCCGCTCGCGTCCGACCATCAGGGCATGGAGCTGTTTTTCGCTGGCCCGATCCGGATCGAGCCTCGCGACGAGTTCGCCATCCTTGAGGACGTAGATGATATCGGAAACCTCCAGGACTTCGGTCAGACGGTGAGAGACGAACAGAAGGGAGCCGCGCTGCTTCACGCGCTCCACCAGGCGGAAGAAGGCTTCCTCGTCACGGCGGTCGAGTGCGGACGTCGGCTCGTCCAGGAGAATGAAGGGTGTGCTCACCTTCGCCAGATGCGAGGTCGCCAGGCACGCCCTGGCGATCTCGATGGACTGGCGCTTCGAGAAGTCGTAGTCGCCGGTGCGCCGGCGGACGTCGACGTCAATTCCCGCCTCTTCGACGATCCGCTCGGCCGCGGCGATCATCGCCCTCTTGTCGATGAGCTGCCCCGCCCTTGTGAACCGATGCTCATGCCCGAGGATTAAATTCTCGTAGACGGGAATATTGGGCACCAGCGACTGTTCCTGGAAGACCCGGGAAATGCCTTTGGTAACGGCTTCCCCGTAGCTCCTCGCGGCGAAGGAGCGGCCGTCGAGCTGCATGGAGCCGCTATCCGGCTTCACCAGGCCGCTGAGGATGTTGAACAGCGTCGACTTGCCTGCGCCGTTCTCGCCGACGAAGGTCACGACCTTGTTGGGCGGCACCTCGAAGCTGACGTCCTTGAGGACGACGCTCCGGCCATAGGACTTGCACAGGCCGGTAGCCTCGAAGAGGGGAGGCCGGACAACGACCGGTTCGCTCTGGCGCTGGCGCGCCTGGCCGAGGACGGACATCGGGAATCTCGCGGAACGTGGAGGGAGGAGGCAGAGACAGCGAAGCGCTGCCTTCACGCCTTCGCGTTGGGCGACGGACCGTCGAACTTGATTTTGTAGTGATCCGCATATTCGGCGCGGACCTTTTCGAACTCACCTGAGGTGCGGGCGTCCTGATAGGCCTGCGGATAGGTCCAGCCCTCAGGCTTGGCGATACCTTCCCAATGCTTGTCGATGTCGAGCGGATGGACATCGGCCTGGGGATCCCAGTCGTCGGTATGCAGAACCTTGGAGATCTTACGGTAGTCGAACGGCTTCACGCCGTCATTGTCTACGAAGCGCTTGAGATAGCCCCCGACATTGTCCTTGGTGGTGGTGAGCGAGCGCCAGTTGAGCAGGCGCTCGGAAGCGCGGGGCTGCCATCCATGCGTCACGTCGTAGATGCGGCCGGCGAAGAGGGCGGCGGCATAAGCAGGACTGTTGGCGCTCGTCGCCAGCTGCGTGCCTCGCTCGATCGACTTCACTCCGCCGCTGGTGCCGTCAGCTCCGACGACCAGCACATCCTCGCCGGGCCGCAGGCCGGCGGCGTTCAGCGCCGCAATCACGCCCTGGGCCACGTCGTCGTTCTGCGCCACGACGCCGACCACGTTCTTGTGGCGGCTGAGCAGGTCCTCGGTGGCCTTGAGAGCATCCTCGCGATTCCACTTGCCGGGCAGTTGATCGACGAGCCGGGTCTTCGGAAACTCCTTGAAGGCGTCGTCGCGACCCCGGCTGCGGGCGATGTCGGTCCAGTTGCCCGGGGATCCCGTCACGCCGACGATATCGCCGCCGCCGAATTTCTCGGTGACCGCCTTCAGCAGCTCCACCGTGACGGCCCTGTGGGCTGCGAATTCCTCCGGAACCGCGTAGAGCGTGTAGTAGTCGCCGGCCTCGAAGGGCGTGAACCAGGCCAGCGTATCCCAGACATTGCCGACATAGACCTTGTTATCCTGGGCTCCCTTGGCGATGCGGCGTAGCGGGCTGCCATCGGCAAGGTTGAAGATCGCGGACTGGATGCCAGCGGCTTCCTGCTGCTCGAACTGATTGAGCTGGAGCTGGCTGTCGAAGTTCCCGTCGAGGGCCGTATAGCCGCCGAAACCGAGATCCTTGGTAGCTTCGGCGAAGGCCTTGTCCAGAATGATATTGTATTCGTTGCGGTAGAAGGCGGTGAGGAAGGCAAGCTTGCCATCCGGCGAGGCGACTGCGACCGAAGGCAGGCCGAGTGCGGAAGCGGTGAAGGCAGCCGCCGCGCCGGCGGAAGCCAGTGCGAGGAAATCGCGGCGGCTCACGCCGGTCGTATCGAGACGATCCAGATGACGGTCGACCACGCGCTTGTCTGAGAAATCGGGAAGGCGGGAGCCAATGGAGCCTGACATCGTGTTTCCTCTTGGTGCAGAGCTGGCGAGCGTCGCGAATGGACCGGGGAGCTGGCGTGCATAGCTGTGTTATGCGATACACAAAATCTACTATTTCTATATATTTTATAAAGTAAATATGCAAAAAGGAATGGCTGCCATGCGTGCCATCATTCGTGGCGGCAGCCCTGCACTTCGCGGGTCATCTCTCCCGCACACCTTCCACGTCGATGAAACGCCTCACCGGCTCTCGATGCGCGGCGAAGGATAAGGGGGATGGTGCAGCAGCCGTCCGAACGAGGTGTGGCGGAGCAGCCCGCGGAGCATGCCGCGCAAAGAAACGCCCAGGGCGGATCGAGCCGTCCCGGGCATGCCTCGCCGACGATCGGCGTCCCGCTCAGTCGGCCGGGCACGTGAAGCTGTAGACATATTTGGCGACGTCCGGATCCTTGAGATTGTCCTTGGTCGCCACCGTCGAGCCGGTCAGCAGTTTCTTTTCGACGGGCTTGCCCTCGAGCGCGTTCAGGGCCTGCTCTCCGGCCATCCTGCCTTCGTCATAGGGTTTCAGGACGACCTGCGCCGCGACCTGGCCCTTCTTCAGTTCCTCGATGCCAGGCGGATTGGCGTTGAACCCCACGATCACGACGTCCTTGGTCCGGCCGGCCGCGCGAAGGGCGGCAACAGCTCCCTCGGTATTGAAGGCGGCCGTGGAAAAGATGCCTTCGAGGTCGGGACTGGAGAGGAGAGTGGCGGAGACGATCTGGTCCGCCTTCTGCACCGAATTGTTGGAGAACTGCTGGCCGAGATACTTGATGCCTTCCGCCTTGACGGCTTCGGCGAAACCCTTCTCGCGATCGTCGGTGGTAGACACGCCGGGGCTGAGATTGACGGTGATCACCGATCCCTTCCTGCCAGAGAGCAGCTTGAGCAGTTCGCGGCCGGCTACACGGCCAGCTTCCACATTATCGGAGGATACTTCCGAAACCGCGATAGAGGGATCCTCTAGCGTGGTGTCGACCAGCACAACCTTGATGCCCTGGTCCGCGGCCTTCTTCAGCGGTCCGAACAGAGCCTTGCCGTCGGTCGGCGCAATGACGATGGCGTCGGGCTTCTTGGCGATCATCGCCTCCAGAATGGGGATCTGCGCAGCCGGATCGAAGGACTTGGGCGCCTGCGTCGTCACCTTGGCTCCGCGCTTCCTGGCCGCCGCCTCGATCCCGCATTGCACCGAGCCGTAATAGGCATCGCCCCCCACGCCGGGAATGAAGGCGATGGAGGTCTCCGCCCGCGCGGCGGTGGCGCCCGCGCATCCGGCGAGCAAAGCGGCCGTCACAAGGGTCAAGCGTTTCATGGATCCGAACTCCCTGGCATGATTGGGGCAAGATGCGAAACGAGGCGGAGTGCCCGAGAGCCGTCCTCGCGGTTTGGCGCCGCGCTCATCGCGCCGCCCGACGTCCCAACTGATCGAGATAGACAGCAAGGATCAGCACCACGCCGACCATCACGTCGCGCCAGAAGGTGCTCAGATCGACCATGATCAGGCCGTTCTCCAGCGTTGCGGGAATGAGAACTCCGACGGCCGTGCCGAAAACGCTGCCGCGCCCGCCAAACAGGCTGGTGCCGCCGATCACGACCGCCGCGATCACGCTCAGGTTGTCGGTGGCGTGGCCGGACATCGTCGTCGAGCCGTACCGGGCCAGCGAAAGCAGCCCCGCAAAACCTGCCAGCAGCCCTGCGAGGGCGTAGATCCTGATCAGGTGACGGTCGACCGGAATGCCCATCTCGCGCGCGGCCAGCGGATTGGAACCGATTGCCAGGGCATGCCGGCCGAAACGCGTGGCGGCCAGCCAGACTCCCCCGACGATGGTCACGACAGCCGCGATCACCACGAGGACCGGGACACCGTAGAAGTCGCCCACGCCGACGATGTCGCCGAGCTCGGTGGGCACATCCTTGAGATCCTCGCCGGCGATGATCCAGGCCAGCCCCTGGGCTGCGCCCATGGTACCCAGCGTTGCGATCAGGGCTGGAATCCGCGCCTTCGCCACCAGGAGCCCGTTGATCACGCCCCAGCCCGTCCCGGCGATGCAGGCTGCGATCAAGCCGGCCAGGGCCACTCCCCAGCCCTCCCCGCCAAGATACTGCATCACCTGCGCGGCGATGACGCCGGAGAAGACCAGCACCGCGCCGACCGAGAGGTCGACGCCGGCGGTGACGATCACATAGGTGGCGCCCACCGACATGACGAGGAGAATGGCGGCCGCCATGCCAATGTTGCGCAGATTGGCAAAGCTGGCGAAAGCATCGAAGCGGGCGACCGAGAAGGCAAGGACGATCAGCGCCAGGATCAGGACCATGCGCGCCGGGCCGGCCAGGGTGTTGAAGACTCGTCCGCCGAGCGGCGCGATACCCTGCTCGCTCATGGCGTAACCTCGTTCACGATGGCACCGGTAATGGCGCCGACAATATTGGACATGGTCATTTCCGGACCGGAGAAGCGCGCCGTTCGCCGCCCCAGCCGGAAGACCTCGACGCGGTCGGCGACCTCCATCACGTCGGGCACGTTGTGGCTGATGATGATCACCGCTCGTCCGGACGCCTTCACCCGCTTGATGAGGTCGAGCACCGCTCGCGTCTGCACCACGCCGAGCGCGGCCGTCGGCTCGTCCATGATCACGAGCTTGTCGGCCCAGGTCACGGCGCGGACCACGGCGACGCTCTGGCGCTGGCCGCCCGACAAAGTGGAGATCGGCGCGTCGAGGCTCTTCAACTGGACCGACATGGAGGAAAGCGCCTCGCGAGTACGCTCGCGCATGCGCCGATGATCCAGAAAGCCCAGCAGGCCGGCAAAGCCGGGGCGTCGCAATTCGCGGCCGAGAAACATGTTGGCGGGGGAGTCCAGATCCGGCGCCATGGCGAGATCCTGGTAGACGGTCTCGATGCCGGCGGCCTGCGCATCCTTGGGCGAGGGGAAGCAGACGGGCGTTCCCTCCAGCAGGATTTCTCCCTCGGTCGGCTGCAGCACGCCGCACATCGTCTTGACCAGGGTGGACTTGCCGGCTCCGTTGTCGCCCATCAGGGCCACCACCTCCGCGGGATAGATGGAGAAATCGGCACCGCGCAAAGCCTCGATCCCGCCGAAGCGCTTGATGATGCGACGAGCCTCGAGGAGGGGAACGGCCTGTGCCATCATGTCACCAGTCCGCAATGGAGCCGTCGGCCCGGAAAGCCTCTGGTATCCACTGCCCCTTGTCCTGGCTGCGCAGGAAGGCTTCGTCGATCTCCACCCCGAGCCCCGGCCCCTCGGGCAGGGCGAGATAGCCATCGCGGTCGACGCGCGGCACGTAGCTGCAGAGCCGGGCGGTCCATTCGAGATTGGTGTGGCGCGTCTCCAGCATGGCGAAGTTCTGCGCATAGGCCGAAAGCGCGAGGCTGGCCGCAGCCTGGACGGGACCGTTCGGGTTATGGGGCGCGAAGGTGACGCCATACATCTCGGCAAGCGAGGCAATGCGGACGAGTTCACTGATGCCGCCGGCATTGGCGACATCCGGCTGGATGATGCCGGCCCATTCATTCTCGAGGATGGCGCGGAAGGGCCAGCGGGTGAACAGGCGCTCCCCCACGGCTATCGGCGTCGCCGAATGCTGCGCCAGTCTTTCCAGGCTCTCGTTCGCCTCTGCCGGGACCGGCTCCTCGATCCAGAGCGGCGAGGTGTGGCGGACGGCGGCCTCTATCGCGATGGCCAGGCTGGCGCTCGGCTTGCCATGCATGTCGATGGCAAAGTCCAGATCGTCGCCCAGGGCATCCCTGACGGCTTCGCAGCAGGCCACGATCTGGCGTATCGCTGCCCGCCCTTCCGTCGGCGCAACATTGGGCAGCGGATAAATCTTGACCGCCTTGAACCCCATGGCGAGCGCGATCTCAACGCGGTCGCGGAACTCCTGCGGCGAGGTCGACAGGCCGAGATTGGCATAGGCCTTCACCCGATCGCGCACAGGCCCGCCGAGCAGCATTCCGACCGAACGCGCGTGGATCTTCCCCCGTATGTCCCACAAGGCCATGTCGATGCCGGACAGGGCGCTGGTCTGGATCGGACCGCCCCGCCAATAGGCATGCCGGTACATTCGCTGCCAGATCCATTCGATACGTTCCGGATCCTCGCCGAGCACGAGCTTTTCGAGGTCCCGTACAGCCCCCACGACGCCGTGGGGCTTGCTGGGCAGGGAGCATTCGCCCCAGCCGAACAGGCCGGGCTCGTCCGTCTCGACCTTGACGAAGACCAGATCGGAGATCGGGCTGTAGCAAAGGAATGGCGTAATCCTGGCGATCTTCATGAGGGTCTCCGGTCGAGCACCGCGAGGATCTCGGCACAGGCGCCCATGTTGTGATAATCGGGCTCGGGAATGCCGCGCTCATGGCTTGCCAGGCTGTTGTCGGTGTTGAGAGCCCGGAACCAGCCGCCACGGCCGTGGTCCACGAAATGCCGCCAGACGAAGGCCCAGAGCCTGTCGTACCAATCCCAGTAGCGCACGTCTCCGGTGGCAGCAGCCAGGTGCGCCGCCGCCGCCAGGGTCTCCGCATGCACCCATTGCTGCTTGGAACGGTCGTAGATGGCCCGGTCGTGGCCATAGGAGTAGAGCATACCGCCACGCTCCTCGTCCCACACCAGCGAGAGCGCGGCATCGAAGAGTTCGCAGGCGCGCCCGGCATGCCAGGCAGACGGCCTGTGCCGGTCCAGCATCAGCAGGAGCTTGGCCCATTCGGTCTGGTGACCGGCAAGATAGCCCCAGGGACGATAGCCGTCGCAGTGATCGTCGCGGTTATAGTCCGGATCGAGCGACCAGTCCGCCTTGAAGTGTTCCCATACCTGGCCGAGGGGAGACAGGCCGGCCTGGCGGACGGCGACGGCGTGCGCGATGGAGTCGGCTCGGTCGAGGTAAAAGGTCCTGCCGGTGGCCTCATAGGCGGCCAGCATGGCTTCACATGCATGCATATTGGCGTTCTGGCCGCGATAGGGGCGTACTTGCGACCAGTCCGCGCTCGCCTCGTCGGCATAAAGACCCGCCGCCGGTTCGTAGAGGCGCCTCTCCATAGTCTCGACCATCTCGTCGAGCCAGGCGGCCGCCTCGGGCAGTCCGGCCTTGAGGGCCATCGCGAAGGCGAGCACGACGAAGCTCAGCCCATAGGTGATGTTGCGGCGATCCTCTCCGGAACGTTCTCCGCGTTCGAAGTCGAACTGCCAGCGGTAGCCCCGGGTCAGAGGTACGCGGTGATGTTCGAGCAGGAAGGCGAGGCCGTGGCGCGCAGCCTCCCTGTATTCGCTCCGCCCGAACAGCAGATAGGCATTGGCGTGGATGAAGACGAAGCGGCACGAACTGACGAGGCTGCGCGTACGGGCATCCAACACGGCGCCTTCGTTGGAAAGGACGTGGAAGAAGCCACCCGCGGGGTCGCAGGCGGCAGGATGATAGAAACGCATCGCCTCCTCGATCTGGTCGAGCAGAAAGGCGCGCGATCGGAAATCTGGCAGGTCGGTCATGCTGAACCTCAAAAGCCGAGTTTGGCGAGCAGGCCACCATCGGCGGCATAGTCCGCGCCCGTGACGAAGCTCGCCCGGTCGCTGGCCAGGAAGGCGATGACCTCGGCGATCTCGGCCGGCGTGCCGATGCGTCGTATCGGCACCTTCGCGCTCCAGTCGCGATAGACCGCCGCGCGTTCTCGGCCCTCGCCGAATTTCTCCGCCGCGACGCGCAGCAGGGGCGTATCGATCGGCCCGGGGCTCACGGAGTTCGCCCGGATGTCGCGGTCGCCGAAATCAATGGCCAGCGTGCGGGTGAAGGCGAGGATGGCCCCCTTGCTGGTGGCATAGGCCGAAAGCCCCGCCGTGTTGGCGCTGCCCTGGTTCGAGGCGACGTTGACGATGGCACCGCCGCCGCGCGCGATCAGGTGGGGCAGGCCGTAATGGCAGGTCAGGAAGGCGCTCTTGACGTTGACGCCCATGACGCGGTCCCACACACTCTCCGGCGTTTCCAGGGCCGTGCCGTAGGGATGCACGGCGGCCGAATTGACGAGGATGTCGAGACCACCGAACGCCGCGACCGTCCGCTCCATGGCGGCCGCGACCTCGGCCGCCTGCGAGCCGTCACCGGTGAAGACGACGACGCCTTCAGGAAGGCTGTCCAGACCGGCGTCCCTGTTGTCGGCGGACACCGGCGCGCCGAATAGGGCGACACGCCCTCCCCTGGCCGCCAGAAGTTCGGCAGCGGCGCGTCCGATGCCCGTCGTGCCGCCCATCACGAAGGCGCATTTGCCCTTGAATTCGTCGTGCATGTGCTCCGATCCCAGCGCTGGATACGATCCCCGGGCCCCGCGGGCCTCACCAGCCCTTGTAGTCGGCTGCGTTGTCGCGCGTGACCAGCGTGGAAGGGATGAGCAAGCTGGTTTCGGCCGGAGTCTTGCCCGTCATGTAGTCCATGCCGAGTTCGATACCCTTGATGGACATGGTCTGCGGTTCCTGCGCGGCCGAAGCCTGGATGAGCGTATTGCCCTTGAGGGCCGCAACGATATCCGGCGCGCCATCGACGGAGGTGATGATCATTTCCTTGCGGTTGAGCTGCTTGGCCGCGAGATCGACGCCGATGGCGGTGGGATCATTGATGGTGAAAATACCGTCGATATGATCGAAACGCGTCAGCAGGGCCTGCATCACGGCGAGGCCGCCGTCACGCGAGCCCTTGGCGTCCTGGTCGTCGGACAGGAGCTTGATGCCGGGATACTTGGCGAGGACGGCCTTGCAGCCGGCGACACGCGCCACGACGGAGGATACCTGGGGTCCGTTCACGATGACGACGTTGCCCTTCCCGCCGAGCTTGTCCACCAGATACTGGCAGGAGATCGTGCCCGCCTGCGTGTTGTCCGTCATCACCACGGCATCGGCCCCCTCGGCCACGTCTCCGATGGCGATGACGCGGATGCCGGCGCCCTGTGCCTTCTTCACGGCCGGGGCGATCGCCTTGGGATCGGCCGCATTCAGGAGGATGAAGTCGACTCCGGCCGCTATGAAATTGTCTATCTGGCTGAATTGCTTGCCGAGATCGTAGTCGGCGGCGACGACGGTCACTTCAGCCTTCGGATTGACCTTCTTTGCCGCCTCCACCGCGGCATTGCCCTGCGACACGAAGAAAGGATTGCCGAGCGAGCCGAGGGTCACGCCGACCTTCCTCAAATCCGCGCCCGAGGCGCCGGTGGCAGCGACGATGAGCGTGGTAGCGGCGAGCACAAGCTTCTTCAGCATTTCCTCAGTTCTCCCAAGCGGCGCCAAGGCCGACATTATTGATGGTTTGTAGTGCAGGGCCGGTGAGAACCCGGCCGGCAACTCCGGCTTCCATATCACGCGGATTACTAGTATACAAGTACGCATGTAATCAAGCATGGCATGTACAGGCGATGGGGAATGTGTCACATCGCGTTCGTGCAGCATTCACATGGGACAAATGCCCGAATGGCATTCAGCCACCGCCAGACACGAGAGCCGATTGCCGGCCAGGCCTACGCCATCATCAGACGTCGAATCCTCGACCTGACGTTCGAGCCTGGCGAACTCCTTTCCGAGACCCGTCTGTCGACGGAGTTCGGCTTCAGCCGGACCCCTGTCCGTGAAGCGTTCAAACGGCTGGAAAACGAAGGCCTCGTCGACGTCATTCCCCAGCATGGCACCTATGTCTCGCCGATCAGGCGCGAACTCGTGATGGATGCCCAATTCGCGCGCTCCGCCCTGGAATGCGCCGTGGTTCGTCTTGCCGCCACGCGCAGGACGCCCGAAGTCCTGGCAGATCTCGACGCCAACTTTGCCCGCCAGAGACAGGCCGCTGCCGGCGGGGACTTCGAGACGCTGTACCGCCTCGACGAGGAAATGCACCAGATCATCGCCGCGGCCTCGGGCAGGCCGATGATCTGGCTGCTCATCGCAGAGATCAAGGTCCACATGGACAGGGCGCGCAAGCTCACTCTCAGTCCCGAACATGCGCCGACCCTCATTGCACAGCATCAGGCCATCATCGAGGCCATTCGCGGCGGCGATCCGGAAGCCGCGGCGGGCGCAATGGCCCAGCATCTCGAATTCCTGGTCGAGCATTTCGACGAGTTCATGGCGGCCCGGCCGCGCTATGGGCAGGAACTCCGCCCGCCGATCGGTTGAGCCGCCGCCCCTCCCGCGGTACTCGCGCAAGGGAACTCGCTTGGAAGCGATCCGCGCGGTTCAACGCCGGAGTGGCGCATGGTTCATTCGGAAACGCGGGTCAGATAGGGCGCCACCGATTGGGGAGCCGGGATCACGGCCACGATCTTCATCTGCGCGATATTGCGGTTCATGGCTTCTTCGAGATGGGCGTCGAACATCGCAGCCGCAGCCTCGATGGCCCCTCGCGTCAGCAGTTCCACGATCAGGCGATATTCGGCGATGGCGATGCGGTCGCGGGGCAGGCCGAACTGGCGCAGCAGGCGCTCGGACGCGGCGACCGGCAGGAGATTGTCGCGGATGAGCTCGCGCAGCCTCTCATTCGGAGTGGCCATCACGCAGGTCTCCACCAGCTTGGTCTCCAGATCCTCCCGGTCGGGCAGATCGGCGTCCGACACCGCCCGCTCGGCCTCGAACAGATTGTCGAGCAGCGTCGTCAGCTTCGAGCGATCTATGCGGGGGGCGGCCGATACGAGCGCCGGCAGTTCCAGGATGCGGCGAAGCGCGAAACGGTCCTTGATCGACTTGGCCGTGAGCGGGCCGGCGATCCAGTGAGAGCTCTGGTTCTTTTGAACCAGGCCCCTCTCCTGCAGGCGCCCGAGCACGTCACGCACGACCGTGCGGCTGACATTGAAGTGCTCGGCCAGTTCGATCTCGATGATGCGATAGCGTCCGAAAACCACGCAGGCCGCGACATCCGCCTCTATGGAATCGTAGATGCGCTCCCAGGCCGAGCGGCTTTGCAAGGCCTCGTCGATCGCCTCCGGCACCACGAGGCCCAGCGTCTTGATGTCGGTACGCAAAGGCGCGACATGCCGCCCCGGCTCGCCCACAAGGTAGCCGCGCCCGTCGAAGCGATGGATGAGCCGTTCAGCCTCCAGGCGCAGCAGAGCCCGCTGGACCGGCGCGCGGGACGTCTGGAATATCTCGGCGATCGGCCCTTCCAGCAGAACCAATCCCGGCGGCAGCAATCCCTGGGCGATATTGGCGCGCAGCACGTCTTCGACGATTTCGTAGCGTCGCTGGGCGGTCTGACGAGGCTTGGACATTGGCATGCCGTTAACTGACCCTCCCCGCTGCGTCATCACGAACCGCCTGGAACCTGCTCTTGTTAACGCGTTTGGCATGATGTGTCGCCCGTCACAAAAATGGATTTTGTATACTAAGCTCTAATTTTTGCGCAAAACAGGCCTATTTTTGCCCCGCGCGGAGAGACACGGGCACATCCACGTCTAACGAAGGGAATTCGCTAGCCCGCCAGTCCGCCATCGATATATGGAGAGACGCACCCCTCCAGCGAGCGAAACCATCAGGGAAAGAGCGACTTTAGTTCATATTCCGGCGGTTCAGGGCCACAGTCAGCATCAAGACATCCTTGCGACCGCCTTGGCGGTCCAAACACCGTGCGCGCTCAGATTTTAGGCAAAGAGACTAAAAAAGACTGTTGCATACAAAGATCGATCAAACTAGGATGTGCCTACTCGTTGCCGAAGAAGCAATGCAGAGGTGAACTAAATAAATAGACTGCAGGCATTTATGCGACCGCGCCATCGCTGCGGTTGATTGAATCTTCGCGTCTTATCGAATTCTGTCTCTGATCTTGTTGATTTACGTTCAACAGGAAACTGGACAACTGTGCTTTTGATCTCGGGAGGGCCTTTTGACAGATGTACTTCATCTTTCTGGCATAAGGAAGTCCTACGGTGATCTTAATGCGTTGGACGGCATTGATCTCACCATTCCCGGCAATGCCTATGTATCGCTTCTGGGGCCTAGCGGATCGGGCAAGACAACGCTGCTTCGGGTCATCGCCGGCTTTGAAGATCCTGACCAGGGCACCGTCCTGCTGGATGGGCGGAGCATCGACGACACTCCCGCGCATCGCCGCGGCATCGGATTCGTCTTCCAGAACTTCGCCTTGTTCCCCCACCTCTCGGTAGCGGGCAACATAGCCTATGGCCTCGCGAACCGCGAAACCGGAGCGCTGAAGGACAAAACAGCCATCCAGCGCAAGGTCGCCGGGATGATCGAGCTGGTCGGACTGACCGGCCTCGAGGATCGCGGCGTGGCCCAGATCTCCGGCGGCCAGCGCCAGCGTGTCGCACTCGCCCGCACACTGGTCACCGAGCCGCATCTGGTGCTTCTCGACGAGCCCCTCGGCGCGCTCGACGCCAACCTCCGTGCCCGCATGCGCACGGAACTGAGGCAGATCCGCGAACGCCTCGGCGTCACCTTCCTGCATGTCACCGGCAGCGAATCCGAGGCACTGGCCATGGGCGACACCGTACTGGTGCTCGACCGGGGCAGGATCGCTCAATCCGCGGATGCGGACACGATCTACAACCGCCCCGCCCGTCCTTCCGTCGCGCGGTTCCTCAATTGCTACAACCTGTTCGAAGGATCCATCGCGGGCGACGCCTTCGTCGGACCCGCAGGGACCTTCTCCATCGCCGGCAGCGAGCGCCTGCCGGGCGGCAGGCAGGCCTACGCCGTGCGCCACGATCGCATCGAAGTACGCCCCCTCCCCGCCACCGTCACCTCGGACGAAGAGCGTGTCGAGGGCGCCTTCGTCGCCAGCGAATACAGCGGCGCAGCCGTGAATTCCTTCTTTGCCCTCGACAACGGGCAGGTGGTGGAGGTGGAAACCCATCTCAGCCACCGGCCGCCCGCCGACTATGCGCCGCAGGAACGCTACGGCCTCGTGTGGAAGCGCGACGTCGCGCTCCTTTACGCGTGAGAGGCCGCCATGTCCCTCGCTGACCCCCGGCCCGGAACGGAGACCGACTGGATGACGACAACTTCAGCCAGCGAAACAGCGGCTGCACAGACCCGCAGGCCCCGCAGCAGGACGTTGTGGCTGCTTGCGCCAGGCGTCTTGTGGATGGTGCTCTTCCTGCTCGTTCCCATCCTGATGATGGTCTACGTGTCGTTCTGGACACAGACCACCTTCAAGATCGAACCGATCCTGACGACCAAGAGCTGGGTCACCTTCTTCAGCAGCGATACCTATCTCGACGCCCTCTGGACAACGATCCGCATCTGGCTGACGGTCCTGGCAGCGACCATTGTGGTAGGCTATCCCACGGCTCTCTTCGTCGGCCTCTTCGTACGCAACAAGACTCTCCAGACATCGCTCCTCGTCCTCTGCGTCATCCCGTTCTGGACCTCGTTCCTGATCCGCGTCCTCGCCTGGCGCCCGATGCTGGGCAAGGAGGGGGCTATCAACCTGATCCTGCTCAAGAGCGGCATCATAAGCCAGCCGATAGAGGCGCTCCTGTTCTCCGACCTGTCGGTGGTGATAGGCATGACGCAGATCTACTGCGTCTTCATGGTCGGGCCGATCGCCTTCATGCTCGGCCGCATAGATCCCAACGTGATCGAGGCGGCACGCGATCTCGGAGCCGGCTTCTGGCGCATCTTCCGCACCATCATCCTGCCGCTGTCGATGCCCGGCGTGGTCGTCGGATCGATCTTCGTCTCCGTGATGGTGCTGGGCGAATTCGCCACCTCCGCCGCCCTCTCGGGACGCAAGGTCAACCTCCTGGGCAACATCATCGTAACCCAGGTCGGCTCGCTGAAATGGGCCTTCGCCGCGGTGGTCGGCGTGGTGCTGACCATCGTGATGGGCGCCGTCGTCGCGGCCCTCCTGCGCGTCGTCGATCTCAGAAAGGAACTCTGAGCCATGCAGGCGCGCGGCATCAAACCGGTCCTGGCCGTCTACACGGCCCTGTTCCTTCTCTTCCTCTACGGCCCCTTCGTCGTGCTGGCCATCCTGTCGTTCCAGACGGGGCCCGAGGGCGGTCCACAGTTTCCGATCATCGAATGGTCAACCTACTGGTATCAGCATCTGTTCGGCTTGACGCCGCCTTCGCGCGTGGCGCCGTTGCCCATCGAAGAGAGCCTGGGGCGCTCGGTCGTCCTCGCCCTGATGACGATGGTGGTATCGACCGTGCTGGGCGTGACCTCCGCGCAGGCGTTCCGCAAGAAGTTCAAGGGCTCCGGCGTCGCCTTCTACCTGATCGTCCTCGGAATGATGGTGCCGGGTGTCCTGGTCGGCCTGGGCATGGCGCTGGTGGCGAATTTCCTCGGCATCGATCGCCACTGGTGGGGCACGGCCTTCGTCCTCCACGTGGTCTATACCTATCCATTCGCGTTCCTCGTGATGTTGGCGATCTTCAACCGCTTCGACCAGAGCGTCGAGGAGGCTTCCTGGTCCCTCGGGGTCTCGCCGATCCGCACGTTCCGGAAGGTGACCTTTCCCCTGATCTTCCCAGGCGTCCTGTCGGCGATGCTGTTCGCCTTCACTCTGTCCTATGACGAATTCTCCCGCACGCTCTTCGCCTCGGGAAGGGACCTCACGCTGCCGCTGGCGATCTACGGAACCTTTTCGGTCGAGATCCATCCGAACGTCTTCGCCTTCGGCGTTCTCACCACCCTGTTCTCATTCGCGCTGCTGGCCGTCTACGCCATCCTGATGGGTTTGTCCGTCCGGCGCAGCAGGCGCGTCGCTATCCAGGAAGAAGCATGATGCCGGACTTGAAGGCAGCGATCGTCACGGGCGCGGGGTCGGGCATCGGACGGGCAGTGGCGGAGCGCCTCGCGGCCGACGGCTACGCCGTGCTGGTCAACGATCTGGTGCTCGATCGGGCCCAGGCCGTCGCCGACGCCATAGAAGCGGCGGGCGGCAAGGCCCTCGCGGCGGCCGGCGACGTGTCAGGGGAAGAGGACGTCTCGTCCATCGTCGCGGCAGCCCGCACCGGGTTCGGACCTGTCCAGTTGCTCGTCAACAATGCAGGATATGTGCACCAGTGCCTGTTCGAGCACCTTGAGCCGGCGGATTTCGACCGCATGTTCGCGGTGCATGTCCGCGGCACCTTCCTGATGACCCGGGCCGTCCTGCCGGCGATGCTGACGGCAGGCGCCGGCGTCATCGTCAACATCGCCTCGCAGCTGGGCCAGATCGGCGGAATCGAGCTCGTTCACTATTCCGGCGCCAAGGCCGCCATCATCGGCATGACCAAATCGCTTGCTCGGGAAGTGTCGAGCCGTGGCGTGCGTGTCAACGCCGTCGCGCCCGGACCGATCAACACTCCGCTGGTGCGCGCTCTGTCCGAGGAATGGCAGAGCCGTAAGGCCAGAGAGCTGCCCCTCGGCCGTTTCGGTGAACCGGAGGAAGTCGCGGCGACGGTCGCCTTCCTCGCCTCGCCCGCCGCCAGCCTCTTCGTTGGCCAGACGCTGGGCCCCAATTCCGGCGACGTGATGTTGTGAGCAAGCAAGCGGAGAAGACGGCACCATGACCCAGGCGCGCATCGTTCTGATTACCGGCGGCGGCATCGGCATCGGCCGGGCCAGCGCGAAAGCCTTCGCAGCGCTCGGCGACCACGTGGTGGTCACCGACGTCCTGGAAGCCGACGGCAATGGCGTGGTGGCCGAGATCAAGGCGTCGGGCGGCTCGGCGGAGTTTCTGTCGCTCGACGTGCGCTCCACCGACCGTGCCGACGCTGTGGTCGCGGATGTGGAAGCCCGCCATGGGCGCATCGATGTCATCGTCGCCAACGCCGGGATCGCCCATCGCGTACCGCTGGCCAAGCTCGACGACGACATGTGGGACCTGACGTTCGACATCGATCTCAAGGGCATCTTTCGCGTGGTGCGGGCGGCGCTGCCCGGCATGCGGGCGCGCCGGTCGGGAGCCGTTGTCGCGCTCTCCTCGATCATGGGTGTCGCCTATGGCTGGGACGAGCATGTTCACTACTCCTCCGCCAAGGCCGGTGTCGTGGGCCTGGTGCGCGGACTTGCCGTCGAGGTTGCCCGCGACGGCGTCCGGGTGAACGGCGTCGCGCCCGGCTACATCCGCACTGCCCAGCTCCTGTCCAAGGAACATTCCCTCGGCCCGGAAGGAGCGGAGGCGGCGGGTGCCTTCATACCGATGGGCCGCATCGGCGAACCCGAAGAGATCGCCGACGTGATCGTCTTTCTATCCTCTTCCAGCGCCCGATACCTGACGGGTCAGACGCTGGTGGTCGACGGTGGCCTCCTGGTGGGCCGCTACTGAAACAAAAGCAAATGAACCAGAACCGGAGAAGGAACGATGTCTGATCTGAGCGAGATGACGCGCCGCTCTATGTTGAAGCGGTCTGCGGGAATGATGGCCCTGGCGCTGGGCGGCGGCACGCCGTTCCTGTCCTCCCGGGCAGCCTGGGCCCAGGGCGCCGGGCTGGCGAATGAAAGCCTGCGTACCATCGGCCTGTCGGTGACCGTGCAGGAACGCATCCTCGCCGACTTCAAGGCCGCTTCGGGCGTCGGTTCGACGTCTGGCACCGCGGCCACCTTCCCCGATGCTCAGACCAAGATCCTTTCGGGTTCGAAGGACTACGATTGTTGGGAAGTGATCGCCGAGCGCCTGCCCTCCGTGGTGATGACCAACAATGTCGAGCCCATCGCGGCCTCCTCGTTGAAGAACTGGGCCAATATCCGCGAAACCTTCACCAAGCCGAACGGCAAGTGGGACCCCAAGGCCCAGATCACCGGCCAGATCTGGCAGGATGACGCCCACACCTCTCTGTGGATGGTTCCGGCCGTCTACAACTACGACTCCATCGGCTACAATCCCGACGTCCTGTCGGACGAGGAAGCCAACACCTGGGCTGCGATCTTCGACCCCAAGTGGAAGGGCAAGTCCGGGCTCAACACCGATCCCCTGATCGCGTTCGGCCAGGCCGTGATGGCCATGAACTCCCTGGGCCTGTCGGCGGTGAAGAATCCCGGCAATCCCTCCGAGGCCGAAATAGACGAGGCCGCGAAATTCCTCGTCTCCAAGAAGAAGGACGGGCAGTTCCGGGCGCTCTGGGGCGACTTCGGCGAATTGGTCAACCTGCTCGCCTCCGGTGAAATGGTGGTGTGCGATGCCTGGCAGCCGGCCGTGATGGCGGTGAAGGCGCAGGGCAAGGCCTGCAAATATGCCCGCCCGAAGGAAGGCTACCGTGCCTGGGCGATCGGACCTTCGCTCATCGCCGGCTCCGCCAACAAGGAGGCCGTTGCCGCCTATGCGGACTACTGGCTCTCCGGCAAACCGGGCATCACCGTGTCCGAGCAGGGCTACTATTCCCCGACGACCAACATCAAGAACGAGATGGCGCCCGACAAATACGCCTTCTGGTACGAGGGCAAGCCCTGGGTCGGCGCCGCCGAGCGCGGCATCAAGGAGGGCGACCTGCGTGACGGAGGCAGCCTGGAGGAGCGGGCTTCCAACGTCGCCTACTGGCACCAGTGGCCGGATGCCTACGACCATCTCATCCAGAAATGGGATGAGTTCCTGAACGCCTGATCTCGATGCGGGCGGCCCACGCCCGCATCGCCTGCCCCAGCCTCGGAGCGCGATTCAATGATCCACGATCTCGAACTGATCAAGGTCGGCAAGGTCTACGACAACGGCACGCCAGCCGTGGCCGGCTTCGACCTGGCCGTGACCAAGGGCGAGTTCATTGCCTTCCTGGGACCGTCGGGCTGCGGCAAGACGACGACGTTGCGCATGATCGCCGGCTTCGAGTCCATCTCGTCCGGCGACATGCTGATCAAGGGTACCCGCATCAACGACGTGCCGCCCGAGCGGCGGCCGACCTCGATGATCTTCCAGAACTACGCGCTCTTCCCCCACATGAGCGTTCGCCGCAATGTCGGATACGGCCTCGAGGTCAAGGGACTGCCGAAGGCGGAGCGCGAAGCCAAGGTCGATCGCATCCTGCACACGCTCGGGCTCGAAGATGTCGCCGACAAGCGCCCCGAAAAGCTCTCCGGCGGCCAGCGCCAGCGGATCGCCCTCGCGCGCGGCCTCGTCGTCGAGCCGGACATTCTCCTTCTGGACGAACCGTTGGGCGCCCTCGATGCAAATCTGCGCAAAGCGATCCAGAACGAGCTGAAACTGCTGCAGAAAAGGCTGGGCGTGACCTTTGTCTTCGTGACGCATGCACAGTCGGAGGCGCTGGCCCTGTCCGATCGGATCGTCGTGATGAATCAGGGACGCGTCGAGCAGATCAGTCCTCCACATCAACTCTACACGCGGCCCAATACACCCTTCGTGGCCCAGTTCATCGGGCGCAACACCATCCTCGACGGCTCCGTCGGTGGGCTCGAGGACGGGCGCGCGGTGGTGCATACGCCACTCGGCATCCTCAGGGGCACCGCCAACGGCGCTCTTGCGGCCGGAAGCGCCGCGAAGATCGTCGTTCCGGCCGAAGCCATAGAGGTTCGTCCTTCCACCGACACGGAGGCGGAACCCATCGGCAATGCGATCGCGGCAACCGTCCGGCGCCTCGATGTCGTCGGCCACATCTCCCACCTTTCCGTCGAGCTTCCGGGAGGCCGGGCCGTCTCGCTCGAGGCGCATGTCGACAAATATCCACCGGGTGCCTTCGCTCCCGGCGGAGAAATCGTCCTGGCCTGGCGTCCTTCGGAAGCCACGGTCATTCCGGCTGCCTGAGCCACCGCTTCAACGACACAACTTCCTTCAGAAAACACGAGGAGACCTCATCCATGGCAAAGGAAATACTCTGTGGTTTCGGCATTGACGTCGATGCCGTCGCGGGCTGGCTCGGCTCCTATGGCGGCGAGGACTCGCCGGATGACATCTCGCGGGGCCTTTTCGCGGGCGAGGTTGGCTCGCCCCGCCTTCTCAAGCTGTTCGAGCGCCTGGGCATCAAGACGACGTGGTTCATTCCCGGACATTCGATCGAGACTTTTCCCGAACAGATGCAGGCGGTCGCCGACGCCGGCCACGAGATCGGCATCCACGGCTATACCCACGAGAATCCGATCGCGATGACGCGCGAGCAGGAGATCGAAATTCTCGACAAGTGCATCGACCTGGTGACCAGGCTGTCGGGCAAAAGACCCACCGGCTACGTCGCCCCCTGGTGGGAGTTCTCCAACGTCACCAACGAGCTTCTGCTGGAGCGCGGCATCAAGTACGACCACTCGCTGATGCACAACGACTTCACGCCCTACTACGTCCGCGTCGGCGATTCCTGGACCAAGATCGACTATTCCGGCAAGCCGAGCGACTGGATGGTACCGCTGAAGCGGGGACACGAGACCGACCTCATCGAGATTCCCGCCTCCTGGTATCTCGATGACCTGCCGCCCATGATGTTCATCAAGAAGGCTCCGAACAGCCACGGCTTCGTAAACCCCCACGACATCGAGCAACTCTGGCGGGACCAGTTCGACTGGGTCTATCGCGAGATGGATTACGCGGTGTTCCCGATTACGATCCATCCCGACGTCTCCGGACGGCCGCAGGTGCTTATGATGCTGGAACGCCTCTATGCCCATATGGCCAAGCATCCCGGCGTCAAATTCGTCACCATGAACGAGATGGCCGACGATTTCGCCAAGCGCTTCCCGCGCAAGAAGTGACGGCGGGGGCCGAGGCACCTACCTCGGCCCGCCCTGATGGTTCCAATCGCTGCGAGGTGGATTTCCATGTGCTCGCTCTGCGGCATCCTGGGTGGCAATGAGCACTGGGCCGACGCTGTCGCGCGGCCCGGCGTCTTCACGCGCAATCACGACAGGGTCGATCGCCGGCGCGAGCGCATGAGGCGCGTGCGGATCGCGTGCCAGGTCCTTGAAACGTTCGGCATGACGCTGTCCGATTGGCAGGGAGCTTCGTTCCTCCTGTCGACACGAACCGGCAAGACGGAGATCATCGACGATCTCGGCCATCTCTGGCCGGCAGCCGAAAGGCTGGCGGGACGCGCCTGCGATCCCCTTGCATTGCCGGTGATCGAGGCAATGGAGAAGCGGCATGGCGGATGAGGCCCCGGCGTTCACCCCGGTCAATCTCCTCACGGGCTTTCTCGGCTCGGGGAAGACGACGCTGCTGCGGCGGCTGCTCTCGGATCCGGCCATGGCGCGCACCGCCATCCTGATCAACGAGTTCGGCGAGATCGGGCTCGATCACCACCTGCTCGAGCGCATCGACGAAACCATGGTACTGCTGCCGTCCGGGTGCCTCTGCTGCGCGATCCGCGGCGAACTTGCCCAGGCGATGCGCGACATCCACGGCAAGCGTGAACGCGGGGAGATTCCCCTCTTCGACAGGCTGGTGATCGAAAGCACGGGCCTGGCGGATCCCTTCCCCATCCTCTCCACCGTCAAGGCGGATCCCGTCCTCAGGCATCATTTCCGCCCCGGCACCGTGGTGACCACCGTGGATGCAGTCAACGGACTCTTCCAACTGGACAATCACGACGAGTCGACCCGCCAGGCTGCGATCGCCGATCGGCTCGTGCTGACCAAGACGGACCTCGCGGACGAGGTCGCCGTAGCGCGCCTTCTGCACCGCATCCGCCGGCTCAATCCGGATGCACCCGTGCTGTCGGCAGCGGACAAAGATCTCGACGCCGCGGCGTTGTTCTCGCCTGGCTCCCCCGCGCTGGCCGGCGCTCCGGAGCATTCCACGCGCGCCTGGTTCCGCGAGACGTTCCGAAGCGATCCGCTACCCACAGGCGCATGGGACCCGTCGCACGAGCACGGGTCGTCGGACCGCACGCGACACGGGGAGCGCATCCGCTCCTTCGTCGTCGTAGTGGACGAGCCCATCGACTGGACGGCCTTCGGGATCTGGCTGACCATGCTGCTCAATCGGCACGGCGAGAAGATCCTGAGAGTGAAGGGCATCCTGAACCTGGCGGGAGAAGACGCTCCGGTCGCCATCCATGGCGTGCAGCATCTCGTGCACGCGCCCGTGCATATGCAGGCCTGGCCCGATGGCGATCGGCGTTCGCGTATCGTATTTATCGTGAATGATCTTGATTCCGGCTTGATCCAACGTTCCCTCGCGGCCTTCAACCGACTGGCGGCTCCCCTGCAGCAGCACATATGATCAAGCGTTCTCCATGACATTTCCCATACCCCCTCGATCGAGACACCCATGAAGGGAGAAGCGCCGGACAGGAAGCTTGCCGCGCCCGCGGTGCGCACCACCGCACGACCGACGCTGCGCGTCCTGGGAACGGAAATCTCGCTGCTCGAGGAACTGCGGCTCCGCGCCGAGGCGGACCTGGGCATCAACATCACGTTCGATGTCCAGGATTTCGTCACCACGCAGCACAAGGCAGCGGCCGAACCGGGCAGCTACGATGTCTACGATCAGTGTTTCCACAATCTCGATATCGTCTGGTATTGGCGGGCCGTCCAGCCCATCGACCTCACGCGCATCACGCTCTGGGACGAGATTACGGATCTGACGAAGACCGGCCGAATCGATCCTGGCGCCCGCATAGGCTTCGGCGACGCGCCCGTCACCAAGCTTTTCGTGCAGCCGAACCGTGCCTTGGGGCCTGCGCCCTCCCGTTGGCTCTCGATGCTGCCGACAACGCACAATTTCGATTCCTTCGCCTTTCGGCCCGACATGGCCAATGGCGATGCCGAACATATCGTCTCCTGGGGAGCGCTTCTCGACGAGAGGTGGCATGGCAAGGCGGCGCTCGTTGACGAGCCGGCGATCGGTGTCTTCGACGCGGCCCTTGCCGCCCAGTCTCTCGGGCTGATGTCCTTCGACGACATCGGCAACATGTCGACCGAGGAGATCGACACGCTGCTGCGTATCCTGATCGAGAGGCGCAAGGACGGCTATTTCGCAGGCTTCTGGAAGACCGCGGCGGAGGCCGCGGACATGATGCGGGCCGGCAGCGTCGTCATCCAGAGCATGTGGTCTCCCGGCATCACGGCCCTGCGCCATCGCGGCGTGCCCGTCATGGAAGCCGTGCCGCGTGAGGGCTATCGCGCCTGGCATGGCGGGTTGTGCCTTTCGAGCGGCTTGTCCGGGCGCATGCTCGATGTCGCCTATGATTACCTGAACTGGTGGCTTTCGGGATGGCCCGGAGCGGTGATGACCCGCCAAGGCTACTACATGTCCACCCCCAACCGCGCCAGGACATACCTGACCCCCGACGAGTGGGCCTACTGGTATGAGGGATTGCCTACGCAGACCGACCTGCCGGGTCCCGACGGCACCATCACGATCAAGGCCGGATCGGTGCGGGACGGCGGTTCGTACTGGCAGCGCGCCAATTCCATCGCCGTGTGGAACACCACGATGGATGAACACAATTACCTCGTTCGCCGATGGGCACAGCTGGTGAATTGACACATATTTGAAGGAGTTTCGTCGTGACAATTGATATTCAAGGCAAATCCGTCGTCCAGCTCGCCGCCCTTCTGCAGGCCGGCACGATGGATGCTGTTGAACTGGCGCAGGCCACACTGGCGGCGGTCGAGGCCAGTGACGACAAGGCGATCTTCACACAGGTGACGCCGGAGCGCGCTCTCCGGGAGGCGGGCGAGGCGGCCCTGAGATTGCGCGCCGGGCGGCCGCATGGCCTGCTGGACGGCATCCCGATCGGATGGAAGGACCTGTTCGACCTCGAAGGCGTGGTAACGACGGCCGGCTCACGCGTACTGGCATCGGACCCGGCCGCCCACAGGGATGCCGCCGTCGTCGAACAGTTGAAGGCTGCAGGCATGGTCTGCGTCGGCCGCTTGAACATGACCGAATTCGCCTTCTCCGGAATAGGGCTGAACCCTCATTACGGCACGCCGCGCAACCCGCATGGCCGCGACGAGCCTCGCATCCCCGGCGGATCGTCGTCCGCCTCCGGCGTGGCCGTGGCCAAGGGGCTGATCCCGGTAGCCATGGGCACCGATACCGGCGGTTCGGTGCGCATTCCAGCAGCGTTCAACGGTATCGTCGGTTACAAGGCAACGCGCGGGCGCTACGCCATGGCCGGCGTATTTCCGCTTTCCGGCAGTCTCGATTCCCTCGGCCCCTTGTGCCGCACGGTGGAGGATGCCGTGCTCGTGGACGCCGCGATGCAGGGACTGACGGCGCCGTCCATCCGGCGGGGGGACCTGGCGGGCCTGCGCCTGATCGTGCCCACCAATGTCGTGCTGGACGATCTGGAGCCCGCTGTGTCCGCTTCTTTCGAGGCTGCGCTCGCAAGGCTCGCTGCGAAGGGTGTCCTGATCCAGCGGGTGGCTTTTCCTGCCTTCGACAAGCTGGCGGACCTCACCCGGAGCCGGGGCGCACTGGTGAACGCGGAAGCCCATGCCGTTCATCTGGAACGGCTCAACGGCCCCGCAGCTGCACGGATGGATCAGCGCGTCGTCACGCGCGCCAGGCTGGGCGCGAGCATCACCGTGCCCGATTACCTCGCCATCCTTCAGGCCCGCAGCCGTCTCATCGAGGAAACCGAAAGCCTCCTGGGCCGGGATAGCCTCATCGCCTTTCCAACGATCGCCCATGTCGCGCCGCCGATCGCACCGCTGGAAAACGACGTCGATCTCTTCTTCAAGACCAACGCTAGGACGCTGCGCAATACGCTGCTGGGCAATTTCCTCGATTGGTGCGGCGTTTCCATCCCCAGCGGCACGGGCGACGCGGGCATGCCCGTCGGTTTCCTGCTGTCGGGGCTTCGCGGGCAGGACGAGCGGCTGCTCTCGGCGGCACTGGCGGCAGAAGCGACCATCCGCGGCGAATAGGCGAGCCTCGCGCCGGCCGTCAGCCCAGACGGTTCTTGCGGAAGGAGTTCTTGATCCGAACCTTGCCGTCCTGGAGATCCAGGATGTCGAGCCCGAGAACCTCCACCCGCTTGCCGTCCTTTGACGTGCCGACGAAGGTCCATTCGGAAAGGGCGCGATCAGCAGCCATCAGGCTGATGCGCCCACGTGTCCATTGCCCGTCGGGGAACGCGTCGAAAATTGCCCGATAGGCGCTGGCGACCGCTTCGGGGCCGATGGCGCGCAAGCCTTCGGCCTCCGGGCCGGCGGAAGCCCAGAACTCGCAGTCGGGCGTGGACAGGCGCATGATCGTCTGGAGATCATGGCCGTTCCAGGCGGCCGAAAAGGCCTCCAGCATTTCGATCGTCGCGTCTGTCATGACAGCTTCCCCGGGTTTGTCGTGAAGTGAAATGCGAAACCATGTCAGCCTTGCGCGCCGCCCGCGCAGGCGAGGCTCAGGAATTCGTGAAAGGCCTTGGTCGCCTGGCTTTGATCGGCATCCGGCCGCCAGGCGAGGCCGACATCCATGGTGGGTATCTCGTCCTCGAGGACGCGTGTCTCCAGCCGTTGTCCCTCGAGCGACCAGGGACGATAGACCATGTCGGAAAGCACGGTGATGCCCATCCCGGCAGCAACCATGCTGCGAACCGCCTCGACAGAGGAGGTCCTGAAGATGACGTTGGGCCTGAAGGGAGTGAGCGACCAGTAGCGGCTGGCAGTGTGTCCTGCCTCGTCCACTGTCAGCATCACATAGGGCTGTCGCGCCACGTCGCTGAGGTGCACCTTGTCCTGCTTCATCAGCGGATGCTCCGCCGGCAGCCACAAGCGCCGCCTCGAACGGATGAGCGTCTCCGACTGGAGGCTCTCGCGCGCGGCAAGGTTGGAGACGAGAATGACGGCGATATCCAGCGCCCCGTCCAGCAGGGCGCGCTCGATCACATCGCGGGAAGCCTCGTAGAGATCGATCCGTACATTGGGAAAGTTGCTGGCGAACCGGGCATGGTGCCGCGGCAGGAAATAGCCCGCCACGGTATAGGTGATGCCGACGCGAACGGTCCCGGTCAGCGACGTGCTGGCGGCCCAGGGCTCGCGCACCGCTTCGGCGACGGCGGCCATGACGTTGCGCCCATGCAGCAGGAAGCGGTTTCCCTCCCGCGTCAGCGAAACGCCGCCCGGATTTCGGTCGAAGAGACGGACGCCCAGCGTCGCCTCCAATTGCTGCACGGCCGCCGTGACGGCCGATTGCGAAACATTCAGCTCGACCGCCGCCTGCGAAATCTGGCCCGATTCCGCGGCTGCGATGAAATAACGGATCTGTTTCAGGGAAACCGACAAAAGAAGCGCCCCGCTGATCGAGCCTGCTCGCAACTGCGCCTTCGAGAAGAGACTCCCACGGCGCGTATTGGTATCTGAATTTATGATATCATGCAGTCTAATTTCCAATTTTACAATATCGTGATGGCTTGCAAAGTTCTCCCTACGGGCGTTCGAGCAGGGAGAAAGCCGCGCGATGGTGCTCATCAATTGCGACATGGGCGAGAGTTTCGGCATCTGGCGCATGGGGGATGACGCCGGCATCATGCCCTCCATCCATATCGCCAACGTGGCATGCGGTTTCCACGGCTCCGACTTCAATCACATGCGCTCGACGGTTCGCCTCGCCAAGAGCCATGGCGTGCGCGTGGGTGCACATCCCTCGCTGCCCGATCTCCAGGGTTTTGGCCGCCGCGAAATGAAGATCGGCCGCGAGGAGCTGGCCAACTGCCTGATCTACCAGATCGGAGCCCTGAAGGGCTTTCTGGACGCTGAGGGCATGGTGCTGAACCACATCAAGCCGCATGGTTCGCTCTATGGCATGGCGGCCCGCCAGCCCGATATCGCCCATGCGATCTGTGATGCGGCCGACGTGTTCAAGGTTCCGCTGCTCGGCATGGTGGAAACGCTCCATGCAACCGTCTATCCGCAGCGCGGCCACGCCTTCATTCCAGAATTCTACGCCGATCTCGACTACGCCGACGACGGCACGCTGATCATCACGCGTGAGCATCCGCCCGTCGATCCGCGCCTGGCGGCACAACGCTGCCTGCGGGCGATCCGCGAGGGGCTGGTCAGCTCTGTCGGCGGCGTGGATATCCGCGTCAGGGCGGATACGATCTGCGTCCATTCCGATACTCCCGGCGCCGACGAGGTCGCGAGGGTCCTGTGCGAGACCCTCGTGGCGGAGGGCGTTTCCTCCCTGCCGGTCCATTGAGGCACCGGGCAATTCCAATTTGAAGAAGGCAGAAAATGGCCCTTAAAACCATCCAGGCTCCCCTCCCCGGAACGTTCTACCGTTCCCCTGCGCCGGACCAGCCGCCCTTCAAGGTGGAAGGCGATACGGTGTCGGTCGGAGACACGATCGGCCTCATCGAGGTCATGAAGACCTTCGTCCCCGTAGCCGCCGAGGAAGCAGGCAAGGTGGTTGCCTTCCATGTGGAAAACGAGGATGCGGTCATGGCCGGCCAGCCTCTCTACGATCTCGAAGGCTGAGACATGGCGATCCGCAGGATTTTCGTCGCCAATCGCGGTGAGATCGCCGTTCGCATCATCCGGGCCGCGCGGGAGCTGGGCATCGCCACCGTGCAGGCTTTCAGTGCGGCTGACCGCGACATGCTCGCCGCCCGCCTTGCAGACGTGGCCGTGCCGGTGGGACCGGCCCACGCCACGAAGTCGTATCTCAACAAGGAGGCCATGCTGAAGGCAGCGCTGGATCATGGCTGCGACGCCGTGCATCCCGGCTATGGCTTCCTTTCGGAAAACGCCGAATTTGCCGAGATGGTCGAGAAGGCAGGCCTGGTCTTCATCGGTCCGAAAGCCGAGACCATCCGTGCCATGGGCGACAAGGCGACGGCCCGTCTCATGGCGGCCCAGGCAGGCGTCCCGACAGTGCCCGGCAGCGAGGGCCGGATCGAGGGCATCGACGAAGCGAGACGGGTTGCCGAAACCATTGGCTATCCGGTGATGATCAAGGCTTCCGCCGGCGGCGGCGGTCGCGGGATCCGTGTCGCTGGCACGGCCGCCGATCTTGACAAGCTCATTCCGCAGGCGAGTGCGGAGGCGTTGGCCGCCTTTGGCGATGGCGGCCTCTACCTCGAACGTTTCGTCCCCCGCGCCCGCCATGTCGAGGTCCAGATCCTGGGCGACGGCGAGAATGTCATCCATGCCTATGAACGCGAGTGCTCGTTGCAGCGTCATCGCCAGAAGGTATGGGAGGAGGCTCCGGCGGCCTGCCTGTCGCCGGCTGTCCGCGAAGCCCTGTGCGAATCCGCGGTAAGGCTCGCCAAATCGGTCTCCTATCGTGGCGCCGGCACCCTCGAATACCTCTACGACGATGATCGCGGCGACTTTTTCTTCATCGAAATGAACACCCGCATCCAGGTCGAGCACCCGGTTTCGGAGATGATCACGGGTGTGGACCTCGTGCGCGAGATGATCCGCGTGGCAGCAGGCGAGAAGCTCTCGCTGTCACAGGAGCAGGTGAAGGTGAGCGGCCACGCGATCGAGGTGCGGATCAACGCCGAGGATCCGGCCAGGGGCTTCATGCCGGCACCGGGCGCGATCACCTCGCTTTCCGTGCCCGGCGGCATGGGCGTACGTTTCGATACCATGCTCTACCAGGGATACAGCATCCCCCCCTTCTACGACTCGCTGCTCGGCAAGCTCGTCGTCTGGGATACCGATCGGCGGATGGCTCTCCTGCGGCTCGCCCGGGCGCTGTCAGAGCTCAAGGTCGAAGGGGTCCCGACCACGGCCGCGCTGCATCTGGCGCTTGCGAACGATCCACAGGTCGCGGCGGGCTCCGTTCATACACGCTGGCTGGAGGACTGGCTCCAGGCTCATCCGCTAGCCCCGGCCGACGCCCGACCCTTGCCGCTTACTGCCTGAAGGAAAGATCAATCGATGCGATACTCGTTCGGTGGTGATGAGCATATCTTCGTCGAGGTCGACGTGGAAATGTCGCTGGAGGCCTTCTTCAAAAGCCTGTCGATGACCAACGCCGTGCGCGACAGCCGCATTCGCGGCGTCACGGAGATCTGTCCTGCCAACGCTTCCTTCCAGATCAAGTTCGACCCGGACATGATCGCGCCGGACGACCTGATGCGGGAGATCCAGAGCCTCGAGGGAGCAGCCGATGCCGGCGACGGCCGGCTCAAGACGCGCATCGTGGAGATCCCCGTCTTCTACGGGGATCCCTGGACACATGAGACCCTGATGCGTTTTCGCGAACGCCATCAGGATCCCAACGGCACCGACCTCGACTACGCGGCCCGTGTGAACGGCTATGAAGGCGTGCAGGCCTTCATCGATGCCCATTCGGGCTCGCCCTGGTTCGTCTCGATGGTCGGCTTCGTCGCCGGCCTGCCCTTCATGTACCAGATGGTGGAACGGGCAAAGCAGATCGAAGTGCCCAAATATCTGCGGCCGCGCACCGACACGCCCCGATTGACCGTCGGCCATGGCGGGTGCTTCGGCTGCATCTACTCGGTGCGCGGGGCCGGCGGCTACCAGATGTTCGGCATCACGCCGATGCCGATCTACGACCCCCGCCAGGAAATCAGCTATCTCAGGGATTTCATGATCTTCTTCAAGCCGGGCGACATCGTGAAGTTCAAGCCCGTCGGTCGCGAGGAATACGACGCCGATGTCGAGGCCGTCGATACCGGGCGTTTCGCTCCCCTCATCCGGGAGGTGGATTTCTCGCTCGAGGCCTTCCAGTCGAACCCGGGCGCCACCAATGCCGATCTTCTGGGGGTGCTCCATGGCTGAGGGGAATGCCACCATGCTCGATATCATCAAGCCGGGCCTCTCCACCACGGTCCAGGACCTCGGCAGACCCGGCTACTATCACCTGGGCATCCCCCTCTCGGGAGCCATGGACCGCTATGCGCTGGTGGCGGCCAATCTCCTCGTGGGCAATGACGAGGGCGATGCCGCGCTGGAGGCGGTGTTCATGGGGCCGGAGATCCGCTTCGAGGCGGATACGCTCGTCGCGGTGACCGGCGGTGAAATGCCGCCGAGGCTCGATGGCGTGGAACAGCCGATTTGGACCTCCTTTCCGGTCAAGGCCGGCCAGGTCTTGTCCTTCGGCTTTCTCAGGAGCGGCGCGCGGGCCTACATTGCGGTGGCGGGCGGCATCGACGTACCCGTCGTGCTCGGTTCCCGGTCGACCTATACGCTCGGCGCGCTGGGCGGCCACGAAGGCCGGGCGCTCAAGGCCGGAGACAGGCTCGGCACCGGACCGGCCAGGCGGTCCGCGAGCCCCGGCCGCGGCGTTCCCGACGAATTGCGGCGCAAACCCGCGGCGCCCGGCATTCTGCGTGTCCTTCCAGGCCTCTACTGTGATCGCATCACCAAGGCCGCCGGCGAGCGCTTTTTCGAAGACACCTGGAAAGTGGCTCCCGAGGCGGATCGCATCGGCTATCGCTTCCGGGGCGGACAGCCGCTGGAATTCGAACCGCGGAAACAACCCTTCGGCGCCGGCTCCGACCCGTCGAACATCGTGGACAGTTGCTATCCCTACGGTTCGGTGCAGATCCCCGGAGGCACGGAGCCCATCGTGCTCCACCGGGACGCCGTGTCGGGCGGCGGTTATTTCATGATCGGAACGGTCATTTCCGCCGATATGGACCTCATCGGCCAGTTGCAGCCGCACCAGCCGGCCCGCTTCCAGGCAGTCGACATGCCGCAGGCCCTGGAGGCGCGCCAGCACAACGGGCTTCAGCTCAAAAAACTGGCGGCAGCGCTCGCATGACGCCAAACAAGGCAGGCCGGGGCACGAAGTGCACGCAGGCACAAGAATCCGTGCACTGAGCGACAAGAGCCGGCCGCGGGGAGGACGTTTACTGAGGTAGACTTGTCGTCGGCCGTATGGCTGCCGGCAAGGCTGACAGGACTGGCAAACGTCAAGATGCCGGAAGGCATCGAGCTCCGGAGGCACCATGTGCGTCGCGTGCTACGTCGATGAGGCGATGAAGCAGAAGATCATCGCCTACAATGCCGAGTTTCATGAAGTCACCCGCAGCCCATACGGCCGCGACGACGAGATCGGCATGCTCAATCTCATCGACGCGCAGTCGCGGTCGGCCATCCTCAGCCGTGCCGACGCATCGAAGGTGTTCGACCTCTCCGTCGATCATTTCGTCGGCATGCCGGGCTGGTTCGGTGCTGGAGACCAGCCCTACCAGATCTGGATGACGCATACGCCGGCAGGAGAGGTGGTCGCTAACACCATGGGAGTGAGCCTGGAAGCCAACATGCTCGTCGGCTATTCCGGCGACAGCATCTCCATGTACACCCATTGCGGCACCCATATCGACACGTTCAACCACTTCGGGTATCGCGGCAAGATCTTCAACGAATTCAACGACAAGGAACATCTGGGCAGCCGTGCGTGGGACCGTTGCGGACCTGAGAAGCATCCGCCTGTCTTCGCACGGGGTGTGCTGCTGGATGTCGCCGCCATGCATGGCGTCGAGGTACTGCCGCCGAGCCATGCCATCGGTGAAGCCGATCTCAAGGCATGCCTGAAGCGGCAGGGGCTCTCGCTCAAGCCCGGCGACGTTGTCCTGTTGCGCACGGGCCAGATGACGATCTGGCCGGACATGGCATTCGTGCGCAATACGCCCGGACTCAATCGCGAGGGGGCGGAATTCCTGGCGAAGAACGGCGCCATCATGATCGGCGCCGACAACCTCACCCTCGAGCAGACACCTTCGGCGGAGCCGCTGAACTTCTTCCCGGTACACACCTATCTTCTCGCGGAAGCCGGCATTCCGATCCTGGAGATGGCCTATCTGGAGGAGCTTGCCGCCGAAGGCGTGCATGAATTCGCCTTCTTCGGCGCATGTATCAAGCTGCGGGGAGCGACGGGCGCGCCGATGCGTCCGGTTGCGATGCCGCTCAACTGAGGAAGAAATGCGGCCACGTCTTCGTGGCCGGACAAGGTCGTCAAGAAGACGAAGCGGCGGGCAAGGGTGCGACAGCCACCCACCTGGCGGGACCAGAGGCATGGCCGGAGAGAGCGCCGGGAAGGACGGGAACCCTTCATGGCGCAGCATCTCCCCGAGCCAGGAAACGGGAGCATCGGAATGCGAGTCAGATATTCGACCGCGCAAGCCGCTCCAGCGGCACGCAAGCGCTATTGGGACCAGGCCGTCTCGCAGACCTATTTTCCTCTGGAGCTCGGCTTTCGTAACACGCCGAGATTTTCCGGCGACCTCGAGGTCTGGTCGCTCGGCAACCTCTCGATTTCCCGCAACGTGTCCGACGGCCTCGTCTATCGCCGGCACCAGCGGCATCTCCTGCATGAACGCGAGGAGAGCTATCTCATCACCGTACCCGAGCTGTCCGAGATCAGCTTCGCGCAGGATGGCAAGGAGGTGCGCTGCCGCCCCGGTGCCTTCCTGGTCGAGCGAAGCCACCTACCCTATGAATTCAGCTATGCCGACCCCAATGCGCTATGGGTCCTGAAGGTACCCAGCGCCACTCTCCGCGCCCGGGTCGGGCAGCCCGAGCGCCTCGCCTCGCTGAGCTTCGATTCCACGCGCGGCGTCGGCGCGCTCTTCGTTGACATGATCCGCCACACGGCTCAGCGGCTGGACGAGATGGGCGGAGCCGCGCGCGACGTCTCGGGCAAGCATCTGGTCGACCTGCTGGCTCTCGCGGTTGAGGGAGACGAGCGTGTGCTGTCCGGGCCTGCCTCTTCCATTCAGAGCGCGCATCTGCATCGCGTGGAACGTTTCATACGGACCAACCTGGCCACCAGCGATCTGTCGCCGCTGACGGTCGCCGATGGCTGCGGCATCTCGATCCGCTACCTGCATCAATTGTTCGCAACCCAGGGAACGACGGTCTGCGGCTGGATCCGCAGCCAGCGCCTCCTGATGTGCGATGAAGCCTTGCATGATCTCGATGGCCGGAGATCCATAGCCGAAATCGCCTACCAGTGGGGTTTCGGCGACCACGCCCAGTTCAGCCGGCACTACAAGGCCCATTTCGGCCGCACGCCGAGCGATACGCGTGAGGCGGCCCGCCGGGCCGCCTTCGCAACGACGATAATCACGCCGGCAGGCTAGCCCGCCGGCGCATTCTGCAGAATGAACAGTCAAAAACCCGTTTTACGGGCAAGGCGGAGCTTTGCCCGAGGACGAGGCAGGACAGGAGAGTTTCCCTTTGCAAAACTTGCGTGTGGCCGTGGATGTCGGCGGTACCTTCACCGACATCTGCATCATGGACGAGACGACCGGCCTGATCCGCATCGAGAAGACGGCGTCCTCCCAGGATCCGATCGACGGCATCATGTCCGGCGTGACCAAGGCTGCGATTGATCTCGGCAAGGTGGCCCTGTTCTCGCACGGCACCACCGTCGCGACGAATGCCCTGATCACGCGGCGCCTGCCGCGGACCGCAATGGTCTGCACCAAGGGCTTTCGCGACGTCATCGAGATCCGCCGCGCCAACAAGGAAGATCTGTGGGACACCTACAAGGACGTCGTGCGTCCCTACATCCCGCGGTGTGACCGCCTGGTCGTCGAGGAGCGCGTGGACGCCCAGGGCGTCGTCGTCACCCCTCTCGACGAGACGGGGGCCCGCGAGCTCGCCCGCATTCTCAAGCGGCGCGACGTGGCGGCCGTGGCCGTGTGCTTCATGAATGCCTACATGAACGGCGCCAACGAGCGGCGCATGAAGCAGATCCTCGAGGAGGAGATGCCCGACGTGCCGATCTCGATTTCCTCCGGCGTGCTGCCCGAGATCTTCGAGCATGAGCGTTTCTCGACCACGGTCGTCAATGCCGCGTTGAGCCCGGTCGTGGTCGACTACACGACCCGTCTCGGCGAAAGGCTCAAGGAGGAAGGATACACGCGCGATCTCCTCCTGCTGCACACCGGCGGCGGGGTGATGACGCCCAACAGCGTCAAGGATTTCGCCGCGCGCCTCGCTGGGTCCGGCATCGCGGCAGGCGCCATCGCCAGCCGCCACATCGCCATGCTGTGCGGCTTCCAGAACTCCATCGGCCTCGACATGGGCGGGACCTCCACCGATGTCTCCCTCGCCTATGAGGGCCAATCGAGAGTCACGAAGGACTGGCATATCGAATTCGGCTATCCGATCCGCTTTTCCTCGATCGAAGTGCTGACCATAGGAGCGGGCGGCGGGTCGCTGGCCTGGACGGACGAGGCCGGCTCGCTGCGCAACGGGCCTCAATCGGCCGGTGCCAATCCCGGGCCGGCCTGCTATGGCAACGGCAACAGGCAGGCCACCAATACGGATGCCAACGTCGTCCTCGGAAGGCTCGGCACCAGCCTTGCCGGCGGCAAGATCCTGCTCGATCCGGCTCTCGCGGCGGAAGCGGTCGACGAGAGCGTGGCCCGCCCCTTCGGCCTCACTCGCGAGGCTGCGGCGGACGCGATCATCCGGGTCGCCAATGCGAACATGTCGGATGCGGTACGCCTGATCTCGATCAGCCGCGGCTACGATCCGAGAGACTTCGCGCTCGTCGCCTTTGGGGGCGCCGGCGCCTTGCACGGCGTCGCAATCGCCCGGGATCTTGCCATTCCCGCGGTAATCGTGCCGCCCAATCCCGGCGTCACCTCCGCCCTGGGATGCCTGCTGGTCGACGTCCAGCATGATTTCTCGGAGAGCTACCTCGCCAACGCCGGCGAGGCGGATCCGGCATCGATCGAAACCGAATTCGCACGCCTGGAGAGGGAAGCCCTGGAACGCCTCGCGCATGAAGGGGTCGCCCCCGCCGACATCGTGCTGCAGCGCACGATCGACATGATGTACCAGGGACAATGGCGCTCCCTCGCGGTCGCTGCTCCCGCGCCGATCGTTTCCATGGCCGATCTGATCGAGGCCTTTCATCGACAGCACGAGAGAGAATACAACTTCCGCCGCGACGAGGCGCCGGTAGGGTTGTTCCGCCTCAACCTCAAGGCGATCGGCGTCGTGCCGAAGGCCGAGCTTGCGGCCCATGAGCCGACCGGCGTCACCCCTGCCCCGACGAGCCGGCGCCCTGTCTGGTTCGACGGCGAGGCCGCCGCCGACACCCCGGTCTACGAACGCTCCGACCTTCCCGCCGGCTTCAGCCTGAGCGGACCCGCCGTCATCGAGCAGGTCGATTCGACCGTTCTGATCCCGCCGGGCACGCGGGCCGAAGTCGACAAATACCTCAACATCGTCATCCGCGTGAAGGATTGATACAGATGGTCTCCAAACCCTCCCTCGATCCCGTCACCTTCGAGGTGCTGAAGAACTCCTTCATCACCAGCGTCGATCAGATGGGCGAGCAGATCCTTCGGACCTGCTACTCCTTCGTCATCTACAACCGTGACTTCTCCAGTGCCCTCCACGATGCCGAGGGCAACTCGGCGGCCCAGGGCAACCAGGACATCGCGGTGCATGTCGGCACCCTGCATTTCACCTGCAAGGACGTGATGCGCGCCTTCGAAGGCGACATGCATCCCGGGGACGTCTATGCGATCAACGATCCTTATGCCGGTGGCACGCATTTCTCCGATGTACGTCTCATTCGCCCGATCTTCTCCGACGGCAGGATCATCGCCTTCAGCCAGTCCAACGGCCACTGGTCCGACGTGGGCGGCAGCGTGCCGGGATCGTTCGACGTTTCGGCAAGAGACATGTTCAAGGAAGGCCTGCGCATCACGCCGGTCCGCCTGTTCGACAAGGGACGCTTCTGCCGGGATGTCGCGCACCTGATCGCTTCCAATACTCGCGACCCGGCCTCCATCATCGGGGACATCCATGCCCAGGCCCAGGCCACGCAGGTCTGCGAACGCGAAATCCTGCGCCTTGTCGCCAAGTATGGCCGGGAGACCGTCCAGACCGGACTTTCAGAAGTTCAGGACTATGTCGAGCGGGCAATGCGCCAGCGCATCGCCGCCTTGCCGGACGGGGAATGGGAAACGCAGGACTTCATCGATCGCGACCCGGCCGGCAAGGAAGGTCTCATTCCGATCAAGGTCAAGCTCACGATCAAGGGTGACAAGGCGATCTATGATTTCACCGGTAGCCATCCCACCATCGGCTCGATCTACAATTCCGCATTCGGGGCCACCTTCTCTGCCGTAGCCGCGGGAATGAAGACCTTTTTCCCGGACCTGCCACTCAACAGCGGTTTCTACCGCGTCTTCGAGATCATCGCGCCGGAAGGCAGCATCGTCGATGCCAAATGGCCGGTGGGCGTCACCGGCTTCCTGATGCCCTTCGAGAAGATCATGAACGCGATCTACGAGATCTGGTCGAAGATCCTGCCCCAGCGGGCCATCGCCTGTGCCTTCAACCTCGAATATCTGCTGACGGGCGGGCTGGACGCCCGGCGCCCGGAAAAGCCGATCTTCATGTTCTACGACTGGCTCCCCGGCGGCTGGGGCGGGCGAAACGGCAAGGATGGCTGCAATGTCACGACTGCCTGTTTCGGCACCGGCCTGATGGCGCAGCCGGTCGAAGGTCAGGAGCGGGCCAATCCCATCCTGACCACGGAATTCGAGATCCTGACCGACTCCGCCGGACCCGGCAAATGGCGCGGCGGCGCGGGCGTGCGAAAGACGTCGCTGATGTTGGAGGCGGAAAAGACCGTCATCTCCTATATCTGCGATCGCGAGCGGGCCGTGGTCTGGGGCATCGAAGGCGGGCTGCCATCCATACCGCACGGTCTCAGCCTGCAACGCGCGGGCAGCGACAGGCCGGAATGGCTCGGGGCGACCTTCTCGGACGTACCGCTCGGTCAGGGCGACATTTTCAGCCGCCCGACCGCAGGCGGCGGCGGCTTCGGAGACCCCCTCGAGCGAAGTCCCGCGCATGTTCTGCAGGACGTGGTCGATGACTACGTTTCCGTCGAGCGAGCGGCAAAGGACTATGGCGTGATCATACGGGCCGTGGACCCCGAGATCTGCGCTTACGAAATCGACGAGGCCGCCACCGATGCCGAACGCAGGATGATCGCGCGCGAACGTGCCGGCTGGCTTGCGACCGACCCCGAAGAGGTCGCGGCGGCCTACCGCGCCGGGACGATCGACAAACTCGATGCGGTCCGCCGCTATGCGGTCGTGCTGGATTGGGACGACGGCACGCTGCTGCCGAACTCGACCAAGCAATTCCGGGAGATGTTCCACAAGCGTTCCGCAGCCGGATGGTCCGACGGCGGCGAGGAAGCAGAGCCCGCCCTGCGATCGCTGGCATCATGACGGGCGGCGTTCAAGCCCACGTCGGCGCCGCCGCGAGGACTTTCCTGCCGGCGTCGCCACGAACTGGCGGCCGGTGGCTCACCCGTAGCCGCCGAGTCCCGCCGTCTCTTTGGGCTGCTGCTACATTTTATCCTCCATGCCCTGCACTTGAGCAGCGGAATGCACAAACTTTCTGCAGCCAACCGATTGACTTATTATGCTCTTTTTCTAATCTGTCCACAGTCTGCAGAATGAATTTTCTCGACGGGGACGCCTGGCTGGCCAAGCTTCCACGTCATATCGGAAGCTGCCAGAAAGGTATGGTCCATGGCCTTGTCGACAGGCAGACCTGCCGCACCGCGCCTGATCGAAACGCCCAGCCTCTCGGATCAGGTGCGCAACATTCTTCTCGAGGCTTTGACCTCAGGCCTGCTGCGGCCGGGCGACCGCATAAACGAGGCCGAACTGGCTCGTGTGCTCGGCATCAGCCGCAACCCCATCCGGGAGGCGGTCTCCGGCCTGGCGCAGAGAGGGTTCCTCGTCTCGGCTCCACGCCGAGGCCATTTCCTGCGGCATTTCACGCAGCAGGATGTGGACGACGTGTTCTCGTTCCGCATCTGCGTGGAATCCTTCGCCATCAGGCAGGGAGTGCCGCTGATGACGCAGAACGACCACAAGGACCTGCGGGGCATTGTGGACCGGATGATCGTGGCGGCTCAGGCCCGGCGGCTTTCCGACCTGCGCCAGGAGGATATCTCCCTCCACCGGCGCATCTGCCAGCTCTCGCGCAACCGTCAAACGTTGCGTGCCCACGAAGGCATCGACACCGAGGTGCAGATGCTGATCGCCTTTGTCGACCTGGACCATGAGACGCCGATGGAAACGGCGTTGGCCCATCTACCCATCGTGGAAGCCATGGCGACGGGCGACATCGGCCGCTCCGTCGAGGCCATGGAAAATCATCTGAGGGCGACATGGAAACACGTCCTCGAAGTCTATGAGCAGGCTGGTCTCCGGAAAACCGGAAATCTCAGAGCCCCGTCCACCTAGCCCGTATACCTTGTCATTCGTGCCGACACCTTGAAGCTTCAACGCCATCGCCGGGAATATGCATATGAAGTTCGCGAAGAACAGAATGTATATCGAAAGCTATAACAAGTGTCCGAACTGCGGCATCCTCATCTACGAGAAGCCAGCCAATTCCGACGCCGGTACCGTAACAGCGGCAGGGCGAATCTATTGCTCCGCCTGGTGTGTGGAATGGGAAGAAGAACGTACCAGGAGACGGCAGGCTCCTTCCTCCGCCTGATGCGGGTCCAGCAGGTCTGATTGGCTCCGTTTGACGAACTGCGAACCGACAATGACGCGGCGTGCACCAGCATGTCCGCGAACGCTGAAGTCGTGCCCGGTCTTTGAGACCGGGGCTTGGAACTTGTCCATCTCGCAGGCTGCAATCATGCACCTGCAGCTTTCGGCAGGAGGGTACCTTGAAAGCGAGACTTCTAATTGGGGCGCTGCTGAGCGGAGCCATAGCCCTGGGGGCGGCTCACCGTGCATCGGCAGCCGACGACGGCATCACCATCGGGATGGCGGTGGCCTTCTCCGGCTGGATGGAAGCCTATGACGGAGAAGCCACCAAGATGGCCCAGCTCTGGGTGGAGCAGACCAACGCCAAGGGCGGGCTTCTGGGCAAGCAGATCAAGGTGATCTCCGGCGACACCAAGACCGACCGCGTCGAGGGTGCGAAAGTGGGCAAGGCTCTCATCGACCAGGGCGCGAACCTGCTGCTGGTGTCGGCGGATTACGACTATGGCGCTCCGGCCGCGCTGCAGGCGCAGAAGGCCGGCGTGATCTCGACCTTCCTCGGTGCCTCCGATCCGAAGGCGGGTGTCCTCGGCGTCGGGCCCTTCTCCTTCACGGCGAACAATGCCGGCCAGCTCGAAGGCGCGGTGATGGGAGACTGGGGCTATGAGAAGAAGGGCTTTCGCAAGGGCTACATGCTGGTCGACGAGACCATCGAATACAACAAGTCGGTCTGCGCGGGCTATGAGTGGGCCTTTCCCAACAAGGGCGGAACGATCGTCGGCAAGGACACCTTCAAGGGCCTCGATCCGACCATCAGCTCGCAGATCACCCGCCTGAGCGATGCGATCCGCAGCGACGGCGTGGACAACATCATGCTGTGCTCCACCAATCCCGGCGCGGCCAGTTCCGTGCGCCAGCTGCGCGCTGCAGGCATCACGCTGCCCATCATGAGCGCCACGGCGATGGACGGCACCTACTGGCTCAATTCGACCCCGGGATTGAAGGATTTCTACCTGCCGGTCCAGGCGTTGACGGTGAACGACACCCGCCCGGCCGTGAACGAACTCACAGCCGCCTACGCCAAGAAATTCGGGAAGCCGCCCACGACCCAGTACGCCTATCCGATCTATGCCTTCCTGGACCTCTGGTCGAAGGCGGTGACGCAGGCTGGCACCACCGACGCCGCGAAGGTCGTGGCCTTGCTCAACCAGAGCGACAAGGTCCCCACGATCCTCGGCCCGCGCACCTTCACGCCCAAGCTGCATATCCAAACCAGCATGCCGATGATCGTGGTCTCCTATGCCGACGACAAGGAAGCGCCGGTAGAGGAATGGACCATCAAGGACACGATCCCGGACGCGGTGCTCTACCGGCTCAAGAAGTGAGATCGTCGCTGGCCGGTCAACCGGCCAGCTTCCCCGACCAAAGGAACGGCGCGATGACCCAGCCTTATGCCGAACCGCCATCCCCGGGTGTCGATCGCGGCGTCACGAATGCCTCGGTCCTCGCCGCATCCGGGCTTTCCGTGCGCTTCCAGGGCCTCGCCGCGATCTCGGATGTAAGTCTCGCCGTGCAACGCCACGAAGTATTCGGGCTCATCGGGCCCAACGGCGCAGGCAAGACCACGCTCGTCAATTGCCTCACCGGCTTTCAGCGGCCGACCGAGGGCCGCATCACGCTCGGCGATACCGATACCACCGGTTGGCCGGCACCACGCTTTCGCGAACGCGGCGTCGCGCGGACGTTCCAGGCAGGACGGCTGTTCAAGGACATGACGGTCGCCGAGAATGTGGAGGTCACAGCGACCGGGCTGGGCCTGGGACTGCGGCGTGCCCGCGAACATGCCCGCTCGATGCTGGCCTGGATCGGCCTCACGGACAAGGCGCACTGGCATGCCGGAGCACTCGCGTACACGGACCAGCGGCGGCTCGGCATCGCGCGAGCCCTGGTCCTCTCGCCCGCCTTCATCCTGCTCGACGAACCAGCGGCCGGCATGTCCGACGCCGAATGCGAGGATCTGATGGTGCTGGTCGCCTCGATTCCCCAGACCTTCACCTGCGGGGTTCTCCTGATCGAGCACAACATGCGCGTCGTCATGGGTATCAGCCAGCGCATCCATGTGCTCGACGGCGGCCGCACGATTGCCGAGGGCACTCCCTGGGAAATCCAGAAGCATGACGCCGTGCTCGCGGCCTATCTCGGCATGGAGGCATGATGGAAAGGCTTGTCGAAGTCGACGATATCCACGTCCGCTACGGCGATCTCGTCGCCCTGCGTGGCGTGTCCCTCGATGTCGGGGAAGGCGAGGTGGTCTGCATCATCGGCCCGAACGGGGCCGGCAAGTCGACCACGCTCGCGGCCATTGCGGGCGGCGTGGCGCCCAATGCCGGGGCGATCCGCATCGGCGGCCAGAACATCGTGGGACAACGGCCGGAGCAGATCGCGCGGCTCGGGCTGTCGCTCGTTCCCGAGGGCCGCCACATCTTCGGCACCCTGACGGTCGACGAAAACCTGCGCTTAGGCGGATATATCCAGCGCGACCGTGCCGCCGCCAAGGCCGACCTCGAGCGCCTGCTGGAGATATTCCCCCGCCTCGCGGAGAGGCTCAACTACCCGGCTGGACGCCTTTCCGGCGGAGAACAGCAGATGCTGGCGGTGGCCCGGGCGGTGATGACCCGCCCGCGTCTCCTGCTGGTCGACGAGCCGTCGCTGGGACTGGCTCCGAAGATCATCGACCAGATCTACGAGATCCTTCTGGAACTGCGCCAACGTGTGAAGCTCACGCTGCTGATCAACGAACAGAGCTCCAACCGTATCCTCAAGCACGCCGACCGCATCTACGTGCTGCGCGGCGGCCGCATCCAGCTCGAAGGGCGCACCGCGGACCTGCAGGACGGCGAGGCCATCCGGCACGCCTATTTCGGCTTCGGCGAGGGCCATGCGGCCGACACGGAGACCCACGCTCGAAAGGAAGTCCGGGCATGATCCAGTTCCTGCAGAACCTCATCGACGCCGTCAGCCTGGGCAGCATCTATGCGCTGGTGGCGCTGGGCATCGGCCTGCTTTTCGGCATCCTGCGGCTGATCAATTTCGCGCATGGCGATTTCATCACCATCGGTTGCTACGCCCTGATCGTGCCCTCAGCCGACGTCACAGCGCGCCTGCTGATCGGGGCATGGGCATGGCCGGTCATGATCCCCACCATCTGCCTCATCGTGGTGATCGTGGCGCTCCTCACCGACGTTCTCGTGTTCCGGCCCCTGCGGCGGACCTCCTCTCCCACGCTGATGATCGCATCCTTCGCGGTCAGCTACATCATCCAGAACGGGGTGCTCATGGCCTATGGCTCACGCCCGAAGGCGGTGGACCTGTGGAGCGGCGCGAACACGCAGGTTATGATCGGCGATCTGCGCGTTCCCATGCTCCAGCTCATCACGCTTGTGGTCACGCTGGTGCTGATGGTCGCGATCTCCCTTTTCCTGAAGAAGACGGCCTACGGCGTTCAGATGCGTGCGGCGGCGGAAGATTTCCGCATGGCCCAGTATCTCGGCGTTCGCGGCAATGTGGTGATCGGCATCGCCTTTGCGATCAGCGGTATCCTCGCCGGTGTCGTCTCGCTGCTCTACACTACCCAGTCGGGCTCGCTCAGCTACACGATGGGGGTACCACTCGCCCTCTTCGCCTTCGTCGCGGTGGTGGTCGGCGGCATGGGGAGCCTGGTTGGCGCGGTCGTCGGCGGATTTACCATCGGCTTTATCGTCACGATGCTGCAGGCCTATCTGCCTCCGGACCTGCGTGCCTTCCGCGACGCCTTCGCCTTCGCCTTCGTCATCCTCGTGCTGCTGATAAGACCCGCCGGCCTCGTCCCGGCACGCAGCTCCTTCGAACGCGTCTGAAGCGAGGGAGCCGGAAACAATGCGCAACTTCATCGTTCGGCACCAGGCTCCGTTCCTGCTGATGGTGCTTCTCGGCCTGATCGCGGCGACGACGTTCATCACCACGGACGACAGCCTCAAAGTCACGTTGACGGAGATGTTCATCCGGGTGATCGTCGTGGTGGGCCTTTATGTCTTCATCGGCAATTCGGGCATCATCTCCTTCGGACAGATCGGCTTCATGTGCATCGGCGCATACGCAGCCGCGTGGGCGACGGCGGACCCGTCCTTCAAGCAGATCATGCTGTCCGGCCTGCCGACATTCCTGCAGGACAACCAGTACCCGTTCCTGCTCGCCACCGCCGGCGCGCTCGTGCTGCCTGCCGTGGTCGCGCTCTGCCTGGGCATCGCCATCATGCGTCTGAACGGGACAGCCGCGTCGATCGCGACTTTCGCATTCCTCATCATCGTGAACAGCGTCTACTCGAACTGGGATTCCGTGACGGCGGGCGTCAGCTCGATCATCGGCATCCCGACGGTGGTCGGGCCGTGGACAGCCTATGTCTTCGCAGCTCTCGCGATCCTCGTGGCCTATCTGTTCCAGATTTCGCGCTTCGGGCTGATGCTGCGCGCTTCGCGGGATGACGAGGTTGCGGCGCGCGCTTCGGCTGTCAAGATCCTTCGCATGCGCCTTGCGGCCTTCGTGCTCAGCGCCGCCCTCGTCGGCGTCGGGGGCGGGCTCTACGCCCAGTTCCTCGGCATTCTGACGGTCGATCCCTTCTATCTCGATCTCTCCTTCATCACCATCGCCATGCTGGTGGTCGGGGGCATGTTCAGCCTCACGGGGGCCGTATCGGGAGTGGTTGCAGTGACGGCGGTCGTCGAACTGCTGCGTCTCCTCGAGCGAGGCGTCACGATCGGGGGAACGGAGCTGGCCCTTCCGCAGGGCAGCCAGGAAATCGGCCTCGGCCTCGTCATGGCCCTGATCTTGATCTTCCGCCCCACCGGCCTGAGCCGCGGGCGCGAACTGGCGATCGTGCCGGCCAGGCAGGCCGAGGCGATACCCTCCCCTGACGCGCTGCCCCTGCCGGGCACCCCCGGAAACGCGACGAGGTGACGGCCATGACTGAGGATCTCTCCCCCTATGCCGCCGGCACGGCCTACATGGACGGGCGCTACATGCCCATCTCCAAGGCCGCCATACCGATCACGGACTGGGGATATCGCCGTTCCGACGTCACCTATGACGTCGTCGGCGTCTGGCAGGGCAACTTCTTCCGCCTCGACGATCACATCGCCCGCTTTCGCGCTTCGATGAACGCCTTCCGCTTCCGGCCGCGGGAAACCGATGAGGACATCAAGGCGATCCTGCATCGCTGCGTGGCCCTCAGCGGCCTGCGGGATGCCTATGTGGCAATGGATTGCCTCCGCGGGCGGCCGCCGGCCGGCGTTCCCTACCATCCCGCCTATGCGCGCAACTACGTCACGGCCTTCGCCGTTCCCTGGGTCTCGTTGCTGAACCAGGAGGTGATGGCGCGCGGCGCCCATCTCGTGGTCGCCGAAACCGTGCGCATTGCCGCCACATCGGTCGATCCGACGGCCAAGAACTTCCACTGGGCGGACCTGACCCGCGGACAGTTCGAGGCGCACGATCGCGGCGCGGACTTCTGCGTGCTCCTGGCGAATGACGGCACCGTCACCGAGGGGCCCGGCTTCAATATCTTCGTCGTCTCGAAAGGCAGCATCGTGACGCCGTCGAGCGGCGTTCTCGAGGGCATCACCCGCCGCTCCGTCATCGAACTGTGCGGGGAGCTCGGCCTGCCGATCGAGGTACGACCCGTGCTCGTAGCCGAACTGCGCGACGCCGACGAGATCTTCATGTCCACCACGGCGGGCGGCATCATGCCCGCCGCGCGGATAGACGGACGCATCATGAGCAACGACCGGCCCGGCCCGATTTCGCGACAGGTGCAGGACGCCTTTTGGGTGCGCCGCGCCGAAGGTTGGCACGCCACGCCGGTCAATTACGCCGCCGCCGACTTGCCGGCGGCATCCTGAATCCGGGGAGAGCCCCCAAAACCACGCACAAGGAAGGAAGCCGGTCATGGGCTACAGGCTGGGCATCGACATTGGAGGGACGTTCACGGACTTCGTCGCCTATGACGAATCCAATCGGGCTCTGAAGGCTTGGAAGAATCTCTCGACACCGCATGATCCGATCCAGGGCATCATGACGGGCCTGCGATCCTTCGGCGAGATCGACGCCATCGGCGGCATCCGGCTTGGCACGACGGTGGCCACCAACAGCCTTCTCGAGGGCAAGGGTGCCCGTATCGCCTATGTCACCACGCAAGGATTTCGCGACGTGCCCTTCATCGGCCGCGGCAATCGCAGGCATCACTACGATCTGGCCTGGGTCAAGCCCAAGCCATTCGTGAAACGCCGCGATGCCTTCGAGATCGACGAGAGGATCGGCCCGTCGGGCAGCGTCATCAAGGCGCTGAACGAAGGCGAGGTCGAGGCCCTTGCCGAAAAGTTCGCCACCGAGGGAGAGATCGAGGCGATCGCGGTCGTGCTGCTGCACTCCTACCTCACTCCGGCGCACGAGCAGAGGATCAAGGAAATCTTCAAGGAGAAGCTCCCGGGCGTGCCGGTTTCGATCTCCTACGAGGTGCTGCCGAAGTGGAAGGAGCACTTCCGCTCCTCCACCACCATCTGCGATGCCTTCATCAAGCCGGTGGTGACGAGTCAGCTTGGCTCGATGCGACGGGAACTCGATGAACAGGGCGTCAAGGCACAGGTGGTGGTCATGCGCTCCAACGGGGGCGAAATGAGCCTCGACGCGGCCGTGGAGTCGCCGATCCAGATCGCGGTCTCCGGCCCGACGGGTGGTGTTATAGCCGCCAAGCGCACGGCCGAACTGCTCGGCCTGCCCAATCTCGTCACGCTCGACATGGGCGGAACATCGACGGACGTGTCCACGGTCGTCGATGGGAAGGAAAAGTTCACCACCGACTTCGAGATCGAGTGGGGGCGTCCGATCCAGATACCGATGATCGACATTCGCACCATCGGGGCGGGCGGCGGCTCGATCGCGCGGATTGACGCCGGGGGGATGCTCGTCGTCGGCCCGGAAAGCGCGGGCGCCAATCCGGGGCCGGCCTGCTATGGGCGCGGCGGGACGCTGCCCACCGTCACCGACGCCAACGTCGTGCTAGGCCGGATCAGCGCGGAGAACTTCCTCGGGGGCTCGATGGGGCTCGATGCGGCCGCAGCCCGCAAGGCGATCGAGCCGCTGGCCGAGGCGCTGGGATACAGCACGGAGCAGGCGGCGCTCGCCATCGTGCGCATCGCCAACAACAACATGGTGGGTGCCCTGCACACCGTCCTGACCGAGCAGGGCCTGGACCCGCGCGATTTCGTGCTCGTGGCATTCGGGGGCGCCGGCCCGCCCCACATCAGCGACCTAATGACCGAAGCCTCGATACCGCGGGGACTTGTGCCCAACTTCCCGGGCCAGTTCTCCGCCTTCGGCTTCACCATGGCCGATGCCCGTGTCGACCGTTATCGCACGGTCCAGCTCAATTCACGCTTCTTCGATCGCGACAGGGCCGCTTCGGCCATGCGCGCGCTGGTCGAGGAGTGCCGGGCGGAGCTTGCCGCACAGGGGCACCACGACGTGATCATCTCCCGGAGCGTGGAGATGCGCTACCTCGGCCAGAACTACGAGCTGGAGATCCCCGTCGAGGCCGATGCCTTCACCGATGAGGAAATCGCCGCCGTGATCGAGACCTTCCATAGCCAGCACGAGGCCCGATTTGGCTTCCGCCTCGCCGATCACATGGAGATCGTCAACTTCCTCGTCACCGGCATCGCCCGGACCGGCCAGCTCGAGTTCCCGGTCATCGCGGATGCAACCGGTCGCGTCGAGCCGGTCACGCGCCGTCCCGTCTGGTTCCAGCAGGGTTGGATCGACACGGCTGTCTATGCCCGCGACGAGTTGCTTGCCGGACACACGATCTCAGGACCGGCGCTCATCGAGGAAAACGCCTCGGTAACGGTCCTGGCCCCCGACAAGACGCTGACCGTGGACCGCTACGGCAATCTGCTGATCTCGGCCTGACAAAGCCGCAAGGAGTCTCAAGATGGATATGGTTTCCCTCAATATCGTCGGCGGCATCCTGGTCTCGATCTGCCGGGACATGGGCGTCACGCTGATGCGTACCTCCTATTCGACCATCTTTTCGGAATCGCTCGATTTCACCTGCGGCCTCGCCCTGCCGACCGGCGAGCTCGTGGCGACGGGCGACTTCTGCCCGTCTATGATCGGAGGCATGCCGCTGCTGCTGCGTTCCTGCGTGCAGGAAATTGCCCTGGAGGATCTGGAGGAGGGCGACGTCATCCTTCACAACGATCCCTATCGTGGCGGCCTTCACACGCCGGAACACACCTTCTTCAAGCCGGTCTTCGTCGACGGCACCCTGATCGGCTTCGCGGTCGCCATCGGCCATGTCTGCGAAGTCGGCGGCATGGCGCCCGCTGGTTTTGCGGGCGAGGCCACGGAGGTCTTCCACGAAGGGCTGCGCGTGCCGCCGGTGAAGATCAAGCGCGCCGGCAAGGACGTCGACGACATCTGGCGGCTGCTGCTCGCGAATGTTCGCACGCCCCGCTACAACTATGGAGACTTCCGCGCCCTCATAGCCGCGATCGACCTGGGCGAGCGGCGCATGGCCGAACTGGCCCGCAAACATGGGGTCGATGCGTTCCGCGAGAATGTGACGGCCCTGATGGATTACTCCGAACGCCGCATGCGGGCGGAGATCGAGAAGATTCCGGATGGCCGCTACCTCTTCGAGGACTGCATGGAGGATGACGGCATCGAGGACAAGGTCTACACAATCCGCGCCGAAGTGACCGTCAATGGCAGCGACCTCATCGTCGACTACCACGGCTCTTCTCCACAGGCCAAGGGGCCGATCAACGGCACGCTCGGCGTGGCGCACGGCGCTGCCTACAACGCCGTCCTGCAGCTCACGGATTCCACCATTCCAAAGAATTCGGGCTGCTTCCGTCCGATCCGCGTTCTGGCCGAACCGGGCACGGTGGTGAACGTCAACTTCCCCGGGCCATCCGTCGGCGGCAACACGGAAACGCACTGCCGCATCGCCAATGTCGTGATGGGAGCGCTGGCACCAGGCTTGAAGGAACGCTCGGCCGCCACGGACGGCGCCAGCCACAGCAATTTCCTTTTCGGCGGCACCGACAACCGGACAGGCGAGTTCTTCTGCTGCTACGATCTCACGCCCGTGGGCTGGGGCGGCAGGAGCTTCGCCGACGGCAATGATGCGGTCGGCGGCATCAACGGCAACTGCCCGCACATTCCGGTCGAGGTCTTCGAATATCGCTTCCCCTGGCATGTCGAGGAATTCAAGCTGGTCGACGGTTCCGGCGGTCCCGGCACCTATCGGGGCGGCTTGTCGCTCTCCAAGACCGTGCGCTGCACCGACACCGAAATGACATTCAGCTATATGAGCGACCGCCAGAAAGTCAGCCCCTGGGGCATCCATGGCGGCCATGAGGGCGGCCGCGCCGAACTCTTCATCAAGCGTGACGGCAGCGGCGAATGGCTGACGATCACCCAGGCCTTCAACAAGGTCTCGCCCAGCAAGTTCGCCAACGTGCCGATCAAGCCAGGCGACCGGATCAAGATTTCATCGCCCGCCGGCGGCGGCTGGGGACCACCGGAGCAGCGCGACCCCGTCCTGGTGAAGGAGGATCTGCTCGACGGCTTCATAACGCCGGAGCAGGCTCAAACCGTTTACGGCCTCCGATAACCAGTTTCTTCCGAATGGAGGCCGCGGTCACGATACGGCGGCGGCCCCTCCCCTTTTTTCCGGAAGCAAGGCTTCCTGCTCAGAAAGCAGCACGATGAACATCCTGCCCAATTCCCTGCACGCGCGCGACATCGCCTATCAGATCCATCCCTACACCAACGCCCGCAGGCATGAGCGAATCGGGCCGATCGTGATCGAGCGCGGTTCCGGCATCCATGTCTATGACGATCAGGGACACGAATATATCGAGGCATTGGCCGGCCTGTGGAGCGTGGCCGTGGGCTTTGGCGAAAGCAGGCTCGTCGAGGCCGCTGCAAGGCAGATGGCCAAGTTACCTTACTATCATACCTTTTCCCACAAGTCGCATGAACCCTCGATCGAACTCGCCGAAAAGCTCGTGAACTTGTCACCCGCGGGTCTGGACCACGTCTTCTTCACCAATTCAGGCTCGGAGGCCAACGACACCGTCGTCAAGTTCGTGTGGTATTACAACAATGCCCTCGGGCGGGAGCGGAAGAAGAAGTTCATTGCGCGCAACGGCGGCTACCACGGCATCACCGTCGCTTCCGGCAGTCTTACCGGCCTGCAGGTCAACCAGCGCGGCTTCGACCTGCCGCTGCCCTTCGTCAGGCATGTCACCTGCCCGCATCACTATCGCTTCGCAGAGGCCGGAGAGAGCGAAGAGGCCTTCGCGGACCGCCTCGCCGCGGAACTGGAAACCACCATTCTCGCCGAGGGACCGGATACGGTCGCCGCGTTCATCGGCGAACCCGTCATCGGTGCCGGCGGCGTGCTCGTGCCGCCTCGCACCTATTGGGAGAAGATGCAGGCCGTCTGCCGCCGCTACGACGTGCTGGTGGTGGCCGACGAGGTGATCAATGGCTTCGGCCGCGTCGGCACATTGTTTGCCAGCGACTATTTCGGCATCAGCCCGGATATCCTGGTGGTCTCCAAACAGATCACCTCCTCCTATCAGCCGCTCGCGGCCGTTCTCGTCAGCGACGCCATCTACCAGGGGGTGGCCGACCAGAGTGAGCGACTTGGCACCTTCGGCCACGGCTTCACGGGCAGCGGCCATCCCGTCGCGACGGCGGTGGGGCTCGAGAACCTGGCGATCATCGAGGAACGCAATCTCGTCGAGAACGCGGCCAAGGTCGGCGAACATCTTCAGGCCAGGCTACGGGAGTTCGTCGACCATCCGCTGGTGGGCGAGGTGCGTGGCGTGGGCCTCATCGCCGCCATCGAACTCGTCGCGGACAAGGCCAGCAAGGCCAGGTTCGACCCGGTAGGAAAGGTCGGCCAGTATTTCTTCGCGAAGGCCCATGAGCACGGGCTGATCATCCGGGCGATCCAGGATTCCATCGCGTTCTGCCCGCCGCTGATCATCACCGAAGCCCAGATCGACGAAGTCGTGGCTCGGTTCGCGCGCACTCTCGAAGACGTCACCGCCTGGGTAGAAGCCGGCATGCCGGAAGAAGGCCAGGTTTGACCCGGCGCCTACCTCCGGGCGTTTCCCCCGAAGCTCGCCTTCGGAAACCGGCGGGACGAGCCGCTTCCGGAAGCGGGAGCGGCCGGCCTGGAAGGAAGATGGCTAGGCTCCGAGATGCTCGAGAAGTGTTTGCTCATCTTCCGACACCTGCCTGTTGCTCATCTCGCGAATGACCTTGCCGTTCTCGATCATGTAGTACCGATCGGCGAGATCCATCGCGAACTGGAGGTTCTGCTCGACGAGGAGAATGGTCAGTCCTTCCGCCTTGATATCCTTTATGATCGCTCCGATCGCCTCGACGATCACCGGAGCCAGCCCCTCCGTCGGCTCGTCGAGCAGCAGGAATGAGGCTCCCATGTAGAGTGGTCGGGCGATCGCCAGCATCTGCTGCTCGCCGCCGGACAGGGACGAGGCCTTCTGCGTCCGGCGGTTCCGCAGGACCGGAAAATGCTCGTAGATCCGCTCGAGCGGCCATGCCGTGCCGCCATTCGGGCGGCCGATCGTCAGGTTCTCGTGCACGCTCAGCGTGGAGAATATGCCGCGATCCTCCGGCACGAACCCGATGCGCATCTTGCAGATCCGCTCCGGCGGCAGGGAGATGATCTCGGTGCCGTTGAAGGCGATGCTGCCCGTCCGGCGCGGAATGTCGCCCATGATCGATTTCAGCAGGGTGCTCTTCCCGGCGCCGTTGCGCCCTATGAGCGTCACCACTTCGCCCGGCTCGACCATCAGGTTGACGCCCTGCAGGATATGGCTTTCGCCGTAGTAGGCGTCGAGGTTCCTGATCTCCAGCATGCTCATTGGCGCTTCCCCAGATAAGCCTCGATGACGCGCGGGTCTTTTCGAACCTCCTCGTAGCGCCCCCTGGTCAGGAGGGCACCCTGTTGCAGGACGATGATCTCGTCGGCGACGTCGGCGATGACGCCGAGATTGTGCTCGACGATTATGATCGTCCTCTCCGCCGACAGCCGGGCGACGAGGTCCGTTATGCGCGACACGTCAGCCGCGGTCATTCCGGCGGTAGGCTCGTCGAGAAGAAGAATTTCGGGACCTGCCGCCAGCGAGATCGCGAGTTCCAGCGCACGCTTGCGCCCGTATGACAGGTCGCTCGCTGGCTGCTCGCGCGAGGATGGCGGAATTCCGACCTGGTCGAGGAGCGCGTCCGCCTCCTGCCGGTGATCCCCGTACCAATCCGACCTGGCAAGGGCATTCGTACCCCCGTCCTTGCGGCACTGAACGGAGAGGACGACGTTGTCCATGACCGAGAGGTTCGGGAAGATGCTCGTGATCTGGAAGCTGCGCACGATGCCCCGGCGCGCAAATTGCTCGGCGCGCATATGCGTCATGTTCTCGCCCTTGAACAGCAGTTGGCCGCGCTTGGGGCGATAGAAGCCGCTCAGGATGTTGAACAGGGTCGTCTTGCCGGCACCGTTCGGACCGATGATGCCATAGACGGGCTTCTTCTCCAGGGCCAGGGTGACGTCGTTGATGGCGACGAAGCCGCCGAAGCTCATCGTCACCGACCGCAGTTCCAGCAGCGGCGCTGTCTGCGACCCGCCGATATCGCGAAGAGGCTCAGGCATCTTTCACCTCCCCCAGGGGGGCTTTGTCATTTGCCGGATCGACACGCGGCGTGCGATCCAGGAACATCTGCACCGTCTCCCCGAGAATGCCCTTCCGGAACATCAGGACGACGGCGACGAACAGAAGACCAAGGAAGAGATTGCTGTTGTCGGTGACGGACGACAGCGTATTGCGCATCAGGAGCACGATGCCGCTGCCGAGGAACGGCCCGAATATGGTGCCGGCGCCGCCCAGGAGCGTCATCATGATGGGCTCCCCGGACGCTCGCCAAGCGACCATCTCCAGCGTCACGAACTGATGATTGAGCGCATAGAAGGCCCCGGCGGTCGAGCAGATCAGGGCGGACAGGGCATAGGCTTTTACGCGAAGCCCGTAGACGTTGTAGCCGATGCTCGTCATGCGCCGTTCGTTCTCCCGCGCGCCAAGAAGCGCAAGACCATAGGGTGACTTCAGAAGCCGCAGCACACCGGCGATCGACAGCGCCGCCACGGCGAGGCACACATAGTAGAAGACGCGATCGTCGTGCAGGTCGAGGCCGAAGAGAGACGTTCGGACCAGGCCGTGCAGCCCGTCCTCGCCCCCCGTGTAGTCGGCAAACTGATTGACGATGAAGTAGACGATCGAGGCGAAGGCAAAGGTGATCATCGAAAAATAGATCCCCTTCTTCCGGGCGACGATCAGGCCGAAAAGCAGGCCGATTGCCGTGCTGGCGCCGATGCCCACAAGCACGGCCAGCGGCATCGGCACGCCAAACTTCACCATGAGAATGCCGGTCACATAGGCCGAGGCTCCCCAATAGGCGGCCTGGCCGAACGACAGGAGGCCTCCGAATGCGAACAGCAGGTCGAAACCGACCGCGAACAGCCCCCACAGAATGATATCGGTGGCCAGGACCGGATAGACCAGCCACGGCAGCACCAGACCGGCCGAAAGCGCGATCAGCGCCGTCGGGCGGCTCATGAAGAGCCGTCGCGCCCGGTCGGTCATCGGCGTGTAGTGCAGCGAGAAATGCGAGATGTCGATGCCGCGGAAGATGCCGCCGGGCCTTGCGATAAGCACCACGAGCATGAGGACATAGATGACCGCGCTCGCCGCCGGGGCGTAGAAGACGGCGACGATGGCCGATGCGAGGCCGGAGGCGAAACCCATGACCACGGACCCGGCGATCGATCCCATGCCCCCCGCGACCACCACGGCAAAGACGAAGTTGATCATTTCCTCGCCCATGTAAGGCGACACGTTGCGGAGCGGCGCGGAGAGGGCGCCGGCCAGTCCCGCCAGGGCGGAGGCGAAGAAGAACGTGCCGGAGACCAGGAGGGGGACGTTGCCGCCGAAGCACTTGAGAAGATTGGGCCGCTCGGATGCTGCCCGGATCAAGGCGCCGAGCCGCGTCCGCTCGAGCGCGAACCAGATCGCAAGGCACGCCGCGACCGAGACGACGACGACGAAGAGGCGGTATTTCGGATAGAAGGCGAAGCCGAGATTCACCGCCCCCTTCAGCGCATCCGGCACCAGATAGGGTGCGGACGTCACGCCGTAGAACATCCGCACGATGTCCTCGATGATCAGTGAAAGACCAAAGGTCAGGATGAGGATATAGGCGAGGTCGAGACCATAGAGGCGCCTGATCAGCAATCGCTCCAGCACGACGCCCAGCAGGCCGACCAGAATGGCGGCGACGAGGAATCCCAGCCACAGCGAGAGGCCGAGATGGGATCCCAGGATCAATGCAATGACGGCGCCGAGCATGAACATGGAGCCGTGCATGAAATTGACCACGCGCATCATGCCGAAGATGATGCTCATCCCGAGGCTCATCAACGCCAGGATGCCGCCGGTCACGAGCCCGTTGAAGAGTAGAGTCGCGTAGAAGGTCATTAAGGCGGATCTCCAGACAACCCGGTGCCAAAACGTCAGGCGCTTCGGAACTACCAGTCGTGCTTGCAGGTGCTCTCGGTCTCCGGGTAGTAGGCCTCTTCGCCCGGCACGGAACCGATGATGTTGAAGTAGTCGCCTTCCTGCTTGACGTCGGATGCCGGCTTGACCTCACCGACGAAGGTGCGCTTGACGACGAGGTGGTCGCTCTTGCGCATGAGGGCATCCTTGGCGAACATGTCGCTGAACCGCCGGCCCTCGAGGGCCTGGGTCACCTTGTCGGGATCGTCCGTCCCGAGTTCCTGGACTGTCTTCAGCACCTGGTAGACGGCAGAATAATTGCCGGCGTGGATGTCGCCCGGGTAGAAGTTGAGGTCCTTGTGGAAGCGCTCCGCGAATTTCCGCGTGTCGTCGTCCATGTTCCAGTACCAGATCAGCGCCGCGTTGACGCCTGCCCAGGTATCCGGCCCCAGTGCCTTGACGTCCGAAAGGTTGAGCTGTCCGGGAACGATCTTGATGCCCGCATCCATCAGGCCGAATTCGCGGGCCTGCTTCACCGCGTTGCGCAGGTCCTGGCCGGATTCCAATATGCCGACGGCCTGCGCACCGGCTGCCTGCGCCTTCAGGAGATAGCTTGAAAAATCGTCGTTCGGAAACGGCACCATGTCGATGCCGACCACTTCGCCGCCAGAGGCCTTGACCGCCTTGGAGAATGAATCGAGCAGCGATTTTCCGAAGGCGAAGTCGGCGGCGATGAAGTACCACTTCTTCGTCCCGCTCTGCGTGAGCTGCTTGACGGGGACGGACATGGCCGAAGTGTCGTAGCCATAATGCCAAGTGTATTTGCCGCAGGCCTCGTTGGTGAGCGCCATCGTGCCCGGGCTGACGAAGGTGGTCAGGATATGGCGTTCATTCGCAAGCTTGGCGATCGCGATAGCTGCTGCCGAGCTGGAAACGTCGGTGATGAGGCTCACCCCCTGCGAGTCGATGATTTCCCGTGCCTTGTTGACGGATAGGGCCGGATCCAGCTTGTTGTCGACGACGATGACGTTGATCGGCACCCCGTTGACCTTGCCGCCGAAATCGGCCACCGCCATCTTCGCGAATTCGACGTCGCCCGGCCCCGAAGTTTCCGAATAGACCGACGAGAGATCGGTCAACATCAGAATATTGAACTTGTCCTTCTTCATCTGGGCATCTGCAGACGCGGCGCCGGTCAGGGCGAACGCCGCCGTCAGACAGACGGTAGCCAGTTGTTTCCTCAGCATTGCAATCCTCCCTATTGCACGGACGGCGAGCGTCCGATCGACGCCGCAACCATTTCTCCTCACGCACCGGGCCTGTTCGACCCTTCTTCCTGGACGTGCGCGACCGTTGTCGGTCAGAGCAAAGTCCGACCGATTTCCATTGGCGGCTTCCCCGCCATTCCCACTCATCGCGACGGTCCATGCCGGACCGCGTTCGCGCCCTCGTTCAGGCCGCGGCAGCCAGCTCGTCCTTGATAAGTTCACCGTTCTTCATGACCATCGACATGTACCGGCCTTGGCCGGCGAGCACCGAGATGTCGCGAAGCGGATCCTTCTCGATGACGAGCAGATCGGCATAGGCACCCGGCGCAACGGTGCCGATCTTGCCCGGCATGCGGCAGAGTTCGGCCGCATTGAGCGTGGCGGAGCGGATCACCTCGATCGCCGGAAGCACCTCGTTGCGGATCATGAACTCCTGCGACTGGTAGCTGAACATGGAACCCAGTACGTCCGTGCCATAGGCGAGCTTGACGCCCGCGGCGTGCATGATCTCCAGGGACTCGGGCCCCCGGGCACGCACCCATTTCAGGCGCTCCACGAAAGCCGGATCGAGATTGAGCCGATCTGCCTCGCGGATCTGCGCCTCGTAGGCGGAAATCGTCGGCGTGACGATCGCACCCTGCCGCGCTGCCATCTCGGCCGTGCCGGACGTGATCAGCGTCGCATGCTCGATGGAAAAGATGCCGAGTTCGAGCGCCCGGGCGACGGCCTCGTCGGTATGGGTATGCACCGAGACATACATCTTCGCCTTCTCGGCCTCATCCTGGAAGACGCGCAGTTCCTCCGTGGAATAGCCCAGATAAGGACGCGGAAAATGGTTCGACGCGGCGCCGCCATTCGCCATGACCTTGATGAACCGGGCTCCCTTGCGCACTTCGTCCCGCGCGGCCTTACGGCAATCGTCGACACCGTCCACGACGCGGGCGACGGAGCCCAACTGATAGAGTTGATGCTCTCCGCCGCCGAGATCGTGACGGGAGCGATAGTCTGAATGTCCGCCGTTCTGGACCATCGCCTTGCCGCAGATGACGAGGCGCGGTCCTTGGACGAGCCCCTGCTCGACGGCCTGGACCTGGGCGAAGGTCGCTCCTCCGAGGTCGCGCACGGTCGTGAAACCCCGATTGAGCATCTCCTTCATGACGCGGACGGAATGATAGAGGATGGTCTCGTTGGGCAGCGCGGCGTTGTCCGAGGGCTCGTGATGAGCGGCAGCATTGATATGAACATGACAGTCGATCAGGCCCGGCATCAGCGTCCTGCCCCGCAGATCGATGACCCTGGCATTCGTATCCTTGATCGGTTTGTCCGAAACCTCGTCGATCGTGGTGCCGGATACCCTGACGAACCGATCCTGCACCCCGTCTTCGTGGGTGCCGTCGAGAATGCGTGCGTTCTCGAAAATGTATGAAGTCATATTCAATCGCTCCCTGAATTTTCGTTGTGTTGACCGCGTTGCCTGAGCCAACCGAAATCCTAGGAGGTTGAGTGCTGCCAGTAACGACCGCGATCATTCGCCTCGGGGTCACAGCCGTCGACTTGCGTCTCGTACCGCTCACCAAGCCGTCTGAACCCACGGGAGTTCAAGGAACGCCAACTCTCCACATGGAACGCTTATTCACGGAAAGGTTGTTTGTAAGAAGTCTCCATTCGGAACGCTGGCGTCGCGGTACGCGATGTTGGAGCCCCGGCTTCCAAGGTAGAAACTGCCCCCACCTTCGCCAGATACCGGCGCCACCGCCCCTGCATCCGAATACGGGCGACTACAATTACAGGTTGCAAATTTCCAACAAGCCGGTCGGTGGAGCGGGTGCGGAGTGTGACCTCCTATTGCTGTCGAACCCCGGCGGACCGGGCGCCTGCTGAGACGTGCTCGGCAAGATCGCGCCCCCCGATGGGTCGACGATCATCGGGCGGGGAGCCGACAGGGATGGACGACAAAGTATCCACCACCGATCCGGCAACATCAGTCTTTCATGTTGTTTCGGTTCCAATAGACGATACTATGGGAGCCCGGACCGGGAGATAGATCAATGAGCACCACCGACGGATCAAAACATAGTCTTGGCAGCGCACTACATTCCCTTCGGGCGAAGTGGGGATGGGTTCTCGCGCTCGGCATCGTATACGTCGCCGCCGGCCTCATCGCTCTCGGCAATGAACTCCTGAGCACCGTGGTCTCCGTGGCCCTGATCGGAGCCGTGATGTTCGTGTCGGGGATCTTCGAGATTTTCAGTGCCTTCCAGATGAAGACATGGAGCAGTTTCTTCCTATGGATCGTCCTGGGTGCGCTCTATGCGCTAGCCGGCGTGTTCGTGTGGGTCGATCCACTCCTCGCGGCGGGCATTTTCACCCTTCTCATCGGCATTGCCCTGATTGCTTCGGGTGCCCTGCGCATTTTCCTGGCCTTTCGGCTGCCGGACACGGCTCCGCGCTTCTGGGTATGCCTGTCGGGGGCGATCACGGTACTCCTTGGTGCGATCATCCTGAGCCAGTGGCCGGTCTCCAGCCTGTATGTGCTTGGGCTGTTTCTCGGGATCGACCTCCTCCTGGCCGGATTGGGCTGGATCGGAATGGCGCTGAAGCTCCGCGGATGAACAAGACGAAAATCGCGGACGCGCCCTGCATCGGACCGGACCGCTTACCCCTGCCAGGCTGGCAAGGAAAGGCGGCCCGGAACTCGTCTGCTGGTACACATAGTCCTTCCGCGACCGGGAGTGTCTTGTGTTTTGACGGAATCGGCAGAACGCAAAGACGCGTCTAAAAACAAAGAGTTAGAGAAAATCGACGTTCTACCTAAACGCGCTTTGCTCTAGTCGCGGTGCTCGGGCATCGCCTTCAGCTGATCCTTCCGCCAATTGGTGACGGCATGAACCTCACCGTCTTCATCGCGCATGAAGTCGAGATCGGCAGCCCTCAACGCCACAGGCTTTGCTCCAAGGCCGAGAAAGCCCCCGACATCAATGATGACCATCGAATCAGCTCCCTCCCCGTGGACATGGGATACCGTGCCGATGTTCTCGTCGCCGGGCCCATAGACGGTCGCCCCGTCAAGGATGCCGGGCGCAAGTTCGTCGCTCATAAGCCTGATGTGGTTGTCATGGTCCATTGTGACCTCCTCAAGGTAGTAGATATTTCTAACCACCGAGCGCCTTGGACGTTCCGGATCGTCGCGCTGATTCATCGAGACGAGAGCTTCCCTCGAAATGCGCGGCAACTCCCAGCCTGGCGGCACAGATACCGCCCTCTTCCCAGGGGCACGGCCCGTAAGCGAAGTGTAGAAAGGGAGAATCAGGTGTCGGCAACGGTGCAATCCCGCTGGAAATTCTGGTACCACTTTCGTATTAAGATCAGGCTGGCAGCCGATTGGCGCGGAATCGAGCTACGAGGTGCTACGGGGGACGTGTGCGACGTTTGGATCATTCTCCGCTAGCAGCCTTGGTTGCGATTGCTTTACTCGGCACTCTCGTCTCTGTACCTGCGCAGGCTCAGTCGTGGACAGGCGCCACCGACACCGATTGGGCCACTTCGTCCAATTGGACAACCGGGACCGTGCCGACGGCCGGTGCAACCGTCTCCATCGACACCATCCAGCCAAATGGCACCGTCCTTGGCGTAACGGGGGCGGCTCTTCCCATTGACTTGTCATCCCTCCTGGTCGGCGACAACGGGACTGGTACGCTCACGATCCAGAATGGAAGCACGCTCTCTCTGTCGCAGATCGGCACGATCGGAAATGGAGCGGGTTCGAACGGAACGGTGACCGTTGCCGGTGCCGATTCAGACCTTGATGCTCAGGCCGGTCTCTCCGTCGGCAGCGGCGGCACGGGCGCATTGGTCGTAAAGAGCGGGGCTACGGTCGAGGTCGGTGGTGTTCTGACCGCCGGGGCACAGGCGACTTCCACCGGCAATGTCACCGTCGACGGCGCCGGCTCCTCCCTCTCGATCACGACGTCCATTCTAGTCGGAGACCTTGGCGCCGGCTCTCTGACCATCGATAACGGCGGCACGGTCATCATCGGCGCCGATGGCGTCGTCGCCAATGGCGCCGGCGCCATCGGTGTGGTCAGCGTCGCCGGCGAAGGGTCCACATGGACAATAGGCGGCGACCTCACGGTCGGCAACGATAGCGGTGCCTCGGGACAGGTTGGTGTCAGCGCCGGGGGAACGGCGACGATCGACGGCGCGCTGAATATCGCCACGGCCGCCGATTCCTCCGGAAGCGTAACGGTCAGGGGCAGCGGCTCGACGCTTTCCGTGCAGGGCCAGATGGCAGTCGGCGTAGCGGGAACCGGTTCTCTTACCGTGGAAACGGGGGGGCAGGTGGACGTGGCGGAGGGCGTCACCGTGGGCGGCGCCCTTGGAAATGGCGTCCTGACAGTGGACGGCAACGGCTCGCAATTTCATAGCGGCGGAGCCCTGGTGATCGGGAGTGAGGGGACCGGCAGCCTCCTCGTCACCAATGGCGGCACCGTCGGCGCAGACAGCGAAATCACCATCGCCGATCATGGCGGCGGCTCCGCCGTCGTGAGCGAGGCGGGCTCGACGCTCACCACGGCAAACCTGAATATCGGCGGCGATGCCACCGGGACCCTGACGATCGAAAGCGGCGGCAAGGCAGTCGCGACCGAAGGTGTCACCCTGGGTGTCGGCGCTGGTGGCGATGGCTCGGTGACGGTGACCGGCGAAGGCTCGTCCCTCACCTCCGATGGCTCGATCGTGGTGGGACAGGCCGGCTCAGGCAACCTTGCCATCGCCGGTGCGGGAACGGTGGACAGCGCGGGCGGCGTGATCGGAAGCGTTGCCGGCGGGAGCGGTTCGGTCACGATCAGCGGAACCGGTTCGATCTGGACTGACACGGGGACAATGGTGATCGGTGGTGCCGGAAGCGGTACGGTGGACATAGTCCAGGGCGCCACCCTCAGGAGTGCAGGCAGCACACTCGGAGATGGGGCGAGCGGCGTCGGTTCAGTGCAGGTCTCGGGCGCGGGCTCGACGTGGACGGCCGGCGGCGCCATCATCGTCGGCAATCAAGGCACCGGCTCGCTCAACATCACCAACGCGGGCGTGGTGATCGCGAGCGGCGGCACGATCCTCGCGGCACAATCGGGCAGTTCCGGCACGCTCAACTTGACGAGCCTGGGAGAGTTGCAGACCCTGGCCCTGACGGGGGGAAGCGGAAACGCCCAGGCCAATTTCGACATGGGCACGCTGACGGCCCTTGCAGACAATGCCGCATTCATATCTGGTTTCACCGGGACGCAGCTCGATATCCAGGCAGGGACCCTGACCATCGACAATGCGGGCTTCCGGATTACGGCCTCGAGTCCCCTCAGCGGCAGCGGCGGTCTGGTCAGCGAAGGCAGGGGCGTTCTGATCACGACCGCCGATAATACCTATAGCGGCGGCACCATTGTGGCATCGGGTACGCTGGCTGTCGGTGATGCCGCTCATGCGGACGCAGCCTTGAGCGGCGGCGGTGACATAGACGTTGCGCGGGGGGCGACTCTCGGCGGCTACGGCAGCGTCACCGGGACGGTGAACAACGACGGGACCATCGCCGTCGCAGACGCCATCAGCGCGTTCGGTGGCGATGCCAAGGGGTCGTTCATCGTCAACGGCACGCTCGTGAACAACAATATCGCGCTGGTGGCTGGTACCGGCGTCGGCAATACGCTCAGTGTCGGCTCCTATGTCGGTGGCAGTTCCAGCATCGTGGTGCTCAATACCTATCTGGGCGCGGATGGCTCCGCCTCGGACCTGCTGGTTATCGATGGAGGAACGGCTACCGGCCATTCCGGCTTGGCAATCAGGAATGTCGGCGGTCCGGGTGCGATCACCACTGGCAACGGCATTCTTGTCATCGACACCATCAATGGCGCTACGACTGCTTCGGACGCCTTTTCGCTGGCGTCTGTCGTTGCCGCAGGTGCCTATGAGTACAACCTTTTTCATGGTGGCGTCGGCGAAGATGCCGGCAGCCAGGATTGGTATCTACGCTCGGTTGGCCTGAACGCCTCGGCCCAGACGGCAGTGGCCTATCCGGATACGCTCGGCAACTTCGCCCGCGCCATCATGCCTGCGTTTCAGCAACGCAACAGCAACCGTGTCTCACCGGAATGCCTCTCTGCGGCGATCCGCCGACAAGGAGAAGAAAGCTGGCCGATCGAGTGCGGAACAGGACGCGAGCAAGGCCTGTCGCCATCGGGTGAACCGATCCTGCAGGGTGCCGGCGCCTGGGGCCGCATGGGCGGTCAATATGCCGCCTACGATCCCAAACAGGGCAGTCCGTATCGGCAATGGCTGGGCTTCATGCAGGCTGGCTATGAAGGAACCGCCTTTGAGAACGGCGACGGGCTTGCCAGGCTTGGCGTCTACGCGACCATCGGCACCTCGAAGGCCATTGTCGATCTGACGCGCGATCCGGTAACGGGAAGTGCCCGCAGCGGCAGGCTCGTTACAACCGGTTACGGCATTGGCGCGGATGCGACCTGGCTCGGCAATAATGGCGTCTATGCCGATCTAGTCGGTCAGTTCACTTGGTTCGACAGCGATCTCAGCAACAAGCGCCACGGCAACAATGAAGGGTGGTCCGCGGCAGCAAGCCTCGAGATAGGCAAGCGCTTCACCCTGGCAGGTGGCTGGGTCCTCGTGCCGCGGGCCCGACTTGTCTACACCGATGTGCATTTCGACCGCTTCATGGACATCTATGGCTCGTCAATCCGGCTGGATCGCGGGGATAACCTCTACGGTGAAGCGGGACTGCGACTGGAAAGGCTCGGCGGTTGGCAGGACAGCGGCGGCCGAACGCGAAGCCTGCTCGTCTACGGCACCGCCAGCCTCGACTATGCCTTCTTGAGCGGCACAAGAGTTGATGTGGGTACGACGCCCCTTGCACAGCAGAACCAGAAGCTGTGGGGCGAGATCGGCATCGGCGGCTACTATGGCTGGAATGCCTCATGGAGCGTTTATGGCGAGGCCGACCTTGCCTTCGCGCTACAGCGGCATGCGACGGGCAACAACTATGCCGTTCGCGGGTTGGCCGGCCTTCGCCACACTTGGTGACATCAATTGAAATCGAAACCATTGAACTGGCGGATGGCCAGCGGGGAGATGATCATGAAGACACCGCGCATCCCCTTCAGCATCGCCGCGGTTCTGCTCCTCTCGATGTCGCCCAGCCACGCAGCCGACAAGCCCTCCCCGCCTTCGCAGGATTCTTCAATCGTCCCTGTCACGCCCCTCCCAGCCTCCCCCGACGCGTTACGGATTGGAGCGGCGGCGACGCCGCTGCCCTCGGACTCGGCGGTCCTTCCGCTGGCTCCCAGTCCGGCGCCGGCGGCCATCCCCAACTTGGCGGATAAGCCCTCGAACGGACTCGCCATACCGGCTCCCCGGGCGGATTCGACGGTGCTTCCACTGGCGCCGGCATCGGGGCCGATCTCGGATACGCCCGGGCCATCATCGATCCAGCCGGCGGCGGCCACCGGCGGATCAGCCTTCCCTCCGGATTCGGCGATCCTTCCGCTGGCCCCGACGTCCATGCAGCCAGCCACGCCCGGCTCCAGTCGCCCGCAACTGGCCGATCCCATCATGCCAGGCGGCCAGCCGGCGCCCCCCTCCGATTCAGCAGTACTTCCGCTACCCGCCGTACCATCGAGCGCTGCACCAACTCCCGTCCCGCCGCCCGTCGCAGACGCGGGGACGACAAGTGCCTATGTACGCAAACGGATCATCGAAGCCTCGAACGGCGGACAATACGAAACGGTGGTAACCCTCGCGGCGGCGGCACCGGGCCTGCTGACCTGCGGCGACGCGGAGATCCTCTGGCGGCTGGCGGAGGCTTTCCGACAGACGCAACGCCGCGACAGAACCCAGGACGTCTATCGCTACATCCTCACGAAATGCACCGATCCCGGCATTCGACTTGCCACCATGCAGAAAGCCGTGGAATCACTCACGCGCTCCGAATTGGATTCTCTTCTGGTGCTCGGAAACGGGGGAACCGATGGCGACGAGTTTCGAGCCATCCGAGAGGGACTTGCCCGCAACAGCGTGGCTGCCGCATCCGCCAATCGGGAAATTGCTGTTGCCCCCAATGACATCCGACTGCTGCAGCAGATGGCGGACGCCGCCACCTCGGTTTCCGATCCCTTGCTGCTGGGGCAATATTTCCTCGACCGCGATGATGCCCGGCAGGCGGAACACTGGTATCGCCTCTCCTATGACCGGCAGGCCTCAGTCCTGTCTGCAGGAGGTCTAGCATCGGCACTCCTTGCACTTGAGCGCCCGGCGGACGCAGAGGCCGTGCTGGCTCCCTGGCAGAACACCGACGAGCAGACGCGCAAGGCCTATCTGGCGGCAGTGTCGGAGCTCCTCGGCGTCAGGCCGCCTCCCGTCTTGGCACCCGACGTGCTGACCCGTATGGCAACCGCCGTGGCCACGGGGCGCGATGTCTCGTCCGCGCAGCAATTCGGCTGGTACGCGCATGCGCTCAAGCAGGACGTTACGGCATTGCGCTGGTTCGCCACGGCACTCGACTGGGCCCCGGAAGAGGAGGCCTCCGCCTATGGCTTCGCGGTGGCGAGCCGCTCCCTGGGCCGCAGCGATGCCTTGCGGGACGTCGTCAAGGCATGGGGCAATCGATCGTCACGCATTCGAGCCATGGTGGATCCGGTGAATGCAAACAGTGGGGCGCAAAGCGGCAGCCAAGGCCAGCATGCAAGAGAGCGCGCGAGCGGGCGGCACCCTGCGACATCAGTAGTCCCGGCTCGAACGCCATGACGATCGAGGTACTGGCCGCGGCTGCCACGAACGAAAGGATGCGGGTCGATTTGAACGTCAAGCTGAACGAGGCGAGAATGCTCTCTCGCTTTAATTTCTGGAATACTGGATATAACTCATCGAAACCTGCGATTTAACATTTTAAAAAATGAAGTAATATTTTCATTTAACGCAACAATTAAAAACAAATATATCGCCATAATAAACATCTTAATATTACTGATAAAGTAAAATATCCTAATCCGTAAATTCATATTTATTAACTTATTAAAAATATTGTTTATCTATGTCTTAAATGACATAAAGATGAACAATAAACAGTCACAATATTGTGACACATAATTTATACATGCGACGGGGATTTCTTAAAATCGAAATACGGCACGAGTCATTCCCATTCGTAAGTCGAAACGTAAGAAAATTCTTCATATATTGGAATCGGTCCAAGATCGAATTGGATATATTGTGTTGAAAAAATCCAGAGAATCGTCTTGTTTCCCTTGAGCTTGAATATATTGAACACTATGATTGCACAAATGCTTCTCCACCCGGGAAATGTTTCTGTAAAATTCCGATTTCAAACACATTGCCATCATTGCAACTACTGGAGGCCGTGCCTCCGCGGTGCGGCCGCTCAAATCAACAAAATGGAAGATCGGATGGTACGCGACATTGCCGTTGAAACTGCTCCCAGCCAGGACGGCCTTGTTGTTGCCCGAGCGGGAAAGCCGGCGGCGACTATTGAGATCCATATCGTTCGACGGTCGTGGGCTTGATGACCAGGAGCCGCTCCATTGCGTGTCGTCGCCTGGCTTCTCTGCTGACATGCCTCCTCGCCTTCAGCGCAGCGAAGGCATCCGGCGAGGAAACGGACAGACCGCCGCAGACCGAGACACCGCCCAAGTCTCTCACGGACAAGAGAAAGCCCGACCGCGGAATCGGTGGAACCGGTGTGGTTACCGTCCTTAGCGATGCCGAAGGCATTTCGGTCAAGGTTATTCATTGTCCCTACCTGTGATTTTCCTGTGCCCGACGCCGTCGGCGGCAGGGCTATCGACTGCCGCTCTTCAGCAGTACCAGCCCGGAGCGGGGCTTGAGCGTAAGCTGGCCGCTTACAGGCTGCCCGGAGAGATCGCGCCAGGTTCCCGGGGGCGCATCAACCGTTACGGGCTCCCGCGACGAGATATTGACGGCCGCGTACCCACGCTCGAACGAACGCGACAGGAGTGTGCCGGCCGCCTGTGCAGCCTCTACCGGTTTCCCGACCGGGGGATCGAGGCGCGGATTTTCGACCCACTTTCCGGTTTCCTTCTGGGGTAAGACGGCCAGGTAGCTCTGATCGGTCCGGTTCACCAGAAAGCTGGCTATGATCCACGACAATTCGTCGTTGTCGGGAAAGGAGGAGAAGGATGCACAAGTGTAGTTGATCGAGACATAGGCCTTGTCGCCCCTTTCTTCGATCAGGTTCCGTTTGAATTTCCAAGCATCGTCCACAACCTTGCGCCGACAACTATCGCTGAAACCGCCTTCGTCGACCCAGATATCCGCGATTTCGATGAGTGCCCGCGTCTCGTCGCGCTGGAGAGGATCTATCTTCGCGTTCAGAGCGATAAGGCCGCCGCGGCTATGAATTTCATTTGCCAGCCATCGAATATAGTCGAGCTTCTGTTGAGCATAGGCCGCATCCCGGGCTTTGCCGGAGAACTGCTGGACCCATTGACCGTCGCGCCACACCCCGCAGCGCTTGTCGGTGTTCACCACGGCCACATTGTCGAAGGCGATGGCTCGATAGCCACGAGCCAGCGCGGGCTCGATATAGGTCTTCAGCAGATACTGACGGACCTCGGAGTTGCTCGTATCCAGCGGCGCGTAGGCGCCCCAGGAATAGATATAGCCGTAGGAGGGTGTCTTCCGATCACACTCATAGGTCATCCAGCTAGGATGGTTCTTCTGGAACCATTCAGCCGTGTGGGTCCGATCGAGGTCCCGTTGATTGGGATAGTAGAAACTGTCGATGATCGTGCGCGACTTCAGCGGGGCGACCGCCCCCCATACGAAGCCGACATTGGGTAAGGCCGCCGGGTTCGCCATTCGCCCGTTGAATATCTGGGCACGCACGATCCCGTCGGCAACTTCCGACGTCCGTGGCGCATCCCGACCGAAGGCGCCGGATGCATGGAACAGCAGGGCCGCGCATGCGACCCTTAAGCCAATTCGGTTCCGTGTCATGAGTCGTCCTTTCGTGGATCTGCGCTCGACTGCAGGAGCGCGGGCGGTCCCCTCCCCCGCGAAGCTATTGACGGTTCGGCAAGAGCTGGCTCAGCAGAGCCAGTGCCGTCGTTTCCTCATGGTGCAGTGCCAGCGCGTCGAAGCATGCGCCGATTGCTCCTTCCAGATCGTGGCTCGCCCGACATGCGCGGGCGAGCTGAACATAATCGTCGGCCGTCGCATTGCCCTTCTGGGCCGCGGACCTGAGCAGGGCTACGGCGGCGGCATAGAATCTGCCCGCGATCAAGGCGCGCGCATGAAGGCTTCGGGCCCCCGCGTCGTCCGGGTAGTCAGCGAAGAGACCCGTCGTCTGTTCGAGCCCGTCGGCGCTTCTGTTGACCAGCGACCTGCGCACATGGGAAAGCCGGCGTGTCCGGATCCGGTCAGACAGGTCCTGCATGGACTCCGATGCATCGAGGAGAAGTGCAAGGCGAACCCAGTCGTGGGCTTGCTCCAGTTGCTCCTCGCGAAAACACTTCTTGCCTCGAATGACGATGTCTCGCAGCAGCGCGCCGGCGGCCGCCTGGCGGCTCGGCGGCTCGGCGAGATGCGACAGATGCGCTGCGAGCGAGGGCACGTCGTCGCTGGCGAGCAACAGGCGGCAGAGATCAATCCTCAGAACCGTGTTGTCTGGATCGAGCGCAAGAGCCGCGTCGAAGGCCGCAATCCTCTGCTCGCCGTCCAGCTGCTTGCGGGACGCCATATGGCGAAGCAGCACCCCGATCCGTTGGAGAAGTTCAGGGTCGCAATCGGCAATCCGCGCTGGATCGACGAGCAGCACGCGGGCGGCGGCGAGGACTTCGCCGCTGCGCAGGAGCGCCCGTATTCCCGTCGCGGCATCCGGCGCCGATGAAGAAAGCAACTCCGTCAGTGCCGAGACTGTTGCCTCGATATCACCGGTACCGAGAGTGCTTCGTGCGAGGTAGCGCAAAGCCACGCTGTCCATTGGCTCAAGCTTCAAGGCCGCGCGCGCCTCCTCGGCCGCCTCGGCAAAGCGCTCGAGCTTGTAGAGCGCCACGCTGGCTCGTGTGTGCGCCTCGGCCGGAGTTGTTACAGTCATGACAGCCCGCCTCTTCATATTGAATTCCGACCCACCCCCTGCCTCCCCGACATGACGGGAAAGCAGGCATCGGATCTCGATGTGTCAGGCCCGGATCCCAAAGGAGATCTGCACTCCCGTCGTGGGACGGCGGCCTTGGAGAAACCTTCGGATCGCTAGACCTGATAGTAGGAACGGTACCAGTCGACGAAGTTCCTCACTCCGACATCGATCGGCGTCGTGGGCTTGTAGGCGACCAGTTGCTCGAGAAGGTCCGCGCAAGCGAAAGTGGCCGGGACATCACCCTTCTGCATGTCGAGGAAGCGTTTCTTGACCGGCATGCCGAGGCACTTCTCGACCGCGTCGACATAGTCGAGCAGACCGACCGGCTGGCCGCCGCCGATATTGACGACACGATAGGGAGCAGCGGGAGAGAGCGAGTCTATCTCGCTCACCGGCTGCCCCTCCACCGGCGCGCATTTCACCAGCCGGACGATGGACTCCACCAGGTCGTCGACATAGGTGAAATCCCGCTGCATCTTGCCCTGCCCATAGACATCGATCGGCTCGCCCGCGAGCGTGGCCTTCACGAATTTGAAGAGCGCCATGTCCGGCCGGCCCCACGGGCCATAGACCGTGAAGAAACGAAACGCCGTCGTGGGGATCTTCCAGAGATGCGCATAGGAATGCGCCATATCCTCCGTGGCCTTCTTGGTTGCGGCATAGAGCGTGAGAGGGTGGTCGGTGCGTTCGACTTCCCGAAACGGCATATGCACGTTGGCGCCATAGACGGAACTGGTCGAGGCAAGGAGGAAATGACCAACTTCCAGGGTCCTGGCGACTTCCATGACATTGAAAGTCCCCACCAGGTTGGCGTCGACATAGGCCCGGGGGTTCTCCAGGCTGTAGCGGACGCCGGCCTGGGCGGCCAGATGGATGATTACATCCGGCTCTTCCTCCGCGGCGACCCGCTGAAGGGACTCGAAGTCCTCCAACATGAAAATGTGTTCGCGGAAGGCGTTCGTCCTGCCGAGCAGAGCGTGCCTGGCACGCTTCAGCGTGACGTCATAGTAGGACGTCATGCCGTCCACGCCGGCAACGAAATGCCCGTCGGCTATGAGGCGTCGAGCCAGATGAAAGCCGATGAAGCCAGCCGTGCCGGTAATAATGAAACGCATATGACTCTTGTCCTTCCTTGTTCAATGCAGCGTCATGGGCGGTCTGTCAGGCCGCCATGCCCGCGGGCGAGGCTGCATTGGGTTTGATGATGCGATTGAGCAGGTACCAGCCGTAGATCTGCTCAAAGCCGGGATCGTAGTGGTCCAGGTCCGCGCCCCGTCGTTCGAGCGCCCGCGTGCGCCCGACCTGTTGGATCAGCCCGCTCGGTTCGAAGGCGGGAATGTCGAGTTCCTGCGCCGTCTCCTTGACGCGGAGGATGAAGGCTTCGCGGCTTTTCAGGATCCTGCCGTCCTGAAGCGGCAGGCCGACATGCGTCACGATCGCCATGGGCTTGCCCCAAAGCCGCTTCAGCTGGGCAAGATCCTCGTGCAGCGCCGCCTTATCGGCCGTCTGGCACCGCGTGTCGCGCAAAATCGCAGCATCCGCCTTGCCGAAGCCGGCCTCCGCGAATTGCTCGGACGTCACAAGGCCGTCGACGGTTGCCGGTGATGCGCTCCCCTTGGTGACGAGTTCTCTCCACCAGGTCCTGCCGCCATCGCCGAGAGGGCTGAGAAGATGGCGGTGCAGGTAGTTCAACTGGAGATATAGGCCCTGGCATACGAGTTCCTTCTCCGAGGCAACCTCGACCAGGAGAAAGTCACACTTGCACAGCTCCTTCGCGGCATTTGCAGCGAGCCGCGGCGTGGTCACCGTCGAAAAGACATACTGGGCCATCTCATCGGGTACGTGGCATTCACCGCGGATCCAGAGCAGGCGTTGCACGGCCTCGCTGACGGAATGCAGATAGGCCCGCGAACCGCCATCCTGGTAACCGCATCGCCCCGTCGCAGCGATCTCTTCCATTGGCCGGTGGACACGGCAGGAGCCCAAGACGAGTATGTTCATCACTCTCAACCCCTTTCGGATCTGGACACGAAGACGTTCGGAATACGGGCGGATCGGCGTTCGCAGGCGCTATCGGAAGAAGGCATTTCTCGCCAGGCCTCCTATCACCGAGCCGAGAAACGCCAGCGCAAGGCCAATCAGCAGCGCGCCGCCGAGCGAAGCCAGCTTGCTGGGATAGGCCGGCACACTGTCCACCAGCGGCTGCGCGATCAGCGAGACATATCGCTGCTGGCTCATGATCGCGACTCGCGCCTGGTTGAGGGACTGGCGGGCGGATGCAAGGTTCGAATCGGCAAAGTCCTGCTCAATCTTCAGGCTCTCATAGCTGGTAAGTTGTCTGGCCACGGCGTCCGCGCCTCCGCCCAAGCGCTTGCGCGTATCCTCGATCTCCTTGCGCAGGCTCGTCACCAGTTGCTCTGCTCCCTTGCGCCGCGGATTGTTGGGGTCGCGCATCGCATTGATCTGGGCCAGATCGGTCTGTGCCGAGGCCAATTGGGCCTCCAGTTGCCCGACCAGCCCCGTCAGCATCGTTACATCGCCGGTCGGATCCACGTTGGCATTCTGGTTGCGCCAGTTTGCTATCGCCAACCGCGCCTCGCTTGCACGCTGTTCACCACGCGTCACCTCTTCCTGGGCGACCTTCAGCGCGTCGGCAAGCGCCCGGCGATTCATGCCGTTGGCGAATTCATCCGACAGCTCGATCAGCGCCTTGGAGATCTGAACGGCATCGTCCGGCGTAAAGGCCTGCACGTCCACCACCACGATCTGCTCGATCATGTTGTAGCGAACCGTGATGAGCGACTGATAGGCCTGGTACAGGCGATCCCTGCTGGGATTGGGCGGAACGCGAACCAGGAAATCCCCCCCATGCCGGGAAAGCATGCCGGAAAGGTCGATCTTCTGCTCAAGCTTCTCCATCGCTTCGCGAGACTGCAGGAAGTCCCGGACCGCATAGCCGTCGACAAAACCCGTGGCGGCCAGGCCGGATGAGCCAGGCGAGATCAGGCTGCCGATCGCCGTCGTAGGCTGGGTGTCGCCACCACGGATGGCGAAGCGCGACTCCGACACATAGAGAGGCGTGGCAAGGAAGAAGACGAAGATGGCCGTCACGACGAAGGGCAGAAAGGCCAGCGTGAGCACAAGCGCGGAAAGGCGCTTGCGCCTGCGCCTGGCCTGATACTGGTAGCGCAGGAAGGCGGCACTGTCGTCCGGGGCAATCTCACGGCTCGGAGAGCTGGTCGTCGACAGGGCTGTCGACTGAACCTCGTCCGGAGTCGTCGAAGGCGGGACGGAGAGGGAATTCTCTGAGGATTTCGTCAAGTTGGCTCTCTATTTCGATCTTGCCCCGATTGAGAACGAGCGCGGCATCGCAGAACTCGTTCGCCTCGGAGACTCTCACGGTCGAAAGAATAAGGGTTCGGCCCGATATGCGCTCTTCAAACAGGGCACGCCATAACAGGTTAAAACGGTCCTTCCGATACGGTAGCGTTCCATCTATCACGTATATATCGAACTGCGGGAGAAGGGTAATAATGTATCCAAATTCCTGTCTCGCAGTTACAATCCAATGTTCTATGAACTCATCCATAAATTCGGGAAGAGTCATCATTTCTTCAACGATGTACAGACAGAATTTGTAGTCTAGAGAATATATTCTGGCGATCAGCGCCACAATCTGTCGCCCAGTCAGTTTTCCCCTTATGAAGCCTGCGCGCCCTACCGGCCACGAACAGGCACCGAGTCTCCAGACGCGGCCGGCAGCAGGAGGACGCAGGCCGGCCAGCAGGTCGATCGCCGGCTTGCGCGCCAGCGGGTCGCGAGAAACAAGGGCATAGCGCCCAGGCGGAATGGCCAGGTTCACATCCAGTGCGAGTGGATACTGCATGCCCCCTATCAGGGGTGTATCGAACACATTCTCGAGAGCGATCATGCGGCTTACAAGGGTTGAATTTGAGGTCGGGCGTTTCGCTCTGCCAGGAATCCTGCTCCTAGAACCACGATGAGGCAGAGCCAGAAGTATGGAACGCTGGCGTCCGAAGAAGTGTAGCCAGGAAAGTAAGCGGACCGAAGCAACTGCATTCCATGGGCAGTCGGACACCAGAGAATCCACGGCTTGTATTCTTCCGGAAGCTGCTCCGTAACGAAAAAAACAGACGAAAATAGCTGAAGCGCCCGCTCGATAACGGAAGCCAGCCGCAGGAAAAACGGCCAGTAGACGGCGATTCCGCCGAAAACCAATCCCAATCCCAGCGCATAGAGCCACATGGCGAGAATATAAACGGCTACGCCGAATAGGTTGCTCGGCAGGCTCGTCATATTCACGGCCCTGCCGCACGTGAGAAGCACGACGAATACGACCGAAAATATCAGCAGGTAAAGAATTGCCTGCGTAAGGACGACATGTATCGGTCGCACCGAGGGGATATTGATGAATATCCTGTTGTAGACGAGCGCCGTACTTATACGAAAGATAACCTGCCGACACATGATCCACGTCGTGCTTCCCAGGAGCGCAAACGTGGGCACATCCATGTTCATGATGAACTGTGTCTGAAGAATGAAATAGATGAGAGAGATCAGCGTCAGCAGGACGGCCGGCTGGATCAGCAGCCATATGACTGCAAACCGGCTCTCGGAGGCGATCAGCTGGAATTGCACGATGAGAAGCGCTCGCACGACGCCGATGGCGGAAGGAGCGCTCGCTCCCTTCCGACCGGTTTCCCGCGTCGGGTCGGCAAGCCGCAGGCCGTTGTGCAGATGCGCGATCAGCTCCAGTTCCGCAGGCGAGGCGCGGGCCAGGAGATCACGCCCTTGCCCGGCAAGCCCTTGAGCCTCCCGGGCAAGGGCCGCTTCCTTCCTGGAAAGGCGGATGGCGCGAGCCTGCGCCAGCTTGCGGGCGGTTTCCCTGAGCCCCTCGGGGACATATGACTCGTCGAAGATATCGACGTCGGCCCTGATATCGTTTTCCAGAAGCCTGACGGTGGTTCGGAACAGACGATGGTGATAGTCGATTTCGTCGGGATCGGGTGCCTGATCGCCTTCGTCGAACAGCTCCCTTTGGGCTTTCTCGGCGCGCTCGTAGAGTTGCCGGCGCGTCTTGACGTTGCTGACCGCCAGTTCCTGCAATGCGCGGCGCAGGATGATGAAATAACTGTCCCAGGCCTGTTCCCAATGAGCAGACGACGATGTCATCGATCGAAGCCTTTCACGGCGATGGCGGCCGATATCGGCCGGCGCGCGCAGCAAGGCGGCGCCGGAGGAGGCTCTTCCAGGTCGCACTGCGCCTGCCGGCAGTGTCCGCCTGGAGGCGGCCCGGAGACGTCCATTCTTGATCTTGTGATCGGATTCATTTTTCGAAGCGAGCCTCTTCGATGAACCAGCGGTGACATGAATGTTGCGCGGGAGGTACTGCCCTATTCCACGGTGACGCTCTTTGCGAGGTTGCGGGGCTGGTCGACGTCGGTGCCGATGATGACGGCGGTGTGGTAGGCCAGGAGCTGGATGGGGATCGAGTAGACGATCGGGGTCAGCACGGCCGGCATTTCGGGCATGACGATGGTCTTGAGCGTGGCCATGGCGGCCGCCTCGGCGCCCTTCTGGTCGGTGATCAGGATGATGCGCCCGCCCCGCGCGGCTACTTCCTGCATGTTCGACACCGTCTTCTCGAAGAGGGCGTCGAAGGGGGCGATCACCACCACCGGCATGGTCTCGTCGATCAGCGCGATGGGTCCGTGCTTGAGCTCGCCCGCCGCGTAGCCCTCCGCATGGATGTAGCTGATCTCCTTGAGCTTGAGTGCCCCTTCGAGGGCCAGCGGATAGCTGGTGCCGCGGCCGAGATAGAGCACGTCCCGGACCTTGGCGAGATCGCGCGAGAAGCTCTCGATCTCGTGCTCCAGCCGCAGCGCCTCGGCCATCAGGCGCGGCGCCTCGATGAGGGCGTGCACCAGTTCGCTCTCCTGGGCCGCCGACAGCGTGCCGCGCGCCTTGCCCGCGCTGACGGCAAGCCCCGCCAGCGCCGCGAGCTGGCAGGTGAAGGCCTTGGTCGAGGCCACGCCGATCTCCGGGCCCGCCAGCGTGCGCACCACCATGCCGGCCTCGCGGGCGATGGTCGAGGTCGGCACGTTGACCACCGCCAGCGTGTGCTGGCCCTGCTCCTTGCAGTAGCGCAACGCCGCCAGCGTGTCGGCGGTCTCGCCCGACTGCGAGACGAAGATCGACAGTCCCCCCTTGTCCAGCGGCGCCTCGCGGTAGCGGAACTCGGAGGCGATGTCGACCTCGACCGGAAGGCGGGCATAGCGCTCGAACCAGTATTTGGCAATCATGCCGGCGAAGGAGGCCGTGCCGCAGGCCGAAATGGTGAGGCGGTCGAGGTCCTGCCAGTCGAAGGGCAGGTTCTCCGGCAGGCGGACGGTTTCCCCCACCATGTCGATGAAGGAGGTCAGCGTGTGCGAGACGACCTCCGGCTGCTCATGGATCTCCTTGGCCATGAAGTGGCGGTGGTTGCCTTTGTCGACCAGGGTGGCGGAGGCCTGCGACTTCTGGATCGTGCGGTGCACGCGCCTGAAGTCGGCGTCGTAGATGGTGGCCGAACCGCGGGTCAGGGCGACGCTGTCGCCATCCTCGAGATAGGCGATCGTGCTGGTGAAGGGGGCGAGCGCGATGGCGTCCGAGCCCAGGAACATCTCTCCCTCGCCATAGCCGATGGCCAGGGGCGAGCCCAGCCGGGCGCCGACGAGCAGGTCCTCCTCGCCCGAGAACAGGAAGCCGAGCGAAAAGGCACCGCGCAGGCGCCGCAGGCAGGCGTGCACCGCCTCGATCGGCTTCTTGTCGCGATTGAACTCACGGGTGACGAGATGGGCGACCACTTCGGTATCCGTCTCGCTCTGGAAGCGCGCGCCCTCGGCGATCAGTTCCTCGCGCAGCTCGCGGAAGTTCTCGATGATGCCGTTGTGCACCACCGCCACCTTGTCGGTGGCGTGCGGATGGGCGTTGCCCTCCGTCGGCCTGCCATGGGTGGCCCAGCGCGTGTGCCCGATGCCGATCGAGCCCGCAAGCCGATTTCGATCGAGCACGTTCTCCAGGTTGCGCAGCTTGCCCTCGGCGCGGCGGCGGGCGATGGCCCCGCCTTCGAGCGTGGCGATGCCGGCGGAATCATAGCCGCGATATTCGAGCCGCCGCAACGCATCCACCAGTGGGAGTGCAATCGCCTCTTTCCCGAGAATACCGACAATGCCGCACATATACCCGTACCTTCTACCCTTCGAACAGCGATGATCGCGAGGGTCGCAGGTCCCTGGCCACCACGCCGAATTCCATTGCCTATCCAACCGAAGCAGCACCTGACAGCACCAACGCCGAGGTTGTCGGTTGACAGCGCATAGTGGCTAAACTAGAAAATTTTGTGTGACTTTTTCCCACTTCGTCAATATTTTTTTGGGATGCTTCACATATGCAACAGCATCGTACGCCGCCTAAGTCACCATGAAATCAGGCCTATTCCATCGATGTCGCCCTTCTGGAAGCCCAATGCCCCAGGCCATTTCTCGTGCACGATATTTCGTAAATTAGCCGGCTTAATGATGAGTGACGCATTGATTCGCAGCCCTGCCGGGACCGCCGACCACCGGATTGCGGGCAAATCGGAATGGGCGCTCGGGTGAAGACGTGCCCGCTCCAGGTCGGCCGGACACCGCCGGTTGGCCTCAAGGATGTGCCGAGCGCTCGGCGTCGATACCGGAAGGACGATGTGCAGGCGTGCGGCCATCGGCTCTCGGACGAATAACAGGCAGCCCGAACTCCACGCGTGGATGCGCATAAGAGGTAGCCAATGTGGCAAGGACGCATGTCGAAAGCCGAGGCCCTGCAATCCGCAGAGCCCAAGATCGTGCCCTTGCCCCTGGCGCGGGCCAAGCGGGATGACGAGACCGCAAGTCGGGAAGCCTTCTCACCGCCGATTCGCGACGAATGCGCCGAACTGATCCGGCGCGCAGACAACGCCGAGACGGCCCAGCAGGTGCTGCCGCGGCTCAAGCATCTGCTCTCCCGATTTCCCGATGAACTGGATACCAATCTCGCCCACGCGCTCGTCACGGAAATGACGCGCGTGAGAGAGGGCATGCTCGAACTCTGGACCGAGGTTCACGAGCGGTTTCCCGGCAATTTCAAGGCCTTCCAATACCGTTTGCGCTGGCTGTCGCGTCTACGGCGGGTCAGTGAAGGCCTCGATATCCTCGAAAAGCACTATCCATCATTGCCACTTGACGTCGACGCCAGGCTCAACAAGGCAGAACTGCTGACGGAACTTCGGGAAATTGCCGGTGCCCGGCAAGTGTTCGACTCAATCCTGAGCGACTTTCCGGACGCGGTGCGCGGCCCGGTCCAATACGCCAAGCGCCTGCGGGATTGGGGCGAGCTCGATCGCGCCGTGGAGGTCCTTGCGCCGGTCGTATCCCAGCCGCATGCTCCCAAGGCCGCAATCGCCATGTCGGAGGAATTGCAGCGCGGACTGGCCACGCTCGACCGGCTTGCATCGGATTGGCGGTCGGCGGAACTCCCCTCCTACGTGACGGTGCTCCAATGCGCCATCGGGCGGTTCGCCGATCGGTTCGTGAGTGCCATCGACCATAGCCGGCTGGGCTCGGTTACCCTCATCACGGGAAGTCTTGGAACCGGGGGTGCCGAGCGGCAGCTTGCCAGAACGGCCGCCAGGCTCGAGCGAGCACGCAGGATCGGCAGCGATATAGCCAGCCGGCAAATCAGAGGACCGGTCCAGGTCGTAGTGAAGTCGCTCGCACACGATGGCAACCACGATTTCTTCTTGCCCATGATCGCAAGCGAGCGGGTCGAATCCTACCAGATCGACAACATGAAGCCCGTCCCCCACGGCGACCTGACGATTGCAGACGAGGATCTGCGATGCCTTCTGCCCTTCATTCCCGCACATGCCAATTACGGGGTGCAGCGCCTGGTTCAGCATTTCCGCGCCAACCGAACGGAGGTTGCCTATATCTGGCAGGATGGGGCCGTCCTGTTCGCCGCCCTCGCGGCGCTGATCGCGGGAGTGCCCCGTATCGTACTCAACGTCCGCGGCCTGCCGCCGATCCTCCGGCCGCATCTCTATCGAGCCGAATACGGCGCCATGTACAAGGCCCTGGCAGGAATCCCGGGCGTTGAGTTCATGAGCAACAGCGTCGCGGTGGCGCGGGCCTATTGCGATTGGCTGGACCTTCCCGCTACTCGATTTGCCGTCGTCTACAACGGCGTGGAGCGCCTGCCGCCCGATCCCGCCCATCCGGACGAGGAGCGTTGGAGCGCGTTCGAAAAGCGCACGGCGGACGCCACCGAGACGATCGGAGGGGTATTCCGGATCGACATCGACAAGAGGCCGGAGCTCTGGATCGAATTCGCCTGCCAGTACTATCGGCGGCATCCCAGGGCTCGCTTCGTGCTCGTGGGAAGTGGGCCCCTGTTTGCACGGGTCCGCCAGCAGGCCAGCGACCTGGGCATTGCCGACCGGATCCTTTTCGTGGGGCGTTCGTCGACGGTCGGCTATTGGCTCACAAAAATGGATGCGCTCGTCCTGCTGTCCCGCTTCGAAGGCCTGCCGAACGTCCTGATCGAAGCGCAGATGGCTGGCATCCCGGTTGTATCGACACCGGCCGGCGGCGCATGCGAGGCATTCGTGCATGGCGTGACGGGCCTCGCCGCAGACACAGTCGAGAATGTCGACATTGAGTCACTCTGCAGAAAAGTCATGCAGATTGTGGTCTGGAGCCTAAGCAACAGATATATCCAGAGCAGTATAAGACAAATAGCTTCTGAAAAATTTTCAACCCAGTCGATGGTAGAAAAAACAGTAAGAGTTTTGACGGGGGGAACAGAAGCAGAAATACCAGACTCCGGTATTCTGGAAGCTGTCTAGAACGGCATATATGTCGATAGAACTATTCATCATGGCGCTGCGACGCGTGAGATGTATCGCCCGCAAGCCAACAAACCAGATCTTGAATTCGCGAGCTGCCGAGCAGCTGCACAGTGAGTGGGACAGAAGATGGAAATGGCACGCGATCTAAACCTTGGCACGCCGTCCGACCGAGGCGGCATTCTCCAATGGGCATCACAGGGCGAGGGGCTCAGGCCATTGCCTACATCCACGTCTGAAACGCGCACCTGCCTGGCAGCGATGCGGGATGCGTGGCGCCGCGCCGACTGGAACGAAGTGATCATTCAGGCGGATGCCTTGCTCAAGATGTGGCCGGGCCATACGGACGCGCTGAAGATGCGGCTGAAGGCGGCGATCAATGCCGGACGCCTGGATATTGCGGCGGAAGCGGCTATCGCCGCGGCGGAAGAACACCCGCTGCCCGCCTTCATCGCGGCGAAGAAGCTCATCAGCGGCCGGCAGCCGGAGGCGGCCGCCCACGTCCTGATCGCCCTTCGGCAGACGGGATCGGGTACGGCCCTGGACGGTTGGGACGACATCACCGCAAAGGCTGCCGCAAATCTGGTCAAGCTGGCTGGCCAGGCCAGAAGTGCCGGTGACGGTGAAGGGTACCGGCAGTTGCTGGGACTGGGCGTAGCGGTCACGCCGGAGAACGCGGCCCTGCGCAAGAGGGCCGATACGCTTCGCGCCGAAACGGTGGAACAAGCCAAGCGCGTCGACTTCGAGAAGGATCCTCAGGAATTCGTTGCTGCATGGGAACGAGTGCTGAAGGTCGATCCGAAGCATGTGACCGCGATCAAACGGCTCGCTACCGCCGCCGAAAAGAGTGACGATGCCGGCCGGGCGATGGAATTCTGGGCTCGCCTTCTCGATGTTGATCTCACGAACACTGTCGCAGCACAGCGACTGGCTCGCGCCGCGAGCCGCTCGGGTCGGGAACATGAAGGGCTTGTGACGCTTTACGACGCAGGGCTCGCGGCCCCTGGAAGCGAGCATATCGCACGCCTCACGCACAAAGTGCGGAGCGCATGCAAGCTTGCCGTCCGGGGAGGCGACGGCCTGACGGCAGCACATCACCTGGTTCTGCTGCTTCAGGTTGAGCAGGGCGACGAGGAATTGGAAGTACTGAGGCGCAAGGTGCTTTCACTCCTGAACAAGGAGCTGAGCGCCTTTCGCAAGGCCGAGCAGCCAGGGAGCGCCGCCGCCGTCGCAGCTCGATTGCTCCAGTTGGATCCGCACAACATTCCCGCCCTCACGGCCGTTGCCCGTTATCTCTACCAATCGCGCGATTTTGCCGAGGCCGCCAACTATTACCAGCGGCTCACGGATGCCACGCCGGATTCCGCCGTCAACTGGCTTCACCTGGCCCGTGCCCGTCATCGGGCCGGTGACCTGCGAGGGGCCTCCAATGCCGTGGCGCAAAGCCGTTCGCTCGCTCCCGACAACAGCGCCAGCGAAAATCTGGATCGGCTGCTGAAGTCGAAGCTGCCCGGCTAATGCGGGAGAGGCCGTGCCCGGAGAGGGGCCGGGCACGGATGTCGACGAACAAAAGAGGGCGCGGTGAGCAACGAGTCAGGCGATCAGAGGCGGCGTATCGGCGCCGCCCAGATTGAGCACGCAATGCCGGCGACGAAGGTCCGCGCCCGCAGTCAACCCGAGATGGCGTCGGTCCCGTTGGAGCGGGCGTCGCGGAACGGTCATTCGCCGAAGCTGCCGCAGGCGATGCTGCAACGGGAAATCGCGCTCTTCCAGTCTCGTGCAACACAGGCACAGGCGGAACTGGAGGTTGCCCTTGAGCGTGAAGCTCGTTCGGCGAAGAGAATCCGGGATCTGGAAGCTGCCCTCGCCGAGCAGGCCCGGGCAGACGATACGGTCCTTCTCAGCACGCGCCTCCAGCAGGCCGAGCGAGAACTGGAAGTCTACAAGACTGCCAAGCGGAGTGCCGAGTTGAACGTGCTTGACATCCGTAGCGTCTGGAAGGAAGCGGAGGCCCGTCTCGAGAAAACGCGCACCAGCCCGGCCTATGGCCTCGGCAACCTCATCATGGCCGGCCTTTCCAGCTGGAGCGGAAGGGTGCGTCTGCCCTACCAGCTCCTGAAATGGTATGGCGCCTATCGTCGGGCCGGGGACCGACAGCCGGAACTGGTTCCCGCCGGTGCCGCCCCCGAATATCTCCATGCCTCGCAGGCGGCGGCCGCCCGAGCCCAGAAGGACGGTCCCGAGGCAGCCGCGCGATGGGTCCAAGATCAGCATCTGCGCGCTCCCATTCTTGCCAAGGTACTCCTCGATCTTGCCAAGGAGGCACGCCGGACAGGCAGCGGCGATGCCGCCGCACTCGCCCGGTCCGCGGTGGAGGCGGATCCCAACGAGGCCCGGGCCAAGCATCTTGCGTTCATGCTGATGGACACCGGATCCATTCGGGAGAGCTGCAGAATATTGCAGGCGGCGATTTCCGCTGGCGCTTCCCTGAACGAGACGGAGGAGCGCCGATACCGGGAATTGCTGGCCTGGCAGCGCCTGCAGGTCCAGGGCATCCGTCTACCCAACCTCAGGAAAAGAGTGCACGCGGACGGGATCCGGATCCTGATTTATGTGCCCCAGTCCCTGCCCTTCCACTGGTCGTCGGTCAGCATGCGCGCGCATGCCCTTGCCCAGACTCTCCGCGAAGCGGGCTGTACAGTGGACGTCGTCACGCCACCGGGCTACCCCGCCAGGAGTGCAGACGATCCCCGGCGCAAGGACGGCCCCGATATCGTCGAAGGCATTCGCTACCATCGCATGCGTGCCAACCAGGCATCCGCCGGTATCGTGGACGAGTATGCAGGCGAAGTTGGCCTGGCGCTCGCGCGGACGGCCAGGGCGCTGGACGCGACCGCCATCGTCGCAGCGTCGGATCTGGTGTCGGCCTATCCCGCCGCAATCGCCGCCAGGATCAGCGGCGCCGCATTGATCGTGGACTGCCAGAAACTGCCCGACGCATGGGCGCAACCGGACAGCGGTGAAAGGAAGGATCTCCTCCAGAAGCTGGAGTTCGCGCTCATGAACGAAGCCGGCCTCGTCCTGGCGCGCTGGCCCGGCGCCTCGGATATCCTCCAGGAAAGCGCCATCCCCTCCTCGAAGATCACCGTGCTCGGCGATACACCGCCCACTTTCCCAGTCGACGCGAAATCACCCGACTGGCAAACCGACCCCGCGGTCCTCGGTCGCGTCGTGATCGGCTATGTCGGAGATCCCTCCGAGGACATCGATCTCGAAGCGATCGGCGACATCTTCGACCGGCTGGTGAACCAGGGTCTCGACCCCGCGCTGGCAGTGTTCGGTGTCGGGTCGCGCTTCCAGAAACTTCGCGAGCGGCTGGTTCAGCTCGGCCACGGCTCGCGCATCCTGTTTCCCGGAAGGCCACGGACAGGATCGCTCGCCGCGGCGTACAACGCGATCGACATCATCGTCACGCCGACGCGGCCCCATGGGAATCTGCCTGCCCGATCGCGCTTCGAACTCATCGAAGCCTTGGCTCACGGCAAAGCCGTCGTCGCCTCGGGCGAACCGGTGGCGCGCGAGATCCTGGACCAGTGCGCCGAAATCGTCGAAGGCGGCAGCGAGGAGATGACTGAAGCCCTGGCGCGATTGATCGGCGACCCGGTCCGGCGTGCGACCCTGAGCGAAGCCGCTGCGACGAGGGCTCGGCAGTTCCTCAAGTCATCCTCGGTCGAGAGAATCATGGACAAGATTCGAACGACGCGAAGTGACCTGCAACCATGATCGCGTTGAAGAAACTGTTAGACAGGCGACCACGGGCGCCACGCAGGGATGCCCCTGCACAGCAGCGGAACGGGGGGAACGAGTCGTCGTTGGACATTGTGTCGGAGGCTGTCGAGAAGGGCCTGCACGAAGGCGGCGGCTCGAAGCGCGTGACGACCGCCGAGGTGAATCGAGCCCGGGATATCGCAAACTCGATGCGCCGGCTTCCCGAGCTGCCTGAGGCGCTGGAGCGCCTCCTCCCCTTCGTGGCCCTTCATCCGCGCGAGGAGCGGTTCCAGGCACTCGTGGCCCGTGTCCTGGATCGCGTGCAGGACCAACGCGGCCTCAAGGTCTGGCGGGGAATAGACGAGCGCTTTCCCACCTCGAGAGAGGCCTTCTTCCGGGTTTTGCGATGGACCATTCGCATCCATGGCCTCGAGGCCGGCCGCACTCTCCACAGGAACCGGTTCGAGGAAGAACCCGAAGACCCCTTTCAATTGCTGATCTATGGCCGGGGCCTGATCGAGCTGAAGGACTTCGATGGCGCCGAGGCGGCATTCGGCCAGCTCGTCGAGATGGAGGGTACGCCCGAAGCCGTGCTCGTGGCTCTCGGTCGGTTGTACATGTCCCTGCGCCAACCGATGCGGGCTCGCGAGATCATCGCATTCGCCCGCGAAAAATTCGGGGAGACGCGGCACATCACGCAGACCCGCGAGCGTGTCGAGGAGGACCTGCGCAGTCTCGACGAAATCGTGCCCGCGCATGCCGAGAGCAACGAGCACCTTCCCAATCTCGTCATCGAGCATGCATTCGCCATGGCGATCCGGGAGCGGGCGGCGGAGGTGTCGTTCGAGCCCCGCCGTTTCGTCGGCACGACGGTGCTGATCAATGGCAGCCTGGGCTCGGGCGGAGCCGAGCGACAGTTCACCAATACGGCCCTGGGCCTGGACCAGGCCACCAGGCTTGGCCTCAAGATCGGCGACGCCGACATTGTCGGCCCCGTCCATATCATATGCCGTTCCCTGCACTCGCGGGCCGGAGCGGATTTCTTCGCGCCGCAATTCGCTGGGGCCGGCCTGCCTGTGCATGAATACTCCCAGTTCCCGGAGTTCGGCGGGCGGCCGAAGTTCTCGCGGGCACGGGACATGATCGGCCTCCTCGATCATCTCCCGGCACAGATGCGGGAGGGCGTGGCCCGCCTGACGGACTATCTCAGATATGTTGATCCCGACGTCGTTCATATCTGGCAAGACGGCTCCGTGCTCGCGACCGGCCTTGCCGCGCTGCTCGCAGGCGTGCCGCGCATTCTCCTGGGCGTGCGGACCCTGCCGCCGGAGGATCGCTTCGAGCGCAACAAGCCTGAGTACGAGGCCGTCTATCGAGCCTTGCTGTCGGCGCAGGGCGTCTCCATCGTTGCCAATTCCTACGCCGCGGGGGAGCGTTACGAGGCCTGGCTGAAACTGTCGCCCGGCTCGGTTCAGGTCATTCCCAACGGCCTGGACCCCCTGGACGCCACGCCCGACCTCCAGGCGGAGCAGATGGCCCGCGACTTCGACCGGTCGGCATCGACGCCCCGATTCATCGTCGGCTCCGTCATGCGTTTCGATGACAACAAGCGCCCCCTCCTCTGGCTCGACGTCGCAGCAAGAATCGTGTCGCGGACGGAAGAGGCCCGCCTTATCCTGGTCGGCGACGGCCCCCTCCTGCACAGGGCGATGGCGCACGCCAGGGAACTGGGGATCGCGGACCGAGTCCTGTTCACCGGACGATCGGCCCGTGTCGGCTACTGGCTTTCCCGCATGGATGCCTTCCTGTTGCTGTCGCGGCACGAGGGCTTGCCAAATGTGTTGATCGAGGCACAGTTCGCCGGTGTCCCGGTGGTGACGACGCCGGCGGGCGGAGCAGCCGAAACTCTTCAGCCGGGTGTGACCGGCACGGTCCTTCCGGCCATAGACGGCCTGGATCCGCAGGCCGTCGCCGGCGAAGTCCTGGGCTGGCGCCGCGATGCGGACGGACGGCGGGCACTCGCCCGAACGACGTCACACTGGTCGCGCGGGTGCTTCTCGATGCAACGGATGCTCGAATTGACAGTCGATGCCTATCTCGACGGTAGGCGGGAGTGCGGCGTTCCATGAGTCAGGGAGCGAGGCAGGGAGTGGGTCAAGTGACGGTGACTGCAGAACCAGGCGCCAGCCCGGTTGGCCATTCGCAGCATACGATCGACAAGGTCATCGCCCTGGCGGAGCAGGGACGCGTGTCGGAAGCGCTGGTCATGTTGACACCGGCTCTTGCAAACGCCCCGAGGAACAGGAATCTTGTTCGCCGCCTCATCGTCGCGCCGGCCATGCGCGGAGGCGAGTTGGACAAGGCAACCGCTTTCCTCGAACGGTTGGTCGAGGCCAATCCGGCTTCCGCCGAGGACCTGTTCACTCTCGGAAGCGTCCTGATGCGAGCCGGGCAGCGCAAGGCCGGCCATCAGTGCATGGAACGGGCAGGAGAGCTCGACCCGGCCAATCTTGCAATCGCGGCGGTTCGCCTGCAGGAAGCCATCCGCACGGGCGTCGATGCCGCCACCCTGGCCCTTGTGCGCCGCTATGCCGACCGTTGTGACGAGAATCCGCGGCTCGCACAGCTGTGCCTGATGGCGCTGGGGCGCAAGAATGCCGTGGAAGATGCCTTGAAGATCGTCGAAAGGCTGCAGAGCCGGGGCGAACCCCCTGCCGATCTCGCGCTCGAGATCGCCCAGGTGTTGTCCCTGGCCCATCGCCACGAGGAGGCGCGCCGGGTTGCCGCCGATGCGATCGCTCGTGGCGCCACGGCGGCACGCCTTCATCTTGTCGTCGCCAACGCGATGTCGGCGCTGGGCGGTAACGACGCGGAAATTGCGGAACATCTGCGAACCGCACGCAGATCCGGGCCAAATGACGTCCTGTTGCTGCGCACGCTTGGCGAAACCCTTCTACGCCTTAAACAATATGAGGAGGCCGCCGACGTCCTGGCCCGGGCCGCTGCCCTGAGTCCGGAACTAGCCAATCTTCAAATGCTCCTGGCAAGAGCCCTCAAGCTCGCTCGACGCTACGACGAGGCCGCAACGGTCCTCCAGGCCCTGACGCGCAACACGCCTGCATCCCCCGCGCTGCAGCGAAGAACGATCGGCGCCTTGTTGCGGGCGGGGCGGAAGAAGGAGGCCCAGAACACCTACAGGGCCCTTGTCCAGGAAAGCCGTGCGCGCCTGAGAGGAAGCTTCAGCGAGGTCAGTGCCGGCCTCTACGACGACCTGTCCAAGGCACCCATTCCCCAGGGCAGGCTCGATTTCGCGTGGAACCTGGCGACACGCTTGGCCAAGGGCAAGGATCCGGGCGATCGCGAAGCATGGGATCGCAGTGCGCGTTGGGGTTGCCTTGCCGACTTCCTGCTGCTGGACTGGCTCGAAAGTGTTCCCGAGAAGATCGGGGAGGTAGCCGATCTTCTCGTCGGCGTCGATGAAGCCGTTGCAGGCATTCGCAGTGCATTGGCGGAAGGCAGGGGCTCGTTGCTGATCAGTCCCCATATGGGTCCGATGTATTCGGGGCCTCTGGCTCTGCGGATCGCCGGCCTGCCGACCAAATGGCTCGCCTCGGCCCCCAAGGTCGCCTCCTCCAGCTATGCGGACTCCCTGATCTCGACGAGCGAACATTCTGAGGTGGAAGTCGCGCGCGAGGTGATCAACGCGTTGCGCGAGGGGTATGCCGTCGTCATCGCGATCGACGGCGTCATGAGCCCCTCGGCACCGCGCGTGGAATGGGAAGGGCACCAGGTCACCTACTCCCAATTTGCCGCAGGCCTGGGATTCCGGCTCGGCATTCCAAGCTTCTGCACGATCCCGTATTGGTCGGGAGAGCGGATCAGGTTTCACGTTCGCGCAATGCCGCGCTCCGACGCCGGAGAGCAGTTCGCATCCTTCGCCCGGCGATACCAGGATGCTTTCTTTGCCGAGATCGAACAGCAAATGCTCCGCGGCCCGGAGAATCTGCGGCTCAGCGGCGGCATTTGGCGCGGCATTCGCTAGAGCAAAGCGCGTTTAGGGAGAAACACCGCTTTGCTCTAACTCTTTGTTTTTCGACGCGCCTTTGCGTTCTGCCGATTCCGTCAAAACACAAGACACTCACGAGGGCATCCTGTCCAAGCAATCGCTTCCGCGCGCCGGGCAGGTACCCGCATGTTCGCCGTTCGCCTCCGATCGAAAGGCCAATTCTCTATTAGGATAAACATTATAACCTTGGTACAAAACGACATTTTTAAAATTAATATTTATTTTAATAGCTACACAGTAATATAATATATCATTATATTTACATATACTTTAATTTTTTACTTATAATTGGACACCATTAGAATCCCTGGCGACAGGGCAATATCGTGGGATTTTTTCCCATTCAGCGATAAAATACTAAACTCCAATCGTCGCCCAATTGGTTCGTAAATTTTATCAATTTATGATTATATTGATGATTTTCTTCGATATCTCATCGTATAAAATTAATATACATAAATATAACATACCAAAATATAGCCTAAAACTATCAGATATTTAATTATTAGGTAATATATTTCACATGGAGAAATAAAAAATTATTTTAATAAACTTATATATATACATAGTTATATATATAAAAAAATTCTGTGATTTTGACTCAGATATCTTTGTCATATTATTGATACTTACGAGCCACATTTAGAACACAATTTATTGGTTTCTGCGCCGTGGGTATCGGGGACAAGCAAAGAGGCCTTGACTTGAATTCACAGCGTAAAATAGCAGTTATCGGCCTTGGTTATGTAGGCCTGCCTGTCGCCGTGGCATTCGCCAAAAAGGGGTTTGAGACCGTTGGATTTGATGTCGACGAAAGCCGCATAACCCAACTGCAGGGCGGCTTCGATCGCACATTCGAGGTTTCGAATGAGGACCTCTCATCCATCGAGGCCATCTTCAGCCGCAGGGCGGAGGATCTCAAGAAGGCGGATTTCTTCATCGTCACGGTGCCCACGCCAGTGGACGAAGCCAACCAGCCGGATCTGCGGGCTCTTCGCTCGGCGTCGCGCACCGTCGGCGGGGCGCTGAAGAAGGGTGACATCGTCGTTTATGAATCGACCGTGTATCCCGGCGCAACGGAAGAGGAATGCGTTCCGGTTCTGGAGGAGAGTTCGGGCCTGGTGTGCGGCCGCGATTTCACCGTCGGCTACTCCCCTGAGCGCATCAATCCCGGCGACAAGGAACATACCTTCACGAAGATACGCAAGGTCGTCTCCGGGCAGGACGAGCAGACGCGTGACATCGTCGCGGAGGTCTATTCCTCCGTCGTCACCGCGGGTGTGCACGTCGCGCCGACGATCAAGGTCGCGGAAGCGGCAAAGGTCATCGAGAACGCCCAGCGAGACATCAACATCGCTTTCATGAATGAGCTCTCGCACATCTTCCAGTTGCTCGGCATCGATACAGCGGACGTTTTGGCCGCCGCCGCGACGAAGTGGAATTTCCTGCCATTCAATCCTGGACTTGTGGGGGGACACTGCATCGGCGTCGATCCCTACTACCTTACCTACAGATCAGAAAAGGCGGGTTACCATCCGCAGGTCATCCTTTCCGGTCGGCGCATCAATGATTCCGTCGGCGAACGGATCGCGCGCGAATGCATCCGGCTGATGCTGCAGAAGGGACAGAAGGTGGAGCGCGTTCTCCAGCTTGGCCTGACGTTCAAGGAGAACGTGCCGGATCTGCGGAACTCCAAGGCGGCCAGCATTCTCAGGGAACTGAACAAGTTCGGCATTTCGACGGCTGTCGTCGATCCCTGGGCGTCCTCCGACGAGGCGCTCCACGAATACGACGTCCAGCTTTCCGATCTCAACGAGGTCGAACCGGCCGACGCGGTCATCGTTGCGGTCCCTCACAGGGATTTCGCTTCTCAAGGCTGGCCGATGATCACGTCGTGCCTGAAGAACCGATCCGGCGTGGTGATCGATGTCAGGGGAATGCTTGACCGCGCCGCGAAGCCGGAGGGTGTCACGCTCTGGCGCCTTTGAACCGAGCCCGAAAGCTGGCGTTGCCCCAACAGGCTCGCCCGCACGAGATCCACTCGCGACCTGCCGGATCCGAGTGGATCTCGTGACCGAATTCATTGCCGGAAGACAGAGGGTATCATCGTTTTCTTCCTGGTAATGGCGAGTTGTAAATCCACAATTTCGCACCCATTCTTCCAGAAGGAAGAATGGGTAATATCCGTTTCCGAAAATATACTGTATATTTTCGTTTAATAGTGACATATTTGACACATATTTTAAGATAAATACTTCAGGTCTTTACTGAATATGAGGAGTTTTATTATAATTTTTGTTGACGCATAACGTTGGTAGGAGTCGTATTTTGAAAGCGCTAGCTGTTCTGCCGCTGCTCTTGTGCACGGCAGCTCTTTCCGGATGCGCCTCCCTACCGGCTGCCGGTCCCAGCGCCTCGACCATCGACAGGCCGGAGGAGCGGAAGGGGCTGGGCAATTACGAAATCATGGACATTACGCCCCAGGCCATCGGCGCGCTCAGTTTCTATCAGCCGGCCAGCCTGTTTCAGAGGTTCCATTCTCGAGCCCCGGCGCCTGGACAGATGTTCAGCGTCGGCGACCAAGTGGTCGTTAATATCTATGAAGCCAGCGCCGGAGGCCTGTTCTCCGGCCCCGTCAATGCCGCCGGAACGGCAAACAAGGCGACAACCCTTCCTGTCCAGTCCGTCGACCAGGACGGTGCCATCACGGTCCCTTACGCCGGTCGCGTGAGAGCGGCAGGGCGTACGCCGGCTCAGGTTGGCCAGACCATCGTGGACCGGATCAAGGACAAGGCCTCGGAACCCCAGGTCATCGTGAGCCTCGTCCAGACGGGGGCCGCCGTGAGCGTCACCGGGGACGCGACCGGTGCGGCGCGAGTGCCGCTGAGTCTCAAGGGAGATCGCCTGCTCGACGTGATCTCACAGGCCGGGGGCGTGAAGTCGAAGCCGAACGAGACCTTCGTACGCCTGACGCGCGGCAAGATTTCCCAGTCCGTATCCCTGCAGACGATCTTGACGAGTCCCCAGGAGAACGTTTTCGTCCGGCCGGGCGATACGATCTATGTCTATCAGGATACGCCCAAGTTCACGGTGCTCGGAGCCGTCACTCAGCAAAAGGACTTTCCAATCGACCAAAGCCGCCTCCCCCTATCGCAGGCGGTCGCCCGCGCGGGCGGCCTCGTCGACATACAGGCCGATCCCGGCGCCATCTTCCTGTTTCGCTTCGAAAAACGCGACGTCGTCCGAATCCTGCGGCCAACATCGCGATTCCTGAGCGTCCCGGGTGGCGACATTCCCGTGATCTACCGCCTGAGCCTGACGTCGCCGGAAGATTACTTCCTCTCCCAGAAGTTCATGGTGCGCGACGGCGATTTGATCTACGTGGCCAACGCGCAATCTGTCCAGGTCTCCAAGTTCCTGACGCTGCTCAAGGCATTCATGTCCAACGTATCTCTTGCTCGCGGCGGGGCGGTTTCAAATTGATCATGAGCCCTCTCCGATTTCGTTGCTCCACTTGGAACAAAGCGCGTCTAGGCAGAGACGCCGCTTTGCTCTAACTCCTTGTTTTTCGGCGCATATTTGCGTTCTGTCGATTCCGTCAAAACACAAACCGCGCGAGCAAGGCGGAGCAGGCCTCCATTGAAAAGTACATCCGATCGGCCGCCAGGGATTTCCAGACGCCACCGGCCATACGATCGTTCCAACAGATATCCGTCCCGGTTTCCGCGGGACGGCGGGTAGACTCTCGACCGGGAAAGGGAGCCCGGCGGAGAGGTTTCCCGGGTTGTTGGGACTGTCCTGGTCACTATGGCTCGCGCGGCCTTGCCGCACACACAGGCCCCCGATCGCGACGCGACAACCGACAATCCAGCGCGCACTTCGCGGCGGCGTCTTCACGCCGGTCTCCGCGCGCCAGAGTCCCGGCGCGGCAACCCGCCGCCGCCTTCCGCCGATGGTGATGGGCTAGGGACAAACAACCGCCCCAGCTAATTCCCTCCTAATTATCCATGAGTCCTATTCTGGATATCGTTCGTGATGCGTCAGAGCCTGATGCTGGAGGGCATCGGTCCTGAGCGCGCGATCACTAGTTGCAGAGCGGAGCAATGAGCCATTTTGACATGCGCCGCTTGTCAAAATCCGAGTTCACCCGAATGGAGAGCAGTTGCCGAGCTTACAGACAACTCAATTTTGCTCAAACTGATCTCTATTTGCTCAAAATGATCCAGCCAATGCTCAGCGGCAACAAGTCTGGGGCACAAAGGAACCGGCCCCCTTATCCAAAAGGAGCAATTGGCAGTCGGTAAAATTTGTAGAAGGATCATGGAGAACTCTTGAATAGGACACTGCGACAATTTCTTTGATCTATTCTCCAAGTTACGGTACGGCATATGGGCGTTTAATTCGATTATATTGAAGATAAACGGCCGCCTACTCAAATAAACATGCGTTCTTGTTTCGATCTAGAGGAGAATTCTACGTGCCTTAAAAAACATCGTGCATATCCTAGGCAAGAATCTCTGCGCCTTGACGTTTCGTAATGGTTAGTGGCAATTCAGTATTGCTATACGTCATTTCCACCCCTCAAAAACTCATTGTCACCACGACGACCATGTCCAGCAAATTTCTACAGGAATACGGTCTATTTTTTAAGCTGGAGCAGGTCCAGACCAATAATTTGCGCCCTAAGATGTCGAAAAAGACCGAACATACTTCTAAAAATAAAGAACATAATGAGAAATTTTTCGATATTTACGTCATTTTTTGTCATTTAGGCTGTGGTGGGATATGAAACAGGAAAGAAATTTCGCTGTTCCTGATCCAGCGAGGTTGCAAGGACCCATAGCAAAGCTACTCCGGCCGCTCGTGCGCCTTTTTATACGAAGCGGCATGACCTTTCCTGTCGTCTGCGAGGTTTTGCGCGAACTCTACATCAATGTCGCAGAATATGATTTTCCCCTGCCCGCCAAGGAGCAGACGGACAGCCGCGTGAGCTTGCTAACGGGAATCCACCGGAAGGAAGTGCGCCGCCTCCGGGGCGCCGGCGCGCCGGTCAACAGCGTACCGGCGACTATTTCTCGAACCAGCCGCATCCTGGCTCGCTGGATGGGCGCGCCGGAATATACCGACGAGCATGGAAACCCGATTACCCTGCCCCGGACCGCCGATGATAACAAGCCATCGTTTGATGGATTGGTGATGTCCGTGACAAAGGACGTACGGCCGCGCGCCGTCCTTGACGAATGGCTCGACCGCAAGATCGTCTCCATGGATGCCGAGGAACGTATCTCGCTCGTGGAGACAGCGTTCATTCCACAGGGTGGCGAGGACCAGCAGCTCTATTACTTCGGGCGGAACCTGCACGATCATATTGCTGCTGCAGCGACTAACGTTTCCACCCCGGTTCCCGTTTTCTTCGAGCGGGCCGTTCACTATGACGGCATCTCAGAGTCCATTGCCCGCCATCTTGAAAAGCGCTCCCGGGCCCTCGCGAAGTCAGCCCTGAGAAATGCCAATCGGGATGCCTATACTGCGACGGGAGACGAAGACAGCGGCGATTGGCGCTGGACTTTCGGCGTCTATGTCTATGCCGAGCAGACAAAGGACAAGGAGCAGGATACGCTCCCAGAGGCTCGGAACGAAGGGACGTGACCATCCCTCCTTCCATCGCGCCCCCTTCGCGAGGCGGGCTCGCCTTCTCGCGCCGTCGACAAAGCAAGGCACCAATAGCGATCGACGGGCGATGACGCGGAAGATGCAGGCCGGCCCTGCATGACACATCGGGCGCCGTCCCTCTCGAGCGGCGGCACCTTTGCCCAGGTGGCGGCCAGTTCCGCGGGCCACCGTGGAGCACGGCTCCCTCGCCCCTCCCTCGCGCCCTTGGCAATGTATTGCCGCATGCCCGCCCGTTGACAGCCGAGCCTCCGCAACGTAATCGTTATGTGGGATATTTTCCCACATAATCTGTAAGCTGCCCGACGCTGCCTAACCCTGGCGGGTTGGCGACCACAGGCGCCGTGGGGATCTCTTATGCCGCATGCTTCCGCATCGCGACTGTGCGAGCCGATCGTTTTGCCCGCGGAAACACCAATTTCGAGTCCTTAACTCTCTTATGGTTTGCGTATGTCTAAAAGAAGCTCGAAGAAGTACTTTAGAAGAGAAGCGCTGGCCATAATCGATAAATCAGCAATCTTACGAGATTGCCTTCTACGTTGCCTTACATTCGTCAGACCATCCCTAATAGCCGAAGGCTATGTCAGCATTGGCGATTGGGAGAACGCAAACGAGGATCTCTCCTACATCGTTGTGCTGCGCTTCTCCGAAGCCACGACAACAGAGATTTCTCACTATGAAGAACTCGCAAGAGTGCTGGAGATTGCGCCGACGGCAAAAGTGATCGTCATTTCCGATATTGCCGACCCAAACGTGCCTACCGGCGTCGTCGCCAGGGGAGCAAAGGGATATGTCAGCGAAGATGGGAGTCTGGATGAACTTATCGCCGCTTTCCTGGCGGTCCGCGCGGGAGGGGTTTATCTGACACCGCCCGTGGGCAGGGCTCGCTCCGCCGGCCCGCCACAGGTCGCACCGGACACGCCGAGGAATGACATGAGACAGGTCGCGCTGACCAAATACTAGGGGGGCCACCAGGGAACGTATCCCTACGACTTGCCCCCCAGTCGGGCATTCATCGATTATTATGGCGCAGGCAGTGGAACCGCATACGCCGAAAGCCGGGATTCCCGAGCCATCCGCGGCGGGGACGGCGATGAACTCGCGCCCCCACCCAGATTATGTCCTGTCTCAGAACACGCGCTTGATACGAATGCCGGCCTGCCAGATATTCTCCTTCTGATCGGAGAAAGTCGTGGTCTCCGCGCTCGTATCGGCAAGGTTCTTGAGCTTCTCCCTCGTATAGCTGACTTCACCGCTGATCGTCAGACCCTTGACGATCGTATAGGCAAGGTTTCCAGCGATGCTGAACTCTTCGACGCCGAAATTGATGCCATTCTCGACGTAATTGTCATAGGTGGTGTTGATGTAGCTGCCGACGAGGTTGGCATTCAGGACAGGGGTGATATTGCCCCCGAATTCAGCCACGATCGACCATCCCTTACCTGCGTTGAAACGGTCATTGGCATTGTAATAGTAGTCCTGCGCGCCGTACTGCGTGTTGCCTGCCCCGAGATAGTGGGTGGCGCCGTTGGCATACTGTCCCTCGACGATGAAATGCCCGCCGTCGATGAAGGGAAGCTTGACCAGGCCGGTCGCGCCAACGGCATAGCCCCACTTGTTGCCGTTCGACAGCGCATTGCCGTCGGCGTCCGTCAAATCATCGGCCGTGCGGAAATGATGGGCAGCCGCCTGAACGGCCAGCGAACCCCAGTCCTGATCCCAGCGAAGCTGGCCCACGACGTCGGGAACCTGCTGGCCGCCCTGGATGGAAGAGAAGGAGGTCTCGCGATGGTCGCGACCGTCTTCGATCGACAGCGTGGCGCTGAAACCACCGCCGAACTGCGCCGTATAGGCCAGCAGGTTCACGGTGCTCGATTCAGCATAGTAGGCGGCCCAGATCGTATCGCCATATTCGTTGTCGTAGAAGCCGAAGAACGAATGGGCGTAGCCGGCAGTCAGTCCGCCAAACTGGATGAAGGCCTTGTCGATGCTGAAGTTGTTGGTCGTGCCCGTCCCGGAGGTGGTCGCGGTGCGGCTGTCCGCATTGATCTGGAAATAGGAACGCAGCAGGCCGTAGTCGGTCTGCGTTCTCGCATCGAACCAGATGCGCGCCTGCGTCGCGAATGCAGTGCGATTGTCGTTGCGCGTGAAGCTCGAAATATCGCCGCTATGGCCGAACGCACGGTAGTCGGCACGGATCTCGCCGCCGATCTTGAGGCAGGTATCGCTGCCGGGAATGTAGAAGAAGCCCGGACCGAAGGTCGAACAGACCTTCACATATTCGACGGCTTCGCCCTTGGTCATGGGCAGATCGGCAGCCTGGGCCGAAGCCGCGGTTGCAAGTCCGGCGACGGCGCCAAGGAATATCTGCTTGAGCGTCATGTCTATCTCCTGAGGAAGTTCGCAAAGCGCGGGGTCCAAGAGACCGGCGGCTTTGCAAGCGAGTTGCGCGAAACATGGGGACGCGTAGATCCACAAAACTTCAGATCTTCCGGCGCTCCATGCTCCACCCTGACCAAATACAGGAGTACAAGACAACCGATTCCCACCAAAACCGGACGATTTATTGGCTATTCTTTGATAGTTGTGGCAAAAATAACACGTTTATAGGTATTTTTATACAAAGTATCTGAATATATAAATTGTATAACAATAAATACATACTTTAATATTGAAAGCATGATACAAACTATACATCAAAAGGATTGAGCCAGGAAGGGTGCCAATGAAGGCCTGGTCAAGTGCCTCAAGCGATCATGAGGGGCCGGAAGGGCGCTCGGCGTCTTCTCCGGCCATGAACGCTCCCCATTCGCGTCCCACTCTATTTCGCCAATGAAGGAGATGTGGCACCGAGAGCAGCGCAGATCCAGAGCCTTTCGCACAAAGGACGTCGTGCTAAAACTTAATATACTTCACAATATATTGTATTTTATGAAATATATAAATTCTTATACTTAGTTTCAATGAGAAGATCGCCCTATTTTGGCCACCATCCGGAACGACAACGAACTCGTTCAATATCCTCCAAGACATTGGACATCGTGCCCGCAAGAAGTTCGCGAGACCCATTGCCAGGCCCTGCTCCACGCTATCCGGTTTGCCCCGGGGAGCGTGGAGCATTGGCATCGGCCAGCACGATTTAGAGGTGTGGCGGCACAGCCCTTCGCCACCGGCCACCCAGTGCACCCCTCCTTCATTGTCAAAGTTGACATCCTGCCGTTCGCGGCGTGCTCGGGCCGGCCTGGCGGCATCGCATGGCAATCGGCCCTGGCTCAAGGACCGCCAGAAGCCCCGCGAAGCTACTCCCTCGCCAGCGCCGCCACCGGATCCAGCCGCGAGGCATTGTGAGCGGGAAGGTAACCGAAGACGATGCCGATCAGGCTTGAACAGAGGAAAGCAGCCAGGATGGACCCCGTCGAGTAGACGAAGCTGAAGCTGGTGCTGAACGCACTGAAAGCCGCACCGAGACCGAGCGCTGCGGCAACACCGAGGATCCCCCCGATCAGGCAGACGAGTACGGCCTCGATCAGGAATTGCTGGAGGACGTCGCCCTGTCGCGCACCGACTGCCAGCCGCACGCCGATCTCCGACACACGCTCGGAAACCGAAACCAGCATGATATTCATGACGCCGATGCCGCCGACGATGAGCGATATCACCGCGATCGCCGCGATCAGCAGCGTCATGGTCTGGTTGGTGCTGGTGATGGTCTGCCGAATGTCGTCGGTATTGAGGATGAAGAAGTCCTTCGTGCCGTGCCTTTGCATCAGAAATTGCGTCACCGCCTGTTCCGCCAGGCTGGTGGCGACGTTGTCGTCCACGCGCACGGTAATGCTGCGCAGCGAGGTCGAGCCGAGAAAGCGTGCCTGCGCGGTGGTGTAGGGAATGTAGAGCGACGGGTTCTGGCTGGATCCAAAGCCGCCCTGCCGGGCCTGGACCACGCCGACGATGCGGATCGGCACCTTACCCACCAGAAGGACCTGCCCGACGGGGCTCATCCCTTCGTCGGGGAACATCGCCGTCTTCGCATTCGCATCGATCACGGCTTCCTGCGCAACCTCGCTTACGCTCGATGCGTCGAAGAGACGGCCCTCGGACAGCTTCATGCCCGTCGCTGCGAAATATCGATCGCCGACACCGTTGACGAGGGCGCTCGCCTCCCTGGCCTGGAAGCGGATGGTGCTGGATGTCGAGACCGTCGGCGTGACGGCCGCCACATAGGCCTGCTTGGCCAGTTCGGTCGCATCCGCGACGACGAGGGTCGTGATCTTGCCGGATCGGGTGTCGCCGAAGTCCTTGCCGGCGAAGACTTCAAGCGTGTTGGTGCCGAGATTGGAGATATTTGCCAGGACCCGCTCCTGCGAGCCCCGGCCTAGGGCGACGACGCTGACGACCGAGGCAATGCCGATTATGATCCCGAGCATGGTGAGGAAGGTGCGCAGCTTATGGGCTCTCATCGCCAGCAAGGCCATCTGGAAGGCTTCCTTGAGCCGATCGAACCAGGCGCCGAGGGAGAACCGCCGCGATGGCACCGTCTCGACGACTGGGGATCCGATCCCCGCCTTCGTACCGGCTTCGCTCCGCGTGTCGGAGACGATCCTCCCGTCGCTGATTTCGATGACCCGCTCCGCCCGCCTCGCGACGGTCATGTCGTGGGTGACGATGATGATGGTCCGCCCCTCGGTATGCAGTTCGTCGAGGATACGCAACACCTCCTCGCCGCTTTGCCTGTCGAGAGCGCCGGTAGGTTCGTCGGCCAGGACGACATTGGCATTGTTCATCAGGGCCCGGGCGATGGAGACGCGCTGCTGCTGGCCTCCTGAAAGCTGGCCGGGCCGATGAAGCTTGCGGTCGGCCATGCCGAGACGATCCAGCAGCGCGGCGGCACGCCTTGTCCGCTCGGTCCTGGGCCGGCCGGCATAGATCGCGGGAATCTCCACATTGCCCTGGGCACTCAGCTCCCCGAGCAGGTGATAGCGCTGGAAGATGAATCCGAAATGTTCGCGCCTCAATGCCGCGAGTTCATCGGCGGCGAGAGACGAGATTTCCCGCCCCGAGATGCGGTAGCTGCCCGACGTCGACCGGTCGAGGCAGCCGAGAATGTTCATCAGTGTCGACTTGCCCGAACCCGACGCGCCGACGATCGCGACCTTCTCGCCTGCCTCGATGGTCAGGTCGATGTCTCGGAGAACGGCAATAGTCCCCTCACCGGACGGATATTCCTTCCTGACGTCGGCCATGCGGATGAGCGGCTCCGTCGCCATGTCACAGCCCCATAGGCGGGGGACCGCCCGGACCGCTGGAACTGGTCGATGCAGCCTGTTGCGTGACCTCGCCAGTGACGACCCTTTCGCCCTCAGCGAGGCCGGACAGCACTTCCGCCGTAACTTTGTTGTTGAGACCGATCTTGACCTCACGGTCGAGGACCGTGCCATCCTTCCCCTGGATGCGAACCATGTAGCGGTTGCCCTCCTTCACCGCGCCGAGCGCTGCCGAAGGGACGACCAGGACGTTGCTCGATCGCCCGAGGACGATGTGTACCTCGGCCGTCATGTAGGTTCTCAGGCGGCCGTCCCTGTTGGGCACGTCGAAGATGCCATTGTAGTAGATCGCGTCGGAGGAGGACGAAGTGCTGCTGGATGTCGAGGACGTCGAGGACGTGGAGGAGGAAAAGCTGCTGTCGCTCCTGATCGATTCAGGTGCCGGCTCGATCGATTCCAGCTGGGCGGAATAGCGGATGTCGGGTGCCCCAAGCACCGTGAAATAGACTGGCAGGCCGGGCGTGACCTTGATGACGTCGGCCTCGGAAATCTCCGTGCGCACCGTCATCGTGTCGAGTTGCCCGAGAATGACGATCGTCGGCGCCGACTGGACGGCGTTCACCGTCTGGCCCTCCTGGCTGACGACCGAAAGAACCGTGCCGTCGATGGGAGCCTTGATCTTCGTATAGTCCAGGTTGACCCTGGCGGTCTCCACGGCGACCTGCGCCTCGGTGATATCAGCCTGGAGCGCCTCGATCTGCGCCAATGTCACGTTCACCGCAGCATCGGCGCTTTCGAAGTCGGCTTGCGAGACGGCCCTCTGGGCCACCATGCTTTTCTGCCGCGTGAGTGTCTGCCGATTGAGGATCAATGTCGCCTGCTTTTCCGCAAGCTGCGCCTTGACGTTGGCAAGCGACGCTTGCGCCGTCTGGAGACTGTTCTGCTGGGTTACGGAATCGATCTCGGCGATCAGGTCCCCCGCCTTAACCTCCTGCCCGAGCCTCACCTTCACGCTGATGATCCGCCCGGATACCTGCGCCCCGACCGCGACCAGCCTGACGGGCTTCAAGGTTCCCGTCGCGAGGACTGTCTCCTCCACGTCCCCGCGCGTCACCACGGCCGTCATCAACGTGGAAGCCTGGCCCGTACCCAGCTTCTGCCAAAGCAGGTAACCGCCGGCCATGCCCCCCGCGAGGATAACGACCGCTGCGATGGCGACGAACGGCCTCAACGCTGTGTGCTCCTCGTCGCCGCGCTCTCATCGGACTTCGCCACGGGCTCAGTCCTTTGCCGCACGGGCGCCCGGCGGGGTCGCATCCTGCTCGAAATGCGGTCCGGTATTGGTGTCGACGACCTCCGGCCTGGAGGCGTCGACGGTGCCGCTCCATCCGCCGCCGAGCGCCTTGTTGAGCGCGATATAGTCGGTCGTGATGGCCACCCGGCTTGCGATGAGCGAATCCTCCGCCGAATAGAGCGAACGCTCCGCTTCGAGCAGGTCGAGGAAGCTCTGCGTGCCGGACTGATAGAGGGAGCGGCCGAGCGTTGCGGCATCGCGATAGTGGCTCGCCGAGGTGGCCAGCTTGCCGCTCTTGATGCGCTCCTGGGCCAGCGCGACGATGGCGTTCTCGACGTCTTCGAGCGCGGACAGCACGGATGAGCGATAGGCGATGAAATACTGGTCGCGCTGGGCCTGCGCCACTTCGACGGCAGCCTTGAGCTGCCCGCCATTGAAGATGGGGACCGTCAACGTCGGCCCGAAGGACCAACTGATCGAAGAGCTTTTCCCGAGGTCTCCGACTTTGGCGGTGGTGGTTGCGATGTCGCCGGTCAGGCTCACGCTCGGATAGCGGGCCGCCTCGGCCTGGCCGACCTTTGCGGTGTATTGTGCATATTGGCGTTCAGCCAGGCGGACATCCGGGCGAGCCAGCAGGAGATTTGCGGGGATTCCGGTCGGAACGGGCAGTTTCGGCTGCGGAATGGGCGCGGCTTTCCGTAGCCGGTCGTTCAACGCCGCAGGCGGACGACCGGTCAGGACCGCCAGCCTGTGCACGGCCTGGGCATAGGAGGATTGGAGGTCGGGGATATTCGCTTCGGTACTGGCCGCCTGCCCGGCGGCATTGGCGACATCGACGGCCGACGAAGCGCCGGCTTCGAACTTGGTGCGCGTGAGGGCCGCCGTCTCCCGCTGCGAGGCGGCGGTACGCCGGGCAAGCGCGATCCGGGCCTGGTAGCCGCGCGCCTCGACATAGTTGGAGGCGACGTCGCCTATCAGGGTGAGAAGCGTCGAGCGCAGGTCCTCGTCGGCGGCGTCCATGCCGTAGCGCGCCGCCTCGACGGCGCGGCGGTTGGCGCCGAAGAGGTCGAGCTCCCAACTGGCATCGAAGCCGGCCTGATACTGGCTGTAGGTGCTGCCCGTATCTGCCCCTGAGGCCGCGCTCTTGGCGCGGGTTGCCGAGCCGGAACCGTCGACGGACGGAAACAACGCCCCGACGGCCTGACGATAGCTGGCCCGGGCCTCCCGGATCTTCGCTTTCGCGGTGGCGACATCTAGGTTGCCGGTCACCGCCTCCTGCATCAGGCTGTCGAGGAGAGGATCGTTGAGCCGCCGCCACCAGCCTGCCAGTTCCGGCGGCCTGGACGGCTTCGTCTGCGCGGTGCTTCCCCACCTCGAAGGGAGGGTGAGCGTGGGTTTGCGATAGTCCGGGCCGACGACGCAACCGGCGAGACCGGCGGTCAGGAGCAGGACGCTCACGGCCAGCAGGGAGGCGGGGCAACGGGAGGCCGGCGCCTTCCCTGGTATTGCTGTGATCATGATGCTGTTCTTCGGCAAGGTCATTGGCTGGGTTCCGCCGCGCGGGGCAAGGCCGTATCCGGCAGCCGTGGTGAACTCTCGTCTCCTCTCGGCTTTCCCCGGAACAGCCGGCGCACCGCGACGAAGAGCAGCGGCACGAAGAAAATGCCGAGGGCCGTCGCGGCGATCATGCCGCCCATGACCCCGATGCCGATCGCGTTCTGCGCGCCGGAACCCGCGCCGCTGGCGATCGCCAGGGGCGTCACGCCGAGAATGAAGGCAAAGGACGTCATCAGAATCGGGCGCAGCCTTTGGCGCACCGCCTCCAGAGTCGCCTCGACGAGACCGAGGCCGGCCTCCTGGCGCTCGATCGCGAACTCCACGATCAGGATCGCATTCTTCGCTGCGAGGCCGATCGTCGTCAGCAGCCCGACCTTGAAGTAGACGTCGTTGGTCTGGCCGAAGACGAGAGCGGCCGCGAGCGCACCGAAGATGCCGATCGGCACCGACAGCATGACCGCAAAGGGTACCGACCAGCTTTCATAGAGCGCGACGAGGCACAGGAACACGACGAGGACCGAGATTGCATAGAGTGCGGTCGCCTGGTTCCCCGACAGCCTTTCCTGATAGGAAAGGCCGGTCCATTCATGCCCATAGCCCGTGGGCAGTTCGGCCACGAGCCGGTCGATCTCGTCCATGGCGGCGCCCGAGCTGACGCCGGAGGCCGCCTCGCCCTGGATCTCGACGGCGGAGGAGCCGTTGTAGCGCTCCAGGCGCGGCGACCCATAGGTCCAATGGCTGGATGCGAAGGATGAGAAAGGCACCATCGTGCCCGCCGAATTGCGCACCTGCCACTTGCCGAGATCCTCCGGCTGCATGCGGAAATCGCTATCGGACTGAAGGTAGACCTTCTTGACGCGACCACGATCGATGAAGTCGTTGACGTAGTCGCTGCCCCAGGCGGTCGACAGCGTGTCGTTGATGTCGGAGAGGCTGACGCCGAGCGCACTTGCCTTCTCCTGATCGATGTCGATCGAGAATTGAGGCGTATCTTCCTGTCCGTTCGGCCGGGTGTTGGCGAGGAGCTTGCTGCCGGCCGCCGCGGAGAGGAGTCGGTTGCGCGTCTCGATCAGCTTGGCATGGCCGGCGCCGTTGACGTCCTGCAGGTAGAAATCGAAACCGTTCGACGTGCCCATGCCCTGGATGGCGGGAGGAGCCAGCGCGAAGACCTGGCCGTCGCGGATCCTGGAGAAGGCAGCCATGGCGCGGCCGGCCACGGCACTCGCGGACAGGCTGGCCGATTTGCGGGCGTCAAAGTCCTTGAGCCTGACAAAGGCCATGCCGACATTCTGGCCCTGGCCGCTGAAGCCGAAGCCCGAGACGGCCATGACGCCCTCGACCGCATCCTTCTCCTCGTTGAGGTAGTGATCCGTCACCTGCTTCAGCACACGCTCGGTACGGTCCTGCGTGGCGCCGACAGGCAATTGGACGCTGGTGATGAGGATGCCCTGGTCCTCTTGCGGCAGGAAGGAACTCGGCAGCCTTACGAACATCCACCCCATGGCGACCACGATGCCGAGGAAGACGAAAAGGAAGCGCTTGCGGCGCTGTATGATGCCGAGCACGCCGTTCGCATAGACATGATTACTGCGATCGAAGGCGCGGTTGAAGTCGCCTGCGAACCCGCGGTCCTTTCGGTGTGTACTCGATTGCTTGAGGATGGTGGCGCAAAGCGCCGGCGTCAGGATCAGCGCCACCACGACCGACAGGATCATTGCCGAGACGATGGTGACCGAGAACTGGCGGTAGATGATGCCGACGGAACCGCCGAAGAAAGCCATCGGCACGAAGACGGCCGAGAGCACCGTGGCGATACCCACAAGCGCGCCCGTTATCTGCTGCATGGACTTGCGCGTCGCCTCGCGCGGCGGCAAACCCTCCTCCTCCATCACGCGCTCGACGTTCTCGACGACGACGATGGCATCGTCGACGAGGAGCCCGATGGCGAGCACCATCGCGAACATGGTGAGCGTGTTGATGGAATAGCCGAAGACGGCAAGCACGCCGAACGTGCCGAGGAGAACCACCGGGACAGCCAATGTCGGTATCAGCGTCGCGCGGATGCTCTGGAGGAAGACCAGCATGACGACGAAGACGAGGACGATCGCCTCGACCAGGGTCTTCACCACTTCCTCGATCGACAGTTTGACGAAGGGCGTGGTGTCGTAGGGATAGACGACCTTCACCCCTTGCGGGAATGTCCCTTCCAGTCGCGCGATCGTCGCCTGCACGGCTTCGGCGGTGCTGATCGCGTTGGCGCCTGTGGCGAGCTTGATGGCGAGCCCTGCGGCGGGCATGCCATTATAGCTGGACGTGTTGGTATAGCTCTCGGCGCCGAGTTCGACCCGGGCAACGTCGTTGAGGCGCACCAGCGAGCCGTCCGTGGTGCTCTTCAGGATGATGTTGCGGAACTGCTCGGGCGTCTGCAGGCGGCTCCTGGCGGTGACCGTGGCGTTGAGCTGCTGCCCCTTTCGCGCCGGCAGCGCGCCAAGCTGACCCGCCGAGACCTGCGTATTCTGCGCCTGGATGGCCGTGGCCACGTCGCTCGGCATCAGCGCGTATTTGGCCAGCTTGTCGGGATCGAGCCAGATGCGCATGGCGTAGCTCGAGCCGAAGATCTGTGTGTCGCCCACACCTTCGACGCGCTTGAGCGTGTCGTTGAGAGTGCTGTCGACATAATCGGCCAGATCGTTGGAGCTGAGCTTTCCGTCGCTCGACACGAAGGCAATGACCATCAGGAAGCTGTCCGAGGACTTGGTGACGGTGATGCCCGTGCTCTGGACGATATCGGGAAGCTGCGAGGTGACGAGTTGCAGCTTGTTCTGTACCTGCATCTGGGCCACGTCCGGGTCGGCGGCGCTGGTGAAGGTCAGCGTCAGCGAGGCAGCCCCCGTCGAGGTCGATGTGGCGGTCATGTAGTCGAGATTGTCGATGCCGATCATACCCTGCTCGATGATCTTGGTCACCGAGTTCTCGACCGTCTCGGCGTCTGCGCCGGCATAGGTCGCGCTGATGCCTACCGTTGTCGGGGCGATCTGCGGATACTGCGAGATCGACAGCGAATTGAGGGCCAGCAGCCCTCCGAGCATGATGACGATAGCGATGACCCAGGCGAAATTCGGCCGGTCGATGAAGAAATTCGACATGGCGGCGTCAGTCCTTCACCGAGCTGTCGCGCCCGCCATTACCAGCGATGGCCTTGCTGTCCTGCTGGTCGGCGAGGGCCGCCTGCCTGCGCTCGCGCACCTCGCCGGTGGTGTCGTCGATGACGACCTCGACCGCATCGACGTCCTGGCCGATGCGGACGAACTGAGAGCCCTCGACGATGACGCGGTCCCCGTCCGAAACACCGGCCGTCACGAGCCAGTTGTTGCCGATGCTCTGCCCGACGGTCAGGCCCCGTTCCTCGACCTTGCCCTGCCCGTCGACGAACAACGCGGTGGGTTCGCCCTTTGTGTTGCGGGTCACGGCACGCTGGGGAACGAGGAAGCTGTTGGGTGCGACGCCCTCCTCCACCAAAGCGCGCACATACATGCCCGGCAAGAGCAGCCTGTCCGGATTGGGAAATTCGGCTCTGACAGAGAAGGTACCCGTCGTCTCGCTGACGGCGGATTCCGCGAATTCCAGCTTGCCGCCACGCGGGTAGATCGTCCCGTTTTCGAGCTTGAGCTTCACGCTGACATTGTCGCCGGAGATCCTGATGCGCCCGGCCTCGATCGCCTGCCGAAGGTTGAGGAGGTTCGTGCTCGACTGCGTGACGTCGACATTGATCGGATCGAGCGTGCGGATCGTGGTCAGCGCCGTATCCTGGCTCGCCGTCACCAGCGCTCCGGGCGTCAACGTGGACTTGTCGACCCGTCCGGAAATGGGCGCCGTGATCGTCGTGTAGTCGAGATTGATCCTCGCGCTTTCGACCGAAGCCTTCGCCGATGCCACATCGGCCTTCGCCTGAGCGAGCGAGGCGACGGCGTCGTCGAGATCCTGCTTGCTGACCGCGTTCTGCTTGCTCAGGCTCTGGTAGCGCTCGACCTTCGCCTCGGCGCTGGGTACGGCCGCCTCGGCTTTCTGCTGGGTGGCGATCGCACTGTCATAGGCAGCCTGGTAGCTTGCCGGATCGATCCGGTAGAGCGCCTCGCCTTCCCTGACCTCACCGCCTTCCTGGAACAGGCGCTTCTGGATGATGCCGCCGACCTGCGGACGTACTTCAGCCGAGAGCGAGGCCGTGGTCCGGCCCGGCAGCTCCGCGGTGATGGTGACGGACTGGGGATGCAATGTTAGGACGCTCGCCTGCGGCTTCGCCGTCGGAGCTGTTGCCGACCCCGGACTATCCTGCCCGTTGCACGCGGACAGGATGCCGGCCAGGAACAAACCTGCCGCAAGCGCTGTTCCGACGGCCCGCGGGTGCGATGAACCTGGGGGGCACTGGCGACGGGAACAGACGCCGAAGGTCGATGGGGACAACAAAATTGCTTTGGCCTTATATTTAAAAAACGGTACCGTACATATATTAAGGAGACCATGACGGTGTCAATCCAGAACCAGCGGAGCGAAGGCGTGGAGCAGCGCGGGGACGACGTCGCGAAGGCTGCGCAACCACGCGGCCGCGGTCGCCCCAAGCTCATGTCCGACGCCGAACAGGCCTCATCCATCGCCCGCAGGGCCCGCGATCTTTTCCTGGAAAAAGGGTACGCGCGCACGACCATGGAGGACGTCGTCGCCCGCTGCCGTATCTCCAAGAGCACTCTCTATCGCCTGTTCCCAAACAAGACGGAGCTCTTCGGGGCGGTCATCGACGATCACCGCCAGGAGATGCTGGCCCTCGCCGGCAACTACGACGACCTGCCGGTCGACGAGGCGCTGGCGCGCATCTTCCGCATCGAGATCGACGACGAGGCCAATCACGAACGCATGGCCTTGATCCGCTTCGTCGTCGTCGAAGCTCGCGAGTTCCCGGAACTGCGCGATCTCCTGCACGAACGAGGCGCGGATCGCTCACGCCAGGAACTGGCCGGGTGGCTGGAAGCCGAGAAGGCAAAGGGCCGCATTGCCATTCCCGACAGTGACCACGCGGCCAAGGCCCTGATGGACCTGATGTTCGGGGCGCTGGTCATGAAGCCTCCCGGCAATCCCGAATGGCCCGACAGGCAGCAGCGTATTCGCTATCTGCGCAACTGCATCGACATGTTCACGCAGGGGATCCTGCCCCGCCGATCGGCATGATCGATCTGGCGCAAGGAACTATGCCATCGATCTACAGGATATCGCGATCAATCTTCATCGTTTCTCTGCCGCCGGCCAAGTCCCAGTTGTTTGGCAAGGGCCGTTCGCTTGGCGGAGTAATTGGGAGCTACGATCGGATAATCGTCCGGCAGGCCCCACCGTATGCGGTATTCGTAGGGCGTCATGCCATAGGCAACCATGAGATGTCGCTTGAGCGATTTGAACTGCTTCCCGTCCTCGAGGCAGACAATGTAGTCAGGCGTCACCGATTTTCTGATGGGCACTGCGGGAAGCAGCTTTATACCAGCAACGACCGGTTTGGCCTCACCGAGCGACAATTGATTCAGCGTGGAACGGACAGCGTCAATTAGTTTGGGCAAATTCGCCGGAGTGATCGAATTGTTCGAGACATATGCGGTCACGACCTTCGTGATGGTAGCAGCGATGCGATCTTCCACTCTTTCGAATCCTAGCGTTGTTGGTAATTTTACTACATCTATTCTCGTATATCGAACAAATGTATTTAGATTATTTCTGGTTTTTATGTTATTTTAAGATAATTTATTGATATAAAATTACATAAATTTCGACAAATAAACAAAATAAGTAATATAAATATTAAGTTTAAAATATATATTGCGACTTATATCATTAAACTGACAGAATATCCTCCATGGCGGCAATAAATTGCCCATGATCATGGATGATCGTCCACCATTTAACTCAGTGCCGATAGATTTTGTACGACAAACACCCACTGACGTCGCCTGCGATACCAGACGTCGGAAGATCATCTATAATGCAATAGTGAGCAAGTAAAGTCATATATCGCTCCATTCCTTGAATGTAACGACAAATAAAAATTGTATCAGTATTTATACAATTACGAATCGAGGGTGCGTGCCACACGCTTCGAGCCACCTTCGATCCAAAGCGTTCACGCAGGGATCATGGGCCGACCACGGCGATTCACCTGGCGACAGCTCGGGGATGGTGTCTCCTCAACGATCGAGGAGGCGCCGGTTTCTTGGATCCACTAGTGCCTCGGGAGCCTTCGCTGTCATGGGGAACCTGAGTCGGGCGACGAGTCCGCTCGGTTGCCTCTCAGCCAGTTCGAGCGTTCCCCCATGCCCCTCGATGATCTCCTTCACGATGGACAGCCCCAGGCCGACGCTGCCCGGGCGGCTGGATCGTGCCGGATCGAGGCGCACAAAGGGTTCGATCACATCCTGGAACCTGTCCCTTGGAATGCCGGGACCGTCATCTGCGACCTCAATGGCGACGATGTCGGCGTCCGTCGCGGCGCTGATGACGACGGTGGAGCCGAAATGGGCCGCGTTTTCCACGAGATTGGTCAGAGCCCTGGTGATCGCCGTGGGCCGGCAGAAGCATCGAATCTGCGCCGGACCGTCGTAGCTGACGGATACACCCGCCTCCTCGTATTCGTCGCTCAACGTCGACAGCAGCGCACCCAGGTCGAACCATTCTTTTTCTTCACGGTCAAAACCGCCGCTCAGAAAAGCGAGTGCGGAACTGACCATCGATTGCATCAGCCCGATATCCCGCAGGAGCTTGCCGCGGTCGATTTCCGGCGAGCCGGCATCGAGTTGCAGGCGCATGCGCGTGAGAGGCGTGCGCAGGTCGTGGCTGATCGCGGCCAGCGTGCGCGTCCGGTCCTGCATCGAGCGGGTGACGCGCTGCTGCATGAGATTGAACGCGCGGGCGGCACTGCGGATCTCCAGGGGCCCTTCCTCCGCGATGGGCGAGATCGAAATATCGCGACCGAAGGAGTCCGCCTTCGCTGACAGGCGGCGCAAGGGGCGGATCACAAGCCAGACCGCCCAGGCGGACATGCCCGCGACAGCCACGCATAGGAAAAGCACCGACGCCATGACCGGGAAGGAGATCCTGGGAGGCCTGGAGTTGCCCTTATCGATGCGGATGTCGAGGGTTTGATCATCGAACCGCAGGACGACCTGGACCGAGTTGTCGGTGTCGTCGGGCTGGCAGGACCGGATCTCCACGTCCTTCTTGGTCTTGGCGAACTCGGATTTCAGCGCCGCTTCCAGGCTGTGGGTATCACCGGTGCGTGCGGCACAGAGGACGGGCGCCTGCGTCAGCCTGATCGACGGCATGTCGGGCCGCTGGAAGGCGGCCATGACCGCGTTCCACTCACCCCTGGGCACCGCCTTCAGGCCATCGACCAGGTTCGTGATGCGATAGACGGGTTGCCAGGGCCAGAAAGGCGGGGGCGGGCCGCCTGGGTCGAGCATCGCCAGGAGCCCGATGAAGAGCAGGAAGGTGAGCGCCGAGGAGGTGGCGATGATCGCGAGAATCTGGCCGAGCGTCGTGGAGAAGAACCGCCGCATCATCCCTCGACCGTCACCTCGGGCTGGAAGGCATATCCATCCGCCCGCATGGTACGGATGGGATTGGCGAGCGGATCATCGCCTGTGAGCTTGCGGCGCAGCCGGCTGACGAGGAGATCGACCGACCTTGTCGAGATCACGAACCCCTCCCCGCGCGTATGGCTGATCAACTCCTCGCGGGACAGAACCTGTCGCGAGCGCTGGCAGAATATGAGCAGCAGATCGGTCTCGGCTCCCGTCAGCGGAATGCGCAGGCCGGCCGGCGAGCGCAAGAATCGCCGATAGGGATAGAAGGCGAAGCCGGAAAAGCGCAGCACCATCTCCGCCGCTGGCTGCTGCGGGGTGTCTGCATCGAGCGGCGCGCGCCTCAGCACGGCACGGACACGGGCCAGCAGCTCTCGCAGATCGAACGGCTTGGACACATAGTCGTCGGCGCCGAGTTCGAGACCGATGACCTTGTCGGTGGGCTCCGTGAGGGCCGTGATCATGATGATGCGCGGTCCGCCCGAAGATCGCAGGCGCCGGCAAAGGGAGAGGCCATCTTCCCCCGGCAGCATGACATCGAGCAGCACGAGGTCGATATTGTTTTGCCCGAGAACCTTTCCCGCTGCTTCGGCGCTTGCAGCGATGAAGGTCGCGTAACCCTTGTCCTGCAGGAAACTGGCGAGCGACGAAGCGATGTCCGGGTCGTCCTCCACGATGAGGATTTGGCTTTGGGTCAACGGTCGTCAGGCCTTTCTGGTCGCCCGGTCGGGCTCATGCGATTGAAGATCGTCTCAACCTCCACACATTTTGCCTTGGAGTTTCGGCAGAACAATAACTCCGGTGCGTGGTGTCCCGAAACATACGGCCGCGACAGAGCAGTCGTCCGGATCGGCAGGACTGTCCAGCATGCCAAAATTCCCGATAAGTTTGATAGGCGACAAACGCAAGGACGTGAGTGTGTCAATTTCTACACACGCGCGAGCGGCAGCGCTTGAACCCCCGCACACATCCCGTAACCTTTTGAAATATATAAGGACACGCCGCATGACCGCGCCACACGCGAAAGTCGTGCCGAGACAGAGATTGAACCGCCGACATCTAATTTCATGGGAAAGGACTTGGCAACCGTGCTTCCCCGATAGCCATAGCGCCCATACGCAGTGACGCGTTCGATGATATCGGCGGCAACCGGGGCCAGGCCCCAGGTTCTTGTTTCCTGCCCGTTGACGCCCCTCGACGACCGCACGCCGAATGGCGCTCGGAAAGGCGGAGGTCGATCCCGCGCCACGTCAGGCGCCTCCTGCATTCGGCCGCGCCGGCGCGGCATGCGGGGAACGGTGCCTGGCTCGAACCAAGCGCGGGGAAGTATCAAAGCGACGGCGGAACGTCCGGTTGAAATAGGACAGGTCGCCAAAGCCGACATCAAAAGCGATTTCGCTGATCGAGCGTCCCTGCTCGTCGGGCGACTGCAAGCGGCGCATTGCCCTGTCCAGCCGACGCTGCAGCACGAATTCAGAGAAGGTCTCGCCTTCTCCCTCGAACAGCTTCTGCAGATAGCGGATGCTGATGCCGTGCCGCAGGGCGATCTGGCTCGCATTGAGCGCCTGATCCTCGAGATAAGCCTCGATGTCGGATTTGATGGCATTCAGGCGGGCCGCCGCGCGATCCTGCACCGTATGGCACACCTGCACCTCGGCCTCGCTGCATAGAATGTCGACGAGATCGCTCATATAGCCGCAGGCATGCTCCAGCAGCATCGCACCGCTCATCGGGAGCAGGCCCCTCATCAGCGCCGCACCATAATTGCCGAGCAGAACCAGCGTGTCGTTGTTCTGCGGAAAGACCCGCAGGCTCGCCGAGCATTCGAGCATGCTCTCGGTGATGCGCTCGCGCACTAGGACCAGGCAATCGACGCGATCGACATGCCTCAGCCAGAGGCTGACGGGCCCGTCGCCCGTCAGGAGGATGGCCTCACGGGCGGAAACGAAGGCGCGCCGCCCGTCGCGCACCACTTCCATCCGGCCGTTCGAGGGGCGCAGTAGCACGCCCCCTGCGCCGAGCGCGGCGGCGTCGACCACGACTTCTCTGTCCTGAAGGGGTGAAAAGCAGGAGATGGGGCCGATATCGGGCTCCAGGCGCAACAGCGCCCTGGCGCCCAGCAGGACTGGATCCGACGGACCGAGCCTGCGATGCGCGGCCATGCGTCCGCTCGCCCGCAACTCGACCAACGCCAGTTCCTCGCCCGTCAACCCATGCCCGAGCAGCCAGACAGGCCTCAGCCTTCCCGCAAAGGTTTCACGAGGAAGCGGAGCGGCATGGTCCGGCCCGACAGTTCGCTTCAGTCCATTTCTCAATGCGCCCAAGTCCAAGAATTAAAATAACACGACAAGTAAGACCGTACCCCAATATAGGACACGAAAGGCCAGATATCCAGAAGTATATGATTTCCATTCCCAGATTATAATCATTATAAATTGGGAACATACTAAGAGTATACAGCGGAAACTTGCCCGATATCGTTAAATATAACTTAGACTTGGATCGAGAGTAGCTGGGGGTAATAAATTCAACATGAGCAGGATATCCGTATCGGCGGCCATGTTTCTATCGGTTGTTTCGCCTGCACTGGCACAGCAGTCGCAGCAGGAACAGATTGAGCTCGACCCAATCATTGTTACCGGCTCTCGCGCCGAGAGATCGGTCTCGGATATTCCGCAATCGGTCCAGGTGATCGACAGGCAGGAGATCGACAAGCAGCTCCAGCAAAGCTCGAGCGCCTCGGCAGCCCTGGCCAAGCTGGTGCCTGGCTTTTCCGTTTCCAACCAGACGGTTTCCGGCGCATCCGAGAACTATCGCGGCCGGGATCTCCTCGTGCTGGTCGATGGAGTTCCCCTCGGCACCCCCCTGCGGGACGTTTCGCGCATCCTTTCCCTGATCGACCTCAACTCGATCGAACGCATCGAAATGGTGGCCGGTGCTTCCAGCCTCTATGGCGCGGGCGCCACCGGCGGCACCGTCAACTTCATCACCAGGAAGGCAGAGCCCGGCAAGCCGCGCATCACGGTGAATACGGCGCTGCGCGCCTTCACGGCGAACGCCGCGGATTCGGTGGCCCCGGAACTCTCAGCCACCATATCCGGCAAGACGGAGAATAACTTCGATTATGTCCTGAGCGGCAGCGGTTATCTGGGGCGTCGTACCTATGACGGTTCTGGGCAGGAATTGCCGTCAGACTCCATGTTGGGCCAGGGCGGCGGCGACCGCTTCGGTCGGGTCAATCTACTCGGCAAGTTTGGCTACGACTTCGACACCGCCAAGCGGCTCGAATTCTCGGCGGGCTGGTACTATTTCAACCAGACGCCGCGCTACATGACCGACTATTCCGGTGCCTATGCGCGGCCAGACTATCTCGAGCCCTATACCGGGCAAAGTGTTCTCGAGGATACCAAGTCCCTTTCACTGCGCTATACCGACAATGATTTCGTCCTCGGCAACCTTAACATCGTTGGATTCTACAACAGCATCAAGAAGCGCTTCAACTATTCAACCTTCTCGTTTCCGTATAATTCGCAGGTCTATTACTCCTTCGACCCCGCCAATCCAACCAGTCGCGCCAACCAGACCACGCTGTATTCGGATCGAGGCGGCGTTAACCTGACCATCGACACGCCGCTCGACACCATCTGGGAAGGCGCCAAATTCACCTGGGGCAGCGATCTCATCCTTGAAAAGACCCATCAGACGCTGACCAACGGCCAGGACGTCTTCACGCCGCTGCAGCAGGTGACCACCGCGGCCTTCGGTCAGTTGCAGGTCCCCCTAACGGATCGCCTCACCATACGCGGCGGCGTGCGTTTCGAGCATTTCGCGCTCGACGTCGACGACTTCACCCGCCCGGCTGCCTACGCCGCCGTCGCCTCTGCCACCAATCCGCGCGGCTATCAGGACTTCGTGCTTCCGGCGCTGCGCGTCACCGGCGGGAAGTTCAGCTATTCGGCGCCCACCTTCAATCTCGGCGGCACGTTCAAGCTGACCGACACCAGCGAGATCTTCGGTGGCTTCTCGCAGGGCTTCGCCTTACCCGATGTCGGCGCTTATACCCGCCGCGCCGGCCTGTCGCTCGCCTATGCCTGCCCAGTTTCCCGGCCGAACTGCCTTCCCGCCGGCACGAGCGTTTCCTATGCCTCGATCGGCCCGGAGGCGCAGATCGTCAACAACTACGAACTCGGCATCCGCGGCAGCCACGACCGCTTCAAGGGCAGCCTGGCGGGCTTCATCTCCACTTCCGGCAAGGGCGTGACCTTCGATCCCATCACCAACACAATCTCGCAGCAGAAGGAATTCATCTATGGCGGCGAGTTCACCGGCGAATATGCCGCGACGGACCAGCTGACATTCGGAACCGTGCTCGGCTATCGCGAGGGGCGCTACGATTCGAACAAGGACGGCAAGCTCGATAGCTGGCTGCCGAACAATCGCATCGCCACCCCCTTCCGGGGTACGCTCTATGCCAGCTACGCCTTCGACAATGGTGTGTCGGTGCGCGTGGAGGGGGAGGCGTTCTCCGGCCGCGACAAGGCGATCGACCTCAAGGGTACCCGCTACAAGATCAAGCCGGGCGCCACCATGAACGTCGCCCTGTCGGCACCGGTGAAGGGCGGCGAGGCCTATCTGTCCGTCGACAATCTGTTCGACACCCGCTTGCAGAACCCCACGAGCACCTCCGTACGCAACCTCCCGGTGTATTCCTGGGGCCGCACCGTCACTCTCGGCTATCGCAAGACGTTCTGATCATGGTGGAACTCGACAGGCACGGCCGGCTGCTGACCCTGCGCTACCTGCCTCCCTACAGGGATCTGGACGAGCGGGCCTATCTCGACGCACTGATCGAGATAGGACGCCATGAATGCGCCTTCGCCCTGCTGGTGATCTTCGCCGGCGGCGGCGGGCTCTCCCGGGCAGGGGAGCGTGAGCAGGCCCTCTGGTTCAAAGCAACGCGCGAACACTTCCAGCGGCAATGCCGTGCGCTCGCCATTGTCCGCCCGGATGCAAACCCCCGCATGCTCGAGACCTTCCGGCGCCTGTGGTCGATGCCGCTGACGGCGACCTCCGACGAACAGGCCGCCAGGCATTTCCTCACACGGCATATGGAGGCGGCATGACGGCGCTCGCCCAGGACGTCCCCGCCTCCAGGCCCGGCCGGCTGCGACTGTTCGCGGTGCTGGGCGGCCTTTACCTCGCCCAGGCCATCCCCTCCTATCTGATCGCCGCCGCCCTGCCCCCCATCATGCGCGAGGCGGGCGTCTCGCGCGCGGCGATCGGCTATCTCAGCTTGCTCTTCCTGCCACTGGTGCTGAAGTTCCTATGGGCGCCGCTGGTCGACCGCGTGCGGCCCTTTGCCCGGACGCATCGGGCGGGCTGGGTTATTCTCACCCAGCTCGGCGTGATTGCCTCCATCCTGGCGCTGCTGCCGCTCGGTCCGACGCATGTCGGCGGCATTCTGGGGATCGGTCTCGTCACTGCGCTGCTGGTTTCCACCCAGGATATCGCCACCGACGGCTATGCCGCCAAATATCTCGCCCCCGAGGACCGCGCCATCGGCAACGCCATTCAGGGGGGATCGGTGGCCTTCGGCGTTGTGATCGGCGGCACGCTCGGCCTGGTGCTCTACCACCATGTCGGCTGGACCGGCATGCTCCTGGTCATCGCAGCCTTTTCGGCCCTGCCGCTGATCGCCGCCTTCGGCATGTGGGAGGCGCCCTCCCCGCCATCCGACAAGCTGGCGCGGCCCTCCATCATGGCCTTCCTGCGCCGCCCGGAAACCCGCACCGTGCTTTGGATCGCGCTGATCTATCGGATGAGCGAAGGCCTCGTGAAGGCGATGGAGGGGCCTTATCTCGTCGATGCCGGCGTGCCGCTCGACCGCATCGGCTATCTCTCCGGCGCGTCGGCGGCAACGGCCGGCCTCGCGGGAGCGGCGATCGCCGCCCTCCTTGTCAGGCGCTGCGGCACCGCCGCCACGCTCGGCCTGCTCGGCGGATTGCGCACTTTGTGCTTTGCCCTCTTCGCCGCACACGCCCTCGGTGCCGTCACCGGCTCCTGGCCCCTGTTCGGCGCCGCCGGCTTCCAGACCTTCATCCGCTACATGGAAATCGTGGCGCTCTACAGCCTTTTCATGACGGTGACTTCGTCGGACCAGCCCGGCACCGATTTCACCATTCTGGCTTGCGCCCAGATGGTGGTCTATCTCGCCGGGTCGCTGATTTCGGGCAAGCTCGCCGACCTCATGGGCTATGGCGCGCTCTTCGGTCTCGCCACTGCCCTCTCCGCCCTGGCCGTCCTTGCCACCGTGCGGCTGCTGGCGAATGTCGCCCGCCCTCAGGGAGCCACGCCATGAACCTGGGAAACATCATCCTGGATGCGATCATCCAGGCGCAGGAGTGCGAGGCAGGTCGCGGCAGCAACGCCGACGGCCACGACGAAGGGCAGGTTGGGCGACAAGGCGAAGAGGGTGCCGCCGCAGAGCGCCCCCAGTCCCTGCCCAAGGGCATGCGTACTGGCAAGCCAGCCGGCAGCCACCGCCTGGCGACGCGCCGCGACGCGCTGGGCGAGGCAGGCGGTGTAGGAGGGTGTCGCCACGGCCACCCCGATGCCGGCCCACACCGCGCCCACAGGCACCAGCCAGGGGACTGGCGCAAGGACGATGGCCAGGCATCCGAGTGCGAAGCCCGCAATGCCCCCACGCATGTTGCGCGCCAGTTGGAAGCCGAGACGCGGCACGAGCAGGATCTGCGTCGCGATCATGGCGATCGCGACGGCGGCATAGGTGGCGCCTCCCAGCCCGGCCGCAACAATCGCATCGAGACCGAAGCGGCGCTGCAGGAAGAGGCCGAGGACGAGCTGGATCTGGCCGAAGCCGAAGGTCAGCGCAAAGCCGACGGCGAGCAGCGGCAGGATGCGGCGAATATTGGTGCGCCTGTTCGAGGCTTCATCCTCCTTCCTGCTTGCGGGAGACGCCGGCAGGTCCGGCGCGCACAACAGCAGCAGCGGGCTGACCACCATCATGATGACGGGCACGATGACGCCGGCCCCCGCGCCCAGCGTCACCAGGGAGCCTGCGATGCGGCCGACGTTCAGGCCGGCGCTGAGATTGGCGAGCGCAGCCGGCCGACGCTCGGCTGTGCTTCGCTGCACGATGGCGGCCTGGGCGTGCGGCAGCACCCCGGCAGCACCGACACTATAGAGAAGGCGCGAGACCAGCAGAAGCCCGAGCGCGGCCGTCGGCACACCGACATAGAGCGCACCCGCGAACAAGCCCTGGCCGGCCACCATCAGGCAGGCAAGCCCGGCGAAGAGCGGCCTGATCCGCCATGTCGCGCCATGATGCCCCCACAACGGAGCCGCAACCAGGAAGATCACCGCGCCCAGGAAAGCGACTGCACCGATCTGTGGCGCCGCCAGCGCCGTTCTCTCCGTGACGATCGGCACCAGCGCCAGCAGGGCCGACTGGCCGAAGCCCGACGAGGCGGCGATCAGCGCAAGGCGCAGGCTGTCCGCACGCGAAACAGAGGAGGCATCGTGTCCAGCCATGCTTTTCTCCAAACAATTTTCTTGATCCAAATAGAAACAAACCTTAGAAAATTCAATAGTAAATTAAAATACTATCTAGATATCCTATAAATTGTACAAGTATAAATTTATATACTTACTCGCACGATTTGGATTTATGCTAGAGAGGAATACCATGAACGCCATCGACTTGGTCAGAAGATCGATCGACGTTGCCCACGACGTCTCCATGCGTGCATTCCTTAACAGTCTGATGCGCGAATGGCAGGGGTGGACGATGGAACACGAAGATGGCAGCGCTGGAAACGGCCGGCTTCTCGCCCGCTTTCCCCTGCCACACCGGGGCGGCCATGTCGCGATCGAGGTGACGCATCGATCGCGGGCGGCTTATCACGGCTTCCGCCCCCCATTCCTGGAGTTTTCGGGCACGGCGCCGCCGCGCCCCATCAGCTTCCAGGAGTTCGTCTTCCTGATCGCCAGCGAACCGGACATCGTCGGCCGCGCCGACAGGGACAGGAGCCTGACCTTCCTGTCACGGGTGCTCGACAGCATCAGGAACATCGAGGACGTGGCAGCGCGTGTTCCCTCCCCCGATGCCTTTTTCTCACAGCGCGACCCCAGCTTCGCCGAGGCCGAGGGTTCCCTGCGGTTCGGCCATGCCGTCCATCCCACGCCGCGCAGCCGGGACCAGTTCACCCTGGAGGATTCGCGGCGCTTCGCCCCCGAATATCGGCGCGGATTCGCCCTGCGCTGGTGGGCCGCCGATCCCGGTCTGGTGCTCCAGGACAGTTCACGCACCCGGACCGCGGCCGAGCTCTGCCAGACCCTGGCCACCGACGACCCCATGATGGATCCCGGGATCGTGCAGGCCGCGAGGAACCGCGTCCTGCTGCCGATGCATCCCTGGCAGGCGACCCGATTGGCGCTCGACCCAGCCGTCGACGGGCTGTTCCGCCGCGGCCTTCTGCAGGATCTCGGCCATGCCGGCTCGTCCTGGCAGGCGACGTCATCGCTGCGCAGCATCCATGCCCCTCATGCCGACTGGATGCTGAAATTCTCACTCAGCCTGCGCCTCACCAATTCGCGCCGGGTCATCGAGACCCGCGAATGCGAGCGAGGCATCGAGATCGACCGCCTCCTGGCGAGTGAAGTCGGCCAGACCATTGCCCGGCGTTTCCCGAGCTTCAAGGTCATGGGGGAGCCCGCTTATCTGCTGCTGCGGGACGCCGACGGCAAGGCTCTGCCGCAGACCACGGTGATCCTGCGCGAAAACCCGTTCAGGGGGGCAAGCCAGCCGCCGGCCGCCGTGCTGGCCTCACTTTGCGAGATCTATCCCGACGGGCGTGACAGCGCCCTCGCCATCATGATCCGGCGCATCGCAGGGCGGGAGGCGGCCGATCCCAATGCCGTGGCCCGCCGCTGGTTCCGCATGTTCCTCGACAAGGTCGTCGCGCCCTTCCTGCTGATCCAGGCCGATATCGGCCTGCTCTTCGGCGCGCATCAGCAGAACATCGTGGTGGAACTTGCCGAAGGCTGGCCCACGGCCGTGCATTTCCGTGACTGCCAGGGCACCGGCTACATTCGCGAATTCCTGCCCGACCTCGCTGCGAAGGCGCCCGGCAGCCCGATGCAGGCGGGCCATGTCTTCAACACGAACGATGCCGCCCGGCTCGTGGGCTACTATCTCCTCGTCAATTCGGTCTTCGCGGTGATCGGCGCGCTCGGCGTCTCCCGTCTCCTGGCCGAGGACATCCTGATCGGCGACCTGCGAGCCTTCCTGGAGGAGCTCGCCGCCCTGCCGCTGACCGACAAGACCTGCCTCACCTATCTCCTCACCGCGCCAACGCTCGGCAGCAAAGGAAACTTCATGATCTGCTTCCGCAACATCAATGAGAACACCGAGGTGACCGATCCTCTCGCCGGCTATGTGCCCCTGCGCAACCCCCTTGCGGAGGTCGCGGCATGACCCTGCAAAAGAAGATCGACCCCGCCGACATCACCACTTCCCCGGCACCGACCCGGCACTGGCCCCTTGGCCTCGACGGCGAAGCGGCCATCGAGAGCCGCTTGCAGGCGGATGGTACCCTGGAGCTGGCCGCCCATGCCGGCCCCACGACAATCGGACGGGCCGGGCTGCGCGCGCCCGAAGGGGACAGTCCGGGAATCCTTGCCATCCACGAACCCGATGCGGCCCATCCCGGCGATGTCCACGTCATTGCCATCCTGGTGGAAGCGGCCTTCCAGCTCTTCCCCGGCATGACCGCCCTGCATCTGCCCGATGTCGCCAGCAAGCCGGGATTGTCGGCCCTTGCCGTCCAGACGGTGACGGACGAGGAGACCGGAGCGAGCGCCGTGCGCATCGCCCGCGAGCATTTCTACCAGTTCCCCCTGCTCTGGCACCGGCCGGAGGGGTCGCGCGCCTTTCCCGGGATCCGCTCCGCCATCGGCCCGCGGGATCGCCTGCCGCTCTTGCGGCCGCCGCAGCCGACCGGCACCTTCTACCGGCGCTGGATCCCGGAACTGGGAACCACGCTGTCGATGCAGGCCATCGATCGGCGCCGCGATCTCCGGCTTTTCCATGGCTGGATGAACCAGCCGCGCGTCGCCTTCTTCTGGGAGCTCGCCCAAAGCGAGGCCGAACTCGATCGCTATCTCGCCGGGCAGGAGGCCGATCCGCACATCTTCGGCGTGATCGGCAGCCTGGGCGACGAGCCGTCCAGCTATTTCGAATTCTACTGGGCCAAGGAAGACCGGCTCGGCCCCTTCTACGACGCAGAGGATTACGATCGCGGATGGCACGGCCTGATCGGCAATCCCCGCCACCTCGGCCGCACCAAGACCGGCACCTGGTTCCGCTCGGTGACACATTGCCTGTTTCTCGACGAGCCGCGCACGCAACGGGTGGTCGGCGAGCCGCGCGCCTCGCACCAGAAGATGTTGAGCTATTGCGCCGAGACCGCCTACGACAAGGTGAAGGAATTCGACTTCCCGCACAAGCGCGCCGCCCTGGTTTGCTGTCATCGCGAGCGCTTCTTCCGAGAGGTGACGCTATGACCGGCGCGGTGACCCCTGGCGCCGCGATCCTTGGGCCTCTGCCGGATGGCAAGCTCATCGATGCCGGGCTCTGGGTGGCACTGAACCGGGCCGTCATCGCCAAGGCGATCAGCGAGTTCGCCTTCGAGGAGGGCCTGAAGCCCGAGGCCACCAACGCCGAAGGCACCCAGTGGCTTCTGCGCCTGGGAGGCGGGGTCGCCTATCGCTTCAAGGCAGTGCGCCGCATCTGGGGCAATCTGTCGATCGACACGGCGAGCCTGATGCGCCAGGACGGTGCGGCGCTGCGCCCGGCCGACGATGCCGCCGGCTTCATGCTCGATGCCCGTGAAACCTTGAACATCGAGCCGGACACGCTGTGCATCTATGCCAAGGAGCTCTTCAGCACCCTGCTGGCAGATGCCCGGATCGCAACCATGGCCGGCTCCGGCGAAAGCGAACATCTGCTGGCCCTGCCGGACGACCAGATCCAGGCCTATCTCGACGGCCATCCCAAGGCGCCTGCCAGCAAGGGCCGGATCGGCTGGGGCCTGGACGACTACGCCCGATACGCGCCCGAGTTCCAACCGACCTTCCAGCTCTTCTGGCTGGCCGCGGACCGCTGCCGCTGCCGCTTCAGCCTTGCCGGAGACATCGACGAACAGGCGCTGCTCGCAGCCTCCCTAGGCGGAGACGAGCACGAGAGGCTGCAGGCCGCCTGCAAGGCGGCGGGCCTCGATCCGGGGCGCTTCGTGCTCCTGCCGGTGCATCCCTGGCAGTGGGACAACATGATCGTGGCACAGTTCGCCGGCGAGATCGCAGCCGGACGCATCGTGCCGCTCGGGCTTTTCGGCGATGCCTACCGTCCGCTCCAGTCCCTGCGTACCCTTGCCAATGCGGCCTCGCCAGCCAAGCTCCACCTCAAGCTCTCGCTCACCATTCTGAACACTTCCGCCTGGCGCGGCGTGCCCGGCAAATACATGGCGATCGGCCCGGCCTTCTCGAACTGGCTCGCCGACAAGACCAGGCAGGAACCCGCGCTTGCGAACACGCTGGTGCTGCGCGAATGCGCGGGTGCCTTCTATCCCCACCCCCTCTACGAGCGGATCACCGATGCTCCCTACCAGTTTCGCGAGATGCTGGGCGTGATCTGGCGCGAGAGCCCGGAGGCGGGCCTCGCCGCAGGACAGCGCCCGCTGATGCTCGGCGCCCTGCTCAAGAGCGACTTTGCCGGCGTACCGCTCGCAAGCGCCCTGATCGCAGCATCGGGCCTGTCGCATGGGGCGTGGCTGGCGCGTCTGTTCGATGCCGTCGTCCTCCCCCTCTATCACTTCCTCTGCCGCTACGGCGTGGGCTTCATCGCCCATGGCCAGAACATCACTTTGCTGCTGGAGGGCAGCGTTCCCTGCGGTGTCGCTCTGAAGGACCTGCAAGGTGACGTCGACCTCGTCGACGAGGCATTCGCGGAAGCCGCCGATCTCACTCCGGCCATCCGGGACACCCTGCTGAAGCGGCCGGCAGCGCATCTCCTGCAACACCTGCAGACCGGGCATTTCGCCAGCGTGCTGCGCTTCCTGTCCGATACGCTCGCAAGCCACGATCATTTCCCGGAAATCGAGTTCTACGGCGTGCTGGCCAGGCGCCTGCGCCTCTATCAGGCGCGCCACCCCGACCTGTCGGCCCGCTTCGAACTGTTCAATCTCTTCACGCCGAAGGTGCCGCGCATCTGCATCAACCGCGTCCGGCTCGCCATCGGCTACGGCGACGCCAATCGCCGCCCGATACCGAGCCTGGGCAGCGACCTCGATAACCCCCTTTACCTCGCCGAATGCGAATCCCATCCCTCTCGAGACCAGGGTTTCGCCGACAAATCCGCAGGAGTTCAGGCATGACACAGCGCAATCCGTTCGACCTCGCCGGGATCGGCATAGGCCCGTTCAACCTCAGTCTCGCCGCGCAGCTCGACGCCATCGACGGTGTCGAGACCGTCTTCTTCGAAAAGCGCGAACGCTTCAACTGGCATCCGGGCATGATGCTGCCCGGCGTGACGCTGCAGACCTCCTTCCTGAAGGACCTCGTGACGGCAACCAACCCCACCAGCCCTTGGAGCTTCATCGCCTATCTCGTCGCGCATCGGCGCTTCTATGACTTCATCAATGCCGAATTTGCCGACGTCCCGCGCCAGGAGTTCGCCAATTACCTCGCCTGGGTCGCCAAGGGCCTGGACAGCTTGCGCTTTGGCGAAGACGTGCAGGCCCTGGAGTTCGACGGCCGCCACTTCATCCTGCAGACGGGCAACGGCTCGGTCGAAGCCCGCAACGTCGCCCTCGGCATCGGCCTGCAGCCCTACCAGCCCGAGTTCGTACGCAAGCTGACCGGGCAGAACCACTTCCACTCCTCGCGTGCCGCCTTCGAACTCACTCGTGCCGCAGGCAAGCGCGTCGCGGTGATCGGAGGAGGCCAGAGCGGAGCGGAGATCCTGCTTCACCTCCTGGGAGCGGGCGAAGCCGCGGCGGCTTCGATCGACTGGATCAGCCTGCGCCCGAACTTCCAGCCGCTCGACGCCACGCCCTTCACCAACGAATTGTTCACCCCGCACTACGTGCGCAACTTCCACGGCCTTGCCGAGGGTCGGCGCCTGTCCACCGTAGAGCGCGAAAAGCTGGCGGGCGATGGTGTTTCGGCCTCCACGCTGTCGGGGATCTACCAGCGCCTTTATACGCTGCGGCATATCGAGCGTGGCGGCCCCCAGGCCCGCTTGATGCCGCATCGCGAAGTGCTGGACGTCGAGCAGAGTGCAGGCGGCTTCCGGCTGGTGATGCGCAACGGCTTCGACGGCGGCATCGAATTCAGTCAGGCCGATGTGATCGTACTGGCCACGGGCTATAGCTATCGCCTGCCCGATTGCCTCTCGCAGATCCAGGACCGCATCGCGATCGACGGAACGGGCCGGCTGCGACTGGATGCAGATTTTTCGGTGAAGTGGGACGGCCCCGCCGATAGTCGCATCTTCGCGCTGAACGCCGGGCTGATCAGCCATGGCATCGCCGAGCCGCAACTCAGCCTGATGGCGTGGCGCAGCGCGGTGATCGCCAATGCCCTGATCGGCCAGCCCTTCTTCGATGTCGAACCACCGGCCTCGCCGCTGGCCTGGTCTACCGGGGGCGAGCAGTTGGAGGTTGCAGACGCGGAGGTCGAACATCTGCGCCGTCTCTCGCATCGCAATCGCTGATGCCTAAACGGTTCTCTTCCGCTCCGTAAAGTTCCGAACGACATTTTCGAGAAGCGTGGCTACGTTATTCTTGCCGCCGTTGACCGGCAGGGCACCGGCAAAAATGATGGAACCGACTGAGAAGACCGCTCCTCCGCCATCCTTCTCGATCAAGACCATGTCGGAGCGGACGTTCGGATTGTAGACCGCATTCATCTTGTTGGATGTCGACAGAATGTCTTCCGGTACCGGAACGTACCATTCGCTGTGCGGCTCGGATGAGGCGAGTACGATCGTTTCCGGCGGCGTGCCATAGTGGTAGTCGATGCGATCGATCTCGTCCCCGCTGGTTCCGTTCATGATCAGTCCGAAATCACCGATGACTTCGTCCTCTATGCCGTCGAAGACCCACGAAGCCTCCGGCTCGTAGGAAGCCGTGGTTCTCCGGTATCCAGGCGCCTTGCGGTCCCAGCCGTAGCCGGCCATGCCGACGCCGAATATCGCATGGGCACTGCGGCCACGGCTGCGCCAGATGCCACCGAGTTCACCCGTGCTTGAATGGTAGCGTTCGCCTGGCCCCGCCTCCCAGTGTCGCAGTCCTTCGAATTTTCGAACCTCGATGACATGCGGCAAGTCCCTGACGGCCGTGGTCACCCAATAGAAGCCGTCTCCTCCCAGATAGAGGAGCCCGCCGCCGGTCTCGGCATGTCTTTCATAGGCGTCGAGCATCTGGCCACTGTAATATTCCGGGTGCGAGCTGGCGATCACGGTCTGGTAGGGAACGAGGATCGTCTCCCATTCGGCATCGAGATCATGCTCGGTGATGATGTCGAATGGCAGGCACCGCTGGTGAAGAAAATTGACGATGTAGAGGTCGCAGGAGAAGCGGCGGGGTGCGTCAAAGCCCCAGAATCGATAGGTCGGCCGCATGTTGGGAATCGGCCGAAGATGGGTCGAATGCGCAACCCCCGACCCATCGCTGTGATAGTCGTAGACGCTCTTGCCCCATTCCTGATGGGCAGCGGCCAATGTCTCGGCCTCCCCGGTCTTGACCTCCAGTTCACTTCCCTGCTCGAACTCACCTTCCGTCAGGTGTTCGTTCGCATAAGCGACATAGGTATAGGTCCCGAGAACGAAGGCGATAGGGCTCGGCGCGGCGTTGGGGCCGGGCCGCACCGCCAGTGGAATATGATCTTCCGCATCCGCTGTCCTCAGCCTGACGGCATAGACTCCGCTCCTCAGGCTTTCGGGAATGCTCACCTGTGCCGAGACCGGCCAGCCCGCATCGGAAAGATCGTCGTCATGGAAATGGATCGCATCATACTGGCTCGGGTCCAGTGTCCATGCGTGGACAAGCCCGTTCCAAGCTGGGCCGGTCATTGCGCGCGTCGGCACATTGACGAGACGGAGGTCGTTTCCGCCGATGATGTCGCGGCAGACTTGCAGATCCATGTCCTGCTCGAAAGCCCATTTGGCTATTGCAAGGCTGCCGGACGACAAGGACGGACAGGCGATCTTCCCATTGTAGACATCGATCGGAAATCGCTGTGCGCCTTCCTCGCGGCAATGGCTGGCAGCAAGAAAGATGTCGCTCGAGCCCCCGAGCGGCCATCCTCCTCCCGTCTGGCTGGCAAAAGCGCTGCGGACTGCACCCGCTTTGCGTAGGATATCGACCGAAATCGCCGTCGAGGCGGAGGAAATCGACACGCTCAGCGCGTACCAGGTTCGCCTGGAGAAAGGTCGTTCGATCCGGCAGACGACATCGCCGGCGCGCAGAAGCGTGAGACATCCCGCCTGATCCAGGCAGAGCGACAGCCCCATCCCCGGCAGCCCAAGCAGCGTCTGCCGCCTGCCGAGTGCTGGGACGGTCGGCCAGATGGCCATGCGGATGTCGAGCCCTTTACCGGACTCCATGGCCAATGGAGCAGCGCTGACCGCGAAGGAGCCGATGGGCGTCGCCATTTCCCGCGCGGATACCGTTTGCGGTGCGATCTCGGCTATCTCGTCGAAGACGAAGCCAGGGCCCAGCGGGTTGGTGTCGCCGTGGATCAGCCGGATGACGTCGATCGTCACATCGGGGCTTGAGCTGCTGACCATCACGTCGACCGTTTCGCCGGCCCTGCAACTCAGCTTGGAAAGGTAGCCCGTCAACATGGAATGCACCTCAGGCGAACTTGCGGATATAGAAGCGCGCGCCTTCCAGAGCGGCGGCGAGAATCAGGACGGCGCCCGTGATGATGCCGCTCAGTTCCGTGCCGACGTTGAGGAGCGTCAGGCCGTTCTTGAGAACGCCGATCAGCCAGACACCGACCAGCACCCGCCAGAGGCTGCCCCTGCCGCCGTTGAACGGAATGCCGCCGAGCAGCACCGCCGTCAGGATCGTAACTTCAAAGCCTGAGCCCAGGGTGCCTGAGGGGGCGCTGTCGAGACGGGCGATCTGCAGCAGGGCGGCAATGCTGACCGCGACTCCCGTGAGCACATAGAGGGTCGCGACCGTGCCCTTCACCGGAATTCCGACGAGAAAGGCGGCACGCGGATTGACGCCGATCGAGATGATCCATTTGCCGATCGGCAGGCTGCTCATGGTGATGATGCAAATCGCGCAGACTATAACGGCAACGATCACCAGGTTGGGCACGCCGAAGGTCTCGCCGGACCCGAAATCAACGAATGGCTCCGGAAAGCCGAAAATCGAGCCTTGCCCCATGAATTGCGCGAGACCTCTCGCTGCCGCGAGGCCTCCCAGCGTGACGACGATGGGCGAAAAACCCAGGAGACCGATCAGGGCACCATTCATCGCTCCGGCGCATACGCCGATGCCCAGGCCGATGCATAAGCCCGCCGCCATTCCCCATGCGTTCATGGCGATGCCGGAAGCCACGCCGACGAGGGCAAATACCGAGCCGACGGAAAGGTCGACATAACCCGACATCAGCAGCATTCCGAAAACGGCCGAGACGACAAAGGTCGGTGCATTCTGGGTTGCGATCGAAAGCAGGTTCTCCCGTGTGAGGAATACGTCGCTCTGCATGGCGAAATAGATCATCAGGAGGATTGTAGCGGCGGGCAGAAGCCAGCGGATTACCAGGATCGACACCCCCTTCAGGCCCAGGCCGGAATCCTCTCTGCGGTATGTCGGCGAGCCCTGCACAGCACGCGCGGATTTGCTCATTTCCGTCCCCTTTCGGTTAGCTGTGCGCCAGGGTGAGGAGGGCTTCCTCACCGATATCGGCATCAACGACTCCAGCGACTTCGCCTGCGACCAGCACCACGATCCGGTCCGCGAGGGTGATCACCTCTTCGGGATCGCTGGAGGAAAAGATCACCGCATGCCGACTGGCAGATGCATATTTCCGGAAGAGCGCATAGAGATCGTGGCGCGCTCCGACGTCCACGCCCTGCGTCGGCTCGTCCAGTACGAGAATGCAGGTATCGTCGAGCCCCGTAAGCCAGCGTCCGACGACGAGCTTCTGTGCATTGCCGCCCGACAGGGTGCCCGCATCCTTGTCGGGGTCCGGAGGCAGCAACCCTATGATGTTGGCCGTGCGTTCGAAGATGGCTGCTTCCCGGCTCTTCGAGCGAAGCGGGCTGGAGAGAGCCGGATAGTGGGGCACCAGCAGATTTTCCTGCGCGGCCAGTTCGTTGAACAAGGACTGTTCCTTACGGTCGGAGGCGACAAAGGCGATACCGCTCTTCTGGGCGGCGGCCGGTGAGTTGAGCCGCATGAGCCGGCCATCCAGATTGACTCGTCCAGAATTGCGCCGCACGCCCGCCAGCCCTTCGAGCAGGTCCGTGCGTCCGGAACCCAGCAGGCCGAAGATTCCGAGAATCTCTCCGTCGCGAACGGCGAGGTTGACGGGACCGGTGAAGCTGGACCTGAAATCCTCGAACACGATGATGTCGCGCGCCGGCTCGCGACGTTCGGCCTTTTCGCGCGCGGTCCGATCCGGCGCAATCGCCTGCACCAGATCGGATAGGCTGAGTTCATCGATATCGCGCGTCCACAAGACATGGCCGTCGCGGATGACCGTCACTGCATCCGCCACTTCGAGAACCTCGCGAAGCAGATGCGTCACGTAGATGATCGTCAGGCCGTGATCCTCGGCCAGGCGACGAATGAGATCGAGCAGCAGTGTCACCTCGGACTCGCTGAGGGCGGCCGTCGGTTCGTCCAGGATCAGGACCGACGGCTCCTTTATGATCGCCCTCGCGATCTCGACGATCTGCTGTTCGCCGACACTCAGGTCCTCGATGAGGCGGTGCGGATCGAGAGCAACGCCAAACGATTCCAGCATCTCCCGCGCGCGGGCGTTCTGCTCCTTGAAGCGTATCGCGCCCCAGGGATATCGCAGTTCCCGACCGAGAAAGATGTTGTCGGCAATCGAGAGCTGATCGATGAGCTGGAAATGCTGGTAGATGATGGCCGTGCCGGCGTCGAATGCCGATGCGGGAGTGAAGCCGCGATAGGAGTTGCCGGCGATGACGATCTCGCCGTCATCCGGCATGATCGCGCCGCTGAGACAGCTGAGAAGCGTGGACTTTCCGGCGCCGTTCGGCCCGAGCAGGGCATGGACCCTGCCCGGTTGCAGCGCCAGGTTCACGCCTTTGAGGACCTCCTGGCCCCCAAAGGATTTCCGGACATTGCGTATTTCGAGACCGGTGGATAGCGCCATGGCCGTCACTCGTCGTACTGAGCGATCAGGGCATTCAGCCGTTCCGGCTTCGAGGCGACACCAAGCTCCACGTCGGCCTGGGACTTTTCACCCTTGCCGGTGATGGCGGCCAACGAATTGTTGATGATCGACTTCGCCAGGTCGTCGAGGAGAATCGCCACGGAGGCGCGGTACGCACCGCCCGCCTTGACGGCTTCCAGGCCCTCGCGGGTACCATCCTGGCCGGCGATGTAGACCTCGTCTGGATTGATCTTCGCGTTGGTGAAGGCGCGAAGCGCCCCGATGGCGGCGTCATCATTGATTCCTATGAAAACACGGAGATCGGGATGCTGGCGCAATGCATCTTCCGCGATCTGCAGTCCGCAGGACTGATCCGCGCAATCCTGCTCGGAGACCACCGGCAAGCCGGCTTCCTTGAACTGCTTGAGCGGCTCATCCCAGCGGCCTGCGAAACCCACGAGGGGCGTCAGCGTCGTGACGGCGGCCGTCACACCGCCACTGGGGTAGCGCTTCTTCAGCCAGACCAGCGCATCCTTGGCGACGAGATCACCGCTTCGGACATTGTCGAAGCCGACGGAGCCGTCGGCCCCCTCGACGTCAATTGCGTAGGTCAGCCATTTCGTGCCCTGTGCCTGCGCCTTCTTCATCAGTCCCTTGAGCGCCGGCGCGTCGACGGGAAGCACCACGATGGCGTCTACCTTCCGGATGACCCAGCTTTCCAGCGTGGCACGCTGGGATTCCAGATTGCTTTGCTGCGTGTTGTCGATCAGCGCGGTGACGCATCCGTTCTCGCCCGCATACTTGACGACTTTCTTGCGCAAGGCGGCGGCAAATTCGGATTCTCCGACCGGGTGGCTGAAGCCGATCGTATATTGTTTCTTGCAATCGGCTGCCTGTGCGACCGAAGCAAGACTCATGCTGGCCGTGAGCGCCATGGCGGCCATGGCGAGGCCGCGAGCGGCCGTGAATATCTTTTCCTTCATGACACCATCCCTCGTCTGGAGCACGTCCTTGCCTCGGTGGGTCTTTCCGCCCTTCCGCTGCATTGATAAAATAGAACGTGTACCATGGAATTTCTAATAATTGCTCATGGGTGTCAATCACGATGGCAGCAAGGCATGCCAAAATATGCGGATATTACCCGCAATGAGTGCAGGATGAGCGAATGCCCACATATTCACCCGGCGTCTGCATAGCGTTTTATCAAATATCCGAGTGAAAAGCGAAAAATCCTTCACGTTTCTTGCATGGTGCACTGTCTTGTTTGGCTATTGATTGTTGGGGTTCAGGTCCGTAACAGTTGTCCGGCGAGGCGAGGACATATGCGTGTTTGATGTGAACGTGACGGCGACGCCTGGATTCGCTTTGGGGGTGGCCGAGCAGGTGAGTTCGGCCCTCTGGAGGGATCACATGGCCGCAGCCCAGGCCCTCACGCAGCCCCAGTTTCTCGCCTTGAGTGAATTGTATCACAGTGACGGCGTCAGCCATTTGGAGCTGGCCGAGCGCGTGGGGATCGACAAGGTCACGATCGGGCCGATCATTCGCAAGCTCGCTGAACAGCAGTGGATCGAGCGGCGCGTGGATCCCGACGACGGAAGGCGCTCCGTGCTGCGGCTCGCCGAGCCGGGCAAGGCCGCTCTCCTTAACGCCCTCCCGGCCGCCGAGCAGATGACCGAGGCTTTGATGGCGCCGCTTTCTCCGGCGGAACAGGCCGTCGTCGTGCAAGCCTGGGCGACAATGGCACGAGCCACGCAGGACCTCGCTTCCACTCGGCCTTCCGATTTGGTGGAGGGCACCGCCATCCCCCCTCCGAACAACTACCCCTGGTTTTATCTCCGCATCGCACGCCGCAGCTTTCGCCGCATCTGGCGGGACGTCGTCGGTGACGAGATATCTTCGTCGCAGTTCGGAATCATGGATGCGATCAGCCGCATCCAGCCCATCGACATACGCTCGGCGGCTCTGGAAGCTTGCGTGGAGGAAACGACGGCGGTCCGCATCGTCATGAAATCCGCACGCACGCGACTGGTCAAGGACAGGCGTGATCCCGATGATGCGCGCCGGTCTCTACTCGCCCTCACCGAAGCTGGACGAGAGGAACATGGCCGGATCAATGGCAGCCTGCACGAGATACAGAGAGTTCTGTGTGCGGGCATTCCCCTCAAAGCCCTGCCCGAATGTGAGCGCTTGACCCGCGTGGTGGCAAGGCTTCCGCTATAGGTCGGGGGAGTAACGGTATCGCTCGCTCTGCAGAAGCAGTTTGCCAGCCTTGCGGCCACGAGGCATCGACGGTGTCTCCGACAAGGATCTGTGACTCCCGGCACCTTCATCTCGACCTTTCTTCAGACGAGATATGTCCGTGAGGGCACGCGGCAGAGCCAATGGCAGTCCAGATCGTATCATGGAGTGCCGGCCAGCCGACCGGCCCCGCCACAAAGCGCAATCCCTCGGAAGGAAATTCCCTTGAAATGAACGAGCATGAATGATACGCGTGAAAAAAGGTTTTCTCATCGACCTTCCTGCTCAAAAAAATGCGGGACTCCTTGAGAAAACCTTTTCTCAAATCAGGGTTGGAATGACCAGGACACCCAGACCAGGAACCATGAAGCCGACCACGTTGCGTGAAGTCGCGGCCGCGGCAGGGGTTAGCGTTGCCACCGCTTCCAAGGCCCTCAATGGCCAGGGGCGCATGACGCCCGAAACCCGTACGCTGATCCGAGAAACGGCCGAGCGTATGGGCTTTCGTCCCAACGCTCTGGCACAGAGCCTGCTTCGCAATCGCAGTTTCACAGTCGGTCTGCTCACCAACGATACCTATGGGCGCTTTTCTCTGCCTTTGATGGCCGGGATTTCGGAAGCCCTGGTCGACAAGGGCGTGTCCGTATTTCTGTGCAATGTCGAGGACGATCCAAGGCTCGCCCAACTGCACGTCAATGCCATGCTCGACAAGCGCGTGGATGGCATCATCGCCACGGGCAAGCGCATCGACCGCCGTCTGCCGATCGACCTTTCGGGTCTGAGGATGCCGGTCGTCTATGCATTCACGGAACCCGATCCGGCATCCGTGGCGTTCGTCGCCGATGAGGCGGGAGGGGTCAGGCTCGCCATCGAACACTTCGCCGGGCTGGGGCGTCGCCGTATCGCCCATGTGACCGGCCCGGCGAGCTTCGCCGTGGTGCATCTGCGCGCCCAGGCCTATCGCGAGACGCTCGAACGGCTGGGGCTGCCTGCCTTCGAGCCCCTGCTCGGTTCCTGGTCGGAGGCCTGGGGGCATGAGGCGGTCGGCCGGTTGTTCGATCGAGAAGCGGAATGGCCGGACGCCGTCTTCTGCGGCAACGATCAGATTGCCCGCGGCATGATCGACGCGTTGCGCGAACGGGGTGTCGACGTGCCTGCCCAGGTGGGCGTCATCGGTTTCGACAACTGGGAGATCATGGCCACGCAGAGCAGGCCGCCTCTCACCTCCGTCGACATGAATCTGACGGCCCTGGGCCGCGAGGCGGGGCAGGCCCTGCTGACGCTGGTGGATGGCCAGAAAGCGGAAATCGGCATTCGCAAGCTGCCGTGCCGCCTGGTGGTGCGGCAGTCCTGCGGTCAATCCGAGGCGAGGGCAATCGAGGCGAGTTCTACAGCCGGCTAGGCCGGGATGATAAAAACAGGGAGGAGCAACATGAAGAAATGGATCGCCGGACTGGCGCTGTGCGCCGGCATCGGACTGTCTCAACCGGTGTGGTCAGCGGAGACAGCCAGTATCTGGGTGCGCGCGGACGCATCCAATTTCATGCCGAAGGTGGTCGACGCCTTCAACAAGAGCCATCAGGATCAGATCAAGCTCGATATCATCCCCAATGCCGAGATCATCCAGAAATACGGCGCGGCGGTTGCGGGCGGTACCCCGCCAGACGGCCTGTCGCTCGACCTGATCTATACGCCGTCCTTCGCGGCCTCCGGACAACTGGAGGACATCACGGACTGGGCCAAGTCACTGCCCTATTTCGCCAGCCTCTCCCCGGCGCATGTGAAGACCGGCACCTACCAGGACCGCATCTACGGGCTGCCGTTCTCGGCCGATGCCTCGGTGCTGATCTGGAACAAGAAGCTCTTCAAGCAGGCCGGCCTCGATCCCGAGAAGGGTCCCACGACCTGGGCTGAGATCGAGGCGGATGCCGAGAAGGTCAACGCGCTTGGCGGCGACATCAAGGGCTATTATTTCTCCGGCAATTGCCCCGGCTGCAACATATTCACCTTCACCCCGCTGATATGGGCCTCGGGTGGCGACGTCCTTTCCGCGGATGGCAGGAAGGCCACCCTCGATAGCGCGCAGTTGCGCGCCGCGATCGACTTCTACCGCTCGATGATCAAGAAGGGCCTGGTACCGGAAGGCGCGCAGAGTGACAACGGCTCCAACTTCTTCGCCGCCTTCGCCAGCGGCAAGATCGGCATCAACCCGTCCGGCGCCTTTGCGATCGGCGCGCTGAACACGCAATATCCCGATATCGACTACGGCATCACCTTCCTGCCCGGGAAGGACGGAGGCTGGTCCTCCTTTGCCGGCGGCGACAATTTCGTCATCACCAAGGGCACCAGCAAGCTCGCCGTGCTGAAGGAATTCCTCGACTTCGCCTATTCGCTCGAGGGACAGACCATCCTGGCCAAATATGGCAGCCTGCCGGTGCGCGGCGACATCGCCAGGGACGCGCTGAAGGATCTGGACCCGCGCTACCAGATCGCCGCCGAGGCGATGGCGAAGGGCCGCACGCCCTATTCGACGGTATTCAACGACATCATCAATTCCGCCAATGGTCCGTGGAACCAGATGATCGGCGACGCCCTCTACGGCAACGATGTCGACGGCGCCATCGCCACCGCCGAGAAGACCATGCAGTCAACCATCGACACGGCGCCCTGACGGCTGCTCGTCGATAGGCACCGCTGCCCCTCCCGGCAGCGGCCGCCCTTCCCGCACCCTCGAATGCCGAGGACCATGAGCATGACCGCGATCAATCCGGCGCTGCCGCGACGGCGCGCCTCCTATCGGAAGCTTGGCCAGCTGGCCGGTCTCCTCTATGTCGCGCCGGCGGTCGCACTCGTGCTGGTCTTCTTCATCGTCCCCCTCGGCATGACGGCCTGGATGTCGCTGCACAACTGGCCGCTGATGGGGGTGCCGCGCTTCATAGGGCTCGCGAACTACTTTGCCATCGAGAATGACAGTCGTTTCTGGGGCGCCCTCGGCTTCACCTTCTACTACACGGTGATCGTCACCATCGCGATCTTTGCCGTCGCCTTCCCGCTGGCCCTGTTCATCGAACGCCCCCGCGCGGGCGTGGGCTTATATCGCACCGCCTTCTTCATGCCCGTGGTCGTCGGCTTCGCCTCCGCGAGCCTGCTGTGGTCATGGCTCCTGAATGTCGATGCCGGGCTGTTCAGCCCCGCTGCCTACGCCCTGGGCCTAACCGAGAAGAAGGTCAACCTGCTCGCCACCTTCCAGCCGGCCTTCTGGTCGATCATCGCCATGGTGGTATGGAAGGTCGCCGGCTTCACCATGATCATCCTGATGTCCGGCCTGCAATCGATCCCAGGCGAGCTGCATGAGGCGGCCAAGATCGACGGCGCCAACCCCATTGCCCGCTTCTGCCACATCACTCTGCCCTTGATGCGGCGCTCGCTCGCCCTGGCGCTGATCCTGTCCGTTTCCGGATCGATCCTCGCCTTCGACCAGTTCTACATCATCCTGCGCGGCGGGCCGAGCAACCAGACGCTCACCGCAGTCTACTGGATCTTCAACCAGTCCTTCGTCTCCTTCAAGCTCGGCTATGGTGCGGCGCTCTCCATGGTGCTGCTGGTCATCCTGGTCGTACTCAGCCTGGTCCAGCTGCGCGTGCTGCGCAATCCGGAGGGTGTGGAATGAGCACCTCGGCTGCGGCATCGCGGCGAAGGCAGGCGGGCTTCTTCGCTACCCATGCCGCAGGCATCGGTGTCGCCATCCTGTTCCTCGCTCCGATCTTCTGGACGGTCCTGTCCAGCTTCAAGAAATCGGGCGAGGCGCGCCAGCCGCCCCTCCCGCCCTGGCCGGTGAGCGGCTTCTCCGCCGAGAATTACGCAGCCCTCAACAATTTCGGCGCCGGGCTGCTGGGACCGGCCCAGAACAGCCTCTACGTCACCAGCATGACGGTGGTGATTTCGGTCATCATCAGCGTGCTGGCCGGCTATGGCTTCTCGCGCTTCCGCTTCCCGTTCAAGGACATGCTGTTCATGATGATCTTGTCGACCATCATGATCCCGTTCCAATCGATCCTGACTCCGATCTTCCTGATCCTCACCAAGCTCGGGCTGGCCAACACGCTGACGGGCCTCGTATGCGTCTATGTCACGCTGCAGTTGCCGTTCTCCGTCTTCATGATGCGCAACGCCTTCGATGCGGTGCCTCGGGAGATCGAGGAAGCGGCGCGCATGGACGGCGCCAACAATACGAGGCTCCTGCTGACGGTCATGCTGCCCCTCGTCTGGCCGGGGGTGGTGACGATCGCGCTGTTCGCCTTCCTGGGCGCCTGGAACGAGTTCCTGGCGGCACTGGTGCTGATGACGGATCAATCCAAGTTCACCCTGCCGATCATGATGACGGCCCTCCAATCCGGCCGTTTCGGGGCGGTCGACTGGGGCGCCGTGCAGGCAGGCGTGACGGTCATGATGATCCCCTGCCTCATCCTCTTCCTGCTCTTGCAACGCTACTACATCCGCGGTCTGACGGCCGGCGCGGTGAAGTGATCCACCTTTTCTTCAGGAGATTGCCATGACGAAGGCCAGCACCAAGCCGAGCCAGATCGCAAGCCGGGCCCGCTTTCGGCCGCCGGCCGTACCGCAGATCGATGTGCGCGGTTTCTGGGGTGGACGGGTCGACGCCGTCGCCGCCAGGACTGCGGATATCCTCTATGATCGCTGCGTCGAGGCGCGAATGCTGGAACAGATCGATCCCGACCGACCGCCTCCCGGCGTCGTCATCCCGTTTCATTCCATGTCGCCGACGGGCGATGAGTTCACGGGCGCGACCGTGACGACCCAGATGTTCTGGGATTCCGACTGGGGCAAGACCATCGAGACGGCCGCCTATTCGCTCTACCGGCGCCGCAACCCCGAGCTCGAGAAGAAGATCGACGCCGTCATCGACATCTATGAAAAGCTGCAGCAGCCGGATGGCTACTTGTCGAGCTGGTACCAGCGCATCCAGCCGGGCCTGCGCTGGACGAACCTGCGCGACTGTCACGAGCTCTATTGCGCCGGACACCTGATCGAGGGCGCGGTCGCCTATTATCAGGCGACGGGCAAGCGCAAGCTCCTCGACGTTCTGTGCCGCTATGCCGACCATATTGGCGAGACGTTCGGCCCCGAACCCGGAAAGAAGAAGGGGTATTGCGGCCATGAGGAGATCGAGCTCGCGCTCGTCAAGCTCGGCCGCGCCACCGGCCGGCAGAAATATCTCGACCTCGCCAGATATTTCATCGACCAGCGCGGCCAACAGCCGCATTATTTCGACGAGGAAGCCCGTGCCCGCGGCGCCGATCCGAAGAACTTTCATTTCAAGACATATGAATACAACCAATCGCACAAGCCTGTGCGCGAGCAGGACAAGGTGGTCGGACACGCCGTGCGGGCGATGTACCTCTATTCGGGCATGGCCGACGTCGCGACGGAGTTCGGCGACGATACGCTCCGGGTGGCGCTCGACCGCCTCTGGGACGATCTGACCGGCAAGAACCTCTATCTCACCGGCGGCCTCGGCCCTTCCGCCGCCAATGAGGGCTTCACCGCCGATTATGATCTTCCCAACGATACCGCCTATGCGGAGACCTGCGCCGCCGTCGCCCTGGTGTTCTGGGCAAGCCGCATGCTCGGCATGGGACCCAATGCCCGCTATGCCGATGTGATGGAACAGGCGCTCTACAACGGCTCGATCTCCGGCCTGTCCATGGACGGCTCGCGCTTCTTCTATGAAAATCCGCTGGAGAGCCGCGGCAAGCACCATCGCTGGATCTGGCACCGTTGCCCGTGCTGCCCTCCCAATATCGGGCGCATGGTGGCTTCGATCGGCAGCTATTTCTATGGCCAGTCGGAAGATGCGATCGCGGTGCATCTCTACGGCGACAATACCGGACGCTTCGAGATTGCGGGCGGCAAGGTGACGTTGACGCAGGAGACCCGCTACCCCTGGGACGGAGTGGTTGCAATCACTGTCGAGACCGATGCCCCGCTGTCCTTCAAATTGCATCTTCGCATTCCCCGGTGGTGTCGGAAGGCAGCCCTGAGCGTGAACGACGAAACCATCGAGCTGTCCGGGGTGAGCGAGAACGGCTATGCGACGATCGAACGGGTGTGGAAGCGCGGCGACACGATCAGGCTCGACCTGGAAATGGAGATCCGTCGCGTCTACGCAAATCCGAACGTCCGCCAGAACCTCGGCCGCGTGGCGCTGGCTCGGGGGCCTGTTCTCTATTGCGCTGAAGCGACCGACAATGCTGCCGACCTCCAGCAGCTCACTCTCCCCGCCGATGGAGCGGTGACAGCCGCGGACGAACCCACGCTTTTGGGTGGTGTCGTCTCCCTTTGTGCGGAAGGCGAAGTCGAAACTGCGGCTGGCTGGAACGGCGAACTCTATCGCTCAGCCCCGCCCACGAGGACAAAGACCAGCTTCAAGGCCATACCCTATTTTGCGTGGGACAACAGGGAGCCGGGGCAAATGCTGGTCTGGCTGCGAAGTTCTACGGCCTAGATATCGCTTCCAGGCAGGTAATTCAGTTGCAATGCGGAGGGTAGCCATCGATGACTTGAGCGGGTCTTGTGAGGCTGTAGGCAATCATTGAGATGCCGCCATCACCGACCGGTCTGGTCCGTCCCGCCTGCACGCCGAGAAAGAGGGCTTGCGAGTCGTCGAGGAATATACCGAGCATGCCCGCTCCGGCGCCTCTCTGCTGAGACCGGGTATCCACCCCCAATCTCGGATGTCGCGCTCGGACGCCCTGGCCCGATCCTTGCGGCGGCGATGAATCGCCTGTCCGCGATCAGAAAGATATTGCCACCCTGTTCCAGCGGATGTCCGTCTGACGATCCAATGCCCCCAAGGGCGAGCTTTTGCTGCCCATCTATAGAGCCGGCTCAACTACGAGTTCCCTACTGACCTGCTTAGCCTGGATCTAATCGAGATCCCTAAAAAACATAATTTACAGTGGTTTTCGTCCCAGCCTATCGTCCCATCAGCATCGGTCCGGCGCGACCATGCCCAGCCAAGCCGAAAATGGAATAAGAAATGGCAGAAAAGAAACAAATGGTCCTCGGGGGACTCTTCGAAGCCAATGGATATCACTCGGCGGCCTGGCTGACCGACGGGGCGCAGGACAATGCCGCCACCGACATCGACTATTTTCGCAAGATCGTCCAGACCGCCGAACGCGGCAAGATGGACTTCTTCTTCCTCGCCGACACACCGGCGGCCCGCACCGACGATCTCGACTTCTGGAGCCGCTCGCCGCTCTACATGAACATGCTTGAGCCGATAACGCTCCTGTCTGCGCTGGCGGGATCGACATCGCATATCGGCCTGGGTGCCACCGCTTCCACGAGCTTCTACGAGCCCTACAACATCGCCAGGCTCTTTGCTTCGCTCGACCACATCAGCCACGGCCGCGCAGCCTGGAACGTGGTGACCAGCGCCAACGACTATGCCGCGCGAAATTTCGGACTGGACAGGTTGCCGCCGCATTCCCGCCGCTACGAGAAGGCGCGTGAGTTCTTCCAAGTCGTCCAGGCGCTCTGGGATACCTGGGAAGACGATGCCTTCATCTTCGACAAGAAGAATGCCCGCATGTTCGACCCGGCAAAGATGCACGTGCTCGATCACCAGGGCGAGTTCTTCAAGGTGTACGGCGCCCTCAACATGGCACGTACCCCTCAAGGCAGACCCGTCATCTTCCAGGCAGGCGCATCCGAGACAGGAAAGGAATTCGCAGCCGAAACCGCCGAAGTGGTGTTTGGCACCGGCTCCAACATCGACGAAGCCATTCGTTTCTATCGCGACCTCAAGGGCCGGATGACCAGATACGGCCGTCATCCGGACGAGCTCAAGGTATTGTCGGGCGTGTCCATCGTTATCGGGGACACCGAGGCGCAGGCCCGCGAGAAATGGGCCGAATGGCAGGAGCTGGTGCCGATCGAGGTCAATCTCATGTATATGAAGACCGATCTGGAGACCGATCTCTCCGACCTGCCCCTGGACGAGCAGGTGCCCGAGCATCGCATTCCGAAGTCCTCGAACTTCCACCAGGTCTACTTCCAGGAGATTGTCGGATTGATCAAGGAGGGCCTGACTCTTCGGCAGGTCTGCAAGCGCTACAATCGCAGCAAGGCCATCTTCTACGGCAATGGCCGTCAGGTTGCGGATCAGATGGAGCACTGGGTCGCGTCGGGCGCCAGCGACGGTTTCATGGCCGCCTTTCCTGTGCTGCCGGAGAGCCTTTCCGACTTTACCGGCAAGGTCATCCCCGAGCTCCAGCGCCGCGGTCTCTTCCGCACCGAATATCAAGGCCGGACACTGCGCGAAAACCTCGGGTTGAGACGTCCCGTGAACCGCCATGCCGCGGAAGGACAGCCGGAGCGTCACCGCGCGCAGGGCTGAGTCATCCATGACTGCCGATGCGCCGAGCAGCGAGGACGGCCCTTACAACTTCGTTCCTCTTGGGCTAGGGTGAAGACGCGATGCCTTCGCACCGCGTTGGCGCGACTTGAACCCGAACCGAGACCTTCCGGCGTGTTTGGCAGTCGACCTTTCGGATCCGACGGGATGCCCGGTGCTGACATCGCCACATGCGCTATACCATCAGACAGATCGAATATTTCATTGCAACCGCCGAAACCGGCAGCATCACGCTCGCCTCCGAGCGTCTCAATATTTCGCAGCCTTCGATTTCAACCGCGATCACCCATCTCGAGGAAGAGCTGGGGACGCAGCTTTTCGTCCGGCATCACGCCAAGGGCCTGTCCCTGACACCCGCCGGCAGGGTGCTACTGGTCGAGGCGAAGCTCCTGGTTCAGCAGGCCGAGTACATGTACACGCTGGCCTCCGAGGTCAACGGCAACATCCGCGGCCAGCTGTCGCTCGGATGCCTCGTAACCCTGGCCTCCATGATCATGCCGGAACTGTCTCATTCGTTCACCTCGGCATTCCCGGCCACCAAGATCGTTCACACCGTCAGCAACCACGAGGAACTTCTGGAAAAGCTGGAGCGGGCGGAACTCGACGTCGTCATCACCTACGATCTGCTCGTCCCGGACAATATCGAGTTCGTACCCCTGGCGAGCCTGCCTCCTCATGTGCTGGTTGGTGAGGCCAGCCCGCTGGCGCGATATTCGTCCATCAGTCTGCAGGAGCTCAGCACTGAGCCGATGGTGCTGCTGGACCTGCCGATCAGTCGTGAGTATTTCCTCGAACTGTTCTCGCGGCAGGGTCTGAAGCCGACGATCGCCACACGCTCGCAGCACCAGGACGTGATCCGAACCGTGGTCGCGAACGGCTATGGGTATACGATCGTCAATGTCCGCCCGCGGTCAGACCTCGCGATGGACGGACGCAGGGTGGTGCGTGTCCCGCTCGCGGGCGATCACAAGCCGATGGTAATCGGGGTGGCCTCGCTCAAGCAGGTCCGCAAGTCCCGCCTCCTCGACATGTTCGAGAAACATTGCAAGTCCTTCGTATCGGACGCCTACATCCCGGGCATGGTGGCGCCGGTCATGGACCGTCGCAAGATTTCCAAATAGGACCTTGCCGAGTTTTTCCCGAAGGAACGGCTCGGTATTTCCTAATTTCGCGGCGTGCGGCGCAATGAAATGAATGGGAGTCCCGGACACAGCGAGGAAAGCCGTGCAGACCCTCGAACTCCTTGATCGGCTCATAGCTTTCCCCACGATCAGCAGCGACAGCAACCTGGCCCTGATCGACTTCGTTGGAGACTACCTCCGCCGGCATGGCTTCGAATGCCGGGTCGTCGGCGATGAAACCAGCGCGAAGTCCAGCCTTTTTGCAAGTATCGGCCCGAAAGACGACAACGGAATTGTTCTGTCCGGTCATACCGATGTGGTACCGACCGCCGGCCAGGCATGGCATCGTCCGCCTTTCCGGCTGACGTGCGAAGGGGCGAGGCTGTTCGGACGCGGCACCACCGATATGAAAGGCTTTCTGGCCTGCATGTTGTCGGCTGCCGCCCGCCTAGAACCACAAGGCCTGGCGCGGCCACTGCATCTCGCCTTCTCCTACGATGAAGAAATCGGATGCGTGGGAGTTCGTCCCTTGCTCGACAGGCTCGCTGCCGACGGCCTGAAGGCGAGCCTCTGCATCGTCGGCGAACCCACCTCGATGCAGATCGTTGCCGCTCACAAGGGCAAGATCAGCGCTCGCGCCCATTGCCATGGCCTTGCGGGACATTCCTCCATGGCTCCACACTATCTCAACGCCATCCATCTCGCCGTGGACTTCGTACAGCGGCTGCGCGCATGCCAGCAGGAGATCGAGATCTCGGGTCCCCACACGCCCGGCTACGACGTACCCTATACGACCCTCCATGCCGGACGCATCAGCGGTGGTGAAGCGCTGAATGTCGTTGCCGACAGCGCCTATGTGGATTTCGAGATCCGGAGCCTCCCCACGGACGACCCGCGAGCGATCCTCGGTCGGCTGGAGGAGCAAGCCGCGGCGATCGCCGAGAACCATCGCCCACGATTTGCCCGAGCCGGCATCGAGATCGAGATACGCAATGCCTATCCGGGACTTCACCTGCCTACCGACGATCCGATCCTGGCTTATGCGGCGGGGCTGACCGACGAGCCCGGGATCGGCAAGGTGTCGTTCGGGACCGAGGCGGGGCTCTTCGCCGAAAAACTCGGGATGCCGACCATCGTGCTTGGGCCAGGTTCCATGGCCCAGGGGCACACCACCGACGAATACATAGCCGTCGAACAGCTCGAAAGGTGCGACGCGATGCTCGACCGCCTCCTCGCCGATCTCTCCCGCTCCTGAGGGGGAGCGCCCCGCCGCCCTTAGGTTCGAGCTAAGCAGCAGCCATTTTTTTCATATTTTACAAGCCACTCGGTGGCCGATCTACTGCTCGCGTAACCGACGGCGGGCGCAGGACAGCATGGACCAGATAGTCACGACGAGAAGCGAACAGCAGCTTCGCACCGATCTTGCAGCGCTGTTCAGAGTCACGGCAAGGCTCGGTCTTCACGAGGCCGTCGCCAATCACTTCAGTGCCGCCGTATCGGCGGATGGCAAGCAGTTCCTGCTCAATCCCAAGTGGAAGCATTTCTCCCGCATCAAAGCGAGCGACCTGCTGCTCCTCGATGCCGACGACACCGATGTCAGGAAGCGCTCCGACATCGATCCCACCGCCTGGGCGATTCATGGGCAGATCCACCGGCTGATGCCGCGTGCGCGCGTTGCCATGCACCTGCACCCACCCTTTGCAACGACCATCGCTTCATTGAGGGATCCCGCGATCCTGCCGATCGAACAGAACACCGCGCGCTATTTCAACCGCGTCGCGACCGACACCCTCTATGGCGGCATGGCCGATACGGAAGCCGAAGGAGAGCGGCTTGCACGCCTGATAGGCAATCGTTCGCGCCTGATGATGGGCAATCACGGGGTGATGGTCGTCGCCAACACCGTCGGTGAGGCCTTCGACGACATGTATACGATGGAGCGGGCCTGCCAGATCCTGGTCCAGGCCTACTCGACCGGCCAGCCCCTCAATGTCCTGTCGGACGATGTCGCCGAGCGGACCGCCCGGGACTGGGAGGGCATCGTCGACTTCTCCCTCGCCCATTTCGAGGAGATGAAGGCCATCCTCGACAGAGAAGACCCCTCCTACCGCGATTGAGAATCCCGATGCCTGGCCAGCATCGCGTCGCCGGTCCCTGCCTTGCGACGCCTTCGGCCTCGGTATCCCATCGCCTGACATTCGGTCTTTGAATCGGAATCAACTAAGCAAAGGCCCGGAAACTAATATTTTCCCCGGGCCGGTCCACCCGCGATAGTCGTGCCAAAGCTTCTCGCAAGGCACTGGCGTGAACAAGGACAGATTATGATTAGAACCGGCGACGAGTATAGGACGTCCATCCAGGACGGTCGCGAAATCTACGTGAACGGCGAGCGCGTCAAGGATGTCACGGCACACCCGATGTTCAAGCCGCTCGTCGACATCCGCGCCCGCATCTACGACCTGCAGCATGCCGACGAGACCCGCCACATCATGGCCTATGAGGAAGAAGGCGAATGGAACGCCATCGCCAACAAACTTCCCCTGACGCAGGGCGACTGGTGGGACAAACGCCGTGCCACGGACACCGTTCTGGAAGATGTCGGTGGAATCGTGACGCGGGTCGGCGACGAGACGGTCGGCGAGATGTGGTCGCTTTTCGACGGCCAGGATCTGCTCAATGAAGTGGATCCGCAGTTCTCGGCCAATATCCGCAACCACATCTCCAAGGTTCTCAGGACGGACCCCTTTCACGTATCGGCCAACACCGATCCGAAAGGCGACCGCTCGAAGCCGCCGCAGGACCAGGACCCCGACATGCTCCTGCATGTGGTCAGGGAGACGTCGGCCGGCATCATCGTGCGCGGCGCCAAGTATGAGACGGCCGCGGCCTATGCCAACCAGGCCTTCACCAAGCCGACCATCGCAAATTGGGGCAATGCCGCCTATTCCGACTATGCCGTCGGCTTCATTTGTGATTTGTCATCCCCGAACCTGAAATTCATCTGCCGCACAGGCTTCGCCGGCAGGGCTCCCGCCGAGGACTACCCGCTCGCCAACAAGTTCGATGAAGTCGACACCCTGGTCATTTTCGACGATGTCCTGATTCCCTGGGAAAATGTGCTCTTCTATCGTCACACCAAGGCGGCCGCCTTCATCCGGGCAACATTGCACCGCTACTCCGCCTTCGCTTTCGTCCAGCGCAATCTGAAGCTGGCCGACATGATGATCGGCGCGGCCTTGTTCAACGCCCGCCAGACAGGCCTGGACAAGCAACAGGCCGTGCAGGAGAAACTGTCGACGCTCGCAGTCTATCGCGAAGGCATCAACGCCCACCTGACTGCAGCCATCGCCTTGCCGGAACGCAGTCCGGGCGGCTTGATGATGCCCAATCAGTCTCTGCTCTATACGGGCCGCGTGCTGGCCTGCTCGCAATTGCATGAGATGGTGCACATCGCTCGCGAACTATGCGGCGGCCAGATCTGCGTCACGCCCGACAAGGCCTCCTTCGATGCGCCGGAGACCAAGCCCTGGCTGGACAAGTTCTACACGGTCAACGAGGACTGGGTCGCGGATGACCGGCGCAAGCTCCTTGCCCTCGCGCGCGACATGCTGAATTCGGACTATGCCGGCCATCGCCTGACGTTCCAGCTTTTCGCGCAATCTCCTCCCTTCGCCCATCTCGCCGCCGTCTATCGCAACTTCGACTGGGCGGGTCCGCTCGACTTCGTCAAGAAGGCCGCCGGCCTTTCCGATCGCGTCCTCGGCAGGCCCGAATACGGCCGAGGCGATCGAGCAGTCGCACAGTGGTTCAATCGCCAGGACACGACGCGAACCGCTGCCGAATGACCGCGGCTTGTGACGCAGCACCCAGGAGTTGACCCGATGTCGCCTGTTCCCCCAACCGACCCGGATATTCGCGCCGCCTTCCTGGACGGCATGACGCTGACGGCGTGCACCGTCAACGTGATCACGACCGATGGCAAGGCAGGCCGCTTCGGTGCCACCGTGTCAGCCATGTCGTCCGTTTCCGCCGACGGCGAGCGCCCGACGCTGCTGGTGTGCATGCACGAGAAGGTGTCGGCGGCTCCCGCCATCATCGCCAACGGCCATTTCTGCGTGAACGTGCTTCGCGATGGCCAGGCCAGCATCTCGGACAGTTTCGCTGGCCGCATTCCACTTCCCGGCGGCGACAAGTTTTCCTGCACGGCCTGGTCCAGCAGCACGCATGGACAACCCCATATCGAGGGCGCGCTGGTCAGGTTCGACTGCCGCCTGCGCTCGAACCAGCAGGTCGGCACCCATTTCGTCTTCATCGGCGAGGTTCTAGCGGTGAACCTGGGAGAAGGCGGCTCCCCGCTCATCTATTCCAACCGCGCCTATGGTACGCCCGGCCGCCTGCCGGAAGTGGCCAGCAGGGCCGCATGCTAGAACGTTTTGTGTTTTGACGGAAACGGCAAAACACAAAGACGCGTCGAGAAACAACGAGTTAGAGAAAAGCGGCGTTTCTACCTAAACGCGCTTTGCTCTGGAGAAGGAATAATCGCGCATGCCCGTTCACAAGCGTATTCGCTGCTTCAATACCAAGGATACCTATCCGGAACAGAAGCTCGACAACGATCTGTGCCAGACCGTCGTTGCTCGCGGCACCATGGTCTTCGTCCGGGGCCAGATCGGCCAGGACCTCGATACCAGCCAGAGCGTCGCCATCGGTGACGTCGCCGGCCAGACGGAACAGGCGATGGCCAATATCAGGATGCTCCTGGAGGAGGCAGGCTCGACTCTGGAGCATATCACCAAGATCACCATCTACATCGTCGATCCACGCTATCGCGAAGCGGTGTACCGCGTCATCGGCAAATGGCTGAAGGGCGTCTTTCCCGTATCCACCGGCATCGTGGTCTCGGCTCTCGCCCGGCCTGAATGGCTCGTGGAAGTCGATGCGATCGCGGTCATTCCCGACGGGACTCCGGCATGACGTTCTCCCTATCGGCGCGCTGTCCCGACACGGGGATGTTCGGCATCGTCATTTCTTCGTCTTCGCCGGCGGTAGCGGCTCGCTGCGTGCATGCACGGGCGGGCGTCGGAGCTGTCGCCAGCCAGAATGTGACGGATCCTTCGCTCGGCCAGAAGGGGTTGGCGTTCATGGCAGGCGGCCTGTCGGCGCAGGAAGCGTTGAATGGCCTGCTCGCCGGATATTCCTCGGCCGACTGGCGACAATTGGCGCTGGTGGACACAAACGGTGGAACCGCCCTCTTTTCGGGACCCAGGACGCTGGGCATCCATGCCATGATCGAGGGCAACGGCGCCGTGGCGGCAGGCAATCTTCTCGCCAATGGAGATGTTCCCGCCGCGATGATGGATGCTTTCCAGCAATCGCGCGGCGCATTGGGCGACCGGCTCGTCGGGGCGTTGGTGGCGGGCCTTTCGGCGGGCGGCGAGGCAGGTCCGGTGCATTCGGCCGGCCTCTATCTCGTGCGAGAAATGTCGTGGCCGGTTGCCGACTTGCGCGTAGACTGGAGCGAGCAGAACCCCATTTCCGAATTGTCAGACCTCTGGCGACGCTACAAGCCCCAGCTCGACGACTATGTCCGCCGTGCGGTGGATCCGAATGCCGCTCCGAGCTACGGCGTTCCCGGCGACGAATAATTGCTCGTTCGACCGGCGTTTCCGAACGAATCGTTCTTTCACAGAACCCTGCGGACTGAAGCAATTTCGGGCAGGTTCCGAGATGGGACCCGCCCATCTGCTCATCATTTGAGCACCGCCACCTGATTAGGCACCGACTAATCAGAAGGCTCGAATTTCATAATTTACTGAGGCCGGAACACGGGGCTTACTGAATTCGCGATCGCCTCCGATCCGCCAGATGATCAGGAAGCCCAGCTGCCGCCGGCAGCCCGGAGAAGGATGAGATGACCTATATGCCAGGCAAGCTTGCCGTCGCGTCCATCCTTCCCGAAGCACGCCCCGAGGAAATAAAGCTGCATGCGCAGGGCTTGTGCAAGACCTATGGCAGCGCGGTGGCGCTTCACCCGATCGAGTTGAAGATCCGTTCCGGCGAGCTTCTGACCCTGCTGGGACCGTCCGGCTCCGGCAAGACGACATTGCTGCAACTGATCTGCGGACTGGTGCTGCCGACGAACGGCCGACTGATCATCGACGGCAAGGACCATACCGACACGGCAGCCAATCATCGCGACATAGGCGTGGTGTTCCAGAACTACGCGCTTTTTCCGCATCTCACCGTTCGCGAGAACGTTGCCTTTCCGCTAGAGATGCGCAGGCTCGGCAAGGCTGAAATCCAGGCGAAGGTGGCCGACGCGCTCGCCATGGTCGGCCTGTCGACATTCGAAAAGCGCTTTCCCATCGAGCTGTCGGGCGGCCAGCAGCAGCGCGTCGCCCTCGCGCGCTGCCTCGTCTATGCGCCCTCCATCATTCTCATGGACGAATCGCTCTCCGCACTCGACCGCCAGCTGCGCGAGAGCATGCAGATCGAGATCAAGCGTATCCATCGCAAGACCGGCACCACCATCGTGTTCGTCACGCACGATCAGGATGAAGCGCTCGCCATGTCGGACCGCATCTGCCTGATGAATGGCGGTCGGATCGAACAGATCGGCACGCCCGAGGATCTTTACGAGCGACCCGCCAGCATCTTCGCCGCAGAGTTCATCGGCATCAGCAATCTGCTCCGCGGCAAGGTGGAGGGCGCAGCCTTCGTCACCCCCGATGCCGCATTGCCGCTGCCTCCGACCTGCCCACTGGCGAACGGCGAAGCGGGGGCGCTCGTCATCCGCCCTGAAAAGCTGACTATCGCGAATGCCGGCGGCGGCCTTCTGGCGGGCCGGGTAACCGAATCCATCTACGCGGGCTCCGAGACGCGCGTGCTGATCACGCTCGCCAGCGGAACCACGGTCTGCGTGCGCCGTCCTGCCGGGCTGGGCCTGCTTCCGCTCGGCAGCGAGGTCGGCCTGGCCTGGGCGCCCGAGGCCGCGCAATTTCACAAGAACTAGCCGCGCCACCGATCTTCCAGGCCAAGGCGCGCAATACTCCAAAAGCAGCCAGAGACAATGTCGGTGTTCAAGACAAGGGGAACGACAGCCATGCCGAAATCCAGCAAGACAACGCGTCGAACGGTTCTCAAGACCGCCGGTCTGGCGGTAGGGGCGCTCATGGCGCCTGCCATCTTCACGCGCGGCGCCTTTGCCGCGGAGCAGATCAGCGTTGCCGACGTCGGCGGCGCGCCAGGCGAGGCGATCAAGAAGGCCTTCTACGAACCCTTCGAGAAGGAGACGGGGATCAAGGTCGTCGGCGTTGCACAGGATCCCGATCCTGTCACCCAGTTCAAGCTCCTCGTCGATACCAAGTCCTACATCTGGGACGTATCGATGGTTACCCCCGACGCCGTCGCACGCCTCACGCAGGACAAGAATTACCTGGCCCCATTGGGGATACCCGAGGCGGAAGGCACCGATATCCTGCCCGGCATGCTGACGCCCAATTGGCTCGGCTTTTCCGTCTTCGCGATCACCATGGCCTACCGCACCGACAAGTTCGGAGGCAAGGAACTGACCAGCTGGGCCGATTTCTGGGACGTCGAGAAGTTCCCGGGACGACGCGGTCTCTACAAGGACGGCTGGGGTCTCCTGGAAATGGCGCTCCTCGCCGATGGCGTGAAGCCCGCCGATATGTACCCGATCGACGTGGACCGGGCCTTCAAGTCGCTCGACAAGATTCGTTCGCATGTCGATGTCTGGTGGTCGAGCGGCGCCCAGAACACCCAGATACTGCAGAACGGCGAAGTCGACCTGTCCGATACCTGGTCGGCACGCGCGTTCGCCGCAGTTGCCGGTGGAGCGCCTCTCAAGGTGCTCTTCCAGGGCTGCTACAGCGTCGACGGCTGGTCGATCCCCGTCGACAGTCCTCGCCTGGCCCTCGCCCAGAAATTCGTGAAGTTCTGCGCGCAGCCCGAACATCAGGCGGCCTATTCGAGCCTCGTCGCCAACGGGCCGTCCAACAAGAAAGCCTTTGATTTCCTGCCGAAGGAACGCATCGCGATGCTGCCCACGGCTCCGGAAAACTTCAAGGGCCTGTTCGCGATGAACAGCGTCTGGTGGGGCAAGAACTACGACGCCGTCTCCGAACGGATGCAGGAATTCCTGCTCCAATAGCATCTCCCGGAGGCAGCTGAAGACAGCGGCTGCCTCCGGCCACCTTCCCTCCTCTCCCTCCACGAGGATGATCGACATGCTCGCCCTGGCCACCCTGATCGAAGGGTTCGGTACCCACCCTGCCGCGTGGATGCATCCCCGGACGCGACGCGGCAACGCTACCGACATCGCTTTCTACCGCGATCTCGCCCAGCTCGCCGAGCGCGGCAAGTTCGACATGTTCTTCATCGCGGACACACCGGCGGCGCGCACCAGCAACCTGAAGGTCTGGAGCAAGTTCCCGATGTTCATGAACCAGCTGGAGCCGATCACCCTCCTCTCGGCGATTGCCGGGGCGACGACCCATATCGGCCTTGGCGCGACCTGCTCCACCAGCTTCTTCGAGCCCTACAATATCGCACGCCAGTTCGCCTCCCTGGACCACATTTCCGGCGGCCGCGCTGCGTGGAACGTGGTGACGTCGGCCAACGACTTCGCAGCGAGGAACTTCGGCCTCGACAGATTGCCGCCGCACGCAGACCGCTACGCGAAGGCAAGGGAAAGCATGGAGATCGTGAACTCGCTCTGGGATACCTGGGAAGACGATGCCTTCGTCTTCGACAAGGAGAATGCCGTCTATTTCGATCCGGGGAAGTTTCACCATACCGAGTTCAACGGCGACTATTTCAAGATCCATGGCGGCCTGAACGTTGCTCGCCCGCCGCAGGGAAAGCCCGTGATCATCCAGGCCGGTGCATCCGAGGCCGGCAAGGATTTCGCCGCCGAGACGGCCGAGATCGTCTTTGGCACCGGCCATACGATCGAAGCAGCCAGGGCTTTCTACGTCGATCTCAAGGGGCGTATGGCCCGCTTCGGGCGCACCCCGGATGAACTCAAGATCCTGACCGGCATGTCCGTGTGTGTGGGGGCCTCTCGGCAGCAGGCCGACGAGAAGTTCAGGATGCTGCAGGAGCTGGTTCATCCAGATGTCGGAAAGGCAATCCTGAGCTTTCATCTCGAAGTGGACCTCAGCGACCTGCCCCTCGATGAACCGATCCCGCTCGACATCCTTCCGAAGACGGGAAATCTGCACAAGGCATTCTTCGATCGGCTGGTGAAGATCATCCGGGAGACGAGGATGACGCTGAGGGAACTCTATCGGAGCTATGACCGGGGAACGCCGACCTTGTGCGGCACGGCATCCGACGTGGCCGACCAGATGGAGGAAATGTACAGGTCCGGCGCCACCGACGGCTTCATGCTCACCCTCAACGCCATGCCCGGCGACCTCGAGGACGTCGTCAGCGGCGTGGTTCCTGAACTACAGCGCCGTGGCCTGTTCAGGACGGATTATACCGGCCGCACCCTGCGCGAGCATCTGGGTCTGAAGCGGCCCGTCAATCGATACGCCGGTGCTGTCCCAGCCTGATCGGACAGGCCGCACGTTTCGGACAGGGCCCGCGGGCGCACGGAGTAAGAATGACAGATATCGAGTTATCCGGTTCCCCCAAGATGCACCGTATCGCCATGCGACGGTTCAATCGTCTGTGGCTGGCCATCCCTGGTCTCGGCTTTCTTCTGGCGTTCTTTCTCCTTCCGACCCTGCAGGTGCTGTCGATAAGCCTCTATGAGAAGTCGGGCGCTCTCGATGCCTCGGCCTTCATCAAGCTTTTCACCTCTCCCGTCTATTCCCGCGTGCTCCTGACGACGTTCGGCATCGCGCTGCAGGTCACCGTCCTGTGCCTGCTGGTCGGCTATCCTCTGTCATACTGGCTGGCCAGACAGACGGCACGCCGCCAGCGCATCGCGCTGATGTTCATTCTCATTCCCTTCTGGACGAGCCCGCTCGTGCTGAATTTCTCGTGGCTCGTACTTTTGGGACGGAATGGCATCGTGGCGCTGGTGATATCGAAGCTGGGCATGACGGACGGCGATTTTCTGTTCAACCGCCTCACTGTCATCTTCGCCATGGTTCACACCATGGTGCCGCTTACCGTGGTGACCATCCTGCCTACCATGAACATGATCGACAAGCGGCTGAGCATGGCGGCAATGACGCTGGGCGCCAGCGCACAGCAGGCTTTCTGGCAGGTCTACTTCCCCCTCAGCATGCGCGGCGTTGCGACTGCGGGCCTGCTGGTCTTCATTTCCGCCCTGGGCTTCTTCATAACGCCGGCGCTGGTCGGTGGACGGCAGGATACCATGATCGGACAGTTGATCATCCAGTTGATCAACCGCCTGCAGAACTGGCAGCTCGGCAGTGCGCTGGCTGTCGTTCTCGTCGTCGGGGCCCTGTTGGCAATCCTCCTCTACGACCGCATCTTCGGCTTGTCTGCCATGTCCGGCGAGACCGCCGCGGGGGCCGCGGACAGCAGGCTGCGTCTCGCCGGCATCGCCATCAACCGCATCCTGGCCAGATTCTTCACGGGAATTGCCAGGTTCTACAATCGAGCCTTCAAAGGGCTGACCGGCGCGCACCTGCTGTCGCTCTATTGCTGGGCTGTCATCGCGGTCCTGCTGTTTCCCATCGTCGCGTTCATTCCGATGGCCTTCACCGAAGGTTCGTTCCTGAGCTTTCCGCCGCAGGGCTGGAGCACCAGATGGTTCGCCGACTATGCCGCGTCCGACCTCTGGGTCTCCGCGACCCTGCGCTCCTTCGCCATAGGCCTCTTGACGGCAGGGCTCACGCTGGTGGTCGCGGGCCTCGCGGCTTTCGCCATAGCGAGGTCGAAGTCTCGCTTCGCCGGCCTCGTCTTCCTGCTCTTCATGGCGCCCATGGTGGTCCCGCCGATCGTCGTGGCCATCGCGCTCTTCTATCTCTGCGCCCAGTTGCACCTGGTCGCCACGGATATGTCGATCGTGATCGGACACACGGTCATTGCCATGCCCATGGTTTTCGTGATCCTTCTGGCGACCTTCAAGGGGCATGACTGGCGCTTGGACCAGGTCGCCTCCACACTCGGCGCGACCCATCTGCAAACGCTGCGCCGGGTGACCATTCCACTTGTGAGGAGTGGCCTCGTCGTTGGCATGGTGACCGGCTTCCTGCAATCCTTTCAGGAGCTTACGGTAGCGATGTTCCTCGGCGGAGGACTGAAGACGACGCTGCCGCTGCAAATGTGGAATAATATCCTCCTGCAGGTCACGCCGACGCTCGCCGCAGCATCTGTCGTGGTGCTGGCTATCGTGGCAGTCCTGTTCTTCATCATCGAATGGCTCCAGCCGGGACGTACCGCACGCACTTGAAAACGGACTCGGCGGTCTCTTCCCGATCTCGGCGACGGCCAACTCCCGGGCCGGAGCAAGGTCCTGGAGCGGCTCCCACAAGGGCAAGGCGGTGCGTCAAGCCATTCGCGAGGCGGGAGCAAAGCTAATCTTCCCGCCCCATATTCCCCCGGCCTGAACCTGATCGAGGAATTCTTCTCGAAGATCGAACTCTGGCTGCGCGAGGCCGAATGTCGAAGCTCGATGGGACAAGAAGGCAAAAATGGCGATGGCCGTGCACCTTGAAATCCCGGAATGCACCCAGTTCCTGCAAAGGCTGCCTCATCGAGCGACGGCAGACCAATTCCGGACGCTCGCCCGGATCTTCTGCAAGGCTGTAAAAAAATCGCGATGTAATTGACTTAAAGAGAAAATTGGTAGCGAGGAAGCATTTCGTCCTCGATAGCCGACAAGAGGACGTGGTGCTGACGCCGGACTCGATACAGGTTGGCGGCCGGCGCGGCGTGGTCTGAGGGCCAAAAGAGAAGCAAAGCCCCTACAGAGCTAGAGACGTCGGATTTCACGGCACCCTTGGCATCCACGCGATTGCTGGAATTCTGAACAGACCGGTATCGCATTCGATAAATTTGGAATGTTGCTGCAAAACAACAGATTTTCTCCACACGGCGTAGTATTGGTCAGCTATCAAGTTTGGGAATCTTCCATGAAGCGAGCTCTACTCGCCATTGCGGCATCTATCTTTGCAAGCACAGCGCTGGCTGCCGATCTGGCGCCTCAGCCGACCGAGCCGGTTGCACCGGTTTATGTTCCCTATTCGTGGACGGGTTTCTATGTCGGTGCCCAAGGCGGTTACGCGTGGGGAGATTCAAAAGCCTCCTATCCGATCGCAGGGCCGGCTGGATTTCTCGATCTCGATCCTGATGGCGGTTTTGGCGGCATCCATGCTGGTTACAACTACCAATTCACCAATGGCTTCGTCGTCGGCGTCGAAGGCGATGTAAATTATGGGTCAATCTCCGGAAGTGATATCTATCACGTCGTTGGTGGCGGGGTGCTTGTAGGAGATAACGGTAAAGGCAAGTTGACGTGGTTTGGATCCGCTAGAGCCCGTGTCGGATATGCTTGGGATCGCTTCCTTCCCTATGTTACTGGCGGCGTGGCAATCGGTGATTATAAGAACACGCTTTTTGCCGGGACGAATTCGACCTTCAATGGCTCTTACAGCAATACTCAAACTGGCTGGACGGTTGGTGCAGGTATTGAATATGCCATTACTGATAATATCACGGCTCGTATCGAGTACCGCTACACCGACTATGGCGACAAAACCGACACAGCCGCGGTACAACCTCGGTCGATCCACACGACCGATTTGAAAACCAACGACGTCCGAGTCGGCGTCAGCTACAAATTCTAACCTTCTCAGATGTAAGAAAGCCCGGCGTTTGCCGGGCTTTTTTGTGCCTTGTCTCTCGACGCCCTGGAACGCCCTGGCCGCTGCCTCGCTGTTGAAACCGAATATCGTGTGGTTGACGGCATGTTCGCCGATACTGCGCTGACGCGGTGCGTCGCTGAGCGTCCGGTAGAAATCCATCACTTCGTGGTAGTCGTGGATACGGCCGTAGAGCGTGTGGATCGCCACATGGAAGGGATAGAAGCGATCGAGCGTCGACAGCTGGAATTCACCCTTACGGTAGACCATGGCTCACCATCTGCCGGGGCGAACGACATAGATTGGAGGACGAGGTCCGGCCAGAGGCAGCATGGATCGTGTCACCCCTGGCCGGGTTCCAACCGGGAGGCGTGGCTCCTCAACCGGCTAATTGCAGCCTAACACGATAAGGAGAGGCCCGGTGCTGTTTCCGGAGCCCCAGCCAAGGCACGGCGCTTCTGGCTGAAGGACTGGATGCACATACCGGTTCCTCGCTGGGGTCCTACGACCGGCCGCATGCACCGTTGCATAGTGCCGGCCGAGCGGTTTTTCTTCGCTCATCACATGTCGTCTACGAAGTCGGACGGATCGACTTTGCACGTTCCCGCGTTCCAGCAAGGTCCGCCTTCCCCAACTCAGAGCGACCTTCACGCAAAGCCTTCAGCTTAGCCGTCTTGGCATCCCTCGCGGCCGACTCCTCATCAATTATAGCTCTGGCGGCGGCATCACTGGCAGCATGTCTTGCTGCCCAATCACTCGGTCTGCCTCGACCACCGCTCATGAACGCCGCCTTTCATGGCGCGGTGGCAGTTTCCTACCTGGCCGATGTATCGCGGCGGCTTGCGCGGGGTCTCCCCGGAGCAGTTGAAGCTCATGCTGTTGCGCCACTCTCTCCCTGAGGTCAGCAACATTCCGAAGCCGGTATTGAGGCTCTGGTCCATCTGCCGGGAGGAGACGGATAATTTCGAATGCGCCTTCGTCACGATGTCCGGGAATACCCAAATAGGACACGATAGTGCCGATTTTAAATACGGGGGCAGTCATTCTGGCGTCCTCTTGGCAGATTGACCAGCTTGTTCGCCCACCTCGGCCGCGGGATTTCTGGGCAAGGGATAGCGGTCATCGTCATATAGAGAGCGGAGCGTCGAGCCTGTGTAATCGCCATTATCAGTCTCGATTTTGACTGCAACCAATTCGGCGTGCGATTTCTCGATGGCGAACTGCACCGCGAGCGCAAGAGTTCCAAATCGATGGTACTTCTGGGGAGCCCTGCCCCGCGTTGATCGACCCGCGCCGAGCACCTGCACATATACCGCCGCCGGTACGGTAAAATCGGGAGCGTCCATGTCGTCACTTCTCCGCTCGACGGCTATCATGAAAAAAGGCCGGGCTTGCCCGACCTTTTCACACGCACCTCAATAGCCAGTGCCAGTACATCCGTGGTCAAAGGCTAGAAGCGCCATGTTCTTATGCAGCCTGAAGATTCTCGGCCACGTTCTTTCCATTGCGAGGGTCTCTCGCAACATCGAAGGTAAGCTTTTGGCCTTCGTAGAGGGAGCGCATACCCGAACGCTCGACAGCCGAAATGTGAACGAACACATCCGGACCGCCTGCATCGACCTGGATGAAACCAAAGCCCTTGGCATCATTGAAGAATTTTACAGTTCCAGTATTCATGACGATTTCCTTTCAATCGGTCGTGAGAAGTCAGTTGTCGAAAAGAAAATTCGACAAAAATTTCAGATCGATTCTGAGGAAGAAAATCATCGGCGCCAAAAGAAGGCGCGGAAAAAGATCGGCAACAACATCGATTCAGATATTATAAACTTTAAATGTGTTCATGACAAGGCGCGATTTAGGTCGATAAAAAATCACTGGGCCGCTAGAACTTCAAGCTCGATTGGCATTTCAAATGCGACAATACTTTCCTCACATGCAGGACATTTAACTGTCGAGCTTTATACCGAACAGCCCGTTCGGGAGCATAGCGCCCTCATGCCGCCCCCCGAGAATCTCAAGCGCGTCATCGCGAAACGACTCCCACATGGGTGCTCCCTCAAACCCTACTACTTCTTCATGCCCTTCCATTCGACGCATCAGGCGACAAATGCGCTCGACCGGGACCGTAGATGATCTGGGCATCGACTTTTCCTTTCCGGTCCGGTGAACAAAGAAGCCCTTAATGCCCTGCTTCACCTCGATCAGCAAAGGGAGGCGTCTGTACCAGTGTCGCTATGAGGCGAAGCAGCGCCTGATGCTCCGGACCATTTGCACCCGGAGCGAGAAAATCACGGAGAGTAATAAAGGATATGGCGGCGCCAGAAGGTCCATTGGCTTGGTGAACGACAACCGCCATCCCGTCTGAAGGGTCCCGGCCAAGGTACCAGACGTCACCGTTGGGGCTTCGATAGAGTTCCCGACGTTCACCCATCCATGTTCTCCGTTGCAGCAGTTCTTGGGCAAAAAGGCCTTCGATCGGCCAACTCCCGATTGATCGGGCCCATGCGCTCTTAAGGCAGGACGCTGAGGTGGTGCGCCGACTTCATGGCACATAGTTCAAATTCGCGCGCCGTCCGCTCAAACGGTTCGCCGACCGTTTTGATTCTGTAGCTGGGCTCCGAGCCATCGCCAGGTAAAAGCCGCGTAATTTCGTAAGCCTTTTCCTGCTTGCGGGAGGGAGCAAGCCTTAAGGTAACGAGCTCACCAATTCTAAAAGTGTGAATGCCCATGTTTCTTCCTTCAATTTTATTAAGCGCGGCAACTGTTGGGCATGATCAGGCGCCGTCGTCATGAGGTAGGACTGCCCCCCTGCCCCCGCGGAAATGGGACCCGGGAGGATGCAGACGCCTTGGGCTTCGGCATGGGAAGGAGGCCCTCCCGCTGAGCCTTTTTGCGAGCGAGCTTACGGGCTCGTCGCACCGCTTCGGCCTTTTCGCGCGTTTTGCGTTCGGAGGGCTTCTCGTAGGCCCGATGTCGCTTCAGCTCCCGCAAGACGCCTTCACGCGTCAGCTTTTTCTTGAGAACTCTCAAGGCCTGGTCGACGTTGTTATCACGAACGAGAATGCGCAAAATTCCTCCAGGAGAAAAAGAAAGGGCCTGACTGTTTTGTCGGCCCTTATGAAGACTACGGCATAGCCAACGATCGTCGGCCAGCATTTATAGAGGATCAATCCACCCGAAGGTCGTTGGCCGAGGATTTGCCCGTCTTACGGTCTCGCACCAATTCATAGCTGACCTTCTGGCCCTCGCGTAACTCCCGGAGACCAGCCTTTTCAACTGCACTAATATGGACGAAAACATCCGAGCTTCCGTCCTCCGGCTGAATAAAGCCGTAGCCCTTGGTGGAGTTGTACCATTTGACAGTGCCGATGCTCATATTGAGCCTTTCATGGAGAACAGGCATTCGCTGCCGCAACGCTGCGACAGGCGAGCCCATATAAGGGAAAAACTTCCGCTCTTAAGAGGAGTGGCTTGGCGTAGGAGATGCGCGGTTAGCGCCGAGGCCCCTAACAAACACTGGACCTTAATTGACGGGGCGTCAATCCATCGTGAAGCTCGCAGGATCCGGGGCCGACGGCAGACCTAAGACGGCTGTGCTCCTAACCGACGGCGGGTCTTCCATCTGAGACAAAGCGACAACCACCTCGATCTGACCTATTGCTTGTGCCTGCAGCGCTCCTTTTCGTCCTGACCGAGCCGAATGCGTTGCCCCTCGACGAACGCATTCATCTACGAAGGAGACTGCTGATCCGTGCCGCCAACTTGTCCAAATCGTACGGCTTCGGCACAAAATCACAACCAACCGGAATCCGGCTTAGAGGCGGCATCCCCTTGCCGGTCGTGAGCAGAAGCTGCAGTCCCGGAAAGCGCCAGGCAACGTCTGCAGCAAGCTCTACACCATCTAGGAGACCCGGCATGTTAATGTCGGTGAACAATACCTTCACGTCGGAGCGGCGGGCCATGATTTCCAGCGCTTCGTCAGCATTGGACGCCTCAAGCACATAAACTCCCTGGTCCATCAAGAAATCACACACCACCGTTCTTAGTAGCGGCTCATCTTCCACCAGCAAGACCACGGGCTCGTTGTCTCGGATTTCTGTCATAGACGGCAAACCATTTCGGGCGCTGAACGTTCCCACGGCCGCGTCCGTTATTGCTGGTGCACGAAGGGAACTGCCTCTGAGAGCGCCGCCACTTTAAAAAATCTCGGGATCCTTACCGAGCCGAACGGAACCCTTCAGAACGCCCTCTATGCCGGGAGGATCATCTGGAACCGATCCAGATGGTGCGAGCCCCCGACACCGGCAAGCGCGTCTCGCGGGTCAATCCGGAGCACGAATGGCAAGTCGTCGAGGTTCCCCACTTGCGGATCGTTTACCTCGCCACCTATCGCGAGGAGCGGGCCCAGCTCAAGGCCAGCGTCAGGGATAACCGGACCAAGGCCGAACACGGCCTGGCCGAGGCGAAGGTGTCGATCGATCGTCTCGTCAGCGCCTTCTCAAAAGGCCTGATCGAGGAAAGCGACATCGGACTCAGATGGAATCGCTGCGCGCCACGCGCGACCGCTGGGCCGCCACGCTGGCCCTTGCCGAGGACGAATCAAATTTGGTGGAGCTGCATCCGGACGCCATCGCCGCGTTTCGGAGAAATCTCGATGACCTGGCGAGCGTGATGAGGGCCGAAGGCGCGTCGAATAAGCTGGACGAGCCGGCACAAATATTCCGGGAATTTATCTCGGAAGTGACGATTGAGCCCCGAAAAGTGGGCGAACCGTATGTCTTCGAAGTGAAAGGTCGCCTTGCCGCACTTCTCGGAGAAGTGTCGGCTAAAGCGTTGGTAGCGAGGAGTGGACTCGAACCACCGACACGCGGATTATGATTCCGCTGCTCTAACCAGCTGAGCTACCCCGCCACAGGGTCCGGGTGAACCGGAACGGCGCGGGTTATGAAACGCCGCGCCGGAACTGTCAAGCGGCGGAAGAGAAATCTTTCGTCTCTCCGCGCCTTGTCGACAGGCTTTCGTTCGTCAGGCCTTGGCGATCAAGCCAAGCAGGCCTTTCTGGATGGCTTCATTGCCGGCGACGATATCGCCCGTATCCAGCATGGTGTCGCCACCACGGAAGTCGGAGACGAAACCGCCCGCTTCGCGCACCAGCACGATGCCCGCGGCGAGATCCCAGGACTTCAGCCAGCGCGAGGCGAGGCCGTCAAGGCGGCCGGAAGCGACATAGGCAAGCTCCATGGCGATCGAGCCGAGGTTTCGCGCTCCCGCGACATGGCCGAGCACCGCGCCGAGATCGGCGAGATTGGCGCCCTGATGGCCATGTCCGAGATGCATCAATCCCATGCCGACGAGGGAATCCTCCATCAGGCGGCGGCCGGACACACGCATGCGGCGTTCGTTGTGGAAGGCGCCCTTGCCGCGCTCGGCCACGAAGAGATCCTCGGTGGCCGGGTTGTAGACCACGCCGGCAACCAGCACGCCCTCACGCTCCAGGGCCACGGAAGTTGCGAAGAAGGGAACGCCGTGCAGGAAATTCGTTGTGCCGTCGAGCGGATCGATATGCCAGCGATGGGTCTTGTCGGCGCCCTCGATCACGCCGGATTCCTCCATCACGAAACCATAGCCCGGACGAGCCTTCTCCAGCTCCTGATGCAGGGTACGCTCGGCCTTCTGGTCGGCGATGGAAACGAAGTCGCCCGGTCCCTTCGCGGAAACCTGGAGATTCTCGAGCTCGCCGAAATCGCGCTTGAGACCTTTGCCGGCCTTGAGCACGGCAGCAACCATCACATTCATCAGGGGTGAACGCAGCATCACGAAACTTTCAAATAACAGCGCGCGCCGGCAGGCACGCGTAAGGGCATGAATTGGAGGACGCCTGTCTAATTGAAAACGGCACGGGATTGAACGGGAAAGTGAAGGCGGCGGCAAAAAAGGCGCGTCGAGCAGCGGGCAGGCTCGCGCCCGGCTCCTTCACGCCTTGTCCGCAGCCGCAAAGGACCTTTGCTGCCCGAGACCGCACTTCCGCCGCATAGAACCGGTCTTCACAAGCCGTGGTAGCGCGCGCCTTCCATCGCCGCGGCCTGCACCTCTGGCGTCTGCCTGGCCATGAAATCGTCGAGCTGCTTGTCATCGAGCCCGGCGGCCTTGGCGAGGATGTTCCACATGCAGGCCAGAATGGGATTGGGCGCGATGCCGACACCCGCCGCATACATGCGCGCGAGCCGGTTGCGGGCGATCGGTGAGCCACGCTGAGCAGCGCGCTCGAACCAGTCTCCGGCCAGTTCCTGATCCTGCTGCACGCCGTTGCCGTTGAAAAGGGCGAGGCCATATTCCACCATGCCATCGAGATTGCCGGCATTGGCGGCGGCAAGGAAGTAGTCGGCGGCCTTCTTGGGGTCGGCCTGCACACCCTTTCCGTCCTTTGTGAGGATGCCGAGCGAATACAGGGCATCGCCGTTGTTGGCGATCGCTGCCTCGCTGAAGCGCTTGTAGGCGGTCGCATAGTCGGGAGGCCCGTTGCTGGGCTTCAGGGCGATGATGCCGAGATTGTAGGAAGCCTCGGGCACCATCATCTCGGCGGCGCGATTGAGCAGCAGCATGCCGCCGGCCTCGTCCTTCGGCACGCCGTCGCCCAGGAGCTTGATCATGCCATAGGCGAAGATGGCATGCCGGTCGCCGCGCTCGGCGGCTTCCGAATACCATTGCGCGGCCTTGCGCTTGTCCAGCGGCACGCCGAGGCCTCCCGCGTAGAGCTGGCCGATCAGCGTCATGGCGGCGGGATCCTGCGCGGCAACCACGCGCTTCGTAGCCTCGTCCAGGGCCTGGAGATAGAAGCCGCGCTGGAAAGCACCATAGGCGAGATCGGGCGGCGGTCCCGATGGCGTGGCCTCGGGCGGCTTGCCGTCGGCGGCGCCGGGCTGGATGTCCAGGGGAGAGAGCAATCTATCGGATTTGGGCGTATCGGCGGGGCGAGTGCCGGCATCGGCGGGAAGCGACATTCCTGCCCTCGGAAGCTCGTCGGCAGGCACGACCGCATCCGCGGGCGGCGCAGCGCCGACGGGAGGGCTCACGCCAGCGGCCGGCTTGGCGGCATCTTCCGGCTTGGCCGTGCCGTCGCCGCTCGGCGTGACGGCGGGCGCATCCTTCGTCGTGGAGGGCTCGGCACTGTCGGCGGGCTTCGCAGGCTCGGCAGCCGGTGCCGGCGCTTGCTGCGCCATCGCCGCCCCGAACACATGTGCCACGGATGCCTGAAGTGCCAGAACGAGGACGAAGGCGGAAACACGCCTGTTCATGCGTGATTCCTTTGCTTCAGCACGCGGTCCGCCAGGGCAACGGCTTCAGCCGGGCCCTTGCCGTGATCCCAGACGGCATTGCCGAGGGCGATGAAGTCGGCGCCGGCATCCGCAAGCACCGGCACCGCGGCAAGGTCGGGCGCGAAAGCCACGCACGGCACCTCGAATAGTTCGGCCCACCAGCCTGTACGCTCGACCACGCCCTCGAGCGGTGGTAGCCGGCCGTCACGATTGGGCTCGCCGAACATGACGTAGTCGACGCCGGATTCGGCGATCGTCATGGCATCGTCCTTGGAGCGGATGCCCCCTGCCCCGACGATGCGTTCGGGCTTGAAACTCTCGAGAGCATCGGCGAGCCCCTTGCGACCATCGCTGAGATGCACGCCGTCGGCGCCGGCGCGGGCCACAACCCCGCTCCAGCCACTGACGAGAAGCGCCGCTCCGGCGCCCTGCACCACGGGTGCGATCTCCTTGATCAGCTTCTTCGCGCTCTGGTCGTCTCCCGCTATGGGGGTGAACAGGACGCAGGCGATGTCTCCCGCGCCGAGTGCCGCCTTGAGCACGGGGAGGAAACCCGCCACATCCGCGATGGCAGGTGTCACCAGATAGATCTGCACGGGCGGGCGGGGGGAAATATCGGCCATGCTGTTTCCTCAGCGGCTTCTCCAGGCGCACTCGGCGGGCATGCTCGGAGAACGCTGCGTCATCTCGAACTCCGGCCGGAACCTCTCGGCTCGAAAAGCCGCCGCGAATCCAGGCTCGGAATCGCCGGCATCCTGCCGGCATTTCCTTAACAATGAATGGCCCGCAGGCCTGCCAGGCGAGCCTGCCTGCGGTCACGACGCAAATTCACCGGCAATTCCGGCGAGGTTGCGGCGGGCAGCCCTCAGGCCCTGAGGATTTCGACGCCCGGCAGGGGCTTGCCTTCCATCCATTCGAGGAAGGCGCCGCCGGCCGTCGAGACATAGGAGAACTGCTCGGCGACCTTCGCGTGGTTGAGCGCCGCCACCGTGTCTCCGCCGCCTGCGACGGACAGGAGCTTGCCTGCCTTGGTCCGCTTGGCGACGTGCTTTGCCGCTTCCACGGTGCCGTGATCGAAGGGATGCAGTTCGAAGGCGCCGAGCGGGCCATTCCAGACCAGCGTCTCCGCCTCGTCGATGGCGCCCTTGATGCGCTCGATCGACTGCGGTCCGGCATCGAGGATCATCCCGTCATGGGGGATCGATTCCAGGCCGTAGGCGTGGTTCGGCGCATCGGCCTCGAAATGATAGGCAACCACCGCATCCACCGGCAGGATGATGGCGCAGTTGGCCTTCTCCGCCTTGTCCAGGATGGAGCGTGCCGTATCGGCGAGATCGCGCTCGGCCAGCGACTTGCCCACGCCGACGCCCTGCGCATGGAGAAAGGTGTTGGCCATGCCGCCGCCGATGATCAGCGCATCGACCTTGCTGACGAGATTGCCGAGCAGCTCGAGCTTGGTGGAAACCTTGGCACCCCCGACCACCGCCACGACGGGCCGTTTGGGTTGCTCCAGCGCATGGGAGAGCGCCTCGATCTCCGCCTGCATGGTGCGGCCCGCATAGGCCGGCAGCAGATGGCCGAGGCCCTCGGTGGAAGCATGGGCGCGATGGGCGGCGGAAAAGGCATCGTTGACCCAGATGTCGCCATTGGCCGCCAACGCCTTGACGAAATCCGGGTCGTTCTTCTCCTCGCCCTTGTGGAAGCGCGTGTTCTCCAGGCACAGGATGTCGCCGGGCTGCATCGCCGCCACGGCCTTTTCGGCGACCTCGCCGATGCAGTCCTCGGCAAAGGCGACAGGGCGCTTGGCGATCTCGGCGAGCTTGGCGGCTACCGGCCTCAGGCTCTCCTTGGGATCGACGCCCTTGGGGCGGCCGAAATGAGCCAGCAGGATCACCTTCGCCCTGGCGCGCGAAAGCTCGAGGATGGTGGGGATCACACGTTCGATACGGGTGGCATCGGTGACGACGCCGTTCTCCATGGGAACGTTGAGATCGACGCGCACCAGAACGCGCTTGTTCTCGACATCGAGACCATCAAGGGTGCGAAAAGCGCTCATGCCTGTCCTTGTCCATCCATTGCCGGCGCGCCGCCCGGCGCGGCGCCGCTTCATCAATCAAACGGGGGAGCAATAGACCAAGCGAGCGCATGGTGCCAGCGCGGAAGGCGATTTTGGCTCGCCGATTTTTAGGAAAGAGCAATCGAAAAGACGCGAAGCCGGCAGGAAGTCCTGCTTGCCATCGCGCCCCGCCTCACGCTCCATGGTGGCCGGAGGATTCGATGCTGGACCAGTTCCGGCCATTCTCTATTTCCTCATAGGAGCTATGCCGGTTCATCTCGCTTACTTCGTGGCTCCGCCGATTCAACGGCAGGGATCGGCGAAAACAAAGAGCGATCACGCCGACAACCACGACAAGGCAGAAAAGTCCCCACAAGGTTTCCACCGTCCACGCCCGCACTGATGCCAGTGCGGCAAAGTTTAGCACAGTCCCTCTGAAGATATTCCGCTGCCTCCGGCCGGCTTCTCAATCGTGAATTTTCATGCAAATCTTCAGACATAAACCCACGCTCCGGCTAATGGGTATTTGGGAGGCGCAGTTGGGCGGTGGAGCGATCTTTTCCGACATCGGGTTACGCCGGGAACGGCGCGCTTGAATTACGAGTTCGAGTTTGCCGACGTCTTCGCGAACTGGCCCGAGCTGGCGACGGGTGCGCTGCATACCCTGGTTCTCTCCGGCCTCGCCATGGCTATCGGCATGGTGGTGGCGGTCCTCGGCGCCCTCGCGAAGACTTCCGGTCCTAGATGGCTGCGCCTCGTCGTCGACGCCTATATCGAGCTGATCCGCAATACGCCCTTCCTGATCCAGGTCTTCGTGATCTTCTTCGGCCTGCCCTCGATAGGCCTGCGCCTGCAGTCGAACAGCGCTGCGCTGCTGGCCCTGGTGGTGAATGTCGGCGCCTATGGCATCGAGATCATTCGCGCCGGCATAGAGAGCATTGACAAGGGCCAGATCGAGGCCGGCCGGTCGCTCGGCCTCAGGCCGCTCCAGATCTTCCGCCTCATCGTGCTTAAGCCTGCAATCCAGGCGATCTATCCCTCGCTCACCAGCCAATTCATCCTGCTGATGCTCAATTCGAGCGTCTGCTCGGCCATCGCGGCGACGGAACTGACGGCTGCAGCCGGCGACATCCAGTCCCGCACCTTCCGGAGCTTCGAGGTCTATTTCGTGGCGACCAGCATCTACCTGGCCCTGTCCATCGTGTTCTGGTGCCTGTTCGCGGGCATCGAGCGCGCCTTCCTGCGCCAGCCGAGCCGGCGGTAGGAGGACGCATGCGGCCTTTAAGCGAGAGCGACATCCTCTACATCCTTCTGGCCCTGCGCTGGACGCTTCTCCTGTCCGCCGCTGCTTTCGTGGGCGGCGGCATCGGAGGTCTCGCAGTGGCACTTGCCCGAACGGCCGATATCCGGCCGCTGCGCTGGTTCGCCATGGGCTACATCAAGCTTTTCCAGGGCACGCCACTGCTGATGCAGCTCTTCCTCGCCTTCTTCGTGCCCGGCATCTTCGGTATCGACATCAACCCCTGGGCCGCGGCCGCCCTGGGCCTGTCGCTCAATGCGAGCGCATTCCTCGGCGAGATCTGGCGCGGCGCCATCGAGGTGGTGCCGCCTGGACAGACCGAGGCGGCCCGCGCTCTCGGGCTGAAATACGTGCCGCGCATGTTCAAGGTCGTCATCCCCCAGGCGATCCGCATCGCCATCCCGCCGACGATCGGCTTTCTGGTGCAACTCATCAAAGGAACGTCGCTCGCCTCGATCATAGGCTTCGTCGAAATCACGAGAGCCGCGCAGATCATCAACAACGCCGCCTTCCGGCCCTTCACCATCTTCGGCATGGTGGCACTCGCCTATTTCCTGGTCTGCTGGCCCCTTTCGCTCTGGAGCCGGGCGATGGAGCGAAGGCTCACGGCGCCAAGGCGGTAAAGCCGCGCATCTTCAAGAAGGAGGAAACGATATGGCCCTGACAGATTCGATCTCACGCCGCCGGTTTGGCTGCGGTCTCGCGGCAGGTCTCGCAGCGCTCGCGCTGCCTTTCGGCACCTTGCCCGCCGCGGCTGCCACGCCCGACGAAATCAAGGCACGGGGAAAGATCATGGTGGGCGTGCTCACCGACTATCCGCCCTTCGGCGGCACCGACGCCGAACAGAAGCCGGCGGGCTATGATGCGGACGTCGCGGCCTTGTTGGCCAAGAAGCTCGGCGTCACGCTGGAATTCGTGCCGGTAACCGGCCCCAACCGTATCCCCTACCTCCTGACCAACAAGGTCGATCTCCTGATCGCGACATTCGGCATTACGCCCGAGCGCATGAAGCAGGTGCTGTTCTCCAATCCCTACAGCACGCTCACCACCTACATCATGGGTCCCAGGGATCTGAAGATCGCCAAGCCGGAGGATCTCGTCGGCGTCACCATCGGCGTGGCCCGCGCCAGCACGCAGGACATCACCGTCTCGCAGATCGCGCCGCCCGGCGCCCAGATCATGCGTTTCGACGACGACGCAACCACCACCCAGGCCATCATATCCGGACAGGTCCAGACCATCGGCGCCTCGAACACCGTGCTGGCCCAACTGACCAAGGACTATGCCAGCCTCAACATCGAGGCCAAGTTCAAGATGAAGGAGCAGGCCAACGGCATGGCCTTCCGCAAGGCGGACACCGCTCTCCAGGAATGGTGCAATACGTTCATTGCCGAGATCGTGGCAGACGGCCAGCTCAGCCAGATCAACCAGAAATGGTTCGGCTCGCCCCTGTCGCCGCTGCCGCCGATGCCGAAGTTCTGAGGCCGGGCAACGGCGCCTTCATACAAAGCCGAAACGCAAGACAGCGCCCCGGTTGCCCGGGGCGCTGCTCTCAATTCAAGCCGAACGGAAGGCTCAGATCAGGCTGGCGAAATGCACGGCCGTATCGGCCATGCGGTTCGAGAAGCCCCACTCGTTGTCGTACCAGCTGAGCACGCGCACGAACTTCTCGTCGATGACCTTGGTCTGGTCGAGGGCGAAGATCGAGGAGTAGGGGTTGTGGTTGAAGTCGCGGCTGACCAGCGGCTCATCCGTATAGGCCAGAACGCCCTTCAGCGAACCACGCTTGGTGGCCTTGATGATGGCTTCGTTGACCTTCTCGACGCTGGTGCGCTTGCGGGTGTTGATCTTGAGATCGACAACCGAGACGTTCGGGGTCGGCACGCGGATCGAGGTACCGTCGAGCTTGCCCTTGAGATCGGGCAGCACCAGGCCGACGGCCTTGGCGGCGCCGGTCGAGGTCGGGATCATCGACAGGGCCGCCGCACGGGCGCGGTAGAGATCCTTATGCATCTGGTCCAGCGAGGGCTGGTCGTTGGTGTAGGAGTGGATCGTGGTCATGAAGCCACGCTCGATGCCGAAGGATTCATGCAGCACCTTGGCGACCGGCGCCAGGCAGTTGGTGGTGCAGGAGGCGTTCGAGATGACCAGGTGGTCCTTCGTCAGCTGGTCGTGGTTCACGCCGTAGACGACGGTGAGGTCGGCGCCGTCGGACGGAGCCGATACGATGACGCGCTTGGCACCGGCCGTGAGGTGCGCGGCAGCCTTGTCGCGGGCGGTGAAGATGCCGGTGCATTCCATCGCAATGTCGACGCCCATCGAGCCATGCGGCAGCTGAGACGGATCCTTGATGGCGGTGACCTTGATCTTCTGGCCCTGAACGATGATGGAATCGCCCTCGACCTTCACCTCGGCCGGGAACTTGCCGTGGATCGAGTCATAGCGCAGCAGGTGGGCATTGGTTTCCACCGGGCCGAGGTCGTTGATGGCTACGATCTCGATATCCTTGCGCTTGCCCTCGACGACGGCGCGCAGGATGTTGCGGCCGATGCGGCCGAAACCATTGATGGCGACACGAACTGTCATCCGTTTCTTCCTTCTTTCTCTACCTTCGAATTGGCGTAACGGCATTTCCCGGCAGCCTGAATACCGGTTCCCGCGCGGGAAATGCATCAAGCAAAAAGAGAAGCACTTTCCAGATCGGCAGGACCGGAAAGTGCCCTAGGCCCGTGTCAGCCGTTGTGCCGGCGCAAGGCAGTCTCGGCCACCGCTTCGGCGGTGATGCCGAAATGGTTATACAGATCCTTGATCGGGCCGGAGGCGCCGAACCCGGTCATTCCGACGAAGCCGCCATCCGAGCCGATCACGGCATCCCAGCCGAAACGCACGGCCGCTTCCACCGCAACCTTGACCGGCGCGTCGCCGATGACCTTGGCCTTCACGTCGTCCGGCTGCGCCAGGAACAGTTCGAGCGAAGGCACGGAGACCACGCGAGTCGGCACGCCGCGCTGGTTGAGAATGGCGCGGGCATTCATGGCGATCTCGACCTCGGAGCCCGAGGCGAACAGCGTCACCACGGCCTTGCCGCCACCGGTACCGGCCAGTTCATAGGCGCCCTGGGCACACAGGTTCGCCGTGGTGGCGTCACGCAGCAGGGGCAGGTTCTGGCGGGTGAGCGCCAGGATGGTCGGGCCATTGGTGCGCTCCAGGGCGAGCTGCCAGCATTCGGCCGTCTCGATGGCGTCGCACGGACGGAACACACGCATGTTCGGCATGGCGCGGCAGGCGGCGAGATGTTCCACCGGCTGGTGGGTCGGGCCGTCCTCGCCGAGGCCGATCGAGTCATGCGTCATGACGTAGACCGGGGCGGTGCCCATCAGCGCGGCGAGGCGCATGGCGGGGCGCGCATAATCCGTGAAGACGAAGAAGGTGCCACCGGCCGGCACGAAGCCGCCATGCAGGTAGATGCCGTTCATGGCAGCGGCCATGCCGTGCTCGCGGATACCCCAGTGGATATAGCGGCCCTTGAAGTCCTTCGGCGTGATCTCAACCAGGCCCTTGGCCTTGGTGTTGTTGGAGGGCGTCAGGTCGGCCGAACCAAGCACGAGTTCGGGCATCACCTCGACGACGGCGTTGAGAGCGGCTTCCGAGGACTTGCGGGTGGCCATGGCCGTCGGCGCGGCGGCGAGCGCCTTCTTGTGAGCGAGGATGGCCTTGCCGAGCTTGGCGGGGCGCTCATGGCCCATGCGGCGCTTGAACTCGGCCTGCTTGCGCTCGGACAGCGTGGCGAAACGCTCTTCCCATTCCTTGCGAGCGGCCACGCCGCGGGAGCCGGCTTCGCGCCAGGCCTTGAGGATATCAGCGGGCACTTCGAAGGGAGCACCGGTGATGCCGAGGTTTTCCTTGGTCAGCTTGGCCTCTTCCGGCCCGAGCGGCTCGCCATGGGCCTTGGAAGTGCCGGCGCGATGCGGCGAACCGAAGCCGATGGTGGTCTTGCAGGCGATCAGGGTCGGCTTGCTGGACTTCTGCGCGGCCTCGATGGCGGCGGCGATCGCGTCCTGGTCATGGCCGTCGACGGAAACGGCGCGCCAGCCGGCGGACTGGAAGCGCTTGATCTGGTCGACCGAGTCAGAAAGCGTCAGCGGGCCGTCGATGGAGATGCCGTTGTGATCCCACATCACAATCATCTTGTTAAGCTTGTAGTGGCCGGCGAGCGCAATGGCTTCCTGGCTCACGCCCTCCATCAGGTCACCGTCGGACGCGATGACGTAGGTGTAGTGGTCTACTACCTTCTTGCCGAACTGGGCGGCCAGCATCTTCTCGGCAAAGGCGAAGCCGACGGCGGTGGAAATGCCCTGGCCGAGCGGACCGGTGGTCGTCTCGATGCCGACGGTGTGGAAGTTCTCCGGATGGCCCGGGGTCTTGTAGCCGAGCTGACGGAAATGCTTCAGCTCCTCGACGGTCATGCCGGGAACGCCCGTCAAATAAAGCAGCGAATACAACAGCATGGAGCCGTGCCCAGCCGACAGGATGAAACGATCGCGGTCCGCCCAATGGGGCTCAGCGGCATCGAACTTCATGAAACGCGTGAACAGGACAGTGGCGACATCGGCCATACCGAGCGGCATGCCGGGATGACCGGATTTGGCGGCTTCGACGCCGTCGATCGCCAAGCCACGGATGGCGTTCGCCAAGCGGTTCTGCATTTCGCTGAGTGCCATGGAATGTTTCCTGATGAAATCCGCCGGAAATTGGCGAAAAGGGCGTCGGGTTCTTAGCACCTCATCCCCGACTGTCAATGATTGCTGGGTTTTTTACGAATTTCCTCCAAAGCCGTGGCTTCAACCGAACGGAATGGTGGTACGGTGGGAATCGAGGAACGGCGGTGGCCTTGGCCCAGAGAGCGATCCGCGCTACCCTTAATTACAATGGAGCCGAAGCCCGCCTTTTGATGATTCGAACGACGGTCGCTATAGCGAAAAAGAGTGAGTACGCACCTTGTCCGTGGATACTGCCTTGCACCGCCTCAATACTGCTTTAGCCCAGCTTGAAGAAGTGGCCGAGCGTCGTGCAGAACTTGATCGTACCATCGCCGGGCACCGTATAGAAGTGCAGGCCCTCTCGGAAGATCGCAGCCGTCTCGCCGTGGAACTTGATGCGAGCTATGCTCGCTTCTCCAACCTGGAAACGGCGAACCGCGATGTGTCGCGTCGGCTAGACCAGGCGATGGATTCCATTCGTCACGTGCTTGAGCCGCAGGACCGCTGAGCTATGGCCCATGTATCCGTCACCATCGCGGGACGCGCCTATCGCATGGCATGCGACGAAGGGCAGGAAGAGCATCTGCTCAACCTCGGCCGCCAGCTCGATGCCAAGATCGATGCCCTGCGCTCCTCCTTCGGAGAAATCGGCGACATGCGGCTTGCCGTGATGGCAGGCATCATGGTCGCCGACGAACTGTCGGAGATGCAGCGCCGCGCCGCCGCCCTCCAGCAGGATCTCGAGGAACTGCGCCAGACGCGCGACGGCGCCCTTCAGCGCGAACAGCAGACCCAGATGCGGGTGACGCAGGCCCTCAACGATGCGGCCCAACGCGTGGAGAAGTTGATCGACTCCCTCTCGAAGACGGGGGTTTAAGGCCCGGAGCGCGGACATCCTGTCCGCTCTCGAACCGCATCCGCTCCGGGATGGACGGAACGGCATCGGTCAACAGCGAAAATCACGTACCACCCGTCCTCCAGCCCGGGCCGACCAGGAGCGGGCGGGATGTCCGCGCTCCAGGGGATTTCTTCTCCCTCCCTCTAGCGCAAGCTCCTCCTCGCCCCTATTATCTTGGTCGCGGTGCTGCCTGGTTCGTCAGGACAACTGTATCCCCGGGGCCATACGACTCCCAAGGGAGCTGTCACTGTTCTTGCCCGTGGGCTTGGACATTACGGCGCCCACCTACATTAGTAGGCGCCCGGGATCGAACCGTCCAACGGCCGAGGTGGCCCGCTCCTTCTGTTTCCAAGCGTGTAATGGCTTCCACCGATAACAAGACCCTGCTGCGCCAGAAGGCCATGGCCGCGCGTGCCGAGATCCGCGGCCATCAGCGTCAGGTGGCAACGGCGCGGGCCGCGCACCACGCCTTCAACCGCCTGAAATACACCAGCGGCGTCGTTGGTCTCTACGAAGCCTTTCGCGACGAGATTCATCCCGGTGAGATCGCCGAGCGCCTCGCTCAGAGCGGGCGGAAGCTGGCCCTGCCCTCCACGCCGAAAATCGGCCAACCCCTGATCTTCCGAGCCTGGGCGCCGGGCGATCCGCTGGTGCTGGGGCGGATGAAGATTCCGGAGCCCTCTCCCGAGGCCGAGGAAGTGCATCCGCAGGTCCTGCTCGTTCCACCCGTCGCCTTCGACAGGCGTGGCTATCGCATCGGCTATGGAGCGGGATTCTACGACCGCACCATTCCCCAGTTGCGGGCGATGCATCCCGTCTTCACGCTCGGCTATGCCTTCGCTTGCCAGGAAGTCGACCATCTGCCGGCCGAGCACCATGACGTACCGCTGGATGCCATCGCCACCGAGAATGAAATCATAACCATATCTGGAAGGTGACATGCGGCTCCTGTTCCTCGGCGACATCGTTGGTCGAACCGGCCGCAACGCCGTAATCGAACGCCTGCCCGGCCTGCGCGAGGCCTGGAAGCTCGACGCCGTGGTCATCAATGGCGAAAACGCAGCCGGCGGCTTTGGCCTCACCGAGGCGATCTTCGACGACGTGGTGAATGCCGGCGCCGACGTGGTCACGCTCGGCAATCATTCCTTCGATCAGCGGGAGGCTCTCGTCTTCATCGAGCGGGCACCCCGCCTGGTGCGCCCCGCCAACTACCCCAAGGGCACGCCCGGCCGCGGCGCCACCCTTGTCGAGACGAAGGCCGGCGCGCGTCTCCTCGTCATACAGGTGATGGGACGCATCTACATGGACGCGCTGGACGATCCCTTTGCCGCGCTGGAGCGCGAGCTGGCGGCCTGTCCGCTCGGCCTCGGCGCCGATGCCGTCATCGTCGACGTCCATGCGGAGGCGACCAGCGAGAAGCAGGCGCTGGGCCACTTCTCGGATGGCCGCGCGAGCCTTGTCGTCGGGACCCACACGCATGTGCCGACCGCTGACCACCAGATCCTCGGCCACGGCACGGCCTATCTGTCGGATGCCGGCATGTGCGGAGACTACGACAGCGTGCTCGGCATGGACAAGGAAGAACCCATCCGCCGCTTCATCCAGAAGACCCCGGGCAACCGCTTCGAACCGGCGACCGGCGAAGCGACGCTCTCCGGCATCGCCGTTGAGACCGACGACAGGACGGGACTCGCAGTCAGGATCGCGCCGGTTCGCATCGGCGGAAAACTCTCGCAGGCCGTACCGGAGTTCTGGACCGCTTGAGACGGGCTGGGTTTGAATATCAGACCTGCTTGCTCCGGCGGCCGTGTACGCGACCAGGCGCGCAAGGGCACTTACGCCGGGACGAATATCCCTATATCTCTTTCGATGTACAAGCTCTCCCCGCGGGACGGCCGCACCGCCCCCCATTCCAGATTGATTAGCCGACAAGGCCATAGTGATTTCAGGAGAGTGCCATGGCTGGCGCGCCCCTCGCCTCGACGTCCAACGCCGCTCCCGGTCCCTCCGATACCGTCCCGACGGGGCGCGTCATCCTGGTCTCCGCTGCCGCGGCGATGGGCGGCTTTCTCTTCGGCTACGACACAGCGGTGGTGAACGGCGCCGTCGGCGCCATCCAGCGATGGTCCGGCGTCGGCAATGCCCTGCTCGGCTTTTCGGTGGCAAGCGTGCTGCTCGGCTCTGCCGTCGGCGCCTGGTTCGCGGGCCCGCTCGCCAACCGCTACGGGCGCCTCGCCATGATGCGCTTCGCCGCGATCGCCTTCCTGATAAGCGCCATCGGGGCTGGCCTGCCCTGGGATATCTGGTCCTTCACCATCTTCCGCCTGATCGGTGGTGTCGCGGTCGGCGTCGCCAGCGTGATCGCGCCGGCCTACATCGCCGAGGTTGCGCCGGCCTCCCTGCGCGGGCGCCTGGGCTCTCTCCAGCAGATGGCCATCGTCATCGGCATCTTCGTCGCGCTGCTCTGCAATTACATTCTCGCCTACGCCGCCGGAGGCGCGGAGCAGAAACTGTGGCTCGGCCTCGAGGCCTGGCGCTGGATGTTCATCATCGAGGCCGTTCCCGCGCTGGTCTACGGCCTGATGGCGAGCCTCATTCCAGAATCCCCGCGCTATCTCGTCAGCAAGGGCGACATGGAGGATGCCCTGCTCGTCATCCGCCGCTTCCTCGGCAACGTGCCGCCGGCCGAAACCCGCGTCGCCAACATACGCAAGACACTCGGCGTGGAAGAGAAGCAGACGATCGCCGACCTGAAGGGCCCGGCGGCGGGCCTCCTGCCGGTGGTCTGGGTCGGCATCCTGCTCTCGGTCTTCCAGCAGTTCGTCGGCATCAACGTGATCTTCTACTACTCCTCGGTGCTCTGGCAGGCCGTGGGCTTCACGGAGGCGGATTCGCTGAAGATCACCGTGATCACCTCGGTAACCAACATCGCCACCACGCTAATCGCCATCGCCCTGGTCGACAGGATCGGCCGCAAGCCCCTGTTGCTGCTCGGATCACTCGGCATGACGCTGACGCTCGGCACCATGGCCTTCATCTTCGGCACGGCTCCGACCACGATCGTCAACGGTGCGGCGCAGCCCATACTCGGCGATGCGGCGGGCCTGGTCGCGGTCGCCGCCGCCAATCTCTATGTCGTGTTCTTCGGTATGAGCTGGGGACCGGTTGTGTGGGTGCTGCTCGGAGAAATGTTCAACAACCGTATCCGCGCCTATGCGCTGGCGCTGGCGGCCGCAGCCCAGTGGGTCGCCAATTTCGTGGTCTCGCAGACCTTCCCCCCGCTGGCGGCGGCGGGCCTCGGCCTAGCGTATGGCTTCTACGCCACCATGGCTCTCCTCTCGCTGTTCTTCGTCTGGCGCTATGTCACCGAAACCAAGGGGCGGGAACTGGAGGAGATGGAATAGGGACGGGCGTCGAATCGGCACGCCAACAGAGGAAATGACGCGCGCGGGATGGATTTTTGCCGCCGCCAATTCTATAAGCCGCGCCACAATTCACATGGCAGGTGCAATACGGCGCTGCCGCAGAAACGAACCAAGGCAGGACAGATGGCCGGTCATTCCCAATTCGCCAACATCATGCACCGCAAGGGCAAGCAGGATGCGAAGCGCTCCAAGCTCTTCTCGAAGCTCGCCCGCGAAATCACCGTGGCAGCCAAGCTGGGCCTGCCCGACCCGAACATGAACGCCCGCCTGCGCGCCGCCATTCTCGCCGCCCGTGCCGAGAACATGCCCAAGGACAATATAGACCGTGCCATCAAGAAGGCAGCCGGTGCCGATGGCGAGAACTACGACGAGATCCGCTATGAGGGCTATGGCCCCGGCGGCGTTGCCCTCATCGTCGAAGCGTTGACCGACAATCGCAACCGTACCGCCTCGGACGTGCGCTCCTACTTCACGAAGGCCGGCGGCAACCTCGCCGAAACGGGTGCCGTCTCCTTCATGTTCGACCGCGTCGGAGTCGTCGAATACGATGCCGACAAGGGCACGCCGGACGCGATGCTGGAAGCTGCGCTGGAAGCCGGCGCCGACGACTGCGTCTCTTCCGAGGACGGCCATGAGTTCATCTGCGCCGCCGAGAATCTTGCCGAGGTCACCAAGGCGCTGGAAGCCCAACTCGGCGAAGCCCGCAAGTCCAGCCTGGTCTGGCGTCCCCAGAACACCATCGCCGTGGACGACGAAACCGGCGAGAAGCTGATGCGTCTCGTCGATACGCTGGACGATCACGACGACGTGCAGCATGTCTACGCCAATTTCGAGCTGTCCGACGCCATGATGGCAAAGCTGGCGGAATAGCCCTTGGGAAGGCCATGACTCCAACCCGCATTCTTGGCGTCGATCCGGGCCTTCGCCGCACCGGCTGGGGCGTGATCGAGGTGCTGGCCAACCGCCTCACCTTCGTGGCCTGCGGCACAGTGCTCTCCGACGACAGCGAGCAACTCGCCCACCGCTTGCTCGCCCTGCACAAGGGCCTGACGGAGGTGGTAGCCGGCTATGGGCCGGACGAGGCGGCGGTCGAGCAGACTTTCGTCAACAAGGATGCCACCGCCACGCTCAAGCTGGGCCAGGCTCGCGGCATCGCCATGCTCGTACCGGCACAGGCGGGGCTGTTCGTCGCCGAATATGCCCCAAACCTGGTGAAGAAGACGGTGGTCGGCTCAGGCCACGCCGACAAGAAGCAGATCCACCTGATGATCAAGGTACTGCTGCCGAAGGCCGATCCGAAGTCGGACGACGCAGCCGACGCGCTGGCCGTCGCGATCACCCACGCGCATCACAGAACGAGCCACAATCTCGCGGCGATATTGCGGTAGCGCAGGTTGCGCCGGGGGCGGCAACCCTATAGAACAAATCGTGAATTAAGAATCTGCGGAGGAACCATGTCACAGGCCCAGAAGGCAGCCATCTACGCCGACCTGCATCGCCGTCCCGAGCTCTTCCTCCTGCCGAACGCCTGGGACGCCGGCTCGGCCAAGCTTCTGGCCTCGCTCGGCTTTTCTGCCCTCGCCACGACAAGCGCCGGCCTTGCCTTTACATATGGCCGCAAGGACGGACAGATGTCGCGCGAGGAAACTCTCGCCAATGCGGCGTCCATCGCGGCAGCCACCGACCTGCCGGTCAACGCCGATCTCGAAAATGGCTTCGGCGACGGCCCGCAGGACTGCTCGGAAACCATCCGCGCGGCCGTCGACGCAGGGCTCGCCGGCGGCTCGATCGAGGACGCCACCGGACGCGCCGACCAGCCGATCTACGAACTCGCCCATGCGGCCGACCGCGTGCGCGCGGCTGCCGAGACCGCCAGGACGCGCGGTTTCGTGCTGACCGCCCGCGCCGAGAACTTTCTCCACGGCATTCCCGATCTCGCGGACACCATCCGCCGCCTCCAGGCCTTCCAGGAAGCGGGCGCGGAAGTGCTCTATGCGCCGGGTCTGCTCCGACTCGAGCAGATCAGGAGCGTTCTGGGTTCCGTGGACCGGCCGGTGAACGTGCTCGCCACCATGGCCGGCCAGGATTTCGCCATCGCCGATCTCGCCGAACTCGGCGTGCGCCGGGTGAGCGTCGGAGGCTCCTTTGCCCGCGCCGCTTTCGGTGCGCTGAAGCGCGCGGCGCTGGAACTGCGCGACGAGGGACGCTTCACCTTCGCCAAGGAAGCGATGCCCTATGCGGAGCTGGCCGCGATCTTCGGGAAATGAACCGCATTGATCGAACCGATGAGCCCGTCTCCGGATCGCGGGCGTCTTGCCCGTTCCCGGAACCGGTACGTCAACAGGAAACGACGAGGCCGAGTGCACGCCTGCGCTCCCGGGAAGGACTCGGATGCCGCGAATCATGGCAAAGCGCTAAAAGCGCCATGAGAGGACTTTCATGATCGGCAAACTGCGCGGCATCATCGACAGCTACGGCGAGGATTGGGTGATCCTCGACGTGCAGGGGGTCGGATACATCGTCTATTGTTCGAGCCGCACGCTCTCCACCCTGCCCTCGCCGGGCGAAGCGGCCATGCTGGCGATCGAGACCTATGTGCGCGAAGACCAGATCCGCCTGTTCGGCTTTTCCAGCGACAATGAACGCGACTGGTTCCGCCTCCTGCAGACAGTTCAGGGCATCGGCACGAAGGTGGCGCTCGCCATCCTGTCGACCCTGAAGCCGTCAGACCTCGCTTCCGCCATCGCGCTCGGCGACAAGGGCGCGGTGGCGCGCTCGCCGGGCGTGGGTCCCAAGGTCGCCCAACGCATCGTCACCGAGTTGAAGGACAAGGTTCCAAGCTTCGGCCATGTACCCGCCGACGTGATCGGCCTGCAGGCGGAACTGGGCGACAAGCGCGCTTCCGGGCCGGTCAGCGATGCCGTGTCCGCGCTCGTCAATCTGGGCTATGCGCAGACGCAAGCTTCCGCCGCCGTGGCCGCCGCGCTGCGCGAGGCCGGTGAGGGCGCCGAGACGGCCAAGCTCATCCGCCTGGGCCTCAAGGAGCTGGCGCGATGAAGCCGCCTCGCAAGGGACCTGTCGCCGAGCCGCCCAGGCCGGGCCGCCTCCTGAGCGGCGACCAGCGCGACGAGGACGCGGTCGATTCCAAGCTCCGCCCGCAGGATCTCTCCGAATTCGTCGGCCAGGCCAAGCTGCGCGAAAACCTCGCCGTCTTCATCGAAGCCGCCCGTCAGCGCGGGGAGGCGCTCGATCATGTGCTCTTCGTCGGGCCGCCCGGCCTCGGCAAGACCACGCTGGCGCAGATCGTCTCGCGCGAACTCGGCGTCAATTTCCGCGCGACCTCCGGCCCGGTGATCGCCAAGGCCGGCGATCTCGCCGCCCTGCTCACCAACCTCGAAGAGCGCGACGTGCTCTTCATCGACGAGATCCATCGCCTGAACCCCGCGGTGGAGGAGATCCTCTATCCGGCGATGGAAGATTTCCAGCTCGACCTCATCATCGGCGAGGGGCCGGCCGCGCGTTCGGTGCGCATCGATCTCGCCAAGTTCACGCTGGTGGGCGCCACCACGCGGGCAGGCCTGCTCACGACGCCGCTGCGGGACCGCTTCGGCATTCCCCTTCGTCTCCAGTTCTACACGGTCGAAGAACTGGAACTGATCGTCAAGCGTTCCGGGCGAGTGATGGGCGCCCCCATCGCCGACGACGGCGCCAACGAGATCGCCCGCCGCGCCCGCGGCACGCCGCGCATCGCCGGCCGCCTGGTGCGCCGCGTGCGCGACTTCGCCTCCGTGCTCGGCGCCGAGACAATTACCCGCGCCATCGCCGACAAGGCCCTGCGCGCCCTGGAGGTCGACCAGGCCGGCCTCGATGCCATGGATAATCGCTATCTCAGCCTGCTGGCGATGAATTTCGGCGGCGGCCCGGTTGGTATCGAGACCATCGCCGCCGCGCTGTCGGAACCGCGCGATGCCATCGAGGACATCATCGAACCCTATCTGCTGACGCAGGGCTTTCTCAACCGCACCCCGCGCGGACGCATGCTGACGGCCCATGCCTTCAAGCATCTGGGCCTGGCTGCACCGAGTTCGACGCCGCCCCAGATGACATTGTTCACGGATGAAGAGTGACCGGGAGCGCGGACATCCTGTCCGCCTCTTGAACTGGTACAAGCAAAAGAAAAGGCGGAGCGCCTTTCACGAGCGCTCCGCCTTTTCTACAGCGTCGGGGGTCGAGAGGCGGACAGGATGTCCGCGCTCCCGGGATCAGGAATTGCCCGCCCCGTTCAGCACGGTGACGGCGCGCCGGTTCTGGGACCAGCAGGAATTGTCGTTGCAGGTCGCGACCGGGCGTTCCTTGCCGTAGGAAATCGTCTTCATGCGGCCGCCGGAGATGCCCTGCGCCATCAGGTAGTCGCGTACGGCCTGGGCGCGGCGCTGGCCGAGGGCGAAGTTGTAGTCGCGGGTACCGCGTTCGTCGGCATGGCCTTCGACGGTGACGGTGTAGCGGGGATAGGCCTTCAGCCACTGGGCCTGCTTGTTCAGCGTTTCCTGGCCGATGCTGGTGATATCGGACTGGTCTTCCTCGAAGAGCACGCGATCGCCGACATTGACGACGAAGTCCTGCGGGCTGCCGGGCGAAGCGGCGCCGCCGGCGCCGTAGCCGCCGCCACCGAGGCCGCCCGCACCACCCAGGCCGCCGGCGCCGGTGCTCGAACTACTCTTACAAGCCGCAAGCGCGAGCACGCAGGTCAGCGCGGCGGCGAAGCGCAGTCCATGGACCGCACGCAGGGACGTCATCATTCCGGTTACTCCTCCGGTCGTCAGAATTGGTGAATGAGGCATAGCGAAAGCTGGTTAATCGAGTGTTCTGGAAACCTTGTCCGCGGAGTTTTCTTGGCCGTTGCAGCCCGGTAACACCCCGACGCCCCGGTTAAACTACCGCTATGGTTAAGGAAGTGCTGCTTGAATTCGGCGCAAAGGTGGCCCCGAACAGGCACTCGCATGGCACGTCCTCTTTCGGGAACGGCGATGCAGAATTGTCACACATTTATTTTATGTGAATTATAAAAATTCCCATGATTATCTGCGTATAATAGATTGACATTCTCGATTGATTTAGTGGAGATTAGGCATGAGCTGACATTCCCGGTTGGAAACGAACCCATGAACACCTCGCTTCGCCTCGCACGCCTCAGAGATACGCTGGCCGTGCTCCTCGCCCTCGCCTTCGTGCTGTGGATGACGTTCGCCACCACCCCGGGCGCCCACTCGGCCGAGCTTCTCAACGTCTCCTACGACCCCACGCGCGAGCTCTACAAGGATCTCAACGTAGCCTTCATCGCGGACTGGAAGGCCAAGACGGGCGAGGACCTCACCATCAAGCAGTCGCATGGCGGCTCGGGCAAGCAGGCCCGCTCGGTCATCGACGGATTGCAGGCGGACGTGGTGACGCTGGCACTTTCGGCCGACATCGACGCGATCGCCTCCGCCACCAGGAAGATCCCGGACAATTGGCAGTCCCGTCTGCCCCACAACTCCTCGCCCTACACCTCCACCATCGTCTTCGTCGTCCGCAAGGGCAACCCGAAGGCCATCAAGGACTGGGACGATCTGGTGAAGCCAGGCGTGTCGGTGATCACGCCCAACCCCAAGACCAGCGGCGGCGCGCGCTGGAACTATCTGGCCGCCTGGAGCTTCGCCCTCGACAAATCCGGCGGTGATGAAGGCAAGGCGAAGGATTTCATCGGCGCCCTCTACAAGAATGTGCCCGTGCTCGATTCCGGCGCTCGCGGCTCCACCATCACTTTCGCCCAGCGCGAAACCGGCGACGTCCTGCTGGCCTGGGAGAACGACGCTTTCCTTGCCCTGCAGGAATTCGGCGCAGACAAGTTCGAGATCGTCAACCCGCCGACCTCGATCCTGGCCGAGCCGCCTGTTTCCATCGTCGATGGCAATGTCGATGCGAAGGGTACACGCAAGCAGGCGGAAGCCTATCTCAACTTCCTCTATACGCCCGCCGCGCAGAAGATCATTGCCCATGACTACTATCGCCCAACGGATGCTTCCGCGGCCGATCCCGCCGATCTCGCCCGCTTCGCCAAGATCAAGTTCGTCAGCATCGACGATCCCAAGTTCGGCGGCTGGAAGAATGTGCAGGCCAAGCATTTCGACGACGGCGGCGTCTTCGACCAGATCTACAAGCCGCAATGATCGGCACATACCTCATTGACACGGAAGCGGGCTTAGCGGCCCGCTTTTCGTTTTGAGCCCATCATACTCGCAGAGACCCCACGGCCATGAAACAGGCGTAGGGCGCGAAACCTGTCGTGTTCATTCATCCTCAAATTCATATAACACATTAACATTGTGGAATTTATCACATTTAACACATTGACAATGTCCATTGATTTAGTGGATAAAGCACGCGCTACGTGAAATTATCCAATACCGGGCTGGGACTGTGAAATGAGCAAAACCTTCCGCTTCGCGCAACTCCGGGACATGATCGCCGTCCTGCTCGCGCTGGGCTTCGTGCTGTGGATGACCTTCGGCAGCCCCTCCCGTGCCCACGCGGACGAACTCCTCAATGTCTCCTATGACGCCACCCGCGAGCTCTACAAGGAGATCAACAAGGCCTTTGCCGCCGACTGGAAGGCGAAGACCGGCGAGGACATCACCATCAAGCAATCCCATGCCGGCTCGGGCAAGCAATCCCGTGCCGTGATCGACGGCCTCGACGCGGATGTGGTGACGTTGGCGCTGTCCAACGATATCGACGCCATCGCCAAGGCCACGAACAAGATCCCGGCAGACTGGCAGTCACGCCTGCCTCACAACTCGACCCCCTATGCCTCGACCATCATCTTCGTCGTGCGCAAGGGCAATCCCAAGAACATCAAGGACTGGGATGATCTGATCCGTCCAGACGTTGCCGTCATCACCGGCAATCCAAAGACGGGCGGCGGCACGCGCTGGAACTATCTGGCCGCCTGGGGCTACGCCTGGGACAAGACCGGCGGCGATGAGGCCAAGACCCGCGATTTCGTCGCTGCGCTCTACAGAAACGTACCGGTCCTCGACTCCGCCGCCCGCGGCGCTACCATCACCTTCGCCCAACGCGAGGTCGGCGACGTCATGATCGCCTGGGAGAACGAGGCCTACCTCACCCTTCAGGAGTTCGGCGCCGACAAGTTCGAGATCGTCACGCCCTCCGAGTCGATCCTGGCGGAACCGCCTGTCGCCATCGTCGACGGCAATGTCGACGCCAAGGGTACCCGCAAGCAGGCCGAGGCCTATCTCAACTTTCTCTACACCCCGGGTGCGCAGAAGATCATTGCCCATAACGGCTATCGGGCGATCGACGAGTCGGCCGCAGACCCTGCCGACCTTGCCCGCTTCCCCAAGCTGAAGCTGTTCACCATCAGCGATCCGCAGTTCGGCGGCTGGAAGAACGTCCAGCCCAAGCACTTTGCGGATGGTGGTATCTTCGACCAGATCTACAAGCCTAAAGACTGACATCGGGACACGAGATCCCAAACGCGACGATCCCCTGCCAGCGACGCATCATCGAAATGCTGTGTCGCCCAGGGGATGAAAATCCGGACACACCCATGGCCGATACAACTCTTCATCAGGTCGTAGCCCGCCCCAGGGCTGCCTTCGTCGCGCCGAGCGCCTTGCCCGGCTTCGGCCTGACGTTCGGCTATACGATCCTCTACCTCAGCCTGATCGTGCTGATCCCGTTGGCCGCCCTTCTGCACAAGTCCGCCGTGCTCGGTCCCTCGGGCATCCTGGCCATTGCGCTGGAGCCCCAGGTCTTCGCGGCCCTGCGCGTTACCTTCGGCATTTCCTTCCTGGCCGCGATCGTCAATGTCGTGTTCGGCGTCATCGTGGCCTGGGTACTGACCCGCTACGAGTTTCCCGGCAAGCGCCTGGTCGACGCCGCGGTGGACCTGCCCTTCGCCCTGCCGACCGCGGTGGCGGGCCTGGCCCTTTCGAGCCTCTATGCCTCCAATGGCTGGATCGGCCAGTTCTTCGCGATGGCGGGCATCAAGGTCGCCTTCACGCCCAAGGGCATCTTCGTCGCTCTCGTGTTCATCGGCCTGCCCTTCGTAGTGCGCACCCTGCAGCCCGTGCTTTCGGAGATCGACAAGGAGATCGAGGAAGCCTCCGCCACGCTCGGCGCCACCCGCTTCCAGACGGTGACGCGCGTGCTGCTCCCGCCGCTGCTGCCTGCCGTGCTGACGGGCTTTGCGCTGTCCTTCGCGCGCGCCGTGGGCGAATATGGATCGGTGATCTTCATCGCCGGCAACATCCCCTATGTCTCGGAGATCGTGCCGAGCCTGATCTTCCAGAAGCTCGAGCAGAACAAATATGCCGACGCAGCCGCCATCGCCATCATCATGCTGGCGATCTCCTTCGCGGTGCTGCTGATCATCAATCTCATCCAGGCCTGGAGCCGCAAGAGGACAGGCAATGTCTGAGCTCGCAATCGAACTCTATCGCGAGCCGCCGGTCTCGCGAGAACACAACGTCACCACCGAGAAGCGCTGGGTGCGGCGGACCTTGATCGCCATCGCCCTGGTCTTCCTCGCCGCCTTCCTGGTCGTGCCACTGGTGGAAGTTTTCTACCAGGCCTTCCACGCCGGCGCGGCGGCCTATTTCGAGACCTTCGGAGATCCGGATACACAAACCGCGATCTGGATGACGCTCGGCGTGGCCGCCATCACGGTGCCACTCAACGTCGTATTCGGCGTCGTGGCCGCCTGGGCCATTTCCAAGTTCGACTTCAAGGGCAAGAGCCTGCTGATCACCCTGATCGACCTGCCGTTTTCGGTCTCGCCCGTGGTGTCAGGCCTGGTCTTCGTGCTGTTGTTCGGCGCCCAGGGCGTGTTCGGCCCCTGGCTCACCGCGCATCGCATCCAGATCATCTTCGCGCTGCCGGGCATCGTGCTGGCGACCATCTTCGTCACTTTTCCCTTCGTGGCGCGCGAGTTGATTCCGCTCATGCAGGCGCAGGGCAAGTCGGACGAGGAGGCCGCGCTGACACTGGGAGCCTCCCCGCTCCGGATGTTCTGGACGGTCACCGTCCCCAATATCCGCTGGGGCCTTCTCTACGGCGTGCTGCTCTGCAACGCGCGCGCCATGGGCGAGTTCGGCGCCGTTTCCGTGGTCTCCGGCCACGTCATCGGTGGCACCAATACGATGCCCCTGCACATCCAGATCCTCTATGAAGGCGGAGGCGCGGGGGCTACCGCCGCTTTCGCCGTCGCTTCCCTTCTCGCCATGCTCGCCCTCGTCACCCTGGTCGCCAAAACCATCCTGGAATGGCGCTATGGGGACGAACTGGCGCACGGCGCCAAGCACTAACGGAGCCTGCCATGGAGATCCGCGTCACCGGTCTGACCAAGAGCTACGGCGTCTCGCCGGCGCTGCACGGCATCGACCTCGACATCAAATCGGGCGAACTGCTCGGCCTGCTCGGTCCCTCCGGCTCGGGCAAGACGACCCTCCTGCGTATCATCGCCGGCCTGGAGCAGCCCACCACGGGCACCGTTTTCTTCGGTGACGACGATACGTCGCGCCTCTCGGTGCAGGAACGCCGGGTCGGCTTCGTCTTCCAGCACTACGCGCTGTTCCGCCACATGTCGGTTGCGGACAACGTCGCCTATGGCCTGCGTGTTCGGCCGCGGGCCAAGCGCCCACCGGAGGCGGAGATCGTCCGGCGCGTGACCGAGTTGCTCGAACTGGTCCAGCTCGGCTCCTATGGCCAACGCTACCCCACGCAGCTCTCGGGGGGCCAGCGCCAGCGTGTCGCTCTCGCCAGGGCCCTCGCGGTGGAACCCAAGGTTCTGCTGCTCGACGAGCCCTTCGGCGCGCTCGACGCCAAGGTACGCAAGGATCTTCGTTCCTGGCTGCGCACCATCCACGACAAGACCGGGCACACGACCATCTTCGTCACGCACGACCAGGACGAGGCGCTGGAACTGTCGGACCGTATCGCCGTGCTCGACAAGGGCCGCATCGACCAGCTCGGCGTGCCCGATGAAATCTACGATCACCCTGCCACGCCCTTCATCTTCGGCTTCATCGGCGAATCGAGCCGGGTGCCCGTGACGCTGGCAGGCGGACGAATCCAGTTCGAGAACACCACGCTTCCCTTCAATGCCGAAGGCCTGCCCGACGGCCCGGCCACGCTGTTCGTGCGACCGCACGACGTCGTTCCCGGCGAGCCGGCGCCCAGCGCGCTCAACGGCGTCGTCGTCGCCCAACGCCGCGTCGGCGCGACGCGCCGTCTCGAAGTGGCGCTCGGCGCCCAGCGCACCATCGTGGAGGCGGACCTGCCTAACCTGCGTGCCGGCGAAACCAACAAGCCGGTCGGCCTGAAGATCCTCAACGCCACCGTCTTCGCCTCCAACGGCGAGGTCCGCTATTTTCGCGGCGCCAATGTCGATCCGGTCGTCGTAAGGCCGAGCGCTTTCCAGCGGGCTTGATCTCGCTGGGGAGTCAGGCCTCCCCGCCGGTTCCTGGAAACGAAATGTCCCGATGACGGGAACGGCAGGCGGGGATGCCTGCGATCCCCGGAGCATCACCCCATTTTGCGTGCGGCCCGGCGACAACCTGTCTATGCTGCGGGCAAATCACATCAATTGCGGCTGCCCCCTTGCTTTCCCGATTTCGCCCCGACAATTTCACCCTGCTTCTTGTCGCCACCGTCATCCTGGCGAGTTTCCTGCCCATTTCAGGCGAGCCTGCCGTCTATTTCGGCTACGCCACCAATTTCGCGATCGCCCTGCTGTTCTTCCTGCACGGCGCTCGCCTGTCCCGCCAGACGGTGATCGCCGGGCTGTCACATTGGCGTCTGCATCTCACCATCGTGCTATCGACCTTCGTGCTCTTCCCGGTGCTGGCACTCATTCTCGACTACGGCCTGGCGGCCGCGCTCACGCCGGCGCTCGCCAGCGGCATTCTCTATCTCAGCATCCTGCCATCGACCGTGCAGTCGTCCATCGCCTTCACGTCGATGGCGGGAGGCAATGTGCCGGCGGCGGTGTGCGCGGCCTCCGGTTCCAACATCATCGGCATCTTCATCACGCCGATCCTCGCGGGGCTCCTTTTCAGCGCGCGCGGCGTCGGCTTCTCCACCGATGTCTTGCTGACGATCGTCACCCAGCTGCTGCTGCCCTTCGTGCTGGGGCAGGTGCTGCAACCGTGGATCGGCGACTTCATCCGCCGCCACAAGGCGGGTCTCAGCTTCGTCGACCGCGGCTCGATTCTGATGGTGGTCTATCTGGCGTTCTCCGACGCGGTGGCGACGGGCCTGTGGAAGGAATTTTCCGCCACGGCGCTGCTAACCATGGTTCTCGTCAATGCGGCCCTGCTGGCGCTGGTGCTGATCACCACCACCTATGCCAGCCGCTGGCTCGGCTTCTCGAAGGAAGACGAGATCACGATCGTGTTTTGCGGCTCGAAGAAGAGCCTGGCGAGCGGCGTGCCCATGGCCACCGTGATCTTCGCCGGCCAGAATATCGGCGCCATCGTGCTTCCCCTGATGCTCTTCCACCAGATCCAGCTCATGACCTGCGCCGTGCTCGCACAGCGTTATGCCAAGCGCCTCAGACCTGAGGTGTCGGGGGCGAACCAAGGTACTTCCGGCGCACCGGCGAAGCCGTAGCCGGGCAGGATATCACGACGTCTCCGAGGTCGCCTCGGCGTCGTCGACGATAAGCCCGACCAGGCGGAGGAGTTCTCTCGCTGCGGGTGTCCCGGCTTCGCCGTTCAGGAAATCGACGAGGGGCATGACGCGTATCTCGTCGTCATTTTCCCTGGCGCTGCAATGATGTTCGACAAAGAGCTCACCTTTGTCGTCCTTGGCCAGCAGCCAGGTGTTGCCTTCATGATCGGTGTCGAGAAGACGCTTCTTGATATCGACAACGGTGACGTCTTCGGCATCGATTTCCAGCAGATCCAGATCCGTCATGGGAACCTCCTGAAGCGACCTGCCAGGTTGACGCGGTCTCCAGCGCAACTCACTGGCATCAAGGCATTTTGCGAGTCCTGGCGGCCTGACGGCGCACTGCACCGAGGAAAGAGATAGACGGCCCATCCGCCTGGCTCGGGAAGACATTCCCCCAACCGCTGCAATGTCGCACGCAAAGGCGCCGATTTGATGAGCCTCCAGGAAGAAACGGCCGCGACCGGCCAATGTTCCCCGCTCCGCCGCCACGCCGAGGCAAAGAAAAGCCCTCCCGACGAGCCATCGGGAGGGCGATTTCGATCAGGCCGACGAACCGACTTCAGTTCTGGCGGGTCATGTTGGTGGACCAGGCCGGATCCGAGGCATAGCCCTGGGTCGGCACGCGCTGCTCCGGGGTGCCGAAGATCGAGGCCTGCCAGAGCTGCGGCCCCTGGCCAAGGTCGCGGAACCACATCAGGTAGAGGCCGTTGGGCGACCAGGTCGGGCCCTCATTGTGAAAGCCCTCGGTGATCATGCGCATGCCCGAACCGTCGGGCTTCATGATGCCGATGCCGAACTTGCCACCTGCCTGGCGGGTGAAGGCGATCAGGTCCGATCGCGGCGACCAGACGGGCGTCGAATAGCGGGCACCGCCATCACCGGAGGTGATGCGCTGCTGGCCGGAGCCATCTGCGTTCATGATATAGATCTGCTGCGTGCCGCCGCGGTCGGATTCGAAGACGATGCGGCCGCCATCGGGCGAATAGGATGGTGAGGTGTCGATGGCGCTGCCGTCGGTCAGTTGCTGGCTCTGGTGCGACTGCAGGTTCATCACCTGGATGGTGGAGGCGCCATTGTTTTCCAGGCTCATGATCACCTTGCGGCCATCCGGCGAAAAGCGCGGCGAGAAGGTCATGCCCGGGAAGTTGCCCACCGTCTCGCGCTGGCCGGTCTGGATATTGGCGAGGAACACGCGCGGATCTGCGTCTCCGAAGGACAGATAGGTCAGTTCCTGGTTGGTCGGCGAGAAGCGCGGCGTCAGCACGAGATCGTTGCCGCGGCTGAGATAGACGGTATTCGCGCCATCCTGGTCCATCACCGCCAAACGCTTCACGCGCTTGTCCTTGGGACCGGACTCCGCGATGTAGGCAATGCGGGTGTCGAAGGCACCCGGCTCGCCCGTGACGGCCTTGAACACGGCGTTGGCGGCGACATGGGCGAGTTGGCGCCAGTTACCGGCAGCGGTGGTGAACTGCTGCCCGGCGATCTGCTTGCCCTGTGCAACGTCCCAGACACGTACCTGGATGCTGAGACCACCCGCCGCGGGCACTACCTGGCCGGCCACAACGACCTGCGCGTTCAGCGTCTGCCAACTGCCGAAGTTCGGCTGCGCATTCGGGCCGACTTGCTCGACGAAGGCCTTGGGATCGATCGGTTGGAACAGGCCGGAACGGCTGAGATCGTTGCTGATGATGCCGGAAAGATCCTTGCCACCACCACTGATACCCATGACGGCGACGGAAACGGGCGTGATCGTAGCCGATCCATCGAAGGTCAGCGTCATGATGTTGCTTTGCGCGGCGACGGGGCCGGATGCGCCGACGACAGCAAGGGCCAGGGCCGTCGCTAGAAGGCGAACCTTGGCTTTGATGAAGGAAGTAATCGACATTCTTTTCTCGCGGCTTTCTTCAAACCCGACCATGCTTCTTCAAAGGCCGCCGGGTTTGACGACGTAGTTGAAGACCTTCCAGGAGGATGCATAGAGCTCAGGCTTGAACTTGAGTGGATTGTCGGCGGTGATGCAGCGCTTGATCGCGCGAGTGACCGCCCCGGCGACAGTGGGGCTCGTGGAGGCCTTGATCTCCGTCTGCGCCACAGTGCCATCCGGATTCATATGCAATTGGATGGTCGCACTTTCCTGGTCGCCGTTCACGCCGAGCTGCAGGTTGAGGCAGCCCCGGATCTGGTTATTGATCATGCCCTGCATGGCCATCTGTTCGGAGACACTTGCCTTACGGCCTGTCGCCTCTGGCGCACCTGTCGCCGCCGTCTGGCTGACATTGTCGCGGGTATTGCTGGCCCGGCCGGACGCCTTGCTCGGCACGGTCGCGGGACTGGCGCTCGCCACCTTGGTGCCTTCCTTTGCCTGACGCTTGGCGAGGAGCCCCTCGATGCCGTTCAATGCAGCGGTCTGCTTAGCCTTCTGGGCATCGGCCTTTGCCTTGGCGTCGGCGATCTGCTGGGCCTTCTCCGCATCGGCCTTCGCCTTGGCATCCGCGATCTGCTTGGCCTTCTCGGCATCGGCCTTCGCCTTGGCATCCGCGATCTGCTGGGCCTTCTCGGCGTCGGCCTTCGCCTTGGCATCCGCGATCTGTTTGGCCTTCTCGGCGTCGGCCTTCGCCTTGGCATCCGCGATCTGTTTGGCCTTCTCGGCATCGGCCTTCGCCTTGGCATCGGCGGCCTGCTTTGCCTTCTCGGCTGCGGCCTGTTCTGCGGCATCCGCAGCGATCTTGTCGGCCAGCGCCTTCTGGTCGGCCGCCTTCTGAGCGGCTGCCTGCTTGGCTGCCTCGGCCTTCTGCGCAGCGGCCTGCTTCGCAGCCTCAGCCTTGGCAGCGTCCGCGGCCTGCTTGGCAGCTTCCGCAGCCTGCTTGGCCTGCTGCTCCCTGGCGGCAGCATCGGCTGCGGCCCGATCCGGCTTCGGAGGGGCGGGGACGGCATCATCCTGTGCCGATGGAGACGGCGGCGGCGCAGGCGGCGGTTCGGAATTGTCGGCGACCTGTTGGTCCGGCACCTCGCGCGACGGCGGGAGCGGCGGCGAAGGCTCCTGCGGACCGCTGCCCGAGGCATTGGCCTGGTCGCTCGGCTGCTGCGCGGGCTGGGCAGACGGGTCGCCCTTCATGATCTGGTCGTATTGTTCCTGCGAGATCGTGTCGACCACCGTCTCCGGCGGCGAATCGAGCGGCGGGGCGGACGGCAGCGCGAACAGGAGCGCTGCGATCAACGTCGCATGCACAATCGCCGAAACGGGAAGTCCATAATCACGCATAATACTCTAGCCGGTCTTTCGATTGGCGCCTGTCGGCCTCTCGCGGTCGTCGTTACTTGTCCTGATCCGTGATCAGGGCCACCTTCTTGTAGCCGGCACCCGACATCTGCCCCATGATGGCCATCACCATTCCGTAGTTGGCGTTCTTGTCGCCGCGCACGAAGATGCGGTCCTCAAGGCCGGCGCCGTTGTCCGCCATCGATTTCAGCTTCGCCATGAGATCCGGTTCGGGCGTCTCGCTGTCGTTGAGGTAGGCCTTTCCGTCAGCCTTGACCGAGATGGTAAGCGGCTTCTTGTCGACGGAAACCGCGCCTGCCGCCGTCTTCGGCAGGTCGAGCGTCACGCCCGAGGTGAGCAGCGGCGCAGCCACCATGAAGATGATGAGGAGGCACAGCATGACATCGATGAACGGCGTCATGTTGATGTCGGCGATGGGAGCCTTGTGGCGGCGACGGCGGCGCGCACCACCACTCGAACCGCCCGATCCTGTCGCGAGACTTCCAGCCATGTTGAGGTTCCTAGAGAGTTGAGATTGGAAGACGCTGGAGGCTCAGGCAGCCATGCGTTCGTCGATCTGGCGCGACAGGATCGCGGAGAACTCGTCGGCGAAGCCTTCCAGGCGCGCCTGCTGCTTGGCGACTTCCGCGTTGAACTTGTTGTAGGCGATCACGGCGGGGATGGCGGCGACGAGGCCCATGGCCGTGGCGAAGAGGGCTTCCGAGATGCCCGGCGCCACTGCCGCGAGCGAAGTGTTCTTGGTTGCGGCGATGGACTGGAAGGCCGTCATGATGCCGACCACCGTACCGAACAGGCCCACGAACGGGCCGGAGGAGCCGACGGTGGCAAGCACGAGAAGCTTGGACTCGAGGCGCTCGACCTCGCGCTGGATGGTGACGTCCATCACCTTCTCGATGCGGGCCTGCAGGCCGAGGAAGGAACGATTGGGGGCCTCCAGCGAGCGCTTCCACTCACGCATGGCGGAGACGAACAGGCCGGCCATGCCGAAATTGTTCTGGCGCTGGGACAGCGAACGGTAGAGTTCCTCGAGGCTCTGGCCGGACCAGAACACCTGCTCGAAGCGGTTCATGGCAGCGCGGGAACGAGAGAACAGGATCGTCTTGTCGATGATGATGGCCCAGCACCAGACCGAAGCGGCCATCAGGCCGATCATGACGATCTGGACGACCAGACCGGCGTGGAGAATCAGGCCAATCAGGCTCACATCGCTGACGGGAGCCAACGCCGTCTGAGCAATATCGGTTGTCGAGTCCATACGTCCAAATCCTCGTCCTGAAGCCGGCGAGCCTACCTCACACCAAACGATACTCAGGAAATCCGTCCGCTTCGTTGTGCACGGCAACAACACCAACGGCCGGAGCCCTTTTCGCTTTTGAATGTGACCGCAGTACGGCACCGTTCCCTTGCCGCCAAGCGCGGCAGATTTCAGGCCTATTGATCATCCGCATCGTTAATGTCGGGTTACGGGCGGGAAGATTTCGGCATTTCTCGTTTACTATGCGATGCAGCAATGAAAGCAATCCGGGTGCGCGGGCGTCCTGTACGTTCTTTCCGGCCGCAGACAGGGAGTGTCGAAAATGCTGCGCTGTACGGGAGAGGCAGAGGGCGATCGGTGATCGCCCATCCGTGTTCCGGCGCGCGCCTTTCTTATGAAATTAGCGGCAAATTGGCGCCCGTGGGCAGGCTAACCGTGCGCCTGGTCCCTCCCGGCCAGCACCTCGCGCAATATTTCGGGCAGCCTCTGCGGCCGACCGCCCTTGATGCACACCACAAGTACTTTTGCCGTGGTCAGCACCTCTTCTCCCCGCCTTATGGTCTGGATCAGGTTGAGCGAAGGCCCGCGCACCTCCCCTGCCCTGGTCTCGACTTCGACGATGTCGTCCATCAGGGCCGGGCGCAGAAAGTCCACGCTGATCGAACGGACGGCGAAGGCGATGCCTTCGTCGCGATGCAGCGCCATCTGGTCAACGCCGAGCGCGCGGATGAACTCGGTCCTGCCCCGCTCGAAGAAACGCAGATAGTTGGCGTGGTAGACGATGCCGGAGAAATCCGTGTCCTCATAATAGACCCTGAGCGGCAGGCGATGACAGTCACCGTTAAGCACGCCGCCGGGAATATGCGTCTTTTCTGCCATTTCTCTCATGGGGAAAGCCGGTTCTTCAAAGTTTCGCCTGACTTGGCCTGTGTGGTATCGACATGTCGAACCTTGGATCGATTTGCAACCCCATGAGCCGCCCCATGCTCCGCCCCGTCTCCGCCGCACTTCTGGCGACCGTGTCCTTGGCCGTGACCCTGGCCGTGTCCCCGGGCCTGGCTCATGCAGCCCAATACAATGACGGGCTTCTGCCGCCGGGATCGGTCGGACAGGATCAGACTTACGACGACCAGGCCTCCCAGGCCCCGCAATCCTATCCGTCCCAGCGCTCGCCGAGCGATGACGGACAGGCACCCTATGACCAGGGCCAGACCGATTACAGCCAGCCTCCGGTGCAGCAGGACTATGGGCAGGCGCCGTCTGCCTCGCAATCGCAGGGCAGCTACGTCGTGGCCCAGGATTCGACTATGGGCGACCTGCTGGTGCGCGTGCAACGCCTGGAGGGCGACAATCGGCGCCTGAACGGCACGGTCGAGGATCTTCAGTCGCAGATTCGCAAGCTGCAGGACGATTTGAAGCGCCAGCAATCGGATACCGAATATCGCCTGCAGGCCCTTGAGGGCGGTGCGGGAGGCGGCGGCGGAGCCAAGGCCCCCGCGCCCGTACCCAAGCCGGCGCCGCAGAAGCAGCGCAGCGGCCAGAATGGCCTCGGTGCCCCACCGCAGAATCTCGGCAGCATTCCTTCCGACGACCAGGGCAACGACGTCGCGTTGCAGGACCAGACCGGCGACGATCAGCCTGCAGCTCCGCCGCCGCGCCAGCAGCGCATGAACTCGCCCACGAGCGCAACCGGCCTCGCGGGCATTGCCGTCGACACCAGCCGGCCGCTCGCGAGCAATGCGCCGGACGCTGGCATGGGCGGTGGCGCGGCACCGGCACCCTCCACGCCGGAGGCCGAATATACCGCCGATTATCGCTTGTTCGAGAGCCGCCAATATGAGCAGGCGGAGTCTGCCTTCCGCAGCTTCGTGGCCAATCATCCCAAGGACAAGCGCGTGCCGGATGCGATCCACTGGATCGGCGAGAGCCTCTATCAGCGCAAGCAGTATACCGACGCAGCCGAGCAGTTCCTGAAGGTAACCAAGACCTATGCGAGTTCGCGCCGGGCGCCGTCCAGCATGCTAAAGCTTGGGATAACCCTTGCCGCGATGGGCGAGAAGGATGCCGCCTGCGCCGCCCTCCAGGCCGTGGCGACCAAATATCCGAAGGCTGGCCCGACGATCCTGAGCGGTGCCGACCGCGAGATCAAGCGAAACGCCTGCACGACGGGCTGAGTTTTCCCAGGACCGCCGGCATCCTGCCGGCCCCTTGAACCGGATCGACGGGGAGATGGCCGGAAAGCGCTTCCCGGCGTTTCGTTTCTTCTACCTCCGGCACGTATAGAACGGCCGGCAGGATGCCGGCGGTCCCAGGAATGACGTCCTTGCCAAATCCCATCACCCAGGATCCCATCACCCAGGACGAACTTCCCTCCCTCTTCTCCGATTTCGACGGCTTGGAGCACATTGTCCTCGCAGTCTCCGGCGGCGCCGATTCCATGGCGTTGATGCTGCTTGCGGCGCGCTGGCGCGAGGCTCACCCGGCCACGCTTCTAACTGTCGTTACCGTCGATCATGCCCTGCGCCCCGAAAGCGCCGGCGAATGCATACAGGTCGCTGGCCGGGCCGAAGCCTTCGGCATACCCTGCCTCATCCGGTGCTGGAGCGGCGACAAGCCTGCCTCGCGCCTTCAGGAAAGCGCGAGGACCGCCCGCTATGCCCTGCTGGCGGAGGCCGCAGCGGAGATCGGCGCCGATGCGATCGCGACGGCCCACACACTCGACGACCAGGCTGAAACGGTGCTGATGCGCCTGCTTCACGGCTCTTCCGTCGATGGGCTTGCCGCCATGCGGCCCGTGAGCCGGCGCGGCGAGGTCGCGCATCTGCGGCCCCTTCTCGGCACCCCGAAGGCAAGGCTGGTCGCCACGCTTTCCGCGGCGGACGTGCCCTGGATCGAGGATCCCTCCAACCGCAACGGGCGTTTCGAACGGGTGCGGCTGCGCCGTCTCCTGGAGGAACTCGCCCCGCTCGGCCTCGATCCGCGCCGCCTCTCCTTGCTGGCCGAGCGCGCAGCGCGTAGCGCCGATGCCCTGGAGACGATCACGGCAACCCACTTCGCCCGCGCCTATCGCCAGGAGGGCGGCGAGGGCGTTCTGGGCGGCTCCGTCTACCGTGCGGCGCCGGCCGACATCAGGCTGAGAATGATCGAGCGAGCCATCGAACGCGTCCGTGAGAGCGAAGACTCCCGGCCCTACGGCCTGCGGCTCGAGAGGCTGGAGGCCCTGGGGAAGGCCCTCGATCTTGCCGCGGCCGCCGGCAGGCGATGGCGAGGAAGCCTCGGCGGGGTACTCATGCGCCTGACGGACGCCGGCGACATCCATATCTCCCCGGAAGCCCCCCGCCGGCGCGGTCGCGCGAAAGACAAGATGTAGAAAATGTCATTTACAGGCATTATACATTCAAGGAGCGGTGCGATGCGTCGAAATGGGCTGCCTGTTCAACGTCTTACGAATTGAGCTTCTTGCAGGTCTTGCCCGTGACAAGCGGGCCGCGGCCCTGTAAGGGAGCGTTCGGCAATCTATCCCGAGGGCTTGCCTTGGCATTTGAGTTCCATATGCCTATTTTAGCCAGGATATCCTGTGGCACCCGCCGCGACGCCGCGGAGCGGTTGCCACGAAAGGCAAGAGATGAACGCGAACTTCCGAAATTTTGCGCTTTGGGTGATAGTGGTGCTGCTGTTGCTGGCACTCTTCACCCTGTTCCGGCAGACGGGCGGCCAAAGTGCTTCCGCCAATAGTGCCATCTCCTATTCGGAACTGGTGAAGTCCGCCAAGGACGGCAAGGTGAAGGCTGTCACCATCACCGGCAACGAACTGACGGGCACCTATACGACGGGCGAGCAGTTTACCGCCCAGCTGCCGAACGACCCGAACTTGGCCAAGACGCTGAACGACTACAATGTGCAGGTCAGCGCCGCCCCGCCGGGCGAGACGCCGTGGCTGCTCCAACTCCTCCTGCAGGCCCTGCCCATCCTCGCGCTGATCGGCGTGTGGATCTTCCTCTCGCGCCAGATGCAGGGCGCAGGCGGCAAGGCGATGGGATTCGGCAAGTCCAAGGCCAAGCTGCTGACCGAAGCGCATGGCCGCGTCACCTTTGATGACGTCGCGGGCATCGACGAAGCCAAGGAGGATCTCCAGGAGATCGTCGAGTTCCTGCGCGATCCCCAGAAGTTCCAGCGCCTGGGCGGTCGCATTCCGCGCGGCGTGCTGCTCGTCGGCCCGCCCGGCACCGGCAAGACGCTGACGGCCCGCGCCGTGGCCGGCGAGGCCAATGTGCCCTTCTTCACGATTTCGGGTTCGGACTTCGTCGAAATGTTCGTCGGCGTCGGCGCCAGCCGCGTACGCGACATGTTCGAACAGGCCAAGAAGAACGCGCCCTGCATCATCTTCATCGACGAAATCGATGCCGTGGGTCGCCATCGCGGCGCCGGGCTCGGCGGCGGCAACGACGAGCGCGAACAGACGCTCAACCAGTTGCTGGTCGAGATGGATGGCTTCGAGACCAACGAAGGCATCATCATCATCGCCGCGACCAACCGTCCCGACGTGCTCGATCCGGCCCTGCTGCGTCCCGGCCGCTTCGACCGCCAGATAGTTGTCTCCAATCCCGACCTTTCGGGCCGCGAGAAGATCCTGCGCGTGCATGTGCGCAAGGTGCCGCTCGCTCCCGACGTCGACCTCAAGGTCATCGCCCGCGGCACGCCGGGCTTCTCCGGCGCCGACCTGATGAACCTGGTCAACGAGGCCGCCCTGCTCGCCGCGCGCCGCAACAAGCGCATGGTCACCCATGTCGAGTTCGAGGACGCCAAGGACAAGATCCTGATGGGCGCCGAGCGCCGCTCCGCCGCCATGACGCAAGAGGAGAAGGAGCTCACCGCCTATCACGAGGCCGGTCACGCCATCGTGGCACTCAACGTGCCGCTGGCCGATCCGGTCCACAAGGCGACCATCATCCCGCGTGGCCGCGCTCTCGGCATGGTGATGCAGCTTCCCGAAGGCGATCGCTATTCGGCAAAGTACACCTGGATGACCTCGCGCCTCGCGATCATGATGGGTGGCCGCATCGCGGAGGAGATCAAGTTCGGCAAGGACAACATCACCTCCGGTGCCGCCAGCGACATCGAGCAGGCGACCAAGCTCGCGCGCGCCATGGTGACGCGCTGGGGTTATTCGGACCTGCTTGGCACCGTCGCCTATGGCGACAACCAGGACGAGGTCTTCCTCGGCATGTCGATGGGCCGCACCCAGAGCGTCTCGGAGGCCACCGCCCAGAAGATCGACGCCGAGGTGCGCCGTCTGGTTGGCGAGGGTCTCGACGAGGCCCGCCGCATCCTGATCGAGAAGAAGGACGACTTCGAAAAGCTGGCTCAGGCCCTGCTCGAGTACGAGACGCTGACGGGCGAGGAAATCAACGACCTCCTGGCCGGGAAGCCCCCGTCCCGCGACCCCCTGGAAGAGCCCGTCACTTCCCGCGGCTCAGCCATCTCGCCGGGCAAGCCCCGCCGCCGTCCGCCACAGGCGGACCCCGGCATGGAACCGGCGCCTTCCGCCTGAACGGAACCATTTACCCAGAACATGCAAAAGGGCCGGTCGAAAGACCGGCCCTTTTCATTGGCGAACCACCACAATGCCGCGCGCCCGGCGTTGCACATGTCCGATTGCGCGCGCCCCTACTCAATCCGCCTGGCGGGCAAGGACGCCGAGCGTGGTGGTGATAAGGCGGGCGAAGGTGAAAGCACCGATATCGTCGACGTCGCGCTCGGGCATGAATTCGACAAAGTCGGCAGCGGCGATGCGGCCCCGGTTCGCCGCGCCCCTGATGAGATCGACCGCCTGATAGTAGCTCAGCCCACCTGGCGCCCGCCCGATCACACCCGGCACCAGGGCTGGATCGAGGGCGTCGGCATCGATGCACAGGACGACCTGGCTTCCCTCGGGAATGAGGTCGAGGGCGGCGGCGACTCCCTTCGTGTGGAGATCGTATGCCGGCACGAATTTGACGCCCCACGCCAGGGCATCCTCATAGTCTGTCGTCGCGGCCGACCCGATGCCTCTTGCCCCGACCTGGATGATGCGCTCGATGTGAGGCATCTCGGACGCCCGCCGCATGGTCGAGGAAAGACCCAGCCTTTCGCCCATATGGGTCTCGCGCCAATCGATATGCGCATCGATCTGCAGGATCGTGTACCTCGCGCCGTTCCCTGAGCGGCCAAGCGCCTCGATCATCGGAATGGGGATCGAATCATCGCCCCCGAGAACCACCGGTACCGCATTGCGTTCGAGGATTCTGCTTACGGCGTCGCGGATGATGGCGCGGTTGCCGGCCGGGTCGGCTTCGTCGAAGGGCAGGTCGCCGCAGTCGACGGCCTTCAGGTGCGCGGCTGGAAAGACGGCCCCGCCGCTGTCGAAGTCATGGCGGTCGATGTTGGCGGTCAGCGAGGCCGTCGCCCGCCGCAATGCGTCCGGTGCATGACGGCAGTAGGCGCCGACCGAGGCATAAGGTGTCGCGCAGGGTGCGCCGATCAGCGCGATCGGAGCAGTGAGCGCCGACAGGTCCGGGCAATCCGGCAGGCCCAGAAAGGTACGTGTTTCAGCGGCCGCGCCGAAGAGCGCGCCGAGATCGGCTTTATTGTTCATGGCTTTTCCTTTGCCCGCATCGATGAGCGGGCGGCTGACGGGAGGGATGATAAGGGGGCAGGAGGAAGCGGGATTGCCGAAGCATCATCAGCCGATCCGGTCCTGGAGGTAGCCGGCCCAGCGCCGCTGTGCCAATTGGAAGGCGCTCACCAGAACGAAAGTCATCGCGAGATAGATCGCGGCAGCGGTTACATAGGGCTCGAACTGAATGTAGTCGTCCAAAGTGATCTGGCGGGCCACGCCGGTGATCTCGAGCAGCGTCACCGTGCTTGCGAGAGAAGTGGCATGCAGCATCATGATCATTTCGTTGCCGTAGAGCGGCAAGGAGCGCGTCAGCATGGAAGGAATCAGGATCCGCGTCGCCTGGGTCCAGGCTGACATGCCATAGGCCTGCATCGCCTCGATCTCCCCGGAGGGGACGTGACGCAGGCCGCCGGCAAAGATCTCCGTGCTGTAGGCGGTGGTGTTGAGCACGAAGGCGGCGAGCACGCAGACCATGGGACTCGACAGCCAGGGCCAGAGCACGCTTGCCCGGACAGCCTCGAACTGGGCCAGGCCGAAGTAGATGAGAAAGAGCTGGACCAGCAGCGGCGTACCGCGAAAGATCAGCGTGTAGGCGAGGACGGCATAGCGCAGAGCAGGCCTTCGGCTGTTGCGCGCAAACGCCAGCGGCACCGCCAGGAAGAAGGAGATGAACAGTGAGGCGGCGGTCAGCAGCATCGTGAGCCGAGCCCCTTGGGCATACGCGCCGAGATTGTCTGCGATGATGTCCCAGTTCATGGCGCGAGCTCTTTCGTGCCCAATTCGAAACGCTTCGCCACATGGAGCAGAAGGACCATCGAGGCCAGTGTCACAGCCAGGTAGAAGCCGGCAGCCACGAGATAGAAGGTGAAGGGCATGCCTGTCGCCTCGGCGGCCCCCTTGGCGCGGAACATCACATCCTGAAGGCCGATCAGGGAAACGAGCGCTGTCGCCTTGGCCAGCACGAGCCAGTTGTTGGTGAAGCCAGGCAGCGCGAGCCGGATGAGCTGCGGCAGGATGATACGCAGGAACATGCGGCGCCGGCTCAACCCGAACGCCATGGCCGCTTCGATCTGGCCCTTCGGAATATTCTGGAGCGCGGCCTTGAAGGTCTCCGTCATATAGGCGCCGAAGATCACGCCCAGCGTCGCAATGCCGGCCGCGACGGGTGAAAATTCGATCTGGATCTCGAAGCCCAGTGCACCGGCGCATTGGTTCAGGAGCGCAGGCAGGCTGTAGAAGACCAGCAGCATGACGACCAGGTCGGGAATGCCGCGGATGACGAAGGTGTAGCAGCCGGCAACCCCGCGCAGCACCCGGCTGCGCGAAAGCTTGGCGAGGGCCGCCGCAAGGCCCAGCGCGACCGCCACGAGAAGCGAAGACAAGGCGAGCAGCAGGGTCGTGACCCCCGCTGCAAGTATCGTCGCTGCATACTCCGCTGTCATCGCAGCTTATTGGCCGAGATATTTTGCGTTGAGAGCATCGAGCTTTCCGCTCTCACGCACGGCGGCAAGGCCCTTGTTGATCGCATCGAGAAGCTCGGTGTTCTTCTTGCTGATGGCGATCGCCACGCCTTCGCCGAACTCCTTGGCATCCTTGCCCGTGAGTTCGGGGCCGACAAGCGCGAAATCCTTGCCCGTATCGCCCTTGAGGAAGCCGTTGATGACCTGAGCTTGGTAGCTGATGTGGAGATCGGCGCGACCGGCGGTCAGTTCGAGGTAGGGTGCGCTGCCGGAATCATAGCGCTTGATCGTGGCTTCGGGGTAATGGGCCGTGACATAGGCATCCATCGGCGTACCGGTCTGGACGGCGATCGTCTTGCCTTTCAGGCCGCCGGGCGAGAAGTCGAAGGAGGCGCCCTTCTTCGCGACGAAGCGGAAGACCGGATGCTCATAGATGTCGCTGAAGGCGATGACCTTGCGCCGCTTCTCCGTCACGGTGAGCTGGGAGATCAGGGCATCGTACTTGCCCGAAATCAGGCCGGGGATCATGCCGTCCCACGCCGCGGCGAAGATGTTGCAGTCGAGCTTGGCCGCTTCGCACACTGCCTGCATGAGTTCGATGTCGTAGCCGACCAGCTTGCCGTTTGAATCGATGGATTCGAAGGGCGGAAAGGTTGCATCTGTGGCGATCTGCACCTTTTCCGCGGCATGGGCCGTGCCCCCGACGGCCGCTATGGCCAACGCGGCGGCGAACAGGATCCGTGGCGTTCTCATATTAGTTCCTTTCTGGTTGGGCTTGTTTCTTGGTTGTCGTGGGGTCTTAGGCGTTTCAGTGCTTGAGCCGCCCGGCGAGGAATTGCCGCAGCCTGGGGCTGCGGGCGTCCGTGAAGACCGCTTCCGGCGTGCCCTCTTCCTCGATCAGTCCTTGATGGAGGAAGACCACTCGGCTCGAGGCATGGCGTGCGAAGCCCATTTCATGGGTGACGACGACCATCGTCCGTCCCTCCTCGGCGAGGGCCTGCATCACCTTCAGGACCTCGCTCACAAGTTCGGGATCGAGCGCGGACGTGGGTTCGTCGAAGAGCATGACATCGGGGTTCATGCTCAGCGCACGCGCGATCGCGACACGCTGCTGCTGCCCGCCCGAGAGATGGCCGGGATACTTGCCGAGGACATCCCGGCCCAGGCCGACCTTCGCGAGATTTGCCTTGGCCCGCTCGATCGCTTCGGGCTTGGGCACATCGAGGACACTGATCGGTGCCTCGATGACATTGGAGAGCACCGACATGTGCGACCAGAGGCAGAAATTCTGGAACACCATGGCCAGCTTGCTGCGCATGCGCTGGAGCTGCGCCCTGTCGGTCGCTCTCAGCATGCCGTCGCGATCCCGCGTCGTTACGAGTTCCTGGCCATCGAGAACCACCCTTCCCGCATTCGGGCGTTCGAGGAAGTTGATGCAACGAAGCAGGGTGCTCTTGCCGGATCCGCTGGCGCCAATGATGCTGATCACATCCCCTGCGTTGGCGGCGAGCGAGACGCCTTTCAGGACCTCATGATCGCCGTAGGATTTGTGAATGTCGCTGACGGCGAGCTTCAACATGCCCTGCCCTTGTTCCAAGCCGAGGCTTGTTCCGCCCGCTATCCCGCGGCGAACCATCGACCTCCGGCAAAATGCCTAATTAATTTGCTTTGTATAGGCATGACCGAATTTTGCTCAAATGATGAATCCTCATCCGATATATGATGCGGCTTCATCTATTCAGCCGAAGGGGACGTTCGCCATGAGAAGGCGTCACCCTGCCTCGTGGAGCGGTTCCGGGAGAGCGTCCCAGGCAGCGTCCCTGCCGAAGGACGCGAGAAGCCAGAGGAGGAACCGCCGCACGCTGGCGCGTCGCAGGCCAGTATGGCTGCATACGACATGCCAGCCGCCGAAGGCGTCGATGGAGAAGGCGAAAGGCCTCACGAGAACGCCCTTCTCGACATCAGTGGACGACAGGGTGTCGCTGACCAGCGCCACACCGACGCCGTTGATGGCGAGATCGATCGCCATGCCCAGATCGCTGCAATAGAGATGCCGGGCCGTTTGGCCGATCTCGCCAGCACCTGCCTCCGACAACCAGCGACGCCATTCCGAGCCGTCATCCCAATGCAGAAGAAGGCTGTTGGCGAGATCGGAAGGACTGCTCATTGCCCTGCCGACGCTCTGAAAGAGAATTGGACTGCAAACGGGCGTGATGTCCACATGGGCGAGCAGCGTCGACCACCGGTCCGCCCACCCACCTGAGCCGAAAGCGATACCGACATCGGCATCGCCGAGTTCGGCCACCCGCTGGTTCTCGACGAGGCGAATGTGGCACTCGACGGTGGGGTGATCCTTGCAGAAGTGCTTGAGATGCTTGGCCAGCCAGGCACTGGCGAACATCGGAGGGCAGGCAATTTCGAGCCGCCCGGCGACCTGGTCGGCCTCGGACAGCCTGATCGCGGCGGCTTGAATGTCCTGCAAGGCGGTCGCGACGGTTTTCGCGAAGATCCGCCCCGCCTCCGTCAGAATTACGCCGCGGCCGGCCCTGCCGAAGAGATCGTAGCCCAGCGCTTCCTCCAGCCGGCGCAGTTGGTGGCTGACGGCGCTGTCAGTCAGATTAAGCTCCGCCGCAGCCTTGGCGAGGCTCTGGTGCCGCGCGGCGGCTTCGAACGTTCTTAGCGTCGGCAGGGGCAGATTGCGTAGATCGGCCATGATTGCTCGCGGACGGCTGCTCTCGCGTGCAGAGAGTCCGTAGGAGGGATCGAAACAGCAACTATCGGGCACATCCCGCAGCCAGTCCAGGCCGCAGGCCCGAGCACCCGCCTCTTGTCTGCAGAGGCTACGTCTGCGGCGCCACGGGCATCCCCGGGATACGGCCGGATCGATCGTACCTTGGAGCTGCTAACTCTGGCGAAGATGACGAAGGCGCCGCTTCCAGCGCTCGCCAGGACGGGGGCGGTCACGAAGTCTGTTCGCGTCCGGGCCGTCCGTCATGTCCACCGTCGCACCGGGATCTTCGACATCCGGGCGTGATGAAATCTCCCTGGCCGGTATTTTCGCTTTCTTCGCCTTTACCGGGGGCATGCTTGCAACCGGGGCTTCCTCCTTCACCTCAACCTTGCTCACCGCCGCGACAGGCGTCTTGCGCACTGGCCGCTTGCGAGGCCGGGGTTCAGGCGCAGCCGGCACGACGTGCACCGGTCCGGTGGCGGCCTCGGCACTTTCGGGGACAGTCGCCGTCAGGATTTCCTGCGGCACTTCCATTTTTTCCGGCGCGGAAGGCCGGGAAACCAGCGCCTTGAACAATTGCTCCGCGGCCTGGCGAGCCGGCGAGAAATCGTCGCCGGCTCGCGGCGTGACTGTCTCGACCGGAAGGACTGTTTCCGGTGCTTCAACCGGAGCGCTGGGCACGCTCAAACGCGAGCGCTTCACTTCGATAACAAATGGCTTGATTGGCGACTTCATGAATTGACCGAGAATCTCTGAAATCTGGGGAATTCTGCTTCCCTAGGACATTTCAGGCGCCATTGCTATCGCCCATACCGCAGCTTCCTTCCAAATTGTCGTCGTGATCGAAGATCGCTATTGCGGGGATTACGAATACGCCCGGGCGACCCGTTCAGTTATACCACCATCCAGATCCGTTCCCTCGAAGCGGAGGGGATCACTTGAGCACCAAATTATTTCAGAAAGGTACATCATGAACGACCGCGTTGCTCCGCCTGCCCAGTCCTCGCCGGCCCGCGAAAGGCTTTGGGACCGCTATCGCGACGAAGCCTTGGCAGATCGCCTGTCTTCGATGCCGTGGAATGGCGCGCTCGACACCATGCTTTGCCATCGCTCGGTGCGCAGCTATCTCGACCAGCCGCTGGCGCCCGGCCTGCTGGAACTCATCGTTGCAGCCGCGCAATCGGCGCCCACCACGTCCAACCTGCAGGCCTGGAGCGTAATCGCCGTGCAGGACAAGGCGCGCAAGGCCCGGCTCGCCGGATATGCCGCCAACCAGAAGCACATCCACGATGCTCCGCTCCTGCTTCTCTTCGTGGCGGATCTGGCGCGCCTCCACAGGATCAGCGAAGAGCGCGGTTATCCGGGTGCCGGGCTGTCCTACATCGAGGCCTTCATCTTCGGTGTGGCGGACGCCTCATTCGCGGCCCAGAACACCGTCGTGGCCGCCGAATCGCTGGGCCTCGGCTGCTGCTTCATCGGAGCCATGCGCAATCAGCCGCAGGCGGTGGCGGACGAACTTGCACTGCCGGATGAAAGCATGGCGGTCTTCGGCATGACCATCGGCTACCCCGATCCCGCCATTGCAACGGCGGTCAAGCCACGCCTGCCGCAAGGCGTGGTGCTCCACCACGAGCGCTATAGCCCACCGCAGAAGGCCGACATCGCAGTCTATGACGAGCGCATGGCCGATTTCCGCGTCGAGCAGGAAATGCGCATGATCGATTGGACCGAGCAGATGGCGCGCCGGGTGAAGGACGAGGCCGCGCTGACGGGCCGCCACGTCCTGAAACAGTTCCTTCAGGATCGCGGACTGATCCTCAAATAGAGCGGCAAAGCCGCCGCACGAAGAAAGAAATGGGAGGTGAACGATGAATGCCCGCGTGAAGCCCGACAGGCAGCCGAGCGGTGTGCAGCATTTCGCCGTCGGCGAAGCGGTGGTCAGCGTCGTGAATGACGGCATCCATCCCGTCGGGTTCGAGGATCTCGTCACCACCGACGCCGCCGCCTGTGAAAAGGCCCATCGGGATGCCTTCTGCCTGGTGCCTCCGTCTCTCACCATCAGTTGCTTCGTCATCCGCAGTGGCGGCAAGCTGTCGCTGGTCGACACCGGTTTCGGCAACCGTACGACGGCCGTGGGCAAGCTCATCGGCAACCTTCAGTCCATCGGCATCGCCCCTGGGGACGTCGATGCCGTGCTGATGACACACATGCACCAGGACCACGATGCCGGGCTGGTCGACCCTGTCGGCAAGGCTGTCTTCCCCAATGCCGAACTCGTTCTGCACCAGGATGAACATGCTTTCTGGCAGGATGACGAAGCGCAGGCGCGGGCCGCAGGCACACGGATGATCGAATTCGGTATGGCGCGTACCGCCTTCGCCGCCTATGGCGGGCGCGTGCGCACGGTCGCAAGCGGGGACGTGCTGCCCGGCATCCGAGCCTTTCCCACACCGGGCCACACGCCCGGTCACACCGCCTGGCTGGTGGACTCGGGCGGCGATGCCCTGCTGATCTGGGGCGACATCATCCACTTCCCGGGAATCCAGTTCGCCATCCCCGACGCGAGCGTCGCCTTCGATCATGACAGCGCGGCCGCCGCCGCGGCACGGCGCAAGGTGCTCGCCTTCGTCGCCGGCGAGAAGATCCGGGTGGCCGGCGTGCATCACGACTTTCCCGCACTCGGCCATGTCGTGGAAAGCGGCAGTGCCTATCGGTTTATCCCGGAGATCTGGCGGCCGGCCCTCTGAGCCTGCTTGATCAGGCGAGCCGCTTCTCGCGGACAGTCGAGATGCGGCGGATCTCCTCGATCATCTCTTCCGTGCTGCGCGTGCGGCAATAATGGCCGCGCATGCCTTCGATCGAAGCGGCATGGTTCTCGGGCGTCTCAGCCGCGCAGCAATCCTCGATCTGGGTGACCAGGAAACCGCGATCGGCGGCATCACGGATCGCCGACTCGACGCATTGATCCGTGACCACGCCATAGATCACCAGGAATTCGATGCCGAGATTGCGCAGCACATATTCGATGTTGGTGGCGTTGAAGATGCCGGAAGCCGTCTTCGGGATGATGATCTCGTCGCCCTCGGGGCCAACCGCATCAATGACCTTTGCCTCCCAGCATCCCTTCGGGAAGTTCAGGCCGGAAATCTTATGGTCGAGACTGCGGTCCCTGCCATCCTGCGTGAGGCTTTCCAGCACGGTGAAGATCACCTCGATACCTGCCGCTCGCGCCGCAGCCTGCAGGCGTGCCTGGTTGGGGATCACGATCCCATCGATACGCTCGTAGAATGCCCGCTTTTCCGATTCCGGCGTGCCGGGCTGACGGGCGCGCGCCAGGATGTCCGGGTTGAACTCGCCGTTCTGCATGTCGATGTTGAGCAGGGCGGTGCGTGCCGGAACGATTTCGCGCTCGCGATAGGCCCCGCCCGGCGCATCGATGACAGGTATGGCGACCATGGACTCCTCGTCAGCTGCATTGCCGCTTGTAATCAGAATTACGATATAAGCCGGAATTGACATATCCTGTATCGTGAGCACCTGAAAGACAATGCCGAAATCCGGGGCGGAGCCCGAGATTGCCATGGAGCGTCCGAAAACCGAGCATGCCGCAGGCGCGACCCTCGCCGACAGGGTCGCCGCCACGCTGCCCTCGCTGAGCGATGCCGAGAAGCGCGCCGCGCGCGCCCTGCTCGCGCGCTACCCCACCACCGGCATGGAGACCGTGGCGCTCTTCGCGGAACGGGCCAAGGTCAGCGCGCCGACCATCCTGCGCTTCGTCGCAAAGCTCGGATTTGCGGGCTATGCGGATTTCCGCCGGGCGCTGCGGGAAGAAATGGAAGCACAGGCCGAGTTTCCGCTGACCCGCCCGCATGTCGAAGGAACCTCGCCCGCCACGGCGAATTTTTCCGAGGCGCTGGTAGAGACGGTAAGGGGCTCCCTTGCCATGGTCGGCGAAGCCGAGGTCAAGCGCCTTGTGGATGTTCTTGCCGATGAAAGACGGCAGGTCTTCCTGCTCGGTGGTGACTTCACCGAACCTGCCGCGCGACATCTCGAGTTCCATCTGCGCAAGATGCGCGGCCGCGTGCGGCTGCTCTCGATGGGGCTGATGCGGCGTGCCGACGAGCTCGCCGAGATCCGCCGCCGCGATGTCGTCATCCTCTTCGACATTCGCCGCTACCAGGCCGACACCGTTCGCACGGCCGAGGTCGCCAAGGCGCGCGAGGCGGTGGTCGCCCTCTTCACCGACCAATGGATGTCGGATGTGGCGCAGGTGGCGGACATCGTTCTTCGTGCCAGGGTCGACGTGCCGTCGCCGTGGGACAGCCTGATCGGTCTCGTCGCCGTGGTAGAGGCGGTCGCGCTCGCCCTTGACTCCCGGCAATGGCCCATCGCACGCAAGCGCTTTGAGACCATAGAGGAGGTTCGCAAGGGTATCGTTACGTAAGATATTTGTTTGCAAAAAATTACGGCATCGCCGCTGTTTTGATAATCTTGTAAAAAATATTTCCTGCATGCTAGCCTCCCGTCGATCCATTCGGGGGAGATCAGACGTCCATGGCCGACGGGTATGAAGGCATCGTCACCGTTTGCTGCAGTGACATCGCCGGCCAGGTGCGAGGCAAGGGATTTCCCGCCTCCAACCTCGAGAAGCGTCGCCGCTTCGGTGTGGGCTGGACGCCCACAAATGTGATGATCAACTGTTTCGGACGCATCCCCGCCACGCCCTTCGGCGCCGAGGGCGATCTCATGCTGGTCCCCGCCTCCGGCGGCGACATCCGACTGGAATCCGGGCCGGGATTGCCGCTCGAACACATCATCCTGGGCGACATCCTGACCACGGCGGGCGAGCCTTGGGAATGCTGTCTGCGCAGCCTGCTGGCGAGGGCTCTCCGAGCTCTCGAGGAGGAGGCCGGACTGAGGCTCGTGGCAAGCTTCGAGCACGAGTTTTGGTATGAGCGCGGCGAGGAGAGGCAGGGTGATTCCTATGCCGCGAGCAGCCTGCGCGGCATGGAAGGCTTCATCAGCGAATTCCTGGCGGCATTGCGGGTGAACGATATCGTACCCGACACGTTCCTGCCCGAATATGGCCCTCGCCAATATGAAATCACGATCGATCCCGCCGAGGGCCTGGTCGCTGCCGATCAGGCGGTGAAGCTGCGGGAGATCTGCCGCTCGGTCGCACGCCGACACGGCAGCCGGGCGAGTTTCTCTCCGGTCGTCACCCACGGCATCGTCGGCAATGGCGTTCACATCCACTTCAGCCTGACCGATCTGGCCGGCTTGCCAGTCGGCTTCGACGACACCCGGCCCGGCAAGATGAGCGAGGTCTGCGCGTCCTTCTGCGCCGGAATCCTAAGGCACGCCCGGGCCTTGTGCGCCCTCACCGCGCCCAGCGTGATTTCGTACGAACGGCTGAAGCCGCATTCATGGTCGGCCTACTATGCCAATCTCGCGGACCGGGACCGCGAGGCGCTCCTGAGGATCTGTCCCTATCCCGAGGTGGAGGGACTGGACGTCAGCGGGCGCTTCAACATCGAGTATCGGGGAGCGGACGCCGCGGCCAGTCCCCATCTGCAGCTTGCCGCCCTTGTCTTCGCCGGCCTGGAGGGCGTTCGCGAGGCACTACCATCCCCCTTCATATCGACCGGCGACCCCGGGCGATGGAGTGATGCCGAACGCGCCGAACGCGGCATCACCGATCTGCCGCGAAGCCTCGGCGAGGCCCTCGACGCCCTAGAAGGCGACGGCGTGATCGGCGGCTGTCTCGGATCGGTGCTGACGCAAGCTTATGTCATGCACAAGCGCGGCGAGATCGAGATGGCGTCGAAGGAGACGCTGGCGGACCTCTGCAGCCTCTATGCGGAGGCCTATTGATGCTGCGGTCACCCGATGCCAGCCATGCGTCGCTCCTCGGCCCGGGGGATCCCGAACCGGTCGGAATCCGCAACGGCTCGGCGGCATCGCCCTTCCTGATGATCTGCGACCATGCGGGCAATGCCGTGCCGACGTCCTTGCAGGGCCTCGGCCTGCCCAGAAGCGAGCTGGAACGGCACATCGCCATCGATATCGGCATTCTGGGCGTGAGCGAGACCCTCTCGGATCTGCTTGGTGCCCCCCTGGTCTATCAGCGCTATTCCCGGCTCGTGGCAGAATGCAACCGTCGGCAGACTTCCTCCAGCTTCATGGCGCCCGTCTCCGACGGCACCACCGTCCCCGCCAACCAGTCCCCCTCGCAGTCCGACCGCAAGGCGCGCATCGAGGAAATCGTCGAGCCCTACCATGGCGAGATCGCCGGCCGCATCGATCGCAGGCTGGCGGCGGAGGAAGCCACTGTGCTTGTTGCGATGCACAGCTTCACCCCCGCCTTGCTTGCCGCACCCGCGCCGCGGCCCTGGCATGTCGGCTTGTGCTTTCACCGGAACCGGGTTTTCTCCGATTTCGTCCTGGCCGAACTCGATGCCGATCGCAGCCTCATCGTCGGGCGCAACGAACCCTACGGGGTGAACATGGTCGAGGACTACTCCGTGCCAGTCCATGGGGAGGAGCGAGGCCTGCCCTATGTCGAGATCGAGATCCGGCAGGACCTGATCAGCGAGCCGGAAGGCCAGTCGAGTTGGGCCAATCGCCTTGCTCAGGTGCTCGAGGCCGCCCACGAACGCTTCCGCAGGGAGGTCTCGCAATGATCATCGACCGCAGCGCGCCGCTCGAGCCTGCCCGTACCTGCATATTGCTGATCGACACGCAGCAGGGCATCTTCAACGCCCAGGCGGAGACGACGCGTCCCCATTTCCATCGCTCGGCGCGGGATGTCGCAATCCCCAACATGGCAAGGCTCGTCGCCGCCGGCCGCGCCGCCGGCGCCGAAATCGTCTACACCGTCATTGCCAGCCTCACCCGCGACGGGCGGGACCGCAGCCTCGACTACAAGCAGACCGGCTTCCAGTTTCCGCCGGGCAGCCCGCAGACCAGGGTCATACGCGAACTCGCGCCCGGCGAAGACGAAATAGTGCTGCCCAAGACCTCGTCCAGCCTCTTCAACTCCACCAATTTCGAATACCTCGTCCGCAATATCGGCCTCGATACCATCGTCGTCACCGGCTTCCTCACCGACCAGTGCATCGACCATACCGTCCGCGACGGAGCGGATCGGGGGTTTCGCATGGTCTGTCCCGTCGATGCCTGCACCACCGACACGCCCGAGCGGCATGAAAGGGCACTGGCCGCCTTCAAAGGCTATTGCCGGCAGGCGGGCACGGAGGAGCTCGTCGCGGAACTGGGCCGTCATTCGTCAGCGGGGAAAGGCGCCCATGGCTGACACAACCTCGCCCTCCCCGCCCCTCCTGCGCACGGCCAACCTCACCAAGGCCTTTCGCGGCCTCGTGGCGTTGAGAAACCAGGCGATCACGATCGAGGCGGGCGAAATCGTCGGCGTCATCGGACCAAACGGTTCGGGCAAGAGCACCTTCTTCAATCTGGTCACCGGCTTTTCGCGCCCCAACGACGGTGTGATCGAGTTTCAGGGGGAATCGATCGCTGGGCTGTCGACGGCGAAAATCGTCGCGCGGGGCATCGCCAGAACCTTCCAGGGGTCGCGCCTGTTCACCTCACTGAGCGTCCGCGACAATGTGCGCGCGGCGGCACAGCTGCGGCATCCGATCGGGCCGCTGGCAGCGGTCGCCCGTGGGCCGAAGTTCAGGCGCCACATGGCGGCGGCGAATGACGAGGCCGACGAACTGCTCTCCCTCATGGGCCTGGAGAACCTGGCGCAGCAGCCGGCGGCGGCCCTGCCCTATGGCGACCAGCGGCGTCTCGAGATCGCCCGGGCGCTCGCCACCAAGCCGCAATTGCTTCTGCTGGACGAGCCCGCCGCCGGCCTCGACTCGAACGAAACACGCGTGCTCGCGGGACTCATCCGCACGATCCGCGACCGCTACGGCATAGCGGTCGTGGTTGTCGAGCACGACATGGACCTGATCATGAACCTGTGCGAGCGCATCCAGGTTCTCGCGACCGGCGAAGTCATCTGCACCGGCACGCCGCAGGAGGTCCGTAGCAATACGCGCGTCAGGGAGGCTTATCTCGGCCATGCCTGATATTACGCCCGCTCTCCTCGACATCCGGGACCTGGAAGTCAGCTTCGGTGCGGTCCGGGCCCTGAAAGGCGTTTCGCTGCGTGTGGACGAAGGCGAGGTTGTCGCGCTGGTCGGCGCCAACGGAGCCGGCAAGAGCACCACGCTGCGCACCATCTCCGGCCTGAGCCGCCCCCGCGCCGGACGCATCCATTTCGCTGGCAACGCCATCGGCGGCCAGGCGCCGGCCCGCATCGTGCGGCTCGGCATTTCCCACAGCCCCGAAGGGCGCCGCTTGTTCGGAGGACTGACCGTCGCGGACAATCTGCGCTTGGGAGCCTGCACGCGCAAAGACCATAAGGGCGTCGCTCGGGACAGCGAGCGCATGTTCGCGCTGTTCCCCATCCTCAAGGAAAGGCTCGGGCAGCTGGCCGGCACGCTCTCGGGCGGCGAGCAGCAACAGCTCGCCCTTGCACGGGCCATGATGGCCGCGCCGCGCCTGTTGCTGCTCGATGAGCCGTCCCTGGGCGTCGCGCCCCTGCTGGTGCGGCATATCTTCGACGCGCTCGGAGAATTGAAGAAGCAGGGCATGACGATGCTGCTTGTGGAACAGAACATCGCCCTGGCGCTCGAACTCGCCGACCGCGCCTATGTCATGCGAACCGGCAAGGTCGTGCTCTCGGGAAGCTCCGCCGAACTCACGCGCGACGACCGGGTGGCACAGGCCTATCTGGGGGCCGGCGAATGAACAGCTTCGAATATGTGCTGCAGCAGGTCATCAACGCCGTCAGCCTCGGCAGCCTCTACGCGCTGGTCGCCGTCGGACTTTCCATCGTGTTCGGCGTGCTGCGCCTCACCAACTTCGCGCATGGCGACGTGATGATGGTGGGTGCCTTCACGACCGTGCTCCTTTCGGTGGCCGGACTGCCCTTCGCACCCGCACTCGTGTGCGGCATCCTCGCTGCCGCCCTTGCGGGTTTCGTCATCGAACGCATTGCCTACCGGCCGATCCGCAACGCCCCCGACGTCACGCGGCTGCTGACCAGCCTGGCCGTGACCTACATCCTGGAGAATCTCGGCATCCTCGCGTTCACCTCGTCGCCGCGCAATTTCCCCTTGCCGGACTTTATGAACAGCGCCTGGCAGATGATGGGCGGAGCGATCACCTTCACGAACATCAACCTGCTCACCATCGGGCTTTCCATCGTCTCCCTGCTCGTGCTCGGCTGGTTCATCACGCGCACGACGATTGGCCTCGGCATGCGGGCGGCGGCGGAGGACATGGCCGCGGCCCATCTGGTCGGCCTCAATGTCAATCGCGTGATCATCGTTGCCTTCGTGGTGGCCTCGGCCTATGCCGGCCTGGCCGGCGTGCTGTGGGCGGCGCAGGCCGGCGTGGTGCAGCCCCAGATGGGTTTCACCCCTCTCCTCAAGGCCTTCGTGGCGGCGATCATCGGTGGCTTCGGCTCGATATCCGGGGCATTGGTCGGAGGCTACATGCTGGGCGCCCTCGAGATCTTCATCGTCGCCTTCCTGCCGGATTCCGTGACCCCCTATCGCGACGCCATCGTCTTCGCCCTGCTCATCGCCTTCCTGCTGTTCCGGCCGGGCGGCCTGCTCCAGCCCAATCGCGAGATCAAGCTATGAGTTCCGGCTTGCGAACACCTCTTCTCGTGGCCGCGGGGATCGTCGCAGCGGGCATTGTCGCCGTGGGCGCGCCGATGATTCTGAGCGACTACTCCTCGCGCATCCTCATCCTGATCACCCTGAATTCCATCCTGGTATTGTCGCTCTCGCTCAGCAACGGCTTCACCGGCGTGTTCTCCCTCGGCCATGTCGGCTTCATCGGCGCCGGGGCGTATGCGTCCGGCATCCTCTCGCTGACCGTGCAGCAGAAGGCGGCCCTGCTGCCGCATCTGCCGGGCCTTCTCGGCGGCCTCAGCCTGTCCTTCCTTCCCGCCACCGTTGCCGCCGGCGTGTTTGCGGCCGTCCTCGCCCTGATCATCGGCTACCCTTTGATGCGCTTGTCGGGCTATTTCGTTTCCGTGGCGACGATGGGCTTCCTGATCATCGTCAATGTCGTGCTGATCAATGCTTCGGACTTCACGCGTGGCTCGCGCACCTTCACCGGCGTCCCGCTGGAGACGACGCTGCCTTGGGTGATGGCGTGGCTGGTGGTCGCCCTGCTGCTGCTGGCGCGGCTGGTCTATTCGCCGTTCGGCCGCTCCATGATGGCAGCGCGAGACGACACCATCGCTGCGAGCGCCGTGGGCATCGATGTGCTGCGCACCCGGCTGACCGCCTTCGTCGTCGGTGCCTTCTTCTCCGGTGTGGGAGGCTCGCTCTACGCCCATTATCTCGGCTCTTTCTCGCCGATCACCTTCTATTTCGCGATGACCATGAACCTCATCGCCATGCTCGTGCTGGGAGGCATGGGCTCGCTTTCGGGCGCGCTCGTAGGCGTGGTCTGCGTTTCCATCCTGTCCGAGCTCCTGCGCTCCGCCGAGCGCGGCTTCACCCTTGGGAGCGTGACCGTGCCGCCGCTTTTCGGCGCGAGCCAGATCGTGCTCGGCATCCTGTTCATCCTGATCATGATCTTCCGGCCGAAGGGGATCATGGGCGACCGCGAATTCACTTTCGGGGCGGCCAGAACATCGGCGAGCGATCCATCAAACGAGAGGTGACTAGAATGTCGACGTTGAGTAGACGCAGAGCTTTAGCCCTCGGCCTTTCGGCCATGACCATGTTCGCGGTTCCCCGAACGGCCCTGGCGGCGGATCCGATCAAGATCGGCTACGCCGCCAATATAACCGGCGTCCAGGCCTCCCTTGACGGTCCGATGCTGAACGGCGCCAAGCTCGCCGCCAGCGAGATCAATGCCGCCGGAGGCGTGCTCGGCTCGCCGATCGAGTTGGTGGTCTACGATTCGAAGAGCGATGCCACGGTGATCTCGACCGTCGCAAGCCAGCTGATCGACAGCGACAAGGTGGTTGGAATCATCGGATTTGCGGATTCGGATTCGGTGCTTGCCATCGGGCCCCAAGTCCAGAAGGCGGCGATCCCCTTCGTGACACCGGGCGCCACCTCGCCCAAACTGCCGGCCCAGCTCGGCAATGAAGTCTTCCTCGCCGCTTTCGGCGACAATGTCCAGGCGGCTGTCGGCGCCGAATTCGCGCTCAACAAGCTGAATGCGAAGACCTGCTATCTGCTCACCGACATGGGCACGGAATACACCACGCTGCTCTCCGATTATTTCGTCAACGCCTATGAGCATGGCGGCGGCAAGATCGTCGGCAGGGATACCTACAAGATCGGCGACAAGACCTTCACGGCCCAGATCGCCAAGATCAAGGCGCTGCCGGAGCAACCCGCCTTCATCTATGCGGCGGCCAATGCGGAGGAGATCGGGCTGATCCTCAAGCAGTTGCGCCAGGCCGGCGTCAACCTGCCCGTCGTCGGCGGCGACGGCTATGACACCCCCCTGCTGCTGCAGGTGGGCGGCGAAGCGGCCAACAACGCCTATTTCACGACCCATGCCTTCATCGGCGACGGAGCCAATGCCAAGGTGAAGGCGTTCATGGACGCCTACCAGAAGGCTTATAACACCGCGCCCGAGAACGCCTTTGCCGCCTTGGGCTACGATGCCGTGAAGCTGATGGCGGATGCGGTCAAGCGGGCAGGCGCGGCAGACCCGGCCAAGATCCGCGATGCTCTCGCCGCCACGTCGGGCCTCGACGGCGTCACCGGCACGATCACCTACCGCCCCAATATCTCGGTGCCGGACAAGTCTGTTTCGGTGATCGGCGTCAAGGACGGCAAGCTCATGCTGGCCAGCGAGGCGGCTCCCTCCTATGTCGCGGAACCCTGAGATGGCGGAGAGCCCATCCTTGTGGGACACCTATCGCGCCGTGTTCGCCGGCGCGACCTTCACGGACCTGACCCACGCCTTTCATCCGGGCCAGCCGCACTTCGCGGCCTTCCCGGATGAGGAACGCAGCTTCGTCTTCGACTATCCCAAGGGCGATGCGTTCCAGGTGCACCGCTATTCCTTCGTCGGCCAGTGGGGCACCCATATGGACCCGCCCGTGCATTTCATCGAGGGAGGGCGCGCGGTGGACGACATCCCCGTCCAGGAGATGCTTCTGCCGCTCGTCATCCTCGATATCAGCGAGCGTGTCGCCGGCGATCCCGATGCAACCCCGGTGCTCACCGACATCAGTGCCTGGGAAGCGCGCAACGGGCCGATTCCACAGGGCTGCTTCGTGGCCTTGCGGACGGGCTGGTCCAGCCGCTGGCCCGATGCCGCCCGGTTCTACAACCGCTCGGCCGACGGCATATCCCATTGCCCCGGCTGGTCACGAGAGGTTCTGGAAGAACTCTTCGAGCGGCGGACTGTCACGGCAGTCGGCCATGAGCAGATCGATACCGATCCCGGTCTCGCCACATCGAAGGGGGATTTCAGCCTGGAGCACTATGTGCTGGCGCGCGATCGCTGGCAGATCGAACTCCTCGCAAATCTCGAAGGATTGCCCGAAGCGGGAGCACTGATCATGGCGACCTGGCCGAAGGCCAAGGGCGGATCGGGCTTCCCGGCCCGGGCGATCGCCATTCACCGATAGGATCCCTGAACCACGGGCGCCATGCCCGCGCAACGGCTCGCCGCAAGCGTGACGGGCCGACCTCCCGTAGGAGCCCGCGGACGGGTTCCTGCAGCAGCACGTCAAGCCGCATCCCGGAACTGCAATTGCGCGAGCCTTGCATAGAGGCCGCCCTTGGCGACGAGGGAGTCGTGCGTGCCCTCCTCCACGATCCGGCCTTCGTCCAGGACAACGATCCTGTCGGCAGCCTGCACGGTGGCGAGGCGGTGTGCGATCACCAGAGTGGTACGCTGCGTCATCAACCCTTCGAGCGCATGCTGCACCGCCTTCTCGCTCTCCGAATCGAGGGCGGACGTCGCTTCGTCCAGCAGCAGCACCGGAGCGTCCTTGAGGATGGCGCGCGCTATGGCGATACGCTGGCGCTGGCCGCCGGAGAGGGTCACGCCACGTTCGCCGATGGGCGTGTCGTAGCCCTGCGGCATGGCGCGGATGAAGCCATCGGCAGCCGCCAGGCGGGCAGCCTGTTCCACTTCCGCATCGTCGGCATCAGGGCGTCCGAAGCGGATGTTGTCCCGCGCACTGGCGGCGAACACCACCGGATCCTGCGCCACGACTGCGATACGCTGGCGAAGACGCCTGGGATCGGCTGCCGGCAGGACGACTCCGTCGAGTGTCACCCGGCCCTCGAGCGGGTCGTAGTAGCGCAGCAGGAGCTGGAACAACGTGCTCTTGCCGGCACCCGACGGGCCGACGATGGCGATCGTCTCGCCCGCCTTCACATCGAGGTCGATATGGTGCAGCACCGGACGGTCCGGCTGTCCGGGATAGGCGAAGCTCACGCCCTCGAAGGCGATGGCGCCGCGGGCGGGTTCGGGGAGCGCCACCGGCCTGGCGGGCGGAGCGATCGCCGGCCGCTCGTTGAGGAGCTCGCCGAGGCGCTCGGCCGCGCCGGCTGCCTGCACGATCTCCGACCAGACCTGCCCGAGTTCGGAGAGGGCACCGGCGCCGAATACGGCGTACAGCACGAACTGCGACAACGTACCCGGCGACATCGTACCGGCGACGACGTCATGGGCACCGAGCCAGAGCACGGTCACCACCGACGCGAATACCAGGAAGAGTGCGATGGCGGTAAGCACGGCTCGGGACCGGGTGGAGATCGCGGCGGCCTGGTACGCCTTTTCCACTTCTCCCGAGAACCGCCCGATGGCCAGGCGCTCGGCGGTAAAGGACTGGACGACGCGCATGGCGCCTATGATCTCCGCCGCATAGGCCGAGGCCTCGGCGAGTGTATCCTGAGCCTTGCGGGAGCGTGTCCGGACCGAGCGGCCGAAGGCTACGAGCGGGAGCACGATCACGGGAATGGCGATGAGCACCAGCGCCGACAGCTTGGGGCTGGTCCACACCATCATTACGGCGGCGCCGGCGAAAAGGAAGAGGTTGCGCAGCGCGACCGAGGCGGACGAACCGAAGGCCGCCTTGATCTGCGTGGTATCGGCAGAAAGACGCGAAACCACCTCGCCTGTCTTGGCAGTGTCGAAAAAGACGGGCGAGAGTTCCGTGAGATGGGCGAAAACAGCCGTGCGCACATCGGCAACGACGCGCTCGCCCAGCGTCATCACCAAGTAGTAGCGCGACGCGCTCGCCAGGGCGAGCACGAGCACGACGCCGACCATGGCCACGAAATAGGAATTGATCGTCTCGGCATGGGCGGAAAGAAAGCCGTAGTCGATCATGCGGCGCACGGCCAACGGCACCACCAAGGTGGCAGCGGACGCAACGAGCAGGGCGAGAAAGGCAAGGAGAATGCGCCCGCGATAAGCCATGGCATAGGGCGCCAGCGCCATAAGTGGACGCAGGGAACGGCTTTTCTTGGCCGGTTCGGCCGCGATTTCCCGGGTTTCGGATACTATTTCTGATGCCACGTAACAATCTTCCTCACAAGCGCGCGGGACAATGCCGCGACGCGCGCGCGGCTGCAATCGCGCCGTTTCGAACCGCTACAGTTTGCCGCGGCACCTGCCCCCTCGTGCCGTGCAAAAAAGCGCTTGACTGCGACGGCGCGGAAGCGCAAGTCGCGATTGTTCCGGCTCACGAATTTATTCGTCCTCCGGACCCCACGAGACCCCAAGATCCATGCCAAGCGACAGTACCAGTCGAATGTTCGCGCCGTTGACGGCTGAGATGGACTGACCGCTCCTGCGGGCTCGTCCTTCCGGCCGGCAACGGCCGATAGGAAGGAAGAGCCATGGAAGACCTGGCTGAAAAGACCGTCGATATCGCCGATCGCGACATCCTCGATGTATGCCTCGGCCTCGAGCATGTTGCCGACATCGTCGAGTTGCTCAACGAGCAGGACATCGAGGAGCAGGCACGCGTCCTCGTGCATCTGCCCGACGAGCGCGCCGTCGAAGTGCTCGACCAGCCCGGCCTCGACGATCCCGCGGCGCTGATCGAGGCGCTCCCGATCGAGCGCGCCCTCAAGCTGATGGCTGGCATGTCGTCAGACCGTGTGGCGGACGTGTTCCGCTACATGAACGATCCGCCGCGCTCGGAACTGCTGCGCCGCCTGGACGCGGAGACCCGCTCCTCGCTGGAAAAGGTCCTGTCCTATCCCGAGGACACGGCGGGCTCGCTGATGACCACCGAATTCGTTTCGGTCCCCTCGTCCTGGACGGTGGAGCAGACGCTCGACCACATCCGCCGGGTCGAACGTACACGCGAGACGATCTATTCGGTCTATGTGCTCGATCCCAAGACCCGTCAGCTTCTCAAAGCCGTGGCGCTGCGACGCCTGATCACGGCCGACCCCAAGGCCTCCGTGCTCACAGCCGCCCGTTTCGACAAGCCGATCACGGTCTCGCCCACGGCCGATCGCGAGGAAGTGGCCAAGCTGATCTCGAAATACGACCTCCTGGCCGTGCCGGTGGTGGACGAAAGCTGGCATGTGATCGGCATCGTCACCGTGGACGACATCATCGACGCGATCGTGGCCGAAGGCACCGAGGACGCACAGAAGTTCGGCGGCATGGAAGCTCTCGACGAGCCCTATGACCAGATCAGCTTCTGGGGCATGATCCGCAAGCGCGCGGGTTGGCTCTGCGTGCTCCTGCTCGGTGAAATGCTCACGGCCAGCGCCATGCAGTTCTTCGAGGGCGAACTCGAAAAGGCCGTGGTGCTGACGCTGTTCATCCCGCTCATCATGTCCTCCGGCGGCAACTCCGGCTCGCAGGCAACCTCCCTCCTGATCCGGGCGATCGCGCTGGGCGAGGTCAAGCTGAGGGACTGGTGGCGCGTTGCGCTGCGGGAGTTTCCCACCGGCATCGTGCTCGGAGCCATCCTCGGCGTCATCGGCATCATCCGCATCACCGTATGGCAGGAAGCCGGCTTCTACGACTACGGCGAGCACTGGAAGCTTCTGGCCCTCACCATCGGCGCAGCCTTGACCGCAATCGTCACCTTCGGGTCGCTCGCCGGCTCGATGCTGCCCTTCATTCTCAAGAAGGTCGGCTTCGACCCCGCCAGCGCTTCGGCGCCGCTGGTGGCGACGCTGGTCGACGTGACGGGCCTCGTGATCTACTTCACGGTCGCGCTCCTCATCCTCAGGGGCACGTTGCTGTAGAGCGGCATGAATCCGGTGCAATCATCGGGCGTCGGGCCGGCCGGAGTGGCCTTCGGCCATCCGGAAACGCCGGCGCCGCGACCCGGTCCGAAACCACCTCGCCCTGGCGCCATTGTGGATAGGCGCATGCAGACAGACGCTTGTATCTTGGCGGGTTTTGCGCTATCGACCCGCCACTCATTCGAATTTGACTTATCCGACCGGGGTAGCGCTCCGGCACAGAGCAGGATTTGACCCCATGAAGGCTGACATTCATCCCGACTATCACAAGATCAAGGTCGTTCTGACCGACGGCAGCGAGTTCTACACGCACTCCACCTATGGCAAGGAAGGCGACACGCTGCAGCTCGACATCGACCCCAAGTCGCATCCGGCCTGGACGGGCGGCACGCAGCAGCTTCTGGATCGCGCAGGCCGCGTCTCGAAGTTCAACCAGCGCTTTGCCGGCATCAGCTTCAAGCGCTGATCGTGGACCTCATCGACCTGACGTTGAAAGCGGGCCCTCGAGCCCGCTTTTTGCTGTTTGAAGGCGCACAAAAAGAAGCCGCGAGAAGATCGCGGCTTTATCCAAGTCAGAAACAGGGAGGCGTCAAACAGAGTGAACAGGAGCCACTCGAACATCCAGAGAGAGCTGGAATGGCACCAAGGCTACCTGAGAAAACTTACTGTTCGGTTAACGCCGGAAACGTACGCATTGCGTCCCCGGAGCGCCTCGATTGGAGTGTCTATCCGAGAGTCCCGGGGCCTAGAGCAAAGCGCATTTAGGTAGAAACGCCGCTTTTCTCCAGGTCTTTGTTTTTCGACGCGTCTTTGCGTTTTGCCGATTTCGTCAAAACACAAGACGCTCTAGCTCTTGAAGAAGGCACTCGCGGCGGACATCGAGGCCGCCTTGCGCTCCCTTGCCTCATCGAGCCGCTTGATCTCCTCCTTCAGCGCCGCGATGCGTTCATCCAGCTCATGCAGCGACAATGAGGACAGGTCCTGGCCTATCTGGTGGCCTGCCGGCTTCTTGCGGGGTTCGTCGTCGAAGATGGCCATGCTGTCCCTCCTGCAATCGGCATCCCGCCTCAGTGCGCCCGTTGTGCCGCCATCTCCCCTGCCGTGGCAAGCCCCACCCCATCCGCGATGGCCTCATTCTCGGAGCCCTTGCGAACGTTCCTTGCAATGCGGACGAGAGCGGAGAAGTCCTGCCCCCGCGCGACCACGAAATCGCGGCGGGGGTGCCCACGACGAGATTTTCGCCCAATGTCGTTGGTATATCCATGCGGAGTACATTATCGACGCCCATATCTGGCGAAAATGCCTAACGGGCTTTCCTTTCAGCCCGGCGACGACTATATGGAGGGTGAATCCCGACAATCAGCTCGCGTCGGGCTTCGCCCCGGGAGGCCGGGGCGAGGCGGAAGCGAGTTCATGCTTTCCGAGGAGATGCTTATGTCGACCGCCCCGCTGATGCCGAAGGCCACCGCTGTCTGGCTGGTTGAGAACACCGCCCTCACCTTCGACCAGATCGCCGATTTCTGCAAATTGCACCCGCTCGAGGTCAAGGGGATCGCCGATGGCGAAGTCGCCGCCGGCATCAAGGGCCAGGACCCGGTGATCGCCAACCAGCTCACGCGCGAGGAGATCGCCCGTGCCGAGCGCGATCCCAACTACCGCCTCAAGCTCGCCGAGCCGAAGGTGAAGATCGCCATCGCGAAGGTGAAGAAGGGTCCGCGCTATACGCCGGTCTCGCGCCGCCAGGACCGCCCCAACGCCATTCTGTGGCTGGTGAAGAACCATCCCGAGCTCAAGGATGCGCAGATCATGCGCCTGGTGGGGACGACCAAGACCACCATCGCCGCCATTCGCGATCGCACGCACTGGAACACCCAGCAGCTCGCGCCCGCCGATCCCGTGATGCTGGGCCTGTGCACGCAGATCGATCTCGATTTCGAGGTGGCCCGCGCCTCCAAGGATCGTCCGCCGGAAGTGGAGAGCGCAACCCTGCTGCCGGCCGAGATCACCACCGGCCCCGCCGAACGCACGCAGAAGGTCGAGGATCCCTTTGCGTCGCTGGGCAGCAAGCCGCGCCACACCGAGGATGAAGATGAGCTGGACGTCGCCAACGTCTTCGCCAAGCTCAAGGGTATCAAGCAGAAGGAGGACTGAGGCGCTCGCGCCTCGCCGCCTGCTCTGCCCGTCTGCAAGGAATGCGATCACGCCGGAGCATGGTCGCATTTTTCATTTGCGCGGGTGCCTTTCCCCGGCCTTCACGCCATCCGTGACCATGCGAGAGAATCGAAAGGCGCGGCCGGCAAAAGCCGGTCGCGCCTTCTTCATGTCATCCGCGTCCTGCGGGCGTTTCAGTCGACCTGGCGGCCGAATTCGTCGCGTACGCCCTCATGCGGCGTATAGAGCACGGGCAGAATTTCGTCGTCTCCATAGGCATCACGCTGCCGGTCGGGACGCGACAGCGCAAAGATCTCCGCCTGATGCATGGCATAGCGCTGCGAAGCCTGTTCGATCAGCGACTGAATGCCGTGCAGCAGCGTCGCAAAGAGCGGGTAGCTTACCCGCACCTGCGTTCCATGGAGGGCCGGGGAATAGCTCCAGTGACGGCCCCATTCATCCTCATGGAATTCAACGCTCGACATAACACACATCCTTAACAAAAAGTTAGGTCTCTATCCTTGTATGTAGTGCATTTTCAATGTTTTATAAGAGTCCATCAAGACAGATGACCTATCTTCATCATCAAGAATAACTTTATGATCGCAGGCGTGTGATGAACAAATCGGGTGCTGGGTTGGGCGCTCTGTGGACCTTCGCCGTCGCAGCCCGCCATCTCAGCTTCGCCAAGGCGGCGGGCGAGCTCGACGTAACGCCGGCAGCGGTGAGCAGCCAGATCCGCGCGTTCGAGGAGCGCCTTGGCACGCGTCTTTTCTTCCGTACCAGCCGGAGCATGCGTCTTACGCATGCGGGAGAGGAACTGCTTGCCTCCACGACCACGGCGCTGCGGACAATCGACGAAGCCCTGCGCAGGGCCGCCAACACCACGCATCGCGAAATGCTGACCGTCTCGTCGGGGCCTTCCTTCGCCGCCAAGTGGCTGGTGCCGCGGCTGCCGCATTTCCGGCAGAAATTCCCCGACATCGAGATGCGCATCGACATCTCGGACACGTTGACCGATTTCAACCGCGACGAGATCGACGTGGGCATTCGCTTCGGGCGCGGCGTCTATCCGGGCCTGCGTTCGGACCGCCTTTTCGACGAGGCCGTCTTCCCCATCTGCAGCCCTCGGCTTCTCCAGGGAGCGATCCCGCTGCGCGAGCCGAACGATCTGCAGCACTTCACCCTCATCCATCTCGATTGGTATGGACAGGATGATGCCTGGCCGGATTGGCGCATGTGGCTGCTGGCCGCCAAGGCGGACAAGCCCGATCCGAACCGGGGGCTGCATTTCAGCCAGTCGATCATGACGCTGCAGGCGGCCATCGACGGCCAGGGCGTCGCGCTGGGCAACACCAGCCTCGTCGGAGACGATCTTGCGGCGGGACGGCTGGTGCGCCCCTTCGATCTCTCGCTCAGGATCGCGCCGGAATTCGCCTACTACCTGGTGGCGCCCAAGACCAAGGCCGACAAACCGATGATCAAGGCCTTCCGCGAATGGGTGCTGGGTGAAATCCAGAGCGGCACGACGCCGGGATAGGCGGGACGCGCGAACGCCCTCGTCCGCAACGCCGGCCTCGCGCATTTTGCCTTAGGCGATGATATCCGGGGTTAGCATATCCTCGATATAGGAGATGCGATCCTTGAGATTGAGCTTGCGCTTCTTCAGGCGCTGCAGTTGCAGGCGATCCGGCGAGCCCAACTGTTCGAGGGCTGCGATCGCTGCATCGAGGTCGCGGTGTTCCTGGCGCAATTGTCCCAGTTCCGCAACCAACGCGGCTTCCTCCTCCTGACTAAGCGGATTTGACAAGCCTGTACCCTTCCGTTCCAAACGCGCGCAGCCATGGAACGCACCATGCCGCGGTTCTTGTCGCCTTGCCCGGACAGCCTCCAGGGAAAAGATTATAGCCCAAACTATGCCGGTGCGATTCAGCTCCCGCAAGCGCTGCTGCAAGATATCGCCACTTATTTACACGCCTTTGGTGGACATTGTGCAGCAGGCAATGAGGAGGTGGCTCTAGCCCCTTGTTTCGGCAGCTCTTTTGGAACCGTCGCCTGCTTCTTGTACCGTAGGGTAAGACATTGTTCCGACTAATCTAATTGCTGCTTCGCACAAACCGCGCCCGCTGGAAGAACTCGAATTTTCCTTCGACAAGCCCCTGATTTCGTGACAACGTTAGATGTCGGAACTGTGACAACAAGGAGCCGTTAATGCCTGTGCAGCCGCATCTGGTCGAGTTGGAGCGTAAACATCACGCTCTGGAAGCAGAACTCACCATCGCCTTGTCTCATCCCTCCTCGGACGATCTCAAGATTGCAGAGCTGAAGCGTAAGAAACTCCTTTTGAAAGACGAAATCGCCAAGTTGAAAGCCGCTGGGACGGTACACTGACCCAGCAGACGCTGGAACGTTCCCCGCCGCCGGCCCGGAGTTGATCCGGAGCCGGCGGTTTCATTTTCACCCCCTATCCAGAGCCGCTGCAGTTCCAACGCCGGCATGTTGTGCCAATTGATACGGACAGGTCACGCCGGGCGGCGCACCATGACGGGAGCTTGAGGCTAATCCGGTATTGGGGGGCGTGCGATGGCCTGCACGAGGGGAAAGTTCGGAACTGTCCTGTTCACTTCGGCTATGCTTGGTTTGTTGGTGCTCGCGCCACTGGTTGGGATGAGTGCTCCGGCGATCGCCGCGGCGGCAGCCCCGATCCAGCCTCAGCCGCCCACCCTCGACGAATTCAAGACAACGTTGTCCCGGTTCGGGCAGTTCATCTATTCGGAGCGCTACGGCAATGTATGGCAGCCGACCTCCCTGCCCGCGGGCTGGCATCCCTACCCCGCGTGCCACTGGATCTACGACCGCACCTACGGCTGGACCTACGACGATCCCACCACCTGGGGCAAGATCGTGCATCATTACGGGCGCTGGGCCCATGACGATCAGGCCGGCTGGATCTGGGTTCCCGGTACCGAATGGGCGCCGGCATGGGTGATCTGGCGCAGCGGGGGAGACTGGACGGGATGGGCGCCCACGCCGCCAGCCAGCGACCAGCAGGAAATCACCCTCGCCAGCTTCAACGCGGACAAGCAGTGGACTTTCATCGAGACGGCCAGGCTCGCCAATCGCTGCGACGCGGAGCCTGCTGCGATACCCGCGGCGTTCCCCGCCAGCACTCCGGTCACCTCCATCAGGGTGGTGCGCGGCATCGCCGTGTATGTGTTGCCGCAACCGGTGAATGTGATGGACTACGATACCGGGCCCGTGGCGCCCTGGAAGCCTGAATTCCTCGGTGAATGGCTGCTCTGGCTGAACGCGGCCGCATCTTCCGTGAAACTCGACATCGGGCCTGCCAGCGCGGCACTGTGTACGCCGGCTGCGCCGGCGGTCGCTCCCTATGTCTCGACGCCGCCGCCCCCGCCGGCGCCGCAGAAGACTCCGAAGAGACGGGCTTCGAAGAAGGACTATCAACCTCCACACCCCAACCGCCAGCCTGTGCTTGTGGAGCAGGGCCCGGCATATGAGTCGCCGCCCGCCTATGTCGATCCGCCCTTGCGTCGACGACCGCCCCCGGACTGGGGTCCCGGCCCCATCCTGCATGTGCCGCCCTATGTCCGCCCCCGGCCCTATCCACGCCCCGTGGCGAGCCCTGAGGCCTATCCGGACAGACCCTACTATCCGCGTCGGCCGCGCGTCCTCCCCGCCCCCTATGGCGAGCCGGTGATCCGGTAGGCCCGGGCGCATAGGGGATGCCCGCGGGACTGGAACTCGGCGCGTCCTGGCTCTATCGTCTGGGCTTCCCTCCCCGCCTGGACTTTGCCATGCCCTCTTCCATATCCCTGCCCCGTCGCCATTGGTTCGAGATGACGACGGAGGAGTTCCGCACCTCCGACACTTCTTCCTGGATCGCCGTGCTGCCGATCGCCGCGATCGAACAACATGGTCCCCACCTGCCCGTCGGCGTCGACAGCATGATCATGCAGGGTTATCTCGACCGGGCGGTCCCCCTCATCCCCGGCGACATCCCCGCTACCTTCCTGCCCATCCAGACGATCGGCAAGTCGAACGAGCACCTGGAATTCCCCGGGACCATTACCCTGTCGGCCGAGACGGTGCTGCGCGCCTGGGTCGAGATCGGAGAGAGCATCCACCGCGCCGGCGTGAAGAAGCTGCTGATCGTCAACTCGCATGGCGGCAACATGACGGCCATGGACATGGTGGCGCGCGAACTGCGCGTTCGCCACGGCATGCTGGTATCGTTCACCTCCTGGCACATGTTCGGCTATCCCCAGGGTATTTTCCCGGATGACGAAGTGCGCCTCGGCATCCATGCCGGCGAGATCGAGACAGCATTGATGCTCGAATTCAGGCCCGACCTCGTGCACATGGACCGCGCCAAGAACTTCAAGCCCGTTACCTATGAGATGGAGCAGACCTTCAAACACCTCCGCACCGGGCGTCCGGGCGGTTTCGGCTGGATGGCTCAGGACATTCACCCGGAAGGCGCGGCAGGCGACGCCTCGAGGGCTACGCGCGAGCATGGACACGAATCGGCGGCGTTCGGCGCGGAGGCGCTGGTCGACCTCCTGCGGGACATAAGGGATTTCGACCTCACGCGTCTGCGGAAGGGACCGCTGGGGTAGGCTCTCCGGTAGGCCGCAAGGAACCTGTCTATGGGCGCCGGCCTTGCGGCAGGAACCGCGCCAAACGTGAAGGGGCGATCACCGACCGCCCTCTTCCGCTCCCATAAAGCCATCGTTTCCAGGGCCGTCGACCTCCCAGTTCGAGATCGACACCCTTGCCCGCGGGGTCATGCCGCCTGGGCGCTGTCTTCCAGCAAGAGCAGGTCGTCACGGCCGAAATTCAGGGCCACCGTCTCGCCGACAGTGGGCGGCACCGAGCTCGAGCTGTTGAAGGTATCGAGCGAAAGGCGGTTCGAGCCGAGATTCACGTGGATGCGCACGATCGAGCCGAGGAAGCTCACGAGATCGATCTTGCCGTGAACCGTATTGCGGGTGTTTCCGCCTTCGCCCAGTTCGACCGTTTCCGGGCGCAACGCCACGCGGCGGGTTTCACCATTGCGCGCACCCTGCAGGCCGCGCCCCACCACCACTTCCTGGCCATCGATCGAGAAACGCCCGGCGGCTGCATCCGTAACCGTGCCGGTCAGATAGTTGAGATGGCCGACGAAGGAGGAGACGAAGCTGGTCTTGGGGAAATTATAGATCTCGAAGGGCGTGCCGACCTGTTCCATCTGTCCCGCGCTCATGACAACGATGCGGTCGGACATCGAGAGGGCTTCTTCCTGGTCGTGCGTGACGAACAGGGTGGTGATGCCGAGCTGCTGCTGAAGGACCCGGATCTCATCGCGCAGCGACACGCGAATCTTGGCATCCAGCGCCGAAAGCGGCTCGTCGAGCAGGAGGATCTTGGGCTGCACCGCAATGGCGCGGGCAAGCGCCACGCGCTGCTGCTGGCCGCCCGATAGCTGGAAGGGATAGCGGTCCGCGATATGCGGCAGCTTGATCATGTCCAGCATCTGCTTCACACGCTGCTCGATCTCGGAAGGCGACTTCTTGGCGATCTTCATGCCGAAGCCGATATTCTGGGCGATCGTCATGTTGGGAAACAGGGCGTAGGCCTGGAACACCATGCCGACATTGCGCTGGTTCGGCGCCAGCCCGGTCACGTCCTTGCCGTCCATGCGGATCGAGCCGGAGGTCGGCGTCTCGAAGCCGGCCACCATGCGCAGCACGGTGGTCTTGCCGCAACCCGAGGGGCCGAGCAGGGTGATGAACTCGCCCTTCTCCACCGACAGATCGAAGTGCTTCACGACCTGGTTGGGGCCGTAGCTCTTTTGCAGGGAGGAAATCTGGAGAAACGACATAGCTACCTCTCAGGGACTCAGCGCGCCTGCTTGGCGGCGCGCGAGCGGCCGACGAGTTGGAGGAGGCCCATGCAGGCCCAGGTGATAAGGAAGGCGACAATGGCCAGAGCCGAGGGCTCATAGGCACGGTTGGCGCCGATCAGCTGTAGATAGGTACCGAAAACCTGGAGGTTGAGCAGGCTCGCGAAGGTGAACTCGCCGATCACGATGGCGAAGGCGATAAAAGAGCCGCTGAGCACGCCAGAGCGGATGTTCGGCAGGATGATTCGGGTCAGGATGGTGAAGCCGCTGGCCCCCAGGCTCTGTCCCGCTTCAGTCAATGTCTTGACGTCGATGGCCCGCAGTCCGGCATCGACCGAGCGATACATGTAAGGAAGCGCCAGGACGACATATCCGAGAGCAAGCAGAAAGTAAGTGCTCGCCTTGCTGTCGGTTAACGGCAGCCACGACGAGGAATTGAACATGCGCAGGTAGCCGAAAACGATAATGATCGCCGGAATGACCAGCGGCAGCAGCGTGACGAACTCGACCGGCGACCGCCAGGACGGCAGGCGCAGGCGGACGATGTAGGCCGCCGGGACGACCAGAATGATGCTCAATATGATAGTAGCAAGCGCCAGGAGGATCGAATTGCGGAACGCATCCTGGAAATCCGGCTGCACGAAGACGACACGATAGGCTTCGAAGCTGTAATGGCCGCGGATGAGGCGCAGCGAAAACTCGAAGGTCGCGAGCAGCGGGATAATGAAGTAGCTGATCGCCAGGATGATGATGATCCAGGAGAGGATGTTGACCTTTTTCATCGCACCCACCGTTCGCTGTAGCTACGCAGCCAGATGTAGGCGCCGCTCGACAGGCTGGTGATCACCACCATGCCGAAGGCGATCGCATAGCCGAGATTGGGATTGTTCATGACGTCGCCGCGGATCTGCGCGAAGAGCTGGATCGGAATGATCGGCAGGCTGGAGCCCGTCAGCGCGTAGGCCGTGGCAACCGCCCCAAAGGCGTTGGCGAAGAGCAGCAGCGTGGCGCCGAGGATGCTGGGAAAGAGAATTGGCAAGGCGATGCGCCGCCAGTAGTCGAAGTTGGTGCCGCCGAGCACCGCATTGGCTTCGCGCCATTCCTTCTTCAGGCCGTCCATGGCGGGAGCGATCACCAGCACCATCAGCGGAATCTGGAAGTAGAGATAAACCAGCGTCAGGCCGAAGAAGCTGAGGATGTTGAAGCCGGTGCCGTAGAGGTTGAAACCGAGCCAATCGCGCAGCAGGACGGTGACGAGGCCGACACGGCCGAGCGTGGCGAGGAAGGCGAAGGCCAGAGGCACGCCGGCAAAGTTCGAGGCCACGCCGGAAAAGGTCATGACCGCGCCGCGCATCCAACCTGGCAGGCCGCCGAGAATGACCGCGTAAGCGACGAAGAAGCCCACGAACGCTCCGCCAATCGCCGAGGCCAGACTGATCTTGATACTCAGCAAGAACGAGGAGACGATGGTGGGATTGGTGAAGAGCTCCACCAGATTGACGAAGGTGAAATGACCTTCACGATCCAGGAAAGCGCCAACCATCAGCAAGGCTGTCGGAATGATCAGGAAAATCGCGGCAAACAGCACGAAGGGCAGCATGCCCACAGCCGCCCACGTCTTCGTCCGCGCTTCCGCCCGCCGCCTCGGCGCAGGAGAAGCAACTTCGATGGTAGCGCTCATCGCTTTGTCGCCATAACTGAACCCTGCCCGGAAGATCCGGGCAGGATAAACCGCACAGGGAACGACTTACTTGACGGCCGCGCCGACCTGGCTGTCCCAGCCCTTGGCGATCACGGCGGTGGCAGCGTTCTGTTCGTCGAGGGTCGGGAACACGGCCTTGGCATAGGCTTCAGCCGGCGGCAGCTTGGCGAGCAGGTCCGCGGGAACCTTCTTGTTGGCGACCAAGTCGTTGAAGCGGATCGGGTGGCAATAGCCCTTCAGATAGCCGATCTGGCCCTCGTCCGAATAGAGGTATTCCATCCACAGCTTGGCGGCATTCGGATGAGGTGCATAGGCGCTGATGGCCTGTACATAGACGCCCGCGATCACGCCGGTGTTCGGAACCACGACGTCGACGTCCGGATTGCCCTTGAGGGTATCACGATCCGCGAGCGCGTTGTAGTCCCAGCGGATGATCACGGGGGTGGTGCCCTGCGCGAGCGAAGCGGACTTGCCGATGGTGGGAACGAAATTGCCCTTCTTGTTCAGGTCGGCGAAGAACTTCAGGCCTTCGTCACCAGCCTTGCTGGCATCGCCCTTGGCGGCCGCGAGGCCGGCGGCATAGACAGCCATGGTGGCCTGGTTGGACACGCGCGGGTCACCGGCGAGCGCAACGGCATTGGCATAATCGGAGCCGAGCAGATCGGCCCAGTCCTTGGGAGAAGTCTTGATGATGTCCTTGTTCACCTCGAAGGTGAGAACGCCGTAGTAGTCGCCGTACCAGGAGCCATCGGCATCCTTGGCGGTGTCGGGAATGGTAGCCCAGGTCGACACCTTGTAGGGCTGGATCAGGCCGTCAGCCTTGCTCTTGGGACCGAAGGAGAGACCGACATCGATCACGTCGGGAGCCTGCGGGCCGTTGTTGCCCTTGTTGGCCTTGATGGCTTCGACTTCGTCGCCCGAACCGGCATCGGGATTCAGCTCGTTGACCTGGAGACCGTACTTGGCCTTGAAGCCGGCGATGATGTCGCCATAACCGCACCAGTCATGCGGGAGGGCGATCACGGTGAGCTGACCTTCCTTCTTGGCAGCGTCAATCAGGTCCTGGCTCTGGGCAAACGCGCTGCCCATCGAGGCCGTCAAGGCCAGGGCCGATACCGATGCGATACCAAGCCACGTTTTCCTGCTCATTGTTCAACTCCTTGATGGTGCCGCGCTGGCCCATTTTTCCCGTACGGGTTTTTACAGCGGCGCTCGTATCAATGACGGTTGACACTTTTGTGTCAATCCCGATTGTCATATATGACAATCAGTATTTTAGCGGTTTGAGACCAAATTTTACGGGTTTACGTGCCGTTCCCAATCCGTTAGGAAGTGAAAAAGCCCGGCCATCGGATGTGCCGGGCTTTTGCGCGTCCGGGCCGTCGCATGGAAAGTTGACCCTCGGGCCAGAGAGAATGAAGGGAGAGCGCCGGTGGCGAATGTCGTCGTGGTCGGATCGCAATGGGGTGACGAGGGCAAGGGCAAGATCGTCGACTGGCTGTCGGAACAGGCCGACGTCGTCGTCCGCTTCCAGGGCGGACACAATGCGGGCCATACCCTTGTGATCGGCGAGAACGTCTACAAGCTCTCGCTTCTGCCCTCCGGCATCGTTCGCGGCAAGCTCTCGGTCATCGGCAATGGCGTCGTGCTCGACCCAAGGGCCTTCGTGGCGGAAGTGAAGAAGCTAGGCGAACAGGGCGTCCGGATCACGCCCGACATGCTGCGCATCGCCGAGAACACGCCCCTCATCCTGTCGCTCCACCAGGAACTGGACCGGCTGCGCGAATCGGCGACCGACGGCACCAAGATCGGCACCACCGGCCGCGGCATCGGCCCGGCCTACGAGGACAAGGTCGGACGGCGCGCCATCCGCCTGATGGACCTCGCGGATCTGTCGGCCCTGCGCCCCAAGATCGGCCGCCTCCTCAACCATCACAACGCCCTGCGACGCGGCAACGGCCAGCCGGAGATCGACCCCGAGGCGCTCTACAGCGAGCTTGCCGATGTCGCTCCGCTGGTCCTTCCCTTCATGGACGATGTCGGCGCCCTGCTGGACAAGGAACGCAAGGCCGGCAGCCGCATTCTGTTCGAAGGGGCCCAGGGTGCCCTGCTGGACGTCGATCACGGCACTTATCCCTATGTCACCTCCTCCAATACGGTGGCGGGACAAGCGGCGATCGGCTGCGGCCTTGGTCCGAGCGCCATCGACTATGTTCTCGGCATCACCAAGGCCTATACGACGCGCGTGGGCGAAGGTCCCTTCCCCACCGAATTGCACGACGAAACCGGACGCCTGATCGGCGAGCGCGGGCGCGAATTCGGTACCGTGACCGGCCGTGCGCGTCGCTGCGGCTGGTTCGACGCCGCCTTGGTGCGCCAGACCATCCGCACCTCCGGCATCACCGGCATCGCCCTCACCAAACTGGACATCCTCGACGGTTTCGAGACCATCAAGGTGTGCGTGCGCTACGAACTCGATGGCCGGGAGATCGACTACCTGCCCGCCAGCCAGGCTGCGCAGGCCCGCGTGAAGCCGATCTACGAGGAAATCGAGGGGTGGAAGGAAACCACGGCCAAGGCACGCTCATGGGCCGACCTGCCCGCGCAGGCGATCAAATATGTCCGCCGCATCGAGGAACTGATCGGTGCCCCCGTGGCGGTGCTCTCCACCAGCCCCGACCGGGACGACACGATCCTTGTGCAAAATCCCTTTCAAGTCTAAGAGCAGACCTATTCCCGTCAGATTCGGGCGTTAGTGCGTGAGTGCCGCGGGTGAGTTAAGCGGATTCTTTAATAGATTCGCTTATCTTCCCCGGGTGTCTGGCAGTTGTTGATCTGGCCGACCGCGTCCGATCATCATGACGAGGCCATGCATCGCTGCCCGGCAGTCCATCTGCCCTTGAAGAGATCGAGCCAGGACGAGTGTCGACGGATTATTTCCCTCCCATCCAGCGAGCGGTGCAGGGGCTGCTGCCCAATACCCAGGAAACCCGCAACGCCCTTTACGAAAAGGCGCGCACGGCACTCCTCCGACAGCTCAATGCCGCCGATCCCGCCCTCACTCCCGGGCAGATCTCGCGGGAACGCAGCCTGCTCGAAGAAGCGATCCGGCGGGTCGAGCATCACTACGACGAAGCCGAGCTGATGCCCGAGCCGATGGCTTCCGAGCGCCCGGCGGCGCCGAAGCCGGGCCCGATCGCCAACGATCCGGTGGAAGCCGAGGAAGAAGCCGTCCAGGATGACGCATCCGGCCCTCGCGTGCCCCATCCCGAAGGTCTCCCCGCCTTTGCAGAGCGCCGGGCCGAGAAACGGCGCCCGCAGGCACCGCGCCGCAACACCCCGAAGGGCGGCCTGCGGCGCTACGCCGTCATGGGTCTGATCGGCCTGCTCATCGTCGGAGGCGGTGCAGCCACTGCCCTCTTCCTGCGCAGTCATGACGACAAGACGGTCCTCGTGCCCGCCCAATCCACGCCCGCTCCGCAGGCTGCCGCGAAGCCCGCCGATACCGATCCGGCCAAGCTCAACGACCGCCTCGGCGCCGCTCCCGGACCGGCGCCCGCAAACCAGGTTGCAGCGGCGACGCCGGCCGCGCCACCGCCGCCCTCCAGCACTCCCTCGCCCGAGCAGGCACCGGCCGAGCCTGCCGCCCCCGCACCGGCTCCTCTCCTGCCATCGGCGGAGTCGCAGGCCCCCGAGGGCCAGCGCGCGCGGATGCTCGAGGAGGATCCGACCGCCCCGATGAAGGGGCGCATCTTCGAAGGTACGGTGAACTGGCGCACTGAGTCACAGGCGAGCGGCACCAACGGGCCGCTGGAGACTGTGGTCATCGGCGAGCTCAACTTTCCGGACCGCAAGATGAAGGCGCTGCTGACCTTGCGCCGCAACTCGGACCCGGCTTTCCCGGCCGCCTTTCTCCTGCAGATCCAGATGACGGTACCGCCCGACTATCCAAACGGCAGCATCGCCTCGCTCAGCGGCGTGAACGTGAAGCACAGTCCGCAGGTCACCGGTACTCCGCTCGACGGCGTGCTGATGAAGGTCACCACGGGCGTGTTCCTGATGGGCATTGCCGACCCCTTCAACGAGAAGGGGCGCAATGCCAAGATGCTGCAGGAGAACGGCTGGTTCGACGTCCTCTTCGCCTTCGACAATGGTCGGCGTGCTGTGCTGACCTTCGAGAAGGGACCGGCCGGCGAAAAGGTCTTCAACGACGCCATGGCGTCCTGGAGCAACGGCACAGCCGCCATCCAGTAAGCCGAGACGCTTCAAATAAAAAAAGCCGCCCGAATGGGCGGCTTTTCGATTCAGTGACGATGCATCAGGCCGGTGCGTGCGCCGCCTCGAGGCGGGCAACGCCGGAACGAACCGCAGCCTGCACCTTCTCGAAGGCGCGGACTTCGATCTGACGAACACGCTCGCGCGAGACGCCGAACTCGTCCGAGAGTTCCTCCAGCGTGATCGGATCATCGGCCAGGCGGCGAGCCTCGAAGATGCGCCGCTCACGATCGTTCAGGACGTTGAGCGCCTGACGGAGCGCCGTAGTGCGGTTGTCGTTCTCCTCGCTCTCCGCGAGACGGGCCTCCTGGTTGCTCGATTCATCGACCAGCCAGTCCTGCCACTCGCCATCCCCGTCCTCGCGAACGGGAGCGTTGAGCGACGCGTCACCGCCGAGGCGGCGATTCATTTCCACGACTTCCTGCGCCTGCACGCCGAGCGACTTGGCGATCGACTGCACCTGGTCCGGCCGAAGATCCCCTTCGTCCAGCGCCGAGATCTGGCTCTTGGCCTTGCGCAGGTTGAAGAAGAGCTTCTTCTGGTTGGCCGTGGTGCCCATCTTCACGAGCGACCACGAACGCAGGATATATTCCTGGATCGACGCACGGATCCACCACATGGCATAGGTGGCAAGGCGGAAGCCCTTTTCCGGCTCGAAACGCTTGACGGCCTGCATCAGGCCGATATTGCCTTCGGACACCACCTCGCCGAGCGGCAGGCCATAGCCACGGTAACCCATGGCGATCTTGGCAACCAGACGCAGATGCGAGGTTACAAGCTGATGGGCTGCTTCACGGTCGCCATGCTCGCGCCAGCGTTTCGCAAGCATGTACTCCTGCTCCGGCTGGAGCATCGGGAAGCGGCGGATTTCATCGAGATAACGGGATAGGCCACTTTCGGCGGCCAAGACGGGAAGCGCGGCAGAAGCCATATGTTCCTCTCCTCTGAACCCCCTTTCTGGGCGGTTCAATCGCCGTCCCCCTTCGTGGGCAGACGACGCCTACGTGATATGGGGACGGCACATGCATTTGTGAAGACCCTCGCAGGATCTTCTCTTGCACCGCCTGGCGGCCCCGCATGTGCCCTTGCGGACACGGACCAATCTCCTATCACGCGCTATCATGCGCCCGATTGCGGCGATTTCACGTTGCAATTTTGGGAGGTCCGCCATGCGCTGCGCTGAGGGCTTGCCGGGTCTCCTCCGAAGGGCTCTGCCCCTGCCTTGCGCCAGATCAAGGCGCGAAAGCCGCTACCGTTTACCGTAACGCTTCGTTTACCTTGCGCGGTTTGCAAGGCCCTTTATCTGTGGAGAGGAACAAATCCGGCTACGGGAAGTTCCCCGCACATCGAAATGACGACCGTATTTCATCGTTGGCCAACAGCGGAGACATGAGAATGGACGGAGACAAGCGAGTGGAACAGGCGAAATCACGCATTTCCGATGTGCTTACCACGGACATTGATGCATTGCGCGCCGAGGTTGCTCGCCTGACGGAGCAGCTCAGCACCTTCATCGACGAGGAGAAGTCCACCTTGTCGAAGCTTCTTTCCAAGGAAGCCAAGGCGGCAAGGCAGGTTCTCGACAGCAAGCTCAGCGATGTCGGCAGCAAGGCCGGCGAGATCGGCGAGGCGGCCAGGGAGCAGGCTTCCGACCTGCAGAAGGCCGCGCTCGACTATATCGGCAAGAAACCCCTGCAATCGGTGGCCATCGCCGCCGGTATCGGCCTGCTGCTCGGCCTTTGGAGCAAGGGCCGCTCGTGATGCGCCTTCTGGCACTGGGCAGCCTTGCCAAGGAAGAACTGAGTACGGCCCTGCGCCAGCGCGGGGTCGTCTTCCTGTGGCGTGGCATTGCCGGCGTATGCGTCCTTGCCATGGCGATCATCGGCTTGATCAGCCTGCACCGTCTGGTCGGCGATCTCTATGGCCCGTACTGGGCCGACGCGGTCCTGGCTGGTCTCTTCGCGATCGTCGCCCTGATAGCCCTCGCCGTCGCAATGGAGCTGGAAAAGCGCGCCAGACGCCGGCAGGCTCTCGCCACGACGATGCTAGCCGCAGCGGGCGTGGCGGCGGAGGCCCTGCCGGACAGGAAATCCACCGTGCAGGCGCTCGTCATCGCCGCCCTGGCTGGCGGTTTCTGGTTCGGCCGCAAGAGATAGATCGTCGAAGGGGCTAGGTCCGCAGGGCCTGCGCCAGCGCTTCGAGATCGGCCGGCAGCGGGCTTTCGAACACGAGGTGCCTGCCGTTCACCGGATGCTCGAAACCCAGCAGGCGAGCATGCAGGGCCTGGCGATCCATGGCCGCGAGGGTTGTCCTTGCCTGCTCAGGCAGAAGTGACGCCTTCGTCTTGAAGCCGGAGCCATAGACGGCATCGCCCAGGAGGGGGTGCCCGAGATGGGCCATGTGTACGCGAATCTGATGCGTGCGACCGGTTTCCAACTGGCACTCGACCAGACTGACCAGCGGCAGCCCCTCATGCCGGCCGAACGATTCCACCAGGGAATAATGCGTGATCGCCTCGCGTCCGCGCCCGAGCGGAACCACCGCCATCTTCTCGCGATTGCGGGTGGAGCGGTCGATGCCGGTTTCCACCGTGCCGTGGGCGCGGGTAGCACCCCAGACGAAGGCGAGATAGGCGCGCTCCAATGGCCCGGTGCGGCCGTGATCGGCGAACTGAGCCGCGAGCCCCTGATGAGCCCGGTCGTTCTTGGCCACCACCAGCAGGCCGGAAGTGTCCTTGTCGAGGCGGTGCACGATACCCGGCCGCCTCACGCCGCCGACGCCCGACAGCGAGGCGCCGCAATGGGCGATCAAAGCGTTCACCAGCGTGCCGCTCTCATGCCCGGCTGCCGGATGCACCACCAGACCCACGGGTTTGTCGATGACGAGAAGATCATCGTCCTCGTAGACGATGACGAGAGGAATATCCTCCCCCTGGGGTTCGGCCGGCTCCGGCTCGGGCACGCCCAGCACCACCCGCTGCCCGGCCTTGAGGATATGGCCAGCATCGTGGACGGCCGTTCCGTCCAGCAGTGCATGGCCGGCCTCGATGAGCGCCTTGATGCGGGTGCGCGACAAGGTCTGGGCGCCCTCTCGCTGGAATTGGCGCGCAAGGAAACGATCGATGCGTTCGCCAGCTTCGGTGACGTCGAAAGTAGAGGAGACGGGATATGCAGGATTGTTCATACACGCCTGAGGCGGAATGGCGCTCCCAAGGGGAATCGAACCCCTGTTTTCGCCGTGAGAGGGCGACGTCCTAGACCGCTAGACGATGGGAGCAGCAGCGAGGAGTGGGCCTATAGCGGGAAAGCTCGTCGTGAGCAAGGACCAATCTGCGCTTTTTTGATTTCGCAGATCATTCACCGTTTCGGCCGCCCCTCGCGAGGCCGGTGAGAAAAAGAAAGAGGAGCCGCGCGGAACCCCGTTAGAGGCGGAACGACACGAGCCGCTCCCGCCCTGATGGGCTTAGCGCACGCCCACCAGACGCTTTGGAGCGCGATACTCCACCACGACGGCCCGCGGAGCCGCCGTGGGCGAACGAGGCTGCGCGATCGGCAGGCTCAGACGCCGCTCGGTGGGCTTGGGCGGCGCCGGGCGCTTGGCAACGGTGCGTACTTCCTCGGCATCGACGCCGAGAAGCGAAGCTGCGATCTCGATCTGCTGCTCGAAATCGTCGCTGAGGCACTCCGCGGCAACAAGGGCTTCCTCGATGGTCGGAAGCGCCTGCTTGACACGCCGGCTGCCATATTTTGTCTTCCAGGTCTGGCTCACGGTACTGAACGCCTTCTCATTGATCGACCCACCATAGCAGGATTCGAGAAATGTTGCATCGCAGCATAAGCTGACCTGCCATGCGCTTTAAGGGTGACAAGCGGCACGTGCCCCATCCTTTCGATTCGGTCCGTGCGATCCGACACATCCCCACATGGGATGTAATCGACAAGGTTCAAGGACCGACGAGACACCACGCCGCCTGAACCGGCGAGGCCGCGCCGCGCACGGGGGTTCTATTTGGTGCGGAGCCCGCTGACGGTAACCCGCAACTGCGTAAACAACATAACAAATCCTATCATCTAAATGCGAGGAAATCCCACCCGCGCCCATCAAAAGTGGTACATTACGCAATGTAATATCAGAAAAAATGAATGATTTTCCTTCAGAGAGAGCTCATTTTTTAAATCCATTCAGACATAAATGGATAATAATTCGTCGGCTTTCGAATATTTCTTCGTGATATTACCCAAAAATCCAGAAGATGCAAAAAAGCAACATGCGCATTGATTTCGCATTCTCAACGCTGGACGCGATCAATAACGCTTCACTTTTCCCTTGCTGGAGCGCTAATATGCGTCAACCTACCGTCGCGCAAACGCAACATCCCTTGAATGGTTCGAAGCCCGCCATGATCGCCCGTCTCCTGCGCCTTGCCCCGGTGCTGCTGATTCTGCTTGCAGCCACTTCCCTAGAGTCAGCGCGCGCACAAAAGGCGCCGGCCACCCAGGACCCGACGGTGATCGGCGATGTCGTCGGACTCACGCCGGCCGTGCGCGGTAGCGTATCGGGTCTGCTCGCGATCGGCTCCAAGATTCATCAGGGCGAGAAGATCGTGACCGGGCCGAGCGGCGTGGTCGAACTGCGGTTCCTGGACAATACCCATCTGATGCTGGGATCACGCTCTTCGGTAACCCTGGACAGCTTCATCTATGCCGGCAACGGCAAGGCCAATTCTGTGGTGCTGCAGTTCGCCCGCGGTGCCTTCCGCTTCGCGACCGGAGACTCGGCCAAGAGCGCCTACAAGATCCGTGCGCCCCAGGCTTCGATCGGCGTGCGTGGCACCAAGTTCCAGGTGGATTCGCGCACGCCTACCAGCGCGGTCACCCTGTATGAGGGCAAGACGTTCATCTGTCCTCCGCATCGCCCGATCCGCTATTGCAAGATCGTGAACCCTGGCGAGACCGCGCTCATCGGCGAAGACCGGGTGATCCGGATCGTGCCGGCCAAGGATACGCCGACCGAACACTGCACCGGCTCCGCGAACTCGAAGATCTGCGACGTCTTCGGCAAATAGAGACAGTTCGGCGCGAGAACATCGAGAAGGGGCCGGCAAGGCCCCTTTTTCATTTCAGAATTTCCTGCTGAGGAACTTCGATCCGTCCCAGCCGAAGCGCCACGGCCTCTCCACGGCCTTCGTGATGCCTATGCGCGGCCCAGTCGCGATAAGCGGATCGGCTGCCCGCCGCCAGAGCTCGAAGGGGGGGTGCGCCAGGGCAAGGCCGTTCTGCACTCCCGTGAGGCCCAGCGCCTGGCAGAGCCGTCCGGGCCCGGAGCAGAGCAGCGCCCGCTTCGTCACGCCCCGGCGCTCTTCCATGCGTTCGATACCGGCGATGGGCTCGATGGCCCGCAGCAACACGGCACTCGCCCGCCCGTATTCGCCGCAGACGACATTGGCGCACCAGTGCATTCCGTAGGAAAGATAGATGTAGATATGGCCGGGAGGTCCGAACATGACGGCATTGCGCGCTGTCTGGCCGCGGAAGCTGTGCGAGGCCGGGTCGTCCCTGTCATAAGCCTCGGTTTCGACGATCACGCCGCCGACCCCGTCGACCAGAAGCGTAACGCCTATCAGGTCCCGTGCCACATCGAGGACATCGCGCGCATAGAAGGAAGAGGAGAGGAAGGTCATCGGAGGGGCGGATTAATCCATTGTCATGAAATACGCCACGTTTACGACACCTTGGCATTGACACAAGATAATCCCTGTTTAGCTTGCGGCGCAGTTTGAGTTAGGATCTCGTTGATGAACGATGCTTTCGACCGGCGGCAATTTCTCCAGGGAGCGGTGAGCCTATCGACACTCGTCGCTTTGGGCCTTCCTGCTGCCGCCTTCGCCGATGAAGGGGCGCTGACCTTCGGCCCCGCCGAGCCCTTTTCCTTCGACGACCTCGTCGAGAGAGCGCGCAAGCTGGCGACCGAAGCCTATGTCCCCGCCGAGAAGCCGGCTGCAGACATCACCTCCAAGCTGACCTACGAAGAGCTGGGCAAGATCAAGTTCAAGACCGAGGATGCGCTGTGGGCGAACGGCCCGGCGCCTTTCCCGGTGACCTTCTTCCACCTCGGCACCTTCTTCCAGAAGAAGGTGACGATCAACGTGGTCGACGGCAAGAACGCCAGCGAGATCATCTATCGCAAGTCTTCCTTCGATATGCCGGCCGACAGCCCGGCCCAGGCCCTGCCCGAAGGCATCGGCTTCGCCGGCTTCCGTTTCCAGGAGCCGCGCACAGGCAGCGTCGACTGGAAGAAGAACGACTGGGTCGCCTTTCTCGGCGCTTCCTATTTCCGCGCCATCGGGGAACTCTACCAATACGGCCTTTCGGCACGCGGCCTGGCCGTGAACGCCGCTGATCCCAACCCACCCCACCAGGAGGAATTCCCGGATTTCAAGGAATTCTGGCTGGAGCCGGTGGCCGGCTCCAACAACCAGGTCAAGGTCTACGCCCTGCTCGACGGTCCCTCCGTCGCCGGCGCCTTCTCCTTCCTGATGACGCGCGACAAGGCCGTTCTGATGGACATCGACGCGCATGTCTTCACGCGCAACGACATCAGCCGCTTCGGCCTGACGCCGCTGACCTCCATGTACTGGTTCTCGGAAACGGTGAAGCAGACAGCCATCGACTGGCGGCCCGAGGTTCACGATTCCGACGGCCTTGCGATGTGGACCGGCGGGGGCGAACATATCTGGCGCCCGCTCAACAATGTGCCTGCCACCACCACCTCGGCCTTCACCGATTCCAACCCGCGGGGCTTCGGCCTCCTGCAGCGCGACCGCATCTTCGACCATTATCTCGACGGCGTGATGTATGACCGCCGCCCCTCGCTCTGGGTCGAGCCGCTGGCGCCCTTCGGCGACGGCCAGGTGCAGCTCATCGAGATCCCCACGGATGACGAGATCCACGACAACGTCGTGGCGATGTGGGTACCGAAGGATACCGTCAAGGCGGGCCAGGAATTCAATCTGAAGTACCGCCTGCACTGGGCGGCCGACGAGCCCTTCCCCACCAATCTGGCACGCTGCGTGGCGACGCGCCTGGGCAATGGGGGCCATCCCGGCCAGCCGCGCCCGCCGGGCCTGCGGAAGTTCATGATCGAGTTCCTGGGCGACTCCCTCAAGGACCTGCCCTACGGCGTGAAGCCCGAACCGGTCATCACGGCCTCGCGCGGCGAACTCTCCTATATCTTCACCGAGGCGGTGCCCGACGGTATCAACGGCCACTGGCGCGCCCAGTTCGACCTGCAGGTCACGGGTCCCGATCCGGTGGAGATGCGCTGCTACCTGAAGCTCGGCGACAAGGTGCTGAGCGAGACCTGGCTTTATCAGTATCACCCGTTCTGACGCGGGAAGCACTCCCTGGGAGCGCGGACCTCGCCACGACATGCCCGCATGTCGCGATGTCCGCCCTTCGAGCGCCGATGCCGCAGCGAAAATCGCAGACGACGGGCGCTTCCGGGACCACGGGCGACTTGCCTGTTCCATTCTCGCATTCGGTCCGGGAGCGGACAGGAAGTACGGCCCCCGGGTTCTTCCCAAATGCCCCGTCATGCTCTAGACACCCCTTTTGCCGAAGGAAGTCTCGATGCCAACAACCACCGTGGCGGCGCAGGCCAAGCCTGTCGCCATCATCATGGGCAGCCAGTCCGATTGGGCCACGATGCGTCACGCGGCCCAGACCCTCGAGACGCTCGGCGTGGGTTATGAGGCGCTGATCGTCTCCGCCCACCGCACGCCCGACCGCCTCTATGAGTTCGCCAGGACGGCAAAATCCCGGGGCTTCCAGCTCGTGATCGCCGGCGCGGGCGGGGCCGCGCATCTGCCGGGCATGGCGGCAGCGCTCACCCCCCTGCCCGTCTTCGGCGTGCCGGTCGAATCCAAGGCCCTCTCCGGCGTCGACAGTCTCCATTCGATCGTGCAGATGCCGGCCGGCATTCCCGTCGGCACGCTCGCCATCGGACGGCCCGGCGCAATCAATGCGGCCCTGCTGGCCGCCGCGGTGCTTGCCCTGCATGACGACGGGCTCGCCAACCGGCTCGACCGTTACAGGGCCGCACAGACGGCGGCGGTCGCCGAACACCCCAGCAACGACGAGGCACCCAAGGCATGAGCAGCGTGCGTGTCCCGCCGGGCGGGACGCTCGGCATTCTCGGCGGCGGCCAGCTTGGCCGCATGCTGGCCCTCTCGGCCGCGGAGCTCGGCATCCAGAGTCATATCTACTGCCCCGACAAGGCGAGCCCCGCCTTCCAGATCGCGGACCGCTACACCTGCGCCGCCTATGAGGATCCTGCAGCCCTCTCCGCCTTCGCCGAAGCCGTCGATGCCATCACCTATGAATTCGAGAACATACCGGCCTCCACTGCGGCCATCCTCTCGGCAGCACGCCCGGTGCTGCCCGCCGTCCGGGCGCTGGAGACCACGGCCGACCGCCTGACGGAGAAGACATTCGTCCGTTCGCTCGGCATCGGCACGGCGGAGTTCCGGCCCGTCGACAACCATGCCGACCTTGCCTCCGCCGTCGCCGCGCTCGGACGCCCCAGCGTCCTGAAGACACGCCGCTTCGGCTATGACGGCAAGGGGCAGACCATGATCCGTCCCGGCGGCGATCTTTCCGAGGCTCTCGCCCGCATGGGAGGCCAGCCCGCCATTCTCGAAGCCTTCGTGCCCTTCGTGGCGGAGGTTTCCGTTGTTGCCGTCCGCGGCGATGACGGCGCGGCGCGCACCTACGATCTGGTCGAGAACGAGCATCACGACCACATCCTCGATCAGTCCGTCGTGCCTTCCCGCATGTCAGCGATGGTCGAGGACCAGGCCCGCGCCATCGCCGCCAAAATCATCGCCGCGCTCGACTATGTCGGCGTTCTGGCGGTGGAGATGTTCGTCACGGCCGACCATAACGTGCTGGTGAACGAGATCGCGCCGAGGGTCCACAATTCCGGCCATTGGACCCAGAACGCCTGCCTCGTCAGCCAGTTCGAGAATCATGTCCGCGCCGTATGCGGCTGGCCGCTGGGCTCCACCGAACGACACAGCGACGCCGTGATGACCAACCTCATCGGCGACAGCGTCAATTCCTGGCGCTCGCTCGCGGCCGAACCCAATGCCTCCGTCCATCTCTATGGCAAGCATGAGGCCCGCCCGGGCAGGAAAATGGGTCACGTCACCAGGATTTTCCCAAAGAGTCGCTGATCCATGCTAAACTGGGTGGACAGGTAGAGCCCCGTCTGATATGACGCCGCTTCCAAATTCGGCGGTGCCTTGGCACTGAATTTTCCGTACCGAGCCGCCGCGGCAATTCACATCAAGGTATAGGACAGCACGCGTGCAGGTTCTCGTTCGCGATAACAATGTTGATCAGGCGCTGAAGGCGCTTAAGAAGAAGATGCAGCGTGAAGGCATCTTCCGTGAGATGAAGCTGCGCGGCCATTACGAGAAGCCGTCCGAGAAGCGCGCCCGCGAGGCCGCCGAGGCCGTGCGTCGTGCCCGCAAGCTCGCTCGCAAGAAGCTGCAGCGCGAAGGCCTGATCCCCGCAACGCCCCGCGTTGTGAAGAAGTAAGTTTCGCTTCCGATCGAAGCTACCGTCTCCGACAGGCGCCCGGGCATTTGGCCGGGCGTTTGTGTTTTTTGCTGCCCGACACGGCACTGCCCAATTTTGCCGCTACCGCGCTTTGCGAAGAGCCGGGTCATGAAAGCGCATCCGAGGGGAGCTCTTTCTGGCTTGCTGCACTTGACGTTAGGTCAGGAACCTCGCAAACACGCCTTGTGCGAAGAGTTCAACGGAAGGCTTTACCTTCCAGCAAGGTTAATGCGGCAAATTGCCCGGCCAAAGGCCTGTTGGCCGTTGTGACTTGTCTCGAACTGTCCGGATCAGAATAATGACAGACCCCATGAGTGCAGCCGCCCCTACCCCCAAGCGGAGCCCGCGCTCGCTGCTGGTGGCAGCCTTCCTGCTGGGTGCGGCCGGCATTGGCCTGATGAGCTGCGAGACCGTGGGGCGCGTCGGCAACGCGGACGACGGCGAGAGCCGCCAGGTTGCCTCCACTGACATCTCCTCCCTCAGCCAGGTCATCGAAAAGAACCCGAGCGATCCGGAAGCCTGGAACATGCGCGGCTCCGCCTACGCCCGCTCGAAGCAGTTCGGCCCGGCGATCTCCGATTTCAACCGCGCCCTGCAGCTTGATCCGAACTTCGCGCAGGCCCTCGCCAACCGCGCTCTCGTCTACCGGCAGACCGGCCAGACCGACCAGGCCCTGGCCGACTACAACCGTGTCATCTCCGTCGATCCGAACTATGCGCCGGCCTATGTCGGCCGCGGCAACATCTATCGGCTGCAGGGCCAGACCCAGCAGGCCATGGCCGACTACGACAAGGCCATCCAGATCAAGCCCGAAACGGCCGAAGCCTATTACAATCGCGGCCTAATCCGCCAGGCCAACGCCAACCACGAGGTGGCGATCGACGACTTTACCTCCGCGATCTCCAACGATCCGCTCGCTGAAGCGCCCTATTATTCCCGCGGCACTTCCTATCTGCAGTTGAAGAAGTACAAGGAAGCCCTTGCCGACTTCAATCAGGCCCTGCAGATCAACAACCGCAATGCCGCCTCCTGGGCCGGTCGTGGCTATGCGGAAGCAGGCCTCAACGATACGCAGAAGGCGCGCGAAAGCTTCCAGCACGCGCTCGGCATCGATTCCGGCAACGCGGCGGCCAAGAACGGCCTTTCGCAGCTCGGCGCCAGCTGAGCTCTTCGCCGGCCGTTCAGGGCGCTGCCGTCATTCCCTACGAGCGGGCTTGAACTCCGGCCTGGATGACGGCGAGCAGTCCACGCATAATTGCTCACGTTTGCGTTGCCGGGGCTTACATTGCACGCTGGCAATCCAATATAAGGCTGAGCGAACGCGGTCAAGGCGGTAATGCGCCCTGCCCGCGCGCCTATCCGTTTTTGAAGAGCGCGCCCAGCGCTCCGGAGATTGCCATGGCCGATACGATTGCTTCCGAAAACAAGACGTCCGACAAGATCCCGGTGACGGTGCTCACTGGCTATCTCGGCGCCGGCAAGACCACCCTGCTCAACCGCATCCTCACCGAACCCCACGGCCAGCGCTTCGCCGTCATCGTCAACGAATTCGGCGAGATCGGCATCGACAACGACCTCATCGTCGATGCCGACGAAGAAGTCTTCGAAATGAACAATGGGTGCGTGTGCTGCACCGTACGCGGCGATCTCATCCGCATCATCGACGGTCTGCTCAAGCGCAAGGGTAAGTTCGACGCGATCCTGGTGGAGACCACCGGCCTCGCTGATCCCGCGCCTGTGGCCCAGACCTTCTTCGTGGACCAGGACGTCGCCGACAAGACCCGGCTCGACGCAGTGGTGACGGTGGCCGACGCCAAGTGGCTCAAGGACCGCCTCAAGGACGCGCCGGAAGCCAAGAACCAGATCGCCTTCGCCGACGTGATCGTGCTCAACAAGACAGATCTCGTCACGCCGGCCGAGCTTCGCGAGGTGGAGATGCGCATCCGCGCCCTCAACCCCTATGCCAAGCTGCACAAGGCGACGCGCTCCAACGTGGCGATCAACGAGGTGCTCGGTCGCAACGCCTTTGATCTCGACCGCATCCTCGACCTCGAGCCGGCTTTCCTCGAGGCCGACGAGCATGACCATGATCACGACCATCATCACGGCCACGATCACCATCACCACCATGACCACGATCACGGCCTGAAGCACTATCACGACGAGACCATGCAGTCGCTTTCCCTCAAGATCGACGGCGACGTGGACCCGGCCAAGGTGATGCCCTGGATCGAGAGGATCGCGCAGAGCGAAGGCCCGAACCTGCTCCGCTGGAAGGGCATTCTCTCCCTCAAGGACGAGCCCCGCCGGTTCGTGCTCCAGGGCGTGCACATGATCATCGAAGGCGATCTGCAGCGTGAATGGAAGCCCGGAGAGAAGCGCGAGTCACGCCTGGTATTCATCGGACATGACATCAATCGCGAGGCGTTGGAGAAGGGTTTCCAGGCCTGCGCGGCATAGCGCCGGCCACACGGTGATCCTTGTCCGCTCTTGAAACGGCCACGTTTCGGGAAACACTAGTTCCATCGCTGCAGCTATGGCACCACTGGGGCGCCCCATCATGGGAAGCGCCCCTGCCATCGCCGCAGCCGTTTCCAAGATCGGACAGGATGTCCGCGCTCCCAGGCTCCATATCGTGAACACCGCTACCTTCCCCTCTCTCTCCGAAAGCACCACCTGGATAGAAGCCGGCAGCCACGTGCTCGGCGCAAGCTGGCTCGGCCGCACGCCGGTCTTCGCCCTTTCGGACGGATCCGCGCTGCAGGCTGGAATCGGGGAGGAAAAGCGCGATCCGCTGTTCGAGGATGCCGGGCTGCTGTCGGTCGCCTCCAACGGCACCGTGCTGGTCGCCGGCAGCGATGACGGCCGGGTCGTAAGGCTGGATGGCGCGGGCAAGGTCGAGCAACTCGGCGAAGTGAAGAACAAGTGGATCGACGCCGTTGCCATCTCGCCCAGCGGTGCGACGGCCTGGTCGGCCGGCAAGCTCGTCCAGGTCCGCGACGAGAAGGGGACCGTGAAGCAATGGACGGCGCCCTCGGGCGTGCGCGGAGTCGCCTTCATGGCCAAGGGCTACCGTCTTGCGATCGCCCACTACAACGGCGTGTCGCTCTGGTTTCCCAATTCGACGGCGACCCCGGAATTCTACGAATGGAAGGGCAGCCATCTCGACATCACGGTCTCGCCCGACAACCGCTTCATCGTCACCTCGATGCAGGAAAACATGCTGCATGGCTGGACGGTTGCCGAGAAGAAACACATGCGCATGTCGGGCTATCCCTCCAAGACCCGTTCCTTCTCCTGGTCGCATGACGGCAACTGGCTTGCGACCTCCGGCGCCGACGCTGGCATCGTCTGGCCCTTCCAGTCGAAGGACGGTCCGATGGGCAAGGCGCCACGCGAATGCGGCATTCGCCATGCCAAGGTGACGCGCGTCGCCTTCCATCCCAGGGCGCTGGTGCTGGCCCTCGGCTACGAGGATGGCTGCGTGCTGCTCTGTCGCCTCACCGACGCATCCGAGATCCTGGTGCGCCGGGCCGTCAACGGCTCGAACGTCACGGCGCTCGCCTGGGACAAGACGGGCGCTCAACTGGCGATCGGCACCGAGGACGGACAGGCCGGCATCCTCACCCTGCCCGCGGCGGCCTGAGCCGTGTTCGGCCTGTTCCGCAAGCCCAGCCAGGCCGAACGTGAAAAGGCAGCCGCCATCAAGGAGCAGGTGCGGCATCTGCGCGGCCTGGGCGAAGAGACCACCATCTCGGTAAGCGAAATCCAGTGCGGCGACGCCTCCTGCCCTGGCACGGAGACGGTGATCCTGATCATGCGGCCAGGTGCGAAGACAGAGGCCTACAAGGTGCTGGCCCCCCTCATTGAGGTGACGGAGACAGCGGTTGCGGAAGCGTTGAAATAATCCGCGAGAGCGCTACCGCGCGGCGACCACTTCGATCTCGACCACGAATTCCTCCCGCGTAAAGCCCGTCACGATCATCAGCGTCGAAGCCGGCGGGGGATCGGAGACTGCAGCATCGCGCGCCTTCATATAGCCTGCCATGTGCTCGCGGCCGGTGACATAGGCGTTGATGCGCACGATATCCGCCAGGCTCATGCCGGCCTCTGCCAGGATGGCGGCAATGGATTTGAAGATCAGCGCTGCCTGCGCCTCGGCCCCGGGCGGAATCGCCTCATCCGCCCCGATCCCCAATTGCCCCGAGCAGAACACCATCCGGGCGCCTGCCTTCACCTCGATGGCATGGCTGTAGCGGGCAAAGGGAGGCCGCAGAGAAGAAGGTGTGATGGCGCGCAGCATCGTGTTTTCCTCGACATGAATGGCTGGCGCAAAATTAGTCGTGCTTGTCTCTTGTGCAAGCCCGATTTGCCGCTAACAATCCCTCCCGCATGGCAGGGTGCGGCAGAAACGAGCCCCTGGCCAGATCGGCGTTTGAGGCCGGAATGGAACAAAGGCGACGACAAATGAACGATATGCTCAAGAAGACCGGCTTCATCGCGGCGGCCGTGCTCTTTGCCAGCCTGGGCGCCGCCCACGCGGATGACCTGGTCAAGGTGCGATTCGGCACCAACTGGCTGGCGGAGCCGGAGCATGGCGGATTCTACCAGGCCGTCGCCGACGGCACCTACAAGAAATACGGCCTCGACGTCGAGATCGTGCAAGGCGGCCCGCAGGCCAACAATGCCACGGCGCTTGTCGCCGGCAAGAACGATTTCTACATGGGTGGCAACATGGTCGAGGTCTTCTCGGCCGTGAAGGAGGGCGTACCGCTCGTAGCGGTAGCCGCGACCTTCCAGAAGGACCCGCAGATCCTGATGACCCATCCCGGGGTCGGCCTGGACACCTGGGCGGATCTCAAGAAAGCCAAGAGCATCTTCATCGGCCCTGACTTCCAGGCGACCGGCTATGCCTGGATGAAGGCGGCTTTCGGATTCACCGATGATGTGGTGAAGCCTTACGACTTCAACCCCGCGCCCTTCATCGCCGACAAGGATTCGGCGCAGCAGGGCTACGTGACCTCCGAACCGCTGCAGGTGGAAAAGAGTGGCGGCTTCAAGCCCAATGTGTTCCTGATCGCCGACCAGGGCTGGAACACCTATTCGACCTTGATCGTCACCCGACAGGACTTCATCGACAAGCATCCTGACGTCGTCCAGAAATTCGTCGACGCTTCTGCGATCGGCTGGGCCCATTACCTCTATGGCGACGACAAGCCTGGCAATGCCGGTATCCAGAAGGACAATCCGGACATGACCGACGAGCAGATCGCCTACGGCGTTTCCCAGCTCAAGGCGCATGGCCTCGTCGTCTCGGGCGACGCGGAGAAGGGCGGTATCGGCGCCATGACCGACGAACACATGAAATCCTTCTTCGACAAGATGGTTCAAGCCGGCGTCTACACCGCCGATCTCGACTACAAGAAGGGTTACACGCTCCAATTCGTGAACAAGAATGTCGGCTCGGACCTGATCAAGAAGTGAGGCAAGCGCCGTACCCCTCGCGTTATTGGAACCGAACTTGAACCAGGCCGCTCCCAATCCTGCCCAGGCAGCCCGAAAGACCGTTGTCTCCCTTCGCGACGTCGGCAAGGTGTTCTCCTCGGGCACGCTGGCGCTGCAGCATCTGGATCTCGACATCTATCAGGGCGAGATCCTGTCTCTTCTCGGCCCCTCGGGCTGCGGCAAATCGACGGCACTCCGCATCATCGCCGGGCTGGGTGACGCCTCGAGCGGCAGGATCGTCTGGCCGAGCGGCGGCGAGGATCACTCCGGCGATGTCGGCTTTGTCTTCCAGGAGCCGACCCTGATGCCGTGGGCCAGCGTGTTCGACAATGTCTGGCTGCCCTCTCGCCTCAGGGGGATCTCGCGGGCTGCGGCCAGGGACAGCGTCATGCAGGCGCTCGACAGCGTAGGCCTGCATGCCTTCGCCGAAGCCTATCCCCGCGAGCTTTCCGGCGGCATGCGCATGCGCGTTTCCATCGCACGAGCCATGGTAACGCGGCCCAAGCTTCTCCTGATGGACGAGCCCTTCGCCGCGCTCGACGAGATTACGCGCCAGAAGCTCAACGACGATCTCATGCGTATCCAGCACGAGCTTGGATGGACGGTGGTGTTCGTCACGCACTCGGTGTTCGAGAGCGTTTATATTTCCGACCGCATCGTGGTGATGGCCGCCAGGCCGGGCCGCGCCTTCGCCGAGCTTCGCGTGGACGCGACCCGGCCACGAGGTCCCGAATTCCGGACATCGGCCGCCTATGTCGACCATTGCCGGCAGGCTTCCGCCACGCTGACCGCCGCCATCGGCAGGGCAGCCGAAACAATCGATGGACATTGAGCGCAGGCCCGGCATGAGCACACTTACCTCCCCCGGCGAGCCGTCGGATGCCCCGCTCCAAAGCCGCGACTCGTCCGGCCTCCTGCTCAAGTGGCTGCTGCCGCTGGCCTTTCTGGTCCTGGTGGTCGCAGTCTGGGAATTCTGCGTCGATGCCGGCTTGACGCCGCAACGCGTGGTGCCCGCTCCCAGCGAGATCTGGGCTGCCTTCTTCCGCGAATGGAACACGCTCGGTCCGGCGTGGTTGTTCACCGTAGAGGTGACGGTCGAGGGTTTCCTCCTTGCGGTGATCGGCGGCGTCGTGCTGGCCGTGCTCTTCTCGATGTCGCGACTGGTGGAATATACCCTGTATCCCTATGCCATCATCCTCCAGGTCACGCCGGTTCTGGCGATAGCCCCCCTCCTCCTGGTCATCCTGTCGCAGGGCACGGTGCTGCTGATCTGCGTGTGGCTGGTGGCTTTCTTCCCGGTGCTGGCCAACACGTTGATCGGCCTGCGCTCGACCGACCACAACCTCCTGAACCTCTTCGAACTCTACCGTGCCTCCCCCTGGCAGAAGCTGCGGGCGCTGCGCCTGCCCAGCGCCCTGCCCTATTTCCTCGGGGGCGTCCGCATTGCCGGCGGTCTCTCCCTGATCGGCGCGGTGGTGGCCGAGCTCGCCACCGGCGCGGGCGGGGCTCGCGGAGGCCTCGGCTACGTCATCTATCTCGCCCCGCGCTACTTCGCCTATCCCCGTGCCTACGCCGCCCTGGTGCTGCTCTCGCTGACCGGCATCGTCATCTTCCTCCTGCTCTCTTTCGCCTCACATCTGCTTCTGCATAAATGGCACGAGAGCGCCCTTAAGCGGGAAAACTGATCGTGCCCTCCCTGCCTGAAATTCCCACCTCGGGCCCCTGGTCCGTCGAAGCCACCGTGCCGGCCTGTCTCGTCGGTCTTCACGGCCTCGGCTCCGACCAGGACGGCCTCGCCCGCATCGGCCTCAGCATCGAGAACGGCCGGATTGCCGCCATTGGCCCGGCGGGCGAGGTGCCGGGGGCGCTCACGGCGGGCATGGCCTTCCCGACCTTCGTGGAACTGCACACCCATCTCGACAAAGGTCACATCTGGCCCCGCCGGCGAAATCCCGACGGTACCTTCTTCGGGGCGCTCGACAATGTGACGCTGGATCGCGAGGCCAACTGGTCGGCGAGCGACGTGACGGCGCGCATGGATTTCGCTCTGCGTTGCGCCTACGCCCACGGCACTTCGGCGATCCGCACGCATCTCGATTCGATCGGCAAGCAGATCGGCATTTCCTGGCCCGTCTTCACGGAGATTCGGGAAAAGTGGGCCGACCGGATCGAATTGCAGGCCGTCGCCCTGTTCTCGATCGAGCATGTCTCGGATCGTGCCCATATGTCCGAAGTCACGGCCGCAGTACGCGATCACGACGGCATCATGGGCGGGGTGACCTACATGGTCCCGGAACTCGACCAGAACCTCGACACGCTTTTCCGTCTCGCCGCCGACAACGGCCTGGACCTCGATCTGCATGTCGACGAAACGCAGGATCCCGCCTCGCGTTCGCTGCGCCATATCGCAGAGGCTGCGCTGCGCCACCGGTTTGCCGGGCAGGTGACCGTTGGTCATTGCTGCTCGCTCGCCCGCCAGGACGGGGAGGAAATCCGGCAGACTATCGGGAAGGTGGCCGAGGCCGGCATCGCCGTGGTCTCCCTGCCTATGTGCAACATGTATCTCCAGGACCGCAGCTCCGGCCGCACCCCACGCTCGCGCGGCGTCACGCTCCTCCATGAGCTGAAGGCCGCGGGCGTCAAGGTGTCTGTCTCTTCCGACAACACGCGCGATCCGTTCTACGCCTACGGTGACCTCGACGCACTGGAGGTGTTTCGCGAAGCAAGCCGCATCGCGCATTTCGACCATCCCTTCGGCGATTGGCCGGCGGCGATCACGGCGACGCCGGCCTCGGTGATGGGGGTCGACGCAGGCAGACTGCGCGTGGGCGGGTCGGCCGATTTCGTCCTCTTCAAGGCGCGAAGCTGGACGGAACTTCTCTCGCGCCCCCAGAGCGATCGTGTCGTGGTGCGCAAGGGGCGTGTCATCGACACCACCCTGCCCGATTACGAGGAACTGGACGGAGTGCTGGCGGAATGAGGGCTATCGTGGCGCCGGATCTGGAGATATTCCCGCGATCGCAGGCGTCTCGCCTGCCCTCGTATAGGATCTGCCTGCCGAAGATACGCACCGGGCCAGACGCCTGCGGACCCGGGAACGGGCCGCCCGCCTCCACCATCGCCGAGATCCTGCCATGACCGACATCCCTGCACTCAAGGCCCGCCTGCCCGATATCCGCATTGAGGACCACCCCACCCTCGTGCGCCAGAAGAGCCGTGACTTCTTCTGGTATTCCCCGGTGCTCAAGCGCCAGCTCGACCACGTCACCGGCGACTGCATCGTCTTCGCGAAGTCGACGGCCGATGTCATCGCCACGCTCGCGGCCTGCTACGATCTCGACATTCCCGTGACCCCCCGCGGCACGGGGACCGGCAATTACGGCCAGGCCATGCCGCTTTCGCGCGGCGTGGTGCTCGATCTGTCCTTCATGGACAAGGTGCTCCGGATCGAGCCCGGCGCGCTGGTAGCCGAGGCCGGCGCCGTGATGGCCGACATCGACAAGCAGACTCAGGCTCATTCCGGGCAGGAGTTGCGCCTTCATCCCTCCACGGCCAAAACCGCGACGATCGGCGGCTTCGTCGCCGGCGGATCGGGCGGCGTCGGCTCCATCACCTGGGGCGGCCTGCGCGACTGGGGCAACGTCACCCGCCTGAAGGTCGTCACGATGGAGGCAAACCCGCGGGTTCTCGACCTCACGGGCGAGGATCTGCACAAGGTCAGCCATGCCTATGGCACCAACGGCATCATCACCGAGGTGGAGATGCCGCTGACCACCGCTTTCAGTTGGGTGGACGTCATCATCGGCTTCGACACGCTCCGCGAGGCAGCCGCTTTCGCCAACGAGATCGGCGAGGCCGACGGCATCCTCAAAAAGCAGCTCGCCGTTGTCGCGGCCCCTGCCGCTCACGACTACTTCAACAGGCACAGGCGCTGGATTCCGCGCGACAAGCATGTCGTCTGCGCCATGATCGCTCCGCAGAACTACGACGCCTTCCTTACTGTCACCCGGCGCCGCAAGGGCGCCGAACTCCTGTTCTCCACGGCCGGCATGAGCGAGGCGGAGCGCAAGGGCATCCCGGACATCTACGAGCTTGGCTGGAACCACACCACGTTGCGGGCCCTCAAGATCGATCCCGCCATCACCTATCTGCAGGTGCTTTATCCCTTCCCGAACCAGCTCGACCTGGTGGAGAGGATCCATGCCCGTTTCGGCGATGAGTTGCCGGCTCACCTGGAATTCGTTCGCTTCGACGGCAAGGTCACCTGCTTCGGCCTGCCGCTCGTCAAATTTACGACCGAGGAGAGGCTGGACGAAATCATCCGCATCCACGAGGAGATGGGCGCGCCGATCTTCAATCCGCATCGCTACACGCTTGAGGAAGGCGGGATGAAGCAGACGGATGCGCTGCAACTGGCCTTCAAGCGCGAGGCGGATCCCAAAGGCCTGCTCAATCCCGGCAAGATGATCGCCTGGGACGATCCGAATTACGACTATACCTCAAGCCGCACCTATCTGTTCCGTGGCATGCAGATGGAGGAGACGTCGTGACGACGCGCCCTTCGCCCGACCAACCAGCACCAGCCCTGCACCATACCCACGAGGGGAGATAGACCATGTGCGGCAACCAGAGCGGCGACAATCTTGCGACCGGCACCCTGCAGGTCGACGACGACCGCGTGCGCATAACCCGCTATGACTTCACGCCGGGCGCCGAGACGGGCTGGCATCGCCACGAATATCCCTACGCCGTGGTTCCCCTGATCGACGGAACGCTGCGGATCGTGGATGCCGCGGGGGAGAAGCTGGTGCCGCTCTCCGCCGGAGCCAGCTATTCGCGGCCAGCCGGCATCGAGCACAACGTCTTCAATGCCGGTCCCGGCCCCATGGCGTTCGTCGAGATCGAGATGAAGGGCTGATGAAGGTCCTGGTCCTGTTCGCCCACCCTTGCGAGGAATCCTTCGCCGCGGCGCTTCATGCCAGGACGATCGAGGCCTTGCGCAGGGGTGGCCATGTCGTCGATGACTGCGACCTCTATGCGGAAGGCTTCCAGCCCGTGCTGACGGCTGCCGAACGGCGCGCCTATCATGATACCACTCGCAACCGGCAGGACGTGGCCGCCTATGTGAAGCGCCTGCAGCAAGCCGAAGCGCTGGTGATCGTCTCGCCGGTATGGAATTATGGTTTCCCCGCCATCCTGAAGGGGTTCTTTGACCGGGTCTTCCTGCCGGGCGTCTCCTTCCATCTCGTCGACGGCAAGGTCCAGGGCGCGCTTCACAACATCACCCGCGTGGTGGCGGTGACGTCCTATGGCGGCTCCCGCCTTAAGGCCGTCCTGATGGGGGATCCACCCCGACGCTTGGTCACGCGCATGCTCCGCGGCGTGGTGAAACCCTTCGCTCGCTTCCGCTATCTCGCGCACTACTCGATGAATCTCTCGACGGACGAATCCCGCAGGATCTTCCTGGCGAAGGTGGAACGCACGCTGGCGCGCCTCTAGAGCAAAGCGCGTCTAGGTAGAAACGCCGCTTTTCTCTAACTCTTTGTTTTTCGACGCGTCTTTGCGTTTTGCCGATTCCGTCAAAACACAAAACGCTCTAGAGAAAAATGCGTTCAAGCCGAAGCGCTCATCGGGCCTAAGGCGCAAGAATCATGAGCATTTTTCGTTTCACCGCGATTTCGTCTGAAAACAGAAATCCCCTGGCAGGTTTCACCTTCAGACTGAATCGAGGGGCTTCATTCGAACCATGGCATGTCAAACCAAGGCCCTGAACCCTTTGGCGCGAGGTGCTTGCGGGACGCAATGTCTACCTTCGGTCGCGCTTGCTTAAAGAGCAAAAAGCAGTCCAGACATCTGGATGATTCGGCCGGCCGCCGAGGCACGCCAGGACTACGCATAGATCCGGAATTGGCGAAACTGGATGCCAAAGCATGCGAACATCGGGGCCGGCCGGCTACCCTACGCCGGCCACATGGTCAAACAATAACCATTTTCATCGTTTTCTCAGCTAATCCTCGACATTTTCTTGCAGAAAATGTATTTGAAGCCGGCTACATCAAATTATCAGCCGGCGGATTATGCCATGCGACATCCGGCCTCGAAGACCCTTGGTTATCAGTTGATCCATGTGGCCCGGCTGCACCGGGCCCGAACGGCCAAGCTCCTCGAAGGGCTTGGCTTGTTTCCCGGGCAGGAACAGGTGCTTGAGGCCCTCGCGGGCCGCGAGGCCCTGTCGATGAGCGAACTGGCGGAAATCCTGCGGGTGCGACCACCGACGGCGTCCAAGACCATCGCACGCCTATCGGCGGCCGGCCTGATCGAGCGAAAGACGACGGACGGCGACGGACGCGTGGTCCGCGTGGCCTTGAGCCCCTCCGGCAAGGACAAGGCGGCTGCGATCGCGGCTCTGGCGCTCGACATCGAGGCAGAGGCCACCAGCCATCTCGACGGAAAGGACCGCAAGCGCCTGCGCAAATTGCTCAAGCGCGTCGAGAAGGGCTTCAAGCACGCGCTCGGCGGCGAAATGGACCCCGATGACGACGACGAGGGCGACACCGACGAAGCATGAGCCTGCCGGGCTGCCGATGCCCGCCTTGAAACGACCGGGCATTGAGTTAAGGGCGGCGTTCGCCCCAGGTTCGTTCCCTGGAATGAACGCTGCCCCTTTTCCTTCAGCTCCACGTCTTGAGAGCCCACCGAAGATTGGCGATTCCAGGCGTCACTTCGCCATGATGCTTTCCACCAGTTCCCTGGAGCGGAACCGGTAGCCTGCATTGTCGACGGCCTTCCAACCGCCCTTTCCGTCATCGACGATACGGCTGCGCATGCCGCCCGCCTTGGCAATGATGTCGTAGTCCTGGCCGGAATCCGCCGGATAGGCGAAGGTCATCACCAGCTCCGTGGTTCCGACATTCACCGAACGGTGAATCCAGTACGGCGGTACGTAGCACATGCTACGGGGTCCGATCTCGACCGTGCGGATCTCTCCGGCGGGCGATTCCAGCAGCATGATGCCGTGCCCCGCCTCGCCGTAATACATCTCCGGCCGGTTGGCGTTGGCGTGAATATGGCCGCGCGTGAGGAAATACTCGTTGCCCACCTTGCCGGGGATCATGCGCGTCACGCCGATGATCATGTCACCGGCATCTGCCGACGGCTTGAAGTCCGTGACCTCGTAGACCACCTTGTCGCCGAGCTTCGCAAGGGCGGCTTTATAGGAAGCCTCGTCCTCGTACAGGCCGGCGAGATCGGCCATCGTCTTGGTGTAGCGGTTGCTGGCGCCGCGCAGCTCGCCCTTCTCGACATCGACGACACAGATACCCGGTTCACGTATCGGCATTTCCGCACAACCTTTCAACGAAATGGGGCAGGGCCCCGGACACGAAATTGTGTAGCGATGCTACATTTTCGATTATTGCCAGACAAGGCCAAAGGCAAGATTTTGCTCCGCCAGAGAGAAAATGGCGCAATATTGCACTGCAACAATTCACCAATGTGATTTCAAATCAAATTTTAATGTTTTCACTCGCTTGACCAGCGTTTGGAAATGTACTTAAGCTACAAAATGGGCCAGAAAAAGCGCCCAGCGAACTTGGCTTCGGAGGAGACAGACGATGAAGAAATCCCTTTTGGGCGGCGCGCTTGTTGCGGCCCTGCTCGCAGGCACTGCCGGCCTGGCCCAGGCGGCCGACTGCAAGATCGGCGTGGCCATGTACACGCTCAGCGCCCCCTATTTCGCCGCCCAGCAGGCAGCCGCCATCGACGAAGGCAAGAAGGCCGGCTGCGAGGTAACCACCTCGGACGGCCAGAACGACATGGGCAAGCAGATCTCCGACGTCGAGGACATGGTCGCCAAGGGCGTGAACCTCCTCATCCTCAACCCTCGTGACCCCGAGGGCCTGGTCGGCGCCGCCAACGCAGCCTCCAAGGCCGGCGTCAAGGTCGTGGTGATGGATTCCTCCATCAACACCAAGGCCGACGTCGTCACGCAGGTGCGCTCCTCCAACGACCAGAACGGCTTCCTCGTGGGCCAGTGGCTCGCCAAGAAGATGCAGGGCAAGCCGATCAAGATCATCCTGCTCTCGGGTTCGCAGGGCAACGAGGTCGGGCGTGACCGCCGCCTCGGCGTCTTCCGCGGCCTGGTCGAAGGCCAGCTCGTCAACGACGGCAAGGCCGGCTTCGAAGTGCTCGGCCAGGGCTGGGGCAACTGGGCCACGGAAGACGGCCTGAAGGCCGCCGAGGACCTGCTGCAGGCTCATCCCGACGTCAACGTCCTGCTCGCCGAGAACGACTCCATGGCACTGGGCGGCATGAAGGCCCTGCAGGCTGCCGGCAAGACCGACGTGCTCGTGCTCGCCGCCGCCGACGGCCAGAAGGAAGCGCTCGCCCTCATCAAGGAAGGCAAGTACGGCGCGACCGGCCTCAACGATCCGGACCTCGTCGCCCGCACGGCCGTCGATGTCGGCCTCAAGGCGCTGAAGGGCGAACTGCCCGCGGACTTCCCCAAGCTGAACCTGACGACCCCTGCCGTGATCACGCAGGACAATGTCGACAAGTACTACAAGAAGGACGCCGTGTTCTGAGGAACGTCCTCCCCGGCCGCCATTCGCCAAACGCGGATGGTGGTGGGTGGGCGCTGCATCGCGCAACGGTGCAGCGCCGTTCCCCGGGCGTCTGCCGACCAACGTTCCTGTCTTCTTCCAGTCCCGTGTCTGCACCGCGGCATCGCATGCCGCGATGCGCACGGGACGACCTTTCATTCCAGCGAGCGCACCATGCCTGAACTCGCACGGCTTACGGCCATCACCAAATCCTTCGGCGGCGTCCACGCCCTGAAGGGCGTCGATTTCGACCTGCAGAGCGGTGAGGTCCATGCCCTTCTCGGCGAAAACGGCGCCGGCAAATCAACCCTGATGCGCGTGCTCGGCGGCGAGATGCACCCCTCCACCGGCGAAGTGAAGATCGGTGGCCAGCATGTCGACTTTCGGGATCCTCGCCGCGCCCGGGCGCTGGGCATCGCCGTCATTCACCAGGAGCTCGCGCTGGCTCCGGACCTCTCGGTGGCCGAGAATATTTTCCTGGGAGAACTTCCGGGCATATTCGCCGGCCCTGGCCTCAAGAAGAAGGCCGGGGAGCTGATCCGTCGCCTCGGCTTCGACATCGACCCGGGCGAACGGGTCGGCAATCTCGCGGTCGCTCACCAGCAGGTGGTCGAAATCGCCAAGGCGCTGTCCCGCGAGGTCAAGATCATCATCTTCGACGAGCCGACCGCCGTGCTCTCCGCCCAGGATGCGGAACGGCTGCACCGGGTGATCGCGGATCTGCGCGCCAACAATGTCGGCGTCGTCTACATTTCCCACCGCCTCGAGGAGGTGATGCGCATTTCCGACCGCATGACCGTCATGAAGGATGGCCAGCTCGTCGGAACGGTTGCGGCCGGCGACGTCACCATCGAGGATATCATCCGCATGATGGTGGGCAGGCCGCTGGCGGCGCTGTTCCCCGAACGGGGCGAACGCAGGATCGGCGAGGAAGTGGTTTCGGTCAGCGCCCTCCACGCGGGCCGCAAGGTACGCAATGTAAGCCTGTCGGTGCGCGCCGGCGAAATCGTCGGGCTCGGCGGCCTCGTCGGTTCGGGACGTACCGAGGTGGCGCGTCTCATATTCGGGGCCGACAAGCCCGATTCAGGCTCGATCAAACTCAGGGGCCGGCCCGTGAAGTTCCGCTCGCCCCGCGACGCGGTGGCGGCAGGCATCGGGCTGGTGCCCGAGGATCGCAAGCATCAGGGCGTGATCCTGGACAAGCAGATCCGGGTGAACGCCACCATGGCCCGCATGTCGTCGGTCACCACCATGCTGGGCTTCCTTCGCCAAGGCCTGGAAAAACGTACGGTCACCGATCTCGGCAAGAGCCTGCGCCTCAAGGCGGCCAGCGTGGATGCGCCGGTGTCGAGCCTGTCGGGCGGCAACCAGCAGAAAGTGGTGCTGGCCAAGTGGTTCCATGCCGACGGCGACATCATCATCCTGGACGAACCGACGCGCGGCGTCGACGTCGGGGCGAAGACCGAGATCTACGCGCTCGTCAACAAGCTCGCGGAGTCCGGCAAGGCCGTGCTCGTGATCTCCTCCGAGCACCAGGAACTCTTCGGTTTGTGCGACCGCGTGCTGGTGATGCGCGAGGGCGAAATTCGCGGCGAACTCAAGCCCGACGCCTATTCGGAAGAAAACCTCCTTTCCCTGGCGATGAGCGAAGGCGGCAACCCCTCCTCTCACGCAACTCAAGCGGTGCAATGACATGACGGCTCTCAGCGAAAACCGTGGGGACGGCAAGCGCGGCTACGACCTCGGGACGATCGTTCAGCGTTTTGCCACGCTCGGCATCTTTCTGGTGCTGGTCATCGTCGCGACCCTCTGGACCGACAGCTTCCTAACAAAGACCAACATTCTCAACGTGCTGCGCCAGGTGGCTTCCGGCGCCGGCATCATGTCTGTCGGCATGCTGTTCGTGATCCTGACGCGCGGCATCGACCTGTCGGTAGGTTCCGTGCTGGCGCTGGGCTGCGTGCTCACGGCCTATTTCATCGCCAATCTCGGCTACGGCGTCGGCCTGTCGATCCTCCTCGTCATCCTCTGCGGGGCCGCATGCGGTCTCGCCGTGGGCTTCTTCGTCGCCTATATGCGCCTGCCCTCCTTCGTGATGTCGCTGGCCATGATGGCGATCGCGCGCTCGCTCTCCTTCATGATCTCGGAGGGGCGCCCGATCTCGATCGGCGACGGCGGCCAGGCCCTCGCGGACTTCGGCTCAGGCTACTGGTTGGGCGTTCCCCAACCGGTTATCCTGATGTTCGCGGTCTTCATCGTCGGCGGCATCGTCCTCTCCTTCACCCGCTTCGGCCGCATCATCACGGCCATCGGATCGAATGAGGAGGCCGTGCGCCTTTCCGGCATCGCGGTGCCCCGTTACGTGTTGGCCGTCTATGTGATCTCCGGGGCGCTTGCCGGTCTGGCCGGCGTGATTTCAGCCAGCCGCACGACCATCGGCTCGGCGCAGGTCGGCGTCGGCATGGAACTCAACGTCATCGCCGCCGTGGTGATCGGCGGCGCCAGCCTGATGGGCGGCCGCGGCGATGTCATCAACACGCTGCTCGGCACCCTGGTTATGGGCATCATCGCCAACATCATGAACCTCGCCGGCGTGCCCGGCTACAGCCAGCAGCTCTATACCGGCCTCATCATCGTCGTCGCGATGCTGTTGCAATACGCCACCGGAACGCTCAAGCGCTGATATTCGCGGACGCGCTGTCGAAAGACTTTGACAGCGCGTCTTCTTTTGCCTAGATTTTCACATAAATGATCTTAGTTCACAAATGTGAATTAGAGATCGGCCGCAGCCGGGCTGGCGCGGCAAATGGGGAGACCTCCAAGATGACTGCAACGCAAGGATGGCATGCCGCGCAGGGCCGCGCTTTCGGCAGCCCGCTGAAGTATATCCAGCGCGCCGGCGAGATCGATCGCCTGGGTGATCATCTCAAGCCCCTCGGCAAGAAGGCTTTCCTGCTGGTCGACGGCTTCGTGTTCGAGAAGCTCGGCAAGTCCATCCTGGCCTCCCTGGAAGGCAGCGGCCTGTCGCTCGTCATGGAGAAGTTCAACGGCGAGTGCTGCCGCGAGGAGATCGACCGCGTCACCGCCCTGGTGGGCGACGCGAAGGCGGACGTCGTGGTCGGCATCGGCGGCGGCAAGACGGCCGATACCGCCAAGCTTGCGGCCATCGCCAACGAGGCCCGCATCGCCATCGTGCCGACAATCGCCTCGACCGATGCGCCCACGAGCGCGATCGCGGTGACCTACACGCCCCAGGGCGTGTTCAATGAGAGCTTCATGCTGCCGCGCAACCCCGACGTGGTGGTGGTCGACAGCGCCCTCATCGCCAAAGCCCCCGCGCGCTTCCTCGTTGCCGGCATCGGAGACGCGCTCTCCACCTGGTTCGAGGCCCGCTCCAATCTCGAGTCGCGCTCAAACAACTTCATCGCGGGCGGTTATCCCGCCCCCATCGCCGGCGTCGCCATTGCCAAGGCCTGCCACGAGACCCTGATGCGCGACGCCCTCGCCGCCAAGATCGCCGTCGAGAAGGGCGCCCTGACGCCGGCCGTGGAGAACATCATAGAGGCCAATACGCTGCTGAGCGGCCTCGGCTTCGAGAACTGCGCCGTCTCCGCCGCCCATGGCATCCATGACGGCCTGACGGCGCTGCCGGAGACACATGGCTTCTTCCATGGGGAAAAGGTCGCCTTCGGCGTGCTCTGCCTCCTGATGCTGGAGGGCCGTCCGCTCGCCGAGATCGAGGAAACCGCCCGCTTCTGCAAGTCGCTGGGCCTGCCCTGCACCCTATCCGATCTCAAGCTCACGAAGGTGAGCGCGGACGATATCGAGCGCGTCGCCAAAGCCGCGCTCAAGGAAGGCTCGATCACCTGGCGCGTGGCGGTGCCGCTGTCGGTGGAGATCGTCCGCGATGCCATCATAGCGCTGGATGCGTTCACGAGCGCGCTGTTCAGGGCGCACTGAGGCATCGGCCATGGCATCAGATCGTGGGAGGCGCCGCCTGATCCTTCCCCGGTTGCGGGGAGGGGAGCACACGACCTCGGAAGGGTGCGAGTTGCGCGATGCTGCTCACGCCTTCCTCCTCCCGGCCGCTCTGCCCCTTCCGAGCCGGCTGCATCGACCCGCTTTCCCCGAAACCAGGGGAGGCTCGGTGCGCCGGCTGTCAACCACATCTCATTCCCCTTCATTTCAAGGACTTTGATCATGCGCGCTGCCGTCATGTATTCGCCCGGGGACATCCGGCTCGAGGATGTTCCCAAGCCCACCGCGTCGAGCGGAGAGGTGCTGCTGCGCGTGGCCGCCGTCGGCGTCTGCGGTTCGGATCTGCCCCGCATGCTCACCAAGGGTGCGCACCGCATGCCGATCATCTGCGGGCATGAGTTCTCCGGGCATATCGCCGAGATCGGCGAAGGTGTGACGGGCTATCAGGAGGGCGAACTCGTCGGCGTCGCTCCCCTCATTCCCTGCCGCGTGTGCGACCAGTGCGCGACCGGCAACTTCTCGCGCTGCCGCAACTATGACTATTTCGGCAGCCGCCGCGACGGTGCCTACACCGAGTTCGTCGCGGTGCCCGTCGGCAATCTGCTCAAGGCGCCCCAGGGCGCCGACCCACGCGCCATCGCGATGACGGATCCGGCCTCCATCGCGTTGCACGCCGTCTGGAAGGCGCCGCCGACCATGGGCCAGCGCGGCGGCGTGATCGGCTGCGGGCCGATCGGCCTGTTCGCCATCCAGTGGATGAAGCTGATGGGCTGCACCGAGGTGGTGGCCGTCGACGTATCGCAGCAGAAGCTCGACCAGGCCCGCGAGGCGGGAGCGACCTACACGATGCTCGTGACGGACGAGGTTCCGGCGGGCCTCACCTGCGACCTCATCGTCGAGGCTGCCGGCCACCCCTCCTCGATCAATCTCGCCGCGAAGCTCGCCGGTCCCGGCGGCCATGTCGTCTTCATCGGCATTCCCGTTGCCGACGTAACGCTGGAAAACAAGACCTTCCAGCATTTCCTTCGCCAGGAGATCTCGCTGCACGGCGCCTGGAATTCCTTCGGCGCGCCCTTCCCCGGCAAGCAATGGACCGTGGCGCTCGAGGCGCTCTCGAACGGCACGCTGCGCTGGGAGTTCATGATCACCCATGAACTCGAGCTGGAAGAGCTTCCGGGCATGTTCGAGACTTTCAAGAGGAAGAACGACTTCTTCTCGAAAGTGATGTTCCGGCCATAACCCGGGTGGGTGGATATCACGGCGCCATTGCATCGAGGATGAATGTCGCGATGTCCGCTCTTCCTTCGTCGCAGAGCGTATCGTTTCAAGAGCGGACCTAGCCGCTCTCGCAGGGGAGTACCATGCCACATCTTCTCGGCCTGGATTTCGGCACGGGTGGTATCAGGGTCGGCATCTTCGACCTCGAAAGCCGCACCATGCTCGGTGAGCGGGAGGTGCAGTATTCCACCCGCCACCCCCATCCCGGCTGGGCCGAGCAGTCGCCCGACGACTGGTGGCGCTGCCTGGGCGAGGCGACACGCGGGCTGATGCGCGACCTCGGCTCTCCCCGCATCGACGGCATCTGCGCCGCCACCACGGCCTCCACAGTGGTGGCCTGCCGCCGCGACGGCACGCCCCTGCGCCCGGCGCTTCTATGGATGGACTGCCGCGCGGCGGAAGAGGCTGCCGCCACCGCCCGCAGCGTTCATCCCGTGCTCGCCTACGCCGGCGGCGGCGATGCCGCGGAATGGCTGGTGCCGAAGGCGATGTGGCTGTCGCGCAATGAGCCAGAGGTCTATGCACAAGCGGAAATCATCTGCGAGTGCCTCGACTACATCAATTTCAAGCTGACCGGCCTGTGGGTCGGCTCCCGCATGAATGCGACCTGCAAATGGAACTACGATTCCGTCTCCAAATGCTTTCATGAAGAGCTTTTCGCGGAGTTCGGCGTACCGGATCTCGCAAGCAGGCTGCCGTCGGAGATCAAGGCTGTCGGTGCGCCGATCGGCGAGATCCGTGCCGAGGCGGCGGACCATCTCGGCCTGATCAACCGCCCCATGCTGGCTCAGGGCGGCATCGATGCCCACACGGGCATCCTCGGCGCAGGCACGCTGCGGCCGGGCGAGCACCTGATGATCGGGGGCACCTCCGTGGTGCATCTGTTCCAGCTCGCGGCGGAAGCGCCGGTCACGGGATTCTGGGGCCCCTACCCCCATGCGCTGGTCGACGACTACTGGCTGGTGGAAGCGGGGCAGGTCTCCGCGGGTTCCGTGCTCTCCTGGGCCTCGCGCGACATCTTCCAGATCGATCAGGCCGGCCTTGCCGCACTCTGGGAGGAAGCCGCAGCAAAGCCGGTGGGCAGCACGGGCCTGCTGACGCTCGACTACTTCATGGGAAACCGCACGCCTTACCGCGATCCGCTGCTGCGCGGCGCCGTGATGGGCCTGTCGCTCAGCCATAGCAGGGCGGATATCTACCGCTCGGCGGTGGAGAGCGTGGCGCTGGGCTCCGCCAACGTGCTCAGGCGCATCCGCGAACTCGACATTCCCTGCAACCGTATCGTCAGTTCGGGCGGCTATGCCAAAAATCGTCTATGGTTGAAGTCGACCGTCGACGCTCTGGGAATGCCCGTGGAACTTCTTTCGCAAGCCAATCTCACCATCATCGGCGCGGCCGCCTCGGCCGCGGCGGGGGCGGGTCTGTTCCCGGATCTCTTCGCGGCTGCCGATGCCGTGACCCAACCGACCACCCTGATCGAACCCGATCTCTCTGCACATGCGCGCTATGGCGAACTGCTTCAGGACTATCTGGAAGCCACCGAACTGCTCGCGCCGCTCTCGCGCCGCCTCGCCACCCGGCAATTGGGAGGCGCAGCATGAAGGGCCGCATTCGACATTCGCTGGCTAGCGCAAGCAGGCGCGACCTTCGTCATGCCCGTGCTTGTCCCGGGCATCCAGGCGCAACTTCTCCGAGCTCTGCGCTGTCGTGGATTGCCGGGACAAGCACGGGCATGACAAAAGCCGGAGGTTCCGTCCACCAAATGACTGGGTTGTCCATCCATACGCTGGGGGCCTCGTCATGAGCATCACCAATCTCGACCAGGACATCCAGTTCCGCACGCTGTCGGGCGAACAGCGCGAACTCCTGATGATCCAGGTGGCGAAGCGCTACTACGAGCTCGACATGACCATGGGCGAACTCGCCAAGGAGCTCAACCTCACGCGTTGGCAGGCGAGCCGCCTGCTCAGCGATGCCCGGGAAGCCGGCATCGTGCGTATCGAGATCGTGCCGCGCGCGCCCCGCAGTCCCGATATCGAAGCACGATTGCAGCGCCGCTACAGCCTGAAAGAAGCGGTGGTCGTGCCCAATACGGGTGAGGAGGACGAAGGGCTGCTGCTGGAAAGCGTGGCCCAGGCCGCCGCCCGCATGCTGGCGGGGCTCGGCAAGGTGCCCCTGATGGGTGTTTCCTGGGGCCGCACCATGAGCGCGGTGGCCCATCGGCTGCCGCCTTTCTGGAACGAGGGCGTCGAAGTGGTCCTGCTCAACGGGGCCATGAACATCCGCTCGCCTTCGGTGCGCACAAACAACGTCGCCGAACTCTTCGCCCGTTCCGCCAACGGTACGGCGACGCTGCTGCCGGTGCCCGCCATTCTCGGCCACGCAGCCACCCGCGTGGCGCTGGAGCAGGACCCCACCATCGCCAGCGTGCTCGATCTCGCCCGCCGCGCGCCGGTGATCTGCTTCGGGCTCGGCACAATCAGTCCGGATTCGGTGCTTGTACAGTCCGGCTTCGTCACCGAGGCCGAAACGGCAGCGCTCAAGGCCCGGGGTGCCGTCGGGGATATTCTCAGCCGCTACGTCGATGCCTATGGCAATATCGTCGATGCCAACATCGACGCGCGAACCATCGGGCTGGACCTGCGTTTGTGCCGAGAGCGCAAATTCTCGATCGGCGTCGCGGCCGGCAAGTCGAAACAAGCCATCACCCTCGCCTGCCTCCGGGCCGGCTATATCAACGTGCTCGTCACCGACGAGCAGACAGCGCGTTTCCTCCTGGATGAGACACACCATGGATAAGACCGAACAAGGCACGCCGGCTGCCTCCAAAAAGTCCGCTTCCGCCACCCCTGCCCTCAGCGTCGTATCGACTGGATCGGCCCTCACCGTGCTCGGCCACGGCGCCCATGCCCGCAATCCGGGCACGGTCCTGAAGCCCGAATGGTTCGAGAATGTGCAGGTCAATCTGAGCGCCACCGAACGTCGCGCCGCGACACTAGGCGGGCGCCGCACGGTGAAGAAGGAGTATCAGGCGGCCTGGCTGGTCAAGGCGGTCCAATGCATCGATCTCACCACGCTTGCGGGCGACGACACGCCCGGCCGCGTGCATCGCCTCGCCCTCAAGGCGCGCCGGCCGATCCGCGAGGATATCGTCGTCGCCCTCGGCCTGGCCGATGCACCGCCCACGGTCGGCGCCGTCTGCGTCTATCCCACCATGGTCGCCCCGGCGGTGAAGGCCCTGAAGGGCTCGGGCATCCCCGTGGCCTCCGTTGCCACCGGCTTTCCGGCCGGCCTGACGCCGCTGCCCCAGCGCCTCGCGGAGATCCGCTATGCCGTGGACCAGGGCGCCGGCGAGATCGACATCGTGATCAACCGCGCCCAGGTCCTCACCCAGGATTGGAATGCCCTCTATGACGAGGTGAAGGCCATGCGCGAGGCCTGCGGCGAGGCCCATCTCAAGGCGATCCTCGCCACCGGCGACCTCAAGACACTGCGCAATGTCTACAAGGCCAGCATGGTGGCGATGATGGCGGGCGCCGACTTCATCAAGACCTCGACCGGCAAGGAGGACGTCAACGCCACATTGCCCGTCAGCCTCACCATGATCCGGGCGCTGCGCGATTATGGCGAGTTCACCGGCGAGATGGTCGGCTTCAAGCCGGCCGGCGGCCTGCGCACCGCCAAGGACGCCCTCTCCTGGCTGACGCTGATGAACGAGGAACTGGGCCGCCCCTGGCTGGAGCCGAACCTCTTCCGCATCGGCGCGAGCTCCATGCTGGCCGATATCGAGCGTCAGCTCGAGCACTTTGTCACCGGGCGCTATTCGGCGCTCACGCACCACGCCTTGGCCTGAGGAAACAGGGAGCGTGACCTGGCCCTTCCCCGGTTTCGGGGAGGGCGGCGCGAAGCGCCGGAAGGGAAGAGTGGCGCAACTTTGACCCTCTTCGCCTCACAGGTAGCGCTCCGCTCTTCCAGCCGTCCCGGTTTCGCCGGTCCATTCTCCCCGAAGGCGGGAGGAGCTCCGGTGTCGCCCCTTCTTCTCCTCCCTGGAGTCACTCCCATGCCCACCGTCAAGGAAATCCTGCAAACCATGGACTATGGTCCTGCCCCGGAAGCCGAGAACCATGTCGCCGCCTGGCTCGCGCAGCATGAAAAGGGCTTCCGTCATTTCATCGGCGGCGCCTTCGTCGCCTCGAAGGGCAAGACGACCTTCGACGTCACCAATCCGGCCCGCGACACCCTGCTCGGCAAGGTCGCCGAAGGCACCGCGGAGGATGTCGACGCCGCGGTGAAAGCGGCCCGCAAGGCCTTTCCCGTCTGGTCCGGCCTGCCCGGCCATGAGCGCGCCCGCTACCTCTACGCCATCGCCCGCCATATCCAGAAACGCGAGCGCTTCCTCTCCGTGCTGGAGACGATGGACAACGGCAAGCCGATCCGCGAGAGCCGCGACATCGACATTCCCCTCGTCGCCCGCCATTTCTACCACCACGCCGGCTGGGCCGAATTGCTGGAGAGCGAATTCGCCGGCTACGGCCCCGTCGGCGTCTGCGGCCAGATCATCCCCTGGAACTTCCCGCTGCTCATGCTGGCCTGGAAGATCGCCCCGGCTCTCGCCGCCGGCAACACAGTGGTGCTGAAGCCCGCCGAGTTCACGCCGCTCACCGCACTCGCCTTCGCCGAGATCTGCCGCGAGGCAGGCCTGCCGGACGGCGTCGTCAACATCGTCACCGGTGATGGTGCCACGGGAGCGGCCCTGGTCGCCCACCCCGATGTCGACAAGATCGCCTTCACCGGCTCCACCGAGGTCGGCCGCCTCATCCGGCAGGCAACCGCGGGGTCCGGCAAGAAGCTGTCGCTGGAACTGGGCGGCAAGTCGCCCTTCATCGTCTATGAGGATGCCGATCTCGACGGCGCAGTCGAGGGCGTGGTGGATGCGATCTGGTTCAACCAGGGTCAGGTCTGCTGCGCGGGCTCGCGTCTGCTCATCCAGGAAGGCATCGCCGAACGCTTCCTCGGCAAGCTTCGCCGCCGCATGGAGACGCTGCGTGTCGGCGACCCCCTGGACAAATCCGTCGACATGGGCGCCATCGTCGCTCCCGTGCAGCTCCAGCGCATCCGCGACCTCGTCAAGAAGGGCGAGAGCGAAGGCGGCACGCTGGTGCAGGCTAGCTGCCCGCTGCCGTCGAAGGGGAACTTCTTCCCGCCATCGATCTTCGTCGACGTCGAGCCTTCCTCGACCGTCTCGGAAGTCGAGATCTTCGGTCCGGTCGCTGTCGCCATGACGTTCCGGACGCCGGACGAAGCGATCCAGCTCGCCAATCACACGCGCTACGGCCTTGCCGCCTCGATCTGGTCGGAGAACATCAACCGGGCCCTCGACACCGCCGCGCGCATGAAGGCAGGCGTGGTCTGGGTCAATTCCACCAACCTCTTCGACGCCGCGGCCGGTTTCGGCGGCTACCGCGAAAGCGGCTTCGGCCGCGAGGGCGGGCGCGAGGGCATGTACGAATACCTCAAGCCCGACTGGGAGAAATCCCTGGCCGCGGCGGAGGACGTCAAGGCGAGTGCACTCAGCGTCTCGCCGGCCGAGGCTCCCACGGGCAATGCACTGCCCACCATCGACCGCACCGCCAAGCTGTTCGTCGGCGGCAAGCAGGCGCGGCCAGATTCGGGATACAGCTATACCGTGAAGAGCGGCTCCGGCGCCACACTCGGCCAGGCGGGCCTCGGCAACCGCAAGGACATCCGCAATGCCGTCGAGGCGGCCACCAAGGCGGGCGGCTGGGGCGGCGCCACGGCGCACAACCGTGCCCAGGTGTTGTACTACATCGCGGAAAACCTGTCGGCCCGCGCCGCAGAGTTCGAGCAACGCCTGGTCAGCTTCGGCCATAGCGCCAAGGCGGCTAAGGCCGAGGTGGAAAAGGCGATCCGCCGCATCTTCTACTATGCCGCACAGGCGGACAAATATGACGGCCGCGTCCACGCGACGCGCTCGCGCAACGTGACGCTGGCGATGAACGAGCCGTTCGGCATCCTGGGCGTCCTCTGCCCGGACGAGGCGCCGCTGCTCGCCTTCGTCTCGCTCGTGATGCCTGCGATCGCCATGGGCAACCGCGTCGTCGTCGTGCCCTCGCCCGCGTTCCCGCTGGCGGCGACGGACTTCTACCAGATCCTAGAGACATCCGACGTCCCGGCCGGCGTGGTCAACATCGTAACCGGCGCCCGCGACGAACTCGCCAAGACGCTGGCCGAGCACGACGATGTCGACGCTCTCTGGTACTACGGTTCCAAGAGCGGCGCCGCAACGGCGGAAAAGGCCTCGGCGGGCAACCTGAAGGCCACCTGGACCAACCAGGGCAAGCCGATCAACTGGCAGGCCGATGCGCAGAGCCAAGGCGAGGACTACCTGCGCCACGCGACCCAGGTGAAGAACATCTGGGTGCCGTATGGAGAGTGATGGCTGAGCGGCCGTTATCCCGAGCCTTCTCCGCGAAACGGAGAGGGCTCGGCGCGGCACCCTTCGCTGCAGTCCATCTTCACCCGCCTCGTCACCCCGATTCCCTCGAGAAACATCTCGTCGTGGCTCACCACGAGCAGGGCGCCGTCATAGGCCCTGAGCCCGCTCTCCACGGCGGAGATGGAGTCGAGATCGAGATGGTTCGTCGGCTCGTCTAGGATCAGCAGGGATGGCGGCCTGGGGCCGCCCAGCACGCAGGCGAGGCCGGCCCGCAGGGTCTGGCCGCCGCTGAGCGTCGCAATGATCTGCAGTGCCGCCTCGGCCCGGAACATGAAGCGCGCGAGCGCGGCACGGCAGGCATTCTCGTCCGCGCCCGGATTCAGGCGCTGGAAGTTGTCGCGGATCGACTGCGCGGGATCGAGCAGGCTCACCTGCTGGTCGAGCATGGCGAAGGGGACCATCGCGCGCACCACCCCGGCCGAGGGTTTCAGTGCGCCGTTGACCAGCTTGAGCAGCGTCGTCTTGCCTGAGCCGTTCGGGCCGATGAGACCGATGCGTTCCGGACCGGTGATCTGGAAGGAGAAGTCGCGTATGACCAGCACTTCCGGCCGATAGCCCGCGGTCACCCCCTCCAACTCCAGCACAACCTTGCTCGTGGGCAAACCTGTTGACGCCAGTGCGACCGACAACGGTTGCAGCACCTCGATCTTCTCCCGCGCGGCTGCCATCTCGTCGAGCGCCTGCGCACGGCGGCGCTCGGTGATGCGCGTATTGTCGGCCGATGTCGTCTCGCTTCTTTCCTTCAGCCCGCCCAGCGCTATACGGGGAATGCCGCCCCTTGCCGCCTTTTTCCTGCCGACGCCGTCGCGTCGCGCCTGACGCTCGACCGCCGCCTGGGCGTTGCGGGCAACCTCCGAGACATGCTTCTCGGCCTCCGCCAGATCGTGCCGCGCGGAAGCCAGTTCCAGCGCCCTGCGCTCGCGATACCGGCTCCAATTGCCTCCATAACGCGTGGCGCCAAGCATGGTCAGTTCGACGATGGCATCCATGGTCTCGAGCAATTCCCGGTCATGGCTGACGACGATTGCACCAGCCCGCCAGTTGGCCAGCAACGCGATGACGGCCTCGCGTCCCTGGCGATCGAGATTGTTCGTCGGCTCGTCCAGGATCACGAAATCCGGCTCAGCGAAGACAAGGGCGGCAAGGCCCGCCCGCGTGCGCTGTCCGCCGGACAGATCGGCGAGCGGGGTATCGGGTTCCATCTGCAACCCGGCGCGGGCAAGGGCCGCAGCCATGCGCGCCTCCAGGGTCCAGTCTGCCCCGGCGAGTTCCTCCGCGGAGGCCTCGCCAGTCTGCGCACGGCCCAGCACGGCCAGCGCCCCGGATGTCCCGAAGAGGTCGGCAACCGTTTCCCGAGGCTCGACCCGGACACCCTGGCGCAGCATGCCCAGCGTGCCGTTGACGGCGATGGCCCCGACCTGAGGCCGCGTCTGCCCGGCGATCAGGCCGAGCAGCGTGGTCTTGCCGATCCCGTTGCGTCCGACGAGCCCGGTGCGCTCAGCTCCGAAAGTCAGATCGAGATGGGAAAAAAGGGTCCGCCCCTCAGGCGTGGACCAGGAAAGATTGGAAAGAGTAATCGAGGCAGGCATGGACATACGAGATCCCGGTGGCAAGGCGAAGCGGCATTGCGATCGGGCTGTTGTCCATGAAGCACCATCCTGTCGGAGTACGATGGAGGAAATTTACGGGAGTGGGCATCCACATGCAAGGCCATGCAGCAGCGATGACCGGGTGTGAGGACTATTGCAGGAACAGGGGGCCTCGACGAACGCTATTCTCGCACGGACGGTTTCGGCCAGGGCGTCTCGGCAACCGGGGTGAGCGGTCCCTTGCCGTCACGCCAGGAAACGAGATTGTCGATCACGAGCTGGGCCATGGCGCCACGCGTATGGTGTGATGCCGAGCCGACATGGGGCAGGAGCACGACATTGTCGAGCGCGATCAGGGCGGCCGGCACCTTCGGCTCCTCCGCGAACACGTCGAGGCCGGCGCCGAGGATCTCCTTGTTCTGAAGCGCCGCGATCAGGGCGGGCTCGTCGACCACCGTGCCGCGCGCCACATTGATCAGGATGCCCTCGGGGCCGAGCGCCTTCAGCACCTCGGCATTGACGATATTGCGCGTCTCGGGGCCGCCGGGAAGGATCAGGATCAGCGTGTCGACGGCCTCCGCCAGGGCGAGCACGCTGTCGTAGTAGGGATAGGCGACATCCGCCTGCCGGCGCCTGCCGAAATAGGCAATCTTGAGCCCGAAGGCCTCGGCACGCTTTGCGATGGCCTTGCCGATGCGCCCCAGGCCGACGATGCCGAGGGTACGGCCTCGCAGGGTGCCCCTGGTCAGCGGGTAGTTCGCCCCGAGCCACTTGCCTTCGCGCAGATATTTCTCCGCCTGTGGCAGCTCGCGCGCCGTGGAGATCAACAGCCCCATGGCGAGGTCGGCGACATCCTCGTTGAGCACATCCGGGGTGTTGGTGACGATGATGCCGCGCTTTGCCGCCGCGACGGCGTCGACGGTGTCATAGCCCACGCCGAAATTGGCGATGATCTCGAGCTTCGGCAGCGCCTCGATCATCGCGGCATCGACCACGGAATGGCTGCCGGCGGCAATGAACCGCACCTTGTCTCCGAGCCCCGCCAACATCGCCGCCGGGTCAGCCGCCTCCCAGAGCCTGTGCGGGGTGAACTCCTTCTCCAGCACCGCCATGGCGTGGGGCTGCATCGGGCGGGGCATCAGGAGATCGGGACGAGACATGGCGGCAGGGATCCGGAACGGGCAATGACGAGGCAGGCGGCAATGGGTCGATCAATATTGAGGCAGTTTTCCGCCCAGTTCGTCGTCAATATAGACCTTGATGATGGCATCCATGTCGGGATCGGCGACAAAACCGAGCGAGAGCGCTCGCGCGGTGTCGAAGTCGCGCGGCCATCCGGCCACGATCTTCTCGATCACGGGATCGGGCTCGCGGCGGATCAGCGCGACGGCCTTGTCGCCAGCGGCACGACGCAGGGCCTCAATCTCCTCGGCGACAGTGACCGAGAGGCCAGGCATCGAGAGATTCCGGCGCCAGCCGAGCTGCGAGGTGTCGATTGCCGCGGCATGGTGCAGGAAGCCGATGGCCGAACGCGGGCTAGCGAACCAGTGCCGCACCTGATCGGATACCGGCAGGACCGCCTCCTGGCCGTTGAGCGGCTCGCGCAGGATGCCGGAGAAGAAGCCGGACGCCGCCTTGTTCGGCTTGCCCGGACGCACGGCGATGGTGGGCAGGCGGATACCGATGCCGTCGAAGAAACCCTTGCGGCTGTAATCGGACAGCAGCAGTTCGCCGATCGCCTTCTGGGTGCCGTAGGAGGTGAGCGGGGTGTTGAAGAACTCGTCGCCGATACGCTCCGGGAAGGGCGCGCCGAACACGGCGATGGAGGAGGAGAAGATCACACGGGGATGGTAACCCTCGCCCGGAGCGCTGTTGCCATGGGCCTTGCGGATGGCTTCGAACAGGCTGGTCGTGCCTTCGAGATTGATGCGATAGCCCTTGTCGAAGTCGGCTTCCGCTTCGCCGGAGACGATGGCGGCCAGATGGACGATCACGTCAGGGAGCGCCTCGATCAGCCGCTCGGCCGTACCGGGAGCAGGCAGATCGTCCTGGGAAGCGCTGCAGGTGAAAGGCAGGCCGGCCGGAACGAGAGGGAGCACGACATCACTGAGCAGCACCTCATCGACTCGCTTGCCGCCAAACATGCCGCTCTGGGCAATGCTTTCGAACAGTTTGCGGCCGATCATGCCGGCCGCACCCAGAATAAGCACCTTCATCGCCACGCCTCGTCATTTCCCCGGGTGCGGTCGACCGCCAGATTCGCGGCGCCACGCCCTGCCAGAATTCTTGCTTGTGAACCGCCCGGACGGGCGACGCACTAGCGATAGGACCTTTGAGGAGACGAGGCAAGCCGTGGTCTTACAATTACTGTGCGGCGAGCCGGCCTCCCGGCCGGCCCGGCATTTGCCTCACAGCCGCCATCCAGGGGCTCTCGGCCGGTGAGGCCGGCGAGCCCTCAGACCTTCGGCCCGACGACGGCGAACATGGCTCCCTGCGGATCAAACCCCTGGACGATCCACATGCCGCCGGGTACCTCCATGGGGCCGTTGAGGATCTTACCGCCATTGGCCGAAATGCGGCCGGTGGTGGCTTCGATGTCGGAGACGTTGATATAATACAGCCAGAACGGCATGGGGGTTTCCGGCATCTTGGTCATGATGCCGCCGAAGTCGACGTCGCCCTTGCCATAGATCTGATAGATGCCCATCGGGCCCATATCCATGCCCTCGCCCTTCCGCCACCCGAACAGATTCGAATAGAACGTGAAGGCGCTCGGACCGTCGCCGGCATGCAGTTCGCGCCAGGCAATCAGGCCGGGGGTGTTCATAGGCGGCATCTCCGGCGCCTCGCCTTGGCCCTTGAACAGGCAGAATACTGCGCCTTGCGGATCGGCCGCCACGGCAAAACGGCCGATTCCGGGGATGTCGTCGGGGTCGCGAAGGATCCTGCCCCCCGCCTTCCTGATCTCCGCGGCGACCGCATCGACGTCGTTGCAGCCCACATAGCCAATCCAGGCCGGTCGGGCGCCCATTGCGGCGGCATCGGGTGGCACGGTCATCAGGCCGGCGACCCGGGTGCCGTTGGTGGAAAACAGCGTGTAGTCCACCCCGGGCATGCCGGAATCGGCGGCATCCCAGCCGGTGACCGCCTTGTAGAAGGCTTCCGCAGCCTTGGTGTCGCTCGTCATCAGTTCGTACCAGACAAAGGTGCCGTGATGGTCGGTCATGTCTTTTCTCCCTGTGGAATATCGGCTGCGACTTGGCCCGCGATGGCGGACGAAAACTAAACGAGAAAGGTGACGATTATCTGGCACTCATGCCGTCACGGAAGATCCGCAGCAGCCGTGAGCCTGCCGGCTTTCGTACTCGTCGTGACGGCGCACGAAATCCATGGTGCTGTCCTCGTTGCGGCCCTTGGGCGCCCGATCGAGGATCATCAGCGTGCCGATCAGCTCTTCTGGCCCCCGGCCATAACTCGAATAGGTGTGATGGATCGTGCCGTCCTCATCCTTGTTGAAGGCGCTCAGGCCAGGCAGTTCGTCATGGGCGTCGGCACCCGGAATTTCCTGGAAATTGTAGAAGACGGAGCCGTTCTCCAACTCTTCCGGCGCAAAGGAGACGTGGTAGTCGAAGTTGAAATCGCTCCCGTTGGAGGAAACCCAGGGGAAGCGCCACCCCATCCGCGTCCTGTACGCCTCGATCTTGGCGAGCGGAGCCCGCGACACCGCCGTCAGCGTGACATCATGATGCTCCAGGTGCGGCAGCGCACCATCGAGATGGTCGGCCAGGAACGAACAACCGGGGCAGCCTGCGCTCCATTCCGGCCCGAGCATGAAATGGTAGATTATCAACTGGCTGCGGCCGTCGAAAAGGTCCGAGAGCGACCGCCGGCCCCGGGGGCTATCGAATTGGTAAGGCTTGTCGACCCTCACCCAGGGCAGGGCGAGGCGCTCGGCGTTGAGCCTGTCACGCGCCCTCGTTGCTTCCTTTTCCTTGAGCAGCAGCGCCTTGCGCGCCACGAGCCATTCTTCCCGCGACACGACCGGATGTTGCGTCATTTCATCCTCCTTCAACGTTTGCAGCAGGCTTCTTGACATAATAAGTTGATATCAACATTATTTTTCACTGTCAAAGACGTCCCCAAGGCAGCAGATATCCGACCAGAACCATGCGCCAGACCAAAGACACCACAGCATCTCCCCTGCCCTCACCCGTGGAAGACGTTTCGGTTCCCTTCCAGACGACACTGCTCGTGAAAGATTCCTGCCTGTGCCTGCACGTCCAGCGAGCGGCCCGGGCGCTGGCGCGCCGTTTCGATCTTGCCCTGCGCCCGATAGGGCTCACGAACAACCAGTTCTCACTGCTGATGGCACTCAATCGCCCCAGTCCCCCGAGCATGGCGCCGGTGGCCGCCCTCCTCGCCATGGATCGCACCACGTTGACCGCGGCGCTGAGGGTGCTCGAAAAACGTGGATTGGTGACCGTTGTGCCGGATCCCGGGGACAGGCGCCTGCGCCTGCTCGCCCTCACGCCTGGAGGCCGAAACCTTCTGGCCAGTGCAGTGCCGATCTGGAAGGCGACGCACGAGACCTTGGAGGCAAAGCTGTCCGGCGGCGCCGAGAGCCTACGCCGGCAGCTTGCTGCTTTAGCCTGAGGCCGGATGCGGCCGTCGCGATCATCACCCCGGTTCGGGAAGCCACATCCGCCGGCTTGACCTCCCGATCAAGCGGCCGCAAGGAAACGCCATGACGGCGAAAATCCTGGTCAGCGCCTGCCTTCTCGGCCGGCCCGTGCGCTACAACGGCTCAGCCAAGCCGTTCGTCCACCCCGCCCTCGCCCGCTGGCAGGCGGAAGGGCGCGTCGTTTCCATCTGCCCGGAACTTTCGGCCGGCTTCAGCGTGCCCCGGCCACCGGCTGAAATTGCCGACGGCGGATCAGGCGAGAATGTCCTCGCCGGACACGCCCGGGTGTTGGAAAGCGGCGGCTCCGATGTCACGACGCTCTACCGCGCAGGTGCGGAGGCAGCGCTCGCACTTGCCCGGACGGAGAATTGCCTTTTCGCCCTTCTCATCGACGGCAGCCCGTCCTGCGGCAGCAGTTTCATCCATGACGGCAGTTTCAGCGGCACGATGCGGGCTGGGGCGGGGGTGACCGCCGCCCTGCTTCGAGCCAGCGGCATAGAGGTCTTCGCGCCCGCCGAGATCGCCAGGCTGGAGCAGGCGATCATGCGGAAGCAGACGGGCTGACGCGCCACGCCTCGACGTCCATCTTTGTCCTACTGCGCCGGCGCAACCTCAGGCTGTGGCTTCGGAACCGGCTTGGGCTTGGCCACCTGCTTCGGCTTGGGTACAGACTTGGGTTTGGGTGCGGGCTTGGCAACCTGCTTCGGCTTCGGTTCTGCCTTGCCCGGCGTGATCTTCGTGGCGGGTGGAGGAGGCGCGGCCGGCGGCGGCGCGGCGGAAGCAGCGGCTGCCTGAGTGCCGGTCACGACCACATTGATGCCGGAGAGCAGCAATTTCTGGTCGGTCACCACATAGGCCAGCTCAAAATTCAGGCGGCTGTCGCCGTTGAGCGGAAAATAGCCCGCCAGCCGGAGCATGCCGCTCTTGTCGGTCTGCGGCTGGCCGGTGATGGTCGGCTGAAGGATGGCCGCACCACCAAGATCGAGACCTGCCTCGCGCTGAGCCGAGAAAGTGTCGCTCAACTGGGCGACCGAGTTCCTGCGCCTGAAATCCGGCGAGCCGAGATCGCGCAAGACGGAATAATTGCCCGTCTTGTTCGCCTGATCGAGCGCAATAAGGGTCGAGCGCACCAGGACAAGGGTCATATCCGAGGTGATCCTGTAGGTCCGGGGCGTGGCAGGCGCGGTTACTGCCGGAGCGACGGGCGGCGGAGACTGCTGCGCCCTCGCGATTCCGGGAAGGCCTGCGGCAAGGACCACAAGCAGGAGGCTTACCGCCATCGCGGCACCGGCGCGACGCCGTCCTGTCATCGTCGATATCTGCAAGGAATGGCCTTTCGTCTGGTTTCCGATACTCGAAACTTCTGGCATGCGGAACGAGTGCCGGTTTGAGCCGAGAAAATCGCCTGTACCGTCCCCTTCTGCCAGGCCGAGCGATCACGAACAGTTTCCGCACTTTCCGATATCGACGCCGATTCGGTTGAAGAAAATTTAAAATCGGCGTCTGGGGCGGCTCTGCAAGGCTGTGCATGCCGTGGCTCGCAACTCCGGGAGGGGGTTGACGCCGTCATGGCGCTCGCGTTCTCTCTGGAACCTCATCGAGATCCATCATGCCTGCTGATACCCTGGCGTCCCGCCAACCCGAAGTCGCCGCCTTCCTCGCCGCCCACCCCGACACCCGCTTCATCGAGGCCTTTACGCCTGATCTGACCGGCTACGGTTTCGGCAAGCGCCTGCCCGTGGAGGAAATTGACGGGCTGTACCGCTCGGGCATGGGCTTCTCCGCCGCACCCTATGTCCTGAATCCGCAGCACGGCGGCTACGGCTCCGGCGGCATCGGATGGGATGACGGCGATCCCGACGCCAAGGGCATGCCGATCCCGGGTACCCTCAAGCCGATGACCTGGGCCACGGTGCCGACGGCGCAGGTGATGCTGGACATTACCCTGGCCGCCACGGGCGAGCCGCTCTGGAGCGACCCGCGCCAATGGCTCAAGTCCATCGTGGAGCGCCTGCAGGCAGATGGCCTCTTCCCGACCGTCGCCTGCGAATACGAGTTCTTTCTCACGGACGGCATGCGTGAAGCGGACGGCCGCATACGCCCGCCGGTGATCCGGCGCACCGGTCGCCCGATCGGCCCTCCCACCAACCTGTCCGTGCTGACCTTGGAAGAGGTGGCGCTGTGGTCCGCCAGGCTCGACGACGCTGCCCGGGCACAGGGCGTGCCGATGGGCACCGTCATCGCGGAGATGGGCGTCGGCCAGTTCGAGACGAACCTGCATCACTCGAGCGATGCCGTACTCGCGGCCGACCACGCCATCCTGCTCAAGCGACTGATCAGGGGCACGGCACGGGCGGAAGGATGGGATGCCACCTTCATGGCAAAGCCCTATCCCGATCAGGCCGGCTCCGGCCTGCACGTCCATGTCAGCCTGGCCGACGCTCAAGGCCGCAACATCTTCGCCGCGCCCGGCACGGGAGAGGGTATGATCCGGCACGCCGTCGCCGGCATGCAGCGCCTGATGCCGGAGTCGCTCGCCTTCTTCGCCCCCAATCACAACTCGTTTCGACGCTTCGGCGGGTTGTTCGCGCCGGTGAACCGCAAATGGGGCGAGGACAACCGCACCGTGGCGCTGCGCATCCCCTCCGACAAGGGAGCAGGCCGCCGGATCGAGCACAGGGTCGCCGGTGCCGACGCCAATCCCTATCTCGTGGTCGCGGCCATTCTGGCCTCCGCTCACTACGGCATCACGCACAAGCTCGAGCCGGATGCACCGGTGGCGCACAAACATGCAGGCCACAGCAAGGATCCGGGACTGCCCGCAGACGTCTTCGATGCCGCCCGTCGGCTGGCCGGCGCCAGGTTGCTCAGGGATTATTTCTCAAAGCGTTATCTGGAAACCTACGCCCATCTCATCCACGGCCAGCATGAGGAACTGCTGTCGGAGTTGAGCGTGCGCGAATACGATATGTTCTTCTGAAGCACCGCCTCAGGACCCGCGCAGCTTGATCAGCCTGGACCGCTCGAACTCCTCACTGCTCCTGCGCGTCCTCACCTTGAGAAGGTCCTTGCGGGCGACGAGCCCGACGAGCCTGCCGCCGGCCCGATCCAAAATGGGGACGCGGCCGGTATCGGCAAGAGCCATCCGGTCGGCGAGCGCTCCCACGAGTTCGTCGGAGTAGCCGGCAACGAGGTCCCGCTCCTCGACCATATCGCCGAGGGTCGCCTCCTCCTCCCCGTCATGGATAGACCAGTCGAGCATGTCGGCACTGGTGACCATGCCTGCAACGCGTCCGTCTTCCCCGACGACGGGATAGCTCTTGTGGCGATGCTCGCCAGAGGAGAAAAAGACGGCGGCCTCCACCACCGGCATCGATGCCGGAAGGGTGTCCACCGTTCGTACCATGATGTCGCCGACCCGGGTGAGATCGAAGGGATCGGTGTGATACTCGCCGGTGATGTGATGGCCCCGCCGCGCTATCTTTTCGGTGAGGATCGAGCGTTTCATGGTTAATACCGTCGTGGCATAGGCGACGCCGCAGGCTGTCAGCAGGGGCAGCGCCATGCCGAGATTGCCGGTGAGTTCGACCGCGAACAGCGTGGCCGTGAGCGGTGCGCGCATGGTGCCGCCCATCGTTGCCGCCATGCCGAGCAGCGCCCAGAAGCCCGGATCAGCGTGGGGAAGGACCAGCCCCGCCAGGGCACCGAGAGCGCCGCCCAGTATCAGCAGGGGCGCGAGCACGCCGCCCGAAGTGCCGGATCCGAGGGAAATCGACCAGATCAGTGCCTTCACCACGAGCAGCAATACGATGGCCCTCACGGTCATGTCGCCGGCCAGTAGGTGGCGGATATTGTCGTAGCCCACGCCGAGGGCAGCAGGATCCACGAGGCCGCCGAGACCGATGGCGAGGCCACCGAACAGGGGCCACCACATCCAGTGCAGCGGCAGTTTGTGGAAGAAATCCTCGCTGGCATAGACCATGGCGGTCAGCAGGCCAGAGCCGAGCCCTGCGGCGAGCCCCACCGCCGACCAGCCGGCAAGACCGGTGGGGCTGACGGTCACGCTGCCGGTGAAGGCGAACAGCGGAACAGGATCGAGCAGGAGTCCCCGCTCGGCTGCGGCGACAGCGGCCGCCACGACCACCGGCAGGAAACTGCGGGGTTTCCATTCGAACAACAGGAGTTCGATGGCGAGCAGCACTGCGGCAATGGGCGTACCAAAGATCGCCGTCATGCCCGCGGCCGCCCCCGCCACGAGCAGCGCCTTGCGCTCATTGGCGCTGAGATGAATCATCTGTGCAATCAGGGAGCCGATTGCGCCGCCTGTCATGATGATCGGCCCTTCGGCACCGAAAGGGCCGCCGGAGCCGATAGAAATCGCCGAGGACAGCGGCTTCAGCACAGCCACTTTCGGATTGATGCGGCTCTTGCCGATGAGGATGGCCTCCATCGCCTCGGGAATGCCGTGTCCGCGGATCTTCTCGGAACCGTAGCGCGCCATCAGGCCGATGATCAGGCAACCCACGACAGGCACGAAGATCGTCATCCAGCCGAGCGGCGAACCCGAAATCGGCAGATTCTCCAGCGAGAGCCGTCCGTAGTAGAAGAGGTTGGTGCATAGGCCGATCAGCCTCAGCAGAACCCATGCCGCGCCCACGCCGGCTGTACCGACCAGCGTGGCGAGGGCCATCAGAAGCAGCACCCGGCGATCGGTCGTGAAATCGCCGAGGCGCAAGGGAAGTTTGCGCGTGCCGGCTTCGGCGTCATGCCCCGGCGCGTCGAGAGTAGAAATCGTCATGTCCGCAGAAGTCCGAAAGGGGGAGCGGTGGCTCTCAGGATTTTATATCGCAATACGATATATTTTGCGCAAGTCAACGATTTTTCGTAGAGAGTGGGAAGCACTAAGGAGAATCGGCGAACGATGGACGAGACCGGGCAGCAAGGCCCCGACTATGAGACCCTGGCACGCTTCAGGCACGAGTTACGCAAATTCCTTGCCTTCAGCGAGACCGCCGCAGGCGCGGCGGGCCTGACGTCCCAGCAGCACCAGGCCATGCTGGCCGTGCGAGGTCTCTCCCGCGATGGCGCCCTGTCGATCGGGGAACTCGCCGAAATCTTGATCCTTCGCCATCACAGCGTCGTGGAACTGGTCGACCGCCTCGGCAAGCTCGGCCTGGTCGAACGCATCGCCGACCCGGCCGACGGCCGCCGCGTATTGGTGCGCCTCACTTCATCGGGCGAGGACAAGCTCCATGCGTTGTCGTCGGCCCATATGAAGGAACTGGCCGCCATCGGGCCGGCCCTCACGGAGATGCTGAGGTCGCTGCACCATCGATGACGGGGCCGTGATCCCGGCATGACGCCCGTCAATTCCGTGTGAGCCCGTAATAACTCCGGCCATACGCTCGTATAATGGCTGCAACCAACATCGGGCCGGAGCATTTCCATGACCACGAGCTTCTCGAAAATCCGAAACTGGCTCATCGCCAGCCTCACCGTCTCGGTGGGCGCCGGCCTGTGGCTGTCGAGTTCGAGTGCCGAGGAGGCGCCACATCTGGTGCCGGCGCCGGTGGTCGAGGCGACCTCCTCCGGCAAGCTGGAGACCGCCGTGCTTGCTGGCGGCTGTTTCTGGGGCGTGCAGGGCGTGTTCCAGCATGTGAAGGGTGTGACGAGCGCGGTGTCGGGCTATGCCGGCGGAGACAAGGCGCATGCGCAGTACGAAACCGTCTCCACGGGCACCACCGGCCATGCCGAATCCGTGCGTGTCACCTTCGACCCTTCCCGGATTTCCTACGGCAAGATCCTTCAGATCTATTTTTCGGTGGCGCACGATCCCACCGAGTTGAACCGCCAGGGACCCGACACCGGGACGCAGTACCGTTCGCAGATCTTCACCTCGACATCCGACCAGGCCAAAGTCGCCGCTGCCTATATCAAACAGCTCGATGCCGCCCACGCCTACAGCGCGCCCGTCGTGACCAGGATCGGCAGTCTGCGCGGCTTCTATCCGGCCGAGGACTATCACCAGGACTTCCTGACGAGAAACCCTGATTATCCCTACATCGTCATCAACGACCTGCCCAAGATCGCTGCGCTGAAGCAGCTCTTCCCCGATTACTATCGCGCCGATCCCGTTCTGGTCGCCACGAAGTAGACGGGGCCGGCCTCAGGCGCCGGAGAGGCGTTTCCTGAAATGCACGATGCGCCGGTCGGGTCGTTCCTCGATCCGCTCGATCGAATACCTTCGGCGCTGGTACCAGGCGACATTTTCCGTGAAGCGCTCGTTCGTGTAGAGCCGGACCTCCCCGATCCCGGCCTCGGAGGCCCGCTGCTCGGCGAAATCCAGAAGGGCCGTCCCGAGCCGCGCGCCCTTGCGTTCGGGCGCCACGGCGATGCTCCAGATCAGCAGATGATCGGGCCTGGGATCGAGGATGAGCGCGGCATCGAGCGCCTCCGCATCGCCCCCGATCCAGATCTCCATGGTCTCGAAGAGCGCGTGGAAGTCGGCATCGTAGGGCGGCAGGGATACGCCTATGCGCGCCTTCAGGGGCGCATAGGCCGCAATCTGGAGGGTCGAGATCGCGGGAACGTCTTCGCGAAGGGCGCGGCGAAGGTGCATGTCGGTGCCCGCTCTCCTGGGGACTAGAACGTTTTGTGTTTTGACGGAATCGGCAAAACGCAAGGACGCGTCGAAAAACAAAGAGCTGGAGAAAAGCCGCGTTTCTACCTAAACGCGCTTTGCTCTAGTCGAACCGCAGCCTTGTCTTCTGCTGCCCGGCCTGGTCGAAATTCTCGGGCTTGAGCCAGGCTTCGTAGCCCGCCTTCAGCCTCGGCCAGTCGGCATCCACGATCGCGAACCAGGCCGTGTCCCGGTTCTGGCCCTTGGCGACCATGTGCTGGCGGAAAATGCCCTCGAAGGTGAAGCCGAAGCGCTCGGCCGCCCGCTTTGACGGTTCATTGAGATTGTTGCACTTCCACTCGAAGCGCCGGTAGCCAAGCGTATCGAAGACGTAGCGCGCGAAGAGATAGAGCGCTTCCGTGCACACGCGCGTGCGCGCGATGGCTGGTCCCCACAGTATGCTGCCAATTTCGATGACACCATGCACCGGATCGATGCGCATCAGAGCCTGGCGGCCTTCGGCCCGGCCGGCGGCCTTGTCGATCACCGCAAAGAACATGGGATCCTGCCCGGCCGCGGCCTTGGCGAGCCACGCCGAGAACTCGACGGCATCGGCGGGCACGCCTTCGAAGAGATAGCGGAAGCGAGAGTCCGAGCCCGGCTCCTGGGCCGAATGGAGAAGTTCTGCCCCGTGCTTCTCCGGGTCGAGCGGTTCAAGGCGGGCATAGCGACCTTCGAGAACAACGCGTTCGGGGCGCGGCACCCCGTTCCAGGTCGAAAGATCCATCACTCGATTCCTGTCAGAAAGCAGAAAGTCCCGTGGCAGGATTATTGCGGAGCGATGCGCTGTTCAAGTGAAAGCACTTCCTGGCGCACCACGCTGGGTAGCGCCTTGGACGATGCGACGGAGGTGAAGTCACTGTCCTGGTGCGGCACGTCGTTCGAGCCGCGGAAGACCTTCAGCCCGTCGGGCATGACCACGATGTCGCCATTGCGGAGCGTGGGATCGACGGAGATCGGAATCTGGGGCAGGCCGCGCGCGGTGGACTGGCAGCTGCAGGAAGGGTTCTCGCCGTTGCGGAAGGCATAGGCGCTCGGCAGTGCCGTGTAGAGATTGCCACCGGAATCCACGGCGGACTCGATCGCGGGTTTGGTGTTGCCGTTGCTGTCCGAATTGTTCACCGTGGCCGTGTAGAGCACCATCTGGCCGCCGGTGCAGGACGCTTCGCACATCGAGGACTGCATGTCCTGATCATGCTGGTTGCGGACGAAGCCCGTAGCGAAATAGTAGCCGTCGCAGGTACGCACGCAGTAGCCGCGCGTACGCGACGCCGTCACCGCGGGTGCTGGCGCCGCCTTGGGTCGGGGCTGGCCCTGCGGCTGCGGCGCCACCGGCGGCGCGACGGGCTGGGGACGCTGGCGCGGCCCGAACAGGAAATCGAACAAGCCGGCGTTCGCGCTGCCGGTCGCAACGCCTGCCAGCAATAATCCGGCGGCAAGGGAGGCAGCGAAACGTCTGGTCGTCATGTCGAATTTCCTGGCAGGTCGCGGAGGAGCGCTACACCGCTCCACCCCGGCCTACGTGAGCATCCCGACAAAATCATGTCGGAGCGCGAACTTAGTGGTTGTCGCGCGGCACACCATAGGTCTGGGCGACCTTCTGATACTTGACTGCGGGCTTGAGCACCATACCGTCTCCGAGCTGATCCACCATGGCGCGCTGAATTTCCTGCCACGGGGTCTGGCTCGGGGCATAGTGGAAGCCGCCCGCCGCCGCAAGGTCAGCCCGGCGCTGCGCCAGTTCCCCGTCGGAAATAAGGATGTTGGCTTCGCCCTTGTTGAGGTCGATGCGCACGCGGTCCCCCATCTTGAGGATCGCGAGCCCGCCGCCGGCCGCCGCTTCCGGCGAGGCATTGAGGATGGAAGGCGAGCCGGAAGTGCCGGACTGCCGGCCGTCACCGATGCAGGGCAAGGAGGTGATGCCGCGTTTGATCAACGCCGCCGGGGGCTGCATGTTCACGACCTCGGCCGCTCCGGGATAGCCGATCGGCCCGGTGCCGCGGATGAACAGCATGCAGTGCTCGTCGATGTTGAGCGAGGGATCGTCGATGCGATGGTGATAGTCCTCCGGCCCCTCGAACACGATCGCGCGTCCTTCGAATGCGCCGGGGTTCTTGGGGTCGGACAGATAGCGATCGTGGAACTCCTTGGAGATCACGCTCGTCTTCATGATGGCCGAGTCGAACAGGTTGCCCGAAAGCACGATGAAGCCCGCATCCTGCACGAGCGCCGTATCGAAGGTTCGAATCACGTCCGGCAGCTCAATCTTCGAGTCCTTGCAGTTCTCGCCGATCGACTTGCCGTTCACCGTGAGCGCATTCTCGTGGATGAGCTTGTGCTTCATCAACTCGTTGACAACGGCGGGTACGCCGCCGGCATGCTGGTAGTCCTCGCCGAGATATTTGCCGGCAGGCTGCAGATTCACCAGGAGCGGCACCTTGTGCCCGACGGACTGCCAGTCGCGGATGTCGAGCTCGACGCCGATATGGCGGGCGATGGCGTTGATGTGAATGGGTGCATTGGTCGAACCGCCGATGGCCGAATTAACGACGATGACGTTCTCGAAGGCTTCGCGCGTCATGATGTCGGAGGGCTTCAGGTCCTCGTGCACCATGTCGACGATGCGCTTGCCGGTCTCGTAGGCCATCTGCTGGCGCTCGCGGTAGGGCGCGGGAATCGCCGCGGAACCGGGAAGCTGCATGCCCAGCGCCTCGGCCAGGGAGTTCATGGTGGTGGCCGTGCCCATCGTGTTGCAGTAGCCGGTCGACGGGGCCGAGGAAGCCACCATCTCCATGAAGCCCTCGTAGTCGATCTCGCCGGTGGCCAGCATCTCGCGGGCCTTCCAGACGATGGTGCCCGAGCCCGTGCGCTCGCCATGCCACCAGCCGTTGAGCATCGGGCCGACGGACAGAGCGATGGCGGGAATGTTCACGGTGGCGGCCGCCATCAGGCAGGCCGGCGTGGTCTTGTCGCAGCCGATGGTGAGCACCACGCCGTCGATGGGATAGCCATAGAGCAGCTCGACCAGCCCGAGATAGGCGAGGTTGCGGTCAAGCGCCGCGCCGGGGCGCTTGCCGGTTTCCTGGATCGGATGGACAGGGAACTCGAAAGCGATGCCGCCAGCCTCGCGAATGCCCTCGCGAATGCGCTCGGCCAGCACGAGATGATGGCGGTTGCAGGGGGAAAGGTCGGAGCCGGTCTGCGCAATGCCGATGATGGGCTTGCCAGATTGGAGTTCCTTGCGCGTGAGGCCGAAATTGAGCTGGCGCTCGATGTAGAGCGCCGTCATGCCTGGATTTTCCGGATTGTTGTACCAGGCCTGAGACCGCAATTTCCGGGGTTTACCAGTGCTGTCAGCCATCGTGAGACTCCCTAATATCATGCCGGACCTGTGCATCAGGCCGCCGCCTTCTTGCGCAAGTGACGATCTAGCACTTTTGTCAGACCATTCGCAACGATCAAAGCAGGCGAGCGCCGAAAAGCGGTTCCCACCGCTGTGATTCTCGTTGTAGCCTGCGTTCACATAGAAGACTTCCTCCCCCCACGGAACGCCCTAAATGCCGCCACATCTGGTTTCTGCCTTCTCCCGCATCGGTGAGGAGAACGCCTTCGCGGTGCTTGCGAGAGCCACCGACCTCGCCCGGCAGGGCAAGGACATCATCAATCTGGGCATCGGCCAGCCGGACTTCCCCACCCCGGCCCACATCGTCGAAGCCGCGGTGAAGGCCCTGCGCGACGGCCATCACGGCTATACGCCGGCCACCGGCATCCTGCCGCTGCGAGAAGCGGTCGCCGCCGATGTCGAGCGGCGCACAGGCGTTGCCGTCTCCCCGGACGAGGTGATCGTGGTACCGGGCGGCAAGGTCACCATGTTCATGGCGATCCTGATGTTCGGCGAGCCCGGCGCCGAGATCCTGTACCCGGATCCCGGCTTCCCGATCTACCGCTCGATGATCGAATTCACGGGCGCCACGCCCGTGCCGGTGCCGATCCGCGAGGAGAACGGCTTCGCTTTCTCGGCCGCGGAAACACTCTCCCTGATAACTCCGCGCACGCGCCTCCTCATCCTCAACTCGCCCGCCAATCCCACCGGCGGCGTTACTCCAAAGGCTGAGATCGATGCGCTTGTGAAGGGACTGGCCGACCATCCTGACGTCGCCATCCTGTCGGACGAGATCTACAGCCAGATGAGCTATGATGGGCTGGAGCACGTATCGCTCCTGACCTATCCTTCCATCCGTGATCGACTGATCCTGCTCGACGGCTGGTCGAAGACCTATGCCATGACGGGCTGGCGCATGGGCTTCGCGATCTGGCCCAAGCCTTGGGGCGACGCAGCACGAAAGCTTGCCGTCAATTCCTATTCCTGCGTGAATGCAAGCGCCCAGTGGGCCGGGCTAGCCGCCCTTACCGGCCCCCAGGACGAGGTGCATGCCATGGTCGCCGAGTTCGACCGGCGGCGGAAGATCGTGGTCGACGGCCTGAACACGCTGCCCGGCGTCTCCTCCGTCACGCCGAAGGGCGCGTTTTACGCCTTTCCCAACATCAGCAAGACCGGCTGGAAGGCAAAGCCGCTCGCTTCCGCCCTGCTCGAGCAGGCAGGCGTCGCCACGATCGGCGGCCCGGATTTCGGCGTCCATGGCGAGGGCTACATCCGCCTCTCCTATGCCAACTCCGCGGAGAACATCCGGCGGGCTCTGGCGCGTATGGGCGAATTCCTCAGTGCCAATCCGGGGAGCAGCGTGTGACGTCCGCACCATCGAAATGAACGCCGCACGCAGCGCCGGCCTCGCTCGGCGCCATATCCCGAACCGGAACCAGCCAGGACAGACACCATGACCGACCTGATCGCCATCGGCGAATGCATGGTGGAACTTTCGCGCCATGGCGGCAATGTCATGACGCTCGGTTATGGCGGCGACACCTTCAACACCTGCGTCTATGCCTCGCGCCTGGGCCTCGACGTCGCCTACGCCACCGCGCTGGGAGACGATCCCTATTCGCAGGGCATCTGCGATCTCGCCGCCAGCGAGCGCATCGCCATGACGGGCGTGCCACGCCTCGCAGGCCGTGTACCGGGCCTCTATGCCATCGAGACGGACGACAAGGGGGAAAGGCGCTTCTTCTACTGGCGGGACAGCGCGCCGGCACGCAGCCTGTTCGAACTCGCCGAGAGCGCGGATCTCGTCAGCCGGATCGAGAAGGCCGGGGTCGTCTATTTCTCCGGCATAACTCTCTCCCTCTACACACCCGCCGGCCTCGACCGGTTCGAGCAGGTATTGAAGGCTGCCAAGCGCCTGGGAGCCACCATCGCCTTCGACGGCAATTTCCGTCCTCGCGGCTGGGGTGGGAGCACCGAGCGGGCACGCCGGACCTTCTCGCGCTTCCTGCCTCTGGTCGACGTCATGCTGCCCACCTTCGACGACGAGCAGGCGCTCTGGGGCGACGCCCGGCCGCAGGAGACACTGGCGCGGCTAGCCCGGTACGGCATTCGCGAGATCGTGGTGAAGGATGGCACCAATGGTGCCCATATTCGCAGCGGTACCGCGCAAACTCACATACCGGTGCCGGAAAAGGTCACGCCTCTCGACACCACCGCAGCAGGAGACAGCTTCAACGCCGGCTATCTCGCCGCGCGCCATCGCGGAAGTTCCGAGGAGACGTCGGCTCTCGCAGGCCACCGTCTCGCTGCCCGGGTGATCACGCACCGAGGCGCCATCATCCCGGCCGAAGCCATGACGGGACTCTAGCCCGGGCGGGACGGCGGGTGCAGCCCGGAGGTCGAGGTTCTCTCGACTTCGATGGAAGTCGCGCAACTCGGCCTCGCACCCGAAAACACCGGGAATTGTTACATACAATTCACATCGTCGCCGCGGGAATGCCACGTTCGGCCAGCATGAACATTGCGCGTGATAACTGACCGCCAATCTTGAATCGCCGGGGGCGCCTTGTTAGTGCTCTCCCGATGGCATGTGCCCTTTTCAGTCGGTCGCTATCCAGTTCAGGGCGCAGTGACGAGACGGCACGCGGCGGATCCGATGGAATGGTCGCTTTCAGAAGACGGGGCTGGACATGGTTGAAGCAGTGGGATCGCTCGATCGCGCCGTGACGCGCGACGATGATCCCGGCCCCTCGCCCGTTGCTGTGGGAACGGAGACACACGAGGACGCGGCCGTCCGCCAGCCCTGGTTCAAGCGCCTCGACTGGAGCAGAGCCGGCCTGCTGGTCGGCCTCGCCCTCTTCGTCATCGCCGCGATCGTCCTCTACGATACGCTGGAGGACCTGACGTGGCAGGAAGTGGCCGACGCACTGTCGCGTATCGTCTGGCATCAGGTGGCTCTTGCGCTGGTGGCCACCGCCCTCTCCTATTGCGCGCTGATCGGCTATGACATCCTGGCACTGCGCCATGTCGGGGCCAGGCTGGTGCCGCTGCCAGCCGTCGCCTTCACGTCCTTTGTCGGCCAGACCTTTACCTTCACACTTGGCTTCGGCGTCCTGACCGGCGGTGCCGTGCGCTGGCGCATGTACCAGGGCTACGGCCTCAAGCCCGGCCAGATCCTTGCCGTCGGGGCCCTTACCACGCTGACCTTCTGGCTCGGCATCGCGACGGTGGCGGCGATCTGCCTGCTGTTCCGGCCGGGCGCGCTGGCGCCGATAGACGGGCTTTCGCCCAATCTCAACTTCCTTATCGGGCTCACCGTTCTCGGAGGCGTCGCCACTTGGGTGACCGTTTCCGCCATCCGCCAGCGCACCCTGACGGTTGGCGAACTCACCATGCCGCTGCCGGGGCCGCAGGCCACGCTCGGCGCGATCGTCGTCGGGCTGCTCGACACCGTCGCGGCAGCGACGGCGCTCTGGCTGATCCTGCCCGCAGGACCGGATGCCGGTTTCATCAGCTTCCTCGCAGTCTTCGCCATCGCGACGGTGCTCGGCGTGATCAGCCATATCCCCGGCGGCGTCGGTATCTTCGAGGCAACCCTGATCCTCGCCCAGCCCCAGATTCCGCTGGGAGACATGGCCGCCTCGCTGATCCTCTTCCGGCTGGTCTACTACATCGTCCCCTTCGCCATCGCCTGCCTGCTGTTCGGCGCGTACGAAGTGCGCCAGCGCCAGCAGGCGGTCGGCCAGTTCGCCAAGGCGCTGCGCTCCTTCGCACGGCCCATCGCTCCGCGCGTGGCCGGTATCGCAGTGTTCCTCGGCGGTGTCGTGCTGCTGTTCTCGAGCGCCACGCCGGAAGAACATTATCGCGTCGCCATCCTGCGCACGATCATTCCCCTGCCCTTCGTCGAACTCTCGCAGCTTGCCGGCAGCATTGCGGGAATGGTGCTGCTCATCATCTCCTACGGCCTGGTGCGCCGCATGGCGAATGCGCAGCGTATGGCGGTGCTGCTGCTCCTGGCCGGCGCCGTCTGCGCCCTCTTCAAGGGCCTCGACATCGAGGAGGCGACCATCTGCTCGATCGTCGCCGGCCTGCTCGTGCTCTACAAGGATGAGTTCTACCGCCAGGCGGAACTCTTTTCGGTGCGCCCCTCCTTCGAGTGGATCATCGCCTGCGTCGTCGCGGTGGGTGCCACCATCTGGCTGGGCTTCTTCGTCTATTCCAACGTCGACTACCAGCACAGGCTTTGGTGGGACTTCGCCTACAATGCCGATGCCCCACGCTTCCTGCGCGCCGCGCTGGCGACCGTGGTCGTCGCCTTCGGCATAGCGGCCTACATCATCATGCACCGCACCCGCGCCGCCTTCGATCCCGCCACGCGCGAGGAACTGGAGACGATCGCGCCACTGATCGAGACCAGCACCCGGTCGGACGCCCACCTCGCGATGCTGGGCGACAAGCGCTTCCTGCTTTCCGCCAGCGGCAAGGGGTTCACGATGTACGGCGTGCAGGGTCGCAGCTGGATCGCCATGAGCGATCCGGTGGCGCCCGAGGAAGAGATCGACGGCATGGTCTGGCGCTTCAAGGAACTGGTAGACCGCAACGGCGGCATGCCTGTCTTCTACCAGATCACCACCGGCCACCTGCCTGCCTATCTCGACGCCGGCTTCTCCCTGGCCAAGCTCGGCGAGGAGGCCTGGGTCGATCTCGGCAAGTTCACCCTGGAAGGCGGCGAGGGTCGGCGCCTGCGCCAGGCCAAGGCCAAGGCGGAACGCTCCGGCGCCACCTTCGAGATCGTGCCCGCCGAAAAGGTCGAAGGCATGCTCGGAGAACTCGAGGCCGTCTCCGACGCCTGGCTGGACGAGAAGGGCAAGAACGAAAAAGGCTTTTCGCTCGGCTTCTGGTCACCCGACTACGTCAAGCGTTATGACCAGGCCGTGATCCGCCAGAACGGGCGCATCGTCGCCTTCGCCAATATCTGGCGGGGCGCCGGGAAGAAGGAATACACGGTCGACCTCATGCGTTATCTGCCGGATGGGCCGGCGGGCATGATGGACCTGCTCTTCATCGGCCTGCTCGCGCAGGCCAAGAGCGAGGGCTACCAGTGGTTCAACCTCGGCATGGCACCGCTTTCCGGCCTCCCCCGCCATCGACTGGCCTCGCTGTGGAGCAGGATCGGAGCTTTCGTCTATCGTCGGGGCGATCGCTTTTATAATTTCGAAGGGCTTCGGTCCTACAAGGACAAATTCAAGCCTGAATGGCGGCCAAAATATCTTGCATTCCCGGGTGGATTGGCCCTACCGCAAATTCTCATGGATGTTACCGGCTTGATTTCGTCAAGCCCGAGACGAGCTTTGTCTGAGGAGACTACTTGATGCGGCGCATCGCCTTGTTCTGCGTTGCCATGCTGGCTTGTACGACCACTGCCCTCGCGGCGCCGCGCCAGATACAGGTTCAGGAAGAGATCCTCGGCAAGGTCACGGTTCTCGCTCCCCAGGACGAACCTACGAAGTTCATCGCCCTGCTCTCCGACAAGGATGGGTTCTCGCCGGCCTACAACGCCTTTGCAGAGAAACTCGTCGACCAGGGCAGCGCGGTGATGCTGATCGACTCCCAGGCCTTCATCGACGGCCTTGCCAAGGGCGACGAGGAAGATTGCCACTATGCGTTCGGCGACATCGAGGATTCCTCCCGCGAAGCGCAGCGCCAGTTGGGCATGCAGACCTGGCGCTGGCCGGTGGTGGTGGGCCTCGGCAAGCTCGGGGGCACCTACGCCTATATCAACCTGGCCCAGGCGCCTGAGAATACCGCCGCGGGAGCCGTCTCGACCGACTTCAGCGACGAGATGGCTTCCAAGCTGCGCATGTGCGAGGGCGCGCCGGTGGACAAGGCGACCGATGGCAACTGGAAGTACAAGCCCCTGAAGGAGATGCCCGGCCGCTGGACGCTGGTTACCCCGACGTCGCCCGATGCAACCCAGCAGGCCTTCATCGACGGCACCAAGGGGGCATCGTCGGTGGTTGCCGCCGGGGGTGACGACGCCGTTGCCGATGCCGCCATAAAGGCAGCCGTCGAAATGGGCGCTCCCCCCAACCAGGAGCTGGGCGACCTGCCCTTGGTGGAACTTCCGACGGAAGGACCGCCCGTCGGCCTCGCCATCTTCATCTCCGGTGATGGAGGCTGGCGCGATATCGACAAGACCATCGGTGAGATCCTGCAGAAGGAGGGCGTCGCGGTCGTCGGCGTCGACTCGCTTCGCTATTTCTGGAGCACCAAGGAACCGGACGTCATCGCCTCGGACCTGACGCGCATCATCGGCTACTATACCAAGCTGTGGGGCGCCAAGCGCATCGCGGTGATCGGCTATTCGCTCGGCGCCGACGTGATCCCCTTCACCTGGCAGAAGCTGCCGCAACAGGTGCAGAAGAAGATCAATCTGCTCGCCATGCTGGGGCTGGAGCCTACCGCCGATTTCGAGATCTCGGTCTCCGGCTGGCTCGGCGTGGCCTCCTCCTCCGATGTCGACCTCAAGCCCTTCCTGCCCGGCCTCCCCTTCGAGAAGACGATGTGCTTCTACGGCGCCGAGGAAGTTCCGGACAACGACACCGCCTGCGTCTTCCCCGAAATGAAGAAGGCCCAGATCATCGAGCGGCCCGGCGGGCACCATTTCGACGGCAATTACGAACCAGTGGCGCGAGCAATTCTGGATCGGCTCAAGAAGTGAGATGAAATGGCGGTTTCGACCGCCATTTTCTTTTCCCGCGAGGCGTACCGGCTACCTCGCGATGGATGAAGAGCCAGCCCAGGCAAGCCGGACCGCAGGCAACAGGCCTGCAACCCCGGGGAAGACCTTCAACCGACTTGCCGCCGTCACACGCCTGTGGAAGCTTGGTGGCCGACCCATTCCGCCCGCAGGAAACGCCATGTCGAAGATCTCCCGCCGCCAGACCCTCGGACTCGGCCTTGCCGCCGGTTTTTCCGTCACCATGCTGGCCGGCGGCGAGGACACCGCGCGGGCAGCGCCGGCCGGCACCACCTTTTCGCTCCTGCTCGTCAACGACATCTACAAGGCCGGCGACAGCAACGGGCGCGGCGGGTTTCCGAAGCTGGCGGCAGTGGTCAAGGCCGAGCGGGCAAGAGGCGTCCCCATGCTGTTCTGTCATGCGGGGGATTGCTTCTCGCCGTCGCTGATGTCCGGGTTCGACCAGGGCGAGCACATCGTCACCCTGACCAACATGATCCGGCCGGATATCTTCGTACCCGGCAACCACGAGTTCGATTTCGGCACCGATGTCTACTTCCAGCGCATGAAGGAGGCGAATTTTCCCTTCTTCGCAGCAAATATGCGCCAGGCCGACGGCACATCCATCCCGGGCATGCAGGATCATACGATCGTGGAACTCGGCGGCATCAGGGTCGGCGTCACCAGCCTGGCGCTCGCGGCCACGCCGCAGATGTCTCAAAGCGGGAACCTGGTGTTCAAGCCGGAGATGGAAACCCTGCGCGCCGAAACGGCGGCCCTGCGCAAGGCGGGAGCCGACTTCGTCGTCTGCGTCGCCCATACCGATCGCGAGATGGACAATGAGATCGTGCGCTCGCGCCTCGTCGACGTGCTGCTTTCCGGCCACGACCATGATCTTGCCATCGGGTATGACGGCCGCACAGTGATGGTCGAATCCAACGAGGAAGGCAATTTCGTCACGGCCATCGACTTCACGGTGAAAGTCAGCGGCGAGGGCGATGCGCGCAAGGTGAGCTGGCTGCCGAGCTTCCGTGTGCATGACAGCATGACGGTGACGCCCGATCCCGAGGTGCAGGCGGTCGTCGACAAGCTCGAGGCGGACCTCAACCAGGAACTCAACGTCGAGATCGGCACCACGTCGGTCGAGCTCGACAGCCGCACCGCCAGCGTCCGCTCGCAGGAAACCGCCATGGGTGACCTCATCGCCGATGCGATCCGGGCCCGTACGAACGCCGACTGCGCGCTCACCAACGGCGGCGGCATCCGGGCCAACAAAGTCTATCCGGCAGGTGCAAAGCTGACCCGCCGCGACATCCTCTCGGAGCTTCCCTTCGGCAATACAACCGTGCTGGTCGACATCAAGGGCTCCGACATCAGGGCGGCCCTGGAGAACGGCGTCTCGCAGCTGGAAAACTATGCCGGCCGTTTCCCGCAGGTCTCCGGCATGGTCGTCACCGTTGACCGCAAGGCGCCGGTGGGTTCGCGCATCCTCTCGGTCAGCATCGACGGGCAACCGCTCGATCCGGACAGGCGCTACAAGCTCGCGTCCAACAATTTCATGCTGGCCGGCGGCGACGGCTATACCGCGTTGGCCAAGGGCCGCGTGCTCATCGGTGCGACCGACGGCAAGCTGCTCGCCAACGAAGTGATGGTCTATGTGCGCCAGAAAGGTGCGATCTCCACGGGCGTGGAGGGACGGATCATCCTGCGATAGAGCCATGCGAGGAAAACGCCGGCAGCGGAAGGCAGCGCTTGCGCGCAAAGGCACATCAATCAGACCCATCGTCAATGATTTGACCCGCATCTGACGGAGCCCGCCGAAAAGAGCGGTGATCCGAAAAGTATTATTCCTCAATGGCTTAATCCGGGATCGCCGCCTGTAGGGCGGCCATTCTCCTTACACTTTCCTTATTTGTCGGCGGTTGCCGGGCAGCCTATTTTCGGACCGTTCTCAAGAGCGCATTTCCCCCAAGCTCATGGCCACGATCCGACTTCGCAAAGCCCAGGCCGACGATCTCGACGCCCTGGTCGATCTCGAGTTCTCCATCTTTCCCGGTGACCGCATCTCCCGGCGCAGCTGGCGCGATCTTCTGAAAAGTCCCTCGGCGGCGGTGACCCTGGCGGCCGACGGTGAAAGCATCGTCGGCTGTACCGTCATGCTCCTCAACCGGCGCAGCGCCATTGCGCGCCTCTACTCGATCGCGGTCACGCCAGAAGCGCGCCGGCAGGGCGTTGCCGCGCTGCTCATGGATGCCGCCATCAGGGCTGCGGCCAGGGCCGGCGCCTGCCTGCTCCGTCTGGAGACCCGCTTCGACAACCTCGCAGCCCAGCGTCTGTTCGTTCGCCTCGGCTTCAAGCCCTTCAAGCGCGTCTCCGCCTACTACGAGGACGGAGCCGAGGCCATCCGTTACCAGCGCATGATTTCAGATGACGAAGTCAGCGCCCAATCCGAAAGCAAGCCATGTCATCTCAACTGATCATCGTCGAAAAGCGCAGCGACTTCCGCTGGTCCGCGCCCGAAGCCCGTGTCCTGACGGCACAGGAATTCATTGCCGAAGGCCGCACCCCCCTGCATCGCTCGCATCGGGTGATCAATCTCTGCCGAAGCTACGCCTATCTCAGCATCGGCTATTACGTCTCACTCCTGGCGGAGGCGCGCGGAGACCGGGTGACGCCGAGCGTCGAGACCATTACAGATCTCCAGCAGAAAGGCGTGCAGGCCCTCAAGCTGGCCGGGCTCAACCGCTGCCTCGGCCCATTGCCGTCGGTGCCGCGTTCGGTGGATGCCATGCGCGTACAGGTCTTCTTCGGCCATGCCGAAGATCGGGAACTGGCAGAAATGGCAGCGCGCAGCTTCGAGCTGTTCCGCTGCCCCCTGCTCGCCATAGATCTCGAACGCATCGGCGGAGGCGATGGCTGGAGGATCGCCAACCTCCATCCCCTCGATCCGCGCGATGTCGACGTCAGCCGCGACAAGGTCTTCCTCGACGCACTCGGCAAATTCTCGCGAAGGCCCTGGAGGGCGGCCCCGGCATCGAGCGGCCCTCGCATGGACCTTGCCGTGCTGCACGACCCCAGGGATCCGATGCCGCCTTCCAAGCTCAAGACGCTGCAGGCGATGGCGCGCATCGGCAGGGACATGGACATCGCCGTGGAGTTGATCGAGAAGAAGGATTTTCCGCGCCTCACGCAGTTCGACGCGCTGTTCATTCGCGAAACCACGGCTATCGGCCATCACACCTTCCGTTTTGCCCGCAAGGCGGCGAACGAGGGAATGCCGGTGATCGACGATCCCGATTCCATCCTACGCTGCACCAACAAGGCCTTTCTCTCCGAGCTCCTCACGGGAAACGGCATTGCAACGCCCCGTACCCTGTTCCTGACGAAGCGCACGTTGACGACTTTCGAAGCCGGCCTCGCCTATCCGGTCGTGCTGAAGGTGCCGGACGGAGCCTTCAGCCTCAGCGTCAAGAAGGCCGAGAACTGGCCGCAGTTCCAGGAGATCGCCACGGCGATGCTCAAGGAATCCGATCTCATCCTGGTCCAGGAATTCATCTACACCTCGTTTGACTGGCGCATCGGCATCCTTGGCGGCGAGGTGATCTTCGCGGCCAAGTATTTCATGTCCTCCGGCCACTGGCAGATCATTCAGCATGAGGGGGCCGGCAAATATGTCGAGGGCCGCACTCAGGCAGTGGCCGTGCAGGATGTGCCGCGCGAGGTGCTCGATCCTGCGATTGCTGCCGCTCGCCTGATCGGCGGCGGGCTCTATGGCGTCGACCTTAAGCAGACGAAGGCCGGCGTGCTGGTCATCGAGATCAACGATAATCCCAACATCGATATCGGCATGGAGGATGCGGCAGCCGGCGAGGATCTTTATCGCAAGCTGCTCCGGCATTTCCAGGCGATGGTCGATGCCCGGCACCAGCAGGCCCTGCCGTTGCAGAAGACCGGGAGTTGAGCGATCCACGGTCCGGGACGATCGTCTCGACCTAGATGCAGCCCGCCCTAATGCCTCGCGATCGCCTGCGACGGCGCAGGTCTCTGGCGGGGAGGAACGGGCGGCGCCGAGAGCAAGGGAGAGACGATGATGTCGGCGAGGCGGTCGGCGTCCCCATCGAAGCCATGGCCACCGGCTTCCGGCAGGATGGTGAAATCCGGCCGGGCATTGGCAAGCGCCGGGCAGGCCATCGCCGCCATGCGGTCTTCCTTGCCGTAGATGCACTGCACGCTCGGCGCGTCGATGCGTGCGGCCTCCGGAAGCAGCGGCGTCTCGTTTGGATAGTCGTCGTCGCTGAGTTCGACGCGCATGTCGGTCACCGGCGCGATCGAAAGCAGCGACACCACCGCCACGATGCGTTTCGTGGCCGGAGGCAGGCGGTTGTAGACGAGCGGCAAGGCGTCCGCCCCGAAGGAGTAGCCGACCAAGGCGACACGATCGACCGGCCAGGCCGCACGGAAGTGGCGGATGATCCGGCGCAGATCCACCGCGACATCACCCGGATCCCGCTTGGCCCAGAAATAGCGCCGGGAATCGACGGTCACCACGCCGACGCCACGCCTGGTGAGGGAGGTCGCGAGATTGCGGTTGAGCGGGCCCATGCCTCCGTCTCCGGTGAGCACTACGGCCAGGCGATGGGGAGGCGTGGCCGGCTGGGCGACATATAGCGGCAGGTCGGCGAGATCGGTGGGGCCATGCGGGCCGGCGTCCCTTCCCAGCGCTTCGGCCGCCTCCTCGGCAGCAGTCTCGTCTCCATCCTCGATTTCACGCAAGGCCGTGAAACTTGCCGAAGTCGCCGCGCTGGCGTCCGCATTGGTCAAAGCCGAAGCATTGACCGTGCAGGCCGGCACCGTATCGGGCTTCATGCTGGTGGTGTGAAGGGCGATGACCCCCGCGATGCTGTGGCCCGCCGCCTCCAGTGCCAGCGCCCTCGCGGCATTCTGGCCGAGGCCGGCGCCGGCCAGCACCGGCGTCCGGTAGGGTTCGATATCCAGCGCACGCTCGACATGCAGGGTGACGTTCTCGATATGGCCAGCGAGCTCGGAACAGCTCATCGCCCGGCCGAGGCCACCCGCGTGACGAACGATCGGCCAGCTCAGGCCGACGACGAGATCCCCGCGCTGCATGAACTCGACGGCGAGCGTGCTCTCGTCACGGTTGAAGCCATCGGAGTCGGACAGGAGCACGATCACGTTCTTGGGTGCCGCGAATGGCTTGAACAGCCTCACGTCGCCGAAGGTCGGATCAGTCGTGGCGCTGCGACCGGCTGCCTCAGCCATGGTTGCCGGCAGGGCCACGATCATCAGGGCCGACAACATGCAGATGAGACGCATGGGTCACCTAAATGAGCGTCACGTCACTCTCCGTAACACTCCTGTCACAAGGTAATCCTCAATATGCACGGGAGTCGAGACCTCAAGCCATTGGAGGCGATCACTTCATATTGATTCTGGTCATCATCACCGCGCCCAGGATCAACACGCCGCCGACGAACTGGTCCATGCTGAGAGCTTCGCCGAAGACGAAATAGGCGATGACGGCCGAGAGAATCGGATGCGAAAGCAGGATCGTCGCGACGATGCCGGCCGGCAATCGCCCGATCCCGACTGCGCTCAGCCCCTGGCCCAGCACCTGGCAGATCAGCCCGAGAGAGACGACCACGGCCCATCCCGCAACGGAGCGAGGCACGAGGGTCCCTCCCTCGGCCAGGGCGATGACGAGCAGGCACAGCGTGGCGGCGACGGTGGAGACCAGCGTCACGTCGGCGGCAAGGCGACTGCCGCGAGCCACGCGCAGGGCAACGAGATAGAAGGCATAGGACAACGCCGCGGCCGTGGCGAGCAGGTCGCCGCGCCCCATCGCGAAGCCGCCATGGTGTGCTCCGCTCGTGATCGCCACGCCGACGAGGGCAACCGCGAGAGCCATCATCACCACCAGGCGCAGGCGATCTCCGAGCAAAATGAAACCGGCGACGACCGAAGCGACAGGAGCGAGATTGGAGATGAAGCTTGCATTGGCGACCGAAGTGAGCGGCAGCGCGGCGTGATAGAAGGCGAGGTCGGCGGAAAAGGCGACACCGGCCAGGATGGCTGCGACGAGGCCCGGTCTGCGCAGCAAGGCGATGGGGGACGCACCGCCGGCTCTGGTTGTCTCGGCACGGGCCCACAGGAGGAGTACGGGCAAGGAGAAGAACAGCCTCCAGAAAGCCGTTGCCGCCGGCGCGACGTCGCTGAAACGAGCCAGGATAGGCGACCAGGAGATCGCGAGCACGGCCGCGATCATGGCGCCGAGACCGACGGAATCAACGGCTGGCAGGGCGGCGGAACGGCTCGATGAGGTAATGTCGCTCATGGGTACACAAAGGGGGGCAATAATTCAGCGCCCGACCATAGGCGAGGCTTCTCATAATCGAAAACGAATGTATCATATAGTTGGATATCAAATCCTTATGGATCGCAGCCATGCGCCATTTCGATACCGACAGTCTGGAAACGCTGGTCGCCATCGTCGATCGCGGTGGCTTCACGGCCGCGGGCGAGGCCCTCGGCAAGACGCAGGCAGCCGTCAGCGTGATCGTGTCGCGCCTCGAGGCGCGCGTCGGCAAGCGCCTGCTCGAGCGCTCGCGCAAGGGGGTGACACCCACTTTCGCGGGCGAGATCCTGATCGGCTATGCCCGCCGCATCCTCAGCCTGGAAGATGAAGCCCTGGCTGCCATCGGCGGCGACGAAGCCGCGGGCCGTGTGCGCCTGGCCGTGCCGGACGACTTCGTCGACATGATGGTGACGCCGCTGATCGGCGCCTTCTCGCGGCGTTTCCCGCGCGTGCAACTTGAAATGCGCTGCGATCTCTCCTTTCGCCTGGAGCCGATGGTCGAACGTGGCGAAGTGGATCTCGCCATCATCACGCAGGATCCGATCCGTCCGCTTGGAGAGGTTCTGCGGCGCGAGCCCCGCGCATGGTGCGCCGCGCGCGACCATCGGCCGGAGCTTCTCGACCCGCTCCCGCTCGCGATGTTCCCGGAAGGCTGCCGCTGCCGGCCGGATGCGCTTGCCGCCCTGGAGGCAATGGGCCGGCCGTGTCGCATCGCCTATACCTCCAGCCACATGCCGGGGATCCACTCGGCGGTGAATGCGGGGATGGCGGTCTCGATCCTCGGCGTTTCCTCGATCCCGAAGGAATGGCGCCGCCTCGGCGAGGCCGAGGGCTTTCCGGAATTGCCGCCGCTGGACATCGCTCTGGTGGTTCCCGCCAATGCAAGCGTCGCGACCAGGCGCTTTGCTGCGTTCCTGCGGGAAACCGTTTCCCAGCAGGAACTGGCGGCCTGAGACGTCAGGGATCCGAAACCGAGATCGATATGCCCCTTCGCGCCGAAATCACCGTCAGCAAGCCGTTGCGCATCGGCTTCATTCTGGCCAACGATTTCACGCTCTCGGCCTTCTCCCTCTTCGTGGACACGCTGCGCCTCGCCAGCGACGAAGGCGACCGGAGCGGCAAGATCCATTGCGACTGGGATGTGCTCAGCGCCAACGGCCATCTCATCCGCTCGAGCACCGGGATCGAGGTGGCACCGACGGCGACGTTCGGCGATCCCCGCCGCTTCACGCACATCGCCGTGGTCGGCGGCCTGCTTCGGGACATCGAGCCGGTCGGCGTCGCCGCCCTCGCCTTTCTGCGCCGGGCGGCACATGAGAACGTCCCCCTGATTGGGGTTTGCACCGGTGCCTTCATCCTTGCGCGCGCCGGGCTGATGCGCGGCCGCAAGGTCTGCGTGAGCTGGTATCACCTCGACGAGTTCCGCACGGAGTTCCCCGACAACCCACCGATCGCCGACCGACTTTTCTTCGTGGATGGCAACCGGATCACCTGTTCCGGCGGCGCGGGGGCGGCGGATCTTGCCGCCTTGCTGATCGAGCGCCATCTCGGCCTTGCGACGAAGCAGAAGGCCCTCGACGTCCTCCAGATCGAGAAGGCACGCGCGCCCTCAGATCCCCAGCCGCACATGCCCGTGGCCAAGCCGCCGGTCTCGGACAACCGCGTACGCCGGGCCTTGCTCATCATGGAGCAATCCATGGCCGATCCGCTGCCGATCTCAGAGATCGCCAGCCGCTGCGGTCTCTCGACCCGCGGCCTGGAGCGGGTTTTCATGAATACCCTCAATACGCGACCCAACGCGGCCTATGTCCGCCTTCGTCTCGAGATCGCGCATCAGATGGTGACGTCGACGGCAAAGAGCATGATCGAGATCGGCGGCGTGACGGGTTTCACCCATTCCTCGAACTTTTCCCGGCGTTTCAAGGAAGCCTTCGGCGTGACGCCGATCGCCCTACGAAGGGCATCGCAAGGCAGCGGACAGGAAGCGGTCGCCCTGTCGTGAACACTCCCCTCAACGCGGCGGCAGCGTCGTGCCCCTCACATCGGCGGCTCGACTGGAAAGCAGGAAGGCCGCAATGTCGGCGAATGCCGGGGTGCCGGCCAGTACCTGGTTGACACGGATATCCTGCGACGCGAACGCATCGCTGAAGTGCCGCGCGGTCTCGGCCAGGGCGCCGCGTATGCCGGCGGAGGGCCAGGCCTCTCCCTTCCTCTCCGCGCCCGCGACCAGAAGGATAGAGCTGGAGGCATGCATCAGCGGCGCGGCCGCCTCGATCGCCTCGACGGCGTGGCCGACATTGAGCGCGAGCCCGGCCTGCCACATGTCCCGATCAGGGCCGCTCTTCAAAGCAATGGCGCCGTTACAGACCAGGCCGTCCAGGCGTCCGAATATCTCGACCACGCTGGCGACGAAGGCCGCGGCTTCGCCGGGAACGGAGAGATCGCAGGCATAGGCGAGGCAACGCCCGCCATGTCCCTCGATCACGCCATGCGCATCGGCAAGCTCCTGGGCCGAACGCGCCGCGATCGCCACGGCCGCTCCTTCTGCGGCAAGGCGCTCGGCAATGGCGAGACACACACCGCGCGATGCGCCGGTCAGCGCGAACACCTTGCCGGCAAATTCGAGATCCATGCTCTGCTCACTTCAAAAGGGAGCAGAGAGTGTCAGATGGCGGAGGAATGAGCAACGTGGCGCGAGCCGATGGAAGACCCCGCATTGCATCTACTCCTCTCGCTGCCGCTCCTACGCGCCGGCCGGACGTGAAGCCCGCCTGACGAAGAAATGGCGGCCGGGATAGATCTAAAGGCAAGGCGGCTTGCGCCTCCGGCGCTACTGCATCAGGCGCGGCACGGTACCGGTCAGTCCGGTCGCCTCGCGGATGAAGAAGCGCTTGGCGAGCGGAAAGCGCTCCACCAGGCCAAGGCCGACATCGCGGACCAGGCGGATGGCATCGTGGTCGTTGGAGAAGAGGCGGTTGAGACCATCGGTCGCCATGCCCATCGACACCGTGTCGAAGCGGCGCCAGCGCTGATAGCGCTCGAGCACATCGGGCGAGCCGATATCGAGGCCGAGTCCCGCCGCGTCGGCGATGCATTCGCTCAAGGCGGCCGCGTCGCGTATGCCGAGATTGAGCCCCTGCCCGGCAATCGGATGGATGAGATGGGCCGCGTCTCCCACAAGGGCGAGGCGCTCGCCGACGAAACTGCGGGCGATGCGCATGGCGAGTGGAAAGGCAGCACGCGGGCCGACCGCGCGAAACTCTCCGAGCCTGAGGCCGAAGCGCTTCTCGAGTTCGGCATGGAAGGCATCGTCGTCGAGGCCGACGATGCGCTGGGCCTCCGCGGTCCTTTCCGTCCACACCAGCGACGATCGCCGCCCGGTCAGCGGCAGGATGGCGAACGGGCCGGCGGGCAGGAAATGCTCTTCGGCGCGGCCCTCATGGTCCAGTTCGTGCTCCACAGTCGTCACGATGCCGGACTGGCCATAGTCCCAGCCATGCATGGCGATGCCGGCCTGCTCACGCAGGCGCGAGCGCCCACCGTCGGCGGCTACCAGCAGACGCGCCGTGATATCGTCTCCCGACGGCAGGATCGTGGTGATCTCCTCGCCGTCCAACCGGTATCGGCTGACGGTCGCCCCCTGGCCTCGCAAGTCGACGCCGAGCGCCTCGGCGCGCCTTGCCAGCGCATCGAGCAGGAGGCGGTTCTCGACCATGTGCCCGAAGGACTCGCCCGGCTCGACATCGCCGCCGAAGGAGAGGAAGGTCGGGCGGATCGGGTCGTCCAGCTTGGAATCGGTGATGACCATGTCGAGGATGGGCTGGCTCTCCGCGGCCACCTCGCCCCAGACGCCGAGCCTCTCGAAGAAGCGGCGCGCGCCGGCGGCAATGGCGGATGCCCTGGCATCGCGCGAAGGTGCACCGCCGAGCAGGGGATCGACGACTGCGATGTCGAACCCGGCGCCGAGTTCAACCTTCAGCGCCACGGCAAGGCCGAGACCGGCAAAGCCGCCACCCGCGATGATGAGATCGGCTTGCTTCACCATTGTTGATCCTCACACTTGACTTTCGGCGGCCGGGACGGCTGGCATGCGGCTACCAAGGAAAGTTCCATGCCCGATCCCATATCCAATCTGCTCTCGATACTCGATCTCGAACAACTCGAACATAACCTTTACCGCGGCACGAGCCCGCAGGTGGGATGGCAAAGGGTCTTCGGCGGCCTTGTGATCAGCCAGGCCCTCGTGGCGGCAACCCGCACCGTCGACGCCGAGCGCCGGGTGCATTCCCTGCATGGCTATTTTCTTCGGCCGGGCGATCCGAGCGTCCCGATCATCTACGAAGTCGACCGCCTGCGCGACGGCAAGAGCTTCGCCACCCGCCGCGCCATCGCCATCCAGCACGGTCAGCCGATCTTCTCGCTGTCCTGCTCCTATCATCGCCAGGAGGAGGGCTGGTATCACCAGTCCACCATGCCCGAGGTGCCCAAGCCCGACCAGTTGCCGAGCGACAGCGAGCTGAAGGAGCGCTTCCTGGCGCTCATGCCGAAGAGCGTCCGCGACTACTGGGAGCGCGAGCGGCCGATCGAACTCCGTCCGGTCGATCTCACGCGCTATGTCGCCCGCATCCCGCAGGAACCGCGGCAATATATCTGGATCCGGGCAGCGGGTAAGCTGCCGGACGACCCCGCGCTGCACGAAGCCGTGCTCGCCTATGCATCCGACATGACTCTGCTCGACACCACGCTCGTGGCCCATGGCAAGAGCGTGTTCGACATAGACGTGCAGGCCGCTTCGATCGACCACGCCCTCTGGTTCCATGCTCCCTTCAAGATGGACGAATGGCTGCTCTACGCCCAGGAGAGCCCCTTCACCGGCGGTGCACGCGGCTTCGCCCGCGGCCAGATCTGGCAGGGGGGCAGGCTGATCGCCTCCGTCGCCCAGGAAGGACTGGTGAGGCCGAGATGGGAGAAGGATACCAGCCTGGGCGACGTGTCGCGCTAAGGCAGACGCGCGGACGCCCCGGCTTACCGCAACAGTCCTTGGAGTGCCGCGCACAGATCCTGTCCGTTCCCTTCCACGAGCACCATCTTCACGCGACTAGTCGCGCCCTGCGCGATCGAGACGCGAGAGGCAGGCACTCTCAGGGTCTTCGCGAGGAGTTTCACCAGCGCCTGGTTGGCCTCGCCCTCCGTGGGCGCGGCGCGCACGCGCGCCGTGAGCACCGGCCTTTCGTCCGAGAGAACTTCGACTGCGCCGAGCGCATCCTTGCCGCCGCGCGGGGTCAGGCGCACGGCGACGACCAGTCCGTCCGGCGTGACGCGCCAGGGAACGGCCTCCCCCACGATCAGAAGACGTTGGGATAGATGTAGAGGGCGATCACCCGCTGGATGAAATAGATGAGCAGGATCACCACGAAGGGGGACAGATCCAACGCGCCGAAATCCGGCAGGCGACGGCGGATCGGCGCCAGCACGGGCTCGGTCAGGCGGTAGAGGACATCGCCGATGGAGGCGACGGCTGGATTGCGCCGGTTCACGATGTTGAAGGCCACGAGCCAGTTCAGGACGATGGCCGCCAATATGACGAAGACATAGGCCTGAAGGAGATAGATTACGATCTCGAGAAGGGGACGCATCGTGGCTTCCTGGTCATTTTTACCTCTCATGATCTAGCGAGCACCCGGCCGCACGGCAAGGGGCCCGAGCAGCCGTTTGCGCGGCATGGGCCCCCAAAACGCATTGCCTCCCGCAACAATCTCTGCGACACATCGGCCATGAGCACGCATGATCACGACCATGACCATGATGATGGACACCATCATGGCGCGCCGCCGTCGCCGATGGCCGAGCGGGTGAAGAAACTCGAGGCCGTGCTGGTCGAGAAGGGCTATGTCGATCCGGCGGCCCTCGACGTCTACATCGACACCTACGAGACCAAGGTGGGACCGCGCAACGGGGCCCATGTGGTCGCCCACGCCTGGCGTGACGAGGAGTTCCACAACTGGCTTCTCAAGGACGCGACGGCCGCGATCGCCTCGCTAGGCTATTCCGGGCGACAGGGCGAACACATGAAGGTCGTGGAGAATACGCCAGAGGTCCACAACCTGATCGTCTGCACGCTTTGCTCCTGCTATCCCTGGTCCGTCCTCGGACTGCCGCCGGTCTGGTACAAGTCGGCTCCCTATCGCTCGCGGGCGGTGATCGATCCGCGTGGTGTTTTGGAGGAATTCGGTCTGAAGCTGCCGGCCGACAAGGAAATCCGGGTCTGGGATTCCACCGCGGAACTGCGCTACCTCGTGCTGCCCGAAAGGCCGGACGGCACCAAGGGCTGGAGTGAAATGGCGCTCGCCCAGCTCATCACCCGCGATTCCATGATCGGCACCGGGTTGGCCATCCAGCCGGGCGGCCTATAGGCCTTGCCCTCCCCGCGCAGGTCCCAGGCATAAGAACAAGAAACCCTCCATGACACGTTTCATCGCCAATGCCCGCATGTACTCGGTCACGCCGGAGGTGGAGGAGAGCTGGAAGGTGCTCCTCGGCAACGTGCTGGCCATGGCAGGCGCCGATTTTGACTATGTGCCCTACCCCGCGCCCAAACCGTTGGAGGTGCTCTGGGAGCGGGAGGATCTGGGCTGCGTCTTCATGTGCGGTTACCCGATCGCCTTCCAGCTATCGGAAGTCATCCCCATCGCCGCGCCGATCCCTTCCGCTTCCTGGTCGCAAGGCAAGCCCCTTTACCGTTCGGACCTGATCGTCCGGAAGGACAGCCCCTTCCAGCGCATCGAGGACACGTTCGGACATCGCATCGGCTGGACGGTGGAGCACTCCCACTCGGGCTTCAATGCCTTGCGCTACCATCTCCTCGCCTATCGCAGGCCGGAGCGTCCAACGCTCTATGGCGAGGTCCACGGCAACCTCATCACCGCGCGCGGCATCCTGGACAAGGTGCTGGCGGGCGAGATCGATGTCGGCCCGCTCGATGCCTATTGGCATGATTTGATCCGCGCCCACCGCCCCGACCTCACCGACGGCATCCGGGTTATCGGCAGCACGGATCTTGCTCCCATTCCTTCCTTCGTCGCCGCCCCGGGCCTGCCGCCGGAGACGATCGGGAAGCTCAGGTCCGCATTCTCCGCCGCCCATCGCCAGCCCTGGTTCGCGCCGCTGGGCCAGACGCTGCGCCTCGCCGGTTTCGCGCCGGTGGAGCTCTCCGACTTCGAGCGCACGCTTGCCTGGGATCGGGAAGCCAGGGCGCAGGGATATGCAATGATCGCGTGAGGCGCACAGCCCTCATCCAAAGGAAAAGGGCGGAGAGACCCCTCATCCGCCCTTTGACGCCCTCCCTGGGGAGGGCGATATCCTCTCAGAACGCCCGCCTCAGAAAAGAGGCTCGGGCTCCAACGACGAGCGGGACTTGGGCCGCGGCTTCGGTGCGGGTTCCGGCATGCCGCCCATGTTGGCCTCGACGGCGACCGGCCGAATGGCCACGGTCGGCACCGAGCGGGAGGCCTGGGCAACGACCGCCTTCGGGCGCTGGGGCTTGGGAGCGGGAGCCGCATCGGCCACACCCGACGGACCCTGTTCGAAGTTGAACTGGGGCTGCGACGGACGATTGCGTGCCGGCGCCAGGTGAACCTGACCGACCGATGGACGAACCGGCGGCAGCGGCTCGGTCACATTGCCCGCGTCGATATCGTTCTGCGCGACTTCCGTATCAGGCGCGCGCACCTTCTTCGCAGCGTTCAGGCGGGCAGGACGCGAGGGCGGGAGGATATCGATGACAGGATCCGCCTGCGGGCCGGCATCGGCCTGGTAAGCCGCAGCCGCCAGGGGGCGAGCCGCAGCGCCACGCGTATATTTGCGGGGCTCGAGCGGCGGCAAGGGCGTCTCGGCCGAAGCCACGACCATGCGAGCCTGCTTGGGAAGCGGAGCGGGGACCGGCGACGGAAGCGGCGGCATGTCGGCCTGCGCCACCATCACGGGTGCCGGAGCCGGTGCGCCGTTACGCGGCGTGCTTCGCTTCTCGTAGAAGGCATTGCCGCCAGCAACGGCGACATAGTGCATGTTGCTGTAGGGATAGGTGTAGCCGGCGGTGTGGAAGAACATGACATTCTTCGCCATGCCGGGATAACGCTTGCCGGAGAGGACCGCGTCGGCCATGCGGAAGGCACGCGGCTTGCCGGAATCGGCCATCTGCTTGGTGAGGACGCCGGGTGCGAACTGCACGCGCTGGCCGACAACACCGCAGACGGACCGCGGATACCGTCCGGATTCGACCCGGTTCATCACGACCGTTCCGACGGCGAGCATGCCGTCGTCGCTCGATCGGTTGGATTCGAAATACATCGCTCGCGCCAGGCACTCACGCTCATTGGTCGTGCTGGCCACACGCGAGCCGGAGAAGAGGGCGCAGCCGCCAAGGCCGGACGTCGCAATCGCGATCGCGAAGAAACGTGCGGCAAATTTGAGGGTGTCTGTTTTCATACGCTCGTTGTGCTGTGGGGAAGTTAACGACCGGTAACGAATTATGTGGCGAAAAAACAACGGCGCTACAAAACTTCTCCACATGGGGGTCTTTTTAAGGGAATGGTTAGCACTTTCTTGCCACAGAGTGGCGAATCTGCAACAATTTGTCTGACAAATAAGCCCGTTTTTGGCTGAGAGAGACAGAGTTCGTCATGCGCAGACAGGCGAGGTCGGGCTCTGCCGGAAAGTGAGTCTTTCTCCGCGGACGAGCCCCGATCCGCCGCCTTTCGGCCACACACCCGCCGCTATGCGCAGGCTTGCGAGACAACCTCTCCGATTGACGCGGCATCGTCCCAGCGCCATAGCAAGAGGCCATCGGGACAGAATCGCCCGGATCGGAGAGGAACCATGAACGCACCAGTGAAGGCACACGGCGCCAATAGAACCCAGACGGACGAGCTCCTGGAACGGCGCGCCAATGTCTTTTCGCGCGGCATGAGCGCGGGGCAGCCCGTTTTCGCAGCCAAGGCCAAGAATTCCGAGATCTGGGATGTGGAAGGGCGGCGCTTCATCGACTTCGGGGGTGGCATTGCGGTGCTCAACACGGGCCACCGCCACCCCACGGTGATGAAGCGCGTCTACGAGCAGTTGGACAAATACACGCACACCTGCCTGATGGTGACGCCTTATGAGCCGGCCGTCACGCTGGCCGAGAAGCTCATCGCCATGGCGCCGATCTCCGGCCCGAAGAAGGTGATGCTGGTGACCACCGGCGCCGAGGCGGTGGAAAACGCCATCAAGGTCGCCAGGGCCTCCACCGGCCGTTCCGACGTCATCGTCTTCAACGGCGCCTTCCACGGCCGCACGCTGCTGACCATGGCGATGACGGGCAAGGTCGTGCCCTACAAGAGCAAGTTCGGCCCCTTCCCAGGCGGTGTGTGGCGCGTGCCCTATCCGATCGAGCACAAGGGCATCTCGGCGGACGACACCTTCGAGGCCTTCAAATGGCTGTTCAAGACCGATGTCGATCCGAAGAATGTCGCCGCCATCGTGATCGAGCCAGTGCAGGGCGAAGGCGGCTTCTACATTGCCTCGCCGGAGTTCCTGAAGCGCCTGCGCGCACTCTGTGACGAGCACGGCATCCTCCTCATCGCCGACGAGATCCAGACCGGCTTCGGACGCACCGGCAAGTGGTTCGCCATGGAGCATGCCGGTGTGGAGCCGGACCTGATGACCACTGCCAAGAGCCTGGCCGGCGGGTTCCCCCTCGCCGGCGTGATCGGCAAGGCCGCCATCATGGACGCTCCCGACCCGGGAGGCCTCGGCGGCACCTATGCCGGCAATCCCGTGGCCTGCGCCGCCGCTCTCGGTGTGATCGAGGCCTTCGAGACCGAGGGCCTGCTTGAGAAATCGCTGAAGCAGGGCGAGACGATCATCAAGCGCCTCAAGGCGATCAAGCGCCGCAAGGAAGGCCGCCCGATCGGCGACATCCGCGGCCTCGGCGGCATGACGGCCTTCGAACTGGTCACCAGCCACGGCGGCAGCGAGCCCGATCCCAACGCCGCCAAGGCGCTGGCGGCCGATTGCCTGGAGCGTGGGCTGATGATCCTCACCTGCGGCGTCTTCGGCGAGACGGTGCGCCTGCTCGCTCCCCTCACCATCCAGCCCCGCGTGCTGAAGGAGGGCCTCGACATTCTCGAGGCCGCCCTCGTCGCGCCGAAGTGACCCTCAGGCCGTTTCGTATCCTCATCCTGCCATTCCTGCTGGCGATGCTCGTCGCCAGCGGTACGGCCCGGGCGCAGGTGCATATCGGCAACGATGTCTTCGTCGGCGGCCACCGGGTCACCCCCGGCGTCTATCGCTCCGTCCATATCGAGACCACGACCCGCCGCCCGCCCTGGTATGGCTGCCGCTGGTTCGCCCCCGGCTCCACATATCGGGGCAGGCCCATCCGGGTCCGCACGAAGATCTGCAACTGGAAGCAGGTGCCGTACGATAGGAGAAGGCGGTAGTCCCCCGGGACCGCCGGCATCCTGCCGGCCCCGGGGCAGCAGGACGATTTCTGGTCAGGCGCACCACTTCCTTGCCGGCCTGGAGGTCGGCAAGCGAACACCATGCTTTCCGGATAAGGCATTGCTTCCAGGAGGCCGGCAGGATGCGGGCGGTTCCAGGAAAGCCTACACCCTCTCCCAGGCCCCGCTCTTTTCCGAGCGGAACAGCGCGTCGATGATCTTCATGTTCTGCACCGCATCGGCTGGACCATAGGGCAGCGTGATCTCGCCGCGCACGGCCTTCGAGAAGGCTTCGGCCTGCTCCGCATATTGATCGACGGGGTGTATGACCTCAGGCACCGCCGAGACGTCGCCGAGCTTCGAGCCGTCATCGGTGATCACGGTCACGGCTTCCATCTGCGGCGCGTTGAAGGGAATGGTGACCTGGAAACGTTTCTTCGTGCCAACGATATCGACCCGCTGCAAGGGCGTGAGCTGGGTGGAGCAGGTGAACTCGGTGCGCCGCCCCCCGCCGAAATCGAGAATTGCCGAGGCGAGGCGATCGACACCCGTATCCGGATCGCGATCGACCAGCGCCACGACGCGCTGCGGCTCGGCACCGAAGATGAAGCGGCCCGCCACGATGGGGTAGCAGCCGATATCCATGATGCCGCCGCCGCCGATGTCGAGCTGGTTGCGGATATTGGCTGGGTCGACGTTGTAATAGGAGAAGAAAGCCTGGATCGCGCGGACCTCGCCGAGTTCGCCCGAACGGGCCGCCTCGCGGGCGCGTAGCCATTGCGGGTGGAAGCGCACCATGAAGGCCTCCATCACCAGCCGGTCCTGCGGCAGGGATAGCAGCTTGGCCGCATCGTCGGCATCGAGGCCGATCGGCTTTTCGCACAGGACGTGCTTGCCGGCCGCGACGGCCTGCAAGGTCAGTGGCACATGAAGGTGATTGGGCAGGGGATTGTAGACCGCCTCGATTTCCGGATCGGCCAGCATCTCCTCGTAGGAACCGTAGGCCTTGGGAATGCCGAGTTCCTTCGCCGCCTCCTGTGCCCGTGCGAGATCGCGCGATGCGATGGCGACAACCTCCGCGGACGGTGCCCTCTGGATGCCCGGAATCACCTTGCCCGTGCCGATCTTGGCGGTCGAAATGATGCCCCAACGCGTCTTGGCCATGCCGGCTCTCCTCCCTGATATGTCTGACTATTTCTGGCATGGCAGGGGAGAGGATGGAAGCCCCGGGATCGCCTTCCGCTCTGGATGCGGGGGTGACCAAAGGTACCAACCGATGATCGACCCCCCAGGAAAGGCGCCTGGGATCAGGCCTTCTTCACGAATTCCGTCCGCAGGACCAGGCCCTTGACCTTCTCGACCTTCCCTTCGATCTCGTCGGGATCATCGGTCAGGCGGATATTCTTGACCAGCGTGCCGCGCTTGAGGGTAACGGACGTTCCCTTCACCTTGAGATCCTTGATGAGGGTCACGGAGTCCCCGTCGCTCAGGGTTGTGCCGTTGCTGTCCTTGACGTCGCTCATGCCGAATCCTGTTGGTTGTTGCGGCAGCCTCATAGCAGGCCTGGCCGGAAAGGCGAACTTCGCTGGGACCGCCGGCTTCCAGCCGGCTTTTCAGTGACGGAGCGAAAAGGAGCGCTCCTTCCGCTCACAGGGAGCCGGCTGGAAGCCGGCGGTGCCAGGACGCCTACTCCTCGCCCATCGCGATCAGGCTGGCATTGCCGCCGGCGGCCGCGGTGTTGACCGCCACCACCTGCTCGGAGGCGAAGCGCTTGAGGTAATTGGGACCGCCTGCCTTGGGGCCGGTGCCCGAAAGGCCGACGCCGCCGAAAGGCTGGGTGCCGACCACGGCGCCGATCATGTTGCGGTTCACATAGATATTGCCCGCCGGCATGCGGTCGGTAACGGTCTCGATTGTCGTGTCGATGCGCGTATGGACGCCGAGCGTAAGACCGTAACCGCTCGCGGCGATAGCATCGAGCAGCGCCTCGAGTTTGCCCGCCTTCCAGCGCACCACATGCAGCACCGGTCCGAATACCTCGCGCTTGAGGTCTTCCACCTTGCCGATCTCGAAGATGTGCGGCCCGACATAGCTGCCCTCGGCCGGCGGCTCGGTGAGGAGATGCACCTTGGCGGCTGTCCTCATGGCCGCGATGTGGGCCTCAAGCCCGGCCTTGGCCTCGGCATCGATGACCGGGCCGACATGGACGGAGAGGTCGCGAGGGTCTCCCAGCTTCAGCTCCTCGGCCGCTCCCTTGATCATGGTGATGATCTTGTCGGCGACGTCGTCCTGCACGCACAGAAGGCGCAGGGCGGAGCAGCGCTGGCCAGCCGAACGGAAAGCGGAGAGCACCACGTCGTCGGCCACCTGTTCGGGCAGCGCGGTCGCGTCGACCACCATGGCATTGATGCCCCCGGTTTCCGCGATCAGCGGCACGATCGGTGCGTTCTTGGCCGCAAGAGCCCGATTGATCGCCCAGGCCGTCTCGGTCGAACCGGTGAAGGCGACGCCGGCCACGGCGGCGTTGCCGATCAGGGTGGCGCCGATATGGCCGTCGCCCGGTACGAATTGCAGGACGCTGCCGGGCACGCCGGCCTCGTGCAGGATCCTCACTGCCTCATAGGCGATCAGCGGGGTCTGCTCCGCCGGCTTGGCGACCACCGCATTGCCGGCGGCAAGCGCGGCCGCGACCTGGCCGAGGAAGATCGCGAGCGGGAAGTTCCAGGGACTGATGCAGACGAAGACACCGCGGCCGCGATGGAGGAGACGATTGTCCTCACCCGTGGGGCCGGGCATCGCCTCGCCTGCCTCGAACAGCCTGCGGGCCTGTGCCGCATAGTAGCGGCAGAAATCGACCGCCTCGCGCAGTTCCGCGATGGCGTCGTCGATGGTCTTGCCGGCTTCGACCTGCAGCAGGGAAAGAAGCTGGCCGCGGCGCGCCTCCATCAGATTGGCGGCGTTATCGAGCGCGGCGGCGCGCGTGGTGACCTCGGTGCGATCCCAGGCGCGGAAACCGCCCGCAGCGACCTTCATCGCCTCCCGCGCCTGATCCTCGCCGGCTTCGGTCACGGTACCCGCCACGGTCTTGCCGTCGACGGGCGAGATCACCGGCCGCGACTTGCCAGCCGCGGGCTTGCCGCCGATCAGGGGCGTGGCATCCACCCGGCCGCCCTTGGCGAGGTCGGCCTGCAGGCGTGCGAGGTCCTCGCGCGACCCGAGTTCGACGCCGTCGGAATTGTCCCGCTCCTCGCCATAGAGCTGGCTCGGCATGGGAATGCGGGGATGGCGTGCCTTCCTGGCGTTGCCGATCTGAATCTCGGGGCGGCGCAGCAGGCTGGAGATCGGCACGGCGGGATCGGCTGCAACGGAAACGAAGTTCGAGTTGGCGCCGTTCTCGAGCAGGCGCCGCACGAGATAGGCGAGCAGGTCTGCGTGGCCCCCGACAGGCGCATAGACGCGGCAGGACGTGCCGGGCCTCTCCTTCATCAGGGCCTTGTAGGCGAGATCGCCCATGCCATGCAGGCGCTGGAACTCATAGCCCTCGGTGCCGCCGGCGAGTTCGACGATGGTGGCGATGGACAGCGCATTGTGGGTCGCGAACTGCGGATAGATATGCGGTCGCGCCTGCAGCATGCGGCGGGCGCAATGGATGTAGTTGAGGTCCGTCACTGCCTTGCGGGTGAAGACCGGATAGTCTTCCAGCCCCCGCTCCTGGGCGCGCTTGACCTCGGTGTCCCAATAGGCGCCCTTGACCAGGCGCACCATGAGCCGTCGGCCGAGCGCCTTTGCCAGCGCCTCGACATATTCGATCACGGCATAGGCGCGCTTCTGGTAGGCCTGGATGGCGAGGCCGAAGCCGATCCAGCCCTCGAGGGCCGGATCCGCGAGAACGGCGGCGATGACATCGAGGGAGAGTTCGAGCCGGTCGGCCTCCTCGGCGTCGATGGTAAAGTTGAGGTCGTAGTCCCTGGCCTTGCGGGCGAGTTCCTTCACCAGCGGCACCAGTTCGGTCATCACGCGATCGTGGCTGAGAGCCTCGTAGCGCGGATGCAATGCCGACAGCTTGACGGAGATGCCGGGACGAGAGGGCAGCGCCGCCTTGCCGGCAGAGCGTCCGATAGCGTCGATCGCATCGCTGTAGCTCTTGAAATAGCGCTTGGCGTCCTCCGCCGTGCGCGCTCCCTCGCCCAGCATGTCGAAGGAATAGCGAAAGCCCCTGCCCTCGCCTGAAGCGGCCCGCTTGAGGGCATCGCCGATGGTCTGGCCCAGCACGAAATGCGAACCGAGTACCTTCATCGCCTGGCGGGTTGCGGTGCGCACCGCCGGCAGGCCGATGCGCTTGGCGAGCGAGGCGACGATGCCTTCCGGCGTTTCGCCGGGCTGAATCACCCGGGCGGTGACGCCAAGCGCCCAGGCCGATGCCGCCACCAGCCTCGCCTCCGACTTGGTCTCGCGATTGGCCCAGTCTCCCTGGCCAAGCTTGTCCTCGATGAGGGCGTCAGCCGTCTCCTTGTCGGGGACGCGCAACAGCGCCTCTGCCAGGATCATCAGCGCAAGCCCCTCCTGCGTCGAAAGGGAGTACTCGCGCAGGAAGTCCTCGATGCCGCCGATCGAGCCGACGCCCTTGCGGATTGCCTCGACAAGGCGGGTGGCGGTGGCGTCGATGCGGGCCTGGCCCGCCTGGTCGATGGCGGGATCGGCCAGCAACTGCGCCACAATGGTGGAATCGTCGGCTGCATAGGGCGCTTGGAACTGCGGAAGGCTCGGCATTTCAGTGACTCCCTTGGAGATGCTGGAATCTCTCACCGAATTCATAGTTTTTCGACGGCAATTTTTGCAAAATTGTAGCGATATTCCCTATATTAGTCGATATATATAGAGATATCCTCCATACCTGCGGGCTTGGTGTGCGGGCCTCCGGACCGACCCACCCTTGGGTGGGACGCCAGGATATCATCATGCCGCACCGGAGGCCGGCACAGCAGGATACGCGCATGCCCGAAACGTCCGCCATCGACCGTACCGACCGCAAGATCCTGCGCCTCCTGCAGGCCGACGGCCGCCTCGCAACCGTCGAGCTCGCCGAGCGCATCGGTCTCTCGCCGACCGCGACGACGGAGCGTATCAAACGTCTCACGCGCGACGGTTTCATCACCGGTTTCGGCGCTCGCCTCGATGCCGCCAAGCTCGACCGCTCGTTTCTCGTGTTCGTCGAGGTCCTTCTCGACAAGACCACGCCCGATGTATTCGACCGCTTCGCCGACGCCGTGCGTCGCACCCCGGACGTCGCCGAATGCCACATGGTGGCCGGCGGTTTCGACTATCTCCTCAAGGTGCGTGTGGCCGACATGGCCGCCTACCGCGACTTCCTCGGCAACGCGCTCTGGACCGTCCCGGGCGTACGCGAGACGAGGACCTATACAGTCATGGAGGAGGTCAAGGCGGATCAGGGACTGCCGGTATGAGGGCCCTTGGCGCTGCAGACGCAACGTCGTATGGGTGTGGCACAGCATCCCATCCCGATCCGGCAGAGCAGGAGCCCGCGATGACCAACGACAGAACACGGCGGCCGGCCGATCCCTGGAAACAGGCCGAGGCCGTTTTCAAGGCCAAGGGCCCGAAGGCTGCCGCGGCGCCCGCAAAGCCCGCCATTCCCAAGGCAAAGGAATTGGTCTCGCTGCGCCTGGACCGGGACATGATCGAGCACTACCAGGCTGAAGGAGCGGGCTGGCAGGACCGCATCAACGCGATCCTGAGGGAAGCCTCCGGTATTGACCAGGCCGAGGGCCTGCGCCCGGATGAGCTCAACGCTGAAAACGACGGGTAGGCGTCATTCCGGCGCAAGAACCGGAATCCATGAACACAGGCTCTTGCACGAGCGCGTCATGGATACCACGGTGGCTTTCGGCCATCCAGGAGCACAGCTGGCGAACTCAAGCCGGCGCCCCCTGGAGTTGCACCTCGATGGCGGCCTTGTCGATGACCGACCACACCTGCGCGATCTTTCCATCACGAAATTCATAGATAACGTTCTCGGCGAAGCGGACGCGCTTGCCGTTCACCGGTAGCCCGAAGAACCTTGCTTTCGGCCGGCAGTCGAAGAGTATCCGGCTCGCGATGCGAGGTGGATCCGAAATCAGCATCCCGACGTCGAAATAAAGATCGGGGATCTCGTCGAAATCCCGCTCCAGCATTGCAAGATACCCCGACAATCCGACTTGCCGGTCGTTGTGGATGGCGTCCCCGTGGACGAATTGCCCGAGCCTGGGCCACTCCTGCTTGTTCAGGCAGGCGATGTAGTTGCGATAGATCTCGGCAAGGTCGGCCTTGTTCACGGCGGTTGCCCCTGACTGGATGCGCGGAGTGCGGGGTATGTCTGGTAACGGTCCCCAAATTGCACCCCTTGCGCTTAGTTCCCTATCTGGAATTCCGGATCGGCGGGGATCTGCATGGCCGTGACCAGATGGTTGGTCTTTCCGGCAAGGCCGATCACGGCGAGGAGTTCGCCATATTGAGCATCGGTCATGCCCCTGGCGCGTGCGGCCGCGGTATGTGAATGGACGCAGTACTGGCAGCCATTGGCAGTGGAAACCGCGATATAGATCATCTCGCGGACCAGGGGATCGAGTGCGCCCTCGCCCACCATGACCGCCTTCAGATCTTCCCATGTCCGCTTCAGCAATGCGGGGTCATTGGCGAGGCCGCGCCAGAAATTGTTGACGAAGTCCGATTTGCGCGTGGCCCGGATATCGTCGAACACGGCCTTTGCGGCGGGGATGGCCTCCACCTCGGCATCGGTGAGCAGTCTGACGGTGGTCATCGATATCTCCTGGCTTCAGGGTTTCCAGACCCACTCTTTGCGAAGGACTCGGGGTCCAGGGAGGTTGGCCTGAAGGAGCTCGACTCACAAATCGGCATAACCCCGGCTTTTTGTCATTGCTGAGCTTGTCCCGGCAAGCAGGGATATGCAAACGCCGGAAAGGAGGGATCTCGATCAGGTGCTGAAGCTCCGGACTATCCCACCCGCTCCCCGCTTGCCGCATCGAACAGGTGCAGCGCCTTCTCGTCAAAACCGATGCCGATCTGCTCGCCGATCTCGCGCTGGAAATCCTTGTCGACCTTGACGGTCACGGTGGAAGAGCCGCAGCGGCAGGTCACGAGCGAGTGATCGCCGATCAGCTCGGTGGCGAAGACCTCGCCCGCGAACTTGCCGAGATCGGGCGTGGTGACACGGCAATCCTCGGGGCGGATGCCGGCCACGGCTTTCGCCGTGCTTGCATGGCCGTTGGTACCGAAGCTGCCGGCCGGCGATGAGAACTTTCCGTCCTGCAATTCGCCCTCGAGGAAATTCATCGGCGGCGAGCCGATGAAGCCGGCCACGAAAAGATTGGCTGGACGGTTGTAGATGTTTGCCGGCGTGTCGAGTTGCTGGAGCACGCCCTTGTCGAGCAGGGCCACCCGATGGGCGAGCGTCATCGCCTCCACCTGGTCATGGGTCACGTAGATGGTCGTGATCCCGAGTTCGTGCTGCATGTGCTTGAGTTCGGCCCTCATATGCCCGCGCAGCTTGGCATCGAGATTGGAGAGCGGCTCGTCCATCAGGAAGGCGGCCGGGCGGCGGATGATCGCCCGGGCAAGCGCCACGCGCTGACGCTGGCCACCGGAGAGCTGGCGCGGGTAGCGGTCGAGCAGATGGTCGAGCTGGACCTGCCGCGCAACGTCCTTCACCGCCGCCTCGATCTCGGCCTTGGGATGTTTGCGCACGGTGAGGGGATAGGCGATGTTCGCGAACACCGTCTTGTGCGGATAGAGCGCATAGGACTGGAACACCATCGCAATGTCGCGGTACTTCGGCAGGATGTTGGTGACGTCCCGCTCGCCGATATAGACATTGCCGGAGGTCACCGTCTCCAGCCCGGCGATCATGCGCAGCGCCGTGGTCTTGCCCGATCCGGAGGCGCCGAGGAGCACCAGGAATTCGCCGTCCTTCACGTCCAGGTCGAGACCCTTGACGACGTCGACGGCGCCGAACGACTTGTGAATGTTCTTCAGCGTCACTTGCATCGGCAACGTATCCCGGCGACTGGTTCAAACATTGGTATCTCTGGCACGACGTCGGCCATTCCCTTCTCCCCTGTGGGGAAGGTTAAGGGATGGGGGTCGTATCGGATGGGGCGCTCCCCGTCGAGCAGCCCGCCCCACCCTTCTATTTCCTCCCCATAAGGGGCAGGAAAGGTCCAGGCGACACGCTCCATTCTATGCGGTCCAGCCAAGCTCAACGCATTTTCTCCAGCGCATCCGATCATCGCCCTACCCCTTCACCGCGCCGACCATCAGGCCACGCGCGATATGTTTCTGCAGGAAGGACGCGATGACGATGACCGGCACGATCATGATGACGATCAGCACGGACATGTACCACCATTGCGGGCCACGGGTCGTGTTCTGGGCCGAGACCAGCACCGGCATGGTCTGCGCGTTGGCGTTGGAGAGGAACAGCGCCAGGAGGTATTCGTTCCAGGCCAGGATCAGCACCAGCATGAAGGTGGCGGCAAGGCCCGAACGCACCAGCGGCAGGGCGATGGTGAAGAACACGCGCAGCTTGGAGGCGCCGTCGATCTCCGCGCTCTCCTCGAGATCGATCGGGATGCCGGCAAAGAAGTCGCGCGTCAGCCAGACCACGATGGGCAGGTTGACGGCGGTATAGGTGGAGATCAGCGCGACCTGCGTGTCGAGCAGCTTGAGATTCTGGAACATCACATAGATCGGCAGCACGGCCACGATCGGCGGCATGATACGGTTCGAGATCATCCAGAACTCGATATCGCTGTTGCCGAGCGCTGCCTTGAAGCGCTTGCCGATAGTGCCGAGGATTAGGAAGAACAGCACGATGGCGGCGATGGTCGCCACCTGCCAGGGCACCGAGAATTGCGTCACAGCCAGGATGATGCCGATCACCAGCAGGATGAAGGAGGCGACGGCAGCGATCTTCACCTGGAACTGGATGCGGACCAGTGCATAGGCGGCGGCCGAACCGATCAGCAGCGCCAGGATGGTGCTGGAGAGCGCGACGATGATCGAGTTCACATAGGGCCAGAGCGTGTTGTTCTGGAACAGCATGAAGTTCCAGGCATCCAGCGTCGGCTGGAAATCGACGAAGGGGATGTAGTAGGGCCCGGCATCGACCTGGATCTGCACTTTGAGCGAGGTGACGAGCACCCAGTACAGCGGGAACAGCACCACGAATGTCCAGCCGAGCAGGACGAGATAGGTGAGTGCCTTCGGCACCGGCGCCATCTCTTCGAGGCTCCGGCGCTCGAAAAGGCGCTGCATCAGCGGGCGTGTATCGGGAGCCGTTGACATCACTGATATCTCCTGGTCGGCCGCACCACGAAGTTGAAGAAGGAGACGCAGGTGATCGTCGAGACGAACAGAAGAAGATAGCCTACGGCCGCTGAGCCGCCGAGGTCCTGGGTGCGCCAGGCGATGAAGGAATGCAGCGTCAGGGATTCGGTGGCGAGGCCCGGACCGCCCGCCGTGAGCACGTTCGGCATGTCGATGATCTTGAAGGCCTCGATCAGGCGGATCAGCACCACGGTCGCGGCAACGGGCGCGATGGAAGGCCAGGTGATGTCCTTGAAGATCTGCCACGGACCCGCGCCGTCGAGATGGGCAGCCTCGAGCTGGTCGCGCGGCTGGTTCTCCACCGCCGCCAGCAGGACGATGAACATGAAGGGGGTCCACTGCCAGGTGTCGCCGATCATCACCATCAGCCGGGCCGACCATGCCTCGGTCGCCCAGGACCACTGGCTGACGCCGAAGATCTGGCTGAGAGGCGCGAACGGCCCCTTCTGCATGTCCGCAAGCATGCGGAAGATGTAGGCCACGCCCACCGGCGTCACCATCACCGGAATGAAGAAGATCACGCGGAACCAGTTGCGGGCCCGGATGGGCTGGGCGCAGAGCAGCGCCAGGCCGAGGCCGATCAGGAACTGGAAGAACACGCCGACGATAACGTAGAGCAGTGTATTGAGCAGGGTACCGGGTATGGATCCGGCAAAGACCGTGGCGAGTACGACATACCAGACGCCGACGATGAGGCTCGCCGTGATGAGCCGGCCCAGCAGGCCCAGCACGTTGAAACCGGTCATGGCGAAACGCACGAGCCAGACCAGCATCAGGGCGATGGCGACAGCCAGCAACACCCAGCCGAGTGGGCCCAGTGCCTTGAGCGTGCCAAGGAAATGATATTGCTGCACGCCGAGAAAAAGGCGGCTGTAATTGTAGAAGCCGATGAAGGTCAGCTTGAAGCTGCCGGCCGCCAGGGCGAAGCGAGACAGTGACAGATAGGCCGAGGCGATCAGCGGGAAGATGGCGAAGGCCAGCAGGATGAGCACCGCCGGGAGCACCATGATGCGGCCGGAATGGCGGTCGATCCACTGCGACAGACGCTCGCGCCGGTCGGTTTCGTCGGGGATGGAGACGTTGACGGCCATGAGCTGCCCGATATTGCGAAACTTGGCCGGGAACGCTCAGCGGCTGGGACCGCGGTCGTCCCCGTCCGCCTCTTTGAAACGGTACGGGTACAATAGGATAAGTGCTGACGGGCACGTCTACCGCCCCAGTCACTGCGACTTATCGAAAAGCCGTGGCGGCAGGCCGCCACGGCCGTGCCATGCGCTTACTTCGCGCCGAGCGTGTTCTTGTAGAACTTCAGCTGATCCTCGGTGCCGATCTGGTCGTTGAGGTCCTTCCAGCCATCGGCGATGGTCTTGATGGTGGTATCCTCGTCGATCTCGCCGGCCAGGTAGCGGGCAATCGCCTCGTCCAGCACGACCTGCTGGTACTTCTGGTTCTGCGGGATACGCAGGTCCAGCACCATGTTGGGGCTGTTGAGGCTGTCCTTGATGGCGCCGAGATAGAAACCGGCGGCCTTCTCGCTCATGCCACCCTTCTTCCAGCTGTCATTGTAGGAGAGCTGCGACAGGCGATAGGGATTGAAGCCGGTCTTGCCGATGGTGACGTCGACATTGGATTGAGCCGGGGCGCTGAGATAAGAGAAGAAGGCGTAGGCAGCGTCCTTCACCTTGTCGCTCGCCTTGGCATTGATGCCGCCGCTCCAGCCGCCGAAGGCCGCGTAGGGCGCATGGTTCACGCCGTCGATGGCATTGGGGCAATTATCCTTGGTGCAGGCTTCGAGCTTGCCCGTGTCGACGTTCAGCACTTCCTTGGAGCCGGGCATGATGGTGGCGCCGGTCTTGTCGATCACCTTGGAGGTGGCGGGATCGATGGCGAGCACGCCGACATCACCCCAGTCCAGGTTCAGGGCGCATTTGCCGGAGGTGAACAGCGGGCGGGTGTCGGAGACATCCATGTTGAGCTCGTCCGGCGGGCCGTATTTGCTCGATTCCTTCAGGAAGGCCAGCGCCTTGCGGAAGGCCTCGTTGTCGACGAGCGGCGTCATGTCCTTGGTGTTGAAGAAGGTGCCCTGCGCCGTACCCTTCGACTGGGTCATCGAGCTGACCACGTCGGTGACGAACCAGTAGCTCTGGGCGTTGCGCTTCTTGGCGATGCAGGAGCCGTAGACCTTCTGGCCGTCGACCTCCATGCCGTTCAGCTTCTTGGCATCTTCCAGATATTCGTCCCAGGTCGTCGGCGGCTTGAGGCCAGCCTTCTCGAAGATGTCGGTACGGTAATAGAGCATGTGGAAGTCGCCATCGAGCGGCACGAGATAGGTCTTGCCGCCGTAGCTCGACGAGAAATCGCGGAAGAACGGCGCGATGTCGTTCCACTCGATGTTCTTGTCCTTGGCGACCCGGTCGCCAATGTCTTCCAGATACCCGCCGGCGACATAGTCCACCATCCACTGCGGCGCGAACACTGCCGCGTCGACCGAATTGGTGCCGCTCGCCCAGTCCGTCAGGACCTTCTGGTAGAGGTCGGAGAAGGGAACCGCGATCACATTGATCTTGGCGCCGGTCAATTTCTCGAATTCAGGCGCCCGCCGCTGCAGCGGCTCCTGAATTGCGCCGGTCTGCGTCATGACATTCACTGTCACGCCGTCGAATTCGCCCGCGCCCGCAGGCAGAGCCGTGGTGGCAAGGGCCACGGCCGCGACGGCAGCGCTGAAAACTCCGAGTTTCGAAGCCATCCAATCCTCCCAATTTCATGCTTTTATTGTCATGCATGTCATTGCAAATGGTCTCGCGACGTAGCGATCCACTGCATGTTGGTGATTATGCCATCGCCGCTGACAAAACGTCAAATGTCGGAAGATTCATTTCGGCTGCGCGCGGTTGGGCAGCCTGCCGGCCGGAACTTTACCCGCCGGGCTTTCGTTTCCCGGGAAGGTCGGCCCGCGGCATTGCGGGCCCCGTTGGAAGCACCGGTACGCTACGTTCCCCGCCACCGCCGCGCCGGTCCTGAAGAAAGTGGTTTAGCGAAATGATCGACAACATTATCCCCCATGACGCCCTTGTTCTCGTCGGCGATGGCCGGAAGGCCCTGTTCCTCCGCAACAAGGGACGCGCCGCGCATCTGCGCCTGGAGGTGGAGGACGTTTTCCAGCAGGACAATCCCTCGACTTCCGAACAAGGCACCGATCAGCCCGGGCGCGCAGTGGCGGGCGTGGGAAGTGGGCGCAGCGCCATGGAAGAGACCGATTGGCACCGGCTGGCCGAGGAACGCTTCGCCGCCGAAATCGCCGGCACGCTCTACAGGCGCATTCATGCCGGCCATTGCAACAAGCTCGTCGTCGTCGCTCCTCCGAAGGTGCTCGGCGAGATGCGCAAGGCCTTTCATAAGGAGGTCACGGCCCGCATCTCGGCCGAAGTCCCCAAGGAGCTGACCTCCCACCCCGTATCGGAGATCGAGAAGATCCTCTCGGCTTTGTAGGTGCGGCGGCGACTATGCTTTGCACGTCGTGATCCATCCTGTTTAAGATCCCGCCGGCTGGTCTTCGGCGCGCATGTTGCACCGTATTGCGCGGCCCGAAGACGCGCGGGACAGCCACAACAACCAGGCAAATCAATATCGGGGATGGGAAACATGACGAATGACGAGCTCAAGGCCTTCAACGCCACACGCAAGATCTATCAGATTGCCTGGGTCACATGGGATCTGGAGAAAAGCCTGAAAGCCTGGGTGGAGAACCTCAAGGTCGGGCCCTGGAAGGTCTTCTCCTTCACCAACGATACGGTGAGGAACCTCAAGGTCGGCGGAGAGCCCGTCACCGAACCCTTCAAGTTCCTGATCGCCATTTCCTGGATCGGGGACATGGAAGTGGAAATCATCCAGCCGGTCTACGGACCGACCATCTACAAGCGCTTTCTCGAGGAGAAGGGCGAGGGACTTCACCACATCAAGGAAAAAATCGAGGAAAGGGACTTCGACGCCGTGCTGGCGGGGTACAAGGCGCTCGATATCGACGTCACCCAGACCGGCCAGTTCTTCGCCGACTTCCACTTCTATCTCGATACGGAGAAGAAGGTCGACTTCATCTACGAACTCGGAAACTGCCCGGTCCAGGACCTGCCCGCGGGCATGTATACCATCTACCCGCCGCAATAGATGCGGGGGCGACCCCTCTGGCTCAGGCGTTGATGCGGTCGAGTTCCGGCATCAGGACGACGCTCTCCTGCTCGTTTGGGTCGGTGCGTGAGATCACCGCCGTGCAGGGTTCGGTGTCGCTGAGATTGTAGGGAAGATGCGGCATGTTGGCGGGGATGTAGACGAAGTCCCCGGCCCTGGCGACCATGTGATGTTCGAGCTTCTCGCCATAGTGCATGCCGCTCTCGCCCGTCAGCACGTAGATGGCCGTCTCATGCGCCTCATGCCTGTGCGCCTTGGCACGGGCACCCGGCGGAATGGTGACGATCTGCATGTGGATGGAGCGGGAGCCCACGGTCTCTGACGAGATGGCTGGGGCATAGGAGAAGCCCTGCTTGCCGATGAAAGGGGTACTGCTGCGCAGCACCGTGCAGACTGGCTCCCGGTTCGGCTTGGCGGCTGTCTCGGTCATCATGGGTCTCCCGTCGGTCCTGGACGTCGGCCATCTAGGCCGGCCGACGTGACCGGGCCGTGACCATCGCGCTATGTCCGGCCCTGCCGCTCTATCAGCATGGAGTCGCCGAACTCGTGCGGGCGATATTGCCACGCTTCGGCCATCAGGACGAGGCGGTGCAGCACCTTGTCGTCGGCGAAGGCGCGCAGGAGTTCGAAATGACTTTCGCCGGGCTGGTGGACGCCGGTAAGAATGGCATCGGTGACACGCAGACTTGTCTGCGGTCCGATGCGCCCGCGTGCGGTACCATCTCCCCAGGCGACATATCCCGTTTGCGCCGCCGCCGTTTCGAGCGCCCGTACGACGCTGGTCCCGATGGCGATGATGCGCCCGCCACGTGCCCTGGTCTCGTTCACCGCTGCAGCAGTTGCCCGGCAGATGCGGTACGGCTCGTCCAGTGGGAATCGCCGGTCGAGCGCCGGATCCCCTGTCGAGGAGATGCCGGCGGCATGCGTGAGGGTGGCAAAGCCGACCCCGCGCTGCCGCCATGCCGCAAGGGTATGCCAGCCGAGCGAGAACCCTGCCGAGGGCGCTTCGAAGGCCATGGGATCGGCGGCAACCGGCGTCCAGACATCCCATAGGGCCAGGGGCTGCTCGACGTGGGCATACTGGATGGGCCGACCATGTCGTGCCAGCCCGGTGAAAAAGCCGGCCCGGTCCGAGGCGAAGCGCAAGGCCAGCAAGCGCGGATGATCGCACAGGTGTTCCACGACCGCTGCAAGAGGCCCCAGGACGAGACGGTCGCCGGGCGATATTTGGGGTGGCGGGGACCTCTCCTCCGTGAGGGTGCGATAGTCGCCCCCTCCGAAGGCAACAGCTAGGAAATGGGGACAGTCGCCCGGCTCAATCCAGGCTGCAAGTCGGATCTCGATCGCCTCGCCGCTCGCCTCATGCCTGCCGTGGAGGCTCGCCGGTAACGTCGCCGCGTCATTGGCCACCACGAGGTCGCCCGCGCGAAACAGCTGTCCCAGCGCGCGGCGCGGCAGATGCCGGATCTGCCCCCCGACGTCCAGCGAAAGGAGCCTCGGACCGTCGCGACCGGGACTGTCGGCAAGGATCATGGCTGGACCTCGGCCGTTGCGGCGGACGCCCCGGCGAGCGCATCGCGGATGCTCTCGACGATCTCGCCGGCGGCCATCGCCGGCGCTTTCAGGGCGGCGCGATCGGCTTCCGGAACCGCAATAGCGTGCAGGGGCGTGTCCATGTCACCGGGATCGATGGACAGGAAGCGCACATTCTCGCCCTTCGCCTCTTCCGCCCATATGGCGGTGAGCTGACGCAGGGCGGCCTTGCTCGCGCCATAGGCACCCCATCCGGCATAGGCGCTGACGGCGGCATCGCTGGAGATGTTGACGACGACGGCCCCCCGCCCCTCGCGCGCCGAGGCGGCGAGAGCGCCATAAAGCGCCTTGGTCAGCCGGAAGGGTCCGACGAGATTGGTGGCCAGCGCCTGTTCCAGTTCCTCGCATTGGGTATCCGCCAGCAGCGCAAGCGGGACCGGCCCAAGGCTCGAAGCGTTGTTGATGAGCACGTCGAGCCCCCCGAGCATGCCGAGGATCTGCAGGCAGAGGGGATGGATGTCTTCCTTGCGGGCGATATCGCCGACGAGGCCGTGGGCACCCGACTCGCGGGCGATCCGTTCCACCGTGGCCGTCGTTCGCGCAATGAAGGCCAGGTGCGCGCCTTCGGCGGACAACCGCCGGACCAGCGCCAATCCCAGGCCTGACGTACCTCCCGTAATGGCCACTCGCAGCCCGGCAACGGCATTGTGATCGGACATGGACCAAAGCTCCTTCGTTCAATGAAGGCACATGGATACAAGTTCAAGTGAACTTGAAGTCAAGAGCCGCATGTGCTCTAGTCCGCCAATGGATGTCGTGCTTCCCATCAGTGAAATCGCGCGGCGCAGCGGTGTCGCCTCGTCGGCTCTCCGCTTCTACGAGGAGCGTGGCCTCATCAGTTCGGAGCGGGCAGGATCGGGGCATCGCCGCTATCCCCGCTCGACGCTACGCCGTATCGCCTTCATCGTCTTTGCGCAGAAGATCGGCTTGAGCCTCGATGAGATCGGAGTCCAGCTCGCCAGGCTGCCGGCGGACCGGGTCCCCTCGCGCCAGGACTGGCGGAAGCTCTCGGGCGAGTGGACGAAGAGGGTCGACGAGCGGATCGCAGAACTGCAGCGCCTCCGGGCCGGGCTGACCGAATGTATCGGCTGCGGCTGCCTGTCGATCGACCGCTGCCGCCTCGCCAATCCGGCGGACGAAGCCAGCCGCAGGGGTCCCGGCGCGCGGAACTGGATGGGGTGACGCCCCCGGACGGCTGCTCAGAAGAAGGCGGCCGCAGTCTCCGGCGAACCCTCCAGGGCATGCGCCATGAATTCGAGCCCGGTGCGCAACCGTTCACGGCTGATCGGCCCGCCCAAACCGACTCGCACCGCTTCCGGCGGCGGGCCGGCCACGGTGAAGGCGTCGCTGACAACGACGCCGATACCGGTGCGGCGGACATGGCTGGCGAAGGCAGATCGCGTCCAGCCATTGCCGAGCGGCAGCCAGATGTTGAAGCTGAGCGGATCGGAAAGATAGGTGCCCGGCTCGAAGAACTGGGAGGCCAGCTTTTCCCGGGCTGCTGCCTCGGCGCGAATGAAGCGCAGGATGGTATCGGCGGTGCCGTCCTCGATCCAGCGCGTCGCCACGGCTGCGGTCAGCGGGGAAGCCATGACCGAAAGCGCCCGCAAGGCGGCGACGAAAGACCAGCCCGCCCGTGCATCGGGAGCCACGACATAGGCCAGGCGCAGGCCCGCGCCAATGCACTTGGCCAGGCCCGCAATGTGCCAGCAGATGTCCGGGGCGATCGCCGCCAGGGGCGGCGGCCCATAGGCCGGAATGAAGCCATAGGCATCGTCCTCGACGACCTGCAAGCGGTGCCGGCGCGCCACAGCGCAGATCTCGGAACGCCGCCGTTCAGGGATGGTCACCGTCGTCGGGTTCTGCAAGGTCGGATTGAGATAGAGCGCCTTCGGATGATGGCGCCGCACGGCTTCCTCCAGCGCCTCGGGCAGGATGCCGTCGCCATCGGTCTCGAGCCCGACGAGGTTGAGGCCGAGCTGGGCGGTGATCGAGCGCACGCCCGGATAGGTGATCGCCTCGGACAGCACCGTATCGCCCGTTTTCGCGAGAAGGCTCAAGATGCCTACGAGGGCGGGATGTGCGCCGGGCGTGACGAAGATGCGCTCCTGGGCGGGCACCAGGGCACGCCGACCGAGCCAGGCCGACGCGGCATCCTTGTCCATCGGTGCTCCGCCGAAGCCCTGGTAGCGCAGCAGCGGCAGAAGATCCCGCGCGACGCTGACGAAGCCGTCCTGCATGCGGGCGACGAGTTCCGGATCATCAGGCTCGGGCGGCATGTTCATCGAGAAGTCGGCGAGTTGCTGGCGCCGGGGATCGCCATCGTCGCGCAGGGCGGCATTGCTGCGCACGAAACTGCCGCGGCCGACGGTCGACTCGATCAGACCGCGCTTGCCCGCCTCGACATAGCCGCGGGCCACCGTGGTGAAGTCGACATCCAGCACAGCGGCGAGCTTGCGCTGGGGTGGAAGGCGAGCGCCCACCGCGAGGACGCCCTGCGCGATGTCCTGCGCGATGGCGTCCGCGATCGCGAGATAGAGCGGTCCCTCGCTTCGAGCCAGATCGGGTCGCCAATCCTTCATGCAGACCTCCAGTCACCTCATAAATTGACTGTATATTGAAGGCCTCACCGCCTGTCATTCATAAATTTCAAGATAATTGACTGCATCTTAGCCGGAAGAGCCAATGCGGGATTTTGAAGCATAATGAACCGTATATCCGCATATAAATTGACCATCTTTGACCATATGAGATCAATGTTGACAGTAATGTTGAATGGATTTTTGGATTTTTTGACGACTAATTGACTGCTTGAGTGTTGGCACGCCGATTGCCTTGCAGAGCAAGCGACCGCCGAGGGGCGTGTCCTGCCCAAAGAGGAGTTTCAGCATGCCAGCCGTCACCAAGCCCGCTCATCAGAAGGGCGACTATTTCGTCGACTACGAGCAGAAGCTTTTCGAGGACGTGAAAGCCGAGCCGGGTGAGAAGGCTCTCGTGACCTTCCACACCGTGGCCTTCGAAGGCTCCATCGGCTTCGTCAACCTGCTGCAGGCCACGCGCCTCAAGCGCAAGGGCTTCGACACCTCGGTCCTCCTCTACGGCCCGGGCGTGACGCTCGGCGTCCAACGCGGCTTTCCCAAGCTCGGGGACGAGGCTTTTCCAGGCCATCTCAACTTCAACAACCAGATCGAGAAGTTCCTGGCCGAGGGCGGCAAGGTTTATGCGTGCCGCTTTGCCCTGCAGGCCCTCTACGGCCACGGCGAACCCTCGCTCATTCCGGGCATCCAGCCGATCAGCCCGCTCGACGTTCTCGACCTCATCCTGCTTCACCGCAAGGACAACGCCTTCATCCTCGATACCTGGACCTTGTGAGGCACCGCGCCGGCGGGGTCCGCCCCGCCGCCCGACAAATCGAGCGGAGGATCAGGAATGACCGCAAAGACATCGATCAGGGCCGCCGCCGTGCAGATCGCGCCGGACCTCACCTCCCGGGAAGGCACGATCGCCAAGGTGCTGGCCGCCGTCGCGGATGCTGCCGGCAAGGGTGCCGAACTCGTGGTGTTTCCCGAGACCTTCGTGCCCTGGTACCCCTATTTCTCGTTCGTCCTGCCTCCCGTGCTCACCGGCAAGGAGCATCTGCGCCTCTACGAGCACGCCGTCAGCGTTCCGAGCCCCGCCACGGACGCCGTGGCCGCTGCCGCCCGCCAGCACGGCGTGGTCTTGGTCCTCGGCATCAACGAGCGCGACCACGGCTCGCTCTACAACACCCAGCTCGTCTTCGACGCCGACGGCACGTTGCGCCTCAAGCGGCGCAAGATCACGCCGACCTTCCATGAACGCATGATCTGGGGCCAGGGCGACGGATCGGGTCTCGCCGTGGTCGATACCGCGGCCGGGCGCATCGGCGCCCTCGCCTGCTGGGAGCACTACAACCCCCTCGCCCGCTATGCCCTGATGGCCCAGCACGAGGAAATCCATATCGCGCAGTTTCCCGGCTCGCTGGTGGGGCCGATCTTCGCCGAGCAGATCGAAGTCACCATCCGCCACCACGCGCTCGAAAGCGGCTGCTTCGTCGTCAACGCCACGGGCTGGCTGACGGAGGCCCAGATCGCCTCGATCACGCCGGACGAAGGCCTGCAGCGCGGCCTGCGCGGCGGCTGCATGACGGCGATCGTCTCGCCCGAGGGCCGGCATGTCGTGCCGCCCCTCACCGAGGGCGAGGGCATTCTCCTGGCCGACCTCGACATGAGCCTGATCCTCAAGCGCAAGCGGATGATGGACTCGGTCGGCCACTATGCGCGCCCCGAACTCCTGCATCTCGTGCTCGACGGCCATGCCGCCAGCGCCCTCGAATTCGCCGCCCCCCTTGCCGAACAACCCGATCCAAGGAGCCTGTCCGATGGAAAACGCAGCAACCCTGCCGACGACGCAGTTGATCAACGAGTTGCAGTCCTTCGGAGCGCGGCTGGTTGACCCGAAGGCCGGGCATGAGAGCCGCCGGGGCGGCGCAGGTCCATCCGACCACAAGGCGATGACCATCGACGGCATGACCGTGATGGTGCCCGTCCATACCGCGCCGGCCTTCGAAAGCCCCTATCTCGTCGAGAGGCCCGATGCCTTCGGCCGGAGCCGCATCAGTCGGGAGGGGCGGCCTGTCGGCGAAGTCACCTTCCCGCTGCGCCCGCGCTTCTACGACATGACCACGGCCGACGGCACGCCCTACTCCAAGATCGCGGTGCTCCACGGCCGCGACGTGCTGGCCACGACGGTGCTGCAGACCTGCATTCGCTACCAGAGCCGCACCAAGACCTGCCAGTTCTGCGCCATCGGCCAGTCCCTCGCGGCCGGTCGCACCATCGCGCGCAAGACGCCGGCACAGCTGGCGGAGGTAGCGAAGGCAGCCGTCGAGCTCGACGGCGTCAGGCATATGGTGATGACGACGGGTACTCCGCGCGGCGAGGATCGTGGAGCCGCCGTCCTCGCCGACAGCGCGCGAGCGATCAAGGCCGCCGTCGACCTGGCAATACAGGCCCAGTGCGAACCGCCGGAGGACGACGCCTGGTTTGAGCGCCTGCGCGAGGCGGGCGTCGACGCTCTCGGCATGCACCTGGAAGCGGTCACCCCTGAAGTCCGCGAGCGCATCATGCCGGGCAAGGCGCAGGTATCGCTCGAGAAATACATGTCGTCCTTCGCAGCCGCCGTGCCGGTCTTCGGCCGGGGCCAGGTGTCGACCTACATCCTGGCCGGCCTGGGCGACACGCCCGACGCAATCCTCGCGACGTGCGAGAGGCTGGTGGCCCTCGGCGTCTACCCGTTCGTGGTGCCCTTCGTGCCGATTTCCGGCACGCCGCTCGAAAGCCACCCCACGCCGCCGCCCGCCTTCATGCACGCCGTTCTCGGCCCCCTGTCGGCCATGCTGGTGAAGGCCGGCCTGAAGGCTGCCGACATCAAGGCCGGTTGCGGGCGCTGCGGGGCCTGCTCGGCTCTGTCCGCCTATGAGAGGATGCAGGTGAAATGATCTTCGAGCCGTTCAAGCCGTTCATCGCGAGCGAGTTCCAAGTCAAGTTCGCCACGCAAAACTGGGAACGCGCCGGTGCCCTCGCTCTCCGGCGTGCCGTGTTCTGCGAGGAACAGGGCCTGTTCGACGGGCACGACATCGATGCCATCGACGATCGCGCCATCCCCATCGTGGCGCTCTCGATGCTGGCGGTCGCAGCCGACCGGGTCGTTGGCACTGTCCGCATCCATGAGGAGACGGACGGCGTGTGGTGGGGGTCGCGCCTTGCCGTAGCCGCCGACTATCGCAAGGTCGGTGCGCTTGGCGCCTCTCTCATCCGCCTCGCGGTCTCCTCAGCCCATGCGAAGGGGTGCCGGCGCTTCCTCGCCCGCGTGCAGGAGCAGAACGTGCTGCTCTTTCGCCGGCTGCATTGGCGCAGTGTCGAGGAGATCGAACTGCTCGGCCGCCGGCATCATCTCATGACTGCGGATCTCGACCACTACCGCCCCTTCGAAAATGCCGAGCAGGGCTTCCGCGCCCTCGCCCGCAAGGCCGCGTAAGGGAAATGGAGATGACGATCCACCTCGCTGACCTAGCGGCATCCCTTCGCGAAAACCGCGGCATCAACGGCAAGCGGGACATCGCCGCCGTGGCGGCCAATCTGGGCCTCTCCGCCGACATGCCCATCCCGGTCGGCGACGATTGCGCCGTCATCGAGGAGGCGAATGGTCACCTTCTCTTCGCCATCGAAGGCTTCATGAACGAATTCGTCGCACGCGACCCCTGGTTCGCCGGCTGGTGCGGGGTCATGGTCAACATCTCGGACGTGGCCGCCATGGGAGGACGCCCCATCGCCGTAGTGGACGCCGTCTGGGCCGACGGCGAGGCAGGGGCGGCGCCCGTGCTTGCCGGCCTGCGCGCGGCCGCCCGCGCCTATGGCGTGCCGATCGTCGGCGGCCACACCAATGTGCGGACGGATCGCGGCCAGCTCTCCGTCGCCATACTCGGACGCGCGGGCAGGCTCCTGACCAGCTTCGACGCCCGGCCGGGCGATACGCTCATTGCCGCGATCGACCTGAGGGGGCGCTATCGCGAGCCCTTCTCGAACTGGGAGGCGGCAACGGATGCGCCACCCGCCCGGCTCCGCGCGGACATCGAGATCCTGCCATCGCTTGCCGAGGATGGCCTGGCGCGCGCGGCCAAGGACATCAGCCAGGGCGGCATCGTCGGCACGACGATCATGCTCGCCGAGTGCTCGGGCGCAGGCATCGACCTCGATCTCGGCGCCGTCCCCATGCCGCCGGGCGTGCCGATGGAGCGCTGGCTCACCACCTTTCCGAGCTTCGGCTACCTGATCGCCGTGAAGCCGGGCGATGCGGGAACCGTCATCGACCGCTTCGCCCGGCGCGACATAGGCGCAGCGGCGATCGGGTCCTTCAACGGTTCCCGCGAGGTTGCGATCTCGCTGGGAAGGCACCGCGAAGTCATCCGCGATCATGCGATCCAGCCACTGCTCGGCCTGTCGCGACAGGAGGCTGCGGCATGAGCATCCCCGGTCCGCTCCGCATCGCGATCCTTACCCACTCGACCAATCCGCGCGGAGGAGTCGTGCACGCCCTCGCACTGGGAGAAGCCCTGACGGCCCTCGGTCATGAGGCGGTGGTGCATGCGCCGGACGCCAGGACAGCGGGTTTCTTCCGGAAGGCGCGCTGCGAAACCGCCTGCGTGCCCGCCGCCTCCTTCGAGGGGGATACCCTCGCCATGGTGGAGACGCGCATCGCCGACTACCAGCGCTATTTCAGCGACCATGCCCGCCGCCGTTTCGATGTGTTCCACGCCCATGACGGCATTTCCGGCAACGCACTCGCGACTCTGCGCAAGGAGCGGCTGATCCCCGCCTTCGCCCGCACCGTGCACCATGTCGACCATTTCGAAGATCCCCGTATCGCAGCACTGCAGGCCCGCTCCATCCACGGCGCGGACCGGCATTTCGTGGTCAGCGAGCATTGGCGCCGCGGGCTCGGGCGCGACATGGGGATCGCCGCGGCCGTTGTCGGGAACGGTGTCGATACCGCATTCTTTCAGCCCGAGAAGGACGGCACGGAGCCCGGGCTGGTGCGCCGCCTCGGCCTTGGACGAGGGCCCGTCTTCCTGAGCGTCGGCGGGGTGGAGAAACGCAAGAACACACTCCGCATCCTGCAGGCGTTCAGCCAGGCGCAGGCCGTGCTGCCAGGCTCCCAGCTCGTGCTGGCGGGCGGCGCCTCGGTTCTCGACCACGCCGCCTACCAGGCCGAATTCAGGCTGGCTCTCGGCCAGTCCCGTCTCCTGCCCGGCTCCGTGGTGCTGACGGGGCCGATACCCCAAGCCGACATGGCCGCCCTCTACCGAATCTCATCGGCGCTGGTTTTTCCCTCCCTCAAGGAGGGATTCGGACTGGCCGTCATCGAGGCCATGGCGTGTGGGATCCCGGTCATCGTCTCGCATATCGCACCCTTCACCGACTACCTCGCCGATGGCGACGTGGTCTGGTGCGATCCGATGTCGACGGGCTCGATCGCGGACGCGATGATCGCGGCCATCCGTTCTCCGCAACGCGAAAGGCTGGTCCAGCGTGGCCTGGCGGTCGCCTCGCGGCACAGTTGGGCCGACACCGCGCGCGCCCACCTGCCCATCTATCGAACCCTTGGAGCACGCCAGCATGCCTGAGATGCGCTTTGTCATACGCTGGCCCGATGGCGAGGAAGTGAGCTGCTACTCCCCCTCCCTCGTCATCAAGGACTATTTCGCGCCGGGTGGCTGCTATTCGCTGGCCGACTTTCTCGAACGCAGCCGCACCGCCCTCAATATCGCCAGCGACCGTGTGGAGGCCCGATACGGCGTGCCCTGCTCACGGGCGCTCGGGCAGTTGCACGACATCGAAGTCCACGCCCGCCGCTTCGCCGATACCCCCGCCCCCACCGTCACCTGTATCACCTTTGTCGAATGAAGGAGCTGCCCATGCGTGCCCCTCTTCCCACCCATCACAGCGTCGTCGTGATCGGCGGCGGACAGGCCGGCCTGTCCGCGAGCCACCACCTCGAACGGCACGGCATCGACCATGTCGTCTTCGAGAAGAACCGCATCGCCCACACCTGGCGCAACCAGCGATGGGATGCCTTCTGCCTGGTGACCCCGAACTGGCAATGCCAGCTGCCGGACTTTCCCTATGCCGGCCCCGAGCCGCACGGTTTCATGCCGCGCGACGAGATCGTCGCCTATGTCGAGGCCTTCGCCCGCCGGATCGGCGCGCCGGTCCGGGAAGGTGTCGCCGTTACGCGTGTGGCACCAGAGGAAGGAGGCTTTCTCGTGGAGACGAGCGAGGGCCGTGTGACCGCGGACGCCGTCATCCTGGCCGTCAGCGCCTACCACGTGCCCAATATCCCGGCGATGGCCGCCAGCATTCCCAAGGGCATCGTCCAGATTCACTCCTCCGCCTACAGGAATCCCGCCCAGTTGCCGCCGGGCAAGATCCTCGTCGTCGGTTCCGGCCAGTCCGGTTGCCAGATCGCGGAGGATCTGCATCTGGCGGGCCGCTCCGTGCACCTCGTCGTCGGCAGTGCGCCGCGCTGCCCTCGCTTCTATCGCGGGCGCGACGCGGTGGACTGGCTCGACGATCTCGGCCAGTACGAGATGACGGTCGAGGATCACCCGCTCGGAGACAAGGTCCGCAGGAACGCCAACCATTATCTCACCGGGCGGGGAGGCGGCCGCGACATCGACCTGCGCCGCTTTGCGAGCGAGGGCATGGTCCTGCATGGCCGTCTCACAGGCATCGAGGACGGGCGACTGGCCCTCGCCGACGACCTTGCCCGCAACCTCGACGCCGCCGATACGGTCTATAACGGTATCTGTGCCCTGATCGACCGTCACATCGCCGAAAAGGCCATCCCTGCGCCGGAGGGGTCGCACTACAGCCCCGTCTGGCAACCCGGCGAACCCGTACACAGCCTCGACCTCGAAGCCGCGGGCGTCACCGGCATCGTATGGAGCACCGGCTTCCGTTCGGATTGGTCATGGGTGGAGCTGCCCTTCCTCGACCAGACCGGCTATCCCGCACACCGGCGCGGCGTGACGAATGTGCGAGGCCTCTACGTAGTCGGCATGCCGTGGCTCTGGACCTGGGGGTCGGGGCGCTTCCTCAGCGTCGGCCGGGACGCCGGCTTCGCGGTCGACCATCTCGCGACGCTGCGGGCGAACGAGACGCGTGCGACGCCTGTCCGAATGGCCGTCTGAAGGCACTTTCCATGAACGCTCCGCTTCTGATCGATCGACCGCTTGCCCATGAACTACACGAGGCGCAGGCCGCCTTTGGCCCAGTGCTCCTCGGCATGCCGCACCTGGCCCTGAACGGCCTGTCGGAAACCTGGCTGCTCAAGGAACTGGGGCACCGGCACTGGCTTATGCTGGCGCAAATGGCCGGCCGCCCGGTACCCGACTTCAGGGACGCGGCCGGCGCGCCCGTCTACGCAGCCTTCCGTTCGGTTGAAGTCTGCGAGGCGGCCTTCGAACGCGTGCGGGAGAACGACGTCCTGCATATCCGCAGCGCGCTGTCGCGGATCTCCCGCACGCAGATGCGCAGCCGCCACGAACTCGCGATCGGCGGCGCCCCCATCGGTTCGGTGACCATGACCTCGGTCTTCGTGCACCGCAGGTCAGGGTCTTCCAATCATTCGATCGCCCGCATCGAAGTCTCCGGCCTTCCGCCCTTCGACCCAGCCACGCGCCCCATCGCCGCTCGATCCGACTCGAGTTGCACGCCCGGCATCGCGTATGCCGCCCTGGCGTTCACGCCCTGCCCAAGCCAGGACTTCAACGGTGCGGGCTTCCTTTACTTCACCAGCTTCGTGGCTTTTGCAGAGAGGGCGGAATGGGCCGTGGCGCCCAGCCTGGCACGAGGCGGCATCCTGCAGCGGGATATAACCTATTTCGCCAACCTCGATCCGGGCGAAGGAATCACCGTCCACCTCGCCGAGGCAGCGCACCAAGGCGGCATCCGACTTCTTCATTGCCGTATCGAACGCAGCAGCGATGGTATGCTGCTTGCCGACATCCGGACACAAAAGCGCATTTAGGGGTTTGCGATTGCCAGGCAGCGCGCGAGCGATCGCGGCTTGCTGGCGTCACCCGGGTCTTGCGTGAGGTGGGCCATATCCACGACAACATCGTGGAATCCAGCCGGACGCCCCCGTTCGGCGGCTCAACCGGAACGTCCGTGCCATGATGCAGCGCCCGCCCGCCGAGCCGGGAATGTCGATCGACGAGATCGACACGCCCGCCCTCGTCCTTGATCTCGATGCCCTCGAAGCCAATCTCGATCTCATGGCGAAGCTCGCTGGCGCCGCGGGCGTGCGGGTGCGCCCTCATGCCAAGACCCATAAATCGCCGGTGATCGCGCGGTTGCAGATGGATCGCGGCGCCGTGGGCCAATGCGTGCAGAAAGTCGGCGAGGCCGAGATCCTCGCCTGGGGCGGCGTGCCCGACATCCTCGTGAGCAACGAGGTGGTCAGCCCGGTGAAGCTGGCGCGCCTCGCCGCTCTCTCGAGGATCGCCCGCGTCGCCGTCTGTGCCGACAACCTTCTCGGTGTGGCGGCGATCGAGGCAGCGGCCGCCGACGCAGGCGTCAGGATGCCGGTGCTGATGGAGATCGAGGTCGGCTCCACCCGCTGCGGCCTGCCGCCGGGACCCGAGGCGCTGGCCCTCGCGCAACGGATCGCCGCGAGCCCTCATCTCGTCTTCGGGGGCCTCCAGGCCTATCACGGGCGCGCCCAGCACCAGCGCAGCCTCGAGGAGCGCGGCGCCAGTATCGGACGCACCGCCGAACTCACGGGACAAATGGTTGAGGATCTGCGCCGGGCCGGTCTCCCCTGCCCCATCGTGGGCGGCGCGGGAACCGGCACTTTCGCGCTCGAAGCGGCGAGCGGCGTCTTCAACGAGCTGCAGGTCGGCTCCTATGTCTTCATGGACGCGGATTACGGCCGCAACGCCCCGGCGCCGCCGTTCCGCCAGGCCCTCTTCGTGCTCGGCACGGTGATGAGCGTGCCGAGCCCGGACACGGCCGTCGTCGATGCCGGCCTCAAGGCCCTGGCGACGGACAGCGGCCTGCCCCTCCTCTGGCAACGGGACGGCATCGCCTATGTCGGAGCCTCCGACGAACACGGCAAGCTCGCTGTCGAACCCCACGCCACACCCCCGAGGCTCGACGAGCGCGTCATGCTCGTGCCCGGCCATTGCGATCCCACCGTGGATCGATACGACTGGTATGTCGGCGTGCGATCCGGCCGGGTCGAGTGCCTGTGGCCGGTGGCCGCCCGCGGCGCGATGAGCTGATTCCGGCCTCAGACGGTCATCCGGTCCAGGTCGGCGGCGACGCGCGCGGCGGGGAAAACCGCTCTTGCTTCCGCCAGGACGTCTTCAGCCGGATATCGTCCCGAGATATGGGTGAGGACGAGTTGCTTCACGCCGGAGACGGCGGCGAGTTCCGCCGCTTGCGCGGCCGTCAGATGGCCGTATTTGCGCGCAATCTCAACATCCGCGTCCAAGAACGTCGCCTCGATCACGAGCATATCTGCATCGCGTACGATTCCGTCCAGCCCGTCCGTGGATTCGGCATCGCCCACGACGACGAGCTTTCTGCGACTTTCCGCTGGTTCCAGCACGTCGTCGGGCGCTATCGTCTTGCCGTCTGGAAGCATCACGCGCCTGCCCTCCGCCAATTCACGGCGGATCGGCCCGTCCGGAATTCGGAGAGCTTCGAAGCGATCGCGCCGGAAATGCCGGCGCCCGATACTTTCGAAGGAATAGCCGAAGCTGTCCGTATCGCGGTGGCGCACGGGAAAGCAGGTGATGGTGAACCCATCCTCCTGGATGACCTCGCCATCCCCCACGGGCACAAGCTCGAGCGGAATCGGCGCCCGCCCGTCGCCCCATAGCCCCGCCAGCATTCGAACGACGCTCTCCAAGGTCCGGGGCCCCGCATTGACGACCATCCCGTCCGAATTTCGCTGGAGGCCCAGCGTGGAAAGCAGGCCCGGAATCCCCAGCATGTGATCGAAATGGGCGTGGGTGAGAAGCAGCCGCCCCAGTCGGCGGAAGCCGGCGCCACTGCGCAGCAACTGGCGTTGGGTCCCTTCGCCGCAATCGATGAGGACACGTGCGCTGCCCGCGGCGACGAGCAGGCCTGGATGGTTGCGCTCGGCGGACGGCACGCTCGCGGACGTACCGAGAAAGGTAAGCTCGAACATGGGTGCAGGACTCGGCCCGGAATTGCAGAAAAAACACGGCCCCAAAAGATACGCCAGCGCGTCATCCCGCATCGGGATGAATTAGCGTGACAAAGCTGCAAGAGCACGACGTGTGGAAATTACCCACAATAGTCGATCACTTGCCGCTGATCGATCATGTACTCACAATCCAATTTTCATTTTCTAAATCATCTATTATCACCTAATATTCGGCTTTACCTGCTCTAAACATAACGACATGTGTTAAATTCTAGCAACAAATAGATTTATAGCTCGAATTTATATAATAATTTTCTCAAAAAATCGATATTTTTACTTTAAAAATCAGCCTAAAATTATTAACCAAGAATATGCGTGTAAATTTGGACTTATATGTTGCAAAAAAACTACATACACAGATGGTCAAATCATACTACTTTTGGAGGATATCAATTCTTGGAGACTTTCAGATGTTGATTGCCCGTATATTGATTGCCGCTATCGCAGCAGCCGGCAGCATGGGAACGGCGCTCGCCGCCGACCTTTCGCCAGCGCCCGTCGAGCCTGCTCCGCCTCCGGCCGCGTATAACTGGACCGGCTTCTACGCCGGAGCGAACCTGGGCTGGGGCTGGGGCGATATCAAGACATCCGACAACACGGTGACCACCAGCGGTGCGCTCGTCGGCATAGCGCCCGGCACGTTCGACCCGCCGGCCACGTTCCTCGGAGCGAACAGCAAGAGCCATGACGACGGCTTCCTCGGCGGCGCCCAACTCGGCTACAACTACCAGATCGACCAATGGGTCATCGGTGCGGAGGCCGACTATCAGGGCATCGACATCAAGACCGATTCGGCATTCCTCGGCTCGGCCGCGGGTCCCTACTACCAGACCTCGGCGAAGCTGGAATCCTTCGGAACGCTGAGGGCGCGTGTCGGCTACGCATGGGATGACCTCCTGGCCTATGGCACCGCCGGCCTCGCCGTGGGACAGGGCAAGGCGAGCCTCGCCGTGCAGGGCGGCGTGCCCGGCGCCTTCACCGGGCCACGCTACAGCGATGACGACACGGAATGGATGGTGGGCTTCGCCGTGGGCGCCGGCCTGGAATATGCGATCATGCATTCCAACTGGTCCGTGAAGGCGGAATATCTCTATGCCGATTTCGGCAAGAAGGATTTCCGCTTCTCCTTCGCGGGAACCGGAGGCGATTCGGCACGCAGCAAGGGTCACGTCACCGCCAGCCTTGCCCGCCTCGGCCTGAACTACCGCTTCTGAGGCCCTTGGCGGATCGAAACGATCGGCATCGTGTCGGGGGTTGACCTCGCGCCTGTTCGGTGGGTCTGTATGCCTTGCGCCGGTTCCTCCCCCGGAACCGGACGGCAATACGGCGAACAACCGCCGAGACGAGCGAGATCGGTCAATCATGGCGAGCGTTTCTCCAATACTGGTGGATCGGCTGCTGGCGATCTCGCGCGCCCTGGCCGGTCATATTGATCCGGGCGAGGCATTCCGCGCCACCGCCGTGGAGATCGGCAGGCTCATCCCGCACGATCACATGGACGTCGCCGTGCTCATGCACGAGGGCGCGAGCCATGCCTGTTACGAAGCCGGCTATCCTACGAGTTGGAGCGGTCTGGCCCAGGAGCCGCTTCCGACGCACCGCAGTCCGGTTCGCGCCGTGCTGTGGGGTGAGATCCCCCATCTGCTCACGGGCGATGCCGTCGCCGATCCGCGCTTCCACTTCGAGGGAGCGCTCGACGGTCCGATCTTCTCCGCCGAGCTTCGCAGCCGCATCGTGGTGCCTCTGCGGGCCCGGGGCGAGATCGTCGGCGCTCTCAACATCAGCCGGCACGAGAAGGATTGCTACACGCTAGGCGATGTCGGCATTGCCCAGCATTGCGCCGACTTCATCGCGCCCTACATCTTCGCCCTTATCCAGGCGGCCGGAGCGCAGCGGGCGATGCTGGCAGAGGCGGAAGCACGCAGCAGGGAAGAACTCCTGCGCGTCGGGGCCTCACGGCTCACGGAAGGCATGGAGCGCGAGCGCCGCCGCATGGCGATGGACCTGCACGACCAGACGCTGGCGGATCTCGCTCGCGTCGCCCGCCAGGTCTCCGCCCTGCGCAGCCAGGGCGTTGCCCGGGCAGCACAGCTTGCGGATCTGGAAAGGGAAGTCGTCAGCTGCCTCACGGAGCTGCGCCATATCGTCGACGACATGCGCCCCAGCGTGCTGGAACTGTTCGGTTTCCGCGATGCGGTCGAAGCCCATCTCAACCGCAGCGTCAGCCGCGCCAAGCCGCCGATCGCGGTCGGCATCGCCGATGCGAGCGACGGCAGCGCGGACGACCTGCCGGAGACCACGCGCACCGCGCTCTACAGGATAGCGCAGGAAGCCATCAACAATGCCGTCCGCCATGCCGGCGCCAGCCGCATCGAGGTCCATATCGCTTCGACGCCTGCGGAACTGACGGTGGCGATTACCGACGATGGCAAGGGCTGCCGTCCGGCCGGCACGAACTCGTCAGGCGGGGTCGGCCACATGCGCACCCGCGCCGCCCTCATCGGGGCCCGGCTCGATATTGGAAGGATCGGCCCTGGCGGAGGCACGCGGGTGGAGATCGCCATCGCGAGACAAGCCGATGGCGAGAACGTGGCAAAGCCGGTACCCGCGTCGATGGAGGCCGGAAGATGAGTGGAACGTCGCGATGCTGGTGATGATTGCCGAGGATGACGGATTGCACCGCAGTTTTGCCCGCGGAATCCTCGAACAGCTCTGGCCCGGCGAAGTCGAGGTGATCGAGGCAAGCGACGGGGACGGCGCCATCGACCTCGCGCTGAAGCGCGAGCCTCCTTGTGTCGTGCTGGACCTGCAGCTGCCGCGGGCCACAGGCATCGAGGTGGCCCGCACGATCTGGAACCGCCGCGCCGACACCCATATCCTGTTCTGGTCCAACTTCGCGGACGAAGCCTATGTGCGCGGGGTCGCGCGCATCGTGCCGCCCGGCTCCGTCTACGGCTATGTGCTGAAATCGGCCTCCGAGGAGGGCATGCGTTCGGCGCTTCGCGGTGTCTTCCGCGAAGGACACTGCATCATCGACCGCGAGGTACGAGGCATCCAGCACCGCGTGCACGACAGGCTCGAAGGCATAACCGACACCGAATATGAAAGCCTGATCGACATCGCACTCGGTCTCACCGACAAGGCCATCGCCCAACGGCGCGGGCTGTCGACGCGCGGCGCGCAGAGCCGGATCCAGCATCTCTACGAGAAGCTCGGGCTGGCGACCGTCACCGGCGACAGCGCGTCCAACTTCAACTCCCGCACGCGCGCCATCTATCTCGGGCTCGCGCGGGGCCTCATCAACGCCGACGCCCTTCGGCGCGAGCAGCGTCGATTCGACCAGTGGCTGCAGCAGGCGGGAGACCTCGACGACAACGCCCCATAGGGCAACCTGTTGCACTGCCTGCGGATTTTTCCAGAAGTGCGGACACGCGGGCGCCCGTCGTCGCCCTCCATGAGACCGCCATCGCGTGTTTACGCAATAGGGTTTGCGTAAACACGCAGTCGAAATTGTCTCTTGCCTCGTATCGGCGCGTACCAACCGTGCGTAGCCTCGAACTCAACAACGAGAAAATTCGAGGAAGCGCCATGCCATTCGTCAATATCCAGATTCTCAAGGGCCATCCCCAGAAGCGCAAGGACGACATCGCGCGCCGCGTGACCGATGCCATCAGCGAAGAAACAGGACTGCCCAGGGAGGCAATCTGGGTCGTCTTCGAGGACGTCGCCGCGCCCGACTGGTACGTCGCGGGCAAGACCGTGGCCAAACCCGAGAATTGAATCCATGGCCGTGCACGCCCGGACCGCCGGCTTTGCCGATATCGTCGGCGATGCCGGCCTGGAGACGCTGGCGACCGGCTTCGGCTTCCTGGAGGGTCCCGTCTGGCACCCTTACAAGAAGTGGCTCGTCTTCAGCGACATTCCCAACAGCCGGATGTATCGCCGGAATGCGGACGGCACGATCGAGACGTTCCGCGATCCCAGCAACATGGCCAACGGCAATACGCTGGACCGCGAGGGCCGGCTGCTGTCCTGCGAGCATGCGACAAGCCGCGTCACCCGCATGCGGGCCGACGGCAGCAGCGAAGTGCTCGTCACCCACTACGGTGACAAGGCCCTCAACAGTCCCAACGACATCGTGGTCGCGGCCGACGGGTCCATCTACTTCACCGACCCCGGCTATGGGCGGCGCAGCTACTTCGGCGTCGAGCGCCCCCAGGAACTGGCTTTCCAGGGCGTGTACAGGCTGGATACCGCCGGCCTGACCCTGCTTGCCGATGATTTCGCCCAACCCAACGGCCTGTGCTTTTCACTGGATGGCTCGCGTCTCTTCGTCAACGATACCGAGCGCCAGCACATCAGGGTATTCGCCGTCGAGGCCAATGGCGATCTCAGCGGGGGCGCGGTATGGGCACAGACCAGGGGAGACGAGCCCGGGGCACCGGACGGCATGAAGATCGACAGCTGCGGCAACCTCTATTGCTGCGGTCCCGGCGGCATCCACGTGTTCGACCCTTCCGGTGGTATACTGGGGGTGATCCTGACACCGGAGCCTTGCGCGAACTTCACTTTCGGGGATGACGATTTGCGCAGCCTCATCATCACGGCATCGAGCAGCCTGCATCGCCTGCGGGTGCGGGTGCCCGGACTGAGACTGTTCTGAGCCCGCACCCGGGCTCGGCTCAAAAGGACCGCCGGTCTCAACCGGGGGCGCACGGCGCCAGGGCGCCGCAACTGACGAAGCCGGCCTGGAAAGCCAGCCGCCGGCACGACGGGCAAAGACAAACGGGAGGACGTCCATATGAAGAAGATACTAGTCCTGAGCGCACTCGCCAGCGTTCTAATTTCGGCCACTGCGCTTTCCACGTCGGCCTTCGCCGATACGAGCGGCAAGAAGATTGCCTTCTCGAACAACTACGCCGGCAATTCCTGGCGCCAGGCCATGCTCAAGAGTTATGGCGCCGTCACCTCGAAGGCCGTCACCGACAAGATCGTCGCCGCCGCCGACGTATTCACGACGGCCGACAAGGAAGTGCCTACCCAGGCCGCCCAGATCCAGAACCTCATCCTCCAGGGCTACGACGCCATCGTCATCAACGCGGCTTCGCCCGATGCCCTCAACGGTGCCATCAAGCAGGCCTGCGATGCCGGCATCGTGGTGGTGTCCTTCGACGGCATCGTCACGGAGCCCTGCGCCTATCGCGTAGTGGTCGACTTCAAGGCCATGGGCAAGGAAGAGGTCAACCAGATGGCCAAGTTCCAGCCCAAGGGCGGCAACCTCCTGGAGATCCGCGGTCTTGCGGGCACCTCGATCGACGATGCCATCCATGCCGGCCTGCTGGAGGGCGTCGCCGCCAATCCCCAGTTCAAGATCGTCTCCTCCGTGACGGGCGACTGGGACCAGACGACGGCGCAGAAGGCCGTGGCGACCGTACTGCCCTCCTTGCCCGACATCATCGGCGTGGTCGATCAGGGCGGTGACGGCTACGGCGCGGCGCAGGCCTTCGCCGCCGCAGGCAAGCCGCGCCCCACGATCATCATGGGCAACCGCCAGGACGAGTTGCAGTGGTGGAAGGAACAGAAGGACAAGGACGGCTATACCACCTGGTCGGCCTCCATTGCGCCGGGCGTCTCCAGCCTCGCCTTCTGGGTTGCCCAGCAGGTGCTGGACGGACGCAAGGACATACCGCACGATCTGCTGGTGCCCTATCTCGCCTTCACGCAGGATAATTTCGAAGCGGCCCTGCCGACCATCGAGAAGGGTGGCGTCGCCAGCCACGAATACACCCAGGATGAGGCGCTGACGGCCATCAAGGCGAACATCAAGTGAGCTTGCTGCCTTCGGCGCAGGCATCGACCGCCAATTCGTGAGGAACGACCGTGCCCGCCGAGACGAGCAGAACGATCATCAAGCTGGACGGCGCCGAAAAGCACTTCGGCGCCGTCCGTGCCCTTGACGGTGTGGACTTCGCGGTTGCCGAGGGCGAATGCATCGGCCTTGTCGGCCACAACGGCGCCGGCAAGTCGACCCTCATGCACATGGTTGCGGGCACGCTCTCGCTCAGCAGCGGGAGTATCACCATCGGTGACACGGTGGAGGAGGCCTATTCGATCCTGCGCGCGCGGCAGCGGGGCATCCGCTGCGTATTCCAGGAATTGTCGCTTTGCCCGAACCTGTCGGTGGCGGAAAACACACGCATCAGCCACGCCTCGCTGCACGGCTTCGGCTGGCGGCGCAGGGCCGCCAGCCTGATCTCCGGCAAGCTCGACGAGATCTTTCCGGGCCATGACATTTCGGCGGCCGACGTCGTCAGCGACCTTTCGATCGGGCGGCGGCAGATGGTGGAGATCGCGCGGGCCTTCACGGTCACGGACGAGCCTCTCGATCTCGTCATCCTCGACGAACCGACATCCTCGCTCGATGCCCAGACCGCGGGGCAGTTGCTAGCTTTCGTCCGCCGCTTCGTCGCCGCGGGGAAGAGCTGCATCCTGATCTCGCACATCCTCGGCGAAGTCATCGAGAATACCGACCGAATCGTGGTGATGCGGGACGGCAAGGTGGTGGTCGCCGATGCTGCCGGGTCCTTCGACCGCGCCAGGCTGGTGGCGGCGATGGGCTCGGTCGAGCCGCGCCAGAGGGCCGAGGCGACGATCGGGACCGCGCGGGCGGCATCCGGCATCGAGCGCGTCCGGGCCCGCCCCGGACGACAGACCAACGGAGAGGAACTCGTCGCCCGGGAGGGAGAGATCATCGGATTGGCCGGGCTCGCCGGCCATGGCCAGACCGACCTCCTCCTTGCCGTCTACCGTGCGGCCCAGCGGCGGACCGCTGGTGTCACGGTCAGCGCGCCCGTGGCCCTCGTGGCGGGCGATAGGCAGTCCGACGGCGTCTTTCCGCAATGGTCCATTGCAGCCAATATCGGCATCCGTTCGCTGAGCAGGCTGCGCAACGGCCTGCTCATCTCCCCTCGCAGGGAGTCAGAACTCGCGCAGAGCTGGCAGAAGAAGATCAAGATCCGCACGCCCGACATGAACAACAACATCCTCTCGCTGTCCGGCGGCAACCAGCAGAAGGCGCTGTTCGCCCGGGCCCTCGGCTCGGACGCGAAGATCGTGCTGATGGACGACCCGATGCGCGGCGTCGACATCGGCACCAAGCTGGAGGTCTACGACCTCGTGCGGGAAGAGGCGCGCAACGGCCGCACCTTCCTGTGGTACACAACCGAAACCGACGAGCTCGACAATTGCGACCACGTCTACGTCTTCCACAACGGGCGGATCGTCGCCAACCTCGCACGCTCCGAATTGACGGAAGAGCGGATCATCCACTCCTCCTTCAGCGAGGCGAGCTGAAATGACGGTTCCTGTCGTCCAGAGCAATCCCGGCATGGCCGGAGCGCGGCGTATGGCGCGGGCCCGAATGCTGCGCGCGCTCCTTCCCGCCCTGTCGCTGGCCCTGGTGCTGATCGCGATAGCCTGGCTCAATCCGCGCGCCATCAGCTATTTCGGCTTCAACCTGATGCTGAACCTGGCGATCCCCATCGCCCTCGCGACGCTGGCGCAGATGTTCGTCATCGCCAGCAACGAGTTGGACCTGTCCATCGGCACCTTCGTCGGCTTCGTCGCCTGCGTCACCGCCACATGGCTGCGCGACGCTCCCCTGCTCGGGGTGGCGGTGCTGGCGGGCGGGATCCTCGTCTATGCGGCGCTCGGAGCGCTCATCCACCTGCGCAATCTGCCCTCGATCGTCGTGACGCTGGGCATGAGCTTCGTATGGCAGGGGCTCGCCATCCTGATCCTGCCCAAGCCGGGCGGCAAGGCGCCCGACTGGCTCCTCGCCTTCGTCGGCTTCAAGCCGCCCTTCGTGCCTTTCCCCATCCTCGCAGCGGTGCTGATCGCCGTCATCGTGCATTTCGGCCTGATGCGCACCTCCTATGGCGCGGTCCTGCGCGGATCGGGCGGCAACCCGGCCGCGATCAGTCGTGCCGGCTGGTCGCTGCTCAAGATCAAGATGAGCCTGTTCGCGTTGACGGGCCTGTTCGGCGTGCTTTCGGGCATGGCGCTGATCGGCATCACCACCTCCGCGGATGCCAACATCGGCAACGGCTATACGCTGCTCGCGGTGGCTGGTGTCATCCTCGGCGGCGGAGAATTCGTCGGGGGCCGCGTCTCGCCCATAGGGGCGGTGATCGGCGCTCTGACACTTGCGCTCGCCGCCTCGCCGCTTCTGACGTTCATGCGCATACCGCCGGATTGGCAGGTCGCCGCGAACGGCGCCATTCTCATCATCGTGCTCGCCGCCCGGGCGCTGATCAGCCGCAGGGAGGGATGATCGTGGGTTCCTTGAAACTCCTTTCGGAAAAGCCCTGGCTGTGGTCGTTCGTCGGAGCAGCCGTGGTGTTCCTCGCCACCGTGGCCTTCACCGGCGGCTACGGCGCCGGCGGCATGATGACCGCGGCCCTGGCGCTCGCCGAGTTCACGGTGATCGTCGGCGTCGGCCAGATGTTCGTCATCACGCTCGGGCCAGGCAATGTCGATCTGTCGCTGCCGGCCAATATCGGGCTTGCCAGCGCCGTCGCCATGAAGGTCATGGACGGCAGCGACGCCATGATTGCGTTCGGACTGCTCGCGGCGCTGGCCAGCGGCCTTGCCGTCGGCATGGCCAACTACCTCCTGATCTGGGCCCTGCGCATCCCGCCGATCATCGCCACGCTTTCGGCGAGTTTCGTGATCCAGTCCATCGACATCAGCTACGGCCGCGGCCTGCAGATCAAGCCGCCGCCCGGCTTTGCCGACTTCACCAACCTCCAGCTTCTCGGCATCCCCGTCCTCTCCATCCTGGTCATCCTCTTCACCGTCCTCGCCGCCATCATGCTCCAGCGCATGATCTATGGCCGGTCCGTGCTGGCGATCGGCCAGAACATGCGCGCGGCATGGCTTGCCGGCGTAAAGGTGGAGCGCATCCGCTTCCTCACCTATGCCCTCTCGGGCGCGCTGGGCGGCATCGACGGCGCCCTGCTCGCGGGATATTTCCGCGGCGCCAATGTCGACATCGGCAATGAATATCTGCTGTCCTCGCTCGCCGTGGTGGTGATCGGCGGCACCTCGGTCGCCGGCGGCAAGGCCAACATCCCCGGCATCTGGGGCGCCGCCCTCTTCCTGGTGCTGCTGCTCACCATGCTCAATACCTTCGGCGTCAGCGCGGGTGTCCGCCTGGTGCTGACGGGTGCCATCATCGTGGGCGTCATCACGGCCGCGGGGGGGCAGAAGGCACCCAGATAGGCCGAACGGCGGCTCAGTCACCCAGCGGGTGCAGGTCGCGGACCATCGCCTTCATGCGTTCGTCCAGCACATGGGTGTAGATCTGCGTCGTCGCGATGTCGGCATGGCCGAGCATCATCTGAACCGAGCGCAGATCGGCACCGTTCTGCAGGAGGTGGCTGGCGAAGGCGTGGCGCAGGACATGCGGACTGATGCGGTCGCCTCGGATGCCGACGGACACGCCCAGAGCCTTGAGGTCGCGGGCGAAATGCTGCCGGGTCAGATGCCCGCTTTCGCCGAAGGAAGGAAAGAGCCAGGGCGAAGCCAGGCCCCGGCCCGCTTCGGCAAGCAGCGCCAGATAGGCCTGCATCGCCTGCCGCGCTGCGTCCGTGAGGGGCACGAGGCGCTCCTTGTTGCCCTTGCCGACCACGCTGAGCATGGCGAGGCCCGGGCGGGCTGCCGTGCGCTTGAGGCTGACGAGCTCCGAAACGCGCAGACCGGAGGCGTAAAGGGTTTCCAGCAAGGCGCTCATTCGCGCGGCGCGCAGCCGCTCGGAGATGGGGCGGGAGGCATCGGCGAGCCCCTCGCCTGCCGCGGACAGCAGGCTGTCGACCTCTTCGACGCTCAGCACCTTGGGCAGGGAGCGGCCACGCTTCGGGCCGTCGAGTACGGTGGTGGGATCGTCGCTGCGAAAACCCTCGGCGTAAAGGAACTTGTGGAGCTGCCGGATTGCCGACAGGTGCCGCGCCAGCGTCGTCGCCTTGAAGCCGAGAGCTGTGAGGGCGGCCAGGTGATCGCGCGCATGGTCCGACGTCGCCGTGCCGATGGACGCACTTCGTCCGCCGAGGAAATCGCTGTAGTCGGCAAGGTCGCGGCGATAGGCTTCAAGCGTGTTGTAGGCACCGCCGCGCTCGGCGGACACCATATCCAGGAAGGCATTGATCAGGCGGGTGTCGCTGGCGGGCTTGGGCATGCGAACAGCCTAGCCCGCCGCGGTTAACGACGCGAAAAGATCAGTTCAAGCCGAGGGCGGCGCGCAATTCCGCCTTCGCAGGTCCGAACTCTGCCTTGAAATCGTCCTGGCGCATGATGGTTTCGGCGATCACGCTGCCCGAGATGCGGCCAGTCTCGATATCCGACGGATAGTGGATGCCCACCACCAGGCGGCTGTGCCCATAGTCCCAGGCGCGGGCCATGATCTCCGCGCGCTTCTCCGGCACCATGTTGGCGAGGACGATGCCTTCGAGCGTTCCGAGCGTGGTATGACCCGACGGATAGGAACCGGACTTGCTTGGCTCGACGGCCGGGCGGACGAGATCGCTCACCAGGTGCGGCCGACGGCGACCGAGCGCCTTCTTGGCCGGATCGACCACGGCGGCTTCGGTCTCGATGATGCGATCGAAGAAGGCGGTGAACTTCGGCAGCCTGGCCTTGTCGAAATTCGGGCCGAACAGCTCGCCGCCGAAACGCCAGACGGTCTCCTCGTCATCGGCCTGCGCGTGCTTGAGTTCCTCGGGCGAGCGCTCGACCTGGAGAGTCAGCACCGCGGCGATCTCCGCCTTTGTCTGCGCCGAATCGGCGGTCGGCGGCGGCGGAAGCAGGATGGTGAGGTCGACCACCTTGGCATCGGTGAAGGGTTTGGCATCTTCGGCGAAGGCCGGAGAAAGGCCGGCGACAGCCAGCACGGCGGCGAGGATGATGATCTTCCGCAAGGTACACCCATGGGTTGAGGGACCCGGGCGTGATGCCACCCTAGGGTAACGATGCGATGACAGGCGCGGCGGCGGGCTTCAAAAATAGAGCGGATGGTCTTCCAGCGTGAGCGCGATGACGCGCAGGGAGGCAGCGGCCTGCAGATGCAGGTCGGGGCTGGCATCGGTGGCGCTGGAGCCGGCCAGGGCTCGCAGGTCCACGATCATGTCCCGCAGGATCTTGGCATGCGGCCCGCGGATCGCGAGGAGCTTGGCCAGACGGACGAGCATCGCGGACACCTCGCCGGCATGAGCCGCTTCGAGCTGGCCGTCGCGGATGAAGCGGCGCAGGCGCAGGATCTCCAGCCCCATGATGACGGCGGCCAGACTGCCGTCGAGGACGTACTGGCCCTTGGTCCCGACACGCTCCAGCGGCGCCATCAGCTGGTTGATGCGATCATAGGCCAGGCTCTCGAAAGCCGAGGGCTTGGGCAGGCGCTCATGCAGGCACAACCGGGTAAGATCCGCGCGGAAAGCCTCGACCACGCGCTCGATCACGCTCTCCGGCCGTCTCGGCAGCACCACGGCGAAGACGCCGACACTCAGCAGAATACCGCCGAGCACCGCCACCGCCTCGTTGAGGAACGGCCAGGGCTGGGCCACCATCGGCTGGCGCGGATTGACGAAGAGCAGGAAGTTGATCGCGAAGGACGTAGCGATGCTGGTGAAACGTGGATTCGCCATTGCCAGTGCGGCTGGGATCAGGACGATCGCGATCAGCAGGAGCAGCCAGAACAGGCCCTGCAACTGCGGCAATACGAGCTGCCCGACCAGGAAGGCCGCAGGCACCGCCAGCGCCGCGCCCTTCAGGAACTCCAGCGAGGAACGCATGGGATTGGGCATGGTGGCGAAAAGGCTCGACACCACCGCCACCATCACCGCGGCACCGGCGAGATCGGCCCAACGCGTGGCGATCCAATAGGCCGTGACGACGGCGGTTGCGATGGCGGCACGCACGGCATTGATGAGAGCCACCTTCTGGTCGCGATCGATGGTGAGCGTCGGCAGCTTCCACTGCCCCGGCGGATCCGGCGCGCGCAGGCGGAGGGCCGCGAGTCCTTCCAGCACGAGGCGGAGGGCAGCAAGGAATTCGATCAGCAGCGTGAGGCGGGCGGCCGCAGCCGCTCGATCCTCGGTCGGCTGGAGCGGCGCGGTGCGCATCGCCTCCGATTCGCAGGTCAATTCGTCGATCTGGCGCAGCCAGGGCCTGACATCCTCCGCGAGCCAGTCATGCTGGACGATGCCGTCCAGCATCCCCTTGACGCGATTGAGCAACGGACGCCAGCTGCTGTCCGGCGCGCTCTCATGGGCGAGCAGCGTGTGAATGGCCGAGATCGCAGACAGCATGTGGCCGATGGTATGCCGGGCCATGCGGCCGTGGGTCACCAGCCCGGGTGCCTCGATGCGGGCATAGGCACGCATGCCGGCGAGCGCCTCGATATCGACGATCAGGCGCTGGTAGCGCACGTCGAGCTCGCCCTTGGCGGTCCCGCCGATAGCCCCGCCGGCATAGCGGGCAATGTCGCGCAGGCCCGCGCCCACGCGTTCCACCAATACGTTGCGCGCGAGCTGGGGCATGAAAAAGCGGCCGGCGATGCCGGCGCAGGTAATGCCCAGCATGATCTCGATGCAGCGCGCCGACGCTAGATCGGTGACCAGATGAGGGTTGTCGAAGGCCGGCAGGCCTATGATGGCTGCGGTGTATCCGGCAAGCACCGCGCCATAGGATTCGGGATTGCGCAGCACCGAGGCGACGTAGGTACAGACCGCGATCCACAGGGTGAGCAGGGCGACGTAGGCGATATGCTCGGTGCCGGTCGCCTTGACCATCGCCACGGAGGCGACGGCGCCGATCAGCGTACCGGCAAGGCGGAATAGGCCCTTCGCCAGCACCATGCCGGCCACGGGCTGGCTCACGATGAACACCGTCATCATCGCCCATTGCGGCTGCTCGAGGCCGAGGGCATAGGCGACGACCAGCGCGATAAGGCCGACGACGGTGGTGCGCAGCGCAAACACCCAGTCCGCCCGCGGCGGCAGCGAAACATGCGGCACGAGGACGGCGAAGCGGGAACGGATGGAAGCGGGATTGGGCATCGTCACCGCATTAGCCATTCGTCCGGGGAATTGGAACCGGTCATCTCGTTCAAATCTCAGCGCGTATTGCCGGAGGTGTCGTCGGGGGCGGGCTGCAGGTTCCTAAGCGGCACGTCCACGCTCATCGGCCGCGTTGCAGGCCGGACATAGGTACCGAGGGCGTAGACGATGCCATAGCCGGCAAGACCGATCAGGGCGAGGACGAGCAGGAAACGAAACAGACTGGGCATCGGCTACCTGGCAGGAACAACCGCACCATAATGTACGAATCCAGGCAGGGCTATGGCCGGCCGGCAGCGCATACAACGAATGAAACGTGGGAAACCCTTGCGTCCCGGCCCATCTCCGGTCCAATAGAAATATGACTTTGTTGATGCAGGACGAAATGGGCGGCGCTGCGACATCCCTTGCCCCGGCCGAGCGCGAAAAGAAAATGGCCGAGTCCCTCGCGGGTCGGTCGATCGTGCTGGTAGGCATGATGGGAGCCGGCAAGAGTGCCGTGGGCAAGCGCCTGGCGGGCCGGCTCGGGCTGGAATTCCGCGACGCCGATGCCGAGATCGAGGAAGCGGCCAAGAAGACCATTTCGGAGATTTTCGCCAGCGACGGCGAGACTTTCTTCCGCGACAAGGAGCGCCGCGTCATCGCCCGCCTCCTCTCCTGCGAGGAGCCGATCGTGCTGGCGACGGGCGGCGGCGCCTATATGAACGAGCAGACCCGCGCGCTGATCGCCGAACGCGGCGTCTCGATCTGGCTGAAGGCAGAGTTCGACGTGCTGATGCGCCGCGTGCGCCGCAAGCCGACGCGACCGCTGCTGCAGACGCCGGACCCGGAGGGAACGCTGAAGAAGCTGATCGAAGCGCGTTATCCCACCTACGCGCAGGCGGATGTCACCGTCCTGTCGCGAGATGTGGCGCATGAAACGGTGCTGGAAGACGTGATCTCAGCGCTCGATACCTATCTGAAGGCCGAAGCCTCGAACACCTGCAAGCCGGATTCTCTCGCATGAGCACGCCGATCATCGTTCCCGTGGTGCTGGGAGCGCGCTCCTACGAGATCGCCATCGGCCCCGGGCTGCTGGCCGAGGCCGGCCCCCGCATTGCCGCCATCGCTCCACAGGCAAGGCTGGCCATCGTCACCGACGAGAATGTCGCCGCACTCCATCTGGCCACGCTCGCCGCCAGCCTCGACAAGGCAGGGCTCGGTCACCAGGCCGTCATGGTGAAACCGGGCGAGGCCTCAAAGAGCTACGCCACCTTCGCGGAGGTCTGCGACGGCCTCCTCGCGACAAGGGTGGAAAGGGGTGACTTCGTCATTGCCTTTGGAGGCGGCGTGATCGGCGATCTCGCGGGCTTCGCGGCGGCGGTCATCCGGCGCGGAATGCGCTTCATCCAGATTCCAACGAGCCTGCTTGCCCAGGTCGACTCCTCCGTTGGGGGCAAGACCGGCATCAATTCGCGACATGGCAAGAACCTCGTCGGCGCCTTCCACCAGCCGAGCCTGGTGCTGGCCGACACCAGCGTGCTCGATACGCTCTCGAAGCGCGAGTTCCGCGCCGGATATGCCGAGGTCGCCAAATACGGCCTCATCAACGATGCACCCTTCTTCCACTGGCTGGAACGAAACTGGGCGGACGTGATGGCGGGGGGCAAGGCGCGCGAGGAAGCCATCGCCGTGTCATGCCGCTCCAAGGCCGGCATCGTGGCGCGCGACGAGACCGAGACGGGCGAGCGCGCCCTGCTCAATCTCGGCCACACCTTCGGCCATGCCCTCGAAGCGCTGACGGGCTACAATTCGCAGCGCCTCGTCCACGGCGAAGGTGTCGCGATCGGCATGGTCCTCGCGCATGAATTTTCCGCTCGCCTCGGCCTTTGCTCGCAGGAAACGCCCTCTCGCGTCGCCGGCCATCTTGCACAGGCCGGCTTGCCGACCCGCATCGACCAGGTGCCGGGCGGGGTCGGCACGGCAGCGGAACTGATGAACGCCATCACGCAGGACAAGAAGGTCAAGCGCGGCAAGCTCACCTTCATCCTCACGCGCGGCATCGGCGAGAGCTTCATCGCCAACGACGTCGACCCGGCCGCCGTGACAGGCTTTCTCGAAGAGAAGCTGGCCGACGCACAGAAGGTGAGCGCTTAGGAAATGAGCGTCGACCTGTCCTGGAAGGGCACGGCCAATCCTTCCCCGAATGCGGGGATGGTGTCATTTCGCGGAAATGACGGACGGGCTATCATGACCGGATCGTGCCCGTTTCCTGCCGAACCGCGCCAGCCTGCTCCTTTCGTTCCGGCTCCGCCGGCCCACCTTCCCTGCAGATGGGGAAGGATTGCTGCTTCCTTCCCGCCTCCCAAGACTACGTAGACCCATGCCGGCCGAGACCTGGTTCTCCATCTTCATCGTCTTCCTGCTGCTGCTGGCGGGCTTCTTCTTCGCGGGTTCCGAAACGGCCCTGACGGCTGCGTCCCGCGCTCGCCTCCTGTCTCTGGAGAAGAACGGCAACCGTGCGGCCAAGGCGGTGAACCGGCTCCTGGATATCCGCGAGGCGATGATCGGTTCGCTCCTTGTCGGCACCAGCATCGTCAACACGGCCGCGGCCGCTCTGACGACGGGAATCCTGCTCGACATTTTCGGCGACGTCGGCATCTTCTACGCCACCATCGTGATCTCGGTGCTGACGATCATCTTCGTCGAGATCCTGCCCAAGACCATCGCCATCAACTTCCCCGAGCGCTTTTCTCTGGCCGTTGCCTGGCCGGTGCGCTTCGTGGTGATGGTGTTCTCGCCGATCACCTCGGCGCTCGGCTGGCTGGTGCGCGGCATCCTTCTGCTGTTCGGCCTGCGCATCGGTGAACATACCTCGCTGCTCTCGGCAGCGGACGAGCTGCGCGGCACCGTCGACCTCCTGCACAAGGAGGGCTCGGTTGAGAAGACCGACCGCGACATGTTCGGCGGCCTGATCGACCTGCAGGAGCTGACGGTCGGCGACATCATGGTTCACCGTACCCACATGCTCTCGGTGGACATCGACGAGGAGCCGGGCCAGATCGTCCAGAGCGTGCTGGCCGCGCCCTATACCCGCATTCCCGTATGGAAGGATACGCCCGAGAACATCATCGGCGTGCTGCATGCCAAGGATCTCCTGCGCGCCCTCGACGCCGCCGGCAACGATCCCAGCAAGCTCGATCTTGAGGAGATCGCCCTGCCGGCCTGGTTCGTGCCCGATACCACCTCGCTCGTCGACCAGTTGCGCTCGTTCCGGCGCAAGAAGATGCATTTTGCCTTTGTCGTCGACGAATACGGCTCGGTGCTCGGCATCGTCACGCTGGAGGACATCATCGAGGAGATCGTCGGTGACATCTCCGACGAGCACGATGTCGTCGTAAGCGGGGTGCGCCCCCAGGCCGATGGCGCCGTGAATGTCGACGGTTCCGTACCCATCCGCGACCTCAACCGCGCCATGGACTGGAACCTGCCCGACGAGGAAGCCACCACCATTGCCGGCCTCGTCATCCATGAGGCGCGCACCATCCCGGATGCGGGACAGACCTTCACCTTCTACGGTTATCGATTTCAGGTGCTGAGGAAGCAGAAGAACCGCATCGCCTCTCTTCGGATCACGCCCGTCACCGGTGAAGCGACCGACGCCTAGGCGGGTCGGGCCGTGCCCGAAAGGACGAGGTGACGTCTAGCTTTCCACCTGTCAGGATGGGGAGGCGCCCCAGTGCAACGAAATCCATGGTCGCGCGTTGGTAAGTCCACTGCCGATTTGAGGTGGAGAGATCTGCATGACCAGGGAAAAGCCTGTCGACCAAACCATGGGCATCGTCGCCATAACCTTCGAGGACGAAGGGAAGGACGAGGAAGATCATGAAAATGACGTTGTCGGCCTGGACATCACGCTGCCCCTGCCCGCGGCTGAAGAATGGGCGGCAGAGCATGAGCGCGACCTGAAAGACGCCGAGATCACCGTTCAGCCGATCGACGGGACGCCGGCCCCTCCCGAAACCTCGGATCACAAGCCATCCTGAGCGTCGGGCCGGAATCGTGGGAGGCGATTATGGAGCGCGCGGGAAGAAGGCGTCGAGGAATGCTGCCGCCGCTTCGGAGAGGCCGACGATCTTGTTCGTGGCCTGGCGATAGAATTTGAAGTTGAGCTCGGTTTCGGGGCGTCCGTCGCTCCAATCGGCAAAGGGCTTGAGCATGGCTCGGCCAAGCGGCCGCTGCACGAGCTCGGTGCGCCGGATGGTGATGCTCACACGTGGCGTCTGCCGGACGATGCCCGGCCTTCTGGTGATCGCCTCTGCGGAAGTGACGACGCCACGGGCGACGAGCCCCTGCCCGCCTTCATTCTCGCTGGCAAACACGAAGACCCTATCGCCCGGGGCGATGTTCTTGCCGCCATACATCGTCTTTTGCGACGTAAGGACGAATTCCTGCGCGTCGGGATCGCGAATGTCGGCCTTGATCGCATAGATCATTCCAGTCTCCGGTTTCCGACTAGCCCGCCGCGCTTTCGAACTGAAACGCCATGCATCGCAAATGCCGGTGATTTCTCCATGTCACGCTGGGCGAGCGGTTCGACCTGTAGGCATATTGCTCCTGATCACGAGGCTTCCGGTAGGTCTTGGCCGGCACGGCATGTGTCCTATGTCACATGACGAACCGACCCGCCCGCCGCCTGTCTTTAAACTTTTCCCGACTTACCCTATTTGATTTTGCAAGATGAAATGGGTCCAGCCCAAAGGGGAGCGCTGAATGGCCGAGTTCGATGCCGCGATCAAGAACGCCGAGGAAGAAATCAAGGCCGCACAGGCCAGGATTGCCGAGGTCAGCGCCAGGATTGAGACTGCACAGGCCAAGATGGAGCAGGGCCAGGATATCTCGATCGACATCCAGAACGCCACACTCGACGACGTGCATGCCCACTCCAATGCCATGAATGCCAATATCGCCGAGCTCATCATGGGCCTCGACGACGTCACTGCTGGTTTTTCCAAGGATTTCGACGCCATGCGCGAGAAATCCGGCTGGGAAAGCTTCGTCGGCGTGTTCTCCAAGGCCAAGTCCGATTCGATGCGCGAGGAGCGCATGCGTGCCGCCTCCATCGACGACAAGCTGCAGGACCTGATCGCCAAGTCCGACATCATCGTCAACCTGCTGCAGGGCCAGCTCAACGTGCTCAACGACCATAAGAGCCGCGTCGAGAAGAATCTGTCCGGCACCCTGTCCGACCGTGAGACCACGGTGGCGGACCTGGAAAGGATCCGCTCCCAGGTAATGGGGATGGATCCAAAGATCATCGACCTCGAGAACAAGATCTCGATGGAGCAGGACGCCACTGCCCGCACCAGGCTCGAAACCGAACTGGCGCAGACCAACGCCGCCTACAACAATCTCGTCCAGGACGAGCAGGTCAAACTCGCCAAGTCGCAGACGCTGGAGCGCTACATCGAGCAGGGCAAGAGCTGGGTCGACAGCCTGCAGAACCAGGCCGCGACGCAGATGGTGCTCATCAACAAGCTGCAGACCGACACCAAGCAGCGCGTGGTGCTCTACGACGCTCTCACCAAGTCGCTGAAGACGGCTCAGCAGCAGGACGTCGCCCATCGCATCAACGAGATCGGCGTCAAGACGGACCAGGAAGCCCAGGCCGCCATGGCCGCCATCGGCTCGGCTACCAACCAGCGCATGGCCGAGATGATGGAAAAGCACGAGGACCACATGGTCTTCGCTCGCAAGGTCCTGGAAGAAAAGGCGAAATCCGACGAACGCTTTGCCCGCCGCTTTGCCAAGATCGTCGAAAAGCACGACAAGAACCTTTATGGAGGCGGAGAGTAACGAAGTCGTTCCGTGTGCATCGCAGCGCCTGGCGATGCGATGCAGCCACGGTACCGCCACCCGCGTGATCCCGAGAACAGTCCCGGATGCGAAGCGGCACTGCGCGTCGCCACTTGCAAGCGAAGCTTGTGAGGATGCATCCGGGATGACATTCCCCGAGGCCCTCCTTGACCTATCCTGGCGACGACCACGCTACCCTGCCCGATCCACTGGCGATGAAGCGCTATTTCGCCAAGTTCTCGCGCATCATCGGGCACCTGCGCGAGATCGCCAGCCAGGCGGGGCTCGGCAACGACAGCAAGTCGGGCGGCGATGATTTCGGCAAGCTGCAACTCGACCTGATCGAGAATTATCTCCAGCGTCTGGCCAAGACCTTTACGGCGCTGAGCGTGAAACACCTGATGGCCGGTCGCGTCAGCACACTGCCGCTCACGCTGGCAATCGACCGCTCGGAAAGCGGCTTCCCCGTCTTCCAGGAAGTCCTGATGATGGCCAACGATCTTGCCCAGGTCGAACGCCACCTCGCCAATCAGCCGGACGCGGCCCGGCTGAAGGAGGAGATGATCGCCTATATCCTCTCCGAGCGCGCCAAGCCCTCCAACCTGCAATATGCGATGAGCCAGCGGATCTACTACGAGACCCTGAAGTCGCGCGGTCTGTTCTTCGCCCAGAACCACCCCCAGCTCATCATGCTGGGCAGTCCCCGTAACGGGCGCCGCCGCTATCTCATCCATTGGGCGGTCTACGATAGCCAGCTCAGCTTGCCGGTCATCTATATCCTCGTGGTGGAGGACAGCGGCTATACCGTCCTCAACGAAGACCAGATGCGCTGGCCGCAGGTGCAGGCGCATCTGATGGCCCAGTCCCTCTCCAGTCTCAAGCTCCTGACCATCGCGCGGGGCTTCGATGTCGATTTCGCCAATCTCCACCCCAAGCTCCTGCGCCGCATCCATGTAGGCCCGATGTACTCGCATGCCTTCACCGAGCAGACCGGGCCTCTGCGCGAGATCCTCGCCGAGGTGTCACGCACCGAGGAAAGCGACTGGGCCTTGAGTTGGACCACCGAGACGCTGGTTTCCACGCGCAGCGAGACGGTGCCGTCGGGCTTCCTGTCGAGCGTCGAACGCGAGATCTTCGATCTCGACCAATACCAGCCTGCCGCCGCCGAGGCCGGCGTGACCCGGCTCGAGCGCTCGCTGATCCTGCCCGTGCTGCCCTACCAGGTGCTTGTCGACCGGGACCCGCCCGGCTTCCGCGACGTGCGCAAATATGTGGTGGGCGAAAACGGCTCGCTGCTGACGGGGCTGTAGGGCATGAAGCAACTCCCTGGACAGGCCGTGCGGCGCCCGCCCCATCACAATGAAGCATCCTATCCCATTCCCTACCTCGGGGCAGAAGCCACATGACCGCATCGCTCAATCTGATGGAAGTTCGAGAAGCGGCGATCCGGGCTCACTATCCGGCCGCCTTCGCGATGATGGAGCATTTGGAGCATGCTCCGCGTATCGCCAAGCCTCGGGCCGCCGCGGCTGCGGCAGAGCGTTCGCCCGGCATTTCCACCGCCAGCGGACGCCTTTTCCGCGCGACGACGCCGGGGCTCACGGCCCGCTCCAGCGCGGCACAGGACGGTGTCCGGCTCCTCGCCCGCATAGCGCAGGGTGATCCGGGCGATGCCTTGATGAGCCCGGCCCAGGCGGCCGTGCTGCAGGCCCTGCGACGGGCACTGGCCGCTTCCATGGCAATCTGCGAACTTTACGAGGAGCGCACGGCTCTCGGCCAGCTCAAGCGCGACAATCGCGAAGGGCGTCTCGATCCCGCGCGGCGCACGGAATTCTCCGAACTGCTGGCCGCCGCCTCCCTGATCGGTCTTCATGTGACAGCCAACATGCTAGCCTTCCTCCTGTCCTCGCAGGCAGGGGAAGGTCAGGCGGAGATCGCCGAACTCGATGAGATCCTGACCGACAATCCTCCTCTCGCCTTGCAGGGCGCACTCTGGGAACTGGACGGCATCCTCGGCCTGATGACCGAGCCCGCGCGCCTCGTACCGACGCTGATGGCTTGGAGCGAGAAACTGATGGAGGCAGTGAGCGTGCGGGCCGCCAACGCCCCGCGCCTCGAAGCCTTCACCGGCGCTGCCTATCGCATCGAAGCCGACGATTTCGAGATCAACGGCTTTTCGCCTGCCACGCACAAGCGATCCACCACGCTCACCATGGCCTTCAAGAAGCCGACGGAGGTCGTGGGCAACCACATCGCCAAATATCAGTCGATGAAGCTGGCCAAGATGCTGATGGCCTACGATTTCGAGCGGCGGCTCAATCCTTTCGCCGAACTCGGCGGCTTCATCTTCACCTTCATGGGCGACGGCAAGCCGGGCACCGGCAAGACCACCCTGATACAGATGATGGCGGGGCTTCTCAACGACTATTGCCGCAATGCCTCCTACCCGTTGCGCTATGCCAATCTGTCGACGGAGAGCATCGACAGCTACCAGGGCAAGTCGGCCCAGAATGCCAAGGCCTTCATCCGCGAGATTACTGATCCTGCCGTGATCGGTTTCGGAACCATCGACGATATCGACCAACTCGCCGGCAAGCGCGGCGACAGGCAGTCATCGGCGGGACAGCTCGAGATCACGGCGGTGCTGATGGAGAGCTTCGCCGGCGCAAACACGGTGGTGAGGGGCAACTGCACCTTCGGGATGTTCTCGAACTTTCCCGAGAACGTCGACGACGCCCTGCGCCAGCGAGCGGGCGCACGCTTCCTGGTCGACGGTCCGCAGTCACGGGAGGATTATATCGACCTGCTCTCCCTGCTGCTCGGCAAACGGCATTCCATCCCATTGGGAGACCATGATCTCTTTGCTGCGCAGGAAATCAGGAAGGCGGTGGCCGCCTCCTACGATGCCCATTCTCGCCCGCGGGAGGATGGGCTGAAGAAGGTGTTCGAGGCGGTGCAGGGCAGGATCGGCGCTCTCGATACCATCGCCAAGCTCGGCACCTATCTCAAGGCCATCCAGGAAGCCGACGAGCGCTTCACCGGCCGCGCCATCAAGAACATCACCGACGCCATCAAGGTGCGCGCGATGGATTTCGAGCTGCCGGACGAATGGATGGAAAAGCCCGAGCTCTTCCTCGCGAAGGACTATCCCGCCAAGCTTGGCATGATCTCGGAATTGGCCCGCCCCATCACCATCGACATGGTGATCCAGGAGATCAACCGCTACGCCGACAGCGAATTCCGCTATGCCGACAAGTCGGACGAAGCGGCAATCGACAATGCGGTGCGGGACATGAATCGCATGGAAGAGGCCAAGAAGCGCTATCTGGAGCAGCGCGCATGATGGTTATCAGCCGGATGACGCCTGCCAGGAGAAGCGCCGTCAACACGTGGCGTCGATCACCCGATCGATATCCTTCCCCGCGAGATGAACATCGCTTCCAAGAATGCCGACCGGGAAATCGCCCCTCCGGATTTCCCGCACCAGCCTCGTCAAGGCCATTGCTATGATGAAACGCCTGATCGAAGCCGGGCTGATGTTCGGCAATCTCATCGAGGTCTCCTCGCCGACGATGGTATCGCGCTACAACGCCGCGCTGGAGAAGCTGATCGGCAAGCGGACAGCGCTGGAAGAATTCCATATCGACCTCTCCGGCTTCTCGCCCGAGATCGGCGACGAACTCGACGACATCCGCTATCTCAACCCCGAGGGCTGCAACAGGATGTTCATCCTGCTGAGCCTGGACCAGTTGAGAGCACCGCTGCTGAACGCTCAGTTCTCCACGATGCGTTCGGTGCTGCGCAATTTCTTCCAGGACAATTCGAAAGAGCTGATGGCGCTCACGGTACGCGAGGCGGTGCTCGGGGAACTCGTTCATTCCATGTGGCGCATCAAGACGCCCGCGGACCTCCTGGAACTGCGCTCGGTGGAAGTGGAAGCCAACACGGCGACCGACCGGCTCGGCGACGCGGACAAGCTCGCGCGCCTGATCGAGGCGTTCCGCACGGGCGAGGATGTCTGGCAGGACGATGCCGAGATCGACGAGATGATCCGCCTCGCCGGGCGGGTCGGCGACATCGGCAGGAATCCCGTTCATCTTGCCAGGACCAGCTACAAGCAGGGCAATTTCTATACCAATTATTTCGGCGGGCTCTATCTCTTCCGCGATATCCCCTACCCCGCGATGCTCTATCGGGACGTGGCGGCGGGCTTTCCAAAGATCGACGGTGTCGAGACCAAAAACCTGGCCAATCCCGTGGATGTCTGGCATTTCCTGCAGCTCAACGGGCTGATCACCCCGATCTTCGAAGCGGCCGATCTCGACGTGAAGGGTCTGCTGCGACAAAGGCTCGATTTCATGCTGGTCAACGCCCTTGCCGACCAGCCCGACGCGCCGACGGAGCTGGCTCGGCTCAGCAGGCCGGATCTGCGCCGCATCGCCCTGCGCCACATACGGGAGCTGCCGCCGGAGTTCGACGTCATCGCCCAGGCGCTGCGCGCGGCCGAGGAAGGCATCAAGCCGAGGCGCCTGCCAGGACCGGCGGAACCCGGTTGTTTCTATCTCTATCGTGCTGCGCAGCAACCCGACCGCGACCTCGTCAATCAGATCCTGTCCGAATTCACCCCCCTCGACATCCGCCAGCTCTTCCTGTGCAACAAGCCGGCTTTCTACAATGCCTATCAGGGCTGGAGCGAGCGCAAGCAGGATTACGTGGTCGAGTTCCTGTCACGCGACGAGGCGCTGAGGGACGACGATGCCTGGGAGGAACTGTTCGGCGACGGCACTCCTGAGGCCGAGGAAGCGCCGGCGGCGGGTCCGTGGGGCGCGGTACCGCGATAGAACGGCGGCGCCGTCTTGGAAACGCCGCGCCGGTCCACTAGAGCAAAGCGCGTTTAGGTAGAAACGCCGCTTTGCTCCGGCTCTTTGTTTTTCGACGCGTCTTTGCGTTTTGCCGATTCCGTCAAAATACAAAACGCTCTAGGTAGTCGTGAGCAGGTGCCGCAATTTTTACTCCTTCCTGGAGGGAACAGGCGTCGCGTCCCTGCAAGAACGTCCAAGATCCGGGAGTTAGCATGCTGCGCCTGCTGAAATGGTTCGTGATCGCCCTGGTGCTCTTCACCGGCGCCTGCTGGCTCGACCAATATCTGCCGCGTTACGACGTGGTGCGCATCGTCGGCACCGACACCAAGCGCCTCGACTCTTCCGGCTACTTCGACTCGGAGCAACCCGGCCTGCAGGCGACGAACACCCGCGACGTGCGCTTCATCAACACGGTCTATCCCAGCGGCGCCCTGCGCGTGTTCCGCAACGAGGACACGGACTGGGGCTTTCCCTGGTACTACAAGTTCGACTCCGGCAACCTGATGGCCGCCGCGCAGGCCTTCCAGTCCAACACGGACAATCCAAAATGGGTGGTGATCAAGAGCTATGGCTGGCGCATCACCTATCTCACCATGTTCCCGAATGTTCTTTCGATCCGCGAGGCAAGCGGTGCCGATGAATATGTCATTCCCTGGCTGCGCATCTTCGTGTTCGGGGGCCTCGCGATCCTGCTGCTCTGGCTTTATTTCCGTCTGCGCCGTTTCAAGCGAGAACGCCTCGACCCGGTGTTCGACCGCATAGAGGACCGCATGAGCGCTGCGGCCGACGCGGTCGACGATCATGCTGTGGCGGTTTCAACCCGCGCGAACGGCTTAATGGCCCGCATCCGGCGCTGGCTGGATACGTGGAAGCCGAAGAACCAGCGCAAATACAAATAGGTAGTTCATCGCTTCCAGCGCCGAATAAATTTAACCCGGATAATATTGACGGCAACATTTTATCCGGGTATATCTTGTGTATCAGCACAGGATGATCTCAATGACACACACCCTCATCGCCTTTGCCGGCCCGCGCCGTCTGGCCGAAGGTGACACAGCTAGCGTGGCGGTCGCTATCCGGCAGGCCCAGGACAGCGGCGAGGCTGCCTCCATCTTCGTCTTCGACCGCGCCAGCAGCCACGCGGTCGATCTCGACCTGCGGGGCACGCCGGCCGAGATCCGCGCCCGGTACACCGCCATCGATCCTCCCCGAGGGCCTGGCCGGCCCAAGCTCGGCGTCATCGCCCGCGAGGTCACGCTGCTTCCCCGCCATTGGGACTGGCTGGCAGCCCAACCGGGCGGCGCATCCGTGGCATTGCGCAAGCTCGTGGACGAGGCGCGCCACGCCTCCGAAGAGAAGGATCGCATCCGTGACGCTCGCGAATCGGCCTACCGCTTCATGAGTGCGATGGCGGGCGACGAACCGAATTTCGAGGAAGCCAGCCGCGCGTTGTTCGCGGGAGACAGGACGAAGTTCGGCACGTTGATCGAAGCCTGGCCGCAGGATGTTCGCGAGCATGCGCACAAGCTGGCCGAGCCGGGCTTTTGAGGCAAAGGACCTCCAGGTCGAGACGATTTTCCCGTGCGAGCCATCGATCCCCACGCGTTTCGCAAGTCCTGACACGTGGGTCTGAAGGCGAAATACACCAATTCCCGGGGCAAACGCCTTACAGCCGCCAGCCCCGGAAAAACGCATCTCGCGAACCCTGCGCAACTCCTTCTCCGGCCACGCGAATTTCAATTTTTACGCATCCCTGAATTTTTTGATCCCACCCCGATTTTTTTCCTTGCATGTGACGCCCATAAACCCTATCTCCGCGCTTGCCCAATTTCGCACGTGCCTGTGGCCGCGTGTCGGTCGGTGGACATCCAGACAAGAGGCTGGACGGTCGCCAGGGATGGACTAGGGATCGCGGCAGTGGTCCCTTGAGGTGGTTTGGCACTAAGTGTCGTAGCCATCGAATCCCGAACAACGATCGGCAGCCGGAGGCGACCGGTGAACCCCGTACTCCGCGGGGGACGCAGCTTGAAGCAACGACGAAGCGGGCTTTTTTGGTCTCGGCTGGTGTCCAGAGCCAGCGACTGAAGAGGCTTGTTTCTCCTTGCCAGGCGTGCGGACCGGGTTTCCCGATCCAATCCAAGGCAGTTCCAACCATGCAGCGGGTTATTCCGTTGCGTGGCGATATGCATCCCGTCGCGGTGAGGCCACATGCTTCGTGCATAAGGCCTGACCGGCGGTGGGCGGCGCGTCTTCACGGCCCAACCACGTTTCCACCCCGTGGCGGTCCTGTCGACGTTCCGGTCCGTGACACCTTTAGGATTGGGGGAACCCACCATGACCGACCGCATCCGCGACTATCTGCGCACCACCCCCGCCGAAGGCCCTCGCCTCGTCGTCGATCTCGACGTGGTCGAGCGGAACTATCAGGCGTTCGCTCATGCGCTGCCCGACACTCGCGTCTTCTACGCCGTGAAGGCCAATCCAGCTCCTGAGATTCTCGACCTCCTGGCCCGCCTCGGCTCGTCCTTCGACTGTGCCTCGGTGGTGGAGATCGAGCAGGCCATGGCGACCGGCGCCACGGCCGACCGCATCTCCTTCGGCAACACCATCAAGAAGGAGCGCGACATCGCCCGTGCCCATCAGCTCGGCGTGCGCCTCTTCGCGGTGGATTGCGAGGCCGAGGTCGAGAAGATCGCCCGTGCCGCTCCCGGTTCGCGCGTGTTCTGCCGTATCCTGTGCGACGGTGCGGGCGCCGAGTGGCCGCTGTCGAAGAAGTTCGGCTGCGCCCCCTCCATGGCTCCGGCCGTGCTGGAGCACGCCCAGTCCCTTGGTCTCGTCGCCTATGGCGTGTCGTTCCATGTCGGCTCGCAGCAGGGCAACGTCCAGGCCTGGGACAGCGCGCTGGCGACCGCCGCAGGTATCTTCCGCGAGCTCGCCGAGCGTGGCATCACGCTGTCGATGGTCAACATGGGTGGCGGCTTCCCGGCCAAGTATCTGCGCGCCATGCCTGGCGTGCCAGCTTATGGCGATGCGATCTTCAACTCGCTCCGCCGCCATTTCGGCAACCAGTTGCCCGAGACCATCATCGAGCCGGGCCGCGGCATGGTCGGCGATGCCGGCATGATCGAGGCCGAGGTGGTGCTGGTGTCGAAGAAGGCCGAAACGGACGAGATCCGCTGGGTCTATCTCGACATCGGCAAGTTCCATGGCCTCGCCGAGACCATGGACGAGGCCATCCGCTATCCGATCCGCACCGAGCGGGACGGCGACGCCAAGGCGCCCTGCGTCCTGGCCGGACCGACCTGCGACTCGGTCGACGTGCTCTACGAGAAGGTCCCCTACGACCTGCCGGTGAGCCTGTCGATCGGCGACAAGGTGCTGATCGAGGCCTGCGGGGCCTACACCACCACCTACTCCACCGTGGGCTTCAACGGCTTTCCGCCGCTGGCTTCGGTAGTGATCTGACGCTCCGGGTGCACGGGCATCCTGCCCGTTCTCCCTTTTCCGACGTCGCCGTTTCCAAGAGCGGGCAGGATGCCCGTGCACCCGGAAACATCATCGTCCCGAACGGCCGTTCATCGGTGCGAGGGCTGTCGCTCTAGCCTCCAAGGAGCCACGGCCATGATCCGTATTGTCCAGGAAGCCCTGTCCCATGTCGATGCCCGCGAGAAGCTGCTCGATGCAGCTTTCGGGCCGTCGCGCTTTGCCAAGACCTGCGAGCGCCTGCGCGAAGACCGCCTGCCTGCCAAGGGGCTGGCCTTCTCGGCCGTCGACGACGGCAAGCTGATCGGTACGCTGCGCCTGTGGAACATCTCGGCCGGCCCCGGCCGTGCCGCGCTGCTGCTCGGCCCGCTTGCCGTCGATGCGGAGCGCCGCAGCGAAGGCCTCGGCGCACGCATGATGTGGCATGCCATCGGCCATGCCCAGCATCTCGGCCACAAGGCGATCCTGCTGGTGGGCGATGCGCCTTACTACAGCCGCTTCGGCTTCTCGACCGACCTGACCGAGCGCCTGTGGCTGCCCGGCCCCGTGGAACGCAACCGCTTCCTCGGGCTGGAACTTGTGCCGGATGGCCTGGTCGGCGCCGCCGGCCTCGTGAACGCCACCGGCGAACTGGTGGAGACGCCGGATTTCGCCGCGCTCGTGGCCAAGGCCGCCAACGACACGAGATGGAAGTTCGCGGCGTGATCCCTGGGATCGCAGGCATCCGCGCCTGCTCTTGAACCTCGGCGATCCAGGATTTGAGAAGGGCGGCCCCAAGGGGTCGCCCTTCTCGTTTGATGACATCGCTTCAAGAGGCAGGGCAAGGATACCTGCGATCCCATGAAGACGTCCGCGCTGCCACCTGCGTTGTCCCGATGTCATCTCCCCTTCACACTCCCGCTACAAAAACTTGCAGCTTCCTCCCACGCGCCCTAAACGCTGGGGGGTCAACCATTTTGGAGGTATCATGGCTGAGTGGCCTGTCTACGGTAAGATTTCCGGTCCCATTGTGATGATCGGCTTCGGCTCGATCGGACGCGGCGTGCTGCCGCTGATCGAACGCCATTTCACCTTCGACAAGAGCCGCCTCGTCATCGTCGATCCGCACCCCCTCCCCGCCGATCTCAAGATCATCGAGGAGCGTGGCTACCGTTTCATTCAGGAAGCGGTGACCCGGGACAACTACAAGACGCTGCTTCAGCCCCTGTTGACCAATGGCGGCGGCCAGGGCTTCTGCGTCAACCTCTCGGTCGACACGTCTTCCGTCGACATCATGGAGTTCTGCCGCAGCCTCGGCGCGCTCTACATCGACACCGTGGTCGAGCCCTGGCTCGGCTTCTATTTCGACAAGAATGCCGGTCCGGAGGCGCGCACCAACTATGCCCTGCGTGAGAGCATGCTGGCCGCCAAGCGCCGGAACCCGGGCGGGGCGACGGCCGTCTCCTGCTGCGGTGCCAATCCCGGCATGGTCTCGTGGTTCGTCAAGCAAGCCCTGCTCGACGTCGCCGAGGCCACCGGCCATGGCACGCTCGATCCGAAGAGCCGAGAGGAATGGGCCGCGCTGGCCCACAAGATCGGCGTCAAGGGTATCCACATCGCCGAGCGCGACACCCAGCGCGCCAAGCACCCCAAGCCGCGCGGCGTGTTCGTCAACACCTGGTCGGTGGAAGGCTTCATCTCCGAGGGCCTGCAGCCGGCGGAACTCGGCTGGGGCACCCACGAGACCTGGATGCCCGAAACCGGACGCACCCACAAGGAAGGCTGCGGCGCTGCGATCTACCTGCTGCAGCCCGGCGCCAATACCCGCGTGCGCACCTGGTGCCCGACACCCGGTCCGCAATACGGCTTCCTCGTTACCCACAACGAGGCGATCTCGATCGCCGACTATCTGACGGTGCGCGAGAACGGCGAAGCGGTCTATCGTCCGACCTGCCACTACGCCTACCATCCGGCCAACGACGCCGTGCTCTCGCTGCACGAAATGTTCGGTGCCGCCGGCAAGGCGCAGGACCAGTTCGTCATTCTCGATGAAAGGGAGATCGAGGACGGCGCGGACGAACTCGGCGTGCTGCTCTATGGCCATGGCAAGAACGCCTACTGGTACGGCTCCCAGCTCACGGTCGAGGAGACCCGCAGGCTTGCCCCTTACCAGAACGCCACCGGCATGCAGGTGACCTCGGCCGTGCTCGCCGGCATGGTCTGGGCCCTGGAGAACCCGGAAGCCGGCATCGTCGAGGCCGACGAGATGGATTTCCGTCGCTGCCTCGAAGTGCAACGGCCGTATCTCGGTCCGGTGAAGGGCTACTATACGGATTGGACACCGCTCGACGGCCGCCCCGGCTTCTTCCCGGAGGACATCGACACATCCGATCCCTGGCAGTTCAGGAACATTCTGGTGCGCTGAGTTTTCGCGGGGGCGCGGGCACTGGTCCGCGCATGACCCCTATCGCCTTTGGAATCAGGCGGGGCGCATGTCCCGCCTTTTTCTTTACGCCCCAGGGCACCGGGAGGGCGGACGGGACGTCCGAGCTACCGGGGCACAAACCTGAAATGCCCGGTCCGTTCGAAGGCAGACAGGGTATCTTCCTCCCTCACGCCCTCACCGATATTGTGAATCATCAATGGCCGCCCCTGTACCTCGTCGGACATCGCCAACGAGACCACGGCGATATGAGGGAGCTTGCCGGGCAGTATCTGCGTCACCAGATCGCCGGGCCGGTAGTCGACGAGATCCTCGCTGACGGAAAGAGCCGCCCCGCGGCGGCGGAAATAGGCCGCAAGATTGAGCACCCGGCGATGGTCGATGTTCGTATCCGCCCGCCTCATGCCCCACGTCTTCGGATAGGCAGCGAAATTCGCCCTCTTGTCCTCGTGCACAAGCTTCTGCAGGTCCAGCCCAAAGGCTGTTCGATCGGCCCTGATCACCACATCGGAGCACACGCCCCTTTCCGCCGGAACGTCGCCGCCTGGATAGGCGATGCCGACATAGGCGGGATCGTAGAGAAGGGTAACGCCGATCTGGCTTCGAGCGGCTTCGACCAGTTTCAGGCTCCAATCGGGCTTCGGTGTCTCGGCAGTGGCGGCCACCGGCAGCGCTGCAGCAAGGGACGCGAGACCGACCTGCAGCACCGCACGCCGAGAGAGGAAGTTCACGCCAGCCCTTTGCGCACCGCCAGTTTCTCCAGAGCCGACAGCCAGTGCTCGTAATAGTGCGAGCCGTCGTCGGCCGGCGCCGCCGCGAGTTCCGCGGCCAGGGCCTGGGCCCATTCCGGCCAGGTAAACACGCCTTTTTCATGCAGCGAAACGGCCATTGCGAAGGCTCGCGCTTCCCAGGGTTCGCGGAATACGGGTTCGCCACGGTCGCGCGGGACGGAGGGAATGGCGTCAAGCGGGGTCAAGATAGCTCTCCCATAGATCAAGCATGACCGTCAGCGTCGGATCGGCCTTCGAGCCCCAGAGCTCGGTACCGGCGAACCGGACCGTATAGAGCCATTCGGGATTCTCACCCTCGCCATGAGCGTTCGTGTCCGGTAGCACGAACGCGGTGTGCGCCTCCACGATGGTGCCGACATGGCCGCGCGCATAGCGAGGCAGGCGCGTATGGGTGAGCTTGTGCTCGTTGCGCGCCCGCACGGGATCGCCGGCCGCGAACCGCGCCGGCCGTGTCACCGGCCGGTCGCATCGCGTGCCCGCGAGCAGCGCCGCCGGCACCTCGGCAGCCTTGATGACGCGCTTCACAGGCCTGGCTGTTTCGATCGCCTCGCCTCTGTCCAGTTCCTCCTCGCTGACCATGCCCTTGGCAAGCAGTAACCGCATCAGGGCCTTGATCCAGATCTCGTAGTAGGACGAGGAAAGATATTCGGCGGGCGGGAGACTCTCGCGGGCAAAGCGACCGGCATCGAGAGGCCAGGAACCGGTAGCGCCCATGGCCAGCGTCACCGCCATCGCACGCTTCTCCCAGGGAGCATGGAAAAAAGGCTCGTCCTTCTCCGGCGCGATAGGCCCGAAGCCCATCATCCCGCCGAGATCCTGCGCACCGTTCATGGGAGACTCCGCCGAAAACGATACGCAGCTTTAGCAAGGGGTGGAGAAGATGGCAAAGCCGCCGGAGACGCACCGCTTGCGAAGATGGCGGCCGGAGACCGCCACTCCGGGCCTATGCCTCACGCTATGGAGCGAGCGCCTGTGGATGTCGCGTCCGCGGTCCAGGCTATCCTCTTCCCGGAAGCATGCTCTGCAGCACCTCGTCCCGGTCCCAGAGCCTGTGCTTCAGCGCGGCCAGGATATGCAGGCCCACGAGCGCCATCAGCACAAAGGCCAGGCGGTGGTGCAGCACTTTCATGGTCTCCGAAAGCGCATAATCGGGCGCCACCAGATTCGGTACGTGATAGCCGCCCGGCAGTTCGATCGGCAGCGGCAGGGTCGAGGCAGAAACATAGACATAGCCGGCTATGAGAACACCGAATATCAGCCCATAGAGCAGGAGATGCACGATCCGGCTGAGTATCTGTTCATGCCGCGGCATGGTCTGCGGGAGTGCTGGAGCCACGGTGAACAGGCGCCAGAGCGCGCGGATGGCCATGAGCAGGAAGACGAAGGCGCCGGTGGTCTTGTGCAGCTGGTAGAGATCGAACTTGCGGGCGGGATCGTCGACCCACTCCACCATGTACAGCCCCAGTCCGAGCATGAACAGGATCAGGGCGGCGCAAAGCCAGTGCAGCGCCTGGCCCACGCCGCTCCAGCGGTGGCGCGGGTTGGCAGATAAGGTCATTGCGCCTGTGCCTCCGTGGTGACGATCAGGTCGACATCGTTGCTGATCGCCGGAAAGCCCGCGCTCATGTTGAAGGCGAGACGCTTGATCACGCCGGTGGCGCGGAAGCCGACGCGCGAACTCGAACTGTCGGCCGGCTTGTCAAGGGCGACATCGATGGTGATCGGACGGGTGATGCCGCGGATGGTAAGATCGCCGGTGACTTTGGCATGGCTGCTGTCGACCTTCTCGACCTTCGTGGAGGAGAAGGAAATGGTGGGATACTGGCTGACATCGAAGAAGGCATCGGTGCGCAAATAATCATTAAAGGAGGGCGATCCGACGTCCACCGATTTCGCAGCCACCTTGAAGGAGACATGGCTTGCGGCAGGGTTGTCGAAATTGATCGAGATCCTGCCTTCGAAATCGCGGAACTGGCCCTTGGTGCGTGGCCAGCCAATGCCGTCGACCACGAAGCCCACCGAGGTGCGCGAGGGATTGATGCGCCAGTTGCGCGCCTCCGCCGAATTGGCGGGGGCGGTACCGAGAAGTGTCATCACCGAGAGGGCGGCGGTGAAAAGGCGCACGCCCGAAATCGCGTTCCGGCCGATCATGGCGGAAACCTCCAATACCGAATAATATAACAGATGCCCGCCGATGCGGGTTCACAATGTGAACACGCGAGCACTTCGATTATTCGGTCGCACCCGAACTGGCTGGAGTCGGGGAGATAGAGCCCCTACGCCCCGATCTCTTCCCGGCGCTTCGCAATATAGGTGTCCACCGCCTCCCTTACCGCCGGATCGAGCGGCGGGGGCCCGTAGCTGTCGCGGGTCTTCTTCCAGACGTCGAGCGCGCGATCGGTGGCGGTGCGTTCGCCCGCGTCGCGCCAGTTCTCGAAATTCGACCAGTCCGAGAGCACCGGGCGGTAGAAGGCGTGCTCGTAGCGCGCCAGCGTATGGGGTGAGCCGAAATAGTGGCCGCCCGGGCTGACGCCGCGGATGGCATCGAGGGCGATCTCGTCGTCGCCGAATTCGACGGGTTTCAGGATTTCCGCCCAGCCGCGCAGCAGTTCGGCGTCGATGACGATCTTCTCGAGGCTCGCTGACAATCCGCCTTCCAGCCAGCCGGCGGCATGGTTGATCAGATGGCTGTGGCTCATGATGGCGGCCCAGAGCGAGAAGCCGGTCTCCCAGGTCGCCTGCGCATCGGGCGCGGGACTTGCGTTCACGGCGCTGGTGCGCACGGGCACGCCGAGCCGACGGCCGAGTTGGGCCGTGGCGAGACAGGCATTGACATATTCGGGCGTGCCGAACGCGGGCGAGCCCGTCTTCATGTCCACGTTGGAGGTGAAGCCGCCCATCACGCAGGGACTGCCGGGGCGCAGCATCTGGCAGAGGGCGATGATGGCACAGGCCTCCGCCGTCTGCTGCACGAGGGCACCGGCCAGGGTCACCGGAGCCATGGCGCCCATCAGCGTGAAGGGCGTGATCACCACGCACTGGCCATGCTCGGCCATGGTCATGATCGAGTCCATGATCTCTTCGTCCACTACGCGCGGCGAATTGACGTTCGTGACCGTCATCAGCGTGGGCCTTTCGGCCAGCGCCTCCACGGAGGTCCGGTGTTCTATGGCGGAAAGCGCCAGGGCGTCCCGGGCCTGCACGCCACCGACACCGCGTGCCGCCCAGACGAGGTCCGATAGCTCGATATGGGCGCGGTACATCTCGAGATGGCGCACCGGCACGGCAATGTCCACCGGCTCCACCACCACGCCGCCCTGCCAATGCAGCAGGCCGAGCCCGTTGGTGATCCTGAGGATGTCCCGAAAAGCCTCCAGATCGCCGTAGCGGCGCCCGCGTTCGAGATCTCGCACATTTGGAGCGCCGTTGACGGGACCGAAATTGACGACGTTGCCACCGACATGAAGGTCCCGCTCGGGATTGCGTGCATGCAGGATGAAAGTCGAGGGCGCCAGGGCAAGCATGGCCTCGACGATGTCTCGGCCGATACGCACCATCTGCGTCTCGTCGTCGACGAGCGCGCCGTGCCGGCGATAGGCCTCTCGTGCACGCGCGCTGATGATTTTCATGCCGTCGGTCTCGAGCAGGGTGAAGGCGGCATCCAGGATGCGCTCCACCTGCTCCGCCGAGAGGATGTCGAGTGGCGCGAAGCGATTTGTGAGGCGCGGCATGGGCGGCGTGGCGGCGCCGGTATTGCGCACGCCCCGTTCCCGACGGCGGGAATGGGCGCTCTCGCGGGCGGCAGGCTGCTGGTCGGGCCTCTCGTCGCTCATCCACGCAGCCTTCCACCGTTCGGATCATGCAACGGCGCCTTGCGGATGATGGCCGGGCGATCCTGTCCGAAGATGTCGATGGCGAACTCCCCGCCATCCTCGTAGTGCTCCGACTTCACATAGCCGATGGCCAGGCTCTTGCCGACATAGTGGCCATATCCGCCCGAGGTGACGTGGCCGACGACCTGGCCCGCCTTCAGGATCGGTTCGTAACCGATCACTTCCGTATCGGTATCGACCTCCAGCACGGCGAAACGGCGCCTTGGCCCGCCCTCACGCTCGGCCAGGGCAGCGTCGCGGCCATTGAAACCCTCCTTCTTGAAGTCGATGAAGAGGTCCAGGCCGGTCTCGGCCGGCGTATAGTCGGGCCGGAAATCCTTGTTGAAGGAGCCATAGGCCTTTTCGAGGCGCAGCGACGAAAGCGCCCGGCCGCCGAAATGCCTGAGCCCGAGATCCCGGCCTGCATCGAAAATTTCGTCGTATAGAGTCGCCTGGAAGTCCGGCGTGGTCCAGACTTCGTATCCGAGTTCGCCCGTGAAGCCGGCACGCGAGAAGATCACCGGCGACATGCCGACCGCCGTCTCCTTGACTGCGAAGAGCTTGAAGGCGTCGGGCGAGAGATCCTCGCGCACCAGGCGCTGCATCAGCGCGCGCGCATTGGGACCGGCCACCGAAAAGCCCGTGAGCGTGGAAGCGGCTGAGCGCACATGCACGTCGGCCGGCGGCTTCTGCAGCCAGAACCAGCGCATGTGGAACGCCTCGGCGAAACCCGAACCGATCAGGAGATAGCGATCCATGTCGAGGCAGGCGATGGAAAGGTCGCCGACGATGCGCCCCGCCTCGTTCAGCATCGGCGCGATAGCCATGCGCCCCGGCTTGGGCAGCCTGCAGGCGAGCAGCCTGTCGAGCCAGGCGCGCGCGCCCTTGCCCTCGATCTCGTATTTGCCGTAGTTCGACGTCTCGTAGATGCCGACCGCCTCGCGCACTGCCAGGCATTCCGCCCTTACATGGGGAAAGGCATTCGAGCGGCGATAGGTCGGGTTCTCGACCGGATCCACGCCCTCGGGCGCGAACCAGAGGGCATGCTCCAGGCCGAAATTGGCGCCGAAGACCGCTCCGGCTTCTTTCAGGCGATCATAGATCGGCGTACGGCGCAGCGGGCGCGCATCCGGCAGTTCCTCGTTCGGGAAGGCAAGGCGGAAACGGCGCCGATAGTTCTCGATGACCTTGGCCTTGGTGTAGCGCGGCGTGGCGAAGATGCCGAAGCGCGCTACGTCCATCGCCATGATGTCGGCTCCCGGGTCGCCCTCCGCCATCCAGCGCGAGAGAGTGAGGCCGATGCCTCCACCCTGGCTGAAGCCCGCCATCACGGCACAGGCGACCCAGAAATTCGGAAGGCCCTTGACCGGGCCGACCAGCGGATTGCCGTCCGGCGCGAAGGTAAAGGGGCCATTGATCGACTTCTTGATGCCGGCCCGGCCGACGGCGGGGAAGTGCTCGAAGCCGACCTCCAGTTCGGGAGCGATGCGATCGAAATTGTCGGGCAGGAGCTGGGTATGGAAATCGTCCGGCGTATGGTCGACGGACCAGGGAATGCAATTGTGCTCGTAGGTGCCGAGAAGCGCTCCCTTGCCTTCCTGGCGCACATAGATCTCGCCTGAGAAGTCGGTGGTGTTGATGATCTCGCGTTCCAGTCCTTCCAGCTCGGGAATGGCCTCGGTGACGATGTAATGGTGTTCCATGGCGAGCACCGGCAACTCGATGCCGACCATGCGTCCGACTTCGCGCGCCCAGAGCCCGCCGGCATTCACCACATGCTCGGCGTGGATGGTGCCCTTGTCGGTGGTCACGTCCCAGGTTCCGTCGAGGCGCTGCTTCAGGCCGGTGACCTTGGTGTACTGGTAGATTTCCGCGCCGAGCTTGCGGGCAGCCGCCGCATAGGCGTGCGTGGTACCCCACGGATCGACATGGCCGCCATCGGAACGCCAGAGCGCGCCGGTGAAGTACTTCTCCTCGATCAACACGTTGCGGCGCTTGGCCTCCGACACCGGGATGATCTCTGTCTCCATGCCCAGATAGCGCGCGCGGCTGGCGACGAGGCGCAGATAATCCATCTCCCCCTCGTTGGCCGCCAGCATCAGGCCGCCATTGGCATGGATGCCACAGGACTGGCCGGTAAGGGCTTCCAGCTCCCGATAGAGATCGATGGTGTATTTCTGCAGCTTGGAGACGTTGGCGTCGCCGTTGAAGGTGTGCATGCCGCCGGCCGCGTGCCAGGTCGATCCCGAGGTGAGTTGATCCTTGTCGAGCAGCACGACGTCGGTCCAGCCGATCTTGGCGAGATGGTAGAGGATGGAGCATCCGACGACACCCCCGCCAATTACGACGGCGCGAACCTCAGTCTTCATTATCAGGAACCCTTTTGCGGCAATGAGCCCTGATACACGATCATGCCGCACTTCGCGACGATGACGCGCGCAACGATTTGTTGACCGAACGAACGGGGCGCTTGGTCAACCAGACGGAAGTTCATCTCACAATGTGATTTTAGACAACAGAATGGAGAAAGCTAAACGCCCATTAGGAGGGACACGCCTATTCGTGGCGGCGCTGACGCAGCCTGGATGGACCTACCCGGCCTGGCCGATATCGAGCCGTTCGAACTTGCCGCCGGCACCGACATGGAACTTGAAGAAGGTCCTGAAATTGCCCCACTGGTCCGAATGATACTGGCCTGTGACAGACAGGCCGCCCTCTTCCACCTCGTCGATGCTGGTAAAGCGCTCATGGCCAAGGGCATCGTTGCTGAAACCGAAGAAGCTCCGCGGATTGCCGTCGTCGGTCAGTTCGGCATCGGACGCGAAGGCCGCGAGCCAGCCCGCCTTGTCGCCCTTCTGGAAAGCGTCGAGTGCGGCCCGCACGGCGGGATCGGCGATCTTGCTCAAATCGGTCATGGCTTACTCCGAGAGGGATTGCTGCGCCAACGCGGGAGAAGACACCCAGGAATAGGCGATAGAATGACATATCCAGCAGGCGAGACGTCAGGGCATATCTCGCGCGCATGTATCGGGCCTAATGTCCGAATTCAGCCCTGGCGGCCGTACTATCGGCGCATCCTCCTGAGCCCTTGGATGAAGGCATCGCCCAGCCGGATCCGTGCTACGCACTCTCACGCCCGGGCATCATGCGCAGGAGCACCCCGTCCTTCAGCGCGTAATGGTGCACAAGCGCCGCAAGCGCATGCAGGCCCGCGAGGCCGATGATGGTCCAGGCGACGATGTTGTGCGCATCGCCCAGCAGCGGGCGCAGGCCGGCATCGACCGGTATCGAAGGGATCGAGAACAGTCCGAAGAAATCGAACTCCTCGGCCTGCGCCCAGCGCCAGAGGAACCCCAGGGCGATCTGGGCGGCAAGCAGAAGATAGAGGGCCAGATGCATCAGGGACGAGGCTCGCTCCTGCCAAACGGGCAGGGTTGAGGAGAGTTCGTATCGGCGAGCCAGCCTCCAGAGAATGCGCACCGCCATCACGGCCGCCAGAAGAATACCCATCGAGATGTGCAGCGACTCCAGGCTATGGCGCAAGGCCATGCCGCGCGGGAGGAAACCCCTCAGTTCAATGCTGACGAAGAGCGCGATGACGAGAAGAGCGGTGAGCCAATGCAGCGAGATCGTGAGTCCGTCATAACGGGATCGGGGGCGGCTGGAAGCGATGGTATCGGTTGTCACGTGGAATTTTCCTCTATGGCGCCGCATGAACACCCCGGTCAGGCGGCCATTCGATCAACAGGACGTGAGAATGGCAGGATCGCAACCGGACCTGCCACGCTCCAAGGCCGCACCCTACCGCAGGATCTTTGCCAAAAATCCACACCTCGATTTCGGCATATTGCTCCGAGACGTTGTATGGCGAAGGCAGTCGACACCGGGGATTGGGCTCCGACCCGGCGGCCACGAGACAAACTCAGGCGGGAGCCGGGTCTGAACACCCGTCCCGAAACGCCGCCTCCCATAGGTGAGAAACGTCTAGAGCAAAGCGCGTCTAGGTAGAAACGCCGCTTTTCTCTAACTCTCTGTTTCTCGACGCGTCTTTGCGTTTTGCCGATTCCGTCAAAACACAAAACGCTCTAGCGAGGGTTTCTTATACCAGAATTAGGCCGTATTCAGCGGCGCTCTCCACGAGGAACCCGGCCAGGGATTGCGCCAGGGTGGAGGGGGCGAGCAGGTCATAGCTGCCTTCGTCCTGGCCGTGGTGCACGACGACGGTGACCTGCGCCATCACGGTACGCCCCACGCTGCCCGGGCCGAAGACGCGCGGGTGCAGGTCGAGGCGGCAGCCCTTGGCGAGAGCATCGCGCGCCCTGGAGCCGGAGATGGTGAGGGCACCGAAGGCAAAGGACTGGTCGATCACCGAGGCCGCCTCCCCCGCCGCATGCCTGAGGCTGACGGCAAGTCCCCCTGGACGCCCATGCTCATCCAGCAGTAGCCAGCTTTGGGGCCCCGTGGACAGCGCCGCCAACGGTCCGGCCCTGCTCGCCCGGCCCGCCTCGGGCAGGTCCAGTCCGAAGTGGGCCTGCAGGGCGCTGCGCAGTTCCAGTTCTCGGCCCTTGCGGGCCTTGAGTTCGGCGACATCGGGGCTGCGCTCCACGAGACGCACAGCGCCGATCCTTTCCGAGGCCCTGTCCGGAATGAGAGGATGGCCGCCGGGCGGCGTCGCGCGCAGGAGAAGTTTCTCGATGTCACCAACAGGTGACGCGTCCTTCACACGCTCGTTCTCGGGATCGACGAAGTGCGGTGGAACGACAGTCACGTCGCAGGCCCCGCCCCTCACGGGATCGGCGGCATGCAACACCTTGCCGACCTGGTCCTGTCCGCCCGCCAGCAGGGCCAGGCCGATGAAGCCTCCCCCCTCGGTCACGGGACAGGCCGCCGTGACGAAACCGAGACTATCCCTGCTTTCGGCATTCTCCAGCAGATGAGCGCCGGCCCGCAGCTTCTTTTCGGGATCCGTGACCTTGACGCCGACGAGCGACAGGCGTTGCGGATCATTGAGCCCGCTTCGCGCCGCCAGCACCTTGCCGATGAAGTCGCCCTTCTTCTTGAGCATTCGCCCGAGGCCGAGGTCCGTCGCCGTAGTCTGCCCGTTCAGTTCGCTGCCGGCGACATGACCCTTCTCGATACGCATCAGGTTGAGCGCATCGAGCGCGTAGGGCCTGATCCCGAACGGCTTGCCGGCTGCCAGGATCGCTTCCCACACGGGCTCGGCATGGCCGGAGGGGATGCTGACCTCGAACGCCATCTCCCCCGAAAAGGAAATGCGGAAGAGGCGCCCGGCCACGCCGGCGATCTTCGTCTCGGCCACCGCCATGAAGGGGAAGGCCGCGTCTTCGAGGTCGAGATCCACGATGCGCGCGAGCACGGCGCGGGATTTCGGCCCGGCCACGGCAAAAGTCGACCACTGGTCGGCGACATTGGTGATCTGTACGTCGAGATCGGGCCACGCCGTCTGGAGATGGAATTCCAGATGTTCCAGTACCAGCCCGGCATTGGCCGTGGTGGTCGTGACGAAGTAGTGGTCCTCCGCCAGGCGCGAAGTGGTGCCGTCATCCATGACGATGCCGTCTTCACGCAGCATCAGGCCGTAGCGCGCGCGCCCGACCGGCAGGGTCGAGAAGGTGTTGGCGTAGATGCGGTCTAGGAAGATACCGGCGTCGCGCCCCTGGATGTCGATCTTTCCAAGGGACGAAGCGTCGGTGACGCCGACACCCGCGCGTACGTTGCGAGCCTCCGCCAGCACGGGCGTCCAACTCGTGTCCCTGGCCGGCGAATAGACGAGCGGGCGCAGCCACAGCCCGAGCTTGACGAAGACGGCACCGTTGCGGGCATGCCAGTCATGCAGGGCCAGGCGGCGTTCCGGCTTGAAGTGCCTGCCGATCTCCCCGCCCGCCAGCGCGCCGAAGGAGACGGCCGAGACATAGGGCCGGAAAGTCGGCAGGCCAGTTTCGGCGATGCTCTCGCCCTTCGCCTGCGCCAGGATCGCGCTGCCGACGAGACCGCCGGTCTTTCCCTGGTCGGTCGCCATGCCGAGCGTGGTGTAGCGCTTGGCGTGCTCGACATGGGAGTATCCCTCCCGATGGGCGAGACGCAGGTCATCGGCCGTGACGTCGTGCTGGAGATCGACGAAGGCCTTGGCGCGGCTTTGGATCCCAACTTCCCAGAAGGACGCGAGCGGCGTGAAGGAGTCGGTCTCGCCGGCCGGCGCGTCGGCGATCTCGATCCGCTCGTTACCCCTGGCCGCGAAGGTTGCGCGTGCCTCGTCCCATTCAAGCTTCAGCCCCGCCTGGCTGGCCAGTTGAACCTGGGGATTGAAGCCACCCGACACGCAGACGAGATCCGTCAGCAGCATCTGCGGGCGCCCGCCGCCGGCTATCGGTGCGATGGTGACGATGTGGAGCGGCGCGCCCTCGGTTGCCATGATCTGCGAACCGAACCAGACAGGAAAGCCTTTTCGCTCGGCCGCGCGACCTGCCATCGAATCCGGCCTGACGTCCACGATCCCCGCGATCTCGACCCCGGCTTCCGCCAGGCGATCCGCTGCTTCATAGGCCCTGTCGTTGTTGAGAAAGAACACGACCTTGCGTCCCGGCGCGACACCGTATCGGACGGCGTAGGCCGCGGCGGCGGAGGCCAGCATCACGCCCGGCCGATCATTGCCGGGAAAGGCGATCAGGCGCTCCAGCGCGCCGGTGGCGAGGACGATGCGGCCGGGGCGAATGATCCATTGGCGCTGCCGGACGCGATTCGCGCCCGGCACGGAAAGATGATCGGAAACGCGCTCGACCGCACCGGTCACGAGGTTGTCGTACAGGCCGAAAGCAGTGGTGCGCGTGAGAACGGTCACCTCAGGCATGGCGGCAAGCTCCGCGAGCCGGGTGGCCAGCGACTCGCCGGCCGATGGATCGAGCAGGGCGGAACCGCCGGGGACGAAGTCCTGTTCGAGCACCATCACCCGCAAGCCCTCTCGGCCGGCGGCGAGAGCCTTGTCGAGGCCGGCGGGACCGGAGCCCACCACCAGCAGGTCGCAATGCGCATGCATGACGTCGTAGCGGTCGGGATCGGCTGCAGCTGCCGCCCGGCCGAGGCCGGCCGCCCTGCGGATCATCGGCTCGTAGAGCGCTTCCCACCAGCGGCGCGGCCACATGAAGGTCTTGTAGTAGAAACCCGCCGGCAGGAACGGCGAAAGGAGGTTATTCAGTGCACCGACATCGAAGGAGAGCGACGGCCAGCGGTTCTGGCTGCGCGCCTCCAGTCCTTCGAACAGTTCGATGGTGGTGGCCGGGATGTTGGGTTCGCGCCTCGCCCCGCCACGCAGTTCCACCAGCGCCGAAGGTTCCTCGGGACCCGCCGTATAGACGCCGCGCGGACGATGATATTTGAAGGAGCGGCCGAGAATGCGCACGCCGTTGGCGAGCAGCGCCGAGGCCAGCGTATCGCCAGCAAAGCCCTGATACGCCTTGCCGTCGAAGCGGAATGACAAGGGCTTGCCGCGATCGACCCGGCCACCCTCGGGAAGGCGATGGGGCCCGCTCATGAGCCGGCCTCCGGGGGCGCGAGTTCGTCGCCCGGCAAGCCCACGGCGTGGATCACATGGCTGACGGTGTGGCGCACGACCTTCAGCACCTGCCGGCAGCCGGCGACGTGCTGCCACCATTCGAGATGCCAGCCTGCCGGGTTCGCCCGATCATAGACATAGGCGTGGAAGGCCTCGGCACCGGCCTCGCCGGAAGGCCGGAGTATGCTGGCGTCCCCCCGATAGCGGAATTCGAATTCGTCACGGACACCGCAATGCGGACAAGCGATCCTCAGCATGGGAGCAGGCCCGCGGCTAGACAAGGCGAGGCGTTCGGGAACACGGCGCATCTCGCTCTCGGTCCGCGCATTCGGTCTAACCGCATCTCAATGCATCCAGGCATAGGGTCCCACTCCGCGCTCGTCGATCATCCGGCCCGTGCGGAAGCGATCGAGGCCGAAATGGGCGATGAGCGGATGGGGCTCACCGGTGGCAACCAGATGGGCGGTGGTGAAGCCGCCCGCGGGGATGGCCTTGAAGCCGCCATAGCACCAGCCCCCGTTGAGGAAGAGATTGGCAACCGGCGTGGCGGAGATGATCGGATTGCCGTCGAGCGACATATCCATCGTCCCGCCCCACTGACGCAATACGCGAAGGCGCCCGAGCGCGGGCATCAGCGTGAGGCCCGCCGCCAGAACATCCTCGACCATCGGCAGGCTGCCGCGACGGGCATAGCTGTTGTAGCCGTCGAGCGCGCCGCCGAAGACGAGCCCTCCCTTGTCCGATTGGCTGACATAGAAATGTCCGGCCCCGTAGGTGACCACGCAATCGATGAGCGGCTTGACGCCCTCGGAGACGAAGGCCTGCAGCACATGGGTCTCGATGGGGAGGCGGAAGCCGGCCATCTCGGCCAGCCGCGAGGAATGACCGGCAACCGCGAACAGCACCTTTTTCGCCCCGACGAACCCCCGGCTGGTCTCCACGCCGGTCACGGCATCGCCCTCGCGCCTTATGCCGGTGACTTCGCAATTCTCCACGATATCGACGCCGCGCGCATCCGCCGCCCGGGCATAGCCCCAGGCCACCGCATCGTGCCGCACCGTACCGCCCCGCCGCTGCAGGAAGCCGCCGATGACCGGAAAACGGCCATTGTCGGTATCGATAAGCGGCACCAGGCGCTTCACCCCTTCCTTGTCGAGCAGTTCCGCATCCACGCCCTCGAGCAGCATCTGGTTGGCCCGTCTGGCGAGTTGGTCGCGCTGGCCATCGGCATGAACGAGATTGAGCGCGCCGCGCTGAGAAACCATGGCGTTGTAGTTGAGTTCCTGCTCCAGGCTTTCCCAAAGCTTGAGCGAGAAATCGTAGAAGCGGATATTTTCCCTGGAAAAGTAATTCGAGCGGATGATCGTGGTGTTTCGTCCGACGTTGCCGAGCCCGATGCCTCCACGCTCCAGCACCGCGACATCGGTCAGACCGTGCTTGCTGGCAAGGTAATAGGCCGTCGCGAGTCCATGCCCGCCCCCGCCGACGATCACGACCTCGTAGGAGGGCTTTGGTGAAGCCTTGCGCCAGGCTGGCCCCCAGCCGCGGTGACCGCGCAGAGCCTCTGCGAGAAGGCGAAATCCGGAATAACGAACCATGGGTCTCGGGCGAATGCCGTTGTGGTTCACGGCATAGAGCACGAAGCGGGGAGGAGGCAACCGGATTTGCAGCGGGCATCGAGCGCAACTCGGCCTCGGCCCTCCGGAAGAGGTGCCGCAAGTCCAGCAATTTCCCCCGGTTTTTCCGCAACTCCGATCTTGCCCCCGCCCGAACAAGTCTATATGTAGCGCCCGACCAGCTGCGGAGAGGTGGCAGAGTGGTTGAATGCACCGCACTCGAAATGCGGCATGGGGGCAACTCCATCGGGGGTTCAAATCCCTCCCTCTCCGCCATTCTCCCATCCATCGTTGTTCGCTGACATCCGATAACCCCTTGTGATTACTTCACTGGGGCGCTTTGTCGTGTCGTGTTCATTCGTGGGCATGCGCCGGAAGTTGGGCATATCCTCGGGATGACACTGAGTGGCGGACAATCGCAAGGCAGATTGATCGGCCCAACGCCAGGTCGGTGACGGGTTTGTCGGTCCGGGGCCAGCATGCTGATAGCGGAGGCCTCTATCTGGTTGTGGACCATAACGGGGCCAAGCGCTCGCCCTTGGTCTTCCGCTGGCAGGGAAAGCTGGAGGAGATGGGTCCCGGTGGCTTGCCCGCTGTGTCGCCGGCCAAGGCCCGCGGCACGGCGAAAGAGGCCCACCCAAGTCGCAGACGGTATCAACCCGATTGAGGCGCCAGATAAGTTGGGCTGACCGCAAGCAGGCATCGGCGATCCGAACATCTTTTTGATGACGTCAGATAGCGCTTTTGATGAATTACGCGGTTATTGGCTTCACATGCAGTATATCGCTGCCGGCTGGTAGGGGCGCTCACCGGCGTCTCCTGGACGACGCCGAACAAGGCCTCCGGTGAGGAGAACGCGATCATGACGCTCATCGTCGACAAGATCGGGGCCGGGTTCATCCTCGACGGCTATGACAATGCACCTGAATACGGGAAATATCAGATGGTTCCGCTCGACGGGACCCGGACGCTCACCGTCAAGACCGACAAGCTACCCGTCGATGTCGAGGTTTCGAAAAACAATGCGCGGGCGATCCTGATCGGCAGGTTTCGCAAAAAGGGCGGCGGTGCTATTCCCGGGATCGAACCGTCGCGCATGGCGAACGACATCGTGTTCAGAATTCCCGGCGGCACCGAAGCGCAATTTGACGTCCAGGGCCAGGCTTTCGCCAACGCCTTTATCTCGGTCAACGAGGTCAGCAGCAGCGCCGACGACATCACCTTTTCGGACGGCATCATTATCGGCGTCAAACCGAAGATCACCAAGAAAGTGGCATTCGTCTACTTCTCCGACATGCGGGGAGACGTGAAGAGCCTGTTCACCGCCAAGGGCATCAATCCGCGCGATGTCATGGCCAAGGCGAACACCTCGTTTCTCAGCCAATTGAATATGGAACTCCAGGAGATCGAACCGGGAAAGCCTATCGACGAAGTCAAATCGGCGCGCGACTTCGGCAACCCTATCAACGTCGACGCGATCATGTCCCCGGAGAAGGACAAGGCCTCGTTTGTGATGACTTCGGAAGTGTTCCTGAACTATCCAAGGCTGTTTCCTAGCACACATTTCGTCTTTCTGTTGACGAGACCAGTCACCAGCAAGTCGCAGTCGGATGTCATCGACGTCAACATCAGGTTTGCGACCAATACGAATGTCATCTTCTTCACGCCCTCCACCTCGAACGTGGACGAGACCATGAAGGCATTCATGCACGAAACGGGTCATGCCTGCGGCGCCCAGCACGTTACCGCCCGGGCGTCGATCATGTTTCCTCACCTGGGACCTTTCCTGACCATGCGGTTCCTGGGCGAGCATGTCGAGTCGGTCCACAATATCGGGCCTGTGTTCCCTCTGGCCACATGAGGTCGGCTATGGCGCTTCGTGCTTATATCTTCCAGGGCGATACGGCGCTCGAGGCGGCCGCCGTCGCCAACCCGTCTCATATTCTGGAAGGCCATGCCGGCGAGCATGTCGGCAAGATCCAGGAAGCGCTCATCATGCTCGACGGCGCCGTCATCGCCGATGCCGAGCGGCTCACGAAGTACTATGGCCCGACGACGTCGAAGGCCGTGCTCAACTACAAGACCAAGCGAGGCATCATCAACAGGTCTTACCAGAATGCCGCGGACGCCATCGTCGGCATCATGACGATGAAGGCGCTCGACGACGAACTCTTTCAATTCCAGCAATCTGCCGATTTCAGTGATAGCGGCTGCAAGATCTGCAGCCAGCAAGGTAGCCATCGCAACTTCCTGGCCGTCAATCTTCTCAAGCGCCTCAGCGCCCAGGCGTGATCGGGTTCCCCCAGAGGGGGAGCATTTCATTCTGACAAAATACAAAGGTCGGCCAGACGCTCCGAGAGGGCACCGAGTAGACCGCCTCCGGGTTCCGGTACTGCCCACTCATTTCGAGCCACCCGCATCAGGTCACCCCTTCGGGTGCGTCAGCTTTGCCTTATGCCAGTCCAGTTCCCGCTGATACTCTTCTGCGGACGTTCGGGCGAGTTCCAGCGTTTCAAAGACACCGAGGAACTTGCGTTCGCCGTCGCAGATCACGAAGCACTCGCCTGAGCGCTGGTCGAAATCGACGACCATCTCGTCAACGGCGGAAGCCGGTTGCGCTGGCTGTTTGCGAAGGCGGACCCCGGCCCCTTCACCATTCTCCGCGACGAAGATGACACCGGCCGTCTCCAGCGCACGCTGAAGCTTGTCCATCGTCTCGACTTTCGTCGAAAGCGGACCTGCTCCCGGTTCCAGCCGCTTGATTGTCGGCAGCGATACGCCGGAAGCTTCCGCGAGGCGATCCTGAGACCAGCCCAAAAGGGCCCGCGCTGCTCTCAGTTGGGAACGTTGTATGATGCTAATGGCATCACCCATGATTCTTATGAGTTGGGGGTGTCTCGCATCGCCGATGATGCATAGGGTATCACAAACGATACATAGGAACAATTTCCAAGGCGAGACACGCCATTTCGGCGACCGCTACGGGCTCCCCCAAGCATTCCGCCCCAACTCGTGCTCCCAGCGCAGCGACAGCCGACGAATACGGATCACCGAGAAGATGCGGAGCGGGCATTCGCACGCCGGAAATCCGAGCCGCCGCAAAAGTGCCGGCTTCATGCCGACCAGTGACGCCATGACCACCTCTGAAAATTCTGGCCCGCGCGGATGAAACGGTGGCGCGTCCCAGGTGATCCAATCGCGGCTTTCGTGCGTAAAACGATTCAGGCGCGGGCGCCGACAAACTCATGAGGCAGAAATATCAAGTCGAACCAATATTTTAGATCCGAGGAACGAGGTATCCAATTGCTGGACCTGATTTCAGTCGACACAGAGTATGATCTCGAAATTCCATCCCACCTCCTTCTCGACTCCATCGTGATTGGTGTGGAACTGGTACCGAACGACGCCAGCGTTGTTTTCCTGGGATGGGACAGCGATGGCAATTTGAGCCGCGTCAACGTAATAGGCAGCCAGGAGCGCCTGTCGTTGCCCTTCATTCATCGCCACATCGCCGCAAAAGCCACAAGTCCCGTCTTGACCGTGGTCGTCTCCCTTCTCGGCTTCAATACGGCCCCCGGAAAGCCTTTCAGGCCTCCCCAGAGAATTGGCTCCTATGTTTCGGACAAGGTGTCTGCGCCTCCCCGCGTCGAGCAGCAACGGGGTGTGAGACCGCCTGCGGGAGAGAAAGCCTGACCGTGCAAACCCTCCAACGCATCGCGACGATCGATCCGCGATGCGTTTTCCTGCCGCGCGCTTCACGCTTCAGGGCATCGGTGCTATATCGGCAATGCGTTGGACAGACCGACAGCCCGATAGAGGCACAAGGGGCAATGCTGCCGGCGCCCGGAGCCGGCTACGCAATAGCCACGCGCAGATCCTGGCACCGCCGCACATTCCACGTTCAACATGAAGGCATTTCATTGGGCAAGAGGCGCGTCCTTACTCCGGCATTGATGGGCGCTCTCGCTTTCCTGTGTTCGGCCGCGAGCGCCGAGCCTGTCACCTTCAACGGCCACGGCATAAGCCTCCATGGAGAACTGCTGAAACCTGAGGGAGCGGGACCATTTCCCGCCATTGTCGCCCTCCACGGTTGCGCCGGCCTGTACGGTCGAAACGGCGAGTTGTCGGCGCGTCACGCCGAGTGGGCAAAGCGTCTGGTGGAGAGGGGTTACGTCGTTCTTTTTCCCGACAGCTTCGGTTCGCGGGGAGCCGGACCTCAATGCAAGGTCGAAGACCGAGTGACACGGCCGGCCAAGGAGAGACGCGACGATGCCTTCGCGTCCAAGGCCTATCTGCAGACCCGGCAGGATGTCAACGCGCAGGCTATCTCCCTGTTAGCCTGGTCGAATGGCGGCTCGACCGTGCTCTACACGGTTGGCGAAAAACGCCCTGCCTGGGATGAGGGACCCGATTTCGCGAAAGCCGTCGCCTTCTATCCAGGCTGCCGTCTTCCATTAGCCCATGGCGATTGGCATGCCCGCATCCCGCTGTTGATCCTGGTCGGCTCCGCTGACGACTGGACTCCCGCGAAGCCATGCGAGGATCTGGCAAACCAGGCGCGGGCGAACGGCGAACCGGTCTCGATCGTCGTCTACCCTGGCGCCTACCATGATTTCGATCATCCCCACCTCAGGGTTCACGAAACGGATGATCTTGCCTTTACGGCGGATGGCGGGGGCTCCGCTCATACGGGGACGGACCCGGCCGCGCGCGCCGATGTCCTGGAACGGGTGCCGGCCTTCCTGGCGCAATGAGATCGAGTTGCGTGGCCGGAACACGATGATGCGGTGATGGGCTCGCCGCCTGGAGAAACGAAGCGGCACACCCGAAGCGTTCGGCTGGAGCCGGTAGACGAGCGCTCCGGCATCCGGATAAGAACATGGTGTTTCAGCGCGGGCATTCACCGTCCCGTCGCAGTGCGGCAAAAATAGTCGCACAGATAGCCGACGAGCCGATCTTCAACTTCCTTCGGGTAATGAAAACCCTCGGGAGAGGTCGATAGCAAATTCATCGTGGCGTTGGCTTCGAATATCAGAAGTTTGCCGTCTTCGGTGATATCGAAGTCCATGCCGAAGATTTCCAGCGGCATGAGTTCCGCTACCTTATGGAGCTTTTCGAGAGCTGTTTTTCCAAGCTCTTTCTCCGGTTCCATGACAATATGGTTGGCGTAAGCCAATATGTCCGGATGATCGCGATAGAAGGCTTGCCGAACCGACTCGTATCGGGCGCGCACGTTCCAGTTATCGCTATAGTCCGCACGGATGATGATCGGGTGGCCGTCGACGAAGGCAGCCCTTATGCTTCGCGACAGACCGTTTTCGTGACGAGATGAAATATACTCAATAATATAGAACTGATTTTCATTGAGGAGATCTAACGTTTCGTTCAATTCCTTACGGTCATTGATCAGCCAGGTTCCTTTGCCCATCTGTTGGAAGACCGTGCGCAGGATGAGAGGATAGGTGTAGCGGCCCTCGATGTCGTCAATCAGGAGGCCACGCAGATCACGCGAACTGAAGTAGCGCGAAATCCTGGGAAAGATGATCTCTGGGTGATTGGCAAAGCGCTCGGAATTCTTCTGGCGGGTCGCGCCCACCGCGAGCTTTGGATGATTGATAACCTTGACGCCGAGATTGTCCTCTACCTCGCTCACGATGCGCAACGTGTCGTTTGCCATCAACTGCTCGGCGTTGACGATATTGTTCAGGCCGAGGGCCGGACGGGGCATTTCACGCATTGCCGTCATCGCCGTGGGCGAATCCGGAAAAATCGAGATGAAGCGGAAACGATCTGCCAAGGCTTGCGCGAGTTGGGACGGAAAGTTGCCGCTGTAATGCAGCAAGTACGGATCACTGAAACTGTTGATCGCGATCGGAGCCTTGTTGAACACTGCCAGGACAAATTCCTGGGAAGGGCGGGCTTCAGCCAGCAAGGTCGGCATCGCGGCCGCAAATCCGGCCGACGACTTCAAGCAGGTTTCCCTGTCCTGGCGGTCATGGGCCAGGGAAGCTCGCAGAATGTGGAGATTGGGCTGGGCCTCGTCGGCGCCGAAATCCGCAGCCAGCAGGGCCGACGCCTCCTCATGCTGGCCGACCTGATACATCAGTTCGCCCGCAATGAGCGCGTAGTCGATATCCGAGGCGAGAAGCCCACGGAACTGGCGTGCGACTTCAGCCGCGACCTCGGTCTGATCAAGATCCTTCAGGCCGATCAGGAGGCTGAGAACCGTATCGCGTTCGACGGTGTCCGGCTGTCTTCCCGCCGGCCAGTCCGGCAGCCGGATTTGCGATGCCACATCCCGGGCCTCACCTTCGCGTCCGCTTTCAATCAGCAGCCCAAGAAGATTGTTGAGATTGCGATAGGCGACCGGGGCAAAATGACTTTCAGCCAGGCCCTGTCGCAGCAGCCGCTCGGCTGCCGCGAGGTCTCCCATCTGTTCGCTGGCGACGCCAAGCAGGCCGAGAAGGTCCGCGTCGCCTGGCCGTTCCACGAGAAGGGCCCTGTACGCAGCAGCCGCTTCGACGACCCGGCCGGCGCGGTGAAGCGCGAGAGCGGCGTCGCCATTCGCCGCTTGCGTGACTGTCATGGAAACACTCCTTGGCTGGTGCGGATTTCTAGGCTGTAGTGACAATTTAAGGGCTTTGGGATTCCCAGGAGAGCGCAAATCAGATTCAAAGCTATCTTTTGGAGGAGAGCTTTGGAAGGCGAGGTTTTGCGAGACGATCAATGGGAGCGGATCCGGCCCTTTGTTCCCGGCGGACGCAGGGGCAAGCGTGGCCCGCGCAGCGATGGTCGCCGTTTCTTCGATGCTCTTTTGTGGCTAGCGCGGTCAGGTGGGCGTTGGCGTGATCTGCCGGAGCGGTTCGGTCCGTATCAGAGGGCTAAGCGGCGCTATTATCGTTGGATCGAGGCAGGTGTCTTCGATCGCTTGTTTGAAGCCGCGGCCGAATATCCTGACCTGGAGTGGGTGGCTATCGATGCCACCGTTATCCGGGCGCAGGCCCAGGCCGCTGGTGCGCGGCGTAAAAGGGGGGATCTGAAGCCCAGGCTCTCGGCCGCTCGCGAGGGGGGGTTGGCACCAAACTCCATGTTGTCGTAGATGCACTGGGACTGCCCGTGCGCTTCGAGATCGGCCCTGGCCAGCAGAATGACATGGCGCCAGCCTGCGACTTGATCCAGGGCCTGCCGGCAAGTCAGGTGATCGCCGACCGGGCCTATGATGCCGATCGGCTGCACGACATTATTCTCGACCAGGGCGGCGAGCCTGTCATTCCGCCCCGCCGCCACCGCAAGTACCAGCACCGCTACGACAAGATTGCCTATAAGAACCGCTGGGGCATTGAAGGCTTCTTCGCCAAACTCAAACAATGGCGGCGCATTGCAACCCGATACGACAAACGGGCCGAAAACTTCCTCGGCTTCGTCAAAATCGCCAGCATCATGCTATGGCTCAAATGATTAATTTGTCACCACAGCCTAGAGCAAAGCGCGTTTAGGTAGAAACGCCGCTTTTCTCTAGCTCTTTGTTTTTGGCGACGAGATCGCTTCGCCTTCCGGCCTATACGCAGGAATCGATGAATGCCGGAGTTCCACGGTGAGGCAGCCGTTCGCCGCCTACCCTCCGATGCCGTCGTTCCGTTTGGCCGCCTCGTCGGCGAGATGGAGCTTGAGCTTGTCGATGGACTGCGGCGACCAGTCCCGGGCCGCCAGTACGGCGGACCAGGCTTCGACATAGTCCTGCGGTGCATAGACGTGTCCGTGGCCAATCGGAATATCCGTGGCGACGCCCATGTCCAGGGCGAGCTGCAGCATCGTCACCACAGGGTACCAGCGCAACTGGGGCGAGACATCGGGTCCCCGTGGCGAAGCCATCCAGCTCGGCTGGCGATAAGCGTCGCGGAATTTGAAGAAGACGATCGGGTCACTCGCATATTGGAGATAGACGACCCGAAGCGGTCCCCAGGGTGTATCCGGCGCTACGGCGGACCCGTTCTGATTTACGAACCGGACCAGGGCGCTGTCCCGAAAGACAGGGAGCCACTCGGGAGTTCCCGGATTTCTCGAATCGGTTACCGAACGCCAGATGCGGCTTTCGAAGGGCGGCCCGCTCCAGAGCGCTCCGTTGATCGGGTCCGCAATGATCTCGAACAGTCCGGTCGACCTCTCGGAGTTCATCGCGCCGAGGCTCAATCCATGCAGATAGAGTTTCGGACGTGCAGTCTTGGGCAAGGTCGTCCAGTAGTTGTAGATCTGGAGAAACAGAGCGCGGGCTGTCTCCGCCCCGTAGTCGGGTTGCGCCAGGAGGGACAGCGGACTGCTCAGATAGGAATATTGCACGGCGACGCTGGCGACATCGCCATGGCTCAGGTATTCGACCGCGTCCATGGAGGCTGGGTCGACCCAGCCAGTGCCGGTGGGCGTGATGACGATGAGGGCAGACCTGCTGAAGCCCCCCACTCTCTTCAGCTCCTCCAGCGCGAGCCTGGCCCGCACTTCAGGATCGGCGGCGGCGCCGAGCCCGACATAGACCCGGATCGGCTCCTTGGCTGGCTGGCCGGAAAAATCGCCGATTTCACCGGCACTGCGCCTGCCGACGATGAATTCGCGGCCCGCGCGGCCCAACTCGCTCCATCTGAGCAGGGAGGCGGGACTGCCGGTACTGCTGCTTTCCGTCGGCTGCGGCCGCTCTGGCTCCAGCAACGCATCATAGCTGGCGTATGACCGGTCGAGGATTCCGAAGGCGGTTTCGACCACGAACTTGTTGGCAAGCATCCAGACCAGAACCGCGGCGATGCAAAAGCCGACCGTATTGGCGACGCGCCGCGGCAGGAAGCGCCTGACGAGTCGAATGGCCAGGCGGACGAGAGCGGCGAAGAGCCGAGCCAGAACAAGAGCCGCGGCGAAGGTCGCGATCGCCACCAGGCACAGTTTCAGCGGATATGCCGCCTCCACGGGCGGAATGCCCATGGCGGACCGTATGGAGTTCTGCCACTCGGCTGAACGCCACAGGAAGCCGGCCACCACGGCGAGGCAAAGGAGGCAGGCGATGATGTTGGTGGTGGACCGCAGCCGCGGCGACATGTCCGGAATCTCGAGATACCGCCAGAGCCACCGGCTACCGACGCCCAGACCATAGCCGATGGCGAAGCAGGCGCCGGCAAGCACGCCCTGCGTCAGATAGGTCCGCGGAATCAGGGTCGGCGTCAGCGAAGCGGCAAAGAACAACGCCCCTGCGATCAAACCAAGGCCCGACAGAGACCGCCGAAAGTCATCGATCATTGATGCCCGCAATCATATGGATACCCGCCTGTCGATAGGCCTGCAGCCCGGTGCCCGCCCTTGAGAGGGATCGGGCACCGACGTGCAGGTGAGCAACATGTATATTCAGAGATCGGGAAACTTGAAAGTCGGCGCGACCTCGAACTGGTCGTTTGCCATGCCGGAATACAGTGCCGTTCGGGTCCAAATCTCACGGCGTCATTCGCCGAGACTTCGGCCGACCTCGCCGTTCCTTATTGCCCCGGCGGCCGATATATCCGAGAAAATCGATTATTACGCGAATGCATGGAACAAAACGCTCCTGTAAGAATAGTAGTGCTGGGAGGCACACTCAAGGAGAGGACCTATGAACACTCGGATCATCGTCGGGCTCGGGCTTTCGCTCGCCCTGACGTCTCCTACTCTGGCGGCCATGCCTGCAACGCCGATCGCAGGCGGATCGGATGTCATCACGATCGCCGGTGGCTGCGGCCCTGGCTGGCATCGCGGGCCCTATGGCGGTTGCCAGCGCAACTACTACTATGCACCGAGGGCCTATTACGCTCCGCGCGTCGTCGTGGTGCGTCCGCGACCCTACTGGCACCATTGCTGGCGCGGCTACTACGGCCACCTCCACTGCAATTGAAACGAGGCTCCGGTGCGCGCGGCAGCAGCCTGGCGCGCCTGAAAATCCAGTGATCGATCGGAAGAGCGCGAAGGCCGTGCCCGCGTCGCAGTGCACGGCCGACTTGCCTATGGTGCCGCCGTTACGGTGGAGACCTCGCGCTGGTGAAGGCCCACCAAGCGCCTGATTTGGCGGCTTGGGCAGCTACATTACCGGGGCCGGTCTTCCTCGCACGCAGAAAGCCAGATGCTTACGGCACTGGTTCGGCGAACCGGTTTGCGCGATGCATCTACGCATCCAGTCCGCTCTTGCCTGCGCAGTACGCACACCGCGGCAGGGATCCACCAGACTGGCCCAAGCCGACGGGACGATGCCAGGCCCTCCGGTCACAGCCATGGCCAACAGCATGAAGGCGGCGTACAAGGCAGGGCAGCGGCCGATCCCGGCCGCCATGCCGTCGTTTTCAACGACTTCACTTGTTGGGAGTGGAGATATCCCCGAAATGGTAGGCAAGCTGGAGGAAAGCGCCAAGCCGTGACGTCTCGAACTTCTCAGGCGATTTGGGCGTCTGCGGAAAATTCGTGTAGCCGTCATTGGTGCGCATCCACGTATAGCGGGCACCGATACCAGCGCTGAAGTTCTTCGTGAAATAATACGAGGCAACAGCCTGGACTTCAGCACCGTATCCGGAGTGCCCGTGCTCCTTCAGGGAATTGATGTCGGGACGCAGCCAATGATAATCGGTACCCTCGAAATTGACATAGGGCAGATAGGTTGCTTCGCCCGAAAGCTTGATCGCGCTGGTCACCCAGTAGTCGCCGCCAACGCCGAGGCGCACGCCCTGCCAAAGCTCGTTCTCGGAAAGAGTCAGGCTGCCGGGAGCCACGTCGCCCGGCGCGCAAATCCCGGGATTGCCGGCTACCTGGGTACAACTGTAGACGTTCTCGCGCCGCTGGAGGATTTCGTAGCCGACATAGCCGCCGAGCTTCCAGTTATCGCCCTTGAACGCGGTATATCCGATATCGAAAGCACCTTGAATGCCTCGACCATTCCTCTGGTCGCTTGAGGTCTTCGAGTACGGCACAGCTGCCGGCGGGAAATCCTCGTCGTAGAGCTTGCCCGAAAACACATCCATTCCATTGAAATAGCCCTTGGCAAAAAAGCCATTCGCCATATCGATGCGCGCGAACACTTCGCGCGAGAGATCCGTCATTTGCTTGTAGGTGAGACGTGAGTTCATCTGCCCTGGCACGAAGGGATCGTAGAGCTTCTTGCGGAAATAGTTGTCGCTCAGGCCTATGCGAGCGCCGAACTCCGCCTCGAAATCAGGTCCGAGCGCGAGATATTCGGGTGACGGGTCATTGGCGCCGAACCGATAGTTGAGGCCGAATTTGACAAGTTGATCGTCGCGGCTGACCTTGAACGAGCCGACATCCGCACCCGGCTTCGGCGAGAGCGAGACACGACGATTGCCGAAGCCGTAATAATCGTATTCGAGCATGGCGGACCACCCGCCACCGAGCGCATATTCGACGCCGAGACCGGCAGTCCAGCCGAAACGGTTCTCGTCAGCCGTTCCTTCCGTCGTGTCAGTGGCGATCGGAAAGCCTTCGACTGAATATTTGTCATGGGCATAGGCAAGACCGGCCTTGCCATAAAGCAGAGCAGGCCCGAAGGCATAGCCCACGCGCCCGGTCAGGCTGGCCAGAAAGTCCGTCCGGGTGCGGCCGAAATCGCCAAACTGGCCGGCAGAGGAACGCCCGCCGACATTGGAATAGCTATCGAGAAAGGCCCAATCGATATCACCCTGAACGCCGAATACATATGATCCGGACTGGAAGTTGTAACCGGCTTGAGCTCCGAACAGAACGCCCTCATGCAAGGCACTCTTCTTGGCGTCACCTTCATAATAGCCTGTCGGATGCGACCAATCCGCGGAACCGAAGCCATAGCCGGAGTGCATACCCGCGTAGAAGCCCGTCCAGTCCAGATTGGGTCGAACTGCGAGATCGGCTGCATGGGCCGACAGCGACGTGCAAGCCAGCAAGAACGACGATGTAAGCAGCCAAGTTCTTTTCATTGCAGATCCCGGTGGTTATTTTCCTTTCAAATTCGTAAATCGATATCGAAATTCTGTACATGAGTCTTGAAACACCAAGTTTATTATTCAAGCGATCTGTTGCTAAAATGCAACTTTCTCACAAGACTAGGTAACAGCTTTAAACCCGGATGACATTGAGCCAACCAGCTGGCGTTTCCCGCGGATCGGGGTTCTGGCGCCTTCGCCTGGCTGCGGGACAAAATGAGAGTACCGGCTTGGCCGGCAGCCACCATCGGCAGGTCCCACCCAATATGGGCGCTTCTTCCTTCTCCTGCCCCGCCACGGCGGCCGGTGACCCGGCGGCCCGCTCTAAAGCGCTTTGGGATGTCGATATCGCATTGCTGAAATGCGTGGGCATGTCTGGTCATTCCGGACATGCCGATATATGAACGCACCCGAAATGAGCGCCGACAAGTGCCGATCTTTGTGGCCCTGACTGGTCGCTAATACCTTCGTCATGCATCGATAGTTTTTCGCGCCTGGATGCGTAGAGCTCCGGGAGGCGTCATGCTTTGACGAAGCTATCTGAACATCGAAAAACGCCCCCGTCTATCTGCGTTTCGACGTGGGGAAAACAGATCTCAATTCCTTCCAGGGATGGGAAACAACCCGATTATGGAATCTACAGAATTCGATCTCGAAGCGACGCTGAATTACCTCAGGAGTGGTGGCCTGAAGGAAACGAAGGCATACGCGGAACTGGCCCACACATGCGGTGAGCAGAAGGTCGCCATGAATCTCGACCTGCTGATCGCTCTCTGCCTGCTGGCTCAGCAGGGCCTCAGCCAGCGGCCTGCACTCCTGAACTGACGCCGCTGCCCTCTCGACGGCACTCCTCGACGAGTCCGTGGCACCGCTGAAACCGGCCATCCGGCCATGCTCTTACAAGCCCTACCTGCCCGCGACCGAGCGGGCAGTTCCAGAATCGGGCCACTCGCGGCCATCGAGACGTGTCGGGACCTGGCCATACGTCACCCGGCCCTCCCCTCCCCCGAAAATCTCTGGAATCTCGCACTATCCCGGGGAACCGAGCAGATAGGATTGAACGCACCCGTGGATTACAGGGATCTGGCTGCCTGCTGACGCTGCGAATGGATGGCGGGTGAGCGGAACTGCTGTATCGTCGCTCTCTGCTGTTGCGAGGTCCTCATGTCTCACGCCGTGTCCAGCCGGGCGTCCCTGGTATCCTATCTGTTGCCGGTCGCCTGCTTTGTGCTGGCCGTGGCATTACGATCGGAGACTTTTCCGATCGAACAGGGCGGCACGGCCTTTCTTCTCGTCCTTGATGCGGTGTCGATCGGACTGGTGCTGCTGACGGTATTTGCCGCGCTGCATCACGCAGAATCGATAGCGCATCGTGTCGGAGAACCCTATGGCACGCTCGTCCTCACCTTTGCCGTGACGACCATCGAGGTGTCGATCATCGTTTCCATGATGCTTCATGGAGCCAACAATCCGACGCTGGCAAGAGAATCCGTCTTCTCCACGGTGATGATCGTCTGCTGCGGTATCGTCGGAATATCTTTGACCCTCGGCGGGTGGCGTCATAGCCGCCAGGATATCCGGAGACAGGGGACCAGTGCCTTTCTTTCGGTGCTGATCGCGCTGACCGTGCTGACCATGGTGCTGCCCAACTACACGCTCGCAACAAGCGCCGGCACCTTCTCGGCCACCCAACTGGTTTTCGTCGGCATCCTCTCCGTCCTGCTCTACGGCAGTTTCGTCTTTGCACAGAGCTACGGGCAGAAGGAGGACTTTTCGGAAGTGACCGCCACGGAGCATGTGAAGGGCGAGCACCTTCCGCATACGCGCAGCCCGGCGATGCACCTGCTCTTTCTGCTCCTTGGGCTGGGGGGCATCGTACTGCTGACGGAGCAGGTCGCGGCCGGCGTAGAGGACGGGCTCGCCTATCTGCAGGTCTCGCAGTCGGACGCGATCGTCGGCGCGCTGATCGCGGTCGTCGTCCTGCTGCCGGAGGGGATTGCCGCCATAAAGGCCTCGCTGAAGAACGAGCTCCAGCGCGGCCTGAACATTGCCCTCGGCTCGGCCTGCGCGACGATCGGGCTGACCATTCCGGCGGTCGCGGCAGCAAGCCTCATCACCAGCCATCCGCTGACCCTCGGGCTCAGTTCCGGTGATACCGTCCTGCTCATCCTGGCGCTTGCCATGAGCGTGGTAAGCTTCGGCACTGGGCGCACCACCGTTCTCACCGGCCTCGCGCACCTCGTCATCTTCGTCGCCTATGTTCTTCTGATCGTCGTCCCCTAGAGCAAAGCGCGCTTAGATAGAAACGCCTCTTTTCTATACCTCATTTTTTACACGTGTACTTTCGTTCAGGCCGAAGCTGCCTCGATAAGTCGCTGCGCTGGTATCCCTCTCCCTAATGTCCAGTCGCTGAGATCTTCTCCAGAAGTTCCGCCTCGGATGCATGGTCCAGGCCTTCGCGCGTCTCCCAAAGCACCTGCCCGTCCGGACCGATGAGGAAGCTCTGCGGGAGCGACTCGACCGACAGCATGGCGATCAGTTCATGCCTGTCGTCGATGCCGAGGAGGGTGAAGGGATTGCCATGTCTCGCGAGATAGCGCAGCGCGGACTCGCTCTGATCGAAGGTGTCGATCCCAGCGAGGCGGACTCCCTTCTCCTGGAGATCCATCAGGAAATCGTGCTCGTCCCGGCAGCCTTCGCACCAGGAGGCCCAGAAATTGAGGAGCGTGACCTGATTCTGCAGAGCCTCCAGCGACGGCACGAGGATATCCGGCAGGCCCGGCAGCGGGGCCACGCTGAAAGGCGCGAGCACGAGACCGCGCACCTCCTTCGCATTCGCGTTGCCGTCTCGTGCCGATGAGACGAGAGCGGTTGCAGCGCCGGTCAGAAATGCCCTTCGACTGATCATGTCGGCCGTTCCGCGTTTGGTGCCCCGACGACGCTTCCGGGGAGTGACGACTCGCGCGTGGAAATACTACGCCGTCGTACCGCGGATGGCGATGCCCGGAATTCACTGCTGCTCTTATATCCTGAAATCATTCGCGAATTTCGGATCTCTCCCAACCGCTCCCCAGCCTTCCGTTACGCGACGGGGAGAATGAAGAAGGGTGGCCACGCGAAAACCGGTATAAAGGTCTCCGCACAGGACGGAGACAGGACATGGCTCAGCCTGAGGATTCCAGGAGTTTCGAAATCCGGATCCGGGCGGCCGAGCGCGCCCATGACGCGCGCGACAGGTGGCTGACCAAGACGAACGAGACGATGAGCGCGCTCGGCGTGGAGGCCCTGAAGGCCGCCGCTCTCATCAGCGGCGGCTCGGCCGCTGGGCTGCTCGCCTTCATGGGAGCCTTGATCGCGCATGATCGCGCCGGTGTCGCCGCCTGGCTCCCCTGGCCGCTCAGCCGTTTCGTGGTGGCGCTGCTGCTCGCCTGCATCGGATCGGGCACAGCCTATTTCGCGCAGTTCTGCCTCACGCAGGGCCTGGCCCACCATGAGAAGACCTGGATTCATCCTTACATCGCCGAAAGCGCGACCTATCCGGCCTGGCGTGCCGGCGGCCTTCTTTTCCAGGGCTTGACGATCGGCCTGGTGGTGGCCGCCTATGCCAGCCTCATCGTGGGATATCTAGCGACCTATCGCGCCATTTCGATCGTCGGCCTGTGATAGGGAGCTGGTGGAGCGTTCGCCATTCGCCTTGCGCGATGGGAGCATCCTGGCCAGTATTTCGCGGCAGCGGGCCGTCAACAAAGCCTCGCATTGGCAGCCTATCGTGGATAATGCAATCTGGCGATGATCGTCAGGTTCGACAATGACCGCCCTGTCCAGGAGTTTCCCATGAGCGATCTGGTGTTTATCGCCTTTCCGAACGAACAGAAGGCCGAAGAGGTCCGTGAACGTATTCTCGGCATGCAGAAGGAGTATCTCATCGAACTGGGCGATGCTGTGATCGCGGTGAAGGATGAACAGGGCCGGGTGAAACTCAACCAGATGGTGAACACCACCGCAGCCGGCGCGGCGTCCGGCGCGATCTGGGGTACCCTGATCGGCCTCATCTTCATGGCGCCGCTCGTCGGCACGGCCATCGGCGCCGCCTCGGGCGCACTCGGCGGTTATCTGACCGACGTGGGTATCGATGACAAGTTCATGAAGGAGGCGGCGCAGTCCCTCGCTCCCGGCAATGCCGGGTTGTTCCTCCTCATCCGCAAGATGACGGCGGACAAGGTCCTGGCGGATCTGGAAGGCGTCGGCGGCACGGTGATGCGTACTTCCTTCGACCATGAGCAGGAGCAGAAGCTGCGCGATGCGCTCTCGGGCCACGTCGCAGCCGCGCCTCCGGCGGCGGAGAAGACCGACACCGCGCCGTGACCTCGCATATGGGCCAGCATCGCGCTTGACCCGGCCCCTGGGGCCGCCCCGATAAGGGGGCGGTCCACAGGAGGGAGTGATTCGTGCCCGATTCCCGTGAGTTTCTCAATCCGTCCCAGGCGGCGAAGCGTCTCGGCATATCGGCCAAGGCATTGCGGCTCTACGAACGACGCGGCCTGCTCGTACCGTTGCGCAGCATGGCCGGCTGGCGCACCTACGGCCCGGGCCAGATGGCACGTGCCGCCGAGATTGCATCGCTGCGCGCCCTTGGCCTGAGTCTCGCTGAGATCGGGAAGGTTGTCCAAGGAGATCCGACGGGCCTGGAACCGGCGCTCGCCTCGCATCAGGCTGCGCTCGAAGCCCAGTTGCACAGTCTCGCCGTCACACTGACGAAGGTTCGCGGCGCAAGGGAAGATCTGGTCCGTGGCCGCAATCGTGCCGGCAGCGAGCCTTCAGGTGTTTCCGGAAGGCCGGCCGGCCCAGTCCTCGCCTTCGATCTGCCCTGGCCCTGGGGCGGCGAACGTTTCGAACTTCATGGGCTGGTGCCGCTCACCTATATCATCGGGCCTCTCGGCAGCGGCAAGACGAGGCTTGCGCGACACATCGCGGATAACCTGCCTGGCGCCTCCTTCCTGGGCCTGGATCGGCTGGAGGAGAACGGCATGTCCACTCCAGCCCGGCTCGCGACAGATCCGGCACTGGAGTCACGGGTCGGACGGCGGCTCGCCCGGCTCGTCGAGAACGGCGCGACCGCAACCGAGGCCCTCGTCGTGCTTCTGGAAGGTCTCGATGCGGAAGGCCCTGCCGTCCTCGTCGTGGACATGATCGAGCAGGCACTGGACCGGGCCACGCAGGAGGCGGTGATCGCCCACCTGCGCCGCCGGCCTCCGGGGGAAAGACCGCTTTTCCTGCTCACCCGCTCCAGCGCGATTCTCGACCTGTCCGCCCTCGGGTCGAACGAAGCCATCCTCTTCTGCCCGGCCAATCACAGCCCGCCGATGCTTGTAGCCCCCTATCCGGGCGCTCCGGGTTATGAGGCAGTGGCCAGTTGCCTCGCTCCGCCGGATGTCCGGGCACGCACCGAGGGCGTCATTGCCTGGCATCCGCAGCAGGCTCTCCAAGGCAGGGCCGCCCCCAGCCGCCACCCGCCCGTTCAGGCAAGCCTGTAGATGAAATAGCGCCCTTTCGGCACATCGGCGATGTCGAGCTCTTCGAAGCCCGGCGGCGCGCTGCCATGCACGAGGGAGATATCGGTATTGCTGATGTAAATGCCGCCGGGCGCGATCAGGTCGGGCAGATGCGCAATGATGCTGGCGACGATGGGCACCGCGCCGTCTCGATCCTTCAGGCCCAGGTCTGAATGCGCCATCGCCGCCTTGCGCGGCAGGCGTCGGACGGCCGTCTTCAGGGTCTCGTGGATGTCGCCCTCGAACAGCAGCGCGTCGGGCGGACGGACGAAGACGTTCGGGCTGACGACCTTCTCGAAGACATAGACGTCCCGGTCGGGGAAATTCTGCAGGATGTGATCGTATGTCCGCCCATGCCCGAGCCCGAACTCGAGGATAGGTCCCTCGACATCACGGATAAGATCCCTGGCGAGATCGATGCAGGTGCGTTGAGCCACCATACGGTTGATGAAATTGTCGAGATAACTCATGGATCGATATCGCGGGATGAGGACTGCCGCCCGCATATGAGGGCGCTTGGACGCCTCGTCATAGTGACCGGCGAGACACTCGGCAAGCAAAGCGGAACGGCTGCAGGTCTTCCGGCCGAGGCATTCGCAAGGAACCCGCAGCTTCGCACCGCCGTTATCCCGGATGGAGGTGCACAATGGAGAACGGACCCTGGTCGAAACCCGTGGAGTTCGAGGCATCCGCCGGCTCCCGTCGGGTAATCGCGAGTACGGAAGAGGCCTCGCACTACCTGCTGAACCGATGGCCGGTCGAAGGCGGAGAAAAATATATCGAAGCCCGCAAGATCTGCCTCGATGTCCTGGCGGGCCTGCGCACGCCGGACGACGCCAGGGCTGCCTTCGTCGCCGCCGCGGCAGAGGCCGGAATGCCGCAGACGAACAGCGACATGCCGCCGCCGGGCGGAGACGGGTGATCCCGCACGGCGAACACCCGGTGGCGGCTACCGGCAAATTTGACGGTGTGCAGGAATTACATACCCCGGCTAAGTTGTCCTGGTGAACGGCGCGGTGATCTCCGAGCAGATCCCCTCCCAGCCGCGCGGTTCGTGTTTTCCCAGCTCGTCTCTCGTCTAACCTCCCCAAGCCCGCGAAAGCGGGCTTCTTCTTGTCCGCCATCAGCCGCGCGAATAGGGAATGCGTACTTCCGATCGCTCCAGGAGCCATTCCCAGTTGCCGCGAGAATAGCCGCGCGAGACGTCGGCCAGAAGCTTGGCCATCTCGGCCTCGATCGCCGCAATCTCGGCCATGGCGTGGGTATTGGCGACGAGCAGCGCCCGCAAGGCGGCGCGCGTATCGCCGCCGCATTCGGCGATGACCTGATCGACGGTTTCTTCCAGTTCGACGGAGGTCTTGAACTCGCTTCGCCTTGCCTGCGCTGCCATCGGCTCTATCCCCGTGATTCCCGGGCTGAAGCTAAGGGCGGGCCGGGCCGCTGTCGAGTCTTTTGTTCCCGTTATGTTCGAGTTAGGCGGCGACCGGAAAGGCCCTTTACGCCTCTCCCCTTCGGCGCGCCGTCCACTTCAGAAAAAATGCGGAACAGGAGGAACAAACAGCCGTACCGACCGTTCTATGCCCGATCGGACACCATGAAGCCGTTCCTGGTGTCCGTCCGGGCTGTCCCCGCAGTCCGGCAGACTTCGAGCTGTTGACGCACTCGTGTCTTTCTTCTCGTGGTTCTCCCGGCCTTGACCGGCCATCGTTCTACGACCCCGACTGCCGGGTGCCCCGCACCCGGCAATTTTTTCGCTCAATTCCGCAGCACCACGCAGGCCCCTCCCGCGCGATGAAGCTTGTCGCAGAGGAGGCTGGCCTCTCGCATGGTCTTGGCCGGCAGGCGGACACGGTAGAAGGCCCGCCGGCCGCGGCCCGCCATGCGCGTACCTATGATGAGGGTCTCCCGGCCGCCCAGGATGGCGGGAAAGCGGGCCGCCACACGCTCATAGGAAGCGATGGCGCGGCTCTTGGAGAAGTTGCCCGAGAGCTGCACGCCGAAGGGCGCATAAGGGCCCTCGAAGAGCTGCTGCGGCGCCGTCGTGCGGATAGCCGTCACTATGGTGAGGCAGCCCTTATCGTCCGGCACCTTCGGCTCGTGCTTCAGACCATCGAGCGAGGCCCAGTCATAGACGCTCCGCCGGGTGATGAACCGGACATAGGCCTCCGTTTCCGGGGGAAGGAACCGCCCCTTGTCGAACCAGTCCTGCAACCGTTTCGGGCCTGCATTGTAGGCCGCGAGCGCCAGGCCCCAATTGCCGAATTGCTCCTTCATCGCGGCGAGATAGGCGGCCGAGGCCGGAATCGCCTTTTCGGGATCGAAGGGATCGTCGAGGTTCCATTCCTGAGCCGTACCCGGCATGAACTGCGCAATGCCCTGCGCTCCGGCGCCGCTGACCACATGCGGCCGGAAGCTGCTCTCGCGCCAGATCAACCGGGTGAAGATCTCGGACGGTATGGACTTGGCGGCGGCCGCCGTCTCGATAAGCCGGCAGACAGCCTGGTCGAAGGTTTCCTGCTGCGCCCACGCCTTTCCCGGCGTCAGCAAGGAGCCCAGACAGAAGGTCAGGGCCAGGACGAAAGGGAGGAAGCGCAGACTCATAGGCCCTGTCTTGGCGGAAAACGATGCAATGTCGGGAGCAATGACGCCTCCCACCCGCCGCAGGTTCTATCGCGGCGCGGCGGGACACACAAATCCCCGACAGACCTGCGTGTCGAATGAAGGCAGTGTCTCTTGCCTGGAAAGGTCGGAGCGAGGCAGAAAGACGGCATCGCAGAAAGGGACGATCATCATGAGAATCGATTTACGGATCGCCGCCACACTCGCTTGGTTGGCCATTCCCAATCTTGCCTCGGCCGCCGCCGGCTTCGATCCGACACCGCAGATTCCCCTCAAGATCGAGGATGCCGACCGCACGCGCTTCGTGAATTTCGATGCCACTCGCCAGCGCACCGTCGCCGCAGCTCTTGCCGGTACCTCCGGTGACGACGGCATGGCGCTCCAGAAGATCCTCCTGGGCGATCCCGTGGCCATCGGCGGCGAAGGCGAACTCGTCGGCAACTGGCGCTGCCGCAGCGCGCAGCTCGCGGACGGCTCCAAGGCCGGCGACGGCAAGGGCGGAGCCTATCTCTACCCTTATTTCAAATGCGCGATCCGCAAGAAGGAAGGCAAGCTCTTCTTCGAGAAGCTCAACGGCTCGCAGCGGGTGAGCGGCTTTCTCTATCGCGTGCGAAACGATCGCTACGCCTTTCTCGGGGGCACCGACCTCGCCGATGACCCTCAAGTCCCCTATGGCTACGCCTCGGACAGGAATGTCGTCGCCTACCTCTTCAAGGTCGGGACGAAACGCCTTCGCCTGGAGATGCCCAACACCTGTTGCAGCGACCTCGAGATCCTGGAACTGGTGAGATAGGCGCGCGCGCCTGACGGTGAAGCGCCGAGCCGTCCGGCCTCGGACAGGGAGCGGCGGTCTAGCCGGCCGTCCTCGCGGATTCTCCCGAATGAAATGCCGCCTCGTCGAGGGCCAGCAGGTCGGCGATGCGTTCGATGGTGACGTCGGGCGCGGGATCGATCACCTTGCCCTCCGCATCCGTGGCGTAATGTCCCTGACGCACGAAGATGGTGGTGAGCCTTGTGCCCATGACCTTCTTCATCTTGGCGAGCAGCCCGGGCTTGTCGTCTATCATGGCATAGTGCTTCGCGGGGTAGCGCCGCTGCACCGAGTCAAGGACGAGTTCCTTGTGCATATAGATCATGACATTGCCGCCCATGGCGTCCCAGATGCCGGCGTGCTGCACCTTGCGGGGCTGGAAGACCACGTCGCCATCGGAAAGCACCGCCGGCGTCGCGAAGCTCTTCAAACTCTCGATCACCTCCAGCGCGCCGGGAAAGACTCGCTCGGCAAAGGGGTATTCGAGCATGAAGTGCGACATCTCCAGGAGCTTTGGATCATCGTCCAGTCCCGTCCGGAAAAGCTGGAGCGCGCCGAGATAGTCGGCATAGCCCGCCTTGTCGCGGATCTCTTCATAGAACTTGCGATAGCGCGCACGCTGTTCGGCACCGAACAGGCTCTCAAGTCTGTCGGCGAGGTCGTCGCCGAACCGGTCATTATCGAGCAGGGTGTTGTCGACATCGAAGAGAACGACAAGCTGGTGTTGAGCAGGCACGGCAGCCTCCCTGAAATATCCGTTGAAACATGAAGTCGACGGCTGGCTCGATGAACGTGCACGGCGAGCGCCGTGTTCCCAGCCGCGACGAGGCGTAACGTTCTTCCCCTTCTATCGTCCCATGCGATTCCAGGCGTCGAGGCCAGCGATCTTGTAGGCCTCGGCCAGCGTTGGGTAATTGAAGGTGTTCTCTATGAAGTAGTCGATCGTGCCCTTGAGGTTGAGCACGGCCTGGCCGATGTGGATCAGTTCCGTCGCTCCCTCGCCGAGGATATGCACGCCCAGGAGGCGACGCGTCTTGGTTGAGAAGATCATCTTCATGATGCCGCTGTTCAGCCCCATGATATGGCCGCGTGACGTCTCGCGGAAACGGGCGATGCCAACCTCGTAGGGAATGCCCTTCTTGCGCACCTCCTCCTCGGTCAGGCCCGTCGTCGAGATCTCCGGCACCGAATAGATGCCATAAGGGAAATATTCCGGCGGCGGCGGAGGGTCCAGGCCGAAGGCATGGCAGGCGGCAACCCGCCCCTGTTCCATGGAGGTGGAGGCGAGGCTCGGAAAGCCGATCACGTCGCCGGCCGCATAGATATGCGGCACGTCGGTCTGCAACGTGGCGGGATTTACCGTGATGCGGCCCCGATGGTCCACCTTCAGCCCGGCAGCGTCGAGATTGAGCCTGTCCGTGGCACCGACGCGGCCAGCCGCAAACAGCAGCATCTCGGAGGAAACCAGGCGGCCGTCGGCAAGCTTGGTGGTGATGCGGCCATTTTCGGCCACCTCGATCGAATTGACCGCCGCGCCCAGGCGGAGGGCGACGTTGCGGTCGCGCAATTCGTGCATGAACTCGTCGATGAGTTCCTTGTCGATGAAATCGAGGAAGGTCGTGCGCGGCTCGATGAGGGTAACGGCGACGTCGAGGGCGCTGAAGATCGTCGCATATTCGACGCCGATGACGCCGGCCCCGATCACGGTGAGGCTGCGCGGCAGCCTGGGCAGTTCGATGATCTCGTCGGAATCGAAGACGGTGGTATCGTTGAAGGGCACGTAGTCGGGCCGGAAAGGCCGCGTACCGCAGGCAATCAGCACATGGGCGGAGGAAACGACCCGCCTTTCCCCGGACTCGGCCGTGATCTCGATCTCGTGCGGGCTGATGAAGCGGGCCTCGCCGCGCGCGGTGCGCACGGTGTTGCGGCTGAACTGATGCTCCAGCACCTCAACCTCGTGGTCCAGCGTCTTCTGGAGCCGGGCCATGAGGTCTCCGGCACCGATATCCTGTTTGACCCGATAGGAGCGACCGTAGAAGCCGCGCTCGCGCCAGCCTGAGAGGTTCAGCACCGTTTCGCGCAGCGTCTTGGAGGGAATGGTGCCCGTATGGACGGAAACACCGCCCACTCTCCTGCCCTTCTCCACCACCAGTACCGACTTGCCGAGCTTGGCCGATTGCACGGCGGCTCGGCGTCCGGAGGGGCCGGAACCGATGACGAGCATGTCATAGTCATACATGGAGAACGTCTCGCGGATGGCGGGGCATGACGGAGACCCCAGCAGTTTGCTGCGGCACAGCATGAATGCACGTCGGCGAGGCTCCTGCCAAGAGAGCTTCCGGCGCGTCGCGACAATAAGCGGGACAATGCTTCCGGAGGCGTTCCCGCATCCGACGCACAAGCGACCGCAAACGCCCACGCCTGCCTTCACCGCAAATTGGCTTCGCCCGGCATCCGGCGCCAGGCCGCCTCTCGTGACACAAGCCCGCTCATCGGCGGCCTCGGATACCCGTCCGAGCCGGCCATGACCAAGGCGGCCTATGCACAGCCTTGTCGAGGAAGATACATCTATAAGTTGTAACTTTATCGGCGATGCGATTACGGCTATCGACGAATCTTTCCCCCCCCTACGCGGACTTTTAAATGTCTCAACTCGGTCGATCTGGTTCACGCCAGAGATACTCCATGCGCCTGTTCGTCGCCAGTTTGTGCGCCCTGCTGTCGTTCTCCGTCCTCGCAGCAAGGCCCGCCGCCGCCGCCCAGTGCGGTGACGATGCGTCCGGCTTCCCGGCCTGGCTCGAGTCCTTCAGGCAGGAGGCCGTAAACGAGGGCATCTCGCCCGCAGTCGTCAATTCCGCCCTCAGCGACGTCACCTACAACACCACGGTGATCCGGCTCGACCGTTCCCAGAAGAAGACCTTCGGCGGCACCTTCGAGCAGTTCGCGGCCGGCCGCGTCACCGCCGGCCGCATCGCCAAGGGCAAGGCGATGATGCAGCGCCACGCTGGCGTGCTGTCGCAGATCGAGAGCCGTTTCGGCGTACAGCCGGAGATCCTCGTGGCGATCTGGGGCATGGAGACGGATTACGGCGTAGTCTCCGGCAAGATGCCGGTCTTCCGCTCGCTGGCGACGCTGGCCTATGACTGCCGCCGCTCCGCCTTCTTCCGCAACGAGTTGATCTCCGCCCTCAAGATCGTCGAGCGCGGCGACGAATCGGCGTCCGCCATGGTCGGCGCCTGGGCCGGCGAAATCGGCCAGGCACAGTTCCTGTGCTCGAACTACCTCAAATATGCCGTCGACATCGATGGTGATGGCCGCCGCGACCTGATCCGCACGCCGGCCGACGTGCTGGGCTCCATCGCCAACCTCCTGCAGGCCCATGGCTGGTCCGCGGACGGCAGCTATGAAGTGGGCGGCAGCAACTTCGCCGTGCTGACCGAATGGAACAAGTCGACCAATTACCAGAAAGCCATCGTGCTCTTCGCTGAGAAGCTGAAGAGCTGAACGGGGACCGAGGAGAACGCAACCCTGTCCTCCCCCGATGCCCGGCCCCACGGAACGGCCGGGCGTCGTCCCCTCCCTAACGTCATACAGTGAACAGCTGTGGCGGAAAAGTCACATACTTCAGCGCGCTAGCATGCTAAGGATCCAGCAACCTGGCGTTGAAGAAGATGAAGCAGATGCAGATGCGTTTCGCGGCGGCAATCCTGATCCTGGGCACCTGTGGCGCTTCAGCAGCCGATCTTGCAATCAAGCAGGCGGAACCTGTTGTTCCGGTAGCCATCTACAACTGGACCGGTCCCTACATTGGCGTCCACGCCGGCTATGGCTGGGGGCAGGAACATGACGATCAGAGCCGCCTGTTTCCCGCGGAAACGGATCCTGGCACTGGCGGTGGCGGAACCGACAAATACGACATGGACGGTTTCCTGGGCGGTGTGCATGCAGGCTACAACTACCAGACGGGCCAGTTCGTCTTCGGCGCCGAAGGCGATATCGACTATTCCGGCGTCAAGGGCACGGGACATGGGACCTATCTGGGCGGCACAATCCCCCGCACGCTGAAAATGGAGGATCGCTGGCAGGGTTCGGCCCGGCTGCGCGCCGGCTTCGCCATCGACAATCTGCTACTCTACGCCACTGGCGGCCTCGCCTTCGCCGAAGGCAAATTGACCAGCTCCGGTCCTGATATTGCCACCACGAGTTCCACCAAGACGCATCTTGGCTGGACGGCGGGCCTCGGGGCCGAGTACGCCTTCACGCAGAACTGGATCGGCCGCGCGGAGGTACGCTATACCGATTTCCAGAAGAAGCGCTACAGAACCTCCGACGGCCCCGTGAAGGCAGGTTGGGACCAAGTGACGACGAATGTGGGCGTCAGCTACAAGTTCTGACGCACCCGGTTTTTTTGCAGGAAGCCCGGCCATGTGCCGGGCTTTGTCGTTTTGAGTATCAGTGACTCCCGGGAAAAAGGCCGTTGCCCTCGGCCCACGACGACGGCGTTCTATCTTACCGCCGTCTGGGCGTAGGCTCCGCCGAAACGATTGGCGAGGAAGGCGTCGAGCGAGATGTCTTCCTGGCGGATGAAGCCGCGCTGCGGCAGTTCGCCCTTGGCCAGCATGTCGAGGACGGCGCAGATGGCTGACGCAGTGGTCACCTGTATGGCGCTGCGCAGCTGCGCGCCGACGCGGCGACTGTAGATCTTGTTGGCGTAGGTATCCTGCACGAGATGGCCGTGACGCTTGCCGCTGACGGTGACGAAGATCACCACCACGTCCTGCACCGTGGCCGGCAGCGCATTTTCAAGGATGTCCTTCAGCACTTCGCGCCTGTGCCTGAGCCCGAGATCGTTGAGCAGAGCCTTCATGATGGCGGCATGGCCGGGATAGCGGATGGTGCGGTAGTTCAGCGTGCGCACCTTGCCCATATAGGTCTCGCACAGGCTACCCAACCCACCCGAGGTGTTGAAGGCCTCATAGGTGACGCCGTCGAGCGAAAACTCCTCGCGCTCCTCCATGGCCGGCACTTCGACGCGATGGCCATCGACGATCGCCTCGCAAGGCTCGCAATATTCGTTGATGACCCCGTCCGTGCTCCATGTGAGATTATAGTTAAGGGCGTTGGACGGGTATTGCGGCAGGGCGCCCACCCGCATGCGGATCGAATCCAGCGTGTCGAACTGCTTGGCGAGATCGTTGGCGACGATCGAGATGAAGCCAGGCGCCAGGCCGCATTGGGGGATGAAGGCGCTCTCCGCCGAAGCAGCGAGATCCCGGACGCGGCGCGTGGACGCGACGTCCTCGGTCAGGTCCAGATAATGCACGTTTGCGCGCGCCGCCGCCTCGGCGATGCGGGTGGTGAGATGGAAAGGTGCGGCGCTGAGCACCGCGAACGCACCCGTGAGCATGGCGTCGAGCGCCTCCTCGTCCTGGATGTCGACCTGCCGCCGAAGCACGGCGCCGGAGAGTTCCGCGCCCTCGAGCTGCTCTGCGGAACGGTCGATGACAGTGACGCTGTAGTCCCCGCTCGCCGCCAGAATATCGGCAATGGTCGAACCAATCTTGCCCGCCCCGACGACCACGATCCTGCGCATGCTATTCCTCCCCTCGAATCGACCGTCACAGGATACGCCCGGGATTCGTCCAATCGAAGCTGTCATTTCGACGATATGACGATCTTTCTTTTCACATTAAAGGCAGCTATATCGTCATTATGACGACAGCAGCCGATGATGCCCTGATTGCGATCCTGCGCGAGGACGCCCGCGCCTCCACTGCCGAGATCGCGCGACGGCTTGGCGTCTCCCGCACCACCGTGCAGAGCCGGATCGAGCGGCTGGAGCACCGCGGCGTCATCGCCGGCTATACGCTCCGCCTTTCGGAGGAACACACCAGCTCCCTCATTCGCGCCCATATCCTGCTCACAATCCTGCCCAAGCTGATCGGGCAGGTGGAGAAAGGTCTGCGCGAGATTCCAGCCGTGCGTACCCTCCACTCCGTCAGCGGCAATTTCGACATGATCGCCGTGATCGAGGCACGATCCGTGGGCGAACTCGATGCCGTCGCCGATAGGATCGGCGCGCTCGAGGGTGTGGAGCGCACCTCGACCTCGCTCATTCTCTCGACCCGGATCGATCGCTGAATGTCCTCCGCCGGATCCCGTCGCCGAGACTGAACATCGTTCACTCCAGGGCGGCGGCGGGCATTCCCGAAACGGTCACTCCCCTTGGAGGAGGACAGGTCTGCTCGTCCCACGTTCAGTTTCGGTTCAGCCACGATCCGGATTATGGCGGCCAAACAAGAGAGGTCTCCATGTCCCTGCGCAGTAGATTGATTGGTCTGGCCGGAACCCTGATGCTCGCCGTCTCCCCGACGGCGCTCGTAATGGCGCAGGATGCACAGGCCCCCACCGTCGAGGCGCCTACGCCGGCCAAGCCCTCGCCGGAGGACGTGATCCGGCGCCACAAGCAGCAGCAGGGTGCATCCGGCGAGTCGCAGGGACAGGACGAGGCTCCGATGAAGCCTCGGCAGGGCCACCCGAAGCCTGCCTCCCAGGATAATGCCGAGGGCGTCCCCGCAGGCGATGAGGGCTCGCCTGCCATGAAGCCGAAGCGCCAGAAGCCCGAGATCCCTCCGCAAGAGGACGGCGCTCCCAACGCTGCCGGCGAAGGAACGGGCGCCGCACCCGCCGTGAAGCCCAAGCGCCAGAAGCCGGACGCCATCCAGCCGGACGGTGCTGGCGCCGCACCCGCTCCCAACGCAGCAGACGACGGCTCCGGCGCTCCAGCCGTGAAGCCCAAGCGCCAGAAGCCAGCGCCGGAGACACCGGTACCGACCGCGCCCCCCGCTCAAGAGCCGGCTTCGAACGATGCGCAGCCTGACACCGGACAGCAGCCCGGCGCGGCCAAGCCGCCCCGGCAGAAGGGCCAGCGTCCTGCCGATGCCAGCCAGCAGGGCGAGGGAGCGCAGCCGCCTCGCCAGGAGCCCCAGTCTCAGCCGGAACCGTTGCCAGGGCAGGGCAAGCGACCCGACCGGAGCAACCAGGAAGGCCAACCCGGAGTCACTCCGCAGGAAACGTCACCCGACGGCGCGAGCCAGCCGCCGACGCCCGGCCAGAAGCCGGGATCGCAGTTCCTTCCGGGTCGGCAGCGGCCGAATGGCCAGGGAGCGATCCCGGGCCAGGATGTGAATCCGGGCGGCTATGAACAGCAGGACAACGGCACCCAGCAAGGCCGGGGTAGTCGCAATCGGCTACCGGGCCAAGGCGGCTATCAGGACCAGCAGGGTGGCGACATGCAGGGCCAGGACGGGCGCAACCGCCTCCCCGGCCAGGCAAACCAGTCGGGTCAGGACAACCAGCCGGGTCAGGGCGGCTATCAAGGCCAGCAGCCGGGCGGCGGCATGCCGCAGGGCCAGAGCGACTTCATCCGCGGTCCGGTCAACCAGGCGGCGGAGCAGCGCGCGCTCGGCCTTCTCAACGATCGTACGCCTCCCGAGCGCCTGAACGACCAGCAGTTGCGCCAGCGCCTGAACGTCTATCGCGGAGTCCTGGCGGGCGGCAATCTCTCGGCGGGCACCGAGCAGGCGCTGATCCAGCGGCTCAACGGTGCTCGCGCCGCCCTCCGCAACCGCGTCTCCGAACAGGAATATGGCGGGCCGCAGGACGACCAGGGCGGCCGCAATTCACCTTTCGGGAGGCCCCAGTTCCAGGAAGGAAGGCCGAGCGCCCAGGACGTTCCCGCAATCCTGGCCGACCGGCGTCCTTCCGGCGTTCTGACGATCGACCAGCTCAATCGCCGCATCCTGGTGTATCGCGATGCCGCCAACGACCAGCGCTATGGTCAGGACGATCGCGACGCCTTCTCGGAATATCTGCAGGATGACCGTGCCGAATTGCGCAGGCGCCTGCTGAGCGATCGCGGCCAGCGCTTCGACCGCCTTCGCCGGCCCGATGACGGCTATCGCCTCGACATGGACGTGGCGCCCCGCGGCCCGCGTCAGCAGAGCGTCTGGGCAGCAGAGGTCGACGACGAGCAGATCGAGGAGCAGTTCGCCTCCCGGCCGCTGCGTCCATTGCCTCGCCGTTACAGCCGCGCCGACTTCTTCGCGCAGCCGGAGATGGTGATGGAGCAGCCCATCGTGCGCCAGGCCATCCCGGGCGTCGAGCTCGATACCATCCACTTCGGCTTCAACGAATCCTTCATCCGCGAAGAGGAGACAGCCAATCTGGATCGTGTCGGGCGTATTCTCGAGCGCATCGTGGCGGCCCATCCCAACGAGGTCTTCGTGATCGAAGGGAATACGGACGCCGTGGGCGACGATGCCTACAATCTCCGGCTTTCCAAGGCGCGCGCCGAGGCGGTGAAACAGGCGCTCACCCAATATTACGTGATCTCGCCGGACAATCTCGTCACCGCCGGCCTGGGTGAACGCTATCTGAAGATCCCAACGCCCGAACCCGAGCAGGAGAACCGCCGCGTGACCATCCGTCGCGTTACGCCGCTTCTCCAGAATTGAGGTCCGCGCACCGGGCATCATGCCCGTTCTTGGAACGAAACCATAGCCGGGAAGCTGCGCTCGTTCTCCAAGCGAAGCAGCATTCCGGCCGTTCTCGTCATCGCGCGAGGTGGTTCAAGAACGGGCAAGATGTCCGTGCACACGGAAACACCCCAACCGCTTTTGCTTGAATTCCCTGGCCCTTTCGCTTAAACCCGCGCGGCGCAGGCACCCCCTCGGTGCCCGCGCCTTCTCGCCTCATGCAGGATGCCCGCTGCCGGCAGGATTCGCCGGCCCGTGCGCCTGTGGCGTCACCCATCGAGAGCGCCCTCCCCGATAAGCGTTCGAGAGTTGATCGGAGCCCAGTGGCCGATGTCCGGCAGTTCGCGTCCCCGTCTTGTCATGAAGTTTGGCGGCACATCCGTCGCCAATGTCGAACGCATCAAGAATGTGGCGCTTCATGTCAAACGCGAGGTCGATGCCGGCTACGACGTCGCCGTGGTCGTCTCCGCCATGTCGGGCAAGACCAATGAACTCGTGGCCTGGTGCAACGAGGCGTCGCCTCTTTACGACCAGCGCGAATACGACACCATCGTCGCCTCCGGCGAACAGGTGACATCGGGCCTGTTGGCCATGGTCCTGAACTCGATGGGCATCAAGGCGCGCTCTTGGCAGGGGTGGCAGGTGCCGATCGAAACCTCCAACGCCCATGGCTCGGCTCGAATCTCCGGAATCCCGTCCAAGAATCTCGACGCTGGCTTTGCGGCCGGCGAGGTAGCGGTGATCTCGGGCTTCCAGGGCATGGAGCCGGTAACCCAGCGCATCACCACGCTCGGGCGCGGCGGTTCGGACACCTCGGCGGTCGCAATTGCGGGAGCGGTCGGCGCCGAGCGCTGCGATATCTATACCGATGTCGACGGCGTCTACACCACCGATCCGCGCATCGTGCCCAAGGCCCAGCGCATGGACCGTATCGCCTTCGAGGAAATGCTCGAAATGGCCTCGCTCGGTGCCAAGGTGCTGCAGGTGCGCTCGGTCGAGCTCGCCATGGTACATAAGGTCAAGACTTACGTGCGGTCGTCCTTCGACGACCCCACCAATCCCAATCCCGGAACCCTCATCTGCGACGAGGAAGATATCATGGAACAGCAGGTTGTGACCGGCATCGCCTATTCGAAGGACGAGGCGCAGATCACCCTGCGTGACGTCGCCGACCGTCCGGGCGTGGCCGCCGCCATCTTCGTCCCGTTGGCGGACGCCAACATCAACGTGGACATGATCGTGCAGAACATCTCTGCCGACGGCGCGTCCACGGACATGACCTTTACGGTGCCGCAGGCCGAGTTCCAGCGCGCCAAGGACGTCATCGACAAAGCCCGCCTGACGGTGAAGTGCGACAATGTCGAGACGAACATGGATGTCGCCAAGGTCTCGGTGATCGGCATCGGCATGCGCAGCCATGCGGGCGTCGCCGCCACCTGCTTCCAGGCCCTGGCCGGACGCGGCATCAACATCCGCGCCATCACCACGTCGGAGATCAAGATCTCGGTGCTGATCGACGCCGCCTACACGGAACTTGCTGTGCGCACGCTGCACACGCTCTACGGCCTCGATAAGGCCTGATTGATCGACTTTCATCCTGGCGCAAATCGCCGGGCTGCACCGGAAAACTCTTTCATTTTTCCGGAAAACTTGCGACAGGTCAAAAAGTTAAGGTGTGCTTCGTTTGTAATCTTGAACGAAGCACACTCCCGATTCATCGTGTGCTTCGGGCCAGTCCGAGGCCCTGAGGGAGACATCGTATGCGTGGCGCGATCGGCGGCCCACGCCTGCTTCTGAGACGGCTCCGCGAGGTGACGGCGGAACCCGTCTCGGCGCAGGAGCGGCTGGACAAGATTGTGGTGCTGATCGCCGCGAACATGGTCGCGGAGGTGTGCTCGGTCTATGTCCTGCGCACTGACGGCACGCTTGAGCTCTATGCCACCGAGGGCCTCAATCCAAACGCCGTCCACTTGACCACCATGCGCAAGGGCGAAGGCCTGGTCGGCCTGGTGGCCAAGGAGGCCGAGCCGGTTACGACCTCGGACGCACAGCATCATCCGTCCTTCTCCTACAAGCCGGAGACGGGCGAGGAAATCTACAACGCCTTCCTCGGCGTGCCGATCCTGCGCGCCGGCGAGACGCTCGGCGTCCTCGTCGTGCAGAACCGGGCGCAGCGCGTCTACTCCGAGGAAGAAATCGAGGCGTTGCTCACGGTCGCCATGGTGCTGGCCGAGATGATCGCCTCGGGCGAATTGCAGGCCCTGGCCCGTCCGGGTGCCGATCTCGCCAGCCGCCGCCCCCTGCACCTGACGGGCGCCTCGCTCGCCGAAGGCGTCGGCCTCGGCCACGTCGTGCTGCATGAACCGCGCGTGGTGATAAAGACCCTGATCGCCGACGACGTGGGCCGCGAGACCAACCGGCTCGACAACGCCATCATCGGCTTGCGCGATTCGATCGACGCCATGCTCGATCGTGGCGATCTCGCCCGCGCCACCGAGACGCTCGACGTGCTCGAAGCCTACCGGATGTTCGCGCAGGACCGGGGCTGGATCACGAAGATGCGCGAGGTGATCGCCACCGGCGTCACCGCCGAGGCTGCGGTGCAGCGCGTACAGTCCGATACCCGTGCCCGCATGCAGCGCGTCGCCGATCCCATCCTGCGCGAACGGCTCTACGATCTCGACGACCTGGCCAACCGCCTGCTGCGGCAGCTCACCGGCGACGGCCATCACGTACCCGCCGAGGCCATGCCGAAGGATGCGGTGCTGGTCGCCCGTTCCATGGGTCCTGCCGCCCTGCTCGACTATTCCCGCGACAGCCTGCGCGGCCTCATTCTCGAAGAAGGAGGCCCCACGAGTCACGTCGCCATCGTGGCGCGCGCGCTCGGCATTCCCACCGTGGGCGAGGTCGAGGGCATCACCAATCTGGTCGAGCCCGGCGATGCCATCATCGTCGACGGTTCCTCGGGCGACGTGCAGGTGCGCCCCGCACCCGATGTCGAGCATGCCTATGCGGAGAAGGTGCGTTTCCGCGCCAAGCGCCAGGAACAGTACCAGGCGCTGCGCAGCCGGCCCAACTGCACGCGCGACGGGCGCGACATCGGCCTGTTCCTCAATGCCGGCCTCCTGGTGGACCTGCCGCACGTGAAGGAAAGCGGCGCCGATGGCATCGGCCTGTTCCGGACCGAGCTGCAGTTCATGATCGCCTCGCAGTTCCCGCGCACGGGCGAGCAGTATGCGCTCTACAAGGCGGTGCTGGAGGCAGCCGGCGACCGGCCGGTGACCTTCCGCACCCTCGACATCGGCGGGGACAAGGTGCTGCCCTACATGCACCAGATCGAGGAGGAGAACCCGGCTCTCGGCTGGCGCGCCATCCGCCTCGGCCTCGACCGGCCCGGCCTGATGCGCTCGCAGTTGCGCGCCTTGCTGCAGGCCGCGGCGGGCCGCGAGTTGCGAGTGATGTTCCCCATGATCGCGGCAGCGGAGGAGTTCGACCAGGCCCGCGACGTGGTGGAGCGCGAGATCACCTTCCTGCGCCGGCACGGCAAGCCGCTGCCCGATCTCGTCAAGCTCGGCGCGATGGTGGAGGTGCCGAGCCTGCTGTTCCAGCTCGACGAAATCCTGGAGCGTACCGATTTCCTGTCGGTGGGCTCGAATGACCTCTTCCAGTTCCTCTACGCGGTCGACCGCGGCAATGCGCGCGTAGCCGCGCGCTTCGACACCCTGTCGCCCTCGGTGATGCGCGCCCTGAAGATGATCGCCGACAAGTCGCGCGAGGCGGGCGTTCCGGTGACGCTGTGCGGCGAACTCGCCTCCAAGCCCCTGGAAGCCCTCGCCCTGATCGGCCTAGGCTTCCGGCAATTGTCGATGACGCCCTCCGCCATCGGGCCGGTGAAGGCGATGATGCTCGAAACGGATGCTGCCGAGGTCGCCGATCTCGTCAAGCGCCATATCGCCCCCGATGCCGAGAAGCCATTGCGCCTGGCACTGCGCGAGTTCGCCGAGCAACGCGGCATCCCGTTGTAGCGTTGCCGGAAGCGCGGACGGCCCCGTCCACGCTTTCCTTCTCTCACGCGCATCGTTTCCAAGAGCGGACGAGGATGTCCGCGCTCCCAGGAAGACCCTCCCATGCTCCCCCTCGACCGCCTTGATGCCCTGCTCCGCCGCCGCGACTTCGTCGAAGCCGAGTTGGCGTCCGGCCCCGATGCCGAAGCCTATGTCGCCCTGGCGCGCGAACTCTCGGATCTCGATCCGGTCGCGGCCACCATTCGCGAATGGCAGAGTGCGCAGGGCGAGCTCAAGGGCGTCGAAGCGATGATCGCCGAGCCCGCCATGGCCGGGGAGATGGCCGACCTTGCGGAAGAGGAGCGCAAGGCCCTCGTCGAGCGCATCGCCAATCTGGAAACCGACATAAAGCTCGCATTGCTGCCCAAGGATGCCGCCGACGAAAAATCCGCCATCCTGGAAGTCCGTGCCGGCACCGGCGGGGATGAAGCCTCTCTTTTTGCCGGCGATCTCCTGCGCATGTATCAGCGCTATGCCGACCTCCAGGGCTGGAAGACGGAAATATTGTCCGAGAGCGAGGGCACGATGGGCGGCTACAAGGAAGCCGCCATGGCGATCCGGGGCAAGGGCGTGTTCGCCAGGCTGAAATTCGAGTCCGGTGTCCATCGGGTTCAGCGCGTGCCGGTGACGGAAGCCGGCGGCCGCATCCATACCTCCGCCGCCACAGTGGCGGTGCTGCCGGAAGCGGAGGATGTCGATATCCATATCGACGAAAAGGACCTGAAGGTCGACGTCTTCCGCGCCTCGGGCGCCGGTGGCCAGCACGTCAACACCACGGACAGCGCGGTGCGCATCACCCATCTGCCCACCGGCATCGCGGTCGCCGTACAGCAGGAGCGCTCCCAGCACAAGAACCGCGCCCAGGCCATGGCCATGCTGCGCGCTCGCCTGTACGAGGCCGAACGCGAGCGGGTGGACTCGGCAAGAGCCGCCGACCGTCGCGACCAGGTTGGCTCCGGCGACCGCTCCGAACGCATCCGGACCTATAATTTTCCGCAGGGGCGCCTCACCGACCATCGTATCGGCCTGACGCTCTACAAGCTCGACCAGATCATCGCAGGCGACGCTCTCAATGAGGTCATCGACGCCCTGGTGACAGAGAACCAGGCGCGCCTCCTGGCAGCCAGCGAGGCGAAGAATTGAGGCGCATGGCGGATTGGAGCGAGAAACGCCAGGATCGGGGGTGCGGACACACCCGTCCGTTGGGCCTTGCCGGCCAGCGCACCGTTTCCAACCGTCGGATCGCCCAGCATTCCCAAGCTATCGCCGGAATGTCCGCTTTCCCGGGGCCAGCGCTTCCATGATCACTCTCGGCGCCCTCTATCGCGAGGCCCTCGCCGCCTTTCGATCGGCCGGTCTGGCGACGCCCGAACTCGACGCGCGCTGGCTGGTGGCCGAGGCCGCTGGATCCCCGGCCACCGCCGTCACCCTCGATCCCGACAGGCCGCTTGCACCGGATGCTGCGGAAAGGGCTCGCACCTATGTCGCCCGCCGGCTCGCCGGCGAGCCGGTCGACCGCATTCTCGGCAATCGGGAGTTCTGGAGCCTCAGTTTCCGGCTCGGACCGGCTACTCTCTCCCCTCGCCCCGACACGGAAACCATCGTGGAGGCCTGCCTTGCAGTGCTGCCGGACAAGCAGGGCGCCTACCGCCTGCTGGATCTCGGCACCGGCACGGGCGCCATTCTCATCGCCCTGCTCAGCGAACGCCCGCGCGCGAGGGGCCGCGGCATCGACAAGGCGGCCGAAGCGGTGAAGATCGCCGCGCTCAATGCCGAGGACAATGGCGTCGCCAATCGCGCGAGCTTCTCAGTAGGAGATTGGATGAAGGGCGTGGACGGCCCGTTCGACCTGGTGGTCTCGAACCCTCCCTATATTCCCTCCGCGGACATCGCCGGGCTCGACCGCGAAGTACGCGAGCATGATCCGCTGCCGGCCCTCGACGGGGGCGTGGACGGCCTTGACGCCTATCGCGCCATCGCAGCGGATGCCCCACGCGTGCTGGCACCCGGGGGCATCCTCGTCTTCGAGCTCGGCATCGGGCAGGAGGAGGACGTGGCTACCGTCATGAAGGCCGCAGGCTTCGACCTGCTCGGTCCGGCCCGCAAGGATCTCGGCGGCGTCGCGAGAGCCCTGGCAGGCCGGCTGGCATAAGCAGGTCAGGCTGCGTAGGATTTGCCGGCGGGCGCCGTCCCCGCGACCGCCTTGAACAGGCTTGCCAGTTCATGCGCGATCAGCACGCCGAGACCGCTGCAGGGGTCCGGACCAGGGCCGGCGTTGTAGCCGTCATTGTCGCCCTGCGTGATGTCCTGGAAACAATCGCGATTGGCCCAGAGCGTCGGATTGACGAACCCCCTCCCCTTCTTGCCGAAGGCGGCAAAAAGGCCGGCATAGAGCGGGGCCACGGCACTCGTGCCGCCTGTCACCCTTTCCTTGCCATGCACGTAGATCCTGTAGCCGGTATGCTTGTCGGCATTCCCCGAGACATCCGGCACGATACGGCCGGTGCCGACCGGCGCACCTCTTGTCCAATACTGCGGCAGGAACAGGTTCGAATAACCGCCTCCCGTGCCGACCCCATTGGTCACGCCCGGATCGTTGTTCCAGACGACCTCGCTGTCGCGCGTCTTGCTGGTGCCGCCGCAGCCGACAACATGGGGACAGGCGGCAGGGAGATTCACGGTCTTCTGGAGTTCCCCGGCATTGGCTTCACGGTCGCCCGCGGCGGCGAACACAGTCATCCCCAGAACGGCCGCCTGTATCAGCTCCGCCTCGAGCTGCACGGCGACGTTCTGCCCGAACTTCCAATACATCCATTCCCACGCATTCTCGGGCGCACCCCAGGAAATCGACAGCACCGAGCAGCCGTCCGTGGCCGCCTGCCTGACGGCCGGTGCCATCGACCGCAGATCCATGTCCGTCCAGTAGACGCGGACCGATGCGGGTCTGCCGGTGGCGACATAATACGCTGCCGCGGCCACCTCGATGTCGAGAGAGATCTCCACATCGGGATCGAAATCCTCGTCATGAGGCTGGTTGGGCCTGTTGCCGGCACCATTGACCACGACATCGGTGATATCGGGCATCGGCTGCCCAATGCCCTTGAAATAGGCCTCGAGGTCGTTGCGGTCATACCCGCCGGCCATGGCCAGGATACCGATCGTACCACCGCCCTCCAGGTGCTGGGGCCAGCCATAGGCCTTGCACAGCTGAGGCACCGTCCAGGTCTTTGCCGAGGCGGCCGGTGCCAGTTGCCGGGGCGGCCGTGCCTCGGGCAGCTTGTCCGCATCGAACTCGAAGATATCGAGTTCGATGATGTCGAAGAATGGACGGCACTTCGGCACGTCCTTGCGCTGACTCATGGTTCGATGGATGGTCATGTCTCAAGCTCCCGGTCAAACAGCATTCGGATCCGACGCAGGCCCCTTCCCAAAACGCCGATCCGCCCCTTGAACGCATCGGGCAGCCCTGACTGCCCGTACTGACGACACCGTCGGTTCGTCCGGGCGATTGTCCCCCAAAATTCGAACACGGCTGTGCGACATCACTCACGGCAACATCACTTCCCAGTATAGGGATCCGCTTATGCGCAATGGTGTGAGATCAGCGTGAATCGGCTTAAGTAGATATTTAGCCGCGAGGCAGGATAATTACGTTACGTAAACAGTAATCGGGCCGCCTTGTTTGAAGTTTGCAACCCCCGCCGTGCCGAGAATGCCTGTGACCGCGGCCTTCCTTGCCAATGGCGGTCAGCTCCCGTGTCTCCAAAGGCGGTATTTTAGCGATGACCTTGGCTGGAGAGCAAGCACACTCCTTACGCCGCCTGCAGTTGCATCAGGCAACGGCAACAAAAAACCCCGCCGAAGCGGGGTTTTCGAAATTCTGAAACCAGACGAAGCTTACGCGGCTTCTTCCTCTTCCGCCGTGTCGTCGAAATCGGCGTCGGCATCCGCCTCCTTCGCGCCACCGCGCTTCGGACCCTTGGCGAGATTGGCCTCGATCACCTTCACGGATTCGGCATCGGTGAGGTCATCGACGGCGGCCAGTTCGCGCGCCATGCGATCGAGCGCCGCTTCATACAGCTGGCGCTCCGAATAGGACTGCTCGGGCTGGGCATCGGAACGATAGAGATCGCGCACGACTTCCGCGATCGCGATCAGGTCGCCCGAATTGATCTTCGCCTCGTATTCCTGGGCACGGCGCGACCACATGGTGCGCTTGACGCGAGCCCGGCCCTTCAGCGTGTCGAGCGCCTTGGCGACGATAGCAGGCTCCGACAGCTTGCGCATGCCGACGGACGCGATCTTGGTGGTAGGAACGCGCAGCGTCATCTTGTCCTTGGCGAAGGAGATCACGAACAATTCAAGCTTGAAACCGGCAACTTCCTGCTCGTCGATCGACACGATTTTGCCGACACCGTGCGAGGGATACACAATGCTCTCGCCCGTCTTGAAACCCTGCTTCGTGGACGTCTTCTTCGCTGTCGTCATGACGCTTCAACGCTCCTATCTATTGCGGTTCCCGATAAAACACGGCCGCACCAATCACGGGCAGGCGAAGCCTGGAGCCGTTAACACCATTCGACATTGAAACCAGGCCAAAGCTCAAAAGCCGCCGCGAGGAAAGTCGAACTGACGATGGTCAAAAATTCCATGTATCTCTCGGCGTTGACCACGCCGATCGACAGAGATCCCTTGAAGCTGAGCACAAAAAAATTGCCCCTGTGCGGAGCAGCGGCGGGGGTAACTCGGTCTCTCTCTGACCCATGCCCGCTATATATACCAAAAATAGGCAAAAATCAACGGTTTCGCATATAAAATCGGCACTTAAAGCGCTTATTAGGGTTTACGCGCCGAGTTCTTTCCGAATAGCCGCTATGCAAAAAGCGACGAGCGACGTCTCCTGACGCCGACTTATTCAATAAAATCCACCGAACTCTTGGTTCACTCGCACCCCCGGTCGCAAAGCAGGCGCCCCGCCCACCAGGGTTGTCCGCCTGCCCGCGAAGGGTGCTTCGGAATGACGCAGGACAAGCGTAGCTGACAGCGGCGCCAGCCCCTCCGTCCGCCGGATCAGGCGTCGCCCTGGCCCGGTTCCGGGGAAAGCAGCGGCAGCTTGTCCGGCTTGCCGTCCCACTCCTTGGAATCCGGGAAGGTCTCGCGCTTCACCGTGATGTTCGGCCAAGCCTGGGCAAATTTCGCGTTCAGTTCGAGCCAGGCTTCGAGACCCTTTTCGGTGTCCGCCTTGATGGCATCAGCCGGGCATTCGGGTTCGCAGACACCGCAATCGATGCACTCGTCGGGATGGATGACGAGGAAATTCTCGCCCTCGTAGAAGCAGTCCACCGGGCAGACTTCCACGCAATCCATGTATTTGCACTTGATGCAGTTCTCAGTGACCACGTAGGTCATGCCACACAATCCCGAAAGTTTATAATCTTGCTAAATGTGCCTAGCCGAACTGGACGACCGGTTCAAGGCATGCCAGCACAGAGCAGCCATTCGCTGCGGCCCGAGCCCTGGGGAACTTCAGCATAAGAAGCGGCATCCTCCTGTCTCCCACCCGGCCTCTCCTGCATCGCCCACGCCCAGCGGCGGCGGGATGATGCCACCGCCGAACGGTCTGCGTGTAACAGTCCAAGACAAACCATACGGCATGCCCAAGGCGCAAATGCGGTCACAGGAGATCGCGGGAGATCTTCTCGTGCCAGTGCCGCTCCGCTGCCACCTCGCCATTGGCCAGGGCCTTGAATTCGCCCTCCAGGATGAAGTCGCCGGCCGTCGCATGCATCGAGGTCTTCACCTCGATGCGGATGTTCCAGCCCTCGCGGCCCATCTCGTATTCTTCCGTCAGGCGGTAGCGGGCACTGAGCGGCTCGTCGCCCCTGATGGTCAACTCGCGCCGGAGGCTGTGGGAGAGCGTGGTGTCGATTTCGTCGAAGCGCAACACGCCCTCGCCGAACAGCCCGCCTTCGCCGTGCGTGACATAGGTGGCGGTATTGGAGAGAAGGTCGAGGGCCGTCGAGCGCGTCATCCGCCCTTGCGCGACCTGGGTGGTCGGCGCCCGGGCTGCGCTCATCGCCGGCTCGAAGGTGACGGCCTGCTCCTGCCCTGGCGCACGCACCGGCAACCGCAATTCCCCCGGGCAGCGCAGCGTCAGAGTCACCGCTTCGGGCGACGGCCAGATCAGCGGCCAATAAGCCGTGGACAAGGCGAGCCGGATGCGATGCCCCGGCATGAAGCCGTAGCCGCAATCGCTGAGCTTGAGAGCGATGCGGTAGAAGCGGCCCGGCACCAGTGCCTCCGGCTCGGCGTGGCTGTCGCGATGCGTGAGATTGAAGACGGCATAGGCGATGCGGCGGGACGTACCGTCCGGCGCGATGTCGCACAGGCGCGCGCAAAGCTGCGCCACCGGTTTGTCGGACGCCAGTTGCACTTCGATCTCCGGTGCCCCGAGCAGTTCGAGACGTTCGGTCAGCACCGCACTGTCGAAGACGCAGGAGAATGCGTCGTCGTGGCGCTGGTCGGCCGGTTCCTCTCCCGTGACCCCGGTGCCCATCCACTCGCCCGCAGCCGCCCCGGTCCAGGCCGGCGAGGCAAAGGCGACCTCGGCCACCTCCCCCCGCTCCTCCGCCAGCGTTCCCGGCGCAAGATGGAAGGTCCTCGGCGCGACCCGGGGCGAAGGCCATTTCATCTCGCCGACGAAACGGCCGGGAACGGGATCGCGATGGCCCGGCGGCGTCCATTCCTCGATGAAGGCACGCAGCATCGGCTCGGCCATGATGCCGTTGTCGCTCCCCTTCAGCCAGTGGTCCCACCAGCGCGTCGCCTCCTGCAGGAAGCCGACGGCCGGCCCCGGAACACCGTCCTGCGGATAGATATGAGCCCAGGGGCCTATCAGGCCCAAACGAGGTACCTGAAGGCCTTCGAGCATGCGCGGTATGGCGTTGGTATAGGCGTCGCCCCAGCCACCTACCGCGAAGACCGGGCATTGGATGGCGGAAAAATCCTCGCAGATCGAGCCATGCCGCCAATAGGCGTCGCGGCGCTGATGGGAGAGCCAGAGCGCGGGAAAGAAAGGCATGTGTTCCAGGCGCTGCAGCCATTGCGCCCGCCAGCCCGCTCCTACCAGCGCTGGGTCGGCGGGACGGGCCTGATAGGCCAGCATGATGCTGCCCCACCAGAGATTGTCGTTTAGCAGCGTGCCGCCCATGAAGTGTATGTCGTCGGCGTAACGGTCGTCGGTCGAGCAGACGGTGATGATGGCCTTCAGCGAGGGCGGACGGAGAGCAGCCACTTGGAGACAGTTGAACCCGCCCCAGCTCTTGCCCATCATGCCGACCGCTCCGGAGCACCAGGGCTGGTCGGCCAGCCAGGCAATCACTTCGCAGGCATCGTCCAACTCCCGCGGCAGATATTCGTCATCCATCAGGCCATCGGATTCGCCGGTACCGCGCATATCGACGCGTATGGCCGCGTAGCCGTTTTCCGCGAACCAGCCATGCATGGGCTCGTCGCGCCCGCGTGTGCCGTCGCGCTTGCGGTAGGGAATGTACTCGAGGATGGCCGGAACCGGCTTCGTCTCGGCTCCCTCCGGAAGCCAGATCCTGGCGGCGAGGCGGGTGCCGTCGGCAAGCGGGATGAAGAAATGCTCAATGGTACGAATGGGAGACATGGGACACACGACTGCAAATCGATACGGGCAATAAGGGGAAGCGTTGATGTCATGGCGAACACGACGAAGCAATCCAGCCTCTCACCCTCGGCCGGACTGCTTTGCGACTAAGGCCATGGCGGGACCCCTCCCGAATGTGGGAGAGGCCGAGCCGGCGTGACGGCTCAGGCCACCTTGCGGGTGGCGAGGATATTATCGAGCCAATGCGTATCCATCTCGGGCACGGACGTGATGAGCTTCTCCGTGTAGGGATGGAAGGGCGGCGAGAAGATCTCCGCCGTCGGGCCCTGGGCGATGATCTCACCCTTCAGCATCACCGCGGTGCGATGGGCGATGCGCTTCACCGTGCCGAGATCGTGGGTGATGAAGATATAGGCGAGGCCCAGTTCGTCCTGCAGCTTCTTGAGGAGCTTCAGCACGTCCTCGGCCACCAGGGGGTCGAGCGCCGAGGTCGGCTCGTCGCAGATGATCACTTCCGGCTCGGCCGCGAGCGCGCGGGCGATGCACACGCGCTGCTTCTGGCCACCAGACAGCTGGCCGGGACGGCGGTCCGCGAAATCCTCCGGCAGACCCACCTGCCTGAGCAGTTCCAGGACGCGCTTGCGTATTTCCGAGCCTGACCGGTTGAAGTAGAAGCCCACGGGACGCCCTATGATCTGCGCCAGCGTATGACGCGGATTGAGTGCGACGTCCGGAAGCTGATGCACCATCTGCAGGCGGCGCAGGATGTCCTTGCTGCGCTGGTTGAGGGCGGGCGGCAAGGTCTTGCCGTTGAGGGAGACGTCTCCCTCCCAGCGCGGCAGGAGGCCGACCACGATACGGGCGATCGTGCTCTTGCCCGAACCCGACTCGCCCACCACCGCCAGCGTCTCGCCCTTGGCGAGCTTGAACGAGGCGTTCTTGACGATCGGCACAGGGCCATAGCCCGCCGTGACGTTCGTCATCGAGAGAACCGGCTGCTCGACATTCACGGGGGCGCTGAGCTGGAGATGCTCCGCATTGCGCCTCTCGTTCACCAGAGCACGGGCATAGTCCGTCGTGGGTTCCTCCAGCACCTGCTGGGCTCCGCCCACCTCGATCATCTTGCCATGGCGGAGCACCATGATGCGATGGGCGATCTGGGCGACGACGGCGAGGTCGTGGGTGATGTAGAGACCCGCGGTGCCATATTCGCGGATGAGGTCGCGCAGCAGGGCGAGGACCTCGATCTGCGTGGTGACGTCGAGTGCCGTGGTGGGCTCGTCGAGCACGATCACGTCGGGACGGCAGCTCATGGCCATGGCCGCCATTGCACGCTGCAACTGGCCGCCCGACACCTGGTGCGGGTAGCGGTCGCCGATCGTATCGGGATTGGGGAGTTGCAGCGTCCGGAACAGCTTCTTGGCGTAGGCCTCGGCCTCGGGCCGGGTCATCACGCCATGAGTCACCGGAGCCTCGCAGACCTGATCCATGAGCGTCATGGAGGGGTTGAACGAGGCGGCGGCGCTCTGCGCGATATAGGCGATGCTCTTGCCGCGGAAATTGCGGCGCTGCGCGGCGGTGGATGCGCGCAGTTCCGTGCCGTCGAGCTTGATCGAACCGCCGGTAATGCGCATGCCGGCACGGGCATAGGCCATCGACGCCAGGCCGATGGTGGACTTGCCGGCGCCCGATTCACCGATCAGGCCGAGGATCTCGCCCCGGCGAAGCGTGACGTCGACATTGTCGACGAGCACGCGGCCCGTAATGGTCTCCACCCTGAGCCTTTCGAGCTCGAGAATGAGGTCCGAGGAGGAGGTGGTGGTTCCGGCTTTGCTGTCTGCCATCGCGGCCCCCTTACATTTCAGCCTGCGCGCCCGAGGGACGCGCATCGATCGACAGGAACCAGTCAACGACGAGGTTGATGCCGACAGTGAGTAGCGCAATCGCGGCGGCAGGATAGAGTGCCGAGGGCGAAATCGTCGGGATGACCTTGGACAGGGTCAGGCTCTGCATGTCGTCGCGCACCATGCCGCCCCAATCGGACAGCGGCAGGGGCACGCCAAGGCCGAGGAAGCTGAGCGCCGCGATCATCAGGAAGTTGAAGCAGAAGCGCAGGCCGAATTCCGACATCAGCGGCGCCATGGCGTTGGGCAGGATCTCGCGCCGCACCACCCACCACAAGCCCTCGCCGCGCAGCCTCGCAACCTCGACGAAGTCGAGCGAGGCGAGGTTCATGCCGAGCGCGCGCGCCAGGCGGAACACACGGGTGGAGTCGAGGAAGGCGAGGGTCAGCACCAGCGAAGTCAGGGTCTGGCCGAAGATGCCCAGAATGATCAGCGCCCAGATCAGGGAGGGAATCGAGAGGATGATGTCGACAAGGCGCGAAAGCAGAATATCGACCCACCGGCCTGTCACCGCGGCGATCAGGCCGAGAGAGATGCCGATGGCGAAGGACAGGAGCGTGGTGATGAGCGCGATGCCGATGGTCAGGCGCGCCCCATAGACGAGGCGGGTGAGAATGTCACGCCCGAGCTTGTCGGTGCCGAGCCAGCTCGTGGACGAGATGCCCTGGAACATCTTGCCCACGATCTGCGTGTCGGTATAGGGCACCAGCCAAGGTCCGAGGACTGCCACCAGAACGTTGATGATGATGATGGCGAGACCGATGACGGCTGTGAGCGGCGCCTTGTGTCCGAATATCGTCATTGTGCCCTCTTACCGTGGGTGCCGCAGACGCGGGTTGAGGATGATCGCCATAACGTCGGCAATCGTATTGAGGATGATGAAGACGGCGGCGAACAACATGCCGCAGGCGAGCACCACCGGAATGTCGCGCTTGCTGACCGCATCGATCATGTATTGCCCGACGCCCGGATAGGTGAAGACCTTCTCCACCACCACGACGCCGACCACCAGATAGGCGATGTTCAGGGCCACGACCGAGATGATCGGCGAGGCCGCGTTCGGCAGGGCGTGGCGGGAGACCACGCGGCTGCGGGTCATGCCCTTGAGGAAGGCCATTTCGATATAGGGCGTCGACATGATCGACAGAACCGAGTTGCGCGTCATGCGCATCATGTGGGCGCAGACCAGGCAGGTCATGGCCACCGCCGGCAGGAAGGTCGCGATGACACGGCCCCAGAGACTCATCTCCGGCGTCACGCTCGCGGTCGGCGCGAACCACATGCCCTTGCCGGTCAGGAAGAGGATAAGCACGCCGCCGACGAAGAACTCGGGCATGGAGATCGCGACCAGCGCGCCGATATTCGCGGCGCGGTCGGCCAGGCGCCCTTCGGTGATGGCGCAGGTCACACCGGTGATGATCGCCAGCGGAACAGAGAGCACCGTGGCGAAGCCCGCCAGCCAGAGGGTGTTCTTGAAGCGCGGCCAGAGGTCTTCGACGATGAGACGCTGGTTGGTGTATGACTTGCCGAAGTCGAAGTGGGTGAGGACGTTCCACAGCCAGGCCAGGTAACGCTGCCAGGCCGGCAGGTCGAGACCGACGTCATGGCGGTAGGCCGCCACGGTTTCTGGCGTAGCCGACTGGCCGAGCACCGCTGTGGCGGCATCCCCGGGCAAGGCCAGCGTCAGCAGGAATATGATCAGAGAAATGGCGAAGAGCGTCACCACCCCCTGCAAGATGCGCCAAGCAATGAGACGTCCCACAATGGCGTCCTTTCTTAACTCGTTAATAGAAGCTTGATCGCGGAGCAGTTCCCCCCGCCCACGGTCCAGCCTTCGTCTTGAAAGGAAAAGGGGTGCGGCGTATTCGCCGCATCCCTTGTTTGACTATCAGGCGAACCAGCCCTTTTCGGCGACACGCTGGTCGGCCATGTCGTAGCGGGGATGGGGTTGAACGCCCATCACCTTCTTTGAATAGCCGTCGAGGTAGTCGCCCACCGCGTAGCAGACCATGCCGCCGTCGTCATGGATCATCTTCTGCGCTTCGGCGTAGAGCTGGACGCGCTTGGCCTCGTCCGTCTCGACACGGGCTGCGATGAGAATCTTGTCGAAGTCCTCACGGCGCCAATGGGTGTCGTTCCAGTTGGCGGACGACAGGAACGTCTGCGAAAGCTGCAGGTCGATGGTCGGGCGGCCGCCCCAGTAGACCGCGCAGAAGGGCTCCTTCAGCCAGATGTTCGACCAGTAGCCGTCGCCGGAGACACGCGTGACCGTGAGGTCGATACCCGCCTGCTTCATGGCTTCCTGGTAGAGCACGCCCGCATCCGTCGCGCCGGAATAGGCGCCTTCGGAAACCTTGAGCTCGATCTTCGGGCTGCCGGCCTTCTTGTAGTAGGAGGCGGCTTTGTCGGGATCGTAGGCGGTCTGCGGCACATCCTTGGCGTAGTATTTGTGCGCCGGCGAGATCGTGGTGTCGTTGCCGATGGTGGCATAGCCCATATAGACGGTATCGACGATCTTCTTGCGGTCGATACCGTATTTCAGCGCCATGCGCAGGTCGGCGTTCGTGTAGGGGTCGGTGTCGCACAGCGCCACGAAGGCGAAGCGGTTGCCCGAACCCTTGGACTGCACGACGCTGGTATCCGGCGAAGCCGTGAGGATATCGATCGTCTTGGCGTCAAGGCGGTTGATGGCATCGACCTGGCCGGCCAGCAGGGCCTGCATGCGGGCGGTGGCGTCAGGGATGTACTGCAGTTCGATCGAGTCGAAGTTGCCGCGGCCCTGCTTCCAGTAGTTGCCGTTGTTCTTGGTGACGAGGCGCACGCCCGGCTCGAACACGTCGAGCTTGTAGGCGCCGGTGCCGTCAGGCTTGGAAAAGTCGGTGAAGCCGTTCGGCACGACCAGAACGTGGTAGTCCGACAGGTTGTAGGGAAGGTCGAGGTTGCCGTCGCTGAGGGTGACCTGGATCTGGTTGGGCGAGAGCTTCTTGACGTCGGTGATCGAACCCAGGAGGTCCTTGGCGGCCGACTTGGTGTCGCCGCGATGCAGGTTGATCGAATAGATGATGTCGTCGGCGTCGAGCGTCTTGCCGGAATGGAACGTCACTCCCTTGCGAACATTGAAGATCCATTCCTTGGCGCCGGGCTTGTATTCCCAGCTCTCCAGCAGTTCGGGCGTGGCGCTGCCGTCCTGGCCGATTTCAACCAGGCCGTTCCACATCTGGTAGCCGGCGGAGATCATGATCGAGTCGGCATAGGTACGGGGATCGAGGCTGTCCGAGGCCGAGCCGCCCTCCATGCCGAGGCGGAGCGTGCCACCCTTCTTGGGGGTATCCTGCGCCATGGCCGAGCCGCCCAGCACGCCAAGGCCGCCGAAGCCCAGGCCGAGCGCGGCAGCACCCTTCATCAATTCGCGGCGGTCGAGGATCAAGCCCGACCCTTGCTGCGTGTTGTTCTTACCCGTCATATCCGTGTTCCCTGCGGCTCGCCTGAATGGAAGTCTCGCCCGTTTTCCCGGACGTTCAACTCGCTCACTATCGTGGCTTGCATCCGCACGTGCAAGAGACTTGCAAACGACATCAAATGACAGCAGGGCGACGTCCCGTCATTTTTCATGTGGACGACACGACTGAAGTTTTTGGAGTTTGACCGCAAGGTAAGTGGTATTTTCCCGCCGACGAAGCATGAATCTCTTGCAATCACCGTCGTGGATGCACTGGAATCATACTTTCGGACAACGACGCATATATGTCGCAAATGGACTAATCGAGTTAACCAGCACGCTGGAAAAACCTTCATCGGCCTTTTGGGAAAACAAAAAGCCCGGCTCGAAAGCCGGGCTTTGCATTCGTTCGTGAGCAGGCCTCAGCTGTGGTAGGCGCGCTCGCCGTGCTCCACGATATCCAGACCCTCGGACTCCGTGGGCGCATCGACGCGCAGGCCGACGATGAGGTCGACGATCTTGAAGAGGATGGCCGAACCGACACCCGTCATCACCACGGTAAAGGCCACCGCTTCGACCTGGACCCAGAGCTGGCTGCTCATGGTGACGCCGTCGGCATAGCCCACGCCGCCGAACGAGGTCGATGCCAGGATGCCGGTGGCCAGAGCGCCGATGATGCCGCCGATACCATGGACGCCGAAGACGTCGAGGCTGTCGTCATAGCCGAAGGCGTTCTTCACGGTGGTCACGAAGAAGAAGCAGATGATCGCGGCGACGAAGCCGAGCACGATGGCACCGACAGGGCCGACGAAACCTGCAGCGGGTGTGACGGCGACGAGGCCGGCAACGGCACCCGAGATCGCACCGAGCATGGAGGGCTTGCCACGGGCGATCCATTCAGCGATGGACCAGCCGAGGATGGCGCCCGCCGTGGCGACGAAGGTGGTCATCATGGCCAGGCCCGCGCTGCCGCCGGCCGAGAGAGCCGAGCCGGCGTTGAAGCCGAACCAGCCAACCCACAGCAGGCCGGCGCCGACCCAGGACAGCGTCAGCGAATGGGGGGGCATCTGCTCCTTGCCGAAGCCCGCGCGCTTGCCGATCATCAGGCAGCCCACGAGGCCCGCGACGCCGGCATTGATGTGAACGACGGTGCCGCCGGCGAAGTCGAGGGCGCCGAGCTTGAACAGCCAGCCAGTCGACTGCCAGACCGAATGCGCAACCGGCATGTAGATGAAGGTCACCCAGAGCAGGCAGAACAGCACCACGGCCGAGAACTTCATGCGCTCGGCGAAGGCGCCGACGATGAGAGCCGGGGTGATGGCCGCGAAGGTCATCTGGAAGCATACGAATACGTATTCGGGAATGGTCCCGCTGAGCGTATCCTTGTTGATGCCCGCCAGGAAGGCCTTGGAGAAGCCACCGAAGACCGGGCCGCCGTCACTGAACGCAAGGCTGTAGCCGTAGAACACCCAGGCAACCATCACCACCGAAGCGACGATCAGCACCTGCATGAGGATCGACAGCATGTTCTTGGCACGCACCAGGCCGCCATAGAACAGACCCAGGCCGGGAATGATCATCATGAGGACGAGGGCGGACGAGACCAGCATCCAGGCGGTATCGCCTGAATTCAGGGTCGGGGCGGGGGGAGCAGCGGGCGCAGGTGCCGTTGTCGCATCCTGCGCGAAGGCCGGAAGCGCCATCAGAGCGGAGCCGACCAGCACAGGCAATGCATGCTTCAGGGAGCGAAATGATGTCATCGAGCAAAAATCCTGTCTCGTGAGAGTCTTGGTTCGGAGGGGGCACTCAGAGCGCGTCGCCATCGCGCTCGCCCGTGCGGATGCGCACGGCGGTCTCGATGGGGGTGACGAAGATCTTCCCGTCGCCGATCTGGCCAGTCTTGGCGGCGGCGGAGATCGCATCGATCACCTTGGCTACCAGTTCGCTCGCCACGGCGACTTCAATCTTCAGCTTCGGCAGGAAACTCACGGCATACTCTGCGCCGCGATAGATTTCCGTATGCCCCTTCTGCCTTCCGTAACCCTTGACTTCGGTCACGGTCAGACCGTGCACGCCCAAAGCGGTGAGTGCGTCACGCACCTCCTCGAGCTTGAACGGCTTGATGACGGCCATCACTATTTTCATGCTGTTCTATCCCCCTTCGGGAACCGATGTTTCCGGTCCCGGACACGAGCTTCACCGCAAGACGAACCTTCGAAAGAAAAGTCGCGTTACGGCCTGCCCCGCCCTTTCAAGTGGCGTGCCAACCGCGCCTGGATGTGCTAACAATATGAAAAATCACATAAAAACCGTTATGTGCCGCTTTTGGAATCAGGAATGCCTATAACATATGCACAAAAATTAGGCATACCGTTCGCTATTGTGGCAATTTGCGGGTGTGCAGCACCGGCACTGTCTGATCCTTGTGCAATCGAGGCGCAGGCAGGCGAAAGCGTGACGATTTCAGACACGACCGCCGAGAACTACCTGGCGCTGAGGGACGGCCGCAACGTCCGCCTGGCGGGCCTCGACCTCGCGTCGCTTCGGCTGCCGGCGCTCGCAGGGACCAATGCCACGCTCATACCGGCCGCTTCGCCGGACCGGCATGGAGCCTTGCGCGGCGCGCTCTTCGTCGACGGCCGCGATCTGGCGCGGGAGCTTGCCGCCGGCGGGCAGGCAAGGGTCCGCCCGGCGGCCGGGGAAGAGGCCTGTTACACAGAATTAATGACTGCGGAGGACAATGCCCGACGGGCTCGGCTTGGCCTCTGGGCCAATCCGGGCTATGCAGTCGCCGATGCGGCGGCTCCGGAAGCCGTTGCCCGCCATGTCGACGGCTTTGCCATCGTGGCGGGACGCGTGCTGCATGTTGGAGTGACGAAGACGACCGTATGGATCGATTTCGGCAAGATCTGGCGCGACGACGTGACCCTGGCGATACCCGCCAGGCAATGGCCGCGATTCGAAGCAGCCGGGCTGACCGCCGCTGCCCTCGAGGGCAGCTATATCAGGGCGCGCGGCATCGTCACCATGCGGGACGGGCCACGTATCGAGATTACAGAACCGGCCGCGATCGAGCAGGTGGCACCGGTGACGCCATGAAGGAATCGGGGTGCTGAACGGAGTGCAGACTGGCGCGGGGGCGCAGGGACGGAACTGGCTGCGGCTTTGCGCATCGCTGCTTGCGCTCGGCCTGGCTTCCTGCGCGTCGGTGGTCGACAACGATCCGCCGGGCACGCAGGCCGTTCGCGCCACGCCGACAGCCTTGCCGGCCGATGCGCCGCGCGTCATCGCTCCGCCCAACGCGGACGAGCGCGAGAGCGCGCGCGTGCTTGCGGTCTATGGCGGCGCCTATCGCGATGCCAAGCTCGAGCGCTATCTCGACGACCTCGTCCAGCGCCTCGCCGCTCAGTCCGACCGGCCCGACATTCCCTACAAGCTTACCGTGCTGAACGCCTCCTCCATCAATGCGTTCGCCCTGCCCTCCGGCCGGCTCTTCGTGACCCGCGGCCTCCTGGCGCTCGCCAATGACGATGCGGAGATCGCTGCGGTGATCGCGCATGAAATGGCGCATGTCTCCGCCAGGCACGCCCAGGCGCGCGCCAATGCCGAGCGCAACACCCAGCTCGTCTCCGGTGTGGGCGACATGCTGCACAACACGTCCCTGGCCACATCGAGCCAGGGCAGTCTCGCGGCATTCTCGCGCCAGCAGGAACTCGCAGCCGACGAGATCGGGATCCGCACCATCGCCAAGGCCGCCTTCGATCCCTATGGCGCCTCTCGCTTCCTGACCTCGATGCGCCGCCAGGTCGAGGCGCGGGGACGTCCGAGCACGCCTGACTTCCTCTCCACCCATCCCTCGACGCCGGAGCGCATCGCGAAGGCGAACGAGGAGGCGTCGCAGTTCGGCTCGCCCGGTTCCGGCGAGCACGACAAGTTCGGTTATCTCTCCGTGATCGACGGCCTCACCTATGGCGAGGATCCGAGCCAGGGCTTCGTTCAGGGCCGCATCTTCTGGCAGCCGCGCCTTGCCTTCACCTTCACGGCTCCGCCCAGCTTCACGCTCGACAATACGCCGCAGGCCATCCTCGGCGTCGACGGCAACGGAAGGGCGCTGCGCCTCGACACGGTAAAGACCAAGGACGGCCAGTCCCTGTCCGCCTATCTCGGCTCGGGCTGGATCTCGGGCGTCGACACCGGCTCGATCTCCACGTTGAGCATCAACGGCAACGAGGCCGCGACCGCATTGGCCCGAGGGCAGGACTGGAGCTTCCGGCTCTACGCCATACGGTTCGACGGCGATGTCTACCGCCTGATCCTGGCTGCCCGAAACCTGGATGCCTCCACGGACGCGCTGTTCCAGCAGACGGCAAACAGCTTCCGCAGGATGACGTCGGACGAGCAGCGCAACGTGCATCCCGAGCATATCGACATCGTTACCGTGCGCACCGGCGATACGCTGCAGTCGCTGGCCTCCCGGATGGTCGAGCCGCAGGACCAGCTCGACAACTTCATGGTGCTCAACGGCTTCGACTCGAATACCCAGCTCAGGCCAGGTGACCGCGTCAAGATCGTGGCCCAGTAGTTCCCGGGACGCTCCCAGCCTACTCGACGTCCCGGAACCGTCCGGCGTCGACCATTGCCTGGATGAAGCCCGGCACCTTCAGGCCCGCCTTCACCCTGGCGTCGAACTCCGCCTCCGCCGCCTTCACCACGGCGAGCCGCGCGGCGGTCTCCTCGATCCTTGCAAAGGGAACCACCACCACGCCATCCTCGTCTCCCACGACGATGTCGCCGGCCTCCACGGCGACGCCACCCACCACCACGGGCAGTCCTACCGTGCCAGGCCCGTTGCGAACCGGGGAGTTCGGCGTGACGCCGCCAGCAAAACAGGGCAGGCCGACCGCCCTGAGGCCGATCTGGTCTCGGACCAGACCATCGGTGACGAAGGCGACGATGCCGGCATTCTTCATCATGCCGAGCATGAGATCTCCGATCACGGCCACTTCACGGAAGCTGTCGGCGGCGCACATCACCACGTCACCCGGCTGGGCCGCGAGGATGGTGCCGAAAGCAGCGAGATTGTCGTTGGCGCCGGTGTGGCAGGGCAATGCCACACCGTGGAAGGACTGTGCCGCGGTAATCGGCTTGATCCGGTAGTTCAGTGCTCCGCGCCCATTCATGGCATCCACGACGAAGCCGGTCTGTACACCCGCAAAGGCTGCGACTTGCTCGGCTGTCGGCCGCGGGAAATTGCGGCGGATCTGGAGGAGCGGCGGGTCTTCGATCATGACTCAATATCCTTGGCTTCAATGAGAAACGCGGCTGACGAGATGCGGCCCGATCTCGGCGACGCTCCGCACGCCGCAAAGGCCCATGACGCGATCGATCTCGCGCCGGAATGTCTCGAGGACATGGGCGACGCCCGCTTCGCCGGCCACCGCGACGCCCCAAAGATGCGGGCGGCCTTCGAGGCAGGCGGCGGCGCCGAGTGCGATGGCCTTGACCACGTCGGCGCCGCGGCGGATGCCGCCATCCACCAGCACCGGTATGCGGCCCTCCACGGCTTCGATGACGGCTGGCAAGGCATCCAGCGAGCCGATGGCGCCGTCGAGCTGGCGCCCGCCATGGTTTGAAACGATGATGCCGTCGATCCCGTGACGCAGGGCCTCCCGCGCTTCGTCGGGATGCAGCACACCCTTGAGGATCAAGGGCCCCTTCCATTGCGCGCGCAGCGTATCGACATCCGCCCAGTTCATGCCCTGATCGAGCAGGGACTGCATCCGCGCCGCCAGGGTCTTGATGTCGGTATTCTCGCCGTCGCGAACATAGTTGCCGAAATTGATGCGCCTCAGTTCCTCGCGCATGCGCCACAGCCAGGGAGCCTTCAGCGCCATGGCAGCCAGATCCAGCGGGCCGAAGCGCGGCGGAATGGAAAAGCCGTTGCGGACGTCGCGCTCCCGTTTGCCGAGAATCTGATTGTCCGTGGTGAGCACCAGCGCATCGTAGCCGGCGGCCTCGGCACGGCTGGCGAGTTCTCGCGTGAAGCCGCGATCACGATAGATGAAGACTTGCATCCAGCGCGGGGATGCCCCGAGCGCGGCGACATCTTCCAGCGTGCAGACCGAACCGTGGCTGAGACAGAAGGCCGTGCCGGCTCCCGCAGCGGCGCGGGCGATGCACTGCTCGCCCTGGGGCCAGAACAGCCCGGCAAGGCCGGTCGGGCCTAGGATCAGCGGCATGCTGAGCGTGCGGCCGAAGAGGGTGATGGAGAGGTCGCGCTGCCCTGCCCCGTTCAACGGCCTGGGCCAGAAGATGTAGTCGTCGAAGGCCGCCTCGTTGCGGCGTAGCGTCCATTCGTCCTCGGCCGCCCCATCGGCAAAGTCGAACACGAAACGCGGCAGAGCCGAACGGGCCAGCCGCCGCATGGCATCGATGCTGTAGCCGTTCGCCTGCAGGTCCGGCTTGCCCAGCATCGCAGGCCTCAGACGTTCAGCCGATAGAACGCGATGGCGTTGTCGCGGAACAGCTTGCGCCGCTCGTCCGTCGAGCAGCCATGGGTGATTTCGTCGACGATATGCACCCAGTCTGGATAGGTGCCTGCGAGCTCCAGCACATGCCAGTCGCTACCGAACATCACGCGGTCGAAGCCGAAGGTCTCCAGCGCATGCTCGATATAGGGAGTGATCTGCGAGCGCGTCCAATTGCGATGATCGGCCTCCGTGCTCACGCCCGAGATCTTGCAATGCACGTTCGGCAGCGCCGCGAGCCGCTTGAGATCTGCCCGCCAGGGATCCATCTCGCCCGCCTTGATCGCCGGCTTGCCGATATGATCGAGCACGAAGCGCACCTCAGGGCATTGCTCGACCATGCGGATCGTGTTGGGCAATTGATGATGAAAGATGCAGGCATCGAAGGAAAGATCGTGCGGCGCCAGCAGCTTGAGGCCGGCGATGAAATCGGGCAGGACACAGAAATCGGGGTCGGGCTGGTTCTGAATCAGGCGCCGCACACCCCGCACCGGCTTGAAGGCCAGAAGCCTCTCGAGATCCGGCTTGATCGCCTCGCCCCGCTCCAGCGGCAGGCAGGCGACAGCGCCGCCGACGCGCGGATCGGCGCTGGCCAGTTCGGATACCCAGGCAGCCTCGTCGAGGTACTGGCCCTCGTCCACATCGACCTCGACGAAGACGAGCCGCTCCACTTCGACCGGTGCGGCGGCGGCCACGAGGTCGGCGGGCGAAGCCTTCGGCCTCAGCCCGGGGGCGTTGCGCGTCCAGGCATAGCCAAGCCGCGCGGGGTCGAGCAGATGCACGTGGGCGTCGATGATCGGATAGTCGAGCATGGGGCTTCCTCGGCACTCATGGCCATCTGCGCGGCCTGACGTTGGCCGGATCGTATGGTCTGACAAGTGGAGCGTCAACCGGGGGCGGAGACGGAATGCCGGGTATAAGGATCGGCTTGGCTATTCTCCAATATCCCGCCATTGGCCTTCCCGGATCGCTTCCGCGAGCCTGGAGACATCCGGGCCACTCGGCCGGTCCTCCTCCAGCCGATCGACGTGCGCGCGCACGAAGTCGCGGATGCGGACTGTACCGTGGCCGAGTTGCAGGTCGCCGCGCAAGTCGATGCTCTGGGCGGCGACGACCATCTCGCAGGCCGCGAGCACCAGCAGGCGCTCGGCGCTTTCCGCGAGCTTGGTCACGGCCGCCGGCGCGTTGGCGGCATGGTCCTCGACGCCGTCGGCCGCATGCAGGAGCGCCAGGGTCGCCGGCTGGGCACGCGCACGAATCTCCCCTTCCAGCGCACTGATGGCCTTCTGCAGCGTGGCGAAGCCGGTGCGGCTCTGGCCGAGCGGCGTGAGGAATCGCGGCTGATCCGAATAGGCGGGCGACATCAGCTTGAGGGCGCGCTGGGCCGAGATTGTCGCGACATGGGAGAGCGCCTGCGAGAGTGCTTCGAAACGCAGGGTAAAGCCCGTCATGTCGAAATTGCCGTTGGACTGCAACTGCCCTTCGACGATGACGGGATTGTCTCCCGAGTGATTGAGCTCGAGCAGCACCATGGCCTCCGCCTCGAAATAGGCGGTGCGCGCCGCGCCATGCACGGGGGCCACACATCGAAAGGAAAGCGGGTCCTGGACCCTCCGGCTCGCCTTGTTCTGCCCGAGCGGACCGCCGACAAGCAGGGCGAAGATCGTCCTGGCGGCCTCGATCTGGCCAGGTGCCGGGCGTGCCGCGTTCACCGGCTCCGCCAGTGGCGAAATGTTGGCGCCGAAGGCTTCCATGGACAGAGCGGCCGCGCGGTCGAGCGTATCGAGAGCGAGGCGGACGTCGGCGAGCGCCAGGGCGCCCCGGCCGGCCGACGCGGCGTTGGCCACCACCAGCGCATGGCCGTCCTTGGGGCCGATCGGCACCGGCTGCAGGCCAGCGCGCACAAGCGCTTCGCCACCTGGGAGGCGCTCCCCCGCCAGTTCCGCTTCCCCCTCCCCGAGCAGGGCAAGCGCCATGTGAGCGAGCGGGGCAAGATCCGCGGCCCCCACCGAACCGATGGAAGGTACGATCGGATGGAAGCCGGCATTGAGCGCGTCGGCCACGGCCTGCACAACTGCCAGCGACACCCCGGTCTGGCCGACGCTCATGCCGGCGATACGGGCAGCCATCATCGCGCGCACCTCCTCCGCCGGCATCTCGCTACCGACGCCGACCGCGCGGGCGAAGGCGACCCGCCTCTGGAAAGCAGCGAGATCATCGGGGGAAAGCCTGGTGTCGACGCCTGCTCCCAGCCCGGTCGTGAGCCCGTAAACGGGCTTGTTCTCCGCAATCGCCCTTTCGATCACCGATCGGGCTGCCGTGACGCGATTCCGCGCCGCTGCGGACAACACAACCGGCCGGCGTCCTCGAGCGATCGCCGTGAGCGCCTCGATCGTCAGGAGCCCATCACCGATCACCACACTTCCGCCGGACATCACCAAGGGCTCCCAGATTGTGACATTGCCACGCAGACTGATCGCGTGACCTCACGCGCTCGATCGCTTAGAAGGATTTGCCCTTTCAAGCGAGAGTGAAAATGAGCGCGCTGATCGAACTTTTCTTGTGCCGCACCGACAATTTTGGCGTGCTTCTCCACGATACCGATACCGGCCGCACCGCCGCCATCGACGCTCCCGAGGTCGAGGCCATCGAAGCCGCGCTTACGCGCCGGGGTTGGCGCCTCACCGATATCCTGGTCACGCATCACCACGAAGACCATGTAGCTGGAATCGAATCGCTGAAGGCGTCCTACGGCTGCCGCGTTGTCGCCGCCAAGGCCGACGCCCATCGCATCCCGGCCGTGGACGAGACGGTCGAGGAAGGCGGAAGCGTTTCGGTGGGCGCGCTGGCGGCGGGCATCATCGATACGCCCGGCCATACGGTGGGCCACATAGCCTACCATTTCCCCGAGCAGAAGCTGCTCTTCGCCGCCGACACGCTGTTCTCGCTCGGCTGTGGGCGACTGTTCGAGGGCACGCCGGCCCAGATGTGGTCCTCGCTCCTCAAGCTGCGCGCCCTGCCTGATGACACGGTGCTCTATTGTGGACACGAATATACGCTCTCCAACGCCCGTTTCGCCGTGACGGTCGATCCCACCAACGAGGCGCTTGCAAAGCGCGCACGGGAAGTGGAGGCGCAGCGCGCCGAGCACAAGTTCACCCTTCCCGTGCTGCTGGGCGCGGAAAAGCGCGAGAACCCGTTTCTGCGGGCCGATGTTCCAGCAGTGGCCACGGCGGTAGGCCTGGAGGGCGCCGACGCGGCAACGGTCTTCGCCGAATTGCGCGAGCGCAAGAACAATTTCTGAACGGGAAGCGTCGGGGCACGACACCGGCCTTCCTTGCCCGGCTGCTCCTGCAGCGACATGCAGGGGCACTAAAAACCGGGCGCTGATCACTGCCCGGCGCGGACTGCTGTGGGTCGAGCCCATTGCCATCGACACGCACGAACTGGGCCTCCGGCTGGCGGAGCGATACCAGTTCTCGACCTACGATGCGACGGCAGCAGGCCACACACCCTTGCCCGACATCCTTACACTTCCCTTATACCCAGCGCCCACAATCGGAATCGAACCCTGACGCGCTTTGGTGGCACACCCTCTCCATGCCCAACCGGGTAGGAGTTTGCCATGCTTGATCTCGCTTACGTGGCGCTGGGCGTAGGGGGCCTGTTCGTTCTGGTCCTCTACGCACGCGCCCTCGACAGGCTGTGAGGAGGACCCATGTTCGATCCCATCCTCGGCCTCGTCGTCTCGCTCGCCCTCGGCGCCTATCTCGTCGCCACTCTGCTGATGCCCGAGCGCTTTTAGCCGCCTCTTCGTCCTTGCGTGCCCAACGCCGCCGGCCGCCCCCGCGCCGACGCGACGGTGCGCGACGGGAGCGGGGCCGCCACATCGGGAAGGCGACCCCGCTTCCTGCCTTTCATGCCCGCCCGGACCCTCCGCGAGCCGAATTCCCGAGCCGATCCGAAGATCGGCTCGGGAATTGCCGCGTTGGTCCGAACCCTTTTGGAGAATTTCCATGTCCTTGAACGGATGGCTTCAGATCATCCTTCTGTTCGCCCTGGTCCTCGCAGCGGTCAAGCCGCTGGGCTCCTACATGGCCCGCGTCTTCACCGGTGAGAGGACGTTCCTCTCGCCGGTGCTCGCCCCGGTTGAAAAGGGCTTCTATGCCCTCTCGGGCATTGACCCGGCGAAGGAACAGAACTGGCTCACCTATACGATCGCGATGCTGGTGTTCAGCGCCGCCGGCTTTGCCTCGCTCTATGCGATATTCCGCCTGCAGGCGTGGCTGCCCCTGAACCCGCAGGGATTTGGCAATCTCAGCCCTGACCTGGCCTTCAACACTTCCGTGAGTTTCGTAACCAATACCAACTGGCAGTCCTATGCCGGCGAATCGACGATGAGCAATTTCAGCCAGATGGCTGGCCTCACCGTGCACAACTTCGTCTCGGCCGCCACGGGCATCGCCCTCGCCATTGCCGTCACCCGGGCGTTCATCCGTTCCGGCGCATCGACGCTCGGCAATTTCTGGGTCGATCTCACCCGCTCCACGCTCTATGTGCTCCTGCCGATCGCCATCGTCGTCGCCATCGCCTTCGTGGCTTTGGGCATGCCCCAGACCATGCTCGGCACCATTGACGTAGGAACGCTGGAGGGCGCTAAGCAGACACTGGCCATCGGCCCGATGGCCAGCCAGGAGGCGATCAAGCAACTCGGCACCAATGGCGGCGGGTTCCTCAACGCGAATTCCGCGCATCCCTTCGAGAATCCGAGCGCACTCGCCAACTACCTCTCGATCTTCTCGATGCTCGCGATCTCCTCGGCGCTGGTCTACACCTTCGGCCAGATGGTCGGCAGCCGCCGCCAGGGCTGGGCCCTGCTCTCGGCCATGGCCGTGCTGCTGATCGCAGGCGTCGGCGTGGTGTACTGGGCCGAAACCTCCGGCAATCCTATACTCGCCCATCTCGGCGTCGACCCGGGCCTCGGCAACATGGAAGGCAAGGAGGTCCGCTTCGGCCAGGCCATGACGGCGGTCTTCGTCGCCGCCACCACCGGCCTTTCCTGCGGCGCCGTCAATGCGATGCACGCCTCGCTGACCCCGCTGGGCGGCCTGATCCCGATGTTCCTCATCCAGCTTGGCGAAGTGCTGCCGGGCGGCGTCGGTTCCGGCCTCTACGGCATGATCGTCTTCGCGGTGCTGAGCGTCTTCATTGCCGGCCTGATGGTCGGCCGCACGCCGGAGTTCCTCGGCAAGAAGATCGAGGCGCGCGAGATGAAATACGCCATGCTCGCCGTGCTCATCCTGCCGGTCTGCATCCTGGGCTTCGCCTCGGTTTCCGCCATGCTGCCCTTCGGCGTGTCCCAGATCGCCAATGCCGGCCCGCACGGCCTCAGCGAGATCCTCTACGCATTTTCGTCGGCTACCGGCAACAACGGCTCCGCCTTCGCGGGCCTCTCGGCCAACACGCCCTGGTACAACACCACCCTCGGTATATCGATGGCCCTGGGGCGCTTCGGCTACGTCGTCCCGGTGATGGCGATCGCCGGATCCATCGCAGCCAAGACCAAGGTGCCCGCCTCCGCCGGTACCTTCCCCACCCACACGCCGCTCTTCGTCGGCCTTCTCGTCGGCGTCATCCTGATCGTCGGCGGCCTGCAGTTTTTCCCGGCTCTCGCGCTGGGACCGATCGTCGAGCACTTCCTGATGCTCTCCGGCACAACCTTCTGAGGAATGGCAATCATGTCATCCAAGCCCACTGCTCCCTCCATGTTCGATGCGGCCATCGTGCTGCCGGCCATCAAGGATGCCTTCGTCAAGCTCGACCCTCGGCTGCTGGTACGTAATCCGGTGATCTTCGTCACCGAGGTCGTCGCGGCGCTCGTCACCGTGCTCTGCCTGCGCGACCTCTTCACGGGCCAGGGCATCACCTTCACGGCCCAGATCGCCGCCTGGCTGTGGTTCACCGTTTTGTTCGCCACCTTCGCCGAAGCTGTCGCAGAAGGACGCGGCAAGGCGCAGGCCGAGAGCCTGCGCAAGACCAAGTCGGATCTCAAGGCCAAGCGGCTGGCTTCTCCGACCTCGGCCAACGGCAACCACCAGGTGATCGACGCCACCAAGCTCAATGTCGGCGATATCGTCATCGTCGAGGCCGGGGATCTCATCCCCGGCGACGGCGAGGTCATCGAGGGCGTGGCATCGGTGAACGAGAGCGCCATCACCGGCGAGTCGGCTCCCGTCATACGCGAATCCGGCGGCGATCGCTCCGCCGTGACCGGCGGCACCCAGGTGCTGTCCGACTGGATCAAGGTGCGCATCAGCACCCAGCCCGGTTCATCCTTCATCGACCGCATGATCGCCCTCGTCGAAGGCGCGGAGCGCCAGAAGACCCCAAACGAGATCGCCCTCTCGATCCTGCTCTCGGGCATGACGCTGATCTTCCTGATCGCTGTCGTGACGCTGTGGGGCTTCGCCGGCTATTCCGGCACCGTCGTCTCCGTCACCGTGCTGGTCGCCCTGCTGGTGACGCTGATCCCGACCACGATCGGCGGCCTGCTCTCGGCCATCGGCATTGCCGGGATGGATCGCCTTATCCGCTTCAACGTGGTGGCGACATCCGGCCGCGCCGTGGAGGCCGCCGGTGACGTCGACACGCTGCTGCTCGACAAGACCGGCACGATCACCTTCGGAAACCGCATGGCCACGGAGTTCATCCCGGTGCCGGGCGTGAGCGAGCAGGACCTCGCCTCCGCCGTGCTGCTCGCAAGCCTTGCAGACGAGACGCCGGAGGGCCGCTCCATCATCGCGCTGGCCCAGGGCGACTATGGCCTGCGGGAGCCCGATCTCACCTGCAAGAAGATTGCCACCATCCCCTTCGCCGCGCAGACGCGCCTCTCCGGCATCGACATCGACGGCCGCTCCATCCGCAAAGGCGCGGTCGATTCCATCGTGAAGTTCGCCGGCACCACGCTGGAGGCGGCCCCCTCCGCCTTCCGCCAGGCCGTGGAAAAGGTGGCGCGCACGGGCGGCACGCCGCTCGGCGTCGCCGATGGCAGCCGCATCCTCGGCGTCGTGCACCTCAAGGACGTCGTGAAGCCCGGCATCAAGGAGCGCTTCGCCGAACTGCGTGCCATGGGCATCCGCACCGTGATGGTGACGGGCGACAATCCGATCACCGCGGCGGCCATCGCCTCGGAGGCCGGCGTCGATGATTTCCTCGCCGAGGCCACCCCCGAGGAGAAGCTCGCCTATATCCGCAAGGAGCAGACGGGCGGGCGCCTGATCGCCATGTGCGGCGACGGCACCAACGACGCTCCCGCCCTCGCGCAGGCCGACGTGGGCGTCGCCATGCAGACGGGCACCCAGGCGGCCCGCGAGGCCGGCAACATGGTGGATCTCGACTCCAGCCCCACCAAGCTGATCGAGATCGTCGGCATCGGCAAACAGCTCCTGATGACGCGCGGCTCGCTCACCACCTTCTCAATAGCCAACGACGTCGCGAAATACTTCGCCATCATCCCGGCGCTGTTCATCGCGACCTATCCGGCGCTTGGCGCCTTGAACGTCATGCAGCTGTCTTCTCCGCAATCGGCGATCCTGTCGGCGGTGATCTTCAATGCGCTGATCATCATCGCGCTCATTCCGCTGGCGTTGAAAGGCGTGACCTACCGGCCCGTCGGCGCGGCAACCCTACTGCGGCGCAACCTCCTGGTCTACGGCCTGGGAGGCATCGTCGTGCCCTTCATCGGCATCAAGGCCATCGACCTCGTCGTGGCCACGCTGCATCTGGTTTGAGGAGGCGCCCATGCGGGACGGATGGAATGTAGCCCGCTGGCTCGTCCTGTCCGATCGGCGACGATCCGGCCCCCTCTTGCTGCCTTCGCCCCTCCCCCGCCTAGCGGGGAGGGCCTCGGCCTTTCACGGCAAACCCGTTTCACCGCTCCAAAGGAGCAGATCCATGTTGACCCATATCCGTCCTGCCATCGTGATGATGGCGCTGTTCACCATCCTGCTCGGCGGGATCTATCCCTACTTCATCACCGGCGTCGCCCAGCTTGCCTTTCCCTCGGCGGCCAATGGCAGCCTGGTGAGTCATAACGGTACGGTGGTGGGCTCGGCCCTGATCGGCCAGAACTTCACTTCGGACAAATATTTCCAGGGACGGCCGTCCGCGACCTCGGGCACCGATCCGAACGACGCCACCAAGACGATCGCCCAGCCCTACAATGCCGACAACTCCACGGGCTCCAATCTCGGCCCGACCTCCAAGGCGCTGGCGGACCGCATTGCCGCTTCCATCGCCGACCTGCGCAAGCAGGGCGTGGCCGGCGACATCCCGGCCGATGCCGTCACCACTTCCGGTTCGGGGCTCGATCCCGACATCACGCCGGCCGATGCCGCCATGCAGGTCGCGCGCGTCGCCAAGGCCCGCGGCCTGCCTGAAGACAAGGTAAGGAGCGTGCTCGACGCCCAGACTTCCGGCCGCCTGTTCGGCATCGTCGGCGAACCGCATGTGAATGTCCTCGCGCTCAATCTCGCACTCGATGCATTGACGGCGCAATAATGGTGTGCGGGTCTTTCGACCGGCACAGTACGAAGCCGTGCCGGTTGGAAAACCGGCACATCCAATCCGAGGCGTCATGCCCCCACCTGTCGAAAAGCGTCCCGATCCCAACGCCCTTCTCGACCTTGCCGGTCGCGAGGGGCGTGGCCGTCTCACCGTCTTCCTGGGTGCGGCGCCCGGCGTCGGGAAGACCTTCGCGATGCTCTCCAGGGCGCGGCGGGAGAAGGATGCCGGAATCGACGTGGTCGTCGGCATCGTCGAGACCCACGGCCGATCCGAGACCGCGGTTCTGACGGAAGGGCTCGAGATCCTCCCCCGGCGCAACGTCGACTACAAAGGCCGGCAGCTCGACGAATTCGACATCGACGCCGCGCTGGCCCGCAGGCCGAAGCTGATCATCGTCGACGAACTCGCCCATACCAATGCACCCGACAGCCGCCACCCCAAGCGCTATCAGGACGTCGAGGAACTGATCGGCGCCGGCATCGACGTCTGGACGGCCCTGAACATCCAGCACCTGGAAAGCCTGGTCGACGTCGTCTCGCGCATCACCGGCGTCACCGTGCGCGAAAGCGTTCCGGACAGCGTGATCAAGAAGGCGGACGAGGTGATCGTCGTCGACATCACGCCCGCCGAATTGATCCAGCGCCTGGAGGCAGGCAAGGTCTACCTGCCCGACAATGCCAGGCGCGCCACGGACGGCTTCTTCAAGCCCGGCAATCTCACCGCCCTGCGCGAGCTTGCGCTCAGGCGTACCACCGATCGCGTCGACGACCAGATGATCGCCTATCTCAGGCAGAATGCCATCGAGGGTCCATGGGAGACGGCGGATCGTCTCCTGGTCTGCATCGGACCTGATGCCCTGTCCGAGAAGGTCGTGCGTGCCGCGAGCCGCCTCGCCAACGGCCTCAATGCCCATTGGCTTGTCGTCACCGTCGAGCGGCCCGGCCAGGAGGCCGCCGATGCCGCCGCCATGGCCCGGCTGGACGAAACCTTCCGCCTTGCCGAGCGCCTCGGCGCCGAAACCCAGCGCGTGAGCGGCCATGACTATGTCGGCGAGATCCTGCGGCTCGCCCGTCGCGAGAATGCCACCCAGATCGTGCTCGGCCGCGGCGAGGCCGGCTGGTGGCGGCGCGTGACGGGACGCTCCCTGCCCGACGCGCTGCTGCGCCAGTCGAGCGATATCGGCATCTGCGTGATCACCGACGGCGAGGGCGATGCCCCTCCCCCACAACGGCGCAGATGGGCCAGATGGGAAATGCCGCCTGCGGTCACCACCTTTGGCGCGGCAGCGGCGGCGGTCGCGGCCGCGGTGGCGATCGGCGCTGGCTTGCAGCACTTCGTGCGCCTGCCCAATGTCTCCATGCTCTTCCTCCTGGCCGTGCTGCTCTGCGCCCTCACCGTCGGGCGTCTCAGTGCGGTAACGGCGGCGATACTGTCCTTCTTCGCCTACAACTTCTTCTTCATCCCGCCGCTCTACACCTTCACCATCGCCGAACCCCACGAACTCTTCGCGCTTGTGCTGTTCATGATCGTCGCCCTGACCACCGGCGACCTCGCGGGGCGCATTCGCGACCGGGCCGAGGGCGCCGGCCGGCGTGCGACCAATCTGCAGTCTCTCTATGAATTCTCGCGCAAGCTCTCGGGCATCACGAGCGTGGACGACGTGGTCTGGGCCGGCGTCGCCCATGCGCAGGCGACTCTGCATGGCCAGGTCGTCATAGCCATACCGGTGGAGGACGACCTCACCGTCTCCGCCGCGTGGCCGCCCGACACCATCCTCGACTCCACCGACATGACGGCCCTGCGCTGGGCCTATGAAAAGCGGGAAAACGCCGGCAAGGGCACTGAGACCCTGCCCAATCTACGCTTCCAGTTCCGCCCGATCCTGGCACCCCATGGCGCCGTGGGCGTGTTCGGTTTCGAGCAGCCCAAGGATGCGCCACCCCTCAGCCCCACCGAGGAGCGCGTTCTCGGCGCCATCCTCGACCAGACGGCGATCGCCATCGACCGGGCCCAGCTTGCGCGGGAGAACGCCCGCACCGCGGCGCTGGAAGAAAGCGAGAAGCTGCGGGGCGCCCTGCTTTCCTCGATATCGCACGACCTGCGCACGCCCCTCGCCTCGATTACCGGTGCCGTCACCAGCCTGCGCCAGCTCGGCGACAGGATGAGCGCCGAGAGCCGCGACGATCTTCTCGCCTCGATCGAGGAGGAAGCGGCGCGCCTCTCGCGCTTCGTTTCCAACCTGCTGGACATGACGCGCATCGAAGCCGGAGCCCTGAATGCGAAGCGCGACTGGGTGGATATTCCCGACGTGATCCGCGCAGCCGTGGAGCGGGCGCGAAAGGCCTTCCCGGAACGGGCTATCGAGGTCAGCGTCGCCGCCGAACTGCCTCCGGTCCGCGGCGATTCGACCCTCCTCGGCCAAGTCCTGTTCAACCTGATCGACAACGCGCACAAATATGGCGGCGAGGACACCCCCACCGCCGTCTACGCCCGGCGCGAGGGCGAGGAGGTGGTCGTCACGGTGACCGACCAGGGCAAGGGGATTCCGCCGACCGATCTAGAGCGGATCTTCGACAAGTTCTATCGCCGCGGCAAGGTGGACGGCCGCGCGGCAGGCACGGGGCTCGGCCTTTCCATCAGCCGCGGCTTCGTGGAGGCCATGGGCGGCACCATCACCGCCGAGAGCCCGGCGATGCGCAAGCGCGGCACCCGCATTGTCATCCGCCTGCCGGTGGGGGCATGATGGGGGGGTGTCGTGCGTGGCCTTGAAGGTTAGTGCTGCCCCTCACCTCTCAGACATTAGAGTTTCCGAGCACCCATGCGTATCCTGGTTGTCGACGACGAACCCCAGATCCAGCGTTTCCTGAAACCGGCCCTCTCCGCGGCGGGCTATGAGGTGACGGATGCCGCCAATGGCGCCGATGCCATGCGGCTGATCGCGACCTCGGCGCCCGACATCGTCATCCTCGACCTCGGCCTGCCCGACATGGACGGCAAGGACATCATTACCCGGGTGCGCGAATGGTCCAAGGTGCCGATCATCGTGCTCTCCGCCCGCGACCGCGAGACGGAGAAGATTGCGGCCCTCGACCTCGGCGCCGACGACTATGTGGAAAAGCCCTTCGGCATCGGTGAGCTGATCGCCCGCATCCGCACGGCATTGCGCCACAAGGCGCAGGACAGCGGCGCCGCCACCAGGTTTGAATGCGACGGGCTCGTCATCGACACGCTGAAGCGCCTCGTCAGCCGCGACGGCGAGCCGATCCGCGTCACACCGAAGGAATACGATCTGCTCGCGATGCTCGTGCGCCACGCCGGCCGGGTGGTCACCCATCGCCAGCTCCTTACCTCCGTTTGGGGCTCGGCCCATGGCGACGACCTGCACTATCTGAGGGTCTTCATCGGCCAGCTCCGCGCCAAGATCGAGAGGGACGCCTCGAATCCCAGGATCATCCAGACCGAGCCGGGGATCGGGTACCGGCTGAGGGACGAGGAATAGTCCGGGGTGCAGGGGCGGCATGCCGGCGAGCGCCACTCGGTGGAACGTGGCGCGTGAAACGCGAAGCGGCGATCATCGACCGCCCTCTGCCTCTTCCATCAAATCCGTCGTTTCCAGGCTTGTCGACCCCGCGCCGCCGGTCATACCGCCAGCTTCAGCGCCAGCCCGCACATCGTCATACCGATCAGGACATCCAGCACTCGCCAAGACCCCGGCCTGGCGAAGACGGGGCGCAGCAGCCGCGCGCCGTAGCCCAGCGCAAAGAAGAACAAAAACGAGGCGGTGCCGGCGCCCGCGCCGAAGGCCGCCTTGTCCGGCCCGTATTGGGTGGAGATCGAACCGAGCAGCACCACCGTATCCAGATAGACATGCGGATTGAGCCATGTGAAGGCGAGGCAGGTGGCAAGCGTGCGGGCGAGATCCTGCCCGACCGCCTCCGAGGGAGACAGTCCCCCCTGGCTGAAGAAGGCTGCCCGGAAACTGCGTAGGCCGTAGGCGGCAAGGAAGAGCGCGCCGCCATAGCGCATGACCGGCTCGATCCAGGGCACAGCTACCCCGACGAGTCCGAATCCGCTGATACCCGCGGTGATCAGCACCGCGTCCGAGAGCGCGCAGGCCAGACAGACCGCAAAGACATGCTCACGCCTCAAGCCCTGGCGCAGCACGAAAGCGTTCTGCGCCCCGATCGCCACGATCATGCTGAGGCCGAGCAGGAAACCGGAAAGCGCAGCGCCGAACATCGTCATCCCCCTGAGAACGGGATTTGACTAGCCCAGCCAATGAACTTAGAGAATTTAAACTATCTAAATCTGGATTAGAGAATCTAATCTATGCTGGATTATGCCCTGCTCGACGCCATGGCCGCCGTCATCCGTACCGGCAGCTTCGAGAAGGCCGCACAACAGATCGGCGTTACGCCTTCGGCCATTTCCCAGCGCGTGAAGCTTCTCGAGGAAAGGTTGGGCACCAGCCTGATCATCCGGGGCCAGCCCTGCATGGCCACGCCCGCAGGAAGACGGCTCAGCCGCCATGTCGAGGAGATCGGCCTGATGGAGCATGAGCTGCGTGCCGAGCTTGCCGACGTGCTTCCGGCCGCCAGGGCGCCGACCATACGCATCGCAGTCAACGCCGACAGCATGGCGACCTGGTTCATGCCCGCCCTGGCCGGCCTGGAAGGGCGGCTTTTCGACCTCGTGCTCGACGACGAGAGCAACACCGCCGAGTGGCTGCGCCGCGGCGAAGTAAGCGCCGCCGTCAGCACCGCTCCAGGCCCGGTACAGGGTTGCAGCAGCCGGTCGCTCGGCACGCAGCTCTATGTCGCCACCGCCAATCCAGCCTTCATGCACCGCTGGTTCCCCGCCGGGGTCACCGAGGCGGCGATAGCGACTGCCCCGAGCCTCACCTTCAACATCAAGGACGAGTTGCAGGATGCCTGGATCGCCCAGGTCTTCGGGCAGCGCGCGGCGCGGCCCACCCATTGGATACCTTCCTCCCACGGCTTCGTCGATGCCTCGCTGGCGGGAATCGGCTGGGGCATGACCCCGATTTCGCTGGTGTCGGGGCATCTCGATGCAGGACGGCTGATCGAGTTGATACCCGACACCCCGCTGTCGGTGCCGCTCTATTGGCACTGGAGCCGAGCGGTGGAGACCGGGCTGCGCGAATTAACGCAAGCCGTGCTGAAGACGGCAAGGGAGCGGCTCAGCGCCCCCAGCGCATCCTGACCCTGCCTGCCAGGCTCTCTCCCGGTGCAAGGCGCTTCAGCCCACCGCCATCGGCGTGGTGGTGCGCATCCGCGCTGTGGCTCATCGGCTCGAAGCAGAAGAAATCGTAGGTGTAGCCGGGATCGAAGGCCGGATCCGACACGAAGATCAGGTAGCGCCCGAACAGCGGGTCGGCATCGATTTCGAGACGCAGGCCGCTCTCCGCCCAGTCGATGACCGCACCGCCGTTCCAGCCCTCGAACAGCGTATTGACCCAGCGCCGTGGCAGGGGCGCGGCCGTCGAGAAGACCATGTCGCCGGATACCGGCTTGCGTACGGTCGGCAGCCACTGGCTGTCCTCGTCCCAGCAGTCGGTGGCGGCTGCCCGGAGAAGCGTTCCGGGCGTAAGCGGGAAGTAGGGATGCCAGCCAAGGCCGTAAGGCAGAGCCTCCGCGCCGCGATTGGTCAGGCTGAGGCTCGTCTCGAGCATATGTCCCTCGACACGGATGCTCTGCTCGGCCTCGTAGACATAGGGGGTACCGGGCGCCCTGTGCGCATCGAGCCGCAACCGCACGAGATCCGCCCTTCGCTCGACGACCTCCCAATGCCGGGTCCAGCCATCGCCATGCAGGTAATGCCTGTCCCAGGACATGTTGGGCTCCAGTTCGTGGTCCCGCCCTTCGAAACTGAAGCGATTGCCCCGGACGCGATTGCCGAAGGGAACGAGCGGAAAGCTCGCCGCATGCAGCGGATCGCGCTCCTCGCCCTCGGGCGGCTGACGCAGCAGCGGCACCTCACGGCCGTCCATCTTCGCAAGCACGCGCCAGAGCAGGCCGCCCTGCGGCGCGATGTCGACGACCAGCGCCTCGGTCTCCAGCCGGATATCGCTCATCACGGATACTCGATCACGACCTTGCCGGACTTGCCGCCCGCCATCAGCGCATAGGCCTCGCCGGCCCTCTGAAGCGGAAAGGCATCGGTGATGATATCATGCGGGTGGAGGCCCCAGGCGGCAAGGTCGTCGCAGCACTGGTCCATATTGTGCAGGCTGGTGACCCAGGATCCGTACAGCGTGCGCTGGCGATGCATCAGGTCGTCGCTGACATTGAACTGCACATGTCCAGTCTCGCCTATATAGACGCAGCGCCCCCAACTCGCCGTGCCCTGCAGCGCCAGGAGACGACCATGCGGGTTGCCGGAGCAGTCGAGCGCGACGTGCGCACCGCCCTTGGTAACTTCGTTGATCGCTTCCAAGGCGTTCGGGCCTGCTACGAAGCCGTGGTCGATCAGGCCCAGTTGCCTGGCCTTGTCGATACGCTCCTGCTGCACGTCCACGCCAATACGCAGATGCGCGCCCCGTCCGCCGGCGAGCATCAGGGCCGCCATGCCCACGGGCCCGAGGCCCACCACGAGCACGCTATCGCTGCCGGAGACATTGCCGCGCAGGATGCCTTCATATGCCGTACCGACACCGCAGGAAATGAAGCAGCCATCCCTATAGCTCAGGCTGTCCGGCAGATGCACGAGATCGCGCTCGTCGGCGACCAGGAAGGGAGCATGGCCGCCGTCTCGCTGCCAGCCATAGGCGGCACGCAGCGGATCGGTACATGAGATCTGGAACCCCTTGCGGCAGGCCCGGCAAAAGCCGCAGCCCGAGATGTGATAGACGGCTACACGGTCGCCGGCCTTGAAATGCCGGCAGCCTGCACCGAGTTCCATCACTTCGCCGGCAGGCTCGTGCCCGGCAACCACGCCCTGGTAGCGCGAGCGCGGATCATCACCGACATGCTTGTGGTATATGTAGTGGATATCGCTGCCGCAGATGCCGGACGCGCGCATGCGGATCAGCACCTGGCCTATGCCTGGCCTGGGTACGTCGACTTCGCGCAACTCGACCGTTGAATTTCCCGGCAAGAATGCCGCCAGCATCCGCTCCATCACCGCTTCCATCCCGCGTCTTACGACACCAATTCGTTGATAAATAAAATCTTCTTCGTACGGCATCCGACAGATTAGCGTGGGCCGTGGATTTCAAATATACCATAAATAAAACTATATATAGGATAATTAGAAAAGATCGATCCTGGGCTGGGCGAGCCAATGCGCGACCCCAGCAGCAAGCGGACCTGCGAATTCATCCGAGTCGTCCCGGGTCTGGACAGCAGCGCTTTTGCCGCTACCATTGTCCGACAAATACGCCCTCTTAAATGACGAATTCTCAGGGATGGAAACCATGAACCTGCCCACCTTGCCAGGGAACGCCGCACCACGCCGGCTCGGTCGAACCTCCGTGTCGCTCACGCCGGTCGGTCTCGGAGGCGGACCCATGGGCGACATGTTCACACATCTCGACGAAGCGGACGTCCGTGCCACCTTCGACGGCGCCTGGAACGCGCAGATGCGTTATTTCGACACCTCGCCCTGGTATGGCCGCGGCATGAGCGAACTTCGTTTCGGCGCCAATCTGCGCCAGCGCCCCCGTGACGAATTCGTGCTCTCCACCAAGGTCGGTCGGGTGTTCAACCGTCCGCAGGACCCCGTGAACTTCAAGGGCCCCTTCTGGGCCGGCGGCCTGAAGTTCCAGGAGCGATTCGACTATACCTATGACGGCATCATGCGCTCCTATGACCAGAGTCTCATGCGGCTCGGCATCAACACCGTGGACCTCCTGTTGATCCACGATCTCGACGTCCGCCATGTCGGCTCCGCCGATCTCGTCGCCCAGTATTTCCTCGACCTGGAGCGCTCCGGCTGGCGCGCGCTGGAAATGCTGCGCCATTACAAGGAGATCAAGGGCATCGGCGCCGGCGTCAACGACCTCGGCACGATCCCAGAAATGCTGAAGCGGTTCGACATCGATCTCTTCCTGGTGGCCATGCCCTATACGCTGCTCGACCAGGGGCCGCTCGACCATGAGTTCCCCCTCTGCGAGGAACGGGGCGTCGGCGTCGTCATCGGGGCGCCCTTCGCCTCCGGGATTCTGGCGACCGGAACGAGCGTGCCCACGCCCTACTATCGCTATATGCCGGCGGAGCCCCCGGTGGTCGAGAAGATGCGCAGAATCGAAACGGTCTGCGCCGCCCACAAGGTGCCGCTGAAGGCGGCGGCCTTCCAATTCGTGCTGCGCCACCCGATCGTCGCCAGCGTGATCTCGGGCGCCGTCACACCGGAGCAGGCCCGCGAGAATGTGAACCTGCTCGGCGTGGACATTCCGGAGGCATTCTGGAGCGATCTTAAGCAGCAGGGATTGATCGACACCCGCTCACCCTGATGCTGGAGGTGAAACGAGCAACCGGGGCAACCAACGGCTCGAATTGAATGTCCCGTTGAAACCTTGTAACGAGCTGCTTTCGCGAGGCGACGCGGCTCATCTTCTTTTGTAGATCCGCATTGGGACTCTTCATCCAACGATGAAAGCGACGACTACCTTCTATGGTAGCACTCCTCAACTTTATATACCTCGCCCGGATAGAGACCATATACCAAAGAAGTAGAAATCGCTATTGCATCCGGGAGCAGGAACACTGGATGGCAAGCATCCGGATCAACCACCATGCTGCCATCAAGAACTGTGTCATATCGCGGTCGCGGATGTTGACGGCGAATATTCTCACCATTCTTATACGACCAAATTATCAAGAATCCTGATCATACTTCAGCAGGCTCCTTACTCGAAGCGCTTTCCATTTTTTAAAGTAAAATAATAAAAATATAAAAGACTATGATGCATTATCTTTAGTATATATCTATGTCGTTTCGTCAGGCATATTTTTAGCCTTCATATCTCACACAAAGATATTGACGTGAAGGCTTTGTTAGCTTTTCACTTTGGCGTCGACAGTTCGATTGCGTGAAATGGTATATTCATGGAGCTTCCTGCGGATGCCAAAGGTTTGACTCGCCGAGCAGCGAGCCATCCTTGGGTAATTCAACGATCCAAACGCGTGGATCGTACACAAAAAACACACAAATGGCTCTGTAAATTCGCGAGATTACTTTCCGTAGGGTCAGTGATCCTCCTTGCGGGCTGCGGCGCTCCCCGCACCATCGTCACCGAAACGGGCGCGGTCACCACCGTGCCGATCGAGACCGCGTTTGTTTCGCTGGGCCCGGGCACCCCCGCAGTCCTGTCGATCGTGCAGACTGCATACTCCAATGCGACACGCCAGACGATCGCGCTCGCGACCGACGGATCGGCCCCGGGACAAAACGAATTGCGGGTCGACATATTCGGCATCGCCAACAGCGGCGCCGGTGCCGAGAGCAGTCTCGGCGACCGTCCGCTCACGGACGAACAGCTGACCTCGGAAGCCCAAACATCCCTGCCCGGAGTACCGCTCCGGCGCTCCCTCACCTATGTGCAGAACCAGTACGGTCCGTTCGGCTATGCGCTCGGTCGAGCAGCGGGGAACGAGTTGTGCATGTATGCCTGGCAGCGCATAGCGACGCCCGATCTCGATGTGTCCCTGTTCAACCGTCGTGCCACCGTTTCGATCCGCCTTCGCCTGTGCCGACCCGGCGCGACCGAGAGCAGTCTCGTAGCCGCGATGATGGGACTGCACGTCAACGCCTCGCTGTCGAGCGGCAACTGGTCCCAGGCGCCGCGCCCCCTGTCGCCTGACCTCGGCGCCGCCGGCGCGCCGATGGGCCCCGCGCCCTCGGCGGCCGTTCAGGCGCAGCCTGCCCCCGCGCGGGCACCCAAACGCCGCGGGCACGCGCCTGCCCGGACGCCGGCGCCTCAACCCGCGGAGGCCGCTCCCCCAGTTCCTGCCCCAAGCGGAAGCGGCGTGGTCATTCCGCCGCCGCCTGCGGCCGGCAGCCCCGGCGGCGGCCCCGTCGTGCCCCCGCCGCCCCTGATACCGGCGTCCCCACAGGGAACCCAGCCATGACCAAGGCCTTCGCTGTTCTGCTCTGGGCGTTCGCGTCTCTCTTCGTCCTCATGCTGGTGACCCTGCCGATCAGCCAGCAGACCCATCTCATCGCCGGCACTGCCGTCGTGGTCGCCATGGCCTTGCTCAAGGCCTTCAAGCCCACCGGCGTCTGGCGCCTGATAGCCCTGGCGCTTGGGACGTCGATCGTGCTGCGCTATGTCTATTGGCGCACCACGAGCACGCTTCCCCCGATCAACCAGCCGGAGAATTTCATCGTCGGCCTCACGGTCTATCTGGCCGAGATGTACTGCGTCGCCATGTTGGCGCTCTCGCTCTTCGTGGTGGCGACGCCGCTGCCTTCCCGGATCGCGCCGCGCCTGCGCGACGACGAACTGCCCAGCGTCGACGTCTTCATCCCCTCATACAACGAGAGCGGCGAGCTGCTGGCCAGGACGCTCGCGGCGGCGAAGGGCATGGACTATCCACCCGACAAGCTGCATGTCTATCTGCTCGACGACGGCGGTACGGAACAGAAGCGCAATGCCCAGAACATCGAGGCGGCGACCGAAGCGCAGCAACGCCATGCGGACCTGAAGAAATTATGTGAAGGGCTTGGTGTGAACTATCTCACCCGGGCACGCAACGAGCACGCCAAGGCCGGCAACCTCAACAACGGTCTCGAATATTCCACCAGCGAGATCGTGGTCGTCTTCGACGCGGACCATGCACCGGCGCGCGACTTCCTGCATTGCACCGTCGGCTTCTTCAGGGACGATCCGAAGCTCTTCATGGTGCAGACCCCTCACTTCTTTCTCAATCCGGACCCGGTCGAACGCAACCTGCGCACCTTTACGAAGATGCCGTCGGAGAACGAGATGTTCTACGGCATCATCCAGCGCGGCCTCGACAAGTGGAACGCTTCCTTCTTCTGCGGGTCTGCTGCAGCACTGCGCCGCTCGGCCCTGGCGGCCGTCGGCGGCTTCAAGGGCCGCAGCATCACCGAGGATTGCGAGACGGCGCTGGAGCTGCATTCGCGGGGGTGGCACAGCATCTATGTCGACAAGCCCTTGATCGCGGGATTGCAGCCGGCGACCTTCGCCAGCTTCATCGGCCAGCGCTCACGCTGGGCACAGGGCATGGTGCAGATCTTCCTCTTCCAGCGCCCCTTCATGAAGCGTGGGCTGAGCATATCCCAGCGCCTGTGCTACATGTCGAGCATCCTGTTCTGGTTCTTCCCGCTGGCGCGCATCGTCTTCCTTGTCGCGCCAATGTTCTATCTGTTCTTCAATCTGGAAATCTTCGTCGCATCGGGCCAGGAATTTCTGTCCTATACCCTGTCCTACATGTTCGTGAACCTGATGATGCAGAACTATCTCTATGGTTCGTATCGCTGGCCATGGATTTCCGAGCTCTACGAATATGCCCAGACGCTCTATCTCCTGCCGGCACTGGGCTCGGTCCTCATGCACCCGACCAAGCCGACATTCCGGGTGACGGCAAAGGACGATTCGGTGCAGGAAAGCCGGCTCTCCGAGATCGCCTGGCCGCTCTTCGCCTTCTTCTGCGTGCTGCTCGCGGGCGTCGCCATGACGGTCTTCCGCCTGATCGAACAGCCCTACAAGGCGGATGTCACCATCGTGGTGGGCATGTGGAACATCCTCAACGTTCTGCTGGCCGGGTGTGCGCTCGGCGTCGTCTCCGAGCGCGGCGAGCGGCAATCAAGCCAGCGCGTCCGGGCGGACAGGCGCTGCGAACTGACTTTCGGAGACACCACGGTCCCGGCCATGATCGAGAACGTCTCGGCCAACGGCGCCGGCATCCGCGTCGTCGGCGCGGCCCCGACCCTCGCCAACGAGACCCATCTGCACATCCGCTTCACGCCCCTGTCCGCGCTGGATGGCGATCCCACGCTGCCGGCCGTCGTGAGGCGAATCGACCACAACGCCGGCACGACCACCGTAGGCGTGCGCTACCTGACGACGGACCCTGTTCACCATCGCCTGGTTGCCGATCTGCTGTATGCCACGTCGGATCGCTGGACCGCCTTCCAGACGGGCCGCCGCTACAATCCCGGCCTGATCCGCGGCACGATCTGGTTCTACGCGCTTGCCGTCAAGCAGACCGTGCGCGGCCTTGTCTATCTCTATCGCACATCCGTACCGGCGCGGGCTGCGAGCCCCGCGCCCCAGCAGAGCACGGGAGGGAAGGCATGAGAGGGCCGGCCTCGATCCTGCTCGCTTTGGCGATGATGCTGACGGGCATGGCCGGCCTGCACGCCCAGGAGTCTTCCTCGCCCTTCGACATGGCGCCGGAACGGCGCAACATGCCACCGCCTCCGAGCCCGACCCCCGTGGCACCCGAGCCGGCCCAGGCGCCTCCCGCGCCTGAGGCAGCCACGCCGCCGCCTCCCGCCAAACCCCAGCCATCCCCGGCCGACGCGCTCGACCGGCCTTTGTTGCCCTTCCGCCATCTCGTGCTGGAAGGCGAGACGGACAGCCGCGCGTGGAATGTAGTTCTGACCAAGGACCAGGCCGTGAGTCCGGCCTCGCTGACCCTGGGCTATAAAGCTTCGGTCGTGGTCGCGCCCGAAGCTTCCCGGCTTACCCTGTACGTCAACAACCAGGCCGTTTTCGACGCGCCGGTCGCGGCGTCGGAACAGCTCGGCAAGCTTTCGGCGGACCTGCCCGCCGGCCTCCTGAAAGCCGGTCCCAATCTCTTCAGGCTCCAGGTCGTCCAGCGCCACCGTACCGACTGCACCATCTCGTCCACCTACGAGTTGCGCACGGAGATCGACAGCACCGCGACCGCCCTCCACTTCCGCTCGCAGTCGGCGGCTCGCCTTTCGCGCGTGGAGGATATGGCGGCCACCGCCCCGGACGCCAACGGCCTGGTGCATCTTCGCATCGTCACGCCTTCCCTCGGCGGCAAGGCCTCGGCCGGTCCCGTGCTTCGCTTTGCGCAGGCAGCTTCCCTCCTGATCGGCATGCCAAGCCTGGCGGTGCTGGTCACGGACCACCCCAACGATGCAGTGGACCCCGGCACGGTTACGGCAGTGATCGGCACCGCCCAGGATATTCGGCCGCTGCTGCACGCCTTTCCGGCAGAGGCCGCCTCCCGCCCGATCGTGACCTTCGTGAACGATCCTGCCCTCGGCCCCTCGACTCTCGTGGTCTCCGGCCCGACGGCCGCCGCCGTCTCCCAGGCAGTCGATGCCGTAGGAGCCCTGGTCGACCGGCCGAAGGGAAGCGTCCGCGAAGTGCTCGACACGAGTCGCTGGTTCGCGCCCAATCCTCCACTGCTGCTGAGGGCGAGCCGGGTCAAGCTCGCCAATCTCGGCGTTGCAACGCAGGAGTTCGCGGGCCGTCGTTTCAAGACGGAGTTCCAGGTCGGCGTCCCCTCGGATTTCTATTCGGTCTCCTCCGGGGAGGCGACGTTGCTGCTCGATGCCGCCTATAGCGGCGAGGTCTTGCCGGGCAGCCATCTCGACGTCTTCGTCAACGGGGACATCGCCGCGACCACGCCGCTGAGCACGAGCGGCGGTGAGATCCTGCGGCATCTTCCCATCCGCATTCCGATGACTCATTTCCGTCCCGGGCCGAACCGGATTACCTTCGAGGCGCAGCTCTATACGACCACGGATTCGCAATGCGCCGCCGGGCCGGCAAAAGGCAGTAACCGCTTCGTCCTGTTCGACAGCAGCGAATTCGTCATGCCGGACTTTGCCCGCATCGCGCAACTTCCCAACCTCGCGGCGCTCCAGGGCACGGCCTTTCCCTACAATATCTCGAGCGAGCCGGTGGCGTTCGTCGCCAGCAAATACGACAGCCAGGTGATGTCGGCGGCGGCAACCATGCTTGCGCGCATGGCCGTGGCGGCAGGACGGCTGATCGATCTCGACCTGAATGCTGCCTCCCTCGACAACCGCAATGCCCTCTTCTTCGCGCCAGCTCCGGAAATCCCGGATCCCGTGCCGGCCCAGCTCGATCTCGACGAACAGTTGCGCACCGGCTGGAAACCCCACGACGAGGACATTCCGTCGGGCCCTGTCGTCGCCGGCAACACTCCCGGAACCGCACCAGGGTCGCTTCCGGTCGCGGCGGCCGATCCGGCAGACACGCAGGAAACCTTCGACCGCTGGCGAGACACGCTGACGACCGAGGGCGGTGGCTGGCGAGGCAATGTCAGCGCATTCCAGGACTGGCTGCAGCGGACTTTCCAGGTTTCCAGCCAGACCCTGCGTTTCCTGCCCAGCCGCGGCATGGCCTATCATCCTTCGCGTGATGCCACGGCAATGATCGCACAGGGCCCGAGCCCGAGCGGCGACAAGGCATGGACGCTGGTCACGGCCCCGAGCGCCGCCGAACTGAGCGCGGGTGTGAACACCTTCACCGCCAGCCCGCAATGGTTCCAGCTCACCGGCCGCCTGGTGACCTACAACACCCGGCTCACCGAAGTGCAGACGCAGCCCGTCACGACTTTCTCCTTCGTCCCGACCCAGCCCACCACCTTTGCCAATCTGCGGCTGATCGCGGCAAACTGGCTTTCGGAAAATCTCCTGGCATTTGCCCTTCTGCTCTTCGCCGCCTGCCTGCTCCTTGGCCTGGCGACCGCCCTGTTCCTGTCCCGCATCGGCCGGAGAAGCTCACCATGACCAGGCGACGCCTGTCCGGCCATATATCGCTGCTAGCTGCTCTGGCGATGACCGTGTCGTCCGCGCTGCCCCTGCAAGGCGCCCACGCCGTCCCGCTTGGCGAGCCGGCCAGGCCCGGCACGCTTTCGGCCGCGCAGTGGCAACCCTGGCGCGATCGTTTCGTGACACTGGACGGGCGTGTCATCGACACCGCCAACAAGAACATCAGCCACAGCGAAGGGCAAGGCTACGGCCTCCTTCTCGCCGTGCTGGCGGAAGATCGGGAAACGTTCACGCGCATCTGGACGTTCACCCACAACGAATTGCTGCTGCGCGACGACGGGCTGGCGGTGTGGCGGTGGGATCCAGACAGCAAACCGCATGTCACGGACATCAACGACGCGGCCGACGGCGACATCCTCATCGCCTATGCGCTGGCCCTTGGCGGAAATCTCTGGAAGGTTCCCTCCTGGACCGAAACCTCACGGGGGATGGCGGGAGCGATCGGCCAGAGGCTTCTGCATCGCGTCGGCAACCGCATCATCCTCATGCCGGGCGTGAAAGGATTCGGTGCACAGGACAGGCCGGACGGCCCCGTTGTCAATCTCTCCTACTGGATCTTCGAGGCCCTGCCTGTGCTCGCGCGCCTGGCTCCCAATGCCGACTGGGAGGGCCTGGTCTCCGGCGGGCACGATCTCGTGCGGGAGGCCCGCTTCGGCGACGCCGGCCTGCCGGCGGACTGGATATCCCTGAAATCGCCCAAGCCCGCTCCGGCCGCGGGCTTCGATCCGCGCTTCGGCTATGATGCTGTGCGCATTCCGCTTTATCTCGTCCGCGCCGGCGTGACCGACCGGGCTCTCCTCGAACCCTTGGCCAAGGCCTGGGGCGACGGAACGACATCGCCGCCCATCGTCAATCTCGTGGATGGTCAGGTCACCGGCACCATGGACGATCCGGGCTACCGGATGATCGGCGCGGTACTGCAGTGCGCGCTCGACCGCAAACCCGTCCCCGCCGAGCTGCGATCCCCCAGACTGGATGTCTACTATCCCGCCACGCTCTACCTCCTGGCCCTAGCGGGCGTGGCTCAACATTTTCCGGAGTGCCTGTGAGAACGCCCGGCTTCCTCACCTTCGTCCTTGGATTGGCGCTGTTCGGCTGTGTCGCCTGGCAGATTGCCGGTCTGTGGAATCAGCCGGGCCTCGCCTCCTCCTCCAGTCAGATCGTGCAGGTGGCGCGCAGGTCCGCAACGCCGCTCAATTCCGCGCAGGCGGCTGAGATCCTCACGCCCCGAACAGACAGCGACGCTCCGCCGGTTCCCGCTCCGGCGCCTCCCGCTCCCCCGCCTCAGCCCACTGCTCCATCGGCCCAGCCAGCGGCCCAGCAGCCCCAGCCCGTCCAACCCGCCGCCGAGGCGCCGGCTCCGCCACAGGCCGCGGGCGAGCCTGCCAAACCCGTGGTCGACGAGACGGCCCTGCGCTATTTCGCTCGCCAGGGCGACACACGGCGCCTGAATACCGAGATCGAGCGTCTGCGCTCGCTCTATCCGGACTGGGTGCCTCCCGATGATCCTCTCAAGGCGCCGACCGTGTCGGATCCGCAGCTCGATAGCCTGTGGCAGCTCTACACACAGGGCCAGTTCGCGGCGGCACGCGCAGCCATCGCCGCACGGCAGGCCAAGGAACCCGCCTGGACGCCGCCCAAGGACCTGCTCGACCGCCTCACGGTCGCCGAGACCCGCGAGCGCCTCGTCAATGCCTCGAACGCCAAGCAGTACATGACGGTGATCGAGCTGGCGACGTCGACGCCCAGCCTCCTGACCTGTGGCGACGTCGACGTCCTCTGGCGCGTGGCAGAGGCTTTTGCGCAGACCGACCGCGACATGAGAGCCCAGGATGCATACCGTTACATCCTGACCTCCTGCACCGATCCGCACGACCGGCTTTCGACCATGCAGAAGGCAATGACGCTGCTGCCTCGCGACGAACTCGAGCCGCTTCTCGCCCTGGGCCATACCGGCGCCGACGGCGACGAGTTCCGCTCGATCCGGGAAGGGCTCGCCCGGAATGCGATCGTGGCCGGTGCCGGAGATCCCAAGGTCACCGCCAGCGTGCCGGATCTCAAGCTCCTCCAGGATATCGCGGGAGCGAACAATTCTCCCGCGGACGCGCTGCTGCTCGGCAGCTATTTCCGCCAGCATGACGATGCCGTCCAGGCCGAGCACTGGTATCGCCAGGCCTATGAGCGCCAAAATTCGGCGGTTGCCGCAGAAGGACTGGCGCTGGCACTGATAAGCCTCAAGCGATCGGCCGAGGCCGAGGCGATCCTTGCCCCATGGCACGACACGAATGACGGAACACGCAGGAGTTATATGGCGACGATCGCCAATCTCCTCGCACAGCAGCCGCCACCGATGCTCGCCACCGACGTGCTCTCGCGCGTGGTGACGGCGGTGGCAGCGCAGCACGATGCCGCGGCAGCGCAGCAACTGGGTTGGTACTCGCACTTCTACCGTCAGGACGAGACGGCGATACGCTGGTTCGCCGCGGCGCTGAGCTGGAAACCGGATGACGAACCGTCGGCTTACGGGCTCGCCATTGCCAACCTGTCTTTGAACAGGCGCGACGTCGTGCGAGGCGTGGTCAATGCCTGGGGTCCGCGCTCGCTGCGCATCAGGGCGCTCACCGACCCCGCGGCCGCCCGCGAGCTGGCGCAGACGGGCATGCAGCCCTATGCGCCGCTCCAGCCGCAGCCGACGGCGCAGGCGCCGGTCCTTCAGGCAGCGCCGTCGCCCCAGGCCTATCCGGCTCCGGCCCCGCAAACGTACCAGCCTCCGGTACAGCAGACGTACCAACCTCCTGCACAGCAGGCCTATCAGGCTCCGGCTCCACAAACCTACTACCCCGCACCGCAGGCGTACCAGGCCTCGCCGCCACAAGGTCAACTGCCTCAGGCAGCGCCGGCTCAGGCGCCTCAGCCTCAGCCGGCCGGGACGATGCCTATCCAGATACCGCAGGCCGTTGCCCCGGCACCGGCGCAGATGCAGCCCTTCATGGACCAGCCTGTCGCTACGGAACCACGGCCGGCAGCACTGGGTCGCCGCTCCGCTCCGCGACGACAGCGCACGGCCACCACGGGGTCGGGGACGGGTCGCGGCGGCTGCCAGGGCGGGCTCGCCGGTGGATGGTGCCTGATGAAGCTCGATCGCCCGTCGGAAGCAGTGATTGCCTTCCAGGGCGCGCTTTCGACAGGGTCGGCCCAGCAGAGGCAGGATGCGGCTTACGGCCTTTCGTTGGCCTATCTCCGGTTGGGCCTGACCTCGCAGGCGGCGGCCGCGTCGACCCAGGCACCGCAGCCGGCTGGCCGTGCGCGCGATCTCAACCTTTCCATCCTGACGCAACGCATCATCAGTGACTATCAGGGCGGCCGTTACACGCAGGCGCTGATAGCGCTCGACACGCGGGCTACCCTCGCGCCGGAGCAGACCGATCTCCTGATGCTGCGCGGCTGGTCTTATTTCCACCTGCAGCGTTTCACCGAGGCACGCCGCGTATTCGAGGCGGTGTCGGCGACCGGAAATTCAGAGGCAGCCGGGGCCATCGAAGCCGTGAAGGAAGCGACGCATAGTCGCTACTGACGCCGGCAGCGCCTCCGGCTGGCGGAGGCGCTCCATGTCAGGAGACAAGCTCGCTGTCCCAATAGAGATAGTCGACCCAGCTCTCGTGCAGATAGTTGTGCGGGTAGCGCCGGCTCGCCTCGAGAAGATCCCAGGGCGAAGGGCGCGCCGGCCTGCGGATGGGCTTCATGTCCATCCTGTCTGCCTTCAGCGCGTTGCACTCGCCGCAGGCGGCGACAATGTTCTCCCATGAGGTCGCTCCCCCTCTGGAGCGGGGGATCACATGCTCGAACTGCAGGTCGCGGGCCTGGAAGCCCTCTCCGCAATATTGGCAGGTGAATTCGTCTCGCAGGAAGAGGTTGAACCGGGTGAACGGCACGGTGCGGTCTACCTTCTGGTAGTCCCGCAGGGCCACCACCGAGGGCAGGCGCATCGTCGTCGACGGGCTGCGCACCACGGCGTCATATTCCGCCACCACGCTCACGCGGTCGAGAAACACGGCACGCAGCGCATCCTGCCACGACAGGAGCGACAACGGAAAATACCTCAAAGGCCTGAAATCGGCATTCAATATGAGCGCGGGATGCGATGACATGACTACCTCAACTCAACGCTTTTAGCTCCTAGGGGTGACGACGGCTGGAGGAAGGGAATGACCCGGTTGCCCGGCCGGCGGATCATTGGTCGTATGCTGGCGGACCTTCCCGCCGCCTATCGGCAAGTGGGTTGTCCGGCAACGAAAAGACAGGAAGATGACAGGAGAATGGGCAACGCGCGACCGAAAGCAGGCGTGACGAATACGCGCGCCGGTACTGCCTGTTTTGCTGCCGTTCTGGGAGATGCGGGCGTACAAACCCTCCTGCCGTAAAGGCGGAGGGGACTGCCCTGCCGCCGGATTATTGAAAGTGTTGATCGAGGACCGCTTTGCCGGCGGTTTCATGGAACCCAAACAGGCCGTCCATGTTGACACTTCCGCGCGTCTCTTCGCCACGAACGCACCAGTCCATGCGCGGCGGGAAGGCCGTGTGGGCTGCGGCGTCATGAACGAACGCAAAAAAGGGCCGGAGAATCTGCAACGCGGCTTCCTGCTTCGAGGAAGAGAGCATCCCTTCCTTCCAGCTAGGCTTATGGCTCCCGAACCAGGAAAAAATCAAGCCGGAAACAACCGCCGGACTTTGCGTGCGTCGATTTTCGACGGGAACGCCGGGGGCATCGGCCATTCCACGCCATCCGATCAGCGCTGATCGTCTGCCGATTTTGACGCAACCTTGCCCATCGGGACCGCGGACTTCCAGGGCGGCGGTGGCCCCTGCGACAATGGCGCGAGGCCGCTCCCACGATTTTTTGGGATCCACCCTAATTTCGCCATTTCCTCGGACCAAAAGCGGGCCTATAACGATTTATCCATCCTTCCCGGAATAAAGTCGGTTTGTTTTTTGAGCCTCCCTTTTTGGGCTGGCTGTTGCACGAATTGTCATTTCCATGTCGGAGTTAGCCCTCGGTGCCATGCCCCAGACGGCTCGGCCCAATTTCAGAACCACCGCGCTGATCATTGCCAGCGCCATGTTCATGGAACAGCTCGACGCCACCGTCCTGGCGACCGCGCTGCCCACCATGGCAAAATCCTTCCAGGTCTCGCCGGCGCATATGAGCATCGCGCTGACCTCCTACCTTCTCAGCCTCGCGGTCCTCATCCCCGCCAGCGGCAAGATCGCGGACCGCTACGGCGCGCGCACCGTATTCGCCTCCGCGATCGGCATCTTCATGCTCGGCTCGATCCTCTGCGCCCTGGCTCCGAGCTTGTGGATGCTGGTGGCGGCACGCGTTCTGCAGGGCGCGGGCGGCGCGATGATGGTGCCTGTAGGCCGCCTCATCCTCCTTCGCACGGTGGACAAGCGCGACCTCGTATCCGCCATGGGCTGGCTCCTGGTGCCGGCGCTGACCGGCCCGATCCTCGGCCCGCCGGTGGGCGGCTTCATCGTGAGCTATCTCGACTGGCGCTGGATCTTCTACATCAACATCCCGATCGGCGTGGTCGGTCTCATCCTGACCCAGCTCTTCATCCCCAACACCAAGGAAGGCAAGCACGAGCCCTTCGACATGGCGGGCTTCGTGCTCTCCGGCCTGTCGCTCGCCTGCCTGCTGTTCGGCTTCGAAATGACCAGCCGCGGCACGATCGAGGAAGCGCCGATGGCGATCGCGCTCCTCGTGATCGGCGGCGTGAGCGGGGCAGCCTATATTCTCTATGCCCGCAGGCAGCACCGGTTCGAGCCGATCCTGGATCTCACCCTCATGCGGGTGAAGAGCTTCCGCATCTCCGTCCTGGCGGGCTCGCTTTCGCGCATCACCCAGGGCGCCCAGCCTTTCCTTCTGCCACTGATGCTGCAGATCGGCTTCGGCCTCTCGGCGGTGGAGAGCGGATTGATGACCTTCGCCACGGCCTGTGGCTCCATGCTGATGAAGGCGGCGGCCAAGCCGATCCTCAGGCACTGGGGCTTCCGCTCGACCCTGGTCTGGAACAGCGTGTTCTCGAGCCTGCTCTACGCCAGCTGCGCGATGTTCAGGCCGGATTGGCCACATTGGGGAGTCTTCGCGGTCCTGCTCGTCTGCGGGTTCTCGATGTCGCTGCAGTTCACGGCCTACAACACCATCGCCTATGACGATATCCCGCCGAACCGCACCTCCTCGGCCAACAGTTTCTACACGACGTTCCAGCAGTTGATGCTTTCCTTCGGCATCTGCACCGGCGCCCTTGCGCTCACGGCATCGCGCCTGGCCTTCGGGCGCACGGAGACCACGCTCACCGATTTCTCCGTGGCCTTCCTGGCGGTGACCGCGATCTCGCTGCTGGCGGCTCCCGTCTCCGCCAAACTGCCGCTCAATGCGGGCGACGCCATGAGCGGCCATCGTTCGAGGCATGAGGCGGCAGAGGGCGTGTGAGCCGGCGCCGAGCGCACCATCGGGAAGACTGTCATCCGGGCCGATAGGGTTCCAGCTCGTTCCACCCGAGCAGGGTGGTGAGCTTCTCGCCATCGCTGGCGCGCCGGAACCACCCAGGTGCCATCCAGGGGGCCTGCCCATCGACATTGGAGGCGCCTCGACCGACCAGCACGTCTTCGATCCAGAGCGTTCGCGTTTCCAGCGAGATCCGCGTCGAGCCGGTGGTGTTCGGCACGCCGGCATGGGCATGGGCACTCGAAAAGGCGATGACCTCGCCCGGTTCGATCACGACCGGCCTGACGGCTCCGACATCCACGGGCGCGCTCAGATGCGGAATCGCGTCATCCGCGCCGAGCGCATGACGTCCTTCGGTCCTGGCGCGCGCCAGCAGCGCCTCAAGGTCGAAACTGGCGCTGGTATTGGGCACGGCGCGCATCCAGAGATCCGGATAGATTGCGAAAGTACGCCCCTCGGTGATCGGATAGACCGGCGCCCACCAGTTGGTCTGGGCGTAGAGGTTCGAGCCCCAGGTGTCGCGGTGGAAGGCGATGGTGGAGGTATTGCGGGCGCGCGGCAGGTTGGCGCCGGGATCCTGATGCGGCTGGAAACGCAGGTGCAGGCGGTCACGCGCCACCCGTGCCGGGTCGAGACCGGCGGCCCGGAACAAGTCGGCCCAGAGCCGCTTGACCTCGGCCGAACGGGCGAAGTTCTTCTCGATTTCGGCGAAGACTTCCACCTGCCGTGCATGCGCCAGATGGCGATGGATCTCCACCGGGGCATGCGGGGCGAAGGCCTCCTCCAGCATGTTCTTGGTGAAGGCCACCAGTTGCTTCATCGGCTCAAGCGCGGAAAAGCGCGCGATCCCGCCCTCGTAGATCCGGTCATGGAAATCGCGTGGCGAGACCGGCGCGGTGACTGAGGAGTACATGGAGCTTCCCATGACGGACGCGACGGGATGGACCAGGCGAGCCTATCAGCTCCGTCCCGCGAGTTGAACCCGGCTGGGCGGCGGCTCGTCGGGCTGCACCAGCCGCCCCTCCTCGGCCTTGTTGATGTATTGGCTGGCGACCAGCACGCCCTTGATCGGCCGGAGAATGGGCACGCAGGACAACAGGAGGAAGGGCAAGGTGGTCACGAAATGCACCCAGAGCGGCGGCTCGTAGGCCAGCTCTATCCACATGCCAAAGCCCGTGGCGGGGAATGCCATGGTCATCATCACGAAGAAGGCTGGTCCATCCGCCGGATCGGCGAATGAATAGTCCAGTCCGCAGGCATTGCATTTCGGGGCCAGCTTGAGGAAGCCGTTGAAAAGCTTGCCGCGGCCGCACCGCGGACACAGGCCGCGGATCCCGACGCGCCAGATCGATTGAGCGGCTGCAGAATGTTCGTCCATGGCAAGTCTCCCAAATCCACAGGACAAAATGTATGGATTGAAATTCCATACAAATATCAGTATCCTGCTTCCAGATTCGCTTGATCCCTACCACATCAGACGAAGAAGCTCTTGATATCGGCAGCGATCTCTGCCCTCCTATGTATATTTGTAGGCATACAAATGCAAGACGATTCGCCTGCGGCATCCTGGCTCCCTAGCCATCTGGCACACGATGCGCCGAAATACCTCGCCATAGCGCGAGCATTGTCCGCGGACATAAGGGCTGGCCGCCTCACGCCCGGCACGCAGTTGCCGCCGCAGCGACAACTCGCCAAGGCGCTGGGTGTCGATCTCACCACGGTGACCCGCGCATTCAACGAGATCCGCCGCGAAGGCCTGGTGGAAGGCAACACCAAGCGTGGAACCTTCGTGAGCGTTCCGAGAACGGCGCGCTACGAGCCGCCTCCACCCGACAACTCCCCCGTCGTCGATCTGAGCATGAACATGCCGCCCCAGCCGGCGGATGCGCTCCTGCGCGAGGCGATCCGCGACGGCATCGGCTCGGTGCTGGCGTTACCGCATGCCCTCCTGCAGCTTCACTACCAGGACAATGCCGGCGCGCCTGCGGACCGCGTGGCGGGCCTGCTGTTCCTGAAGGCCCGCCTGGGCCCCGTCGACCTGGAGCGGCTGGTCGTCACCTCCGGCTCGCAGGCCGCCCTGTTTGCGGTGGTCTCGTCCCTCGCCGAGCCGGGAGACGTGGTAGCCGCGCCGGAGGTGACCTATCCGGGCCTGCGTTCCGTCGCCGCCCGCTGCGGCGTAAGGCTCGTTCCGGTGAGAAGCGACGAGAAGGGGCTGATCCCCGACGATTTTGAGCGCCAGTGCCTGGAGGCACGGCCGCGCGCCCTCTATTGCGTGCCTACGCTGGACAATCCGACCACGGCGACCCTTTCGCGAGAGCGCCGGGAGGCCTTGGCGGCCATCGCCCGGCGATATGACGTCGCCATCATCGAGGACGATGCCTATGGCGCCCTGCCGGAAGCGGCACCGCCGCCCCTGGCCTCCCTCGCACCCGAGCGGAGCTGGCATATCGCGACCCTGTCGAAATGTGCCACGCCGGCTCTCCGCATTGCCTACGTGGTAGCGCCGAACCTTGCGGGGGCACTGCGGGTGACCGCACAGACGCGCGTCACAAACCTGATGGCTCCACCGCTGATGGCCGGACTTGCCACCGCCTGGATCAAGGACGGCACGCTGTCGCGCCTCACGGCCTCGATCCGCCGGGAAAACCGGGCGCGGCAAGCCATCGCAGCAACGGCCCTTCAGGGTTTCGGCTTCCGCACCGATCCCGACGCGCATCATCTCTGGCTCAACCTGCCGAAGGCATGGACGGAGGCTGATTTCAGCCTGGATGCCCGCAAGGCGGGCCTTGCAATCGTGGGCAGCGAGGCCTTTGCCGTAGGCACGCCGCCCGCGGCCCTGCGCATCTCCCTCGGCGCAGCCTCCAACCGCGAAGTCCTGCGCCAGGGCCTCAACACGCTGGCCGCAATCCTTTCGGTTCCCCCGCGCGGCGTGCCGGGCATCGTTTGAGTTGGCTATTCCACAAGCACGGCCATGGGCATACAATCGCACCATGGTCGAGCAGGCGCAGCTTGTCATCATCGCCGGAGCAGTCCGGCGGTTTCTCGAACCGGCCTGGCTCGAATGGCATCGGGCTTGGGGCGAAATGCCGTCGGTCTCCTCACGCTGGACGAGTACGCGATCAAGCGCCTTTCTGCAGAAGGTCCTGCAGGAAGATTTCGGCCTCGCAGCCACGTGGCGCTCGGGCACGCCCCGCCTGCTGCCCGATGGCCCCGACGATTGCCCCTATGGCTTCCAGACGACACAGGGTTGGGAATCGCACGCCTGGGTGGAAGCAGGCGGATGGATCATCGACGTGACCCTCGACCAGTACGGCGCTGAGCCGGTGGTCGTCACGCCCGCCACGGACATGCGCTACAGTGCAGGAACCGGCTCCTCAGCGTTGCCGGAATTCAGCGCCGGCCGAAGTCAGGCCCTCGCGGCGCTATGGCCGAAGTGGCTGGCATCCGAGGAGAGGCGAGGCGTGGTCAGGGCGCCCGTGTGTTGAATTCCCGTATCAGCGCGATGAATGCGCGCAATCCTGCAGGAACATGGCGGCGGCCGGGATAATAGAGACATAGGCCGGGATAGGAGGGCGTCCAATCCTCCAGCACGCGGACAAGCCGGCCGGCGGCGAGGTGCTCGGCCACCGCCCACTCGCTCGTCCAGATCAATCCGGCTCCCCCGAGCGCTGCCTCGACCAGCAGATTGTGGCTGTTGAGCGTGAGAGCGCCGCGAACGTCCACAAGCATCTCCTCGCCATGCCTCTCGAATTCCCAACGCATCAGCATGCCGCTCGGCAGCCTCACGCGCACGCATTCATGGCCGAGGAGATCCCCGGGAACGCCGGGGATTTCCCGGCCTTCGAAATAGGCGGGCGAACCGACCACCGCGAAACTGATCTCGGGCCCGCAGGGGATGGCGATCATATCCTGCGGCACTGCCTCCGCCAGCCTTACACCAGCGTCGAATCCCTCAGCGACGATGTCGACGAAGCGCCCATCGGTAACAAGATCCAGTTGCATGTCGGGATAGCGGCGCAGAAACTCCAGCACTACCGGCACGAAGAACTGCGCGCCCGCTCCGTCCGATGCATTGATGCGCAGCAAGCCGGCAGGCGTGTCGCGAAATTCGTTCGCCGCTTCCATCGCCTCGGAAATCTCCCGCAGCGCCGGCCGGACACGCGCCAGGAACTGTTCGCCCGCCTCCGAAAGCGAGACGCTGCGCGTCGTCCTGTTGAACAGCCGCACCCCCAGCCGCTTCTCGAGCGTGCCGATGGCGTGACTGAGCGCGGAAGGCGACATGTCGAGTTCAGCCGCCGCCGCTCGGAAATTGCGATGGGTGGCGACCGCGACCACCGCGTTCAGCTCGAACAATCCCGGACGCTTCATTGTACGAAAACCTGCATCTCCCCATACAACAATATGCGTCTTATCGGATCAATCAGGGAATGCCATCTCCTGCGCCACAGGCAACAGGAAGCGCAATATGAAGAAGACCGTGCTCATCACCGGCACCTCCTCGGGTATCGGCAAGGCTGCCGCCAGGCTTTTTGCCGAAAGGGGTTGGAACGTCGTCGCCACCATGCGCAACCCGGCGGATGGTATCGAATTTTCCACTCTGCCCGACGTGCTCGTCGCCCGGCTCGATGTGCGGGACGAGGCCAGCATCACCTCGGCGATGAAGGACGGCCTCACCCGTTTCGGCCGTATCGACGCCCTCGTCAACAACGCCGGCTACGGCCAATACGGCCTGTTCGAATCAGTCTCGCGCGAGCAGGCCCAGCAGCAATTCGACGTCAACGTCTTCGGCGTGATGGACGTCACACGCGCACTCCTGCCGCATCTGCGCGCCAACAAGGCGGGCGTGATCGTGAACGTCAGTTCCGGTGCCGGCCTCTTCACCCTGCCGATGATATCCCTCTACTGCGCCAGCAAGTTCGCGCTGGAAGGGTTCTCGGAGGCTCTTGCCTATGAGCTTGCCTCGCAGAATATCGCGGTGAAGCTGGTCATTCCGCATGGCGGCGTCGGCGCCACGCGTTTCATGGAGCGCCAGGCAGCCGACAGTGCAGTCGGCACCACCCCAGGAGATTATGACGATTTCGTCGCCGCAACCAACGCCGCCTTCGCCCGCATGGCGGCGGCGCGAAGCATAACGGCAGTCGACGTTGCCGCCTGCATATTCGATGCCGTGACAGATGGCTCGGAAAGGCTGCGCTACCTCATCGGCGATGACGCCCGCGGTTTTGTCAAAGCCCGCCGCGGGAAGAGCGAGGAGGACTATATCGCGTTCATGCGCGCACATTTCACGCTCAATCGATAAGCCGACTGGACAAGTCCGCCCTTTCGCGGGTAATCGACATCACCTGCCGATAGGGAATTGTGACTTGCCAGCCATTTCAGGCCCCAAACGCCTCGTCCTGGGACGCGAGCACGACGAAGCCCTGCGGGCCAGGGTGCTCGCCGCGCTACGCCGCCTCAAGGCGCAGACCCGCGCCAGTTCCTGGGACATCGGCCTGAGCCAGGAGATCGGCACTCTGCGCTTCCTGGTCGAGGGTCACGAGATCACCCTCACCTCGGAAACCAATGCCGGCCTCGCCCTGGAAGGCCCGCCGGCGCTGGTCGATTCGATCCGCAGCGAGGTCGAGGCCTTGTTGTGGTCGGACAAGACCCCCGGAAGCTGAACGCGCCCAAACCGATCACAGCTACACCACGCCAAGCGACCGGGCCGAGGCTTCGGCGTCCGCCGAGGGGCGAGATCCAATCGACGCCGCCAATCCGGCGGGCAATGCCGGCATTGCCGAACTGGGCGCTGAGCGGCTGAATTCGGCTTGCTCCCTACTCGGGATGAGCCGTGCCACAACCCGCGCGCCGCTGCACGGAAATGCCGCAGGCCTGCGCCCCAGCAGCAGCCGGTACCCGAAATCCCGACAGTGGCCCGGACACGCTCGCCGGAGACGGCGATGCCAGGCGTGGATTGTTCGTCGGATGGTTAATTCGGCGCCTTCGGGAAGGAAGCATTAGCCAAACCTCGCGCCGATCATGGCGTCTCGCTGGCAATCCCGGCGAACGATTTCCTGTGCGTCCCTCGGGCGCCCCAAACTCGTACGCAGCGTAAAGGGTTTGGTTACCAAGATTGGGCACACTTCCTGTGTCGGCTGACGGCCGAACGAGACTGGAATTTCACTGGCCGCGCAAAACCGCCTTTCGCAGCAGCCGACCTCGATGCTCAGCCGATGGCTTCATGGAGCGAAGAGCTTTCATGGACCCGTCCGGGAAAACAATTCTATGACTTATGTTCGTGCGTCCCGCGGCATCGCCTCCCCTGATCGTCGTGAGTCGCGCCGGATGCGATTCCGCTGGCTGGCGATGGGTGGCATCGGCTTCGGCCTGATCGCGACGACCTGGACGGCAGTCACGCTGGTCGCTCCTTCCGTGGTCGCAACCTCGCTGTCGACAACCCCCAATCTGCGAACGGCGGATCCTTTCGCACCAAGGATGGTGGTCGCGGCCAACAGGCTGCCGGATTCAGCCCAGATCGCTGACGATCCCACCCGGATCATCGCCGAGGAGATCGCGGCGGCGAACCGCAACGACGACGCTGCCGCGCGCGACCAGATGGCGAGCGGGCAAGGCAGCATGCCGTCCGTCGTCCGGGATGGAGCGGAGATTGCCCAGGGAGTGCCCTTGCGGCGCGCCGATCAGATCGCTCCGTCCCTCGGGCCGGTGCTGGCGAGCCTGACGCCCTATGCCCATGAACCCGACATCGCCGCTCCGCGCATTCACACGGTGACGGCCGTGAACGCCAATCCCGCCGCGCCCGAGCCGCCGGACGCTCCCGTCGAGGAAAGTGCCGATGCCGATACGACGGTGACCGGCAGCATTCCCGAAACGATCCCCCTGCCCCCGATGCGCGATGTGGCCCTCGCGGAAGCGCCGTCCGAGCAGGAAACCGCCCAGATACCGCTGCCGCCGCAAAGCCCCATAAGGCGCCCAGGTCCCGTTCTCGCCTCGCTCGATCCGGCCGAGCAGCGCCCGGCACCAAGCGCTCGCCCGGCACCGGCCATCTCGGCACCAAGCCTCGGCAATCGCACGGCGATCTACGACATTGCCGCTCATACGGTCTACCTGCCCAACGGCGAGAAGCTGGAAGCCCATTCCGGGCTCGGCGGCCTGCTGGACGATCCCGGGTCCGTCCATGTGAAGAACCGTGGGGCGACGCCGCCCCATACCTACGATCTGTCGCCGCGAGAGCAGTTGTTCCACGGCGTCGCGGCGCTGCGTCTCACGCCTTCGGGCGGGGGCAGCGTCTACGGCCGCGTGGGCCTGCTCGCCCACACCTATATGCTCGGGCCGCGCGGCGATTCGAACGGCTGTGTCTCCTTCAAGGACTACAGCCGCTTCCTCCGCGCCTATCGCAGCGGCGAGATCACCAAACTCGCCGTCGTGCCGAGCCTCTCGCGCTCCGGCAGCCAGGTCGCCTCGCGCAGCAAGCGCAGCTGGTGGTGGTTCGCCTCCAGCACCGATTGAGGTTCCAGCAAGGGTTGGGCGGCTCAGATCGCCTGCTCCTCCTGGCGCCTGCCGATCAACCCCCTATCGAGAGCCAGCACACGTCCCGGCCCATGAGCGGCGGCGAAAAGCAGGCCGGCGATGAAGGTGAAGTGATCGATGAAAAAGCCGAACTCGGCCTGGTTTCCGGCCCAGCGCCCAGGTCCGTGAAAGGCGAAAGCAAGAAACAGGACGTAGACGGCTGCGAGGAGCGCCGCCTCGGCGAAGCAGGCGCCGGTCAGGAATGCGAGGACCAGCAGGCATTCGAAAAGCGCCGCGCACCAGGCCAGGAACAGCGCTGCTGGCAAGCCCGCCGCGGCAATGAAGTCGGCGGTGCCGGTCATGTTCGAGAACTTGAAACCGGCAGCCATGATGAACAGGCCGGCGAAGATAAGGCGCGCGACGAGAACGGCGGCAGTCTTCCAGGGAGCATGGGCGGTTGCAGGCATCATGGATCGATCTCCGGGGTTGGGGACATCTTCTTCCCTGCTCCGAGGACGATCGCTTCCCCTCCTTCCCGACATTCCGCATCACCGAAAAATCGCGGCCGTCAAATGCCGCGGATCATCCCGCCATCGACGCGCACGGAGGTTCCGGTGACATAGGAAGCCTGGGGACTTGCCAGAAAGACGGCAACCGCGGCGAATTCTTCCGGTCTACCGTAGCGGCCGGCTGGAATCAGGGAACGCGAGGCGGCCTCGACATCCTCGACGCTGCGTCCGCTGCGCTGTGCCGCCGCGCCATCGAGTGACGCCACGCGGGAGGTCGCGATCCTGCCCGGCACGATCAGGTTGACGGTGACGCCGTTCGGCGCAAGCTCGGCGGCCAGTGTCTTGGACCAGCCGACGAGCGCGGACCGAAGGGTGTTGGAGACGGCCAGATTGGGAATCGGCGCCTGCACTCCCGAGGAGACGATGGTGAGGATGCGCCCCCACCGGCGCTCGACCATGCCTGGTGCCAGACGGTCGGTCAGCTTCATGAGCGACAGCACCATCATGTCGAACTGCGACCGCCACACGCTGGAGGCCACGCCCAATGCCGGAGAAGGCGGCGGGCCTCCCGAATTGTTGACCAGGATATCCACGCCGCCCAGCTTCTCCAGGGCATGGTCGGCGATCAAGTCCGCCGCATCGGGCATGCCGAGATCGGCGACGATATGCGCGGAGGGTGCCATGGCCGGAAGTGCTCCCTGGAGACGCTCGGCGGAGCGACCGACGACGGCGACGCTGGCGCCGGCATCGGCCAGCCCCGCCGCGATCGCAGCCCCGAGTCCACCGCTCGCCCCGAGAACCAGGGCGCGCTTGCCGGACAGGTCGATATGCATGGGAAAACCTTTCTTGCAGAAGAGACGATAGCTTGGCCTAACCGGCCATCCAGCCGCCGTCGACGAGGAGATTGATGCCGGTGACGTAGGTCGCCATGTCGCTGGCCAGGAACAGCGCCGCTCCTGCCACGTCTTCCGGGCGCCCCAGGCGCGGCCAGGGGGTGCGGCGCCTGGAATAGTCGAGTGCCTCCGGATCATTGGCGATGCCGGGCTTGCCGGTGACGATCTTGCCGGGTGCGACTGCATTGCAGACGATGAAATCCCTGGCGTGATCGACCGCGATCTGGCGCGTCATCTGCACCACGCCGCCCTTGCTGACGCCGTAGGGCAGGTCACCGGGCGAGGCGACCATGCCATGTTGGGAGGAGATGTTGACGATCCGCCCCCGCACCTCGTCGATGGTCTCCTGCGTCAGCATCTGCTGGACGGCGCGCCTGCAACCGAGGAATACACCGGTGAGATTGACCGCCATCACGCGCTCCCACTGCTCCTCCGACGTCTCGACCAGATTAGTGCTGGTATAGGTCGCCGCATTGTTGACCATCACGTCGAGCCGGCCATAGGCCTCGACCGCCGTAGTGACCAGGGAATCGATGTCGGCCCATTTCGATACGTTGGTGGGATGGCTGATGGCAGTGCCGCCGGCTCGGCGGATGAGGTCCAGGGTCGGCAGGCCCCCTTCGAGGGGTTCCTCGTGCCTGTCCGCCAGCACGACGCGCGCGCCTTCACGGGCATAGCGGAGTGCGATCGCCCGCCCGAGCCCCGAACTTGCACCCGTCACGATGGCAACCTTGTGTTCGAGCAGCGCCATCATCACCTCCCTGGCATGGACTCGAATGGAGAGCAGGCCGTCACGATGCTTCCCGTCGCGAGCGGATCGACCCTGCCATGTTCAAAGATCGTCCTGCCGCGCAGGAGGACGGTTCGCAGCAGCCAGGGAACCTCGAGGCCTTCGAAGGGCGTGTAACCCGCCTTCGAAAGCTGGTCGGCATGCCGGACTGACGTTGTGCCCGCTGGATCGAGGACGAGGATATCGGCGTCACGGCCCGGCTTGATCGCCCCCTTGCGAGCGCCCAGGCCGAAGCGTGCCGCGGGGTTTGCGCTGCATAACCGGACCAGGTCCTGCAGTTGCAGTTCACCGATAGCAACGAGATGCAGCATGGTCACCAACAGGGTCTGGACGCCGGGCATGCCTCCGGGAATGTCGGCGAAGGCCGGATAGGAGGCTGCCTTTTCCGCCGAACTGTGCGGCGCATGGTCGGTCGCAACGATGTCGATGGCCCCGGAACGGAGCGCTTCGCGCATCACGGCGAGGTCGGCCCTGTCGCGCAGCGGCGGCGAAGCCTTCACGCTGGCGCCGAGCCGATCGTAGTCCTCCTCGCAGAACAGCAGGCATTGCGGCGTCGTCTCGATGCTGGCATCCGCCATGTCGCGCAGGCGCTGCCAGGTTCGGATGCCGAGAGCGGAGCTCGTCTGCCTGATGTGGATGCGAGCCGCGGCCTGCGACGCGGCGAGCAGAGCCCGGCTGATGCCCGCCGCCTCGGCGAGTGGCGGCCGGCTTGCGCGGAATGCCGCAGCATCCCCGGGCACGCCGAGGCCTCGCGCGGTCTCGCCGTCAAGGATGGACTGGTCGCCGGGAGAGACGCCGACGAGCACGTCGAGAGGCGCCAGCTTCCGCAAGGCCAGCGCGATGTCATCCATTGTCGCATGCAGGAAAGCTTCGGGCACATCGGCGGTGAAGAGCTCGAAGGAGACCGGGTCGAGCTTGCGTAGTTCCTCCACGCCGGCGCAACCGCGCCGCAGGACGGCCTGGAAACCGACATCGGCATGGATGCGCCCTTCGGCCAATTTCATCTTGGCGCGAAGATCGGCCACCGTCGCGGTCCAGGGCTCGTCCGTCGGCATGTCGAGCAGGGTCGTGACCCCACCAGCGGCTGCGGCAAGCGTGCCGGATACGAAATCCTCCTTGTGAGTCATGCCAGGCTCTCGCAGATGGACATGGGCATCGACCAGCCCGGGCAGCAGTCGCAGGCCGTGCACCGGGATTTCCTCGCCGGCATGCGCATCCTCGCCCGGCGGAACGAGCGCCGCCACCCTGCCCGCTGTGATGCCGACATCGGCACGAAGCTCGGCATCGGCGTTGACGACGGTGCCACCGCGCAAGAGCAGATCGAACATGGCAAACTTCCCGTTTTCTCAGCGCATTTCCGGGGCCAGCCCGGCAAGGCGGCCTTCCTCATGCGTGACCACCTCCAGCAATGCGGCCCTGCCGCCGCGAACCTCGGCGAGACAGCGCCGCAAGGCAACGCCGAGCGATGCAGGATCGGTAACGCATTCTCCATGCCCACCGAGCGCCCGCGCGATGGGGGCATACTCGCCGGACATGCGGTTAGCCCCGTATTTGCGGGTCGCGACGGGCATACTCGCGGCATACCCACCCAGCACATGGTTCCGTAGCACCACGGTCAGGATCGGCAGGTTGCAGCGGATCGACGTTTCGAAATCGATGCCGACCATGCCGAAGGCCGCCTCGCCCATGATGTTGACGACGGTCGCATCCGGCCGGGCCAGCTTGGCGCCCATGGCGAAGCCCAGCCCGCTGCCCAACTGGGTGGTCTTGCCCCAGCCCAGATAGAAGCCCGGCGTGACGGCCTGGTAGAAGGGCGTGAACTGGTCGCGCGGATTGCCGGCATCATGCGTTACAATGGTATGCTCGGCATCCACGGCCTGCATCAGCTCCCAGACTACGCGATAGGGCGACATGGGTACGCTGTCGGCCGTGAGCAATGGCATCCATCGCTGCATGAAGGCGGCCCTGATCTTCCGGATCTCCTTCTCGATCAGGGTACGCCGTGCGATCGGTTCCTTATCGCCGAAACCCGTTTCGAGAACACGATCACGCATCTGGCGCAGCGAGGCGCGGGCATCGCCGATCACACCCAGGGCGATCGGGTAGTCCTTGCCGAGGTCGGCTTCGCCAAGCGTAAGCTGAAGGAGCGTCTTGTCCGACGGAATCGGTACGATGTAATGAGAGCGGGTCAGGCTCGTACCAACGGCGAGGATGACGTCGGCCTTCGCCAGGAAATGATCGACGGTCGCGGGACGAGCCCGCCCCGCCGTCCCCAGCGAGAGCGGATGGCTCTCCGGAAAGGCGCTCTTGCCGTTAGGCGTTGTCGCGACGGGAATGCCGAGCAGTTCGGCAAGGGCCACCAGTTCTCCGGTAGCCTGCGATGCCAGGACGCCCTGGCCCGCCAGAATCATGGGATTGTCGGCCTTGCCGAGGCGATCGAGCAATTCACGGATCTCCTCTGTCCCGGCCTGCGGCAGCGAGCGGCGCGGGGGGAGATAGTCGGAGAGATCGACGTCCTCCAGTTCGGCGAGAAGATCGACGGGCAGTTCCAGCAATACCGGAGACGGCGCCCCGTTGCGCACGCGCGACAGTGCGGAATGCATAAGCCGGGGCAGATCCTGGATACGCGTCGCGGCCTCGCACCATTTGGTGACATTTCGGAAGTTGCGCCGAGCCTCGAAATTGGGCGTTACCGCCTCGTGGCCGCGAGGATATCCCGTGGGCAGGAACAGGATGGGCGAACGGTCGTTGAAGGCCTGCGCGACGCCGCCGAACGCGCTCTCGGCACCTGGGCCGTACTGCACCGTGACCGCTGCGAGCTCCCGCCCACCGGTCACCCGAGCGTAGCCCTCGGCGATGTTCACGGCCACCCGGGGCGTACGCGTGATGACGGGCGGGATGTCGAGCTCGGCCAGCGCGTCGAACAGCTCGCTGTTGGGAAAGCCTATGATCTGCCTCAGGCCCTCGCGCTTGAGGATGGCGGCGACGATCTGCGCTCCCTTCAATCGCCTCTGCGGCGCAGAAGCTGAGAGCTGCGGATCATATTCGGCTGCACCGAAAGACATCTTCAGCCCCTCGGCGAAAAGGATTGGTGGTTGTCGAGCCAGTAGCGCGCAATATCCTCGCGCCGCATGAAGATCGCCCCCTCCGTGCGATTGACGAACTCGATGACGTCGCGCAGGCCCGAGGTGCGGTTGGGCTGCCCCGTCCAGCGGGCATGAACGGCGATGGTGAGCATCTTGCCGCCCGCCTCCTCCGCATCCTCGATCACGTAGCTGATGGCCGAGCGGCAGTCTTCCGCGAAATCGCGCGGATTGCTGTAGCCGGGAGCGATGAGGTAGCGGCTGTCGTTGAGGGTCTTCGAATAGGGTACGACGAGGAGGCGTCCCGATGCGTGCTCGACGAAATAGGGAATATCGTCGTTGCACGGATCCGAATAGTAGAGAAAGCGTCCGTCCTCGATGATGAGATCCTGCGTGTTGACGCTCGGAAAGGATCGGCAGTTCCAGCCCGGCGGATGCACGCCTAGCAGTGAATGGTAGAGTTCGTTGGCCTGGCGCAGCTGCTCGCGTTCCTCCTCGCGGCTCAGCGTCCAGTATTCGGACCAGCGCAAGCCATGGCCAAGGAGGTCGTGCCTCCTCTCCCTCATCCAGGCGACGATGTCGGGATTGCACTGCAGCGCCACCGCGCAGGCCGAGACCGTCACGGGAACCTCATAGCGGTCGAACAGCCGGGCCAGGCGCCACACACCGGCGCGGCTGCCATACTCGAAATGCGTCTCGGTCCCGAGATCGCGGGCAGGCGGGGAGTTGGGGATGTTGTACTCGCCCCAATTGTCGTTGCGCCCATCCTGGAGCCACGAATATTCGGAACCCTCCTCATAGACCAGCACGAGGTTGACGGCGACCTTGGCACCACCCGGCCACACCACGCGGGGTGCATGCCGGCCATAGCCGATGAAGTCACGTTCCGGCCCGAGGCCAACAGGATTCAGATCACTACTCATGGCAATCTCACAAGAAGAAAACTCGGGAAGTTCAGGGCCGCCCCACAACGGGTTGCAGCTCGTTTTGGACAATCCAGTCCATATAGGCATGGAAGGCCTCTTGCGGCGGACGCGGGCGCCAGCCGGTATCGCGTTCCAGCCTGGCGATGTCGTAGGCGCCCCACATGCCGTCCCGCAGCGCCGTATCCTGGACGATGTTGGCATCGGCTTCGGCGGTGACCTCGCAATGCAGGTGCGGCACCTTCTCGGCGGCCCAGCGAATGAAATCGCCGGTGGTCGAGATCACGCTGCTGGCCACGTTGTAGTGCCGGTAGCGCAGGGCAGGCGCATCGATCAGGGAGAGGATGGCTCCCGCGACATCGACCGAAATGAGGTAGTCGCCGGCTCCGTCGAGGCTGTTGGGACGGATCACGTCGCCCGCAAGCGCCATATGGGCAACGCGGTTCGGCACGTGGCGGAAGCTTCGGCTCGCCGTCACGCGATCCATCGGGCCATAGATCGACGACAGCCGAACCGACAGGGCCGACAGCCCGAAGAGGTCTGCGTAGCGGTTGACCACCATCTCGGACGCATGTTTCGAGATGCCGTAGAGCGTCAGCGGGGCGACGTAGCCGTCTTCAGGCAGCGGCTCGCCCTGCCAATCCGGCCCATGATGCCGATAGACGGAACCGGAGCTCACATAGACGAAGCGCTTCAAGCCGGCGGAGCGACGCGCCCATTCAAGCGCGCGCACGGTCCCCATCAGATTGACCTCGACGATGCGGGCGGGATCTTCGGCTTCCGGCTGGCGCTTGGCTTCGGCCGCGCTTCCGCGGGAGATCGGCGTCACGGTCGCACCGTGGACGACGGCCGTGATGCCGAGCCCGTCCAGCGCCTCCCAGGCGTTGTCCCCGCTCACATCGCCCTCGATGACGGTCAGGCGATCCCGCACGGGCTGGAAATAGCGCTCGGCAGCCGCATCCAGGGCGCCACGATCCAGAATGACCGCCCTGTTGGCGGGGTCGCGCGCCAGCCATTCGCCCGCGACGACGCTCATCACGAAGCCGCCGCCGCCTGTCACCAATAGGGTCATGATTGCTTCCTCGTCAGTCCTCTTGTCCCCGGAGCCCGGCCCGGTTCATCGTCAGCGTGCGGTATAGCCTCCGTCGACGAGCAGGTCGGTGCCCGTCACGAAGGAGGCATCCTCGGAAAGAAGGAATGCCGCGCTTGCGGCAATCTCGTCGGGCAGGCCGATGCGCCGGGAAAGATAGTGGCCGGCAAGGCCCGCGTCGGCGGCGTCGAGATCCGGCCAGCGTTGCAGCAGTCGGCTCGTCCTCACCGCGCCCGGGGAGAGACTGTTGACGCGGATGCCGGCGGCGGCATGGTCCACGGCCATGAGGCGGGCGAGATGGATCAAGCCGGCCTTGGCCGAGCAATACGCCACCGCGCGGCTCGTCGCCACATGGCCCAGTTGCGAGGCGACTAGCACGATCGAACCACCGCCGGCCCGCGCCATGGCGGGTACGACATGCTTGCCCATCAAGAAAGCGCCCGTGAGCGTCACCTCGATCTCACGATTCCAGTCGGCAAGGTCGAGCTCAACCACGTCGCCGTCGAGCGAAGGAGCTGCGGCATTGTGGACATACCCATGCAGATGCCCGAATGCGGCCAGGACGGCTTCGACGACTGCCTCGGCCGACTCCGGCCGGGTCACGTCGCAGCGCAGGCCTATCGCCTGCCCGCCCAGTTCATCGGCCAATTGCCGGGCGGCGTCTCCATTGAGATCCGAACAAGCCACGCGTGCGCCTTCGGCAATGCATCTGCGCGCGGTCGCCGCGCCGATGTCGCTGGCGGCGCCGCTGATGAGGATGACGCGCCCGGCCAGACGGGCGGAAAGGAGTGACGGCGCAGTCATGAGGCGAGCACCGACGGCAGGTCCTGCCTGGGGGTGAAGGGACGCTCGCAGGCGAGGAAACGGCCCCTGCCGGCCGTCGAGCTGACCTCACCCTCGTTCCAGACGATGTCGCCGCGCGAGATGGTGACGACGGGCCAACCACGCACCACCCGCCCTTCATAGGGCGTATGGTCGGTGGCGTGGTGCAGCATGTCGTTCGAGATCGTCACTTCTCGATGCGGATCCCAGATGGCGAGATCCGCATCGGACCCCAGGGCGATCGCTCCCTTGCGCGGATAGAGGCCGAACAGGCGCGCGGGATTGGCGGCCGTCAGCTCCGCGAATTTGTGCAGCGTCATTCGATCCATGTTGACGCCTGCCGAAAACAGCAGCGGCAATCGTGTCTCGATGCCCGGAATGCCGTTGGGGATACGCGTGAACGGCGTATCTGGCCCGCCGGCGATCTTGTCGGCGTAATTCCAGGGGGAATGATCGGAGGAAAATACCTCCAGGGTCCCGTCGAAAATGCCGCGCCAGATCTCGGGCTGGTTGGAACGGTGGCGCGGCGGAGGCGTGCACACACACATCGCTCCGCTGAGGTCGGGGGTATCGATGTCTTCCGACGACAGGAAGAGATATTGCGGGCATGTTTCGGCGTGGATGGGCAGGCCCCGCGCCCGCGCACGGCGTATCTCCTCGACGGCTCCCGCCGCGGAGACATGGCTGATCAGGAGCGGCGTTTCCACCAGTTCGGCGAGGCTGATGGCACGGAAGGTCGCCTCGCGGTCGCCGATCTCGGGATGGGCGAGGCCGTGATAGCGCAGCTGCGTCTTGCGTGCGGCGAGAAAGCGCTCGGTGAGCCAGCGGATACAGGCGTCGTTCTCGGCATGCACCATGACCATGGCGCCCTCGCTGCGCGCGACATCGAGAACCTCGAGCACCTCGTAGTCGTCCAGCTTCAGGCCTTCATAGGTCAGGTAGATCTTGAAGGAGGTGCAACCCTCCGCCACCAGGCGCGGGATCTCCTCCTTCAGCACCTGCTGCATGGGATCGCCGATGATCAGATGGAAGCCATAGTCGATATGCGCCTTGGGGCGGGCACGCTCGTGATAGTCGTCGACGGCTGCGCGCAGCGACTGTCCTCGCATCTGCATGGCAAAGGGAATGACCGTGGTGGTACCGCCGCACAATGCCGAGAGGGTGCCGCTGGCGAAGTCGTCGGCAGTGGAGCGTCCCTCCCAGGGTGGCTGATCCATATGGCAGTGGCTGTCCACCCCGCCGGGCAGGACGATCCTTCCCTCGGCGGAAATATCCTGGCGTCCGCGGGGCAGTTCCAGCGCGAGAGCCGCAATGCGCTCTTCCCTGATACCGATATCGACCCGCGCCGGGCCATCCGGCAGCACCACCGTGCCACCTCGGACCACCAGGTCGAAATCACCGTCGCAAGGACTGGACACCTGAACCATAGCATTAATCCCCAACGTCGAGAGCCGGCGCGCGCTCGACGCGAGCGGCGGGGGCCGGCGAACGCAGCAGATTGAAACAAGCGGCGACCATCACGCAGAAAGCAGCACCGCCCAGGAAGATAAAAAGGGTCTCCGGCCCAAAACGCCCCATCAGGTCGGTCGATATCAGGGGGGCCACGACGCCGCCGAGGGAATAGAGCAGGAGCAGGCGGCCGGAGACCAGGACCATGAACCGGCTCTCGAGCCGGGCATTCCCATACGCTATGGCAAGCGGATAGATGGTCAGAGTCACCGCGCCATAGGCAAAGAAGAGCACGAAGAGCGGCAGGGGGGAGTCCTTGCCGGCCAATGCTATCAGCCCGCACAGGAGCGCCGCCAGGCCACCGGCGAGCACCAGCAGCAGGCGGCGGTCGCAATGGTCCGACAGCCAGCCCATCGGCGGCTGGGCGAGGAGCCCGCCAATGCTGAAGGCCGTCGTCAGGCCGATCGTGGTGGTGGTCGGCAAGCCGATCTGCTCGCCATAGAGCGGCGTCATGGCGAAGACATTCAGGTTGGTCATGCCGGCCTGGAACGCCGCGATCACGGTGACCGGCGCGAGACAGGCAAGACGCCACAATCCGAAGCCTTCTCCCACCGGTAGCACGTGAGATGCGATGGTCGCTTCGGCAGGCGGCAGGAGCGGCCAGCCGCGCATCAGCTTCGACAGCAGGACGCCGGCAATGCCCACACAGCCGGCAAGAACGAACAGGATGATACCCTGCGGGTCGGCAAGCCTCACCATCAACTGCCCCAGCAGCACGCTGAGCGAGGTCATCAGCATGTAGAGCGAGAACAACGTGCCCCGGTTGCGCATGCCCGCATAAAGGTTGATCCAGCTCTCCGCCACGACGAACAGGATGGCCATCGACAAGCCATTGAGGAGACGCATCCCGAACCAGAGCACCGGCAATTCGCCCAGGGCGAAGCCGAAACCGGCAAGCGCCGTCAGCAAGGCGAGGGCACGAAACGTCCTCTCGTGGCCGAGGCGCGACACGATGCCATGCGCCGCCAGGCATCCGAGCAGGAAGCCGGCGGGAAACCCCGACAAGGTGGTCCGCACCGCGGCATCGCCGAAGCGGCCGCTTCCCAGTTGCAGCGATACGACCGTGGTGAGCAGCCCGTTACCGGCCCCGGCGATGCAGATGGCGGCCATCAGGGGCATGATCTCGCGCGAAAGGGCGAGCGTCTGGCGCAATCCCGGAGGCGTGGGAGACACGATATTCATGACGGCTGGGCATCCTGTTCCGGCTTTGCGAAGACCGGTGGCAGCCCCGCCAGGACATCGGGCTCGATATGGCAGGCGACCTCGTGCGTCGCCGAAAGGGTCCGCACCGGCGGAGCGACCGTGTCGCAGACCGTACCCATCTTTCGGTGGCAGCGGGAGGCGAAGCGGCAGCCGGGTGGCACGTTGATCGGGCTCGGCGTCTCGCCCGCCAGCCGGATGCGCTCCCTTGCGACCGCGTCGGGATCCGGGCTGTGGACGGCGGAAAGCAGCGCTTCGGTGTAGGGATGGTAGGGCGGGCTGAAGATCTCCTCCACCCGCCCGCGCTCCATCACCTTGCCGAGATACATGACCACGACGCTGTCCGCGACATGCCGGACGAGTGCGAGGTCGTGGCTGATGAAGACGAGCGTGGCGTGCTTCTCGCGCTGGATGTCCAGCAGCAGCGTCACCACCGCGGCCTGCACCGAGACATCCAGCGCCGAAACGGGCTCGTCGGCCACGATGAGGCTGGGGTCGGACGCGAAAGCGCGGGCGATCGCGATACGCTGCTTCTGTCCGCCGGATAGCTGGCTTGGCCGTCGCTCGGCCACGGCGGGCGGCAAGCGGACCATCTCCAGCAATTCGCGCACGCGCTGGTCGATCGCCGCCCTGCCCTTCCGGATACCGAATTTGCTGATGGTCCGGCGGATCGAGAAGGCGGCGGGATGCGACGGGTTGAGCGTGCTGTCCGGATTCTGGAACACCATCTGGATGGACTGCAGCAGCGACTTCGGACGATGCCGGGCATCGAGCTGGGCAATGTCGTCGCCGGCGAAGTGGATCTGGCCGGATGTCGCCTTCTCGAGGCCCACGACGATGCGGGCGAGGCTCGACTTCCCGCAGCCCGACTCGCCGACCAGAGCAAGGATCTCGCCCCTGCCCGCCTTCAGCGAGATCGCCTCGTTGGCCACGACGGTTCGTGAGGCGCCCCGGCCGAGGGCATAGAGCTTGGTGACGTCGTCCACATCGAGCGCGCTTTGCGGTGCGGCGATCGTGGAACCGTCGTCATGACCGGCTGGCCGAGGCGGCTCGATCTCGTTCCAGCGCACGCAGCGCACGGTGTGTCCCTGCACGCCGGCCTCCTGCAGGGGGACCGCCTCTGCGCCGCAGCGCGACGCCAGGAAATGATCGCAGCGCGGACCGAAGAAGCAGCCTTGCGGGCGCTCCTGCGGCATGGGAATCTGCCCCTGGATCGGCATGAGGGCGCGCGAACGCTTGTCGGTAAGGATATCGGGAATGCAGCCCAGCAACCCCTGCGCATAGGGGTGGCGCGGATGCCGGAAGAGCTCGGCGGTCGGCGCCTCCTCGACGATCTCGCCCGAATACATGATGCCGACGCGGTCGCACGTCGCGGCGATCAGGCCAAGATTGTGGGAAATATAGAGGAGACTGGTGCCGTAGCGATGGCGCAGGTCGCTGATGAGGTCGAGAACCGCAGCTTCGACGGTCACGTCGAGGCCGGTCGTGGGCTCGTCCAGCAGCAGCAGTGCCGGCCGCGCAAGCAGGGCCATGGCGATGACGATGCGCTGCTGCTGGCCGCCCGACAGCTGATGAGGATAACGCCTGAGGATGTCGCGCGGATCCGGCAGGCGGACGTCCTCGATCATCGCGGCCGCCATGTCCATGGCCTCGCCCCTGCCTGCGCCGAGGTGGCGCATCGGCACTTCTGCGAGCTGGGCGCCGATGGTCTTCACTGGATTGAGAGCGCTCATCGGTTCCTGGTAGACCATGGCGATCCGCCGCCCGCGGATCGAGCGCAGCACCTCGGGCCCGGCGCCGACGAGTTCGCGCCCTTCGAAGCGGATGCTACCCGCCGTCACGCGGCCATTGGCGCCGAGGTAACCCATCACCGCCATGGCCGTGGTCGTCTTGCCGCAGCCGGATTCGCCCACCAGGCCATAGGCCCCCCCCGGGGCGATATGAAGGGAAACGTCGGGCACCGCGAGCACCGTCTCGTCGCGCCCCCTGAACTCGATGCGCAGGTTGCGGACTTCCAGCAGGGGGCCGCCTGACGCAGTGGCCGGTTGAAGCTGTTCCTGGACTGTCATGGCTTGAAGGCCTCCCGCATGCCGTCGGCCAGGAGATTGAAGCCGAGCACGAGGCTGACGATGGCGATCGACGGCGCGACCGACATCAGCGGCCACACACTGATGACGGTTGTGGTCTCGCGCACCATGCCGCCCCAGTCGGGATTTGGCGGCGGCAGGCCGAGCCCGAGGAAGCCGAGAATACCGATGGTGATGATGGTGTAGCCGAGGCGCAGGCAGGCATCGACGATGAGAGGTCCCCGGCAATTGGGCAGCAGTTCCACCACCATGATGTAGAGCGTGCTCTCCGCCCGGAGGCGGGCCGCGGCCACGTATTCGCGCTCCTTGAGGTCCAGCACGAGGCCTCGCACGATGCGTCCGATGCCCGGTGCCGAAGCGATGGTGGTGGCGATGATGATGTTGAGGACAGACGGGCCGATATTGGCGATCAGGATCACGTAGAGCACCAGTACCGGAAAGGCGAGGATCACATCCGACAGGCGGCTGACCAGCGTATCGACGATGCCGCCGAAATAGCCCGAGAGCATGCCGATGACGATGCCCACCGTCATGGCGACGGCGACGGAGAGCGGCGCCACCACCAGCACCGTCCGCGCTCCGAAGATCAGGCGGGAGAGGATGTCGCGCCCGAGGATGTCGGTGCCGAGCCAATGGGCTGCGGAAGGCGTGGGATCGGCGATAGCCATGACGTCCTGGTCGGTCGGCGACGGAAGGGGCAGGACGGGTGCGAGGACGGCCAGCAGGATCCAGAGCAGGATCAGCACGAGGCCGACGACGGCCGTGCGGGAGCGAAGGATCCTGAGCCAGTTGCTCGTCCTGCGAACTGGCCTGCCCTGGCTTCCGGCAAGTGTTTCGATGCGATCGGAAGCCATGGCTCACTTCACCCTGATGCGCGGATTGAGGGCCATGTAGCCGAGGTCCCCCAGGAACTGGGTGACGATGGCGACGGCGACGGTTACGAGCGTGGCCGCCTCCACCGTGGAGATGTCTCCGAACAGGCTCGCCTCGAGCAGCATGCGGCCGAAACCGGGATAGGCGAAGACGAGTTCCGTGACGACCACGCCGCTGATCAGGAAGTTGAGCTGCAGCAGCAGGACGGTGAAGGGCGCGATCATCGCGTTGCGCAGGGCATGGCCGAGGATGACCTGGCGCGGGCTGAGCCCCTTGAGGATGGCAGTGCGGATATAGGGCTTCTCCATCACCTCGATCATCGAGACGCGGATCATGCGGGCCACATAGCCGAAATCGTAGATGACGAGCACGGCGACCGGCAGGACGAGCTGCGAGGCGACCGACCACCCGCCGCTGGTGTCCATTGGGCTCGTGCCCGGGAGGAGCGGCCAGAGGATGACGAACAGGGTGACGAGGAACACACCGGAGGCAAATTCGGGTATCGAGGTAAAGGTGATGGAGATCACGGACAAGGTGCGATCCAGCGCTCCTCCCTCCTTCAGGCCGGAGAGCACGCCGAACACGATCGACAACGGCACGATGAAGGCGAAGGCCAGTCCCGCCAGGATGGCGGTGTTGCCGAGCCGATCCCAGATCACGTCGTTGACCGGCAATTTATAGAGCGTCGAATATCCGAAATTGCCGAAATAGCGCGCTCCGCGCGGATCGGTGAAGTTGAGACCGCTGGCGGGATCCTGGAGTGGATCCGGAATGGCGCCGACGAGGACGCCCAGCCAGCGCGTATAACGGACCGGCAGGGGATCGTTCGCCTTCAGGCGCTCCGTCAGGATGTCCACCTGCTGCTGGGTCGCGAACGGCCCGAGCGATTTCCTGGCGACGCTCCCCGGCGTGAATTCGGAGACGGCGAAGACCACGAAGGATGCCACCAGCATGGTGAGTATCATCATGATCAGGCGTCGGACGAGAAAGGAAACCATAGAACAAGCCGATATCCGGTTCGGGCGATGCCGCCGGCCAAGATTGACGGAAAGGAATTTCGGGGCCTGCCTCCGACTGGGATCCGGAAGCAGGCCCGCGCGTCGGCGGGCCTCCGGGGTCAGGCCGATGCCACCGCGCATTCGTTGGCGAAGATATACTGCGAGGGATGCAGCTTGAAGCCTACCACCTTCTTGTCCATCACCGTCGAGAAAACGCGCCAGAACGGCTGAACGATGGGCCCGTCATCCTGCATGATGGCCTCGATCTTGGCCATTACCACGCTGCGCTGCTTGGGATCGAGGATGCCCTCGGCCTGTGTCAGCAGCTTGTCGAACTCCGGATTGGAATAGCGGGACTCGTTCCACGCCGCGTTGGAGCGATAGGCGAGCGACAGCGTCATGACGCCGAGAGGGCGGTGGCCCCAGGCGGTGAGGCTGAACGGCACCGTGGTCCACACGTCCCAATACTGGGCGCTGGGCAAGGCCTTGATGTTGATCTTGACGCCGATGTCCTTGAATTGCTCGGCAAGGACCTGGACGGTGTTGAGTTCCCAGATCGGATCGGGGCGTGTCACCATGTCCACCTCGAAGCCGTCCGGATAGCCGGCGTCCGCGAGCAGCTTCTTGGCCTTCTCGACGTCCTTGCCGTATTTCGGCAGCGCCGCATATTCGGGGTGCGTCGGGGCGACGTGGTGATCCTCGGCAGGGGTACCGGCCCCGAGCAGCACCGTCTGGATGACCTTGTCGTGATCGACGGCAAGGCGCATCGCCTGGCGCACGCGCTTGTCGTCGAACGGCTTCTGGTCGGGATGCATGCGGGCGACGGCCGTCTGCGTCGTATCGACCTTGTGCACCGCCACGTGCGGGAAGTTCTTCATGGCGTTGATCTGCACCGCGTCCGCCTCCGACAGGCCATCGACCTGGCGCGAGGCGATGGCGGCGATCTGCGCACCGGGATTGTCGCCGAGATCGACGAACTCGAAGGTGTCGAGGAACGGGCCGTCCCCCCAGTAGTCCTTGCGGGCCTTGTACTTGGCGCCCTTGCCCACGGTGAACTCCACGAGTTCGAAGGGGCCGGTGCCATTGGAACCGGGACCGAACACGCCGTTCTCGGCGGGATCGATGATGAACATGGGATAATGGAAAAGATGCTCGGGCACCGCGATCTGGGGCGCGAAGGCGTTCAGGCGCACCGTATGGTCGTCAACCTTCTCGATGGCCTTGTCCGACCACAGGCGGCTGGACTTCTTGGGCTTGCCATCCTTGTCCTTCTCGCCGGTTTCGTATTCTTCCACGAGATAGCCGGTAAACAGGCCGAGAACGGACGAGCCGACGGCCGGATCGCTGACTCGCTTCAGATTCCAGATCACGTCGTCCGCGGTCAGGGGGCGGCCGCTATGCCATTTGACGTCCTTGCGGATATGGAGCGTCCAGGTCTTGAGATCGTCGCTCGCCTCCCACTTCTCGAGCAGATAGGGGCGGGTGATGTTGTCGCGTCCCGTAAAGGTGAGATATTCGCAAACCTGCCGGATGACGTTGGATCGCTCTGCAAAATCAGCCAGATGCGGGCTCTTGATCTCCATGCAGCGCATGCCGATGCGCAGGTTGCCGCCCTTGGGCATCTCCTGCGCCTGGGCGGTCGAGATAGGATCGATCTCGCCGAGCGCCTCGTAGGCGAGCGTCACGGAAAGGCCCAGCAGTGTCGCCACGCGCAGGAACTGCCTGCGGCCGACCTGTCCAGCCTTGAGTTCATCGACCAATGTCGGAATATGTGGATGCAGGTTCTTCGTCACGGGATGACCCCCATCTTGGATGGAATATTCTGGATTTATGTTTCAAGTGCCTGCGCTCCTTCTTCCGGGTGCGCATTTTCTTGAGTTTTTTCTAATTCTATTCTTCGCCGGTACAGGACAATCCGCCTGAAAATGTCGAAGCAGGATCGTCACATGAATTAGAACTAGGTCGCTTCCAGGGATGAGGAAACGTACTAATACGACATTTGGCCTACAATACGCGACATGATCGCGACAAATTTGCTCAAACAGCTGGCGTGCTCAATTTCGCGGCAGTATGCCCTCGATGCGCATGGCCCGGGGAGTCATGCCGAAATGCGTCCGGTAGGTTCGGGAAAAATGCGTCGTCGACATGTATCCGCAGATCTGCGCGACGGTCGCGATCGACAGGTCCGTCTGCAGGATGAGATCCCGGGCCCGCGCCATGCGCAGTCCCGTGTAGAAGGCGGACGGCGTCTTGCCCAGGTGCAGGAGAAAGAGGCGCTCCATCTGGCGCGTGGACAGATGCACGCGGCGTGCCAGCACCTGCAGGTCTACCGGATTCTCGATGCTGTCTTCCATCGCGGTGATCACCTCCGCCAGCTTGGCATGGCGGATGGAAAAGCGCGATTGTGGCTTCATGCGCTGGAAATCGTGCTGCTGCCGGATCTCCGGATGGTTGAACTGGTCGGATATCGCGGCAGCCAGCGGCCGTCCGCGACAGGCCGCGACGATATAGAGCATCATGTCCAGCGTAACCGTGCCGCCAGAGGACGTGATGAACAGGCCGTCGACGGCGAAGATTTCGTTGGTGACGATGCAGTCGGGAAACTCCTCCTGGAACAGCGGCAGCAGTTCCCAATGAACGGCACACCGCCTCCCATCCAGCAGGCCTGCCTGCGCCAGCAGGAATGGCGCGGTGCTGATGGCACCGAGCACGCATCCCTGCCGATGGAGCCGGCGCAACCAGGCGAACAGCCTGGCACTGTAGTGACTGACATGATCCAGGCCTGCGCAAAGGATGACCATGTCGCAATGGGGCATCGTCTCGATCGAGCAGTCCACCGGCATGATGACCCCGGCGCTTGCCATGACGCCGTCGCCGTCCATCGAGATCAGCGTCCACCTGAAGATCTGCCGGCCGGCGAGCCGATTGGCCTGGCGCAGCGGATCGAGCGCGGCGCCGAAGGTCATGAAGGGAAAATTCCGCAGGAGAAGAATGCCTATGCTGATCGGCTCCACGGCCGCGGCGAGGACCTCGAGGGCGTTTGCGGGCTTTCTCTGTGTCATGAAGCGAGCGAGGTCTCGACAGGGTCTCGCATCATCAATAGCCCGGCGGATCTGGAAAGACGATATCGGGGCGGCGATGATCGACCCCTTCTCTCCCCGCGGGCCACCTCAAGCCACCGGATCGTACGCGTCACTTTCCGTGATTCCAGCGTGACTCGCGCTCGAGACGCGCCTCACACCTGTTGACTTGGATGCGCTTGGCAAACCATCACTAAATAAAGCACAACTATCGAGGCCAGTCCGAACGCTCTCATACGAACAAGCGAACTTTGTATGGAAATCGTATTGAGCCTGGCGAGACACGACAGCATGGTTGGGCCGCTGGGCCAGCCTCTCGAGGCAAAGAAGGCCGATGGACGCCGAGCCTGACATAGTTCTTCATTTGGTGGGTGTGCCGCACGTGGCCAAGCCGATGGAGGGCGTGTTTCCCGGCAAGGGATATATCCTCATCGCCATGTTACTGCTTGCCGACAGCAAGCATATGAGCCGGCAGACGATTGCGACGCTGCTTTGGGAAGATGCGCCAGAAGAAAAGGCGCTGACCAACCTTCGACAACTGCTGACCCGGATCAATCGCTTCTGGCCTCTCGAAGAGTCCTTGATCGAGGTGCGGGGTCCCAATCTGGCGGCCGGCCCGGCCGCCGCCCGCAGTGATCTCGCCAACATCATGCTCGGCCGCAGGTCTCAGATGCTGGCGGAGCGCATGGCCGCCATCCGCCTGGCGGGCGGAGATCTTCTGGACACCCTCGATCCCGGCGGGTCGGAGCTTTCGCAATGGCTCCGCACCGAGCGCGAACGATTTCGCAGGCAGGTTCTCGCCCTGTCCAGCGATGCGCTCATGGAGATGACGCAGTTCGCCCACGCCCAGAAAGCCCATATCGACGAGATCGGCGAACGCATGCTTATGCTGGAACCGGACCGCGAGGAGACCTTCCAGGTCTTGATGGAGGCGCATGGTCGCGTCGGCGATGTCAAGGAGGCGAGCCGCATCTTCGAAGCGCTCAAGCGGATGCTGCGACATGAGCGGGATTCGGAGCCAAGGACGGAAACGGCGGCCGCCATGCGGCGTATCCTCGCGAACACCCCTCGGCCCCGGCTCCAGGTCGTGGCCCAGTCCGAGACGCCAAGCGATAGCAGAAAAACAGCGCACATCACGGATTTGCGCAACCTGCCGCGGGTGTCGCTGTTCCCGCCGCTTCCGCGGCCGGGCGAGGCGCTGCATCCTCTCCACCGCATGCTCATCGAGGACGTCGCCAACGATCTCTCCCGCCACAGCACTTTTGTGGTGACCGCCCCTCACAGCAGTTTCGATGTAGCCGCCTCGGACGATCGTGGAAAACTGGCGGCGCTGCGATCCGGCTATCTGATCTCCGGCTATCTCGTGCCGGGCGGCGAGCAGATGGCCTTGCGCCTGACCCGTCATCCCAGCAATGAGATCATTTGGGCCGCGGAATACAGAGTGGCGCCGGAGGAATTGTCCGTCGCCTTCCGTATGATCTCACGCCGCATCGCGATCACGCTCGTGAGCGAGATCGAGCGGGATCAACTCGATCGCATGCGAACGAATCCGGCCCCGATGGCCTATCGGCACTACCTCGAGGGCCAGGTCTTCTTCAAGAACTGCGACCTGCCGAAACTGCGGCGCGCACGAGTGGAGTTCCAGAAGGCAGCCTCCCTCGACAAGTATTTTGCCGCAGCCAGAGGAGCCATTGCCAATGCTCTCCATCTGGAATGGCTCATGCTCGGTGCGAACGACCCTGCCCTCCTGATGCAAGCCCGATATGAGGCCGAGGCTGCAATCGAGATGGATGCCGGCAGCAGCATTGGCTATTGGATGTCTGCGGTCGTCGCTCTGCATCAGCGCGACTATGACAAGGCGGCGGAGCAGTTTCTGGAAGCCGAGACGCTCAATCCGCATTCAGCGGACCTGTTGGAATCCCATGGCGATTGCCTGGCCCATATGGGTCAGCCGGACGCTGGCTGGGAAAGGTTCCAGCGCGCGCTCGAACTCAATCCCTTTCCACCCGATCGCTATTGGTGGGGCGGCGCGACGATCGCCTATTTTCGGCATGACTTCGCCACGGCAATCGACTTGTGCAATAAAATGCAAAGCGACCAGCCGGTCTTGAGGCTACTTGCCATTTGCCATGGCAATCTTGGCAACAAGGATAAAGCCAGGACCTACGGTGCGCGCCTGAAGGAAACCTACCCTGGCATTACCATATCGGATGTCGTTAAACTCATACCGGACAGGAGAGGGATCATGAAGGAAGTGATTTCCCGGGGCCTGAAGGTCGCCGGCATATCATAGAAGAACAAGTTCGGTTCAAGGAGAGGGAACTCGGAAGCTTCCGTGGAAGGAGAGAGGATCTGATGGCTGGACCGCGGCGAGATCGGGATCACATATACGTTATCGGCGACAAGGGCGTTGGGATATTTCTTATCAAGATCAATCCCATTCGTATTGTGCGCATCCCTGACAAGGAAGTCCGTCGCTATGGAAAGGAGAACAATTGCGACGGCTATGCGGCTGTTGCCGCATTGTGCTGGCGGGTGATCGGGGATCACCGCGCTGCCCATGGCGAGGGAGCCAAACTCGAACCTGAGAACATCAGTGGCATTGCCTCGCTCGCCCAGGCCGGTGTGGGGCTGAGCAATCTGGAATTCTCCTTCGGGACGAGCATGTCGACCACCGCCATCGAGGCCACCCGGGCGAGGAACCGTTCCCTGAAGATGGCGCTGTGCTATCTGACCCAGAGAACCGGCAACAATCTTCAGGACGCCGTTCTGTTGGATGACGGCAACGCTGACGATTTTGCCTGCTAGGCCGGAGCGAAACTAGGTTTTGCCTTCTTTTTTGGAAGTATGAGGTGGTCGGTATGTTCAATCCTCGATATTTCCGGGAAGAGCGCGTGGAGGTGCTCCACGCGCTGATGCGTGATCATCCGCTTGCGACGGTCGTCACCAATGCGCATGGGCGCCTCGAAGCCAATCACATTCCCCTGTTCCTGATCGCCGGCAAAGGCCGCAAGGGCGTGCTGCAGGGACATATCAACCGCAACAACAACATGGCCGTCGACCATGATCGCGCCTATGAAATCCTGGCGGTATTCCAAGGCCCCATGCATTACATCACTCCCAGCTGGTATGTCGCCAGGACGGAAGGCGGCAAGGCAGTCCCCACCTGGAACTATGCCACAGTTCATGTCCATGGCCGCCTGAAGACCACTGAAAGCTCCAGATGGCTGCGCAACCATGTCTCGGCACTGACCGATCTCGTCGAAGGCGACCGCCCTACCCCTTGGCGGGTCGAAGGAGCACCGGAATCCTTCATAAAAGGACAGATGAAGGGCATCATCGGACTGGAAATCGCCATCACCAGCATCGAAGGCAAATGGAAGCTCAGCCAGAACCGGCCGGATGCCTATCGGCGAAGCGTTATCGAAGGCCTGACGGCAGAAAACGAGACCGAGATGGCCCATTTGATGGCGAGGGTCATCGAATAGTCGGCAGATATCATGATGCTGGATCGGCAGACTCCGTGGTGGAGCCACGACGGCGCGCTGCCTGCCCAATTGCTGGAAAGCGAGCGTGAAGTCAGGTCACCCACCCCTCGCCCCCTTCGGCATCACCCGGATTGGCGATCTCACCGATCTCGATACGATCGGCATCCCCGTCTGGTTCGCCACGCGGCCGAATTCCCGTTCCGTCGTCGTGAGCCAGGGCAAGGGCTTGACACATGAGCAGGCTCGTATCTCCGCCATCATGGAAGCAGCGGAAGGAGCCCTGGCCGAGCAGACCAGACCCCTGGTCGCTGAGTTCGGCACGCCGGAGGAAATGCTGGCCCGCGGCCGGCAGCTGGTGCCGCTGCACGATCTCGTTCGGTTCCGGCAGGACGCCTTTGACGACGCGGCACAGCGCGCCTGGGTACGCGGCATCGCCTATGGCAGCCAGGAGCCGGTCTTTGCGCCCTATGAGTTGGTCGGCCTCGACATGCGCGAGGAGTTTCCCTGGGACCGCGAGGCATTCAGCATCAGCTCCGTTGGACTCGCAGCTGGGCCGGATATCGAGTTTGCCTCTCTCGCTGCCGTGCTGGAACTCGTGGAACACGACGCCACCACGCTGTCCGATGCATTCGGCCATCTCAGCTACACGGCACGGGAACTGCGATGGGAGGCCGGCGTACATCCGGGGTTGGACGAGGCGATGGACAAGGTGCGGAGCGCAGGCCTCGAGCCGCGTTTCTTCAACAAATCCAATCGTATCGGCTTGCCGGTCGTAACCGCGGTGATCACGCGGCCGGTATTGGAGCGGAATGGCAGCGGCGAACGTTTTTCCGGCGGCGAAGCCTGCCGGCTGGATGCCGGCGCCGCGACCCTGGCGGCACTTCTCGAGGCCGTGCAATCGCGCCTCACCTATATTGCCGGTTCGCGGGACGATATGGAATCAGGTCACTACTCGGTGATCGAGGCCATTTTGCGTCCCGCCGATCCCCTTGGGGAGTTTCTTTCGGAATTCGCCGCTCGCTACAGTCCCCCCTCGTCCCAGCGAACCGGGATGCTCACTTCCGGGGCGCAACTCGACATCGTCGCGAGCAAGCTCAGGGATGCCGGATATCCGGACATCTATCTCTTCGATTTGCCAGGCCCCGTCGAGGACGTCCATGTCGTACGCGCGCTGGTCCCAGGTCTCCGTGCCTTCGTTGAAGACGGCGTATCGGATATCACCTTGGAGGATCTGATCGGCGCGGCTCCGTGAGGTCCCCGCGAGCATCTCCCAATTGGCGCCGCGCAAACGCAAAAACCCCCGCCATTTTGGGGGCGGGGGTTTTTTGCAGGGAACGTTGGTTGCGGGGGCAGGATTTGAACCTGCGGCCTTCAGGTTATGAGCCTGACGAGCTACCGGGCTGCTCCACCCCGCGTTGAGGTAATGTGCGCTGTGCTTGACGGGCGTCGGGACGAAGGACGCGCTTGTTACGCCGCGGTGGCGTCGTCGAGTTTTGCGCAAGTGACCGGACATTGTGTCCGAAGGGTTTGGTTGTTTGTTTTCATGGTGATGCGAGATTGTCTTTGGCAGGCCTGGCAACGACCTACTCTCCCAGGTCTTGAGACATAGTACCATCGGCGCTGAGGAGTTTAACGGCCGAGTTCGGGATGGGATCGGGTTGAGGCTCCTCGCTAGTGCCACCAGGCCGGCGAAAGACAATTGAAGCCGTCGCGATTTGCATCTGCAAACCGTCGACAATGCGCAGTGACAACTCCGCGGGGGTTGCCCGCAGGGTCTGTCACGAGAAGCGCATAAGATGGTCCTTGCGATCCCGAAGGGATCGTTACGCGTGACCGCATCGACATGGTTTCATGCCGCGATAAGGTCACTTTGTCTCACATTGTGTGAGTATCGATAAATGAGAGCGATCAAGCCGATCAAGCTATTAGTACCGGTAAGCTGCACGGATCACTCCGCTTCCACACCCGGCCTATCAACGTGGTGGTCTACCACGGCTTTCGAGGGAGAACTCATCTTGAGGTGGGTTTCCCGCTTAGATGCCTTCAGCGGTTATCCCGACCGTACATAGCTACCCTGCACTGCGGCTGGCGCCACAACAGGTCCACCAGAGGTACGTCCATCCCGGTCCTCTCGTACTAAGGACAGATCCTCTCAATTCTCCTACGCCCACGCCAGATAGGGACCAAACTGTCTCACGACGTTTTGAACCCAACTCACGTACCACTTTAATCGGCGAACAGCCGAACCCTTGGGACCTTCTCCAGCCCCAGGATGTGATGAGTCGACATCGAGGTGCCAAACGATTCCGTCGATATGGACTCTTGGGAATCATCAGCCTGTTATCCCCGGCGTACCTTTTATTCGTTGAGCGATGGCCGTTCCACAACGGACCACCGGATCACTATGGCCGACTTTCGTCTCTGCTCGACTTGTCAGTCTCGCAGTCAGGCGGGCTTATGCCATTGCACTCGACGAGCGATTTCCGACCGCTCTGAGCCCACCGTCGCACGCCTCCGTTACTCTTTGGGAGGCGACCGCCCCAGTCAAACTACCCACCATACACTGTCCCGGGCCCGGATGACGGGTCGCGGTTAGACATCCATGATCGTAAGGGTGGTATTTCAAGGGTGGCTCCACCAAGGCTGGCGCCTCGGCTTCAAAGCCTACCACCTATCCTACACATGCAAGCACGAATGCCAGTGTAAAGTTATAGTAAAGGTGCACGGGGTCTTTCCGTCTAAGCGCAGGTACCCCGCATCTTCACGGGGAATTCAATTTCACTGAGTCTATGCTGGAGACAGCGGGGAGATCGTTACGCCATTCGTGCAGGTCGGAACTTACCCGACAAGGAATTTCGCTACCTTAGGACCGTTATAGTTACGGCCGCCGTTTACCGGGGCTTCGATTCAAAGCTTGCACCTCTCCTCTTAACCTTCCGGCACCGGGCAGGCGTCAGACCCTATACGTCGCCTTGCGGCTTAGCAGAGCCCTGTGTTTTTGTTAAACAGTCGCCACCCCCTAGTTTGTGCCCCTCGCCCGTGGTTGCCCACAAACGAGGCCTCCTTATCCCGAAGTTACGGAGGCAAATTGCCGAGTTCCTTCAGCATAGTTCTCTCAAGCGCCTTGGTATACTCTACCAGTCCACCTGTGTCGGTTTCGGGTACGGTCTCATGTGGGAGCTATTTCCTGGAACCTCGTGATGGCATGCTCAATCCAATAAGAACACACCACGGAAGAGATCCGTCACTACCCACTGGTCAAGGAATATTCACCTTGTTCCCATCGACTACGCTTTTCAGCCTCGCCTTAGGGGCCGACTAACCCTGCGCAGATTAACTTTACGCAGGAACCCTTGGACTTTCGGCGACAGTGTCTCTCACACTGTTTGTCGTTACTCATGCCAGCATTCGCACTTCCAATACCTCCAGGCGTCCTCACGGATCACCCTTCACAGGCCTATGGAACGCTCCGCTACCGCGCATTGCTGCGCCCACAGCTTCGGCTCGTGGCTTGAGCCCCGTTACATTTTCGGCGCAAAGACCCTTGTTTAGACCAGTGAGCTGTTACGCTTTCTTTAAAGGATGGCTGCTTCTAAGCCAACCTCCTGGTTGTTATGGGATCCTCACATCCTTTACCACTTAGCCACGAATTAGGGGCCTTAGCTGGTGGTCAGGGTTTTTTCCCTCTCGACGACGGACGTTAGCACCCGCCGTCTGTCTGCCGCATAGTGTTTCCAGGTATTCGGAGTTTGGTTAGGTTTGGTAGGTCGGTAAGACCCCCTAGCCCATCCAGTGCTCTACCCCCTGGAACATTCGTGCGACGCACTACCTAAATAGTTTTCGCGGAGAACCAGCTATTTCCGAGTTTGATTGGCCTTTCACCCCTAGCCACAAGTCATCCGAGGCTTTTTCAACAGACACCGGTTCGGTCCTCCAGTGGGTGTTACCCCACCTTCAACCTGCTCATGGCTAGATCACATCGGTTTCGGGTCTAATAAGACGGACTGAACGCCCTGTTCAGACTCGCTTTCGCTGCGCCTACACCTATCGGCTTAAGCTTGCCCGTCTCACTAAGTCGCTGGCCCATTATACAAAAGGTACGGTGTTACCATTGCAGGCTCCACCTGTTTGTAGGCATCCGGTTTCAGGATCTGTTTCACTCCCCTCGTCGGGGATCTTTTCACCTTTCCCTCACGGTACTGGTTCGCTATCGGTCACTGAGGAGTACTTAGGCTTGGAGGGTGGTCCCCCCACGTTCAGACAGGGTTTCACGTGCCCCGCCCTACTCATGTCTCTCGATATCATCGTCGCATACGGGACTATCACCCACTGATGTGCAGCTTTCCATCTGCTTTTGCTAACTCAATCAAGAGCACTGGCCTGGTCCGCGTTCGCTCGCCACTACTAACGGAGTCTCGGTTGATGTCCTTTCCTCCGGGTACTTAGATGTTTCAGTTCCCCGGGTTCGCTCTTAATCCCCTATGTATTCAGGGATAAAGTACTTCCTTTTGACAATTGTTAGTCCAGAACCGCAGCAAGGTCGCCCTCACCACGTTCCCAAAATAACAATTGTCGGAAGTGGGTTTCCCCATTCGGATATTTCTGGATCAAAGCTTGTTCGCAGCTCCCCAGAACTTTTCGCAGCGTACCACGTCCTTCATCGCCTCTCAGTGCCAAGGCATCCACCGAATGCCCTTAAGACGCTTGATCGCTCTCATTATCGATACTCACCGGACATCGAAGTCCAGGAATGGCTGCCTGCGCGGCGTCCATTCCATGAATATGATTAGAAAGACCATCTTGCTTCACCATCCATCCGGCTCGCATCGCCTCCAAGATTTGAGTGCGATACGCAATGGGCTCCTTCCGATCCGGCCCTCTCGCGAGGTCCAAACCAAAATTCGCCCGG